>CAZXOK010000079.1:0-1031 GCA_964642175.1 uncultured Chlorobiales bacterium | reverse complement strand
ACACTTTATCGAACCAGTGCAGATATAAGTTCGCCAGCAGTGGAGAGATCACTCCTCCCTGCGGCGTCCCTTGCTCACTCTTTTGCGGGGGCTGACGTTTGCCTTTATCATCTGTTTCGATGATCGGCGCACGCAGCCACCCACGAATGAGACCTAAGACGCTCCGGTCGGTCACCCGCATCCGCACACAGGCCATCAGCTTGTCGTGCGGGATGGTGTCGAAGTAACCTTTCAGGTCTGCGTCATAGACCTCCGTCCGTCCCGCCTTGAGGTTTTGCCGGATCGCGTCCAGCGCATCGTGCGCCTTGCGACCCGGACGGAATCCATGCGAGCAATCATGGAAGTCCGCCTCGAAGATGGGCTCCAGTATCATCACGACCGCCATCTGCACCACCCTGTCTTTCAACGTAGGGATGCCCAGCGGACGCTTCTTGCCATCGGCCTTCGGGATGTAAACCCGCTTGACCGGACTCGGGCGGTAGGTCCTGGACTTCAGCTCGTCGTGGATTGTGGCCAGGAAGCTCTCCACGCCATTTTCCCGTTCGAGGATGTCCTCGGCCCGCACCCCGTCGATCCCGCAGGCTTTACCCCGCTTGCCGACGTGTTTCCAAGCCGCTTCCAGCACGTCCTGCCGGTATATCCGGTCATAGAGCGCGTAGAAGCGGAACTTCGGTTCGTTCTTCGCTTTCTGATGTAGCTTCCATCTCAACTGATGCAGTTTATCCGGCAGCAAGTCCATCTGAACCTCATTGCGGTCCAGATAGCTCCTGTCTGATATTCCGTAATGGACTTCTGGGTCAAGCGGCTGCATTTCGTTTCGATCGTTGCACACTTACAGTCGCCCCCCTTGGCTCCACGGTGATTAGCCGTTTCATTGCTACTATGGAGGCGTCCGACTCCCGCTCCGACCAAACAAATGTCGGCTGCGGGTCTCCCAAGTTCCTGTGCCTATCTTTCCCTGCACGCCATCTCCAGCCACCCCGGAGAGCCCATGAGCTGCACGCGAATGTCACTTCGCCCATGGTTTCAGA
>CAZXOK010000078.1:0-1032 GCA_964642175.1 uncultured Chlorobiales bacterium | reverse complement strand
CCTCGTTGTTTGATGTGGTAGAGGTAAATGTTCAGGAAGCGCTTTAGAGTTTCTGTCATTTCAAGGCTGTTGGCGAAGCGTTGTGTTTTGAGGATGTCGGCGATGCGCCCATTGAATCGCTCGACCATGCCGTTGGTTTTGGGCGTATAGGGGCGGATCAGTCGGTGCTCAATGCCGCAGCTGCGCCCCATGTCGTCGAAGGGATGCTGGCCGCTGGGTGTGCGCTCGCCTTGTGCGGTGAATCGATCGGTGAACTCGCGTCCGTTGTCGGTAAGCACGGTGCGGATCGTGCAGGGATAATGACCGACGACGGATTGCAAAAAACGGGCAGCTGTGGCGGCGTCTTTGTTTTCATGGATTTCAAAATAGACCCACCGGGTGGCGCGATCGATGGCTACGAAGAGGTAGGTCCGAGCCTCTTGGTCGGGGAGCTTGGGAAGATACTTGATGTCGATATGCAGATAGCCCGGATCGTAGGATTTAAAGGCCTTGGGGGCTGCTTTGTCTGTCTGCTCTTCGGGCACCATTTTCTTGAGATTGGAGATGCCCATGCGGCGCAGGAGACGGTCCAGTCCGGATCGTGATGCGTTTTTGTTGATAAACTCGCGGGTGAGATCCAAGAGGTCGTCCAGGGGCAGCAGGAGGCTTCGCCGAAGCTCACAGACGACCGCCTGTTCTTCTTCGCTGAGACTGGTTCTGAGGTCGTGAGCCTGGCATGAGCGATCTTCTACCGAGTCGCGATTTTGCCAGCGTTTGACGGTGGAGACAGAGACCCCGAAACGCCTGGCGATGGAGGCGTAGGAGCCCTCTGCCTGCTGTATGGCTTTGCGCGTGCGGTGCGTGGTGGTGGCGTTGGTGTGGACCTTGATCATGATGAACGGGTTGGATGTATCAGGCGCTCTGATGCGGGGGCTCATTGCCGCCCCCTGCACCCCTGCTAGGGCTAACAGAATGAGCAGAATCTGCACCTTCAAAGCGCTTGCCAAGATGCTTGCGCATGGCGGTGTGAAGCGTATCGAGAATCAGAATCTG
>CAZXOK010000077.1:0-1033 GCA_964642175.1 uncultured Chlorobiales bacterium | reverse complement strand
CACTTACCGACATGTACACCGATGTATCGTTTTACCAACCGCTATATGATTTTGGACAAACCAAAGTAAAAAAAAGCATTGTTGAAGACGAAATACTATTGAATGATGAGATAATCAGGCAAATGAAACAAACCATTATTTGGGGTGTGTCAAATGCCTATTTCGAAGTTTTACGCGCTGAATCGGAAATACAAGTACATGAAAGTTCGTTACAGCAATTGCAAGAGCACTTAAAATATTCCGAACAGCTATACAATATCGGAAAAGTATCCTCAGTAGATATTCTCAAGATTAAAGTGCAAATATCTGTTGTGGAGGATAAACTACAACAAAGCAAAAATGCTCTTTTAAGCAATAAAATAACATTATATCAACTTTGTAATCTTGAAAATACAGGTGATATAACCATCGAAAACATATCTAAAGAATGGTTTAATCAACATCAAAAGAGACAATTTGAAAACAGTATAGAACTAAACAATTTAAGCAGCAACCATCCTTTACTAAAACCTTTCGACATAAAATCTGGCATTGAAGCCAAGCAAAAAGATTTGCTAAGGCTTCAAAATCGACCCGAGTTATTCTCGTATGGAGTTAGCAGCTGGGAGCATGGGTATATCCCTTTTGGAAATAACTTTAACTATAATATTGGTGTAGGAATTAGATACACTCTGCCATATTGGGGCAATAGCAGCTATAAACATAGAATGAAACAAAGCGAATTTGTTGTAGCACAATATAACGACCAAAAGCAACAAGCATTTCTGGAAGTAATAAAGGAAATTCACCTATGCTTTAACACCTTGGATGAAATTCAAAAAACTATAAGCAGCAATCTGAAAATTATTGAATTGACCAATGAAACCCTTAATAGTGCTGCTGTAAAATATCAGGCAGGGCAAGGTAATATTATTGATATTCTCGATGCACAGCAAATATTGACAGAAGCTCAAATTGCATATCAAAAGTCGATGATTGAATTTTTACAAACATTGGCAAAACTTAACTATTTGAACGGTAACGACAATTATCC
>CAZXOK010000076.1:0-1035 GCA_964642175.1 uncultured Chlorobiales bacterium | reverse complement strand
AGCGACCCCTTGGGGCGCGAAAATCACCTACACGCCGAAAGAAACATAGGTAGAATTATGGCAGCGTGTAGACAGTTAAGACCGAAAGTACAGTGGTGTCATAGAACCCGCTATACAGCGTGGTTCCAATTATGAGCGTAATACGCAGTGATGGCAAAGACCTCGATTAGTAGATTACCTACCTTATACATAATTGGGTCTATACGCTTCAAAACCCCGATAGCGAGGAAAATAACATGGGCAAAAAGCGTCAGAAGAAATCACAGAAAGTTGTTGAATTGAAAAGTTTAACGCAGATTAATTTAGATGCCGCGGGTATAGATATCGGCGCCGATGAACTTTTTGTCTGCGTGCCAGAAGGTCGAGACGAAAAAAGTGTACGTTCATTTGCTACCTTCACCAACGATTTGCATCGGATAAGTGAATGGCTGACAAAATGTGGGGTAACGACAGTCGCCATGGAATCAACAGGCGTATTGTGGATACCCTTGTACGAACATTTGGCCGACAATGGCTTTGATGTTTACTTGATCAATGCCCGACACATCAAAAATGTGCCGGGCAAGAAAACGGATGTGCTTGATTGTCAGTGGATTCAACAGTTGCATACTTACGGATTGCTCCAAAACTCCTTTCGTCCCGAAGAGGATATGGTGGCCTTACGTAGTTTGGTCCGACATCGAGGCATGTTGATTCGTTATCGTTCGGCACACATACAACACATACATAAAGCGTTACAGCAAATGAATCTCAAGCTAGACCGCGTCGTCACTGATGTGACGGGCAAGACCGGCATGACCATTCTGAGAGCCATTCTGAGCGGCGAACGAGATGTCACCCGTTTAGCGGCGCATCGTGATGGTCGTTGTGGTCATAGTGAAGCCGAAATCGCACAAGCATTAGTTGGTAACTATCGAGACGAACATCTCTTTGCCTTACAACAAGCAGTCGAATTCTATGACTTTTATACGCAGCAAATGCAAAAGTGCGACCATGAGATTGAAACCCGATATACGGCCTTTCGACCACGGATTA
>CAZXOK010000075.1:0-1035 GCA_964642175.1 uncultured Chlorobiales bacterium | reverse complement strand
CGGCGTTGCCTGCTTCGGAGAAAGCTGCGGACATTGCTCATGAGCTCGGAAAGAGAACGGGCCCGGTTCCGCCCGACTGCGTTGGATTTGACGTCTTGGTTGAGGACCTCGTCTGGATTCAGATGCGGGCTGTAGCCCGGTAGGTAGAAGAGCTCGATGTGCTCGGTGTTCTCGGCGACCCAGTCCTTCACCTTCCGGGCCCGATGGACGGGATGGCCGTCCACGATGAGGAACACCTTCTGTTCCACCTGCCGAGTGAGGCGGCGTAGAAAGTCGAGGAAGACTTTGGCGGTGAAGCGCTTTTTGAACACCATGAAGTTGAGGTGGCCGCGATTCGTGATCGCCGAGATCATGTTGCATCCGAAGCGTTTCCCCGTGGCGTCCACCACGGGGGTCTCGCCCTTCTGGCTCCACGAACGCCCGGCCACATGATCCGAGCGCAGCCCCATCTCGTCGCCCCAGTAGATCCGCGCCCGCTCCCTACGGGCTCGCTCACGGATCGCCGGATACTCCTCGTTCAGCCAACGCTCCACCGCTTCTTCTTTTCGCTCGTATGCTCGGCGGATGGGCTTCTGCGGGGTGAAGCCCCACCGCTTCAGGTAGCGTCCCGCGGTCCATTTCGAGATCCGAATCCCAAAGCGCCGCTCCACCAGGGCCACGACCGCCTCTCGGGTCCACAGGTAGAAGGGAAGCTTCAGTTGATCCGGCATCTTGTCCCGAAGCGCCTTCGCCACCTGCGCCTTCTGCCACGGCTCGAGACGCGAACCCGCACCCCTGGGTCGGCCACGCGGACGGCTTTCCAAAGCCTTCTCGCCGCCCTCTTCGTAGGCCTTAACCCACAGGGTCACCGTCTGGCGCGTGACGCCGAACAGCTCTCCCACCTCCGTTCGGCTCCGCCCGGCCTCCACGGCCTCCACGGCCTTCTTTCGCATCGCCTCCTGGGCCTCTGGAGGCAGCGAACGCGCATCGGTCGGATCCATGACCTGAAATATACCCTCCAGGTCTTAGAAGTGGAAGGTATTTTGTGCTCCGGTT
>CAZXOK010000074.1:0-1038 GCA_964642175.1 uncultured Chlorobiales bacterium | reverse complement strand
CGGAGCTTCTCGTGTCGCGACCAGTATCTCGCCATGTCCTTCGCTCAGCTCACCTACCGGGAGAGTTTGCGCGACATCGAGGCATGCCTTGGGGCCGTGCCGGACAAGCTGTACAGCATGGGCTTCCGCGGCCGGGTGAGTCGAAGCACCTTGGCCGACGCCAACGAGAGGCGCGACTGGCGGATCTACGCCGATTTCGCGCAGACGCTCATCGACAAGGCACGCCGGCTCTACATCGACGAGCCTTTCGGCTTGGAACTGGACCAGACCGTCTACGCGCTCGACGCCACGACCGTCGACCTGTGCCTCTCGGTTTTCCCCTGGGCCCGCTTCCGGACTACCAAGGCCGGCATCAAGCTGCACACGCTCTTGGACGTGCGAGGAGCGATCCCCACCTTCATTCGGATCACCGACGCGAAGCAAGGCGATGTCGGGGTCCTGGACGTGCTCATCCCCGAGCCCGGATCGATCTATCTGATGGACCGGGCGTACGTCGATTTCGAGCGCCTTCATCGCTTGCACGAGGCTCGCGCGACTTTCGTGACCCGCGCCAAGAAGAACCTCCGGTGGCGACGCCGCTACTCCCATTCTGTGGACCGTTCGACCGGCCTGGTGTGCGACCAGACGATCGTGCTGACGCGCAAGGAGTCGGCCGAAGCGTACCCCGCGGCCCTCAGGCGAGTGAAATACCGCGACCCGGAGACCGACAAGGTGCTCGTCTTCCTCACCAACGACTTCACCTTGCCGGCCCTCACGGTCGCGCATCTCTACCGGCTCCGCTGGCAGGTCGAGCTCTTCTTCAAGTGGATCAAGCAGCACCTCCGCATCAAGACATTCTTCGGCACCTCCGTCAATGCCGTGAAGACACAGATCTGGATCGCGATCTCGACGTACCTCCTCGTGGCGATCGCCCGGAAGCGGCTCGGAATCGACCGCGATCTCTACACAATTCTACAGATCCTGAGTGTGCATGCGTTCGAGAAAACCCCTCTCGCACAAGTGCTTTCGGACGACGTCTACACTTCCAAAGACAGCGAT
>CAZXOK010000073.1:0-1055 GCA_964642175.1 uncultured Chlorobiales bacterium | reverse complement strand
ATGGGGTATCCCTTTAGCTCCACACATGGCAGAATTGGCTCATGGGCGCGCCAAAGCTATCGCCGATCGCGGGTACGGACTATCCAACAACCTGGGTTCAATCCCTTGACTGGTTCCACTCTGAGCAAGCTTGTCACGATTACCTGGAAAAGCTGCGGTGGCCCGATGACCTGATCTGCCCGAGGTGCGGAGCATCAAGCGAAGCCAAGCGAATCAGTCGTGGCAGATTGATCTGTCCGACATGCCGGCACCAGGCCACCGTAACGGCGGGCACTATTTTCGACAAGACACGCACTGAGCTTCGGGTTTGGTTCGCTGCTATTTGGTACATCACCAATCAGAAGCACGGCGTAAGCGCGTTGGGATTGCAGCGTGTGCTTGGGCTGGGAAGCTACGAAACGGCCTGGACGATGCTGCACAGACTGCGACGCGCCATGGTGCGCCCCGGCAGGGAATTGCTTGACGGAGAAGTGGAAGTCGATGAGACGTACCTCGCACTGACCGACCGGAAAACGCCAGTATCTGCGGTCGGTCGCAAGAGCCGCACCACAAAGGCACTTGTTGCCATCGCCGTCGAGATGCTTCAACCCAAAGGGTTCGGAAGAATTCGGATTCAGCAAATCGCGAAAGGCGACTATGAGCACCTGCTGCCCTTTATCCAGGAGTCTGTTCGTTCGGGCGCGACCATTCACAGTGATGGATCTGCCGCCTACCGGAAACTGGACGATGCCGGATATAAACACCGCCGCACAGTCCATATTGGGTCCGAAACGGCCGCTCATGAATCGATGCCGGGCGTTCACCGGGTCGCCGCATTGTTGCAACGCTGGATGATGGGCACCCACCATGGAGCTGTCCAACCGAGCCAGCTGGACTACTATCTGGACGAATTCGTATTTCGATTCAATCGGCGAACTTCGCGATCTCGGGGACTGCTCTTCTATCGCCTGCTCCAGCAGGCAGTGATTACGAAGCCGGTGCCCTACGGGAAAATCGTAGCAACGTCCCAGAAAGCCGAGAATTGAATCCTGTGGAGCTAAAGGGATACCCCATAT
>CAZXOK010000072.1:0-1059 GCA_964642175.1 uncultured Chlorobiales bacterium | reverse complement strand
GAGGGACTTCGTCGGAAGATACGTCATTTTGTACGACATGACTCCCTCTGTTGTCATGCTCTGCTGCCGGTGTGTTGTCGCTTGGAACAAAATGGCACTTGCTCATCCATTGTACTTGGTCTTTCGGCAGGCTTTGTACCGTTTCAAACAGGTTGTCAAACCGAACATGGTATTGAGGGGATACCAGACCGGTTTGCAGATTGAGTACCAGAGCAACGGATCGAGCATGGCGAGGAGAGGGACCAAGGTAGAGTCCAACGCGTGCACGACTTTCCCACTTTGGCAAATGCTTACCCGCTTGTAAATTGTCGTTTAATACATAGACGGGGCATCCAAATGGGTGCAGGTGGCGGAGACGAGCTTGTACATTGGTGGAGGCGAAACGCTCGAGTGGGGAACTGGATCCGTCGCTGGAGGTGATGTTAAGCACATGGGCGGCATAGCGCAGTGCATAGGGCCACAAAGGTGAGTGGATAGCTTCCTTCCAGCGCATCTTTGCATGGATGATCTGTGTGCGAGCGTTATCCTGCAGATCCCTGATCCTCTTTTCTGCCCTTCCGTTCTGCCAATGGGCGTTGACCCCACAGAACGTAATGGATTGTTGGTTCTGTCTTATGGACTCAAGGAAGGCGTTGTCCGCAAATCGGCCATTATCGGCATGGTAGTGTTGGATGGTAACTCCCATGGATTTGCTGTACGTTTCGAACGCAAGCTTGGCTCTGACCGTTTCTTCTCCTGACATGCTGCTTTGTAGGTGCAGGAATGTCAAGTCGCTGAAGTGGTCGACGAAGATGGTGGCGCAGGTATATCGAGCCTTGGTCGGTATGCCTTTTAGTTGCGCTACCAGCCCCGGTGATGGCGACTGGAGCTGGTCGACCGAAACGCATTGCCCAGGAGCTGTGGCATTATGCAATTGTCGTTGGTTTCCATCCCCTTTTGTGCGCCAAGGTACGCGAGTGGCCTTTCCAAAGCGGCAGGCAGTGCACTCGGGTATTGGACATTTGGCCAGGCGTCGTGGTAGTGATCCCCCCCTAGCGAGTGCCTGGATGCGCGCGAAGG
>CAZXOK010000071.1:0-1059 GCA_964642175.1 uncultured Chlorobiales bacterium | reverse complement strand
ATCGCTGCCCGAAAGGCGCCCGTCTATTCAAGGGAAACGAAGTTGCTGCGCTGTTCACGCAAGGAGTGCTGACAGCCGTCCTCCTGCGGAATCGGATTCTTGCGCCGAAGGAACTGTCCCACATCGCGAAGCCGAGCGAGTTGCTCAAGCACCAACTCCGAGGCTCCCAAGGCAAGGCCATCCGTAAAGTAGCGCAACTTCTTCAGATAAACGCCGGACTCCTTGAAGCCCCGTTCCTCTTCGCGCTGCAATAGCTTCATCGGAATCGCCGCCTGATGGCTCTTCGTGGGTACCGCGCCTCGGTAATACAAAAGCCCTTTGTATTCGCGATAGTAACTGCTCAATCCTTTGTTCATGACTTCGCTTAAAGGCAGCAGCCAACTGGCTTTACCGCTCTCCCGAAGATGAGCCGAACAACCGACAAAATCTTCGGGCCGCTGCACCAGGCCGGCACGCACCCCATTCAAGTCCACATACAACATCGCATCCAGCACCGCTTCGCTGTCCATCAGGAGCGTCGATTTGAAACGATCCGCCCAGAAACGCCCCTTGCGTTTGAACAACCGGTTGTACCAGCGTGCGAAGGCAGCTTGTATATTTCGCATGAACTCCGATACGTCGAAAAGTCGATTCTGCAGGCGTTTCCATTGCCCTGGCGACCAGTTTTTCAGCAGTTTTTCGCTGCGCGGATACAGGCGCAACGCGCGTTCCCAAAGTTCGTCCTTACCGAGTTTGCGTATCTTTTCGAAGCGTACCACCAGGTGCCAGTGCGAGCCCATAATCGAGTAAGCACTTACGCCACAACAGTATGCATTGGCATAGAACTTGAACAACTCCGTCATTTTCGTTCGACAGCGAAAGTCCTCAAGCGGGTATTCGCCGCCTTTTCCTGCGATTCGACTGTAGAGGTGATACCAACCGTCTTCTCCGCCCTGGATCTTCAACCGTGCTAATCGAGGCATCTGTACTCCTCCCGTGTGCTGAATTTAAAGAAACGATTTTCTCTGCATATCCTCCAAACTCTTGCTGTCAAACACAATATAAATACTGTCCCTTATT
>CAZXOK010000070.1:0-1069 GCA_964642175.1 uncultured Chlorobiales bacterium | reverse complement strand
GTTGAACTAAGCCGCGCTACCGCGCGGGGGGAAGAGGGTATTTTGATCGGTTGCCAAGTGCCGTGCATGCGGTCATGCTGCAGGCCTATGGCTACACAAAAAAAACACTGATAGTCGTGCACGCTACGTGCGTGCGTTAACCCTGCGCCGTTATTCCGGACGCACGATCAAGAGCTATGTCGAGCGGATGTATGATCTGGCTCGTTACTACATGCGGGCTCCCTCGGAGCTGTCCCGCGACGAGTTGCAGGCGTACCTGTATCATCTGGCTTACGAGCGCAACCTCTCGGCGAGCACCTGCAATGTGGCGATCAACGCGCTGCGTTTGTATTACCAGTTGGTCGAAGGGACTCCCCGCGACCAGTTGATGCTGATGTTGCCGCGTCCGCGCAGCGGATGGCGTCTGCCCGAGGTGCTCAGTCAGGACGAGGTGGAGCGTCTGATCGCGCATGCGCCCCAGCCGCACCACCGGACTTTCCTGATGCTGGTTTACGGCACGGGGATGCGTCTGGCGGAGGCCACGAACCTGCGCGCCCGCCACATCGACAGCGACCGGATGCAGATCCGGGTCGAGGCCGGCAAGGGCAATAAAGACCGCTACACCGTGCTCTCGCCGGCGCTGCTGACGGAGCTGCGCGCGCACTACAAGCGCCACGGTTGCACCGACTGGTTGTTTCCGTCAAAGGACGGTTACGGCCCGGCCTGTGTGGCCACCGGGCAGTACGCCTACAAGGTCTCGGCCAAGCGTGCGGGGATCACCAAGAAGGGCGGCATCCACATCCTGCGCCACAGCTTCGCCACGCACCTGCTCGAAGGCGGGATGAACCTGGCGGTGATCCAACGGCTGCTCGGACATGCGGATTTGCACACCACCGCCCGCTACCTGCACGTGAGCAACAAGGGGCTGGCGGACTGGCGCAGTCCGCTGGATTTGATCGCACTGTCGATCCCCCCGGACATGGAAGGGGCACCGGGCTGAGCGCCCGGTGGGACAACTTGCACAGATTGTGCGCCGGAGGCAGAAAAGGGGTCAAACGTAGAATATAAATATTTTAGCCTATTCGTTGGT
>CAZXOK010000069.1:0-1082 GCA_964642175.1 uncultured Chlorobiales bacterium | reverse complement strand
CGTTAGCTGACATACGAATCCCTGATGGCATCTTGGCTGCTAACTCCAGATGCCCCCCCCCTTGGTCTGGGTCTGGGTGAGGGTTCGATCCGCGGATCGAATCGCCCCATTGCGGGTATGTCAGAAGGGGCATATGGTGAAGGATGGGCGAATCGAGACCCCTGGTTTGGCTCCATGGCGAGATCAAGACACCGCCGTTCGGCGAAGCTGCGAGACTCGAGGCCGGCTTCCTTCTCCGCAAGTTGCAGGAGGGCGAGAAACTCGATTTCCCGCAGTCACGTCCGATGCCCAGCATCGATTCCCGGTGCCAGGAGCTACGAGTTAATGATGCGAATCAGACGTGGCGCATCGTGTACTCCGTTGAGGACGACGCGATTGTGATTCTGGAGGTGTTTTCCAAGAAGACGAGAACCACGCCGATAAGGATCGTGGACGCGTGCGTGGCGAGGATCAAGAGGTATCGTTCCCTGTGAGGGAGAGCCGTATGGATGCGAAGAAGAGGAAGAGGCTGGAGGCCGCTGGCTGGAAGGTGGGAGACGCGGAGGAATTCCTCGAGCTCACGCCTGATGAGGTCGAGTTCATCGAGACGAAGCTAGCGCTCGCGCGTGGGCTGAGAGAGGAGAGGGAGAAGCAGGGGCTCACCCAGGAGCAGGTCGCCAAAAAGGTCGGCTCCAGTCAGTCGCGCGTTGCGAAGATGGAGGCTGCGGATTCGTCAGTGAGTATGGATCTGCTCATCCGCACAATTCTCAAGTTGGGTGCGGAGCGAAAGGATCTTGCAGAGTTCGTGAAGCCGAGACAAAGGCGGGCCCCACAAGGTGTGGGATGACATCTTCGCTGTCGGGATTCGCACGTCAGCTAACGAGGGGGTTACCCTGCGGCGCTCCGCTTCGCTCCACGCCTTGCCTCCGCTCGCCACGGACTCGTCGGTGGCGGGCTCCCAGGTTGCGCTCCCTGCGGTCGCGTAATCCGTGGAGCCCTCCGAACTGAGTCGTCAGAATCGACGCCTCGGTCCGCGAACTCGTCGATGGGCTCGCTACGGGACATTTCGCTCCGCGAAACGTCGCCAACCCCTGATCCGTTAT
>CAZXOK010000068.1:0-1091 GCA_964642175.1 uncultured Chlorobiales bacterium | reverse complement strand
CCATCTACCGCCGTCGCAGCCACAAGCGTTCGCGCCGTGGCCGGATATACATTCCAGTAAATCGGACGTGTATACAAAAGCCCGCAGGCAAAGACCTTACTCGAAGAGGTCACCTCCACCACCGTCACCGACAGGCTTCGCGTTTCGCCGATCTGTATGAAGTTTTCGTCGAGGATCATGGCCTCGGTTGTGTACTCGCCGGGCGCCGCATACAAAACCGACGCATGCCCGTCGGCTGCCACCCGAATCGTCGCCTGACCATCGCCCGGCACGATATCAATCCAGGCCGCGGAAGGATCGTTCGTAGTGTCCGCGCCCAGGAGCAGCGTCGAATGCACCGGGATCAGCTTGGGGCTGGCAGCACCGACCTGTGTATCCACCCAATCCACGACCGACAAGAGCGCCGTGGCGCTCTGCGTATATTTGTTGGATACCGTTACGCGCACTTCCGAAAGCGCGTCGGCATTCAACGGCAGATACCCGTACCAGCGGGAATCGCCCAGCAACGTGGCTTCAACCGCTGTCCCGCCGACGGCTTCAAGCGTAATACTGCTGACCGTGCGGTCGCGGGAACCTTCAAAGAAAGCCGGCGAGAAAAAGGCCCAATTCGGCGTTTCGATCGAGACCGAGTTAAGCGCGTTCGTATCGATTCTGGTCGTGACACTCACGGTGTCGGATGCAACCACGGCATCAAAGCGAGTTATACAATTCCACAGGAAGCCTTCCAGCGTGGGCCGACTGCCCACCGGCAGCGCCAGCTTGTCGCCGCCTGAACCGGCAACTCCGTAAGTCTCTTCAAAACCGTTGATCATCAGCCGCCAGGCGGCCTGGGGCACGGCCGTGTCATCCGCCTGGTCGAGGACTTCCACATTGAAGGTCCGCAAGCCGGCGACGAGTTCCGTCGTATTGTCGGCCACGCGGAGTTCTTCTTTCAGGCCCTCGAGTCCGAAGCGCTTCGCCTTGACCTCAACCAGCGCATCCAGCGGCAAAGTCACCTGCAGGCCATCGCCGCCGGAGGCCATCCTGTAGCCACGGCCCACTTCAAGGTTCACATCCGAGTATTGTACGCCATCCTGATCGCGCGCCACGAC
>CAZXOK010000067.1:0-1112 GCA_964642175.1 uncultured Chlorobiales bacterium | reverse complement strand
GGGCCTTCACCGTGAGCGAATCGGCGCGCGAGGACGTGGCGAGGTACATCGCGGACCAGGAAGAACACCACCGACACAAGACGTTTCAGGAGGAATTCCTGGCGTTCCTCGAGAAGCACGGGATTGAGTACGATGCGCGGTACATATGGGACTAATCGCATCCCGTTGGGATGCAGGAATTGGGGGGGGGACACGGTGTCTTGTCCTGGTATAGGTTGACACAGAGAAAGGACAGGACAACATGGCGAGGACGGTAGTACGGTACAGTGAAGCCTTCAAGCTGAATGTCGTGGAGGAGTTGCAGCGGGGCCGCTTTGGTGGGCCGTTCGAGGCGTCCCGCGCGTACGGAATCGGTGGGGCGAGCACAGTGTCTCGTTGGCTCAAGCAGTATGGCAAGGAAGAACTACTGAAGAAGGTGGTCAGAGTGGAAAAGCGTGGAGAACCTGGCGAGATCAAACGTTTGAAGGATCGGGTTCGGCGGTTGGAGACAGCCCTGGCCGACGCCCACATGGACAGCGCCTTGGACCGTGGATTCCTTAAGATCCTCTGTGAGCGCACGAATACGGATGCTGAGGCGTTCAAAAAAAAACACGCCGCGACTGTGTTGAGTGGGCGCGGAAGCAGCTCGGACGTCAGCGCGGTGTGAGTGTGAAGAAGCTCTGCGGCAAGGTTGGGATGACTACACAGAACTACTACAAGCATAGGCGCCAACGCAAGGCCCGCCAGGTTGAGGAGGATTTGGTTGTTGCCCTGGTGCGTCGCGAACGTCGAGACCATCCCAGAATGGGTGGCCGGAAGCTCTACGAAGTGCTGAAAGCTGAGCTTGAAGAGGCCGGTGTGAAGATAGGGCGCGACCGCATGTTCCAAGTGCTGCGGGATCATGGTTTGCTGGTGCAGCCCCTCCCCAAGGCCCCGCGGACCACCGACTCTCGGCATTGCCTTCCGGTCTGCCGCAATCTGATCCGTGAGCTGGAGCCAACAGCCCCGAACCAGATTTGGGTCAGTGACATTACCTACGTGCGTATTGAGGACGGGTTCGTGTACCTGGCGCTGATCACAGACCTGTATTCACGCAAGATCGTTGGGCAGCACTGTAGCGCCAGTCTGGAGTC
>CAZXOK010000066.1:0-1118 GCA_964642175.1 uncultured Chlorobiales bacterium | reverse complement strand
GGCAAAGAAGCAGATGACGGCTTGATCATCGCGATCGCTATAGCTCACCAGCGGCTTTCCATCCGGCCCCGCGAAGAGGGTGGCCCGGCCACTGTCGGCGACCAGCAGACGCGGCGCATCGTAGGGACCCAGCAGGCTGGAGGCGGTGGAGACATAGCTGTCTTCAACGATCCGTCCCTCGCGCAAGGTGCTAGCGGCAAAGACGAAATGGTAGCGACCTTGGAGGAAGTAAAGCCCAACTCCGTAAGGCTCGCCGTGCTCCGGCATCGTTTTCAGATTCGGCCAGCCCTCAATCAACGCGGGCAGGTAGTGGATCGCTTCTTCGACTCCGACTTCGTTAGCCTTCAACTTCGCTAAGGCCTCAGGATTTTTGATCTTGGCCAACATGCCGCCCCCCCAGACGAGATAACGGCTGCCATCGGCCTCGACAAAGAGCATCGCATCGCTCTTATCAGTCGGCGCGGCGCTGATCTCGTGGACAAGTTTTGTGTCGATATACTTGCCATCGACCGTGTCTCCTCCCGGCATGGCCCCGGCGGCGTAACCGTTCATGGAGAAGGTAAGCCAAAAACGCTCACCGTCGTGAGCCAGGCGCGGCGCGCTCATGCCCCGGGCGCGGACCCCGGAAGGCGCTCCGGGCCAGGGATAAAGCTCGGTCTGCCAGGCGCTCCCGGAATGGCCATGAGCGTTATTATCCGGATCTTGGTCGAGATCCCACACCAAACCGCGATCCGTCCAGCTTTTCAAATCCTTCGACGACCATACCCGAACCCCGGGGCAATTGTTGAAATCGGGTTTGCGCCCCTCGTAGATTCTCGGAGTCGTGCCGGTGAGAAAGTAGCTCCCGTCCGGTGCTCGGGTCACCACCGCGTCGCGCAGGGGTTCGCCGATCTGGGGTCTGATGACTTCCGCCGCGTGGGTGGAAAGGGTAAAGGCCGCCAGCAGGGCGGTCATCAGGATGATGGGGCTTTTCATAGTGCTTTCTCTCTGGATTAAGGCTTATTGGTTAATTTTGACCATGATGTTTTTGTAGTCCACACGTTGACTCTTGCCGTGGCACTGAAGGGCGAAAGTCCCTTCGTTCAGGGCAAGGTTCTTCTGCGCGAAGGGTTTCATGG
>CAZXOK010000065.1:0-1124 GCA_964642175.1 uncultured Chlorobiales bacterium | reverse complement strand
CTAGTGTAGTGTCGCCAAAGTCTCGTTACCCCTTTGGACCTTGGCGATGATGTCTTCGACAGAGGCGGTCCAGACGAAGGGCCGCGGAGTCTGGTTGCGGGCGTCGAGATAGTCGCGAATCGCTGCTTCCAGGTCGGCAACGCACGTGACGGCCAGCCGTCTGAGCTGCCTCTCCGTCAGTTCGGAGAAGAGCCGCTCGACAAGATTGAGCCACGACGACGAGGTCGGGATGAAATGGAAGTGCACTCGGGGATGGCGCTCGAGCCACGCCTGCACCTTCGCGTGTTTGTGCGTGGCGTAGTTGTCCAGGATGAAGTGGAGGGCCAACTCCGGGTCGGTCTCCTTGTCGACCTTCCGAAGGAAGCGGAGGAACTCCTGGTGGCGGTGCCGGGGGAGGCATTCGTGAATGACCTCGCCGGTGGCCACGTCCAAGGCGGCAAAGAGGGTGGTCGTGCCGTGCCGCTTGTAGTCGTGCGTCATCGTGCCGGCCCGGCCCTTCTTGAGCGGGAGGCCGGGCTGCGTGCGGTCCAGCGCCTGGATCTGGCTCTTCTCGTCGAAGGCGAAGACGATCGCCCGTTCAGGAGGTGCCACATAGAGGCCCACCACATCGCGGAGCTTCTCGAGAAAGTCCGGATCGCGGGACAGCTTGAACGTCTTCACCAGGTGCGGCTTCAGACCGTGAGCCCGCCAGATCCGTGCGACCTGGCTGTGGTGGAGTCCCGTTTCCTCGGCCATGATCCGGGTGCTCCAGTGCGTGCCTTGGGGAGGATCCTCCTGAGTCGTCTTCACGACCACCTCCTCCTCGACCTCTGGAGTCACCGTCCGGGGGCGTCCGCTCCTCTGCCGGTCTTCCAGCCCTCGGATGCCCTCGGCCTCATACCGATCAAGCCACCGCTGAACCGTGGGCCGGGAGAGGTCCAACTCCTCCGAGAGCTTGTAGCTCGACTTGCCGTCCGCCGACCCGAGCACGATCCGTGCTCGTTCGACCTTCCGCTGGGGAGTCGTCCGGGTCCGGAGCCATCGTTCCAGTCTCTTCCGGTCCCCGCGCTGCAGTCGGATCACACGTGTTGGAATAGGCATGGTACCAATATACCGCGTATGAGCCCCCATAGCTATAGGACTTT
>CAZXOK010000064.1:0-1199 GCA_964642175.1 uncultured Chlorobiales bacterium | reverse complement strand
CTGACTACCTGTCAGTTTAGTATGGAATGCACAAGCGACCTGTGAGAAGCTATGAAGTCATGACAAATCATAAGCAAAAACAGGTCGCCTGATGTTAGAACTATACCAAGAACTCAAGGGATTACTCAAGCAACGAATTATTTGGACAGGACACCACCAGACCTTGCATACCTTAGTGAGCATGATGATTGGCGTTTTGTTGTGTCGAGATGTGCGCTTAGGACACATCGCTGTCAAAGGCGGATTAGAGGGACACATCGAGAGTATCGAACAGCGTTATCGTCGCTGGTTAAAAAATCCGCGTATCAAAGCAAAAGAGATCGTGGATCCGGTGGCGAAGCAACTGCTATTCAGTCGCAAGAAGCGCAAGATTCGCCTCCAAATTGACCGCACGATCATTGATGGGGGTTTCAATGTGCTGATGGTCACGATGTATCATCGTAAGCGAGCGATTCCCCTGGTGTGGAAAGTCTTACCGCATTCGGGCAGTTGCTCTCAAAAAGACTGGCAATCGTTGCTGAACCGTGTGTATGCGATGCTCTCCAAGAAATCGAAAGTCATTCTGCTGGGAGATCGTGAGTTTGGCACCGTAGATTTGATGCGCTATTGCGACCTCAAAGATTGGTATTTTGTGCTACGGGTCAAGAAAACCTATACCGTGACTAATCCACGTCGGGGCTTTCCGCTTCGCTGGCAAACGCTGGGCAGTTTGCTTGCCTTTCGCGGACACGTCCGCTTTCTCAAGAAGTGGCTTTACGTGCAGGATGAGTTTTATCATGTCAACTTTGTGCTGACCTGTGCGCAGGATAGTGATGATCCGTGGTTACTCGCCACCAATCTATCACCCAGCCAACAAGTCATTAACGAATACAAACGACGTTTTGGCTGTGAAGAATTCTTCAGCGATATGAAAGCCCGTGGCTTTGATGTCGAGAAATCTCGTTTGCGCCATGCCAAACGCTTCGAACGCCTGTTGATTGTTCTCGTATTGCTTGCGTTCTGGATTTGGGGGGTGGCACGACGCTTACTCGTCACCCAACAGATTCGCACACTAGTTGGCGACAGTCACCGAAAGCGCTACAGTCATTTTCAATTGGCTTATCGCTGGCTCGAACGACAAATTACACGGGGACGAAGTACCATTCCTGACCCTAAGTATCAATTTGGGCTACTTGTATGAAACTGACAGGTAGTCAGTG
>CAZXOK010000063.1:0-1206 GCA_964642175.1 uncultured Chlorobiales bacterium | reverse complement strand
TGTGTTTTTAACGTCTGTAACAATATTGTAATAGAATTCATCAGGAGTTTTGTATTCTAAAGAACTGTGAAGCCTTTGTACATTGTAGAAATGGGTGAATTTGTTGATTCCAATCTTTGCTTCAAAAATAGTTTCATATTTATTTAAGTAAATATCCTCATACTTCAGGGTTCTCCAGTAGCGTTCAATGTAAATATTATCAATAGCTCTCCCTTTGCCATCCATAGATATTTTAATACCATTAGCCTGAAGAATACCGGTGAACTCAATGCTGGTAAATTGGCAGCCCTGATCGGAATTAAATATCTCAGGAGTTCCATATCTTTCGATAGCTTCGTTTAAAGCCTCGATACAGAAGCTCTTATCAAGGCTGTTGGATAAATTCCAGGATAATATCTTACGTGAATACAGGTCTATGATTGATACAAGATAAGCAAACCCGTGCTTTAACGGAATGTATGTGATATCCGTAGACCACACCTGATTTGGTCGTTTAATTTCAAGGCCTTTAAGCAGGTACGGATATACTGGATGCAGCTTGTTCCTGATAGTTGTTTTAGGCTCAGGATAAAATGTTCTAAGGTTTAATTGTTTCTTTACTTTGGCTACCCTGTCTCTTTCAAGATAATAGCCCCTCTTTTGAAGTTCCCAATAAGTCCTTACTGTGCCATAAGTTGGTATTTGCTCATATATTTCAACTATTTTAGAAACAATAGCAGGCTCTATCCTTTCAATAAAAGGTGTTTTAGTATAATACACAGAGCTTCTGGATACGCTAACCAGTTTGCATTGCTGCTTTACGCTGACTTTTGTATTTTCTTTATCAATCATAGCCTGCTTAGTGTTTAACTCCAAATTCGATACATTTTTTTTTGAGCCAGTTTAACTGAGTTGTTAAACTGCCAATCTCTCTGTATGCTTCATCAAGCTTTTTTTGCTTCTCTGAAAGTTCTTCCTTGTGAGCCTTTTCTGTTTTCCCTTTTGAGAATATAGCGTCTATTCCTTCCAAATACTCTGTATGCCATCTCTGAAGGGTATTGGTGGTTATTCCATACTGAGAGCATATCTCTGCCTGTGTTTTATCCGCTTTGATAAAATCTTTAACCACTTTTGCTTTAAATTCCGGCGGGTAATTTACGGGTTTCTTTTTCATGTTTTTTCCTTTCGTCTTTTTTACCTTATCGAAAGAACATGATTTTACTTTTG
>CAZXOK010000062.1:0-1208 GCA_964642175.1 uncultured Chlorobiales bacterium | reverse complement strand
TCGGCGAGAAAGTCGTCAATCGCCTGGCCCAGCGCCCGGGCAGCTACCTGGTTCTTCGCTATGTGCGCAAGATCGTCAAGGATGCTCGCGACAATCAGGTCCACACCCCGGACGTACCGGCCAACGTGCTTGAGCGCAGCGTCGCTGATGTCAGCTTCCTGGCCGGCATGCTGGTCGACAAGTTCGTCTATCACTTACCGCTCTATCGGCAACATCTGCGCCTGAAGCAATCCGGAATCACGATCAGCCGGACCACCCTGACCAACCAGGTCGAACGCGCGATTGGCCTGTTGCAGCCGATTCATGATGCGCAGTTGAGAAACAATCTCAAAAGCCGGGTGCTGGCGATGGATGAAACGCCGATCCGGGCCGGCCCAAGCAAGAAGACCAAAGGCAAAATGCACCAGGGCTGGTACTGGCCGATCTATGGGCAGGATGATGAGGTCAGCTTCATCTTCTCACCATCGCGCGGTGCCGATGTGGTCAAGCAGGCCTTGGGCGAGCAGTTCGAGGGCGTATTGGTCACCGACGGCTATGCCGCCTATGGCAAGTACGCGGCTGAACGCCCGCAGGTCACGGCGGCCAACTGCTGGGCGCACACGCGCCGGCAGTTCGAGCGGGCCAAGGACATTGAACCGGCGGCCGTGGCCGAGGCGCTGGATATTATTGGCGCGCTGTATCGCGTCGAGCGCAAAATCAAGGATAAAGGCCTGGAAGGCGAAGCCAAGCTACAGGCCAGATCACAGCACGCCCGGCCGGTCGTTGACCAGTTCTGGGCCTGGTGCGATGCCCAGCGCAACCGAATGGACATGGTCCCCAGTAACCCGCTGGCCAAGGCTCTGAAGTATGCCCTGGAACGTGTTGCCGAACTGCTGGTGTTCCTGAGCGATCCGGACGTGCCCATCGACACCAACCACCTTGAGCGAGCGCTTCGCCCCATTCCGATGGGACGGAAGAACTGGCTGTTTTGCTGGAGTGAAGTCGGTGCCCGGCACGTCGGCGTCATCCAGAGCCTGATGACCACCTGCCGGCTGCATGAGATCAATCCCTACACCTACCTGGTCGACGTTCTTCAGCGCGTATCCGATCATCCGGCAAGTCAGGTTGAACTCCTTACGCCGAGGCTGTGGAAGGAGGCCTTCGGCGACGCCCCGCTGCAATCAGATATCGATCGCGTCCGTCAATAACGGCTTTGTTTGGACGCTTAC
>CAZXOK010000061.1:0-1234 GCA_964642175.1 uncultured Chlorobiales bacterium | reverse complement strand
GTTCAAGATAGAGAGGGTGCAAAGCATCGGCCCAAGCTGACACATTCTCTCCGGCGTAGGGAGTCAAAGCGAAAGTGGCGGCTTGGTTGATGAGCTTGTAGATGCGAGTGGCAGACACATCACAGGACTGGTGACGGATCAGAATGAACAGGACAGCGGCATGCATGTCATCAAAACCAGGGATGAGGCGGAGTGCGCGAAGGAAAGAAGGATCCAAAACGCTCATGATGGCTTCCTTGAGAATGTAGTCATTTTGCATCATATACTTGTCCCAATGACCGACGAACTCAGCGCTCGCAATCTTGGCATGGGGTAGCGTAATGTTGTAGTAGGCATCAAAAACACAGATGAA
The DNA here is from genome assembly GCA_964642175.1 of uncultured Chlorobiales bacterium. Lineage (GTDB taxonomy): Bacteria > Bacteroidota > Chlorobiia > Chlorobiales > Chloroherpetonaceae > JANQGG01. Next base: position 882 of record CAZXOK010000061.1, on the reverse strand, counting down.
GGTAGGGTCCTTGTAGGTAGAATGACGGTCACGAAGGTAGGCACAGGTGTCCAGACCATTAGCTTTAGCCCAAAGAAAGAGGGGTTCGGCTAGGGCGGTGAGAGGATCACCTTTCTTGTACTGCTTGTCAACCCCAAGGGAGAGAGGCTTACGATAGGCTTCTATCTTGGCTTGAGTGACAAGGTTGGTGTGACGAATGGCGTTTGGGGGAGCCATGGTTCGAGGCTTGACAGTGACATAGTCGCGAGTAGGTATGCCACCATACTCGACCAAGCTTTCAGCCACGTAACTGCAAAGAACACGATTATCGGCAGTGGCGGCGTCAGGAACCGGAGTACCTGGAACAGGAACCGGGGCAGAGTCTTCTTCAGTCATCGGAAGGGGCGGAAGTTGGTAGTTGGTAGTTGGGTACGAGTAGTTGGTAGTTGTTACGCTTGGTAGCAAGGCAAGCGTGGTGAGGAAACGTTGGTAGTTGGATTGGTATTTTACCTGGCAAATAAACCTGTCACAAAGCGATTCTCCGTTGAGTAGCTAAGTGGTGCAAACCGTAGAGTGATCAATTCTAGCGATTGGCTTTGGTGAAATGGGTTTGATAATATTATGAATAGATTTACGGATGTGAGGCGAGCTACGGGCTTTAGCACACTTGCCAGAGGTTCCACGACCATAGGAGTCATATGGCTTTTCCAGGTCGTACTTTAGGTCGTACCAGGTCGTACTTGGGTCTGACTGGCCATGGATAACACTTGCGGTGGAACTATAGTAGCCCGGGATCGTGAATAGTTGGGATAGTCCGGAAACCCTAATGTGCTGTGGGAGTTCATGAATCAATCATGCACAGGACTCAGAGCTCAGACACTAATACACGTATCACTCGTGACA
>CAZXOK010000060.1:0-1244 GCA_964642175.1 uncultured Chlorobiales bacterium | reverse complement strand
GGGCTGACCATAAGACACACTTGAGACCGTATGGGATAAAGGCAGTCTAAGAAGCGCCAACCCGAAAACGCCACCGGCGGCCCTGCGCCGGCGGGGCGATGACTGGCATCCAGAATGTGGCATATCTCACGCAGCCTGCTCACTCGAGACCCGCCAAGGGCGAAAGCCCTGAGCGGGGCGAAGTGTGAGCTTAGGCTCTGTCTCGCAGGCGTCCGCGAAGAGCATTAGACCGAAGGAAAACCCGAAGTATCGACAGCCCCAACCCCGCTCTTCGCCTCGCCGTCTCGGGCGCCAGCGCCCTCGCAGCGATGTCTCGAGCGTGGAGTATTCTTATTGGGTGCTACAATCTGGATGCCAGTCATGGCTCCGCCGGCGCAGGGCCGCCGGTGGCCAACGCTATTGCAAGGTTGACCTGCAATTTCCCAATGAATCAATCGAAACATGCGGTCCCAAGTGTGGGTAAAGGTCAGCACTGATGGCGGTCATTTTTCGGCCTGCGTGCCGGCAAGGAGGGTTGCAGGCTAAAGGAGGGCTCCTCCTTGCCGTCAGAGGAATACCTGCACGACACACGGGGTGTCGTGACCCTTTTTTGTTTTCCTGCAACAAGGAGAAACCCAATGAAATACTACACCTCCACCACCGAATTCAATTGCGGAATCGATCTCCATGCTCGCGAAATGTATGTCTGCGTCATGGACCGGGAAGGAAAGATTCTGCTGCACCGCAACATCAGAAAGAACGATTTCGAGTATTTTCTGAAACGCATCGAACCCTGGAGGCACGATTTGACCGTCGTCAGCGAATGTACTTTCAACTGGTATTGGCTGGCGGACGCCTGTCAGGAGGCCGGTCTCGAATTCGTGCTTGCCCATGCACTGTACCTGGCACATATCCACGGAGGAAAGAACAAGAATGATCGGGTCGACTCGGAGAAGTTGGCCCATCTGTTGCGCACGAATCTGATACCGCCATCCTATGTGTACCCCAAGGAACGGCGCCCACTGCGGGCCCTCTTGCGTCAGCGTATGAGCTACGTCTGGCAACGGGCCACCCTGCTGACGCATCTCTCGATGAATCAGACCGCGCAAGGGTTCAATCCCGTGCTGGTCGGCGGCAGAAATCGCGATCCCTGGGAAGCTCGCTTGCTGGATGTATACGACAACCCGCATCTTCAACTGGCCGCCTCATGCGATATCGCGTTGGTGCGCGCCTACGACGCGCAGATCGAACGATTGGATTGCGAG
>CAZXOK010000059.1:0-1294 GCA_964642175.1 uncultured Chlorobiales bacterium | reverse complement strand
GATAGCCGCCCTGTAAACGCCTCACTCGTAAACTGCGACCCTTGGTCCGTGTTGAATATCCCGGGCCGCTTCCTGGCTAACGCCTGATCCAGTGCCTCCACACAGAATGCAGTATCCAGGCTGTTCGACAGTTCCCACGACAGCACATAACGGCTAAACCAGTCCATTATAGCCACCAGATAAAGGAATCCGTACTTCAGAGGGATGTACGTGATATCGGCACACCAGACTTGATCAGGGGCGTCAATCTTAAGGTCGCGCAGCAGGTAGGGGTAAATGGCATGCGTCGGTTGACGACGGCTTGTATGCGGGCCGGGAACCGCACTTTGCAGGCCCATCAACCGCATCAGACGCGCCACCCGCTTGGCGTTCGCATCCCACCCAAGTTCCCGCAACCAAGCTGTCATGCGTCGGTATCCGTAAAACGGACGCTTCAAGTACAACTCGTCGATTCGACGCATTAAGCGAAGATTCTCACGGCTTTCTTTGGCCATCGGCGTGTAATAGTAACTGGATCGCGCCAACCCCAGCAGCGCACACTGCCGGGCTACGGAAACCTTTGAATGATGGGGGTCGATCCAGTTACGTTTGATCTTTGCCGATGGCTCTACAGCTTTTTTCGGAGCCAGTCCAACTCCACTTTGAGCCGCCCAATCTGCTCATAAAGCGGCGCGGTCAATTCCTCTTCACTCTTGCCTGTCGTTCCGCTTACTCCGAAAGCTACCGAGGCATTCTCAACCAAGCGACGTTTCCACTGAGCAATCACGGCGGAATGAACCTTGTGCACCGAACTGAGTTCACTCAGCGTCCGCACCCCTTTCACCGCCTCCAAAGCAACCTTAGCCTTGAACTGATCCGAATGATTCCGTCTTTTTCTACCCATCGCAAAACCTCCCCAATCTTGGACTTTGGCGAACCAAAATTATAGCTTAGCCACCTGTCCAGTTTTTGGGGTCAACCGCATTGCGCACTCTTGCCGGTTGGCTGCATTGACGAAATGTTTAGCGGCGCGCTATGCGAACAAGCGAATCACGAATTTCCGATAAGACCTCATAGATTCGAAAAAGAACAATCATGCTTTCTGCAGCTAGACGTAGTGTTCTCACGCCGCCAATATAAAAAAAGAAAGAAACCACTGTCATTACAAGGAGTGCTAATAGTGAATAGCCCTGTCCCATTTGATCCGCTAATGACAGCCCCATTTCGTCTTTATCGTACATTATATAGATAGCTCCAATGTATCCAATTATCACCCCTAAAGTAAGGAGTATCAGTGCCCAGAAATGAGCCGTGC
>CAZXOK010000058.1:0-1302 GCA_964642175.1 uncultured Chlorobiales bacterium | reverse complement strand
CTAAACTGTGGCAAAATGCTAATCGCACGCATTGCCTCTTGACCCCGTTTGGGGTGAACCGCATAGTAAGTCAACTGCGGTGTTGAACTGACATGCAACCACCACAACTTGCCTTCAACGCGTAAGCCCGTTTCGTCATTTTGCAAAACATCTGCCTGCGTCAATTGCGTGTAAATGGCATCCAGACAGGGCTGAATTTGCTCATTCACTTCTTCGAGTGAGCGTAAAATGAGGGCTTCGCTGGGCGCATGCCCATAGAAATCACCAAACAATTCGCAGGTGCGCTTCAATGGCAATAACTGATACATCGTCAAGTACGTTGCTTGTGCTTTTATACGTTTACCATACTGCACGGTACACGCGACATCTTCTGGAAAATTCACCTTGATGGCTTGCTCACAACATGGGCAGTGCTTCACCTCGCCCCGATGCTCTGTCACCTCAATCCGAACTTCTGGAATGTCAAACACTTGCCGTTTCTCCACACGCTCAACCGATATACGGCTCACATCATGCTGGCAATTGGGACACACCTCTAGCCCATGATGCACCACATGGTCTGGATGCGACACCATCTCAAGCGTTTTGCCCTTGTGTCCTTTTTGACCACCGGATGACCGTTTCCCTTTTTCTCGCGAACTGTGTGGCTTTTTCTTCAATCCATCACTGCTCGGTGGCTTCCCACTGTTGCGACTATTCTTGGCAATTTGGTCTTCGAGTTTTTGGATACGCTCAGCTTGCGCTTGAACAATCCCTTTTAATTCCACAATCTGCTCACGCAAATCCAGAATGATGTCAATCAGTTGCTCTTTATCTAATTGTCTGAGTTGCTCTCTCATTTCTTCGCTCATGAGCCTATTGTACCCACTTTGTTCACTTTTCGGTACAATCCCCTGAGTAGTTACCTGCGCGCTTTATATCGACGATTATCCTCTCGTCGGGGGCGCAAACGTGCGGCAATTGGGACGGCGCGGTCGATTTTAGTGATCGCCTACCATATTCTCAAAAACGGCACCGAGTATCAAGACTTGGGAGCGGATCACTTTGACAATCGAGATCGAGAGCGAATTCAAAGGCGACTTGTTAAACGCTTAGAAGCTTTGGGTGTGCAAGTGTCTATTGAAGCACCTGCCGTTTAACGGATAGGTCACTGCAACTAACTTCATATTTTTTCGCCATCTTTGATGTTGGCTTGTTTTGATTTGTCCAGACGCACTATCTCATAGTCATTTTCATAGGAGGAGGAATGGTTTTGACAGGTTTCAATAACCTGTCAACCTGTCAACTTGTCAATTGCACTGT
>CAZXOK010000057.1:0-1320 GCA_964642175.1 uncultured Chlorobiales bacterium | reverse complement strand
GCCTCTTCAACAGAATCTGTGGGTAACAGGAGGCTCTGGTAATCGGCCTAGATTATGAAATAGCGCCATTTTAATGGTGGAAAACTCGCGAAATCCATAGGATTTTCTGGTAACCAAATTCACTTTGCGATTCAGACCTTCCACAACCCCCGACGAGAACTCCTTCTTTGCCCTGAACCAGTTCAAAATGAGTTCCTTGTGACTGCGTACACTCACAGCAAATTTCTTGATCGGGTCCAAGCGTGAGCGCATGGCTCGAGTACACCATTTATCCAGGAACCATTCAGCCCAAAACGTACTTTTGTATTGCCACAGACACTGAAACGATTCCTTCAGGAGGTAACCCCGCACGCTTTTTAGATCGTACTGCAATACATCCTCCAGCTTCAGGGCTTGCTTGTCTGTCAGGTTCTCTGTGTTTTTCAAGAAGCAGTATCGTGTGTGCTTCAGCACATCTTCATAGCCGTCGCGTCGCATTTGCCTTGCTTCTTTGGCTCGAATCTCGTTCAGTGCCTTGTTCAAGTTCGCCACAATGTGGAATCGATCCAGGATATGCAGTGCATTCTTCGCCTTCTTCAGTATGACCTTCAGATAGGGCTTCCACATATCGCTGCATACATACTTTAGTTGTTCACAGCGTTCTTTACCCAACTCGTGGAAGAAGCGCAACAGGGTCTTGCTGGTACGTTTTTCGCCCACATACAATAAACGCTTCATGCCCGCGTTGATCTGATAGACCAACGTGAGGTACTGATGGCCGCTTTTGTATTGAACTTCATCCACGCCAATAGCCGTAATCCCTGACATATCTCGGTGTTGAAGGCCAAATGCCACCACCCAGGCGACCGCGTCGCGTACCCGAGGCCAACTCGTCTTAAAGTGGCAGGCGACTTCTTGCCATGACAGGCGCCGCGCCCAGGTAGCCAGAAAAATCTTGAGCGAACGCGTTTGGTGAGACTTTCCGTCAGCCCAGGGAACGTGCTCTATCTTCACACCACAGGATTTGCAGTTCACGCGCCGCATGAGGTAGACAAACACCACAGGAATTCGCCAAATCGGTACATACTCGAATCGCCTCGGAGGCGATTGATGGTCGTAGGTGCTGCCCGGCTTCCCGCAAGCTGAACAAATAGGACGCGACCCCTTGCGTGCTCGCAGATGGACCTCGATGACGGTCTCCTCCCCTGTGCCAACGAGCTTTTCGTCCTCGTAAACAAAGCTCTTGAGCTTTTCGATTCGATTCAGTAATTTGCGTATGTGCATCCCTTTTCTCCGTATCTTTTTGGGAAAAAAGACAGTTTAAGGGATGCGCCTTCTTTT
>CAZXOK010000056.1:0-1323 GCA_964642175.1 uncultured Chlorobiales bacterium | reverse complement strand
TTGTTTTAAGAAGCGCAATTGTTTTGTTGAAGTTCGTATCACAAAATAAGAAGTTTTGTTACACGCAAGCCATGTCTTAGCCATAAATAAGGAAAATCATTATGCAATACCAGTACTCGGAGTACATAAACAAAAATTGTAAAACAGTTATGCGCAATAAGATGTACTAATTCTATCACCTTCCTCGCCACCACAGGGAGAGCATCATGAGTTTGTACTTCCACCCCGTCACCAGGTTGAAGTCAAAAAGTCAGTGGTCAAACCTCCTCAAGAGCCTTTATACAGCGTGTTGAAGTACCATGTGATTGCCTTTTTCTTTGGACATTCGCAATTTGCAAACATGATCAGAAAAGAAGCAGGTGATGGTCAACAATCAACCGTGATTCAGTTTTTGTCAGAAAAGGCAACTTTGTCTTCTCTACCTGGTTGGAATAGGTAGCCAGTCTACCAAGCTGGCTGCCTAGTTGTTTTGAGGTCAGTCCATAGTCAAATTTTCATACCTAGGGCAAAACATACAAGTTGCCGGCTTGAACAGTGTCGAGGTCACCAGATTCAAAAATGTTTGGAACTCGTCAAAAAAGGTTGACAAAAGTGTCCCTTTCTACTGGATAAAAACCTGTGACTGTTTGTACTGGCTGGCAGACTTTGGTGACGTGTAATCAGTTTTTTCATTTAAGTAAGTACATAGGCAGGCTGGGGCCTTGATTGTTCTCATTGTCTCGGATTGCTCTAAATCAATAAGTACTTTTTCCTAAGTATCCTAAATGTATTTAAAAAAAGGCCTCGAGGAACATGATAGAATGAGAACTCTCCCTTTTGCCGGTTGAATGGATCAGTTGAATCCGAACCAAAATTTGTCAGTGGATTTGTCTTTTCCAGGTGTGCCCATGTAGGGCCGAGCTTGCAGAGCCGCAAGAGCCCTTTTGATTTTCAGTGTTCTCATTTGGAGCGGCTGGTACATAGTCTACCTGGAGGTACGCTGGAGGTGATATTCGTTACCTGTAGAAAACCAGTAGAGAATGTACGTGAAAAATTCTGCAGAGCAAGAGCAACTCTTCTTTCGCAAGGTGGTTTTTCTTTCTCTCTCATTCAATCAAAAAGGACATACTTGAAAAAGAAAAAGTTGACCATGGCAAATGCACAATTATCCATTGGAAGAACAGCACCATCCAAGAAGCCCCCACGCAGGAAGATCCTCACATGAAGTTTGTGCCAGTACTAAGCAGGACTTGGCTTCCCAACCATGTAAGTTTGCTGTTTGTGAAAGTTGCTTTATGATGAAAAAGGTATCCAAAGCAACTGCTGGTGGTGAGCATCAACAGC
>CAZXOK010000055.1:0-1375 GCA_964642175.1 uncultured Chlorobiales bacterium | reverse complement strand
AACATGGTTTGGCAAACTCATGTCGAGCCTATTGCGGTCCAGTGGGAAGCTCTCAAGAAAATGGAACAAGAAGACGATTCTGACGTTCCCCAGATCGACAAGAAGAATGGTCCTTTCTGGCGATGGACTGAATCATTCCAGGACTTTTGCCACAAGAAGCTTGGGATTCGCAATATCCCACTGTCCTATGTCATCCGCAAGCACGTCAATGTCGAACCACTCTCGGATGCAGAACAAGACATGGCATTCGCTGCCGCCAACGAATTGCTCGAAGTCGAACTGATCGAGCGTGCCTCTCATGCTCACCATTTGTACCGGAACGACAATGCTCGAGTCTACGGTTTCTTGGAAGAGGCAACCCGTTCCACCAAATACTACGACTCCATATCGCCATTCACCAGGAAGCGAGATGGTCGTGGCGCGTACATGGCGCTTGTGGCACAGTATGCTGGTACGGATAAGTTCGAAAGCGAGATTCAGCAGAGCGAAGAGATCCTCCATAACCGTCAATGGAAGGGACAAGGCACCTTCAAGTTGGAAACCTACGTCGGCCAACATCGAAGTGCATTCGTCACGCTGCAGAAATGCTCGAAACATGTCGCCTACCAACTACCGAACGACCACACTCGTGTCACATACTTGTTGAACAGCATTCAATGCAGTGACCCTGCCTTGCAAGCGGCCATGTGCAGTGTACACCAAGACAAGGAAGGCCTGCGGTGCAATTTCGAGCAGGCCGTCGCCTATCTGATTCCCTACGACCCCGTTTCCAAGCGAATTGCTACCACCAAGCGCCCCCACGCGAACATATCCGATGCCACCGGCGCTGACGGTGGGGATGGTCAAAGCAAGGAACAAGGTGAAGTATCAGCTTTTCAGGATAAAGTAGGAAAAGGCAAGACTGGAGTCGATTTCCGATACTACGATGGCCGAGCATACGCCAAGCTCACCAAAGCGCAGAAGGACGAGCATCGGGAATGGCGAGAGCGAGAGCGGGCCGCTGGCCGTCTCCCTCCCAGTAAGAAAGCCAAGACGAACAATAAAAATGCTACCAAGACTGCCAGTGTCGCTGCCGCTGTCGTCAAGGCACTATCCAAGAAGGAACAAGCCGCGGAACGCCGCTCCCAGCGCGAGGAAAAGGCTCAGCATGAGCTCAAGACAGCAATCTCTGCCGTCTTGGTTGAAATGGGATCTACAGTCTCTAAGCCAAATGGCAATGGGACGGTCGCTAGCCTGCAGAAGATCCTGGGACGAGTTCGCAACGAGTCCCCATGACGGCGCCCGGTGGTGGAGGTTGCGTCCCTACGCAATCAACGACCTCCCCCTAAACCGGATGAACGAGTATGCCTCACCCGTATCAATCATTGGCTCTACC
>CAZXOK010000054.1:0-1382 GCA_964642175.1 uncultured Chlorobiales bacterium | reverse complement strand
AGATTTTACAGTCAGTTACAACGACTAAGGGGTCGAGATGAGCGCGCACAACGAGGCATTGCGGCAGACACTCGAGCGATTGCTCGATCTGCCCCAGACGCACGTCGAAGAAGCGTTTGAGGACCGCACCGGGCACATCATTGTGAGGCTGACCAGTACCCAACAGGGAACGGCCTGCCATCGCTGCGGAAAATGGACGACACAGGCGAATGGTTTGAGCGAATGGATCCTGGTGCGCCATCTCGATCTCCTTGGGAAGCCCGTCTACCTGCGCTTGCGGCTCCCGCGGTATCGCTGTGACTGTGATGATGGTCCAACGACAACCCAGCAGGTCAGTTGGTTGAATCGCCGCAGTCGTTTTACCAAGGCCTATGAACAGCATCTGCTGCTTGCCTGTGTCAACGCCACCTTGAGCGACGTGGCGCAGAAAGAAGGTGTCTCCAGCGATGCGCTGCAAGGTCTGCTCGATCGCACGATTGATAGCAGCGCCCCCTGGGACTGCCTTAGCTCGATCGAGATCGTCGGCATCGACGAGATTGCCTTGAAGAAAGGCCATCGTGATTTTGTCGCGATTGTCACCGGCCAGAGCGGTGATGAAACCCACATCCTCGGGGTGCTCGAAGACCGCCAGAAGTCCACGGTCATCAACTTTTTATCGAGCATGCCCAAGCGCTTACGCCAAACGGTCCAGGTGCTGTGCAGCGATCTCTATGACGGGTTCATCAACGCGGCAAAGCGCGTCTTTGGCCGGCGTATTCGCGTCGTCGCCGATCGCTTTCATGTCGCAAGGCTGTATCGCGAAGCCGTCGATACCTTGCGCAAGAAAGAAATGAAACGGCTGCAGAAGACGTTACCGAAAGAGACCTATCGCCAATTGCAAGGGGCGATGTGGGCCTTACGCAAATCCCCAGACACATTGACGGATCAGGAGTCGCACGCCTTGGCGCTGTTGTTTCAGCACGCGCCGCGCTTGCGTGAAGCCGTCGACCTTCGCGATGAGCTGACGGCGCTCTTTAACCGCCAGCTCACGCGCAAGCAAGCCAAGTTGATGCTCCACGGTTGGGCAGCACGCGTGCGGCGCAGCTCGGTGCGCTGCTTTGATGGCTTCCTCAAGACCCTGAATCTGTACCAGGAGGAAATCAGCAACTATTTCCCGGAGCGTTACAACAGCGGTTTTGTCGAGGGTCTCAACAACAAGCTCAAGGTCATCAAACGCCGTTGCTACGGCCTGCTCAAGCGCGAACATCTCTTTCAACGGCTGTACTTGGACCTCTTTGGCTACACGCTCTACGGACGACAAAACAATGGGTTAGCGCCGACCGCGCCGTGATCGATGACCCCACAACCCGTCAGCCTCTGCGCGTTAACACACTGAAATGTAA
>CAZXOK010000053.1:0-1409 GCA_964642175.1 uncultured Chlorobiales bacterium | reverse complement strand
CGTAGCCCGATGGAATGGACCCGCCCTCCTATATTTCGGCGTCGCATTGCGCCACACTGGAGTTTCAAACCAACCAGTCGATGGAGGACGGATCCATGAGCGAGGTTACTGTAATCGGAATCGATTTGGCAAAGAACGTGTTTGAACTGTCTGGTCAGAATCGTGGGGGGCGGGTGATCTACCGCAAGCGGGTTCGCCGCAACAAGCTGCTGGAAACGGTAGCGCAGCTGTCGCCGTGTCTGATCGGGATGGAGGCGTGCGGGGGATCGCATTACTGGGCGCGCCAGTTCAAGGCCCTCGGCCATCGAGTTCGCTTGATGCCGCCGCAGTACGTCAAGCCCTACCGGATTGGTGGCAAGAACGACCGTCATGATGCCGATGCGGTGTGCGAGGCGGCTGGTCGGGCGCAATTGCCGGAAGTGGCGATCAAGACCCCGCAGCAACAGGCGATGCAGGCGCTCCACCGAATCCGATCACAGTTCGTGGGTCAGCACACGGCACTTGGGAACTGTGCGCACGGCTTGCTTCAGGAGTTCGGGATCGTGGTGCGCCGCGGACATGTTCCCTTGCGCCGTGCCCTGGACGAGGCCTTGGAAAATCCAGACCTGCCGGAAGATCTCCGGGCAGCACTGCGGCCGTTGTCCGAGCAGATGTTTGCGCTCAAGACGCGGATCGACGAGCTGACCGTGCGGATCGAACGCGCGGTCCGTGAAGACCAGCAGCACCGGCGCATGGTCGAGACGCCGGGCGTCGGACCGCTGGTGGTCACGGCATTCACGACCACCGTCGGCGATCCGCAAGCCTATGCTAACGCTCGGCAGCTTGCCGCCGCGCTCGGCTTGGTGCCGGAACAGGCCTCCAGTGGTGACCAGGAGAAATTGCTGAGCATCTCCAAACGAGGAGATCGCTACTTACGCGGGCTTTTGGTCCACGGCGCGCGCGCCGCGCTCAAGGTCGCGCACGGTAAATCCGATCCATACAGCCGGTGGATGTGCGCGTTGGCCAAGCGACGTGGACACAACAAGGCTGTGGTCGCGATCGCCAACAAGAACGCCCGAATTCTGTGGGCGATGATGAAAACCGGCGAGGCATTCCGGCCAGAGCGTGCGGTCGCGGCCTGAGATAAAAGGAAGACCGAATCGTCCCGCCACACTGAGTTGCAACCCTGATGAAACGGATGATGGATAAAGGACAACTCGCCGCGCTCAAGACGCAGGCTTACCCAAAGGCCGTCGACAGGCCGATAGCCCGATGTGCGCATGCGCGGAGCGGATTTCCATCAGGGCCCGGGAGCATAATCTCCCGCCAAGAGGCCGGATATACGGATGCAACCTTGCTCCGTCTTCCAACATCATCAGACTTGCAAAACAGGGCGGGTCCATATACGGGTAAGCGAAGCGCACCCGGGA
>CAZXOK010000052.1:0-1414 GCA_964642175.1 uncultured Chlorobiales bacterium | reverse complement strand
TCCTACAGGGCGTTAACCAAGACCCTGATAAGAAAATCATAATCGTTGATATACAAAAGCAGGAGGCGGAAAAATTTGTCAATAAAATCCGATCAATTCAAGATAATGAATTCACACAGGATTTTTACAATTTGAAAACTGTTGATACAAGCAAGCTTTATATTATTTCTGGAACCTCGGCCTCTGACTTTTTTCAGGAATATTTAGGAAATGAAGCGGCAAAACTCAAAGAATTAATTGAAAACTTAACAAAAGAGGAAGAAGAAACACCGTTTTAAATGACCCCCGAAAAACTCAAAGAAATATTGCAAAAAGGCGAAGGCATTGAAGTCGAGTTCAAAACCTCTCAATTTGAGCTGAACAAAGATGCCTTTGAATCCATCTGTGCCTTTCTCAACCGCAGGGGTGGGTATTTGCTATTGGGGGTGAAGAATGACGGAACAGTGGAAGGCGTGATTGAAGGTTGCGTACAGGACATTATCAACAATATTGTGACCAATGCCAATAATCCGCAAAAGCTGAGTCCACTGTTTTATCTGTCAACACAGGTGCTCGATTATGAAGGCAAGAAAGTGATTTATGTGTACGTGCCGGAAAGTTCGCAGATACACAGCACCAACGGGAAGATATTCGACCGAAATGAGGACGGAGATTTTGACATTACCCGGCAAACAGAGGAGGTTACCCAACTCTACCTGCGAAAACAAACCACCTATTCCGAAAACCGGATATATCCCTACCTGAAACTTTCGAATTTCAAAACGGAATTATTCAGCCGTGTCCGAACGCTTGCCAAAAACGAAAGAGCCGACCATCCCTGGCAGGACATGACAGATGAAGAATTGTTGCGTTCAGCCGGATTGTTCAAACACGATCACCAGACTGGGAAAGACGGTTATACACTGGCTGCTGTATTGCTCCTCGGTAAGGATGAAGTCATACAAAGCGTATTGCCTCATCATAAAACAGATGCCATACTCCGAATAGAAAATGTGGATCGCTATGACGACCGGGACGACATTCGCACCAACCTTATTGAAAGCTACGACCGGCTCATGGCATTTGTACGAAAACATTTACCCGACAAATTCTACCAGGAAGGCGAACAACGCATCAGCCTTCGCGACCGAATTTTCCGTGAAGTAGTAGGGAACCTGTTAATTCACAGGGAATTTGCCAATGCTTTTCCTGCCAAATTCATTATTGAAAAAGACCGGGTATTGGCTGAAAACTGGAACCGTCCGCATGACGGTGGCGTGATTGATCCGGCTAACTTTTCACCTTATCCAAAAAATCCCGTAATCGCCAAATTTTTCAAGGAAATTGGCCGTGTGGACGAACTGGGTTCAGGCGTTCGGAATACCTTCAAATATTGTGGCATCTACACGCCCGGAACCAAACCGGAATTTATTGA
>CAZXOK010000051.1:0-1418 GCA_964642175.1 uncultured Chlorobiales bacterium | reverse complement strand
CGGGAATTGGAATTCCCGATACGATTTCCGCTAACCACACAATTTATCAAAGAGCGACATGGTTCAAAATTGAAGTTTAGCACCTTTACAATTTAATAGACATTATATCGATTAAATTCGAACTTTTTCACCAATACCGAGCGAATAAATGCAATTGAATCGGCTCGTAGTTCCAAGGGCGAAACTGCAAGCGGAAATTGTGTAAACCGCAACAAGTCTCAATTATTGAATCCCTGAACCCCTTTTTCCAATTCCGAACTTTTTCCTTTACCATTCGGTATCGCTTGACACCGCCTATCGCATGTTCTACTCGAATGCGGATCGATGAAATCCATTCGTTAACATGTTTCTCCATATCCGACAACTCCCCCCCTTTGGGTTTCTTTTTGGGTTGCATAATGGTTACGCCTTCTAGAGCAAAACCTTGAAAACCAGTATCTTGAACCAAGATGATACCTTCAGGAAGGTCTGTGACAGTCTCATCGGCCAGTTTTTTATCATGCCGCTTGCCTTCTACAGTGTCACTTAACCAGATTATCTCACCCGAACTCTTGCTCAATGTATTATTTTTGATGGTGTGCTTTTTTTTTACCACTGTAATATGTTTTTTGTTTCTCACTATCCGTTGGTCGCGGGATGGGCCTCTCTGTACCATCTTGGTAGTAAAGAATCCCTTCAGCATCTTCGAAATCTACATCTTCTAGATGACGGGCTGGCAGCATATTCAAATGTTCCAATGCTTGATTTAATACGGGATGCAAACAGTGTATCCACAGATTTGCTTTAGGCTGGCTGATGCCAAAAAGCGCACCTTGCACGGATTGCAGATTGTTGGTTTTGAGGCAGGTCAAAATGAAAAAGAGTTTCTCTTCAATGGTCGGCAAAGGGCTATTCTGGTAGTCTACATACTGTCGATTGCCGCGTAGCTTTCCATTGATGCAATATGTTTTCATTCGTTCATAGAAGCATTCGCTAAAATACGGTAACAATTCATCGAATTCTTGACGAGTATAGCCAGTCAGTGACAAAAATTGTGTCGGTTTCCCTGCAAATATCTGATATGGGGTCATTGGATAATCATCTCCTCTATCGCATACTTAAAAATTCACGATAGAATTATCCAATATTTCCAAAACTAATCGATATAATGTCTAATAGAAACGGCCGTTTACGCCAAATCCAGCCAGTTATGCCATTTTAGCAGTCATGAAATGGTCCGCAGCTTCATTTTGCAGCAAAATCCAAAGAGTGTAAACGCCAACGGCCGTGCCCAGCGGAAAATTCGTCAAATTGATAATCCCCAGAACGGCAGCGGCAATCCGTGCCCAGGGTTTCCGTTTCAACAGCCCGATGCCGGTTAAAATGCCGGGCAGGGCCAGTGCTGTCAAAAACCCGCCAACGGCCGTAGCAATGACGGG
>CAZXOK010000050.1:0-1422 GCA_964642175.1 uncultured Chlorobiales bacterium | reverse complement strand
CTTTGGTGTACTATCGACCCCCGCTTAGAGAACATTAGGGCACGCCGTGGATTTTTGCAAGGAGGCGCCTCTTACGGATGTAATGCGTCAGTGGTAGGTGGGGGGGGCGTCCACCCCACCTACCACTGATATTGCTGACGAGCATTCGGCGGCAGGCCATCCGTTCCTTCGAGTCTGGGTGAGAGACCGACTGGTTGGCTGTCTCGTTTTGGCTTGACCGAACCACCGTTGTGGATGGGATGGGGCGCTCACGGTTCGATTGCCGCTTCAAGACGCACGAGTCTTCTTCGGCCCCCAAATTCGTTGCATTTTCTTCGAATTTTCCTCTTTTCAGACCTTGCCTTTTTGGAAGTATGTATTAGCTATAACGTACATACAAAGGAGGATGCGCGATGAACAAGAAGCAGATCCGGGACGTGATGGAAGCGATCGGTCCGGCAGTGAAGGGGTCGTTGGTGGAAGTCCGGAAGCCATGCATCCGCCCCAACTGTCCGGCGTGCAAGGCAGGACGCAAGCACCGGGCCTTCATGTTCCACTACGCCGAGGATGGGAAGCGGCGGTGCATGTATGTGCCCCTGGCCTTCGTGGGCGCGTTGCGCGAGGCGCTCGCCAATGGGCGGCGAATCGAACAGTGCCTGCACGAGGCCGGACCGACGTTGATCAAAGCCTGGCGGAAGAGGGAGGGACGGTCTGCTTGACGCTCTTCACGCGCAAACTCGATGTCTCCATGTGCTCTGCCTGTCTGGAGAAAATGCGCGAGATCGACGAGCTCAAGCGCAAGTTGAGACAGAAGTCGAGGCGGATCTCCGCTCTGGAGAAGAAGCTCGGTGAACGTGCACGATCGCCCGATGAGCCCCCCTTTGGGGAAAGCACTCCTTCATCAAAGCTGCCGTTCAAAACCAACGCCACCGAAGACAACCGCCAGCGCAAAGGCGGGGCAAAGCCCGGACACCGTGGGCATGGCCGGAAGAAGCCGCCGAAATCAGTGCCTGCCGAAGCACTGTCGG
This sequence comes from uncultured Chlorobiales bacterium, assembly GCA_964642175.1. Classification (GTDB taxonomy): domain Bacteria; phylum Bacteroidota; class Chlorobiia; order Chlorobiales; family Chloroherpetonaceae; genus JANQGG01. The sequence goes on along the minus strand of CAZXOK010000050.1, from coordinate 415 downwards.
CACCCTGTTCGTGTCCCTGCTGCGGGGGAATGACCGAGACACGGAAGACTGAAGAACGCTATGTGAGGGACTACATCCCCGAGCAGACAGTCGAGAGGCGCTTCCTGGTCGAAACCAGGCAATGCAAGGGGTGCGGCAACTTGATCGAAGCCCAAGTCCCTGACGTGCTTCCGAGGGGGAAATACAGCAACGCGCTCCTCTCCCACGCAGCCTGTCAGCACTACCTGGACGGTCGCACCCAGGGAGACGTCTGTGAACGTCTCGGCATCGGGAGGGGCGCCTTTAACTATGCCATGCAGAATCTGGCGGACATGTTCGAGCCCTGCCTGGACCGACTTGTGCGCCAGTTCCTCGCCGGCGTTGTACGGTTCGGCGACGAGACAGGCTTCCGAGAGGATGGTGTCGGCAGGTACGC
>CAZXOK010000049.1:0-1497 GCA_964642175.1 uncultured Chlorobiales bacterium | reverse complement strand
AAAAGGCACCAACTATCGCGCCATACAAGGTTCCGCGTCCGCCGACGGCCACCCAGATCACTTGTTCAATCGAATTTAAGGGCGCAAATTCCGACGGATTGATAATGCCCACCTGTGGCACATACAAAGCCCCGGCCAAACCGGCCAACATGGCGGAAATGACAAACACCGTCAGCTTAAAAGATTCCACATGAAAACCTGAAAAACGACTGCGACTTTCGGCATCGCGAATCGCCAACAACACCTTGCCAAAGGCACCACTGACCAACCATTGACAGGCCACCAAGGCCAGCAACAACAAAAGACCCGAGATAAAAAATAAGGCGACGCGGGTAGTATCCGCTGTTAAAGAAAAGCCGAGGATATCCTTAAAATCAGTCAAGCCATTGTTACCCCCAAAGCCTAAGTTATTGGTAAAAAAGGCCAGCATTAAAGCATAGGTTAAGGCTTGGGTGATGATGGCAAAATACACACCGGTGACCCGCGAACGAAACGCCAACCAACCAAAAGCCAAGGCCAAAAGACCAGGCACAAGTAAGGCCATCGCTAAAGCAAAAGGAAAAAAATCAAAGCCATGCCAAAACCAAGGCAGGCGATCCCAATTCAAAAACACCATAAAATCAGGTAACAGCGGATGGCCATATTGACCGCGCTCGCCAATTTGCCGCATGAGATACATCCCCATGGCATAACCGCCAAGGGCAAAAAAAGCGCCATGACCTAAGGATAAAATTCCGGCATAACCCCAAATTAAATCAATACTTAAGGCCAAAAGGGCAAAGGTTAAAAACTTGCCCAATAAAGACACCATAAAAGTTGGTACATGGCCAAAGCTGCCTTCGGGAATCCATAAATTGCCGATGGGCACCCAGAGAATAAGCAAGAGTAATACTATAAAAATCAAGCGGCTTACCGCGTTTCCAAATAATCTTTGGCTCAACATCGCTTACCCCGCTGCTGCCCGACTTTTATCGGGGAATAAGCCTTTTGGCCATTTTTGAATGAATAAAATCAAGGCGATCAACACCAAAACCTTAGCCAATACCGCACCTGCCCAAGGTTCTAATAATTTATTTAAGACGCCCAAACTCAAGGCCGCGCTTAACGTTCCCCACAGATTGCCGACGCCGCCAAAAACCACAACCATAAATGAATCAATAATATAGGCTTGACCAACATTCGGGCCAACATTGCCAATTAAGGCCAAGGCCACGCCGGCCACACCGGCTACGCCGGCACCTAAGCCAAAGGTTAAAGCATCCACCCAACCAGCACGCACGCCAACTGCCCGTGCCATCGCCCGATTTTGCGCAACCGCCCGCACCGTAATGCCTAAGCGGGTTTGTTTGAGCAGCAACAACAAAAAAATAAACACCAACAGCGCCAACACAATGATTGCCAAACGGTTATAGGTTAAAGACAACATTGGGTTGATAATCCAAGAACCCGATAACCAATCGGGCAAAATAACCTGCTGATTCAAAGGCGAAAAAAGAC
>CAZXOK010000048.1:0-1521 GCA_964642175.1 uncultured Chlorobiales bacterium | reverse complement strand
TTGGTGGTTTGGTTCTTTAAACAATTCTGTGGGTAGTCTGGCGGGATAAGCATATTTAGGATCATACGCAATATATGGTTCTACCCATACAGCTTAGCTATTCTAAATAAGTAGAACTTCTTATCCCTGACTCCTCTGACCAGGGCTCTAAAGCCTTTTAATTTTGCGTTAAACGACTCGGCTGAAGCGTTCGTGCTTCTGTTGATAAAATAATTCAGTATAGTCGTTTCATGCAAACGAACAGATTCTGCTGCGGTAATAAACGAGTCAATCTGCTTTGCTTCCACCTTGGCATACCATTTACTCAAAGCTGTTTTAGCTTCTTTAATCGTAGCGCTATTCTCATAACAGTTCCTAAACATCATGGACAGTTCATAGGCTTTCTCAAGCTCGGGATATTCTTTAAATACGATTTTGGCTCTTTCTCTTTGTGATTCAGTCCATTTACTCTGAGGTTTGAACAACGGATAACGGCTTCTGGCAAGAAGCTGTTTTTTAGTGTCTCCATTCTCATAGACCAATGATTTGTATTTCAAGCCATAAGACCTGGCTTGCTTCACAGCTTCATTCTCCTGCTTAATAGCTTCTTTTCTTGACAGGATGCGTATCTCCTGGACAGCTTCAGAAACTAACTGTTGAACATGGAATCTGTCGGTGACTAATTTAGCTCTGGGAAATGTTTGTCTGACAATAGCTTCCATATTCTCTGCCATATCTAATGTTACTTCTGTAACAGAATTTCTCCTGATTTGAGAGATTTTCCTTAAAATAGGGGCAATATCTTTAACTCTAGTGCCCTGGATCATAGCCACCAGGGCTTTCTTTTTGCCGTGCGCCGCTTTATTCGTCAGGATCGTGTACAGTTCTCCGTTAGTTAAGGCTACTTCATCCAGGCTTAGATGCTTACCAATATTATTGGGAAAGAGCAGCCATTGATCAGCGTGGTCTTTCTGGTTCCAGGCATTAAAACCGCTTAAATGATACTTGTATTGTTTTTCAAATTCTTTAACCGGTAGCTGGTTGTGCCTGGCTATGGTGGAGAGAGCCACGGCTTCTGTTTCAGCTTGTTTCTTTTAAAAAAGCGGCAAACTCTTGTTCCAGCTGAGTACCTGGGAAAGTTAGCCTGATGTCGCGTTTTAAATATTCTTTTTGGCCTTCGAGCTTCCAGTAACGTCTTCTGAAAGTCAGGAGCGCCCTTTTGCCTCTTAAAGGAAAGTCTGTGACTGTAATATCGTGAAATTTTCTCGCAATAATCTTTTGGTGTTTGTTTTTATCTGTCAATGGCGGTGTGTCTTTTTCTGTCAGGGTAATGCAGGTGTTCTCTTTATCTGTCCTGCCGCCAGTGATTTCAAACCAGTCAAACGTGCCCCTGGGGAATATTAATTCAAAGATCTCTTTTTTAATCTCCATAATGTAAGTCGTTAATGATAACGATTTACATTATACCGTAAGTTTTAAGAACCATATATTGCGTATGATCCGGCTTTTTCCAGGGCTTTGGGCTTAACGCCCTGGATGATT
>CAZXOK010000047.1:0-1680 GCA_964642175.1 uncultured Chlorobiales bacterium | reverse complement strand
TCACCCAATCCGGAACGACGTAGTCGTCGACCGTCCAGTCGGGGTCGATGTCGATGCTTTGCAGTTTGCCATTTTCGAATCCCATGTCGATATGCACCACGGCGGGCGTGTGGTTGTACAGTACCCGAATGGGCTTGAACATCCAGACCAACCCGTACCATTCGCCGTCCAGCCCGCGGCAGATGCTTGCATGCCCGCCGTACGACACAGCCGGCTGCCATTTGGCCCATGGGCCTTCGGGATCGTTCGCCGTCAGGAATGCCGTGCTGTAGGCTTGAAATTCTTCCGGATAACCTAATGTGCGTCCGTTAATCGAACAGGGCATCATCACCCATTCGTCGCCGATCTTCAAGAGCTGTGATCCGCTGTCTTCCACATAACTTCCAAACGTGTCCGGCGGGTTGACGGGTCCGACGACCCGGATCTCTTCGAATTCCCTGCCGATGGGCGTTTCGCCTTCCGTGCGGACATCCCAGTAGCCGGGCTTGAGAATGCGCAGACCGTTTACGCCGCCGCCAACCGCCGTGCGACCGTCCTCGAATTCGGTATATTGCGCGGCATGCGAGGCGGTGTCATGCCAGCGCCATGGGCCTTCAATCGTTCCGCTTTCGCTGACCACCGTGCCCGAGAACTGTTTCCTTTCCTCTTCCGTGAGGTCGTTCCCCCTTGGGCCCGCGGCATATATGGTGTAGGAGACGACAAAGGTTTTCCGGTACTTGAGCCAGGAAACCTTGCAGTCCATGTAGCAGTCACCCAGATCGTTGGAAACGAATTTCTTTCGTTTCGGCGACATGCGCAATTCGTCGTCGAAGGTCCGAATGACATAATCATCCCAGTTTTTTAGATCTTTGGACCTCCAGACCCGGATGGCGTGAATGTATTTGTCGCCACGCTGGGAACCGGTAACATAGAAATAACCGTCCGGCGCCTGGATGATGTTAGTGTCCCAGAGATTTAATGTCTTAATGCCGTCAATAATCTCTCCCGTCGCCGGTATGGCGGGACGCAGTTTTGTCCAGGGGCCGTGCTCGGTAAAAACCTTCGTTCGGTTCATAACCATCAACGGGCCGCCCTCGATTTTCGCGACCCCAAGCCGGGTGGGATAATAACACTCCCGGTAGCCTCCTAGCCATGCCAGCGGCACGAGACCGACTTGGTCGCGAAACGCCGAATACCGGTCCAATCCGCCGTAGGTGGCCAGCCAGTTTCCTTGCTGATCCTGAAAAACCGTGGTCTGTCCGGCATGGGGAATCAACACGGTCTTCTCCGCATACGGGCCATAGACGCTTTCCTTCGACCCGGCGACGAACACCGTGCCGACGGTGGTGGTATGTTTCATGCCGATATCGGCGGCGCTCAAATGATAGACGCCGTTGACTTTGTACATGAACGGACCGCCGCGACCGATATAGTCGCTTTGCGGGCTGGGTTCCTTCGTGCCGCGCAACGACTGCGTCTCCTCGCAGGTCAATGCCCGCGGCGCCTCGGCCAGACCGCTCAGGTCATCTTTCATTTTCGCGACGAACGCCTGTGGTCCGGCCCACAGCCAATAGACACTCCCATCGCCTGTCCCGCCCACAGCGGGATCATCCTCGAACAAACTCGGATCACTGCCCCAATGGGTAATCATCGAAGTCTTGCCGGGCGCGACATACGGCCCCTCCGGCTTGCCGGTGGAAC
>CAZXOK010000046.1:0-1693 GCA_964642175.1 uncultured Chlorobiales bacterium | reverse complement strand
GAGTGTAACCGGCCTCCCGCGCCTTCTGTACAGACAGCATGCAGCCTTCAAATTTAGCTACAAAAATGGGTTCCCCTGATCCAAAATGGTTTCTGCAACGATAACGCTTAAGGAGGGAACCCATCTGATGTCCAGCATTACAGAGCAACAGTACAAGATCAAGAAACAATTGTTAAAAAACCTGGATGCTGTGAGCGGCTTCATTGCTGATGGGATAGCCAATGATGCCTCAGCGCATGACATAGAAGAAGGGTTGTGGAAGGAGATGGTGCGTTTTGGTCATCAGGCGCTTCAGGTTTTTTTCAATCAGTGCGGTTCAGGTGATAAGGGCGACACCCTGACATTGGATGATGGCCGTACACTAAAGCGGTTGGCAAAATTACATGTGCGTCCCTACCTGACTGTTTTTGGTGAGTATTCACTACCCCGTTTTGTTTATGGCAGCCGGGAAGGTCAGAAGATAGAGCATGTTCCCCTGGATGCCCGGCTTCAGCTACCGGAACAGAAATTCTCCTACCTGCTTCAGGACTGGAATCAACGCCTGAGTACTGAGTTACCTTTTGGCAAAGTGAATGATAGCTTGTCCCGGATAGTGGGTTTTCAGCAGTCAGTGGATAGCCTGGAGCAAAGTGGCCGACGTTTATCCGATGCTGTGGCGGGATTTTGGGAACAGGTTGACCAGCCAGAAGCGCAACAGGAAGGTGAATTAATGGTAGCGACAGCCGATGGTAAAGGGGTTGTCATGCGCTCAGGCGAGTTAGCGGAAAATACGAAAGCACGCTCCACCGCATCCGGGCGTCGGGGGAATAAAAAAATGGCGCTGATTGGAGCCGCTTATACCGTAGATCCTTTCCCACGCACTCCTGATCAGATCATGGCGGCTTTGTTCAGCGATCTGCGTTTGGTGGATGATGATTCATTAGCGCCCCGACCAAAGCCGATGTATAAGCGGGTTCGGGGTGCTTTACTGCGCAATGAACAGGACAAAACCGATCCGCAATCTGAGGCTATTTTTAGTTGGCTGGCTGAGGAAGTGAAGCAGCGCGGTTTACCTAAGCAGAAAACACTGGTGCTCATCATGGATGGTCAGGAATCCTTATGGAATTCAGGTGTTGAGCACTTGCCGGAAAAGACCTTCAAGGTCATTGAAATTCTTGACCTGATTCATGCTACTCAGTATGCATGGGCGGCCACTCACTTGTTTTATCCCAAAAAGAGTTCGCAGGCCAACCTTCATGCACGGGAGCAAATCAGGCGTTTGCTGAATAACCAGGTCAATGCCGTGATTGCAGACTGGCGTGAAAAAGCGAAGCAGGAAAACTTCAGTGCAGCCGATAACGAAGCGCTGGAGAAGGTTTGTGGCTACTTCACGAACCATGCCCATCGCATGCAGTATAAAGATTATCTGGCGGAAGGTCTGCCAGTGGCTTCCGGGGTTATTGAAGGGGCTTGCCGTAACGTGGTGAAAGATCGGATGGAACATTCTGGCATGCGTTGGACGATGAAAGGGGCGCACGCCATGTTGGGATTACGCAGTATCCAGCTCAGCGGTTTGTGGGATGATTTTATGCAGCACTGGAGAAAGGAAGAGGCTCTGCGGTGTTATCCAACAATCGAAGCCGCCAACGATGAGCGGTTTGTAAAGGTGAGATTGGCTTGAGGAGCAGGAGCGGAGGATCGGTTACACTCTTCT
>CAZXOK010000045.1:0-1697 GCA_964642175.1 uncultured Chlorobiales bacterium | reverse complement strand
TGTGGCTAAGGCTGTGGCTAAGGCTGTGCAAGCGGGGCTCTGCCCCGGACCCCGCGACTCGCCGTCGAGGCAGAAAAAAAGTGAGGGGGTGTTGTTGAAGGTCACTGGAATCCGGAGCGCAGGGGGGTAAGCCGGATGTTCTGGGCAAACTTTTTTCCTGCCCTGTTTCCAGCGTTTGGGCCATGCAATCGGTCAAGGGCAAAAGGCTCCTTAAACGGCCTCCTTCCCACTGCGTGGGCCCCTTCCATTTACCGCCTTTTGCCCTTGACCTGGGGTGGGCTTTGGATGCCTTATTGCATTGCAATGAGGCCCTTTTTACTATTTGCAACCCTATGTTCTGCAAGCTTATGCGCACTTCTCCTCCTTTGCCTTCCGCTCGGTCTGGCGGGCCTGCTGGCGTTTGATTTTGCGCTGTTCACGCGCCTTTTCCAGCTTCGTGTCGCGGGCTTTCAGGATCTCATTTGCCCGCCCGGCCAGCTTGTCCCCAGGCGTCACATAGTCGATGCCGGCGTGCAGGCGATTCTGGTTGTAGTGATCTACAAAGCTGGTAATCAGACGCTTGGCGTCGTCGATATTCAGCGGGCTGCCGGGGCGGATGGACTCACTTTTGAGGGTCTTGTGCCAACGTTCGATTTTGCCGTTGGACTGCGGGTAAAAGGGCGAGGTGCGCACATGGCTCAGGCCCACATTGCGTATGAATTCCTTGAAGTCGCGTGCGATAAACTGTGGTCCGTTGTCACTGATAATGCGTGGTTTAGCGATTTCAGGCAGTGCAATTTTGCTGCCCGTTTGCTCATCAAGCAGGTGTTTTTCAACGGCACGCTGGACAATGGTTTCCACATCGGCCTCGGTCATTTCCGAGCGTATTTCATGGTGCACGATGGCACGGGAATATCCGTCGAGAATGCTGCACAGGTAGAAGAAAGTGCCCGCCACATTGATATGGGCCACATCAATGTGCCAGTGCTGGTGCGGTTGGGTGGGCTGGTGGAAACCGGTGCCCTTTTTCGAGGGCTTGCGGTTCCAGGATTGCAGTCGACCAGCCCCCTTCAATACGCGGTAGGTCGTTGATGGAGAGACGGCTGCAACATCTTCATCCAGCATCATGAAGGTCAGGCGGCGGTAGCCTTCTCCCGGGTTCCTGTCATGAAAATCGAGGATAGCCTGACGTTCCCAATCCTCAATCCAGTGGTCGCGTGGGATACGGGCATTATGCTCGTTGGCGCGGCCATAATGCTTTCTCCACCGGTAGTATTTGGAGTGCGTAAGCCCTATCCAGTCAACAATTTGCAGTGCTTTAACCCCTGTCATTGGCTCACTCCATTTGTCGATATAATCAATGACATTGTCGCGAATATCATGCGCCACCCAATGTCCATTCAGCGGCCCCCAAACTTTTTTTTTAACGCCACATGGTCTTGCAATAGCTCGGCAATGGCGGTGTTGCGCAGTTGTAATTCCTCTTCGAGAGCGTGCACTTTTTGCTCCTGCTTGCGCTGTTCACGCTGGGCCTGACGGTCGCCCTCAAAGGCGGCGGCGCCGCGCTCGAAGAAGGTTTTCTGCCACTGGTAGAAGTGGGTGGGCTTGATCTGGTGTTTATCGCAGAGGTCACTTATGGAAATGCGTTCCAGAAAGTGTTCTCGCAGGATGGCGACTTTTTGTTCGGGTGAAAAGTGTCGACGGGTTCGCTTCATATG
>CAZXOK010000044.1:0-1714 GCA_964642175.1 uncultured Chlorobiales bacterium | reverse complement strand
TTTAGTGACACCATTTTTGTCTTCAGACAGTTTTTCCGTCACTAATTTACTCGGGTGTTGTGAATTTGGTGCTTGACAAATAGGTCAATATGTGTCTCATCTAACTGGAATAGGCATTTGCTTTTCAAACAGAGACTCAAATACTTTAGTGGCCTGCTGACCAGACTGAAGCAACCGATGAGCGTACAAGATAAGTTGCTCAATTGCTACCTGTTGCTGCTGACGAACGACCTGTCCAATGGATTTGATGGGAGACTTTGCTTTTTTACACTGTGAGTTAGGCAAACTGGCAAGATGCAAGAACGAATAGGCCACGAACACCAAAGACCAATGTTTTCCAATGGCGGGAGCGTGTCGCATGCGATACTCGTCAAGACCAAGCAGTTGCTTGCAATCCTGGTAAAAAGTCTCAATAGGCCAACGAAGCAAGTAGGTGGCAATAATCTTTTGGGCATTCCAACTGAGATGGTTGGTCACCAAAGCAACAAAATTACCGCGACACTCTGGGTTATCAAAGCTGATCACGAGGCGAACTTTGCCTAGCGAAGGTAAGAATACATTTTTTGTAAAACAATAGTAGGTTGTCCCCTCAACCTCAAACGGCTTGAATGCACTCGGTGGAATAAACGATACGAGTTCTTTGAGTTGAATTTTGGACTTTTCAAATTGAATCGCTTGTCCATCGGCATCTTTCAGGGTGAAACTGGATGTGAGCACATTGCGATTGCTCTTGAGGATACTGATCCAATTCTTGTTATGTCTCTTCAAGACATCGATCAACTCCCGCGCCAGAAACCAACTATCGAACAAAACGGTGCCAAACGGTATTTCATTAGCTATCGCATCCTCAACCAACTCAACGGCTATGCTGATTTTCGTCTGGAATGCCTGGTGCAACGCCAAGAATTCGGGGTCGTTCAACAAGGTTGGCTCAACCCGTTTACAAAAGCTGGCTCGTTCTTTCTTCTTTTTGGGAATCTTCTCATCGGGGAAATGCTTGGCAACGTATATTTCCCATTGCGTGAATTCTTCATATCGTCGGTATAGACGATAATCAATTGGGAAGCGGACTGCACCGCTGACAAAATGGGAGGTCACCAAGTTATGCGCTATCGGAAAGGTTTTATCTGTATGATTGTAATGCTTATCAACGTATTCAAACAAATTGCCCACATGTTCACACATTGTGTCATCAATAGGCAATACACTGTCCTTGGCCTTGCGGCGTTGGCCTTCCGTTTGTTTTAACATATATTTGAGACGCGCCGTGTTCACATCTTCGGCATTCCATTTTGCAGCAGTGAAGAAGCGCGACAGGTTTGTTTTATCAGCGCTATCCAAAATGCAGCGGGCGATATTGCTCATCGTTTTGTTGTCCAGTGTGATCAATCCGGTCAAATAGTTGTCAAAATGGCGGACTTGAGATGTATTTTGAAACAGATCGTGAAAATAGGGTGCATGCTCGCGAACGATTGGAGAAATATCAGTTATTGGTAATTGCATTATGTCTACTTCTTTGTCATGGCTTTTATTGTGTAACTCTTACCCTATTTGGATATATTCTGCAACTACTAAATTCACAACAGTCGAGTTGTTAACAGTCTTTACAGCATTGCCTGCTCGGCAACTGTTTAACTTTGCTTACTTTTACTATGATTCCACAACATAATGATATGTCAAAAAACCAGCCGTGAGCATGAGTAAATCATAAATA
>CAZXOK010000043.1:0-1751 GCA_964642175.1 uncultured Chlorobiales bacterium | reverse complement strand
GTAAGCGTTCAAACCATGCCGTTCTTCCCTTCGTGATTTTGTCTCGATAGCCTGTCGGCTCATTTTCGACAGGAGATTGAGACATGAGTGTAGCGGGAATCAAGCGTGTGCGCCGCTCGGCGGATGATTGGCGAGCGATTTTCGAGCAGCAACGCGCCAGCGGGCTGAGCCAGGCCGCGTTTTGTGAGCGCGAGGGTGTAGCCCTGAGTACGTTTGCGCGCTGGAAGCAGCGGCTGATCGGTGAAGCGGCGCCGAATGGCAAGACCACTGATGCGCCAGGCGCTGACTGGATCGATCTTTCGCGGGTGACCGGCGGCGGTGGCTTGACGATTGAACTTGATCTTGGCGATGGCATTTGCCTGCGGCTGGTGCGTGGGTAATGTTCTTTCCCGAGGATCGCGTGCGGGTATGGCTGTATGCGAAGCCCACGGACATGCGCAAGCAGTTCGATGGTCTGGCGGCGCTGGCGCGCAATCAGCTTAGGGAAGATCCGATGAGCGGCCACCTGTTCGTGTTCATCAACCGCAGGCGGACCTACATGAAGGTGCTGTACTTCGATCGCGGCGGATATTGTCTATGGTGCAAGCGCCTGGAGCAGGGCCAGTTCAACTATCAAGCCGCGCTGGGCGAAAAACAAGCGCTTAGCTGGACGGATTTGAAGCTGCTGCTGGACGGTATTCAGGTGCACAAAGCGCGTCAGTTCAAGCGCTACACCGGGCATTCAGATGCTTCGCCGCGATATAATACCGCGCATGCCAAAGGCCGACGCACAAGCGCCGATCAGCGAGCAGCAATACGCTGAGTTGCAAGGTGCCGTGGCGGCATTGCAAGAAGAAAATCAGGCCCTCAAACAGCAGCTCGACTGGTTCAAGCGCCAGCTGTTTGGCTCGAAGTCCGAGAAGCGCCTGATCGAGAACCCGGCTCAGACCGGCTTGCTGTTCGGCGAGTTGCCGAAGTCTGAGGCGCCGGCGGCGACCGAGCACGTCAGCTATACCCGGCGCAAGACCAAGGACCGCGGCGATGCGGTAACCGACAGCGGCCTTCGCTTCAGTGAAGATGTGCCGGTCGAGACCATCGAGGTCACTGATCCGGCAATCGAGGCGATCCCGGCTGAGCATCGCGAAGTCATCGGCGAGAAGGTCACCTGCCGCATCGCCCAGCGCCCGGCCAGCTACCTGATCCTCAAGTATGTCCGGCCGGTGGTCAAGGACAAGCGCCAGGACAAGCTCTTGACCGCCCCGGCGCCGGAGACAGTGCTTGAAAACAGCGTGGCCGATGTCAGCTTCCTGGCCGGCATGCTGGTCGACAAGTTCTGCTTCCACCTGCCGCTGTACCGCCAGCACCAGCGCCTGGCACAGGCCGGGATCACGCTTTCCCGGGCGACGCTGACCAACCTCAGTCAGCGCGCAATCGAGCTGCTCAAGCCCATCTATGACGCCCAGCTCAAGCACATCCTGCAAAGCCGGGTGCTGGCGATGGACGAAACCCCGATCCGGGCCGGCCCGAGCAAGAAGACCAGGGGCAAGATGCACCAGGGCTGGTACTGGCCGGTGTATGGCGAAAACGACGAGATCAGCTTCATCTACGCCCCTTCGCGCGGGGCTGATGTGGTCAAGAACGCATTGGGCGAGCACTTCTCTGGTGTGCTGGTCACCGATGGCTATGCCGCCTACGGCAAGTATGCCCAACAACGCCCGAAAGTCACGGCGGCCAACTGCTGGGCGCACACGCGCCGGCAGTTCGAGCGGGCC
>CAZXOK010000042.1:0-1806 GCA_964642175.1 uncultured Chlorobiales bacterium | reverse complement strand
GGATCGTTGGGATCGATTTGGGGAAGTGCGTCGAATGGAATTGTGACATACCGACCCGTTGCCGCATGCGGACAGCACGCAGCTTTTAGCGGACAGGTCTCGCACAACACGGTGCCGTCCGCTGACCGCGGCGGGCCGAAATTGAAAACTTGATTCGAATAACGAATGCCAAGGTAATCGAGACTATGGTTCGCTATACAGATCACATCGCCGTTGGGCCGAATTTCCTGAACGCCCAGCGGCAGTCCTTCGCGGACAACTTTGCGGGCACGGGGGTTCAAAGAACAAACCAGACGCAGGCCGAATTGCTCGCGTAGCAGATTCTTTATCTTCTGATCGTCAGCCGCCCCGTCGTCCAGCAACGTGTCGAACCAATCCTTCACATAGGGATGATCTTCATATAGGCGCTCCAGGGACGGGACAATCGTCGTCCCGTCATGCGTTGCACCATCCGTGACCGGAAAAGCGTCGAGCACGATTTCCTGGCGTCCCAACGACAGCACCGAAACCTTGTGCGCCCAATACATCTTGCCGCCCGCCTTGACGACGGTGCCCGCGCCGGGATCGGCGTACTCCCAGGCATGCGGACAGTTGTCTTTGTCCTCGCATCCACAGTGCTTGGTGGGTTTGGACGCCGATTTCTTCTCCGTCTTGCCGTTCTTTGTCTCGTATTCCACGGTCTCGAACGAAGAGTGCGCGTAAAGGTGCGTAGTGTCGTGCACCAGGATCTCTTCGGGCTCGATTACCCCGGCCTTTAAGTTCTTTTTGATCTCGATGAGTTTGGCGTCTTTCCATAAACCGTTTTGGGACATGATCTGGTCGAACTGTTCCAGTTTGCGCAAAGAAGGAACGTCGCTTTGGCGATAGGCGCCGTTGGGATGTGGCCAGGTAAAGCCGCATGCGCGCGCGAATGTGGGATTGTTTGTGAGATGCCGATGTACGACTTCCGGTTCCGGCTCATCTCCCATCAATGCGACTCCGATGAAGGCTTTTAGTTGTGCGTCGAAATCCTTTGGGGCGCGTCCCACCACCGACGGAGCCACGCGTTGTGCGGCGGTTTTGGGTTCGCCGTCGCGATGAATCAATGGCGCCTCCTTGTTGCCCATCGTCGGCCTTTCGAAAAGCAGTCGTTGTCGCGCCTGTTCCTTGTTTTCGGGATTAGGCGGGCGCTGTTTCCGGCGCAATGCGGCTTCTTCGGCTGCGGCCCTATTGAAGAAACGCAGCGCATTATAATAACCGCAACGGGTCTGATGATAGGCGTTTAAGTCAAGCCTGCGCAAGAGGTGGAACCATCGGGCTTGCGGTGTCTGCTCCAAACAGAGGTCGTCGAGATGAATAAATCCGAACAACGGGGTGTGTTCACGATCATTCGGGGGTGCCTCGAGAAGTGGCAGGGCGAGTTCAATCAGGTCTTGCGTGATCATGCGAGTTGTCTCCCGGGCTCATACATTCGTGACGCTGTTCGTCATTATATATGACGCGCTACGAGCGTTCTATAATGGAAACTATTTCCTCAAAAAATGAGGGAGAAATTCATGCGCAATAGACTCGGAAGTCGAGCGTGCATGGATCGCCATCCAAGGCGCGCCGACGCGAACTCCGCGAGCTGGCCTCCAGGCCATCCGCTCGAGCAATTATGCAAATTGCCCCCATGCGCAGAGGCAAAGAGTTCCAGAAAACGCCGTATTTAGAGCGAATCGAATAAAAACGGCGCTTCGTTTACATAAAGGCGTGGAGGAAAACCGCAAAAAGGAGCCGTTTTTCCTGGGAAAATGGCAATCTACTCCGCTTATGCGCAGGCTCTAT
>CAZXOK010000041.1:0-1824 GCA_964642175.1 uncultured Chlorobiales bacterium | reverse complement strand
GGATTTATCGCAGGAGATTGGTCGGTTGACCGCGCGATAAAACACGCTCCTAGCCCTGCGCGTGCCCCTGCAGAAAAAACGGGACAAGCTCTTCGGATTGTTGTACAACCGGGGGCATGAAATCAAAAAGCAGTATCAAAGAGAGGCTATCTACCCCTGAAAACGTCACCTTGGTGACCAACTGGCTGGCCGGGAACAAGGACAAAACGCGCACGGAACTGGCCACTGACATGTGTGAACGGCTGGGGTTGCGTGACGGGAAAGGGGCCTTGCGGCTTGCCACTGCGTTGAAGGCATTGAGGGATCTGGAGGGTGAGGGCTATTGGAAACTGCCTGCGGCAAAGGCGCATGGCGGTGGAGAATGGAATCCGCGACGTTTGGGTCATGCAGTTGCGGCACCGCAAGGGGTTCCGGCGCGGGTTGAGCAAGTGGCGGGGCTGGAACTCATTGAGGTGCTGGCTGGCGATGACGAACATATGCGGATATGGAACGAGTTGATGTTGGTGGAGCATCCACTGCATGACTGTCGGATGGTCGGACGGCAGTTGCGCTACCTGATTGGTTCGGCGCATGGTTGGTTGGGAGCGATCGGCTTCGGAAGTTCGGCGTTGTATTTACAGAGTCGGGACGAGTGGATCGGATGGGATGAAACGCAACGCTCTGAGCAGCACGAACGGGTGATCAACATGACGCGCTATCTGATCCGGGAAAGCGTGCAGTGCGAGAATGTAGCCTCGCATGTATTGGGACTGTGCAGTCGGCGCGTGGCGAAGGATTTCCACACTCGCTACGGAGTGGAGCCGTGGTTGATGGAGACCTTCGTCGACCGGGAGCAGTATGCAGGCACATGCTTCCAGGCGGCCAATTGGGTTTGCGTGGGGCAGACCAAAGGGCGTGGCCGTAACGGAGGCAAGAAAGAAGGCAAGAGCATCAAGGATGTATACATGTATCCACTAGCGCCGAACTTCCGTAGCCGGATGGGGTTGAGCAAGAGGCAGTCTGTCGAGCCGCTGGCATTGGAAAGTGAGCTGGAATCGGAGCAATGGGCAGAGCAGGAATTCGGCGGATGTGAGCTTGGGCACGCGCGACTGACCGAGCAGTTGGTGAAAGTGGCAACGAACAAGGGTCGTCGGCCCAGCGGTTCGTATACACGCGCCTGTGGGGGGAATCGACATGCTTACAAAGGCTACAGCCGGTTGATCAATAACAAGCGTGAAGAGATTTCCAGCAGTTCGCTGCTTGGCGGCCACCGGCAACAGACGATTAGACGCATGGCCAACGAGAAGACGGCGCTGATTATTCAAGACACGATGGAGATGAACTTCTCCACGCGACCGCACTGCGAAGGGCTGGGGCTGATCGGAAAAAACCAAACCGGTGCGGTGTCGCAGGGGTTGCAGATGCATAGCCGTATAGCGACCAGCATCCGAGGTCTGCCGCTGGGTGTGCTGGGCACGCAAATCTACGCGGCAGCGCCGAAGCCAAAAGACACGGGTAAAACCGACATGCGCCCTATCGAAGAGAAGGAGTCCCACCGCTGGTTGCAGACCTATGAGGATGCGCGTGACATCAGTCGGCAGATTCCAGACGTTCACATCGTTTGCATAGGGGACCGAGAGAGCGACATCTTCGAACTGTTCGATCAACGTCGGTGCCAGGGAGGGGCGGTGGATATCCTGGTGCGCGCGAAACACAACCGCTGTCTGCTGGATCAGGAAAAGAAGTTGTTCGAACATATGGCGCAGGGCAAACCTGACGGCTCTGTCTCTATCAGCGTGCCGCGTCAAAGAGAGAAGAAGGGCAAACCCAGTAAACCGGGTCGCC
>CAZXOK010000040.1:0-1835 GCA_964642175.1 uncultured Chlorobiales bacterium | reverse complement strand
CCCCCGCCCCCACACCACCGGCCATACGGGTCCGTAGCACGGCGGTTCCGAAGAAACAGTGACCGGAGATCAGACTTTCGCTTGATCCCCGTATTTGAAGCGCACCCAGAGTTCCCGCATGGAGGGAACTCCTTGATTCGCCAGATATGTGTTGTGGTCCGGTTCGCTCCGCGCCCGGTCTTGTCGTCTCTTCGTTCCTCGGAACAGAGCAAGTCTGACCAGACTGTTCTGCGACATCCTCCAGTAGCCCTTGCGGGCGCGTGAAGCTTTCTTCACTTCGTCCGGAGAGACGCCCAGCCTGATCAGCATCCGCCTGCGTTTACGCGGCACCTTCCAGTCCTTCCAGTAGCACAGCCTCACTCGCCTGCGTATCCATCCGTCCCATTCCCTGACTTCTTTATACGGCAAGCCGATTTTGAAGTAGTTGAACCATCCCACGCAGTAACGTTTGAGTTCGAGGAGCCTTCGCCCCATCGAGACCCCACGGCTGCGGGCGGTGATTTCCTGAATGCGAGTTTTGAACCGCTTGGCGGCTTTCTCCGTACGGCGGATTTGCTTGCCCTGGATATTGAACCCGAGGAAGCTGCACTTGCCTAACGGAGCGACTCTACTTTTCTCCTGATTGACCAGTAGCTTCAGCCTTCCTTCCACGTAGTCCCTGACCTCCGCCATCACTTCGAGAGCTCTGGTTTTGGACCGGGTTACGATCAGGTTCCGAGCGCAGCGACAAGACCGGGCGCGAAGCGAACCGGAACAGTCGTCCGCATACCGTGCGAAGGGCAAGCCCATTGTCTCGATCTTCTTATCGAGCGGGTCGAGCATGATATTGGCCAACAGTGGAGACAAAGGGCCACCTTGCGGCACCCCATTTATAGCCTGCCTGTGACGCCTCGCTGATCCGCTCGACGGCGGCGTGGGCTTGGCGTCCATATCTGAAACCATAGCTGCTTTCGCTAAAGCCCGCGTCAAAGAGCGGACCGAGCACTTGGGCTATGGCCTGCTGGATGACCCGGTCCAGAACGGTCGGTATGCCCAACGGGCGTTTCGAGCCGTCCGGCTTGGGTATCCAGACTCGTTTCACCGCAGCAGGCGCGTAGCGCCCCTCCCTGATCTGGTCCATGATGCGCGGCATGTGCACTTGCGAGAACGCAGGAAAGTCGGCGACCGACATGCCGTCGATCCCCGCCGCTCCTTTGTTCGCGCGAACGCGTGCCCACGCCTGCTTCAGGTTGTCCCGATCAAGGATTTGCTCCAGTAGGGTTTGCTGAGGAAGTCGGTTCTCCTCGGAGTGTGTCGTGTGATCACTCACAGACCACCTCCGGTTGCTTCCCCTTCTTTGGTTCGAGCCTTCGACCGCCTCGCCTGGCCGTACTCTTCACCGGACGGGTCACCCGCCTGCGGCTACTCACGGATTCCGATACGACTACTCCGCTCTCTGCTGACTCCTCATCCCGCCTTGCCCACCACATTGCTGTAATGGGTGCTTCGGTGGTGCGGGTAGATTTAAACCCTCCGAAGCGACGAGGCGAGGCCTCCCCGGGTAAGAACGCGTTGTTCCGATGCACAACCCCGTAGTTTACCTCCGGCACTGAACCCAGGGCTTCGCTGTGTGGTGCCAGCTCACCCATGCCGTCGGCCTTATACCACGTTGTTCCGGTTCGCTTCGCGCCCGGTCTTGTCGCCTTCGGCTCGGAACTGTCCGTGGGCTCACATCTTTGATGTAGGCTGCCTTCCCACGAAACCTCACGATTTCGCAGTTGCCTTGATCTAGTATCTGTTCTTTATCTAGGTTCATGATACACGGGACTTTAACCCGATTACAACGCGCCCATGCC
>CAZXOK010000039.1:0-1933 GCA_964642175.1 uncultured Chlorobiales bacterium | reverse complement strand
CCGTGATTAGTGAAAGTTCTAAAGCTTTGTGTTCGTCTATCCGATACCAGGTCATGGGGGAATAACATAGGGAGAGAATCCATGCCCCCAGTTCCGTCCAAATCATTGGCTAAACCGAAACACATTGACTGCGGTGTTTTGACTGCGACTCAGGAGATCTGTCCCTTTTGCGGCGCGAATCTTCAGATCACACAGCACCGCGAGCGCACTCTTCGCCGACAGGATGGACGTGCCGAAACGTATTTGATGCGGGATAAAACATGTTCCAATGGCCTGTGTCCACAATGGTCGTTAATCTATCGACCTCATGAAGAGTGTACGCTTGCCCTTCCGGGCAGTCACATCGCACTTGAGTTGGCTTTAGAGATTGGCGCAGCACGTATGCGCGAGCATATGAGTTTTCCGCGCATTCACCGGCGTTTGATCGAAAGAGGTGTTCGGATTTCGCTTTCAACAGTACAGGATCAGTTTCGCAACTATTTGAGTTTATTACATTGCCAGACCGACCTGAAGCAACCAGAGGTACTGGATGCCCTTCGCGCTCAAGGGGGTATTCTTCCGCTGATTGACGGCATTCAATTCGGCACGGGCGAGGCGGTATTGTATGTCATTATCGACGCTATTTCGCGCCGTCCACTGTTTGCGGAACATAAGATTTGTCGCGCGGCCTCAGACTTGGTGCCGTTCATTCAGCAACTCACTGATTTGGATATCCCTATTTTGGCTGTGGTCTCCGATAAAGAAAAGGGCTTGGTGCCCGCAATAAAGAAAGCACTACCCGAATGTCCCCTGCAGTTCTGTCAGTTGCATTATTTGAAACGTGTCGCGGCTCCTATGGAAGAAGACCTGGCGACATTGAATAGCGAAGTGCGCGAGACGGAGACGCAACTTCGCAAATTGGAGCGTACGATTCTGCGGCGGGAAGGAGAAATGAAGGCGCGCAGCGAAGAGTTGTCGGCGGGGGATCAGGCGGCCTTGGAGTTGTGTCGGGCGGCACGGGCTGAGGCTTTACGTCATGGGCGTGCCCCGTTCGATCCATCGCCTCTGAAACGACATGAAGGTTTAGACCGGGTAGCCGAAACCGTCGCAAAAGCTCGACAAAAAAAAAGGGCGACTGCGAGTCCCTCCGCGAGCTTGGCAACCTGCTGAAACCTTCCGCTAAAAGGCAGTCGAGTGCCCGGCGGGTGCGCACCTGCCTAAGCATCGTACTGGCATTGCGTGATATTTTATGGCCCGCAACCCCACCCGCTAACGGAGCCGCAGTTAAGAATCGACTATTTCGATTTCTCTCCGATAAACTGGAACAAACGATCCAAAGTGCTCGCGACGCCTATCTTGTTACGTTTATCGAACATGCGATAAAAGTTTCACGCAACTATGCGGAGGGACTTTTCCACTGTTACAACGATGCTCGAATTCCGCAGACCAACAACCTGCTGGAAAATCGCAATGGAATGGCAAAAATGAATCTACGTCGTTGTTCGGGGCGCACTTCAACAGCATCAGGCCCGGGGACTTCCTATGGCGGATATTATATGTATGCGATAGTCCTAAACGGGATTTTTTCCCGTGAGGAGCTTGAGGCAATTATGACGAGTTCACGGGCAGAACGCTACCTGGAAGCACGAGAGGAACTCAATCAAACTCGCCAATCCGCGAGCATTCGTCGGGCCTACCTTCGAAACCCCCAAAAATATCTACAACAATGTCTGGAAAGACTGGGCAAATAACCAGGGATTTAGATCTTTCGCTAATCACGCCGTTAGCCGTTGCATTCATTTGATCCCGGTTCCTCTTGTACGAGCTTGCTGCCGCTCTGTATTTTTGCATTTCTCGAAGAGCCAGATCTTTTGTATCCGTTCTAATGTCGTAACAACCCCCAGTTCGACCCTGACCAATAAGAACTCGATTGTGTTTGCTGGCAAGATCGGAC
>CAZXOK010000038.1:0-2062 GCA_964642175.1 uncultured Chlorobiales bacterium | reverse complement strand
GGCATTCTGCCCGGGCTTACATGTTCGTGCCCTTCAGGCACGTGAACGGTCCACCAGCCCGCTGTTTCTTCCACGTCCGACCGGCGCGCCCCGCGCGGGTGAAGCGCTCTCCTGAAACAGGGCTCTGGAGGCCGGTTCTCCGAACCGGGAAGGCGGAAGATGCGGTCAGGGATGACCGCCCTCCAGCTGTTTCTTCCACGTCCGACCGGTCGCCCGGGGCCGGTGAAGCGCTCTCCTGAAACAGTGTCGCAGGCTGTTTACGGTGAAGGCATTACAGTTTTCAATAAGCGCGATTTCCTCACCAAGAAACAACGCCTGCGACCTCGCACGAAGACAAAGCAGTATTCTCTCCTGCGGGCTTGCCAGTGCGGCATCCCATTTTTCCGATCACTCGTGCGAGAGACCACGCTCTCCTACGGGGTAGACCACCAGTCGACCTCCGGCCTTGAGACGCAGGCGATTGTTTGTTTGGTTCAGTCATCCTTGCATTGATGGTGCGTGATTGACCGCGTCAGTAACCTGTAGACCTCAGATCAGGAGACCTTCTCTTTCAGTTCGTACCCGAGCTTCTCGGCTCTCCGTCGAAGGTTGCGCAGGTGCCAGGCGCGCATGCGTTCGTCGTACTCGTTGCGGTCGGGATAGTCGTAGTCGCTGCCTGTGGTAACCATTTCGTAGAAGATGGTCGCAAGCTTCCGTGCCGTGGCTGTGATGGCGTGCTTGGTGCCGTTACGTGCTCGCATTCGTCGGTAGAACTCGCCCAGCGGCGTACTGCTGTGCTTGAGTGTGCTGGCCGCTTGTCGGAAGTAGCGCCCGGCCCGGTTGCCGGTTCTGGCTGTTGACGCCGCCGCGATAGGCCTGCCGCCGCTGATCTTCGCTTTGGGCGAAACGGTCAGCCAGGAGGTGAAGTGTTTGTCGCTCTCCCAAGCAGTAAGGTCAAGCCCTACCTCCGTGAAGATGCCGCTGAGCGTCGTGCTGTTCATTCCCGGGATCTTGCCCACCGGCGCGCCGTAAAGCCGCTGGATAAGGTGAACGGCATCGAACCGCGGAGCGTGCTGGTGGGTGGTCCGCTTCAGTGGCGTATCGGTCAGTTCGGACACGGGCAGGTGGGAGTCGTTGGGCTGCACCGCTCCCATGCGTTGCTCGATCTCCCTATCCAACTGCGTCAGTTGCCGTTCCAGTAGATCCATGCGCTCGAGGCACAGCTTCACAAGCACGATCAGTTCGTCGCGGTAGTTACCTCGAAGCGCCTCGACGATGTCCTGTTCGGTGGCCTTGATGCGGTGGTCCCGGAGGCGGGCCAGGCGTTCTGGGTCTCGCTGTCCGTTGACCATTGCTCGGATGATGGCCATACCCGTCTTTCCGGTGATGTCGGTCACCACTTTGTGGAGCAGAAGGTTCATCTCATGCAAGATCTTCTGGATCTGCTGAACGATCCGTGAGTGCTCATCAATGAGGCCGTCGCGGAAGCGCCACAAGGCACGAATGGCGCAGATGTCTCCAGCCGGACGGAACGACTTGCGCAGCAGCCCGTACGTGTGGAGGCGTTGGATCCACTCGCAGTCGTTCCTGTCGGTCTTCGGACGCCCCGGAACACGCTTGACGTAATGGGCGTTGACAAGCCACACGTCGAACCCGGCTTTCTCCAGGATGTGGTACAGCGGAATCCAGTAAACACCGGTCGACTCCATCGCGACGGTGGTCACGCCACACTGACGCAGCCATAGGCAGATCGCGTCCAGGTCGCGCGTAAAGGCACCAAAACGCAAAACGCGACGCTCCAGCTCGCAGCTGCCCCAAGGCACACACACCCAATGCTCAGAGCTGCCCACGTCAATGCCCGCAGCATGCTTGTTAAGCTTGACCAGACCTTCGTCGTAAACAACCTTAGACGAGGCGCTTGACTTGTGGGACTTGCAGGATTTCTTTGACTTCGACATGGCTTATCCTTCTTCTTATTGAGTCCCCCTACCCTTGGAAGGATAAGCCATCTTCCGCAAATGTGCTTGTTTCTTTCCCGTCCGACCCGCGAAATCCTGCGCGGGTGAAGCGCTCTCCTGAAACA
>CAZXOK010000037.1:0-2073 GCA_964642175.1 uncultured Chlorobiales bacterium | reverse complement strand
GGGCGCAATTGGGATAAGTGGTTGTTTTCTTCGGCTTCTATTTTGGAAACAGTACAGCGATATCCTGGTAGTCTCCCCACCAATCCGTCGCTCTCTTAAAAGTCTTAAAAATACTCTCGATGACTTTGTATTACGCGGTGGTGGGCATTTGAAATTGGGTGATCAGATTTTGATATTTTTCTATCGGCTTGGTGCTGACTTTAATGGATACGGGATGATCGGTTAAAGATCACGCGACCGACCGCGTTGCCTCGAAGCGGTCTTCATCAGGTGTGTCGCCGAGCAGAATGACGATCTTTACCTTCATGCGCGCCAATCATCCTGATGGGTTTTAATGCTTTCAACATCGTAGCAGTCTACACGCTCCGCGTCTTGATCATCAACTTCGAATTCGCTGAATACTATCGGCGCAACGTGTTCCACGTTCCGATACCTGAATATGGGGGGGCATCCCTTACTCAAAGGAGCGCCCAAATGCAGGTTGCATGCGATTTCGATTTTACGCTTTCGCCACAAGGCGTGCTGAAGCAACTCGCCAACGAGATGGACGAACCATATGCCGAATGGATTGCGTTGCTTCAATCCGATCCCGGCAAGCTGGAGAAGGTGGAGCGCGATTGCGAAGCATTCGGACGCCATATTGCCTCTTATCTATTGGCATCTGTGCTTTCCGATCCGCATGTTAAGAAGGCCGTAGAGCAAGCGGGCCAAGCGATCGCACTGCGGGAAAGCGCGGAATTCAAGTTTGGCTATCAGTCAAACTATCTTCCGGTGCGCTTTGCCTGTGGTTTGCAATTCGGTATTGCATCCCCGTATCTGGCCCGCCGCAGAGACAAAGGACAGCGAGCGGGTTCGGGAAAGCGGGGCGAGGAAGGAGCGGGCCTCTACCCCGAATTGGCTGCACTCGGGATCGTCAAAGGGGCTTCACCAGCCTTGGCGGCGGAAGTCGGTCGACAAAGTGCTTTGCTGCCGTCGCTCCAAACCGCGGGTGATGAACTTCGTCGAAGGGGCTTTTCGTTAAGCCAGGGCTCGCTTCGCACCATTCTTATGGCGATTGGGTTGGCCGCGCTGGCGGCGCGCAAAGACGATATCGAAGCGTGGCACGCAGGGTTGCTGAAGCCGCAAACGACTTTCAAAAACAAACGAATCGCGGTTGCCTTCGACGGCGGGCGCGCACGGATTCGTGTCGCCAAGAAAGGACGAAGGCGTCGCTCAGGGTACCACGGATATTTTACAAATTGGCGCGAACCGCGCCTGCTCGTAATTTACGAAATTGACGATCAGGGCCGCATGGATCGAGGGCGTCCGGTGGTATTGGATGGTACCTTTCAGGGGGATGTGGATTGTCTGATGGAATTGGCGGCCTATCACCTTTACCGTTTGGGTGCGCAGGAAGCGAAACAGGTGATCTTTCTGGGCGATGGAGCCGAATGGATCTGGAATCGGGTTCCTACAATAGCCGAGCGCGTCGGCCTGAAGCCAGGCCAATGGGAGGCGGTATTGGATTTCTATCATGTCATGGAACATGTGAATGCGGCCCTTCAGGCGGGCTTCGGCGTGGATGGACGGAGTCTGCGCAAGGAGCACGAAAAGGCCAGGCGCATGCTACGCAAAGGCGAAACGGAAAAGCTTCTATGCTGGTTGCGTGATTTAAGAAAGCAGGCATCTCCGGTAAAGAAGAAAACGATAACAGATTGTCTGAACTATCTTCAGGAACGCATACAATTGATTGACTATAAAAAAGCGCTCAAGTCGAGTTATCCAATCGGTTCGGGTGCGATAGAAAGCGCCATACGACGCGTCATTAACATGCGCATCAAATCGCCAGGAACATTCTGGAGCGAAACAATGGCGGAAGTTATGTTATATGTACGCGCGCAGGTGCTCACCGACAACTGGGATGCTGTGCTTGAAAAGGCTCGTGTTCGCGCCACCTATTCGAGACACAAAGAATACAAGTGGATTCCGACCCCTTCGAGTACGAAAGAACTCCCAAATCCGAAAATCGTTCTACTCGAACAAGTTACAAGAAAGAAGGCAAATGCCAGTTAGACATATTTCCCGAATGCGCCC
>CAZXOK010000036.1:0-2078 GCA_964642175.1 uncultured Chlorobiales bacterium | reverse complement strand
TTCGGCGAGTTGTTCCTTTGAGAGGGTGTAGTCGAGCATGCGCAAAGCTTACACGTAGCCCTTACCCGACCGGGACTTTCACCCGGCAAGAAGCGCCAAGCTTCGCTTGGCGCACGAACGACCAAGCTCACCGGCGGCAATGGAGCGCAGCGGAATTGCCGTCCGGTGAAGCGCATTGTTATGGCATTGCTTGGCCATGGTTCCATAATTCATATTCGCTGATATCAATATCGTTATTCCAAACTACTGCATAGCCGCCTTGTTCTACTTCGACTGCCTTAAACAAGGCAGGATTATTTAGCGGAGCAAACATCTCCTTTCTCAGCAGCGGAGAAATATCGTATTTTCTCTTTTCGCTATTATCGAACTCGATTAGCAAAGTATGATCATCGATTGCCGATGCCGATTTTACCTTTGGATATTGCATTAGCTACTCCAGTGGCTGCAATTTGTGGAACTCTTGGGTATCCCACATTTTTTTCATTTCTTCCCTGTTAATCGTAGCCCATTCAATGACCAGTTTTTTTGCCCTATTGGGCAGGTCACCCTCGATCATTTCGAGGGTATCGATATTGAACAGTCCAACATACTCCCCGTACACTGCGTGAAAATGCGGTGGCGGATGATCGCCGAAGAACAGCTTGATTATGATCCCATAGAATCTTGCTATTTCTGGCATACCTTTCTCCTATACTGGGTTCTGTTATTCGTTGCCATAACGTTGGCGCTGAGGCGCCGCCTGAAAGCCGCCGCGCGGCTTTCAGGCGGTCGGCTCGAGCGCCTTGTTGGGCTCCAGTTCTATTCCAACGGCCTTGAAACGGGCGAACGGGTCACCTTCTCCGAAGGCCCATCCCTCCGGCATCGACATTTTGTGCGCGGCATTGAGACGAGCCGCTTCCTCTTCCGTGATGTGCACTATCCAGAGGTATTGGAGTAGGAGCTCCTTGACCTCCTCGACATCAGCTTCTTCATCGAACATCTTCAGGCACCCATCTCGGATGAGGACTCGTGGAACGGCGTGCTCCCTGTACGTACCGCCGCTCAGAGAGCGGCCCCACAGGACAAGCCCGTCATTGATCAGCGGAACCTGAAAGATGCGCGTATCCATGCCGGACCCTTCTTCCCAGTGATCGTAAATCAACTGAGCGAGCCTGAGCATCCGGCGTTTGCGGATCTGTTCCTTGCTGTAGGTCAATACCCCCCTCCTTATCTCATTTTCGAGCCCAACGTAAGCCTCAGCCGCCGCCAAAAGTGGCGCGAGCGTAGCGAGCGGCACTTTTGGCGGTCGGCTGGAGGCTTTTGTTAGCACAAATTGGGATGGATCTTTGCTAGGTATCTTGATAGTCCCAGAAGTAAAAACATTTTTCGGGGGGTCCAAGATCGTCTGTTTTCTTTGTTGTAACGGTTCCGTCGTCCTCCGTTGTTAAATACCAGCTTTCCCTATACTGCGTAAGCCATCTCATAACAAATCCGTTTGGGCATCGGCCCGGGCCGCCACCGGCCTTCCACCACTGCCACTTACTCGGACTACTACGAGACGTAACTACCTGTCTGGGCAGGTCATCCGTAAGTATGATGTATAAACCAGTAGCTGGATTTTGCATGCTGTAGCTAGCATTCTCGGGCCGCCCACTGCTTCCAAACTGGAGACGCCAATATGAGTTTCTGTTTGCGGTTCCAGATAGAACGACACGATTCTGTCCGTCGATAGAAAGGTATTCTCCATCTCTGTTTGTTTTGGCTCTCGTGCGAATCAAGACAAGATCTCCATCTCTAGGGAACCCTGCGGGTGGTCCAGCGAGGTTAGGTATGCCTACCAGTTCCCTCTCGTTTTCGTCCAGTTCATATAAGGCGGCATTGTCCTGGGTATTCACAGCAGGGTCTGCCAGCGCGAGACTACTGCCTATGACTAACATGAGTTGGAAAGCCCAGACCAAGATTTTCATTGTTTTCTCCTCTTTTACTTTGGTTGTTTGCGGTTTTCGACAGAAATCCACCTATGAAATCAGTTTTGCAAGACAGCTAGAGCAGTATCGTTGTTAGTTACGTTTTTTGCCTGTGCTAACGATTACTGTTCA
>CAZXOK010000035.1:0-2078 GCA_964642175.1 uncultured Chlorobiales bacterium | reverse complement strand
AGCTGACTTGGGGTGAACGTGTATTCTCAACGGCGATGGCTGGTTTGGGCGTCGTTGATGCTTTCGATGTTGTGAAGGTAGTTAAAGAAGGATCCACCCTAATTACCAGATTTGTTCTTCGCTCAGGCGATAAGGCTGCCGGAGCCAAGGCACAATTGTCGAAGCATGCCGTAAGGGAGCTAGTGCCTGTCCGGAAAGTCAGATCTCCAGAAAATCGTTGCGGCGAAACGCCCGCCAGAGAGGCGAAGCTGATTTTTATTTGGGGGATATTAGGGCTTAGCGTGGCTTTCATCTGCGTTGCGGTGCAGCGAGGGCACAGGGGATGGGAGGTATGTCTTCTGCACACCTTGATATGTATCTTTTTTGTGTCTCAGCGGTTTATCAGTTACGAGCGCTGTACGCGGCTTCTGCTTTCGGCGCTTCGCGCTTGATCAATAACTTACCAAGTACATGTAGATTTCGGCCCAATACCGCCATAGCCACATACCGCTTAAATCCAACTTCGGTGCGGTCTACGCAACGTTTTAGTCCATTGCCTGACTGTAAGCATCCAATAGCGGATTCCACGCCCGAATGACGTTGGCGGGCTTGGCGAAACTCCTCGCTGGCTTCACGGTCTTGTTGCGCCGCCTGCTTGGCGCCCATCTTAGGCAGACATACATTCTCAACGAGCCGCGCCAGTTGCTCTTGGTTGAGGGGCGAGTGAAAACCTCGATCAAACGAGATGCTCTCGATTCGTCCTTTCATCTTGCGCTGAGCCTCCCGAGTTTCCTTCACGGCGATATCCCGGTCTTGTTCCTCGCGCTCAAGCACCCGGTGGTGGATAATGAAACCCTGAGCATCTTCGAAGAATACTGTCAGACGACCAAACTGTACCGGCTTCGCCGCTTTACCGCGTTTATAAATCTGTGTATGTGGTTCGTATATACTGAATATTTTCTCTTTAGCCGGAACTGATTGGCCTTGGAGCACACGCCTGAACGCGTTGTTGCAGAGACGCTCGATGTAGTCCGTATACACGAGCAATTCGCCCGCCACATTGAGCAGGCCTGGTTCCGTCGTGTCTTGTGCCGCTTCAATGGCTTTTCGGCAGCGTTTGGCTATTGATCGCCCCAGGCGAATGAGTTTCTTGTAAAGGGGCTTACTTCTCTCGTAGTAGTGAGGCCCTTTCTTAGAACAGACACAGTCAATCTCCCTGCTTATCTCTTTGATCCGCCTTTGCAGATGCTCGTGCTGCCGCCATCCAGAAAGGCCGTAGTATTCGGCCAGTATACGGGCACTCGGTATCGCCTTATTGACTGCATCACGTATAAGCGAACTGTCGGTTGGATGATGAATATTCGATTCCACGACAGAGGAATCCACACGCACCTTCTTGGCGGCATCGGGTTCTAGTTCATGCCCCGCCTCAACGATAACAGCACTAATGGCATCTATTGTATCAGGGCGCAACAAGGCAATGTTGTCGCGAATGAGACGCCAGTTGAAGGTCGGGGTCTCCCAATCACCGATCCCCATGATATGCCGTAAGTTCCAGTGGTTTTCCGCACAGTTTTGCATGCGGTCATAGTTGAGGTTGCATCCTTTCCGAATCGCCGCCAACACGCAAATTTGCCAATAGGACAATCCCGGCCTACCTTGATCGGGGTCGGTGTCCCTGCTTACATCCTCCTCGATCAACTTCATGATTTTGTCACGATGTTTCGGGGACCCATGCAAATACTGTAGCGCACGCAAAACTGGAATCATCTCATCTCGACACTCCAGATTGAGCTGCACATCCCGGATCCGAGGGCAATCGAAGCGTCCATTCCGTTCGAAGGCAAAGCGCATGACGAGGCTCCTTAATTAAATGAAGATGATGCCCAACATCATTATTTTCGGGCAAAAATTGAATTTTGTCGAACATCTTCGAGAGTTTTTTGGCAATTCTGCAAGAAAATGACCGCACGAACCACTTTCCGGACAGGCACGAGCTACCGAATCAGCGGCCTTATCCTCATGATGACAGCGGCATTCTTCATGCTGCTGAACACGCTGGTGGCCGAAGGACTGGGCATCGAATGCGTCTCTCTCGC
>CAZXOK010000034.1:0-2200 GCA_964642175.1 uncultured Chlorobiales bacterium | reverse complement strand
ATACCTTCAAATATTGTGGCATCTACACGCCCGGAACCAAACCGGAATTTATTGAAGAGGATATTTTCAGGACAATTATTCCATTGAAGTCCGAAAATGGAGCTACCCAAATAACTACCCAAAACACTACCCAAATGACTACCCAAATCATTTCGGAGAAAATTATTGAACTGCTCAGGCAAAATCCTACAATGAGCAGAAAGAAACTCGCAGAAGTATTGGGTGATATTACCGAAGATGGGGTTAAATACCATCTGGATAAACTTAAAGAAGAAGGAAAAATTGAACGCATTGGCGGAACAAGGGGAAAATGGAAAATAAACGTGTAAACGAACATAAAAATCAGTTGGCTCATAATTGGCTCAATGGACTTACAATGGACTCATGACAGCCAGCCCGATTTTGCACATTGCCATCCTCGTTCCTGCGGTGGCAAAGAGCAAAAGGCCAACCCACGACAGAGTGCTAACAAGAAAATGAAGGAAGAAAATCAAATAAAAACCTCTCCCTCCCTCGACTGGAAAAAAGGGGAAATCTCTTTGAGAAAAGATCGGGGAATGGGGGCTACAGTAGCTAACAATGGCTAAAAAACATAGGGCAGACAAGGGTTTCCGAAAGGTTCGTTCACTCAGCAAACTTTCTGCTGGTGGACAGGTAGTCGCTCCGAAATGCCCTACGATTTTTTAGCCTGAACCGTTACCTGCAAGCCAGAGAAAAGATGAGTAAGTAAATTAATGGTTGTTTGAATTAAACGAAAATCTAACTGTAAAGTCTAATTGAAATCATAACATAATGCAAAAACTAATTCTTTTAATTCCTCTATTTTTTGTTTTAAATGTTTCGTATGCCCAATATGATAGTATTCCATTTGATGGATATGACAGAACATTCCTAGTTCATCTACCGACAGGATATACAGGAACTACTGATTTACCACTAATCATTGCTATGCACGGTGGTTTTGGAAATGCATATAATATGCAAAACCAATCACAATTAAGCGTCAAAGCAGATGCAGAAAATTTCATAGTTGTGTATCCGGAAGGGCTTGAAGGAGGAGGTTTGGGAATCTCCTCGTGGAATGCCGGTTGGTGCTGTGGTTGGGCTAGCAACAATAATATTGATGATGTGGGGTTTATAAACGCATTGTTAGATACTTTGATTGTCCAGTATTCGATTGATACTAGCAGAATATATGCGACTGGAATGTCCAATGGGGGATTTATGGCGTATAGATTGGCTTGTGAACTATCGGATAGAATAGCGGCTATTGCACCTGTCGCGGCATCGATGAGTATGACAACTTGTACACCGCAAAGACCTGTTCCTATTATCAGTTTTCATTCTTATCTTGATACGAATGTTCCTTATGATGGTGGAGTTGGAAGCGGAACTTCCGGACACTATAATTCACCTCAAGATTCAATTTTGAATGCTTGGTCTGCAATGAATGCTTGCAGCACAACAAATGATACTGTTATCAACAATTCACAGTTCTTGCATAGAAAGTGGAGCAATTGTGATTGTGAAACTGAGATTGAACAATATGTTACTCAAGATGGGGGACACTCTTGGCCTGGCGGAAATCAAACGGTGTTCGGAGACCCAGTTTCAAATTTTATAAATGCTAACGATTTAATGTGGCCCTTCTTTCAACAGTACAGCCTTGATTGCGACCCCCTATCTGTTATTGATTCGCATATCGAAAATAGTAAAGTGGCGATATATCCTAACCCAACGAGTGGCCACATAAATATTCAGAAAGATGTCGATTTTCAAGTAATAGAAGTTACAGTATTCAACCTTTTAGGTGAGAAAATAATTAGTCTTAAGAATCAAAATGTAATTGATTTAAAATCTATACCATCAGGAACCTACTTTCTAATAATTGAAACAGATGATTTTAAAGAAACACATAAAATTATAAAATTAAAATAAGGCCAGCAGATAACAATGTATAAAAATAATAGCCGAGTTAGTGGTAAATTCAGAGGTTGTAGCCCGCTTCAACTTTCTTGTAATTTGAAAGGAAAGTGCCTCGCAATCGGCTACTACTCATACAATTTACCGTTGTAGCCAATGGTAAAAAAATGACCACACATTTCAAAAGGAGCGGTATCCGAAAAGCTTTACGAGTAGGAATTTTATTTAACGTTTAATTTTAACAACATGAACAAAGAAGAATTCAAAGCAAAAGCTA
>CAZXOK010000033.1:447-2316 GCA_964642175.1 uncultured Chlorobiales bacterium | reverse complement strand
CCCACAGGCGTGGGGGCGTACCGAACTCTCGTTGCTGCGATCTTTCCAGAAAAATGTTTTCCCCACAGGCGTGGGGGTGTATCCTGAGTCACTTGCCACAATGAAAGTTCCTAGATTTTTTTAAATAATTTATTGTTAATATCAATACCTTTGCCAATTATGCAGCGAAAGCGTCGTCTTGGGGACTGCGAATGCCACCAAAACGAGCTAATCGTCGCCAAATACGCGAAATTAAATCAGGTTGGGGTGTTTCGGGAAGCATTTTAATTGTTTCGGATAGGTATCGCTGTGCCCGATAACGGGCTTTGAGGTCAAGTACACTAAAATCAGGATCATGGCTACGATGAGGTTCAAGTAGGACGTTTGAAACGTTCACCATGAGAAAAGCGACGTTAGCGGCATTAGTCACGCCCTGCTCGGTAACGTTCATGAAATCCTCCAAGCCCCAGTGTTGCTTGGCATCGCGGAAGTTGAACTCAATCTGGAAGCGCAGACGATAGTAGCGCACGATTTTCTCAGCACTCAAATCGCCATCTGTACTAAATAAAACGACATGCCCTCGCTTGTGAGTGGTGATGTGGGTCTTGACGATGACAACGATGTTGAGCACGTCGGGATAGTCACGATGATAGGCTTCAAGCTGATAGATGTCGGTGCGATAGTCGCCATCAACTTCACTCGACACCAGCGTATCGGCAGGCAATTGGGCGTAATTGAGTTTGTCCCCATAGCGTCTTTTGGGTCCACGCGATGGGACTTCACCCGTATAGGGCAAGTAAAGCGCGGCATCCCGACGCATCTTAGAAATGAGGTGCAGGTCATGATGACGAATCAGCCATGTGGTGGGATAATTACCGAATTTGCCGTCCAAAACGATGTATTTGACCTTGAGAGCCTGAATATGCGTCGAAATTCGCGTCAACATGCCTTGTAACAGCACCAAAATGGGCGAAAGTGTCGGTTTAGGTTTGGCGTGGTTCTTACTTCCTTTTGGACGACCTCGTGAGCGTTTGGGCTTTTCAACCACTTCTTGCTCACTCTTTTTGGAGGGCATCATCTGTTGAATATGAAGTGGATATGAGCGTTCTGTCTGAACATCTATGATGGAAATCGCCATGAACGAAAGGCTCGGGATTACCTTTTGTGCGAGTCCTGAAAAGAAACGTCCCACACCATGCGTTTGCTTGCCCGCCTTGCTGATGACGACTTCATCACCTGCCAGAATGTACTCAGCACCAGCACGAAGCAAGTGTCTCTGAAACAAGCTCCAGTGCACATTCAACCAGTCGATAGGGGCTTGATAGAGACGATTTAAGGTGCGATAGCTTCCGCCTTTTTCTGCCCAGCGCGATAGTCCCAGCATGGTCGCGCGGTGGGGAATACATAGCATCGCAAAGATGACATGGCGCAGTTGGCGCAAAAGTGTTGGTGAAAGATATGGTTCAAGGCAAATTAGAAGTGGTACAATCTCGGTCATGGGTTTTCTTGTTTCGTGTCGTCAGAAGAAGCAACACTTTACTTGAAAACCCTACCATTTTATCCCGTCATTTTGGCAAAGGTATTGTAAACTGGAAAGATATTGCCAAATACGAATTCCCCCTGCCCCCACTGGACGAACAGCGCCGCATCGCCGAGATTCTGTGGGCAGTGGAGAAATCTATAAGAGAGTACCAAAAAAGCTTAGTACAGACACAAAAACTTTTATGGGCAAACTTTTATGAAAATTTTCTGCCAGATCCTATTCCAGATAATTGGAATACATATCAAATAGAGGATTTATTAGTTGAGCGTGGTGAGACCAGTCAATCGCCACATACAAAGGGCATTTATCTAGGACTAGAACATTTAGATACAGGTCAGTGGATCACC
>CAZXOK010000033.1:0-437 GCA_964642175.1 uncultured Chlorobiales bacterium | reverse complement strand
TAGTGCAAATTATGTGAGTAATTGCTATGTATTTGAAGCTGGTGATATTCTTTACGGAAAACTGCGTCCTAACCTAGATAAGTGTGTTATCGCGGATCATGATGGTGTCTGCACAACGGAAATACTTGTGATGAACGCCAATGATTTAACTACGAATGAATATATGATTTACCACCTTCATTCATCGAAATTTGTTCACCATAACACTCATCGTAGTTATGGGACACGTATGCCGAGAACGAATATCAACATTTTAGGTAAATATTCTATTCCAGTACCACCGCTTGAGGTACAAGAAACACTACTCAGCGAAGCAGAAGATATACGACGTGCAATATCCGAAATGGAATTACATATTTCAAGGTTGAAAAATCTCATTTTAAAAATAATGAACTAATTAACTCACTACATGTATCACAATTCGAACTGAATTAGTG
>CAZXOK010000032.1:0-2419 GCA_964642175.1 uncultured Chlorobiales bacterium | reverse complement strand
TCTCTAGTGTCTTCTTTTTTGACGAAGAAATTTATCTCATTTGTCATTGGCCTTCATGGATAGAATCTCTTTATGATCAATAAACTAATTTTGCCTTTTTTGCTGATTGTGCTCTTTTCCCTGTTGGCCGCCTGGCTTATTGTCGGCTTTGGAACCTCGCAAAATGCCCCAGGTGTTTATTCTGATCGCATTGTTTTCGGTAGTGTTTTGCCGTTACAAGGCGAACTTGCTGCGCCTGGTTTGCGGATGGAAAACGGCTTGCGTATGGCTTTTGACGGCGTGATTGTCCACGGCAGACGCTTGGATCTTAAAATACGTAACGACTATTACGATGCCAAACGCAGTGCCCAAGAAACGCAAGCGCTGATTGACGAAGGTATTTTTGCCATGATCGGCAATGTCGGTGAACGTAATGCGGAAGTGAGTTTGCCGTTGTTGGAAAAAGCCGGAGTGCCATCCATTGCTTTTTTTGATGGCTCGGACTTAAGTTTTGTGCCGCGTCCATTGCATTTTCAATTTCATCCCAGCTATCGGGCAGAAGTAAAGGCCATGCTTAAAGCAATGTTTGCCCAGGGTCTTAAACCTGAGCAAGTTTGTGCTTACGTGCAGCAAGATATTTCTGGCTTAAGCGTCTTAAACGGTATTCGCGACACCATGGAAGAAGCAGGCGGTGGTCGTGCGCTATTGGCAAGCTGGGACCGCGTACTTGATCAAGCGGCGAAAGGCAATAAAGGCAACTGGAACAATCAGGGACCGGTAGGAAGTTACGATTTAGAAACCGCGCTACAAGTGGGTGAAGGCTTTCGCTCACTCACCGAATGGGAAAAACAGGGTAATACTTGTGTCGTCGTGATGCTCTATGGCTTTGAACTCAACCTTGGCAATTTCGTGCGCTACAGCCTGAATGAAGGCAAGTCTTGGGCGTTTGTGACCTTTTCCTTTTTAGGGGGAAAGCGCCTGAATCGGCAGCTTAAACGCTACGGCATAAGCCCGCCGCCACCGCTTTATATGACCCAAGCCGTACCGTTGCTAGACAGCAACCTTCCTGTCGTTCAGGAGTTACGCCAACGCGATATCCCTGAAATGACCAATATCAGCTTAGAGGGCTTTATTGTCGGCAAAATGATTATTGCCGCTTTAGAAGAAATGCCGAACCCAAATCGCGAAGAACTGGTAAAAATTTTAAGAAATATGCGCCGCGACCTGGGCGGGGTTATGGTTGATGCTCCGGCCAATAATGGCGAATTTGCTTTAGGTCAAGTCTATTTAACCCGCTTACTGGCTGATGATAGCTGGCGCTTTATTACCACTGAAGATTGGCAAGCCCTAAAAGATCGTCTTTCGCAATCTCCCGTCACCCGTTAAGGAAATCGCATGACCACCCAAACGACACCACAAACGACCCCATTTTCTTTTGCTGATATTAAAATTGCTGATAAATTTAGCATCTTGCTGATTTTAATGTTTTTTATTTTGCTGATTGGCTTACTCATAACCGAGCAACTGAGCAGTGACCAAGAATTAAAAGCCAACAATTTGATCTTTGCCGCCGATGCCGAGCGCGAGCGTCGGCAAACGGAAGAAGATTTCTGGGACAATATTACCTTGATTTTGAACCTGGCTGCCGACAATGTAAGCGCCGCGAGTGTTACCGCCTTGCGGGAGCAAAACACGCAAAAGCTACAAAGCATTGCCGAAGGAATCGCCAAAAAAACCAATAGCGCTAGTGACTTATTTCGCCTAAAAACCCAAGGCAAACAAGAAAAAATCGCTTATATTAAATTCACGCTCCCCGGCGGAGACACCTTATTAAAAGTCGATATTACCGGCTTAAAACAAAGCCCTTTTTCCGTGTATCGTACTGTTTTTGATAAGGGGGAATTGCTTGGTTTTATTGAAGTGGCAGGCGATGTAAAAGCGGTTGAGGATATTTTAGCAACGCAATTTGCCGCCAACACCCTCTTGGTAAAAGCATTACGCACACAAAGCCAAAATTATCGGCTCATCAATATTGCTATTTTAGCCCTTGGTTTTATCATTCTTTCCGCTATTTTGTTTTTTATCAGCCGCTTGGCGGTAAAGCGATTGATAACTGAGCCGCTAGACAAAGTCAGCGACACTTTGACGGCCATTAAGCGCCGCGATGATTTTGGTGCCCGTCTTGCGGTAGATCGTCGGGATGAAATTGGCCAATTGACGCAACAGTTTAACGACGCTTTCGCGCATCTTGCCACCCGCAACGAAGCCATCAACGACGCGATCATCAATTTATTAACCGCTACCTCAGAAATTTCACAACAGCATAATCTTGCGGTAAAAATTCCGGTGACCGAAGACATCACCGGCTTGATTGCGGACGGCTTAAATCAATTGACCACCGAGTTGGCAACGGTTTTGCGACAAGTAGAACAGAGTTCGG
>CAZXOK010000031.1:0-2479 GCA_964642175.1 uncultured Chlorobiales bacterium | reverse complement strand
GGTGGTCTTGACCACCCGGCCTTCCAGGTCGTAATCCGTGTCTACGGTGCCTTCGATCGCATTGGTATAGATTTCCACCCGGTTCAGCGCGTCGTAGGTCCAGGATCGTGTTACTTCGTTGCGGTCCTTGGCCGTCAATCGATTACCCTGAAGATCATAGGTGTATGCTTCGTAGCTTCCGTCCGCGTAGGTCACTGTCGACGTACGATACTGCGGATCCAGTACCGTATGCGTTGCCAACAGCGCCGCGCCGTCTTTTCCGTTGGGGTATACAAATACCTTTGTATCCCGACCCATGTAACTGCTGCCGTAATCGTAACTCGTCAGGTACTGTGAGTAATGATCCGGATCGGTCTCCAGGGCGGCAGGATTGCCCGGAAGCCAGCTTTTCAGGATTCGTCCGGCCAGGTTGTATTCGCTGCGGTATACATGCCCCAATGCATCGGCGCGCTGCGTCACATTACCATTGGCATCCCGCGCCCTGATCTCGTAGTCCAGAATCGATGTATCAGGATTCGTAGGATGCGGTTTGTATGCTTCAACCACCCGCTCGCGCGCATCGTACACATAGCTTCGCACGCCACCCGCACGGTCGGTATGCGAGACCAGCAACGCGTCGCTGTTATACACCCAGTATTCTTCGCCCGTCTCGCCGGGCACCCCGGGCCCATCAATAATCTCGCTGCCGTCCGCATTCAACGGCCCACGCGCTCGAATCCGGTTGCCGCGATTATCATAATGGTATTCCCAGCGAATGCTCTTCGCATCGGTCTCGGCCAACAGCATCCCGTCCTCGTCATACTCGTAAAAGCGCTTGAAGCGTTCCTCTTCGGGGGTCTCGGGATTCAAGACCTGCTCCACCGATTTCCTGTAGCCGTTTGGCCCATATTCATAGATAACCCAACTGCCCAGGGGCATGATCTCTTTG
The DNA here is from genome assembly GCA_964642175.1 of uncultured Chlorobiales bacterium. Lineage (GTDB taxonomy): Bacteria > Bacteroidota > Chlorobiia > Chlorobiales > Chloroherpetonaceae > JANQGG01. Next base: position 1,551 of record CAZXOK010000031.1, on the reverse strand, counting down.
GTCAGCCTGCCGTAATCGTCATATTCGTATTCATAGCGAGCCGCGCCGGCATCGACCTCCGAAAGCACCTTCGCCACCATGTTTCCCCGAGCGTCATACTCGTAGCTTGTGACGTTGCCGTTGGCATCGGTTTCGGATTCGACCGTTCCAAGATCCGTGTAGCTCCATTGCCAGGTGGATTCCCCGATGGTGCGGGAAAGCGTGCGGCCGTGGTCGTCAAATGTATACGTGGCCGTTACAGCGTCCGGATCCGTTTCGGATTGCAGCAACCCGCGAGAATCGTACACGCGATGCCACTTGCGCAACTTAACACCCTGCGCATTCCAGTCTTTTTCCTTCTTCGTCCACAGGCCACCCAATGTTTTATCGTAGGTATACATACTCTGTGCGCCGTCGCTGCAGCAACCTGAAGTGGTAAATGTATTCGAGCCATAGGCGAGATTTATATCACGACTTTCCGCCGGGAAACGCGGTTCTTCCGGACGCGTGATCTTCGAGACGCGGCCTGCCGAATCATAGCTGAACGCGTCTCCGCTGATTTTTGCGATTCGTCCATCGGCGCGTCGCTCGATGCTGATATCGCCACCCGGCGCGCCTTCGGTGCCGTCGGAGCGCACCGTCACCGAACGCCCGCCGGAAGTACGAATCTTCGCGCCTTCAGCGGTCGATTCACGCCACACGCTGCGACCCAGGTTATCCTCCACCTGCTGGATAATTCCCGAATCGTCATAAGAATAGCTGATCTTCCGCCCGTTCATATAACTGCGCTCGACCCGCTTTCCGGACTTATTGAACACATCCTTCATTCGCTTGTCCGGACCCGTCATCTCATAGCCGCTGTCCGTAGCGGTGATCTCCTGAACAGGACTTTCACCGGGCATACTGCGCCATTTATTTTCGCCGGCAGGCTCGAAGGCCACTTTCGCACCAGCATCGCTGCCCGCTATCAGATGTGAACCGTAGCGCCTTATCCTGGGTGCCTCGAAGCCCGTGTCCGGACCCATCGGTCCACTGGGACTGTTCTCACCCGCTCCCTTCGGAGACTGATTGAGCGTTGTTGATATACCCACATCAGAGGCTTCATTCGCAGTGAGTTCCTGCTGACAACTAAGAAGATTTCCATTTTGTGCGACCGATGAATCTTGACCCTTGCCGGACCCTTTATCGTCCTTACAGAACTCACATTCAGGATCTTTATCTTCATCATCGCCAGGGGGATTTACGAGGCCGCTTTCACTGTTGGTATAACTACCACTTTCGTCTTCCTGTTCCGTCTTGAAATGTCCACAGAACTCCGTGGCGAAATCGGACGAAAGCGAAACCTCTTGTTCACCATTGTCGGCTATCGCATCCGAATTGAATTCCTGCGGATCAAAACGCATGGCTGAACCGCTTCGAGGGGTGATCGAAACGTCCATATCATCCACCTTCGGAATCATGCGCAACATGATGGACCCCACGTGCGAACCATCCGTCAGTTCAGCGGTTCTCCAAACCCCACCCGGCGTCACATCCGCAAGCTCAAACTCATCCACATTCAATTTAATTCCG
>CAZXOK010000030.1:0-2528 GCA_964642175.1 uncultured Chlorobiales bacterium | reverse complement strand
GGACTGGACCCCGAGAACGAAGCGGAGCGCAAACAGCATGCGGCCATGGTGCTGGACAACTACTATAAACGAACCCTGGAAGCGACCCGGGAGTTCGCCCCTGAGATGCCGCTTTTCCAGAACTCCGGTCACATCCAGCGCGGCAATCGAAAGTTCATGGACTATGTCAGCCACCTGGAACTGGAAAGCCTTCCCACGGGCGGGTGGGGCTACGACCACTTCCCGCTTTCCGCCAAGTACGCGGCGAAGCAGAAACTCGATTTCCTTGGGATGACAGGCAAGTTTCACCCCTAATTAAACAGTTCGCGCACGCAAGTATATACCCGGCAAGGACTTAGTATTTTTTGTTTGTCACCACACATATTCCTCCAAGCATTGCGGATTTTTGACGCCGACAGCGGCGAAGCACTGGGCCTGCTGTGGTGTAGTAGTGGTGACCTTCCAGAATTCCTTGGTCCGTGAGGAGCGCTCCGACATGCGGACCCGGTAGTTGACCAGTTTTGACTCCGCCACTGTTTCGAGAGTCTGAGTTACGGCTTTGCCGCCCAAACAGTCAATTTCAAGAACTCGCTTTAGCAGCAGGGCTAAAATGCACAGGAATACATGGGCGCAAACCCGATGTGGCAGCCAATGGCGCACAGGGCGAATGTCCACGAAATGCTTCAGATCATCGAAAAGCATTTCCACTTCCTGAAGGTTCTTGTACGAGGCGACCACTTTCTCTGGGGACAGCTCCATGCGGCTCGTATTTAGGACAAAGACCCCATCATAGCGTTTTGCCTCTTCCAAAGCCCCTTGGTCGATCTCAAAACGCTCCGCAGTTTGCTTCTGGCTACCCATATCGACCCATTTGATCTTAAAGTAGCGACGGTACGTTTGGTTATATCCCGCAAAGATTTGTTCAAAACGCGACACCACATCCTTCGGCTTGGCCGCGAACAACTCCGTCAGTTCCTTCGACAGCTTTTCTATCTTCTCACGGCGGCGTCGCGCGGCCAGTCGGGCACGTTCCGGGTTGCGCACACAAACCAGACGCACGGTATCGGCATACCGCCCCTGATACTTCTTCAGCAAAAGGCCAAGCCGACGACGCTTTTGGGAATCGGTCACCCTCAGTTGTGCCAGCGCCTGGCGAAAATCGCGGACGGTCACCTTACTCGTATTGTCCAAATCACTGATGATGCCGAGCAGATCTTTCCAGCCTCGGCTCCGTTCTTGGCGAGGCGTCAGATCCAGAATGCGGGCGCATTTCCAGGATATGAAATCTTTCACCGGGAGCCGCCGATCAGCCAGTTTCAGATCCTTCCAGGTAATCGCTGTGCGCCCAAACAGGCCGTCATCCTCAAGCACCATGGTCATCACTTCACTTTGCCGCGCTTTAACACCCATGATGTAGTCATAGCCCTCGCCCTGAATGCGGTCCAAATTCAAGCGGCTGATCATCCCCCGGTCGCCCACAAAAATCGTATCTTCAATGTTGAAAGCGTGGCGCAAATCCCGTACGACTTCGGCAACAGTGGACTGATCCTGCCGGTTCCCTTCGAATACCCAGTGCTTCAGTGGATAACCCTCATACGAAGTCACCACCCCGATGACGATTTGGACTTTGTCTGGTTGATTGTCTCGACTATATCCGTTGTCGGCCAAGGAACATTTCCCACCGTAAAAGAATGTCGAGGTGATGTCGTAAAAGGTCAGGCGAACATTAATGCTGAACAGATTTTGCAACCGCTCGTATACCGCCTTCTCGATGGCTTCCTTTGCTTTCAACAAGTAATCCATGCTCCGGTAGAAGTAGTGGATGTCTCGCGGCAGGAGGTCATAGCCTCGGAGCTGTCTGTAGCAGGTCGTATCGACCCAGCGGCTTGTCGCCAATTTGCTCCGTGGATTGACGCAACGATTAATAACCATCATCTCAACGTACTTTTCGACATCCATGTTGACTCGGTTGGCCGCGTTCTTCACACCTTCACGCACCGCCAGCGGCAGTCCTAACCGTTGCCAGAGTTTGCGCCACAGCACAATGCTGCCGTGCTCCAGGGATCGCAGTATCTCAACCTGATCACTCAACGCGTATTCATTGATTTCGAAAAGCCGTATCAGCCCATCAATCAACCCTTTGATGTGTGCTTGTGAAAACCTGCTGACATTGCCCAGAGTAGCAAGATCTTTCGTGGAAGACTGGCCGCTTGGGCCGCGGACGGACTCGCTGACCACGAGATACTCGTAACACCGGTCCCCGCGCCGTGTCTTTTTGATGCGTGGAAACATGACAACGCCTCCTTCGTTCATTGCGTAATTAATCGGCACCCAAAATATATAGATATGTTAGCTCTTTTTCCATTCAAAATAGATTTCTATACAAAAAAGTTTCCACCACACTTTCAGGGAGGCGAAATCAAAAAACACCGTGATTTATGGGCTCTTTTCGGTCTGACTCCTTCGATTTTAGGCCTGAACTGTTTAATTAGGGATAAAGCTGGCACTGCAAAATGCGGACAATCGCGCCTATGCGACTTTTCTGAATG
>CAZXOK010000029.1:0-2533 GCA_964642175.1 uncultured Chlorobiales bacterium | reverse complement strand
CTCTGCGGTTATCGGATCATTCAAGAGGAGGCGTGTTTTCCTGGTTACGGAGCTTGCCCAGTCGTTGCATTGCTCGCTTCCCACATGCCGTCGGCGCCTCAAAACGTGGCGAGCGCTAACCAGTTACAATCACAATGGTCGATACTACACCCTGCCGGATATCCCGGTCTTCGATGCCAACGGACTTTGGCATTATCGCGACATCTCGTTCTCCAAGCACGGCAATCTCAAGAAAACGCTGCTCTGCCTGGTGCGCGACTCCGCGCACGGACTGAGTGCCGCCGAGATCGGCGAAATCCTGCGGTTGAATCCCCAGTCCTTTCTTTCCCATTTCCAGCATGAGCCTGGACTCTATCGGGAGAAGATCGACGGACGCTTCATCTGGTTCGCGGCGGATGCCGATATCCGCAAGCGGCAGCAGCTTGGCCGCGTGGAACTGCAGCAGCAAAAGCGCACGCCTATGCCCTCAGACCGGGAGGCGGTGATGATTCTGGTGGACCTGCTGCATCATCCCGATACAAGCACAAAGACGATCTCCCAGCGCCTGAAAAGAAAGGGCATTGCTCTGCGGGTCGAAAACATCCATGACTTCCTTGCGCATCATGACCTGCTAAAAAAAACAACGGACCGGGACTCCTCCATTGTTTGAGCCTCTACCGGCAACGAATCCTGGATGAGATGTCGGCCGCGAATCTCCTGCAGAAGACGGCACGACTGCGTTTCGCGCCCGAGCACCGCGACTGTCCGCACTGCAACCGCCGACTGCTGGTGCGCAAGACCCGCCCCCGGGAGGTCGTGATTTTGGACATGGGGCCCTTCTGGGCTGATGAGACACAGGCCTATTGCCCGGAGTGTGCCAAGCGTCCCGTTTATCGATCCGAAGCGTTGACTCGGTTGGTGGCGCCGGGGGCCAGGTTCGGCTACGACGTCATGATCTATGTCGGTCGCGCCAGCTTCCAGCGCTATCGGACGGCTGAAGAAATCGTTGCGGAACTGTGCCTGCGTAATGTCCGCATCAGTCCCAGTGAAGTACGTGTGCAGGCGCAGCGCTTCGTGCTGTATCTGGCTGCGGCACAGGCCGAAAGTCAGCAGGCACTGAAGCAACTGCTCAAGAAACAGGGCGGCTATATTCTTCAACTGGACGGTACCTGCGATGGAGCAAGTTCGCACCTCTTGAGCGCCATGGATGGACTCAGTGAACTGGTATTGATGAGCGTCAAGGTCGACGCGGAAAAGGCGGACGAGATTGCGCCTATGCTCGAGACACTCAAGGGTGCCTATGGAGATCCGCTGGCTGTCGTCAGTGACATGTCCAAGGCGATCCGGGCCGCCGTCAAGCACGTCTTGCCCCAAGCACCCCATTACATCTGCCATTTTCATTTTCTGCGCGACACCGGCAAGGATCTGCTCGAACCCGACTACAAGAAGATCCGCGAATCGCTGAGAGCGCATGGGATCTCCGCGCAATTGCATCGACGCTCACGTGAACTGAGGACAGAGATGGACGCTGAGAGCAAGGCCATAGAGTCGCTGATGAAGGATCTCGCACAGGATTCCTTGCGCGCCGCGAAGGAACTCTCCGTCCCGCTGGCCTACTCCATGATCGAGTGGGCCTTGGCAGGCAAACAACAGGGAGATGGCTACGGCTTTCCGTTCGATTGGCCTCTGGTGCATTTCTACGCGCGACTCAAGATCCTTGATCGAGCGCTGTCGATTTTCGAAAGAGCTGCTCATGTCAAGCATGCGGCCAGGAAACCCTTGGCGTCCAAATTGAGAAAGGATCTGAAGCCGGTTCTGGACGATCGGCAGCTACAGACAAGCATCCTGGCTATTCACCGAAAGAAGGAGGTTTTTGAGCAACTTCGTCAGGCCATGAGAATCGCGCGATCCGACGACAACAAGGGACTCAACGACGATGGCGGACAGGTGGACATGCCGACCATCGAAAAAAGGGTCACCGTCTTCCACAACGCGCTTCGGCAGCGCCCGGACTTCATCGAAGGCGGCCCCTTCGGCAAGATGGCCGCACAAATCGAGAAATACTGGAAACAGCTTTTTGCCGATCCCATCGAGGTCCATACGCCTTCGGGGACGCTTATCGTCTATCCCAACCGAACGAACAACTTGCTTGAGCGGTTGTTTCGAGCGCTTAATCGGGATCACCGCCGACAGACCGGCGGACATTCCATGCGCCGAAGAATCGATGCTATGCTTGGCGATACGCCCTTGGTGAAGAATCTCGACAACCCCGTCTACATGGAAATTTTGCTGGACGGCTGCTCGACGCTCGAAGATCGCTTTGCCCGTATCGATACGAACAAGATTCGAAAGAAAATGGAGCAAATCAGAGAAGAAGCAGGCCGAACGCCACCAGGCTTACGCAAGATCTTCAGCATCCCAACATGGCCGCTTGATGTGGCAAATCGCTCGATGCGGGCGGGTGCTCAATGAAAATCCAACCGTCTTTTGTGCTCAAAGGTTTTTCTTTGAGCATGTATTGCAACGCGCATGGCCGCTGCTGGATATCATGAAG
>CAZXOK010000028.1:0-2538 GCA_964642175.1 uncultured Chlorobiales bacterium | reverse complement strand
TTGGGAAATTGCAGGTCAACCTTGCAATAGCGTTGGCCACCGGCGGCCCTGCGCCTACTCATGCCCCCCAAACATGTACTGGACGAATCAATGCCATTCCGTTAGTCTCTGCGGCATGGATACACAAAACCAAATTGGGCGCGTCCTCGCGCTTCCTGAAAACACAGCTCTCATCTCCCAAATGGCCCAAGCAGCCAAAGACCGGGGACCCTGTAAGTTGGCTGAAGAGGTTTGCGACCACTTCGGGTTCTTCAATGCCAAGGGCGAGCGACAACTTTCTACGTGCGTCTCGGCACTTCGGGGGCTGGAACGGCGAGGCAAGATAGAGATGCCTGCTGCTATACGGCCAGGAAGAGGCCAGCGTAAGCCTTTGCGCTTAGGCGATCCCGTCCCCGCTCCCCGCAAGCTACCCACAAGCGTCGGGCGCATGCGTCAACTTGAATTAGAGCGCGTCGATACGCCCGAGCAAAGAGCGACATGGAACGAGCTTATAATTCGAGAACATCCCTATGGCGACCGTCCGCTGGTAGGCACACAAATACGCTACCTCATACGGTCTGAACATGGCTACCTGGGCGCCTTGGGCTTCAGCGCAGCCGCCTTAGCCCTGGCAGATCGCGATGCGTGGATCGGATGGAATTCGGATACACGCACCCAGTATCTTAATCGCGTACTGGGCCTTTCTCGTCTGCTTATACGCGACGGACTGCAGTGTAAGAATCTGGCATCGAAAGTCCTGAGCATGGCCTGCGGACGCATAGAGAAGGATTTCAAAGAACGTTATAACTTCGGCATTTATATGCTGGAGTCTTTTGTAGACCCCAATCAACATGACGGTGCCAGTTATCGGGCGGCCAACTGGACACGTATCGGTCAAACCCGTGGACGAGGGCGTCAGGATCGCTACACCGAACGTAAGGAAACGCGAAAAGATATCTATGTATATGTGCTCCATCCCCGCTTTCGGGAGTTAATGGATTGCTCTATCGAGGTGCAGCCCCAAGGCATCGCGGAGGGGTTGGAGGGTGATGGGTGGGCGCGGCAGGAGTTTCAGGAGGCGGTGTTAGGCGATGTCAGGCGCAACGAGAGATTGGTTGAAATGGTGCAGGGCAAAGGGCGCCAACCCAACGCCAGTTGGCTGGAGATCGCGGAGGGCAATCGACATCGTGCCAAGGCGTTCTACCGTCTGATAGATGTCAAGGACCCCGAGGCCATGAAGCTTTCCGACATGCTGCAGGGCCATATCCGCAATACGCATCGACGCATGGCCAATGAGCGCGTGATATTGTGCCCGCAGGATTCGACGGATTTGAATTACGCCGAGTTACTGGCTTGTGAGGGCTTGGGCTTCATTGGTAAAAGCGCGGGACAAAACGTGACACAAGGGCTGCGGTTGCACTCGACTTTGGCCATGACGGACAAAGGCATTCCGCTGGGGGTATTAGGGGCCGAATGTGAGGCGCGCAAGGAACTTCCGGAGGACGAAAAGGGGCGCAATTTTCGTACCGTTCCAATTGAACAGAAGGAAAGTGTCCGCTGGCTGAATAGTGTGGAGCGTTGTATTGATGCTTCGCAGTTCATGAAAGAGGCTATGATCGTCAACATAGCAGATCGCGAAGGCGATATATTCGATGTGCTTGCTCGAGCAGCCCACGCCCCCCGTGTACATATGTTGGTGCGGGCTCTGCATGACCGTCGCACCGAGAGCTCAGCCACGCTTTTCGAAAGTGTGCGCGAGAGTCCCTTGCAGGGGGAGCTTTCGGTAGAGGTGCCGCGTCAAAGTGCCAGGCGTGCCCGCAAGGGTCAACCTGCCCGCGAAAGCAGCGCGGCACGAGATGTGAAGGTGGAGGTGCGTTTCCAATCGTGTAGCATCTATCCGCCACAGGACGGAGTGAACGCGGGTCGCAATCCAGTCTCGGCGTGGATTTTGCATCTCAAAGAGTGCTCTCCACCGTCAGGCCAAGAGCCTCTTGAATGGTATCTGATAACGACGCTCCCGATTAATTCTATAAAAGATGCCCAACGCATTATCGGTTGGTATTGCCTGCGATGGCGGATTGAAGAATGGCATCGGATATTGAAATCCTGCTGCGAAATCGAAACGCATGCGCACCGTTATGCGCACCGTTTGAAACGCGTAATAGCGATCGATCTGGTCGTGGCCTACCGCATCATGGTGCTGACCTTGCTGGGGCGCGAATGTCCCGAGCTGCCGGCTGAGGAGCTGTTTTCGAAAACGGAAATCAAAGTGCTGAAATCCTGGTCAAAAAAAAAAGGCTATGCATATCGACTGAGCAGTATTGGCGAAGTCTATTTGGCCTTGGCTCGGTTGGGCGGTCACAGACCCAACAGTACTGATCCTCCTGGTCCAATGGTCCTTAAACGTGCGTATACAAAATTGAGACTCCTTTGCGAGGGGCATCAGCTTGAGTAAGGTGTGCGTCTAAGGTCTAGGACCGGGGCATGGGTAGGCCCTGCGCCGCCGGAGCGATGACTGGCATCCAGAATGCCGCATATCTCACGCAGTCTGCTCACTCG
>CAZXOK010000027.1:0-2559 GCA_964642175.1 uncultured Chlorobiales bacterium | reverse complement strand
TGTCACGGATCACCCTAAAGGCGCCACCCATGTTCGGCTTAATGGCGCCACCTGAACCTGCGATTTTCACGCTTCAGACGGGGTGATTATTTCGCAGTTTCGGGCTCCTTTTCAAGTTGTGTTTTCGGGTCGGTCTTGAGCGGTCTCGGCGCGCGGTAACTTTTGCCGTCAAGAACGAGCCGGTAGGCTGCGTGGCGGAGCCGGTCCAGGGTCGAGGCGGCCAGCAGCTTGTTGGGGAACGCCTCGCCCCATTCGCCGAAGTCAAGGTTGGAAGTCACGATGGTCGCGGCGGTTTCGTAGCGCTCGGCGATCAGGTCGTGGAAGTCCTCGTCCTGGCCGGGCTTGAGCGGTTTGAGGCCGAAGTCGTCGATGATCAGCAGCGGCACACGGATCAGCGTCTGGAGTTTGCGCTCGATGCTGCCGGTGGCGCGCGCGGCGTGGATCTGGCCGACCAGCTGGGTCTGGGTGGTGAAGATGACGTCATACCCCCGCCGCACAGCGCAGTGCCCCAGCGCCTGGGCGATGTGGCTTTTGCCAGTGCCGCAGGGCCCGGCGATGAGCACGGCGACCTTTTCTTCAATAAAGCGACAGTCGGCCAGGTCCTGGATCGCTCTCGGGTCGATGTTGGGGTTGAAGGCAAAGTCGAAGCCCTCCAGGGTCTTGTCGCCCTTGAACCCGGCCTTTCTCAGCCGGTGGGCGTACTTTTTCTGGTCGCGCCGGGCGGCTTCGTCGGTGATCAGCAGGGCCAGGAACTCCGGATAGGACAGTTTCTTTTCGATCGCCTCGCGGTTGCGCTGGGCGAGCGTTTCGAGCAGGCCCGAAAGGCGCAGTTGCTTGAGGTAGGGCGCCAGTTCGGGCATCGGGTTGGGTTGGTCCATGGTCGATTCCTTATTCAGTTGAACAGCTTGCCGGGATCGCGCCCGAAGCGCGCCTGCCCGGTATAGGCCTCGGCAAGATCGTCGAAGCAGGCGTGGGTGTCGGTGCATTGGTCCAGGCCCTTTTCCAGGATCATCCGCACCGCTCTGTAGGTGATGTTGTCGAACGCCACGGCGCGCCGGCAGGCTGCTTCCAGACGCTCGGTGCCGTAGCGGGTGCCCAGCCGGATCACGCCCTGGGCGGCGCGGAGCCGGTCGAGCACCCGGTCGGCGAACAGCGCCTGGATCAGGCCGTGGCAGTGCGGGCCGATGGTCTTGGCCTGGGCCAGGCACCACTGCGGGTCGCGCATCTTGAAGGCCTGATGGGCCGGCGGCAGGTGGTCGTCGACGGTGCGGTGCTGGCCGGGGCGATCGGCGCGGGCATGCACGGCAATGAGTTCATGGTCCTGATAGACGCGCACCGTGGTCTCGGTGGCGCGCACATCGACGCGCTGGCCGACCTTCGGCCAGGGCACCGAGTAATAGGCCTTGTCGAACTGGATGTGGCAGTCGCCGTGGACCTTGGCCTTGGCCCAGCGCGCGCATTCCGGCGGGCTGGCCGGCAGGGGTGCAAGCAGATGACGCTCGACTTCGGCAAAGCGCGCCAGCGGCGCGGTCCGGGTGGTGCCGTGGCAGCGGTTGCCGGCCTCGCCCAGGACCCATTCGCTCAACTGGGCATTGGCATCGGCCAGGCTGCGGAACGCCCGTAAGGGCTGGAAGCTGGTCTTGACGTATTTAACCCCGGACTCGACCCGGCCCTTTTTCTGCGGATCGGCCACCGGGCAAGGGCTGATCAGAAAGCCGTAGCCTTCGGCGCACTCGGCGTAGGCGCGCTGGACCTGCGGGTCGTGATAGCACGCCTTGACGATGGCGCACTTGGGGTTGTCGATTATGACCTTGCCCGGCACCCCGCCAAAATGCTCGAAGGCACGTCGATGGCAGCCCAGCCAGGTCTCGACGCGCTGGTCGCGGATCAGCTCAGCGTACTGGTGCCGGCTCCAGCAAAGCGTCATGACGAAGTACCAGGTCTTGAACACCTCGCCGGTGTCGACATCGACGATCTCGGGGCCGGCGCCGAAGTCGACCTGGGCGGCCTCGCCGGGGTCGAAGGTCAACACCGTGGTGACCTTCACCGGTTGCGAGGCCTTCAGACGCTGGACGAAGCGGCGCACCGCGGAATAGCTGCCGGTGTAGCCGTAGCGGGTCTTCAGGGTCTGGTGGATCTTTTTGACCCGGATGCCATCTTCCAGCCAGGTGGCAATCTGTTCCTCAAAGGGGGCCAGCGTGGACTGGGCCCGTGCCTGGGCGGCGCGTGGACGGGAAAAGGCCTCGAACAGCTCGGCCTCGCCGGGCGGTGGCTTGTCCGGGTCCAGCCAGCCGGCCGCGGTTGCCTTCTTGCGCAGCTTGGCCGCCGTTCTCCGGCCCATCAGGCCGGCGGCATCGATCTGACGATCGGACTCGCCCAGGCGCATCCGGGCGAGGATATGTCGGTACTGGTGCATCTCAAACCTCCGGTTCATCGGGCCCTCCTCGGTCAAAACGACCGAGGGTAGGCCATTCAAAGAGGTCTGAAACGCGAAAATCTCAGGTCCAGGTGGCGCCTTTAAGCCGATCCCGGGGTGGCGCCATTAGGGCGATCCTGCCC
>CAZXOK010000026.1:0-2603 GCA_964642175.1 uncultured Chlorobiales bacterium | reverse complement strand
CAACTCCAGCCCCAGTCGGGCCGCCTCGTCGGCAGCGTGGCGCAAAAGGTCGAGATGTCTTTCGCCCAAGTATTCCACAGCCGGGCCTTCTTCGAGGATAAACGGATGCCTCCCAGGCTTACCTTGATTCGGATTGCCGCCGTTGAAGATGACGGCGCCGGCGAATCCGGCTTTCTTCATATTCTCCAGATCGGCGGTAATCCCCGCCTTGGTGGCATGCCCCTGAAGCCAAAACCAGTAGGCGCGCAGTCGCGCTTCCGACGGTGGGTTTTGGAAGACGGCCTCGAGCCGGTCAGCGGATTGGGCTTCCGCGGCGCCGATCGGGCTGGCGAACATGAAGATCGCCAGCAGGGCGAGCCCTGTCAGCCTGGTGATGTGGGTTGTGGATTTCTTGTTCATGGCCTTTGGCCTCCTTTGGGTTGTGGATTGAAAACTACTCTTTAGTGTATCGTTCATTACTGACTCCTGATTTTTGGGTTTTACTTCATCTCCGCTTCCACGCCGCCGCGCAGGGTAACCGGGCCGATCAGGCCGGCGGGTTCGAGCGGGTCGTCCTTGGTCCAAGGCATGAAGGTGCTGAAGAGGATGCGGCCGGTGGGGCTTTTTTCGCCGCGTTTGGCCCAGTCGGGGAACTCGACCGGCGTACGCGGCTTTTCTCCGGCCCAGGCAGGGGTCACGGTTTCGACATCGGGCGGCAATTGCTCGTCGCCGATCCAGCGATTGCGCCACTTGTTGACGGCGACGATTTCCAGCTCGTTGGCGCCGGGCTTGGCGACGGCGGTGAGATCGACGGCATACGGGGGACACCAGGCCACGGCCACCTTCTGACCGTTGAGCCGCACTTCGGCGAGTTCCTTAACCGCACCCAGATCGAGCATCAGCCGCCTGCCTTTGCCGAGCAGCTCCGCCGGGAGGTCGAGTGTTTTCCGGTAGCTCGCCGGGCCGGAGTAGTATTTGATCCGCGGATCGGAGTGCTCGTGCAGCGAGCTCAGGTTCTCGAAGACCACCGGCTCGGTCGGGCCGCCGAGTTCGGGATCGAAGGTCAGCGTCCACGGGCCTTCGAGCACAATCGGCGCGGGAGCGCTTACTTCGGCGCTGAGCATCTTGCCGGATTTAGTTTTGCCCGCATAGCTCCCGCTGTCGAAGGCCAGCACACCGGGTTTGCCGTTTTCAAGGACGATGGCCTGCGAATTCACGCCCACCGCGAAGTTTTTCGGCGCGGTAAACTCCACCAGGGGGTCCGATGACGCGGATGCTTGGCGGAAGACGACGAAGAGCGAACCTGAAGGCGGCAATTGCAGGTGTACGGAGGTGGCGCCGTCGCCATGGTCTTGCCAGACCGCCGCCTCGCGCTTCTCGCCAGTGACGGCATCCCACAACTCGGGTATCCTGCCGGCGACACGAAAACGGGCCATGGTATCCACAGGCGCCCTTGTGCTGGGATTGGCGACGAAATACCAATCCTCGTTAGAGGCGTCATCTCTACGGTGGATGAAGGTAAGCTTGGCTGTCTCGTCACTGGCAAAGTCACGAGCCAGTTTGACTTCGGCCGCCCACTCCTCGGGCGTGTATCCCCACCAGACCTTGCCCTTGCCGTAGGCCTTGCTCCCCTTCTGACCGTCTTCAAAGCCTTGCCAGAGGGTGTCGGCCAGTTGCGTGACCGTCTTCGTCGCGTTTGCTTCGTCCTCGAGGGTCCAGGCCGAGAGCGGTTTGAGGCCGATGACCTGGGCGCCGTCTTTGACCAAGTCGGCGATGTGGGCCAAGACCTCGGGGTTGTAGCGCCGGTAATTGAAGTGCGGCACATCATGCGGCAAAAGCAGACAGCGATACGCCATGCCGCTCGGCAGTTTCAACAGACCATCCTCGCATCGCAAGGCCATGATCGTGTCGTCATGGGCGAAGTCGAAACGCCAGCCGTCGGGAAACCGGTCGACGACGGGCGCGGTCATGGCAAGGTCGGACGGATCGTGAAGCAGGAAGTCGGCGACATAGCGGCCTTCCTGCAAGAGCGCCTGCGAGCGGGCCACATAGGCGCTCCAGGCGGAAAACTGGTCGCGCCAGGGCATGGCGTTGGGATTGAAGCAAGTGCCCCAAATGCCGAAATACATACCGGGGCGCAGACCGGGATACGGATTGTGCGCCAACTCATGCAACCAAAAGGCATTGTAACCGTTGCACCAGGCGTTGTCCCCATTGCCTTTGATTTCGCCAAAAGTTCTTTCGACCTGGATATGCGTTAAATACGCGGTAAACGCTTCGGCCGTAACCAGTTTCTTGCCGCTGGTGTGGGCGATCGACGAAACCATCGCCGCCCGGGCATCGAGCTTATCGGGAGAAAAACCGCCTCCTCCGCCGCCTTGCCAGAATTCGCCCTGGAGAATGCCCGCGGCCGCGCCGGAAGACAATCCGCCAAACGACCCCCTGGAATAGGGTTGAAACACGAACTCCATGCCGTTCTCGCGGCAGAGCTTCGCCGTGGTCTTGACAAAGCCTTCGACAAAACCGACCTCGAGGGTTTTGCGGTAATCGCGGAGAAAACGCTCGGTGCGTTCGGGACTGTCGATGACCCGACCGGTGAGAGCCGGCAACCAGAGGGTCAGGTC
>CAZXOK010000025.1:0-2810 GCA_964642175.1 uncultured Chlorobiales bacterium | reverse complement strand
GTCCGAGACTGGGGTCGTAGAAGCGGTTCCCCCTGATACTTTCGCCGGGAAAACCGGCTATTCAGTTTTCAAAGAACAGATACAAAACAAGCCGCTACCCAATAACTGGTGTAGCGGCTCTTTGTTTCCTTGTCAATACATGCCCGTTTCGCGAACAATCAGAGGCAACAAGGCGAAGGATTGCGCATGCGGTTTCAATCGTTCTAAGCCGGACGGAAGCCCTGACGTTGGCATTAAACTAACGGTTACCGTTCCTTTAGACCAGTGTGGGCACACGCTAAAACCGTACACATTTAGGTGGCCCACTCGAGCAGAACATCCTCTACATCAGCAGAGAAGACTAGCACCTTACTAACCCTTGAACTCAAGGAACCAAGCAGAGAGGATTGTTCATATGATTCTCGAAGCTTCACAGCGTAGGCAAACTCTACTTTCTCAAGTTGAGTTTCAAACTCATCTTCATCCTTCAAAGCAAACAAGTTTGCTTGCGTTTCCATAAGGTCTGAAAAAATTACTTGGCAACCAGCCTTATCGATCCGGTCTCGGTTTCTTAGAAGCCCTGGATAGACAATAATACGCCCAGAGTCACTCCATATTTCAACACGAATAACATTCCATTCAATGCAATCATGCTGAGGAACGACATGTTGTTCAAACTTTTGCCAGAGTTCTTTGAAGGCCTGCAAAATATTGGCTCCAGCTACTTCGTTCTTGCTGTGAATCTCGACATTCCCTGTCTTGTGAATCTTCCATCCCATGTTGACTTCCTCCTATTTGAGAACTTGATTTAGCCTAAGTAGTGCTGGGCGCAGTTGATTTGCCAATCCGTGCAGAACATCAGCAGCATCTGAATCACTTATATTAGGATTATTTCTCAAGGGCCAACACATTGTTTACACCGAGAAGGGCCAGGACATCGTTTACAGTGTTGATAGTATATATGCGTTGGGTATGGCAACAGAAGGAGCCCGTAGGGCGACTGAAGTTGCCGTACCCAACGCGCCCGCCATCAACGCAAACGATATTTGATATTGTCGATCAGGGTGCCACAACTGCGCAAAGACATACGTTCCTTCTCCACGTTGATGGTGGCTGTTACGTATTCGTATATTACCTCTCCCGGCATAGGGAACTTTTCTCCAAATACATCTAAGAGTCCGTCGCTGCGAATGAAACGCACTACATGATATTTACCCTGTTGCGGTTTGGGCAGCGTTCCTTCAGGAAGCTTCCCGGGAAACTTCAGATGCGCTCCACTGGCATCCAAAGCCTGTAGGGGTGTCTTCCCGCCAAGAGGCGAATAGGGATAGCGACTGTTGTGTCGCGTCTCGAACTCTCTGCTTTCTATTCGGAGATCCTCCACGCTTTCCATCCGTACGCGTCGGTAAAATTTGTATTGCCAATGGTCGTTGAATTTTTCGACCGCTCCGTTGCGCCATGGCTCCCGAATCGGAATAAACACGGCCTCAACTCCACATAGGCAGCAGAGCCGAATGAATTGCCCTATGCCGCGCGGATGCCGAGGGCTCCCGTAAAAGACCATCTCGTTGTCGACTTGTGCAAATCGCGGTACGCCGAGGCGTTTCCAGACTCGCCAGATCGCTCGCGTCGTCTCGGTTTTGTTCGTCATTGGCTCCACTCCACATCGGCGAGTCATGATATCCAGTGCGTGCAAACTGTGGAATTTGACGGCCCCTTCCAAGTAACACGGTCCGACGAAGTCGTATTCGTGAACAGCATTGGGAGCGGTCGCCGACAATTTTGGATAGGATTTTCCTTTAGGCTGGTAGCGCCCCGTTCGCTTGTGCGTCAGGCTGTGTCGTCGAAGAATTCGTTTGATGGTCGATGCGGATGGTGGCGTTTCGCCTTCTTCCTCCATACGCCAACGAATCGCCTCCGGCCCACAAAACTCTCCGGCGTTATACAGACTCAGGCGCGTGACGCGGACAAGTTCTTCGAGTTCCTTTGGTGTTCTTTCGGGACTGCGGTGAGGCGCGCAGCTCTTATCCTTGTACCATTCGACGTCGCCTGTCAGTTTCCGGTTCTTCCATTTGTAAAGCCACGGTCGCGAATGTCCCAGCGTGGCGCAAATTGCCGACGCACTGTCGCCAGCCAGAAGGCGGTCTACTGCGAGAATGCGCTCCTGCTCTTCTTCCGTGAACATGATTTTTCCTTTCCGAACAAAAAGGAAACTCATTGTCCAGATAAGGAAGTATGTTGCCGCCAGATCACGAAGCGTGACGCCGAAATATAGGCTCGCTGATGAACTGACACCGCGTCACCCTGTGCGCTACAAACGGCGGGTTAGATTTTTGGGAATGCGCCTTTTTTCGTGGCACACCGCGTTCGCATTACACTTCGGAGGAGGACCGAACCGGTCGCCACAAAAAGCACGCCGAGAATGGGCCCTATCCAGCTCGTCGGAGGCGTGCCTCCTCTACTGGCGAGCGGTTCGGTACGGACGCACCGGGTGGACATGGAACGCAAAGCATACGGTCTCTTCGCTGTTGCCTTTGGATCAACCAGAGGATGCAGCGGTTTAAAAAGACGAGAGATTACCACCAGGTTTAGTCACGGACTAATCTATTTGTTTCCTGTTTCCTGGTAGTAGATAGTGGCGTGGTTTGCCGTTGGAGCCGGTGATAAAATAGGAGCTACGAAACTCAACACTTCGTCCGAAATTCTGTGGATGCCGACAGAAGTGTAAACGATGTCCTGGCCCTTCGCGGTGTAAACAAGGTCCTGGCCCTTGTCACTTATACTCTATGGAAGCCAACTCGCTCTTGCTCTCCGTTGGGCGTCTGCCCGTC
>CAZXOK010000024.1:0-2936 GCA_964642175.1 uncultured Chlorobiales bacterium | reverse complement strand
CCGTGATACGCCAGGTACTTGAGGAAGCCGCGCACGCTCTCGACGCTCTTGTTGATGCTCTTTGCTTTTAGCGGCGTGCCCTTCCGCGTCTGGTGCGCGGCCAGGTGCTTCTGCCAGTGCTCGAGTTGCGTCTTGCGCAACCGGTCGGCCGTCACGACTTCGTAGTGTGCGGCCAGCCACCGGAAGAACGCGCGGCAGTTGCGCCGCACGGTCTTCATGGTTTCGGCGCTGAAGTTCAGCGCGAGCTTGTAGTCGAGGTAATCGGCCAGGTGTTCGTGTAGCGTCTTGGTATTCATCGGCCGGGCTTGCTCCGCTGGTGCATCTTCTGCATGTCGGTGATGGTGACTTGCAGGTATTGGCTGAGGCTGTTGAGGTTGGCGTGTCCCAGCAGCATCTGGATTTGCACGGGGTGCGCGCCGCCGCGCAGCATGTGCGTAGCACAGGCGCGGCGGATCGCGTGCGACGATATGCTTCGAGTCAGCCCGGCCGTGTCGACGGCGGCTTTGACGATCTGGTCGACGCGGCTCTTGTGCAGCGGGTCGCCGGTCTTCCCGAGCCAGAGCGCCGTGATCTCGACACGGTCGCCCTGGAGTTTCGGGCGGGCGGTCTTGAGGTACTGCTTGAGCCAGAGCACGGCATGCTTGCCCAGGGGAAGCACGCGTTCCTTCTTGCCCTTGCCGAACACGCGAACCGTGCCGCGGTCAAGGTCCGGGTCGAAGATCGTCATACGGAGGATCTCGCCCAGCCTCGCGCCGGTCGAGTACATGACTTCGAGCAAGGCGCGGTCGCGTGTGCCGTTGGGCTTCACCGTGTCGACGGCCGACAGGAGCTTGCGCATGTCGGTCTCGCTCGGTACGTGCTTGATGCGGCGAGGCGTCCAGCGGATGACGGTCCGCTCCATCGGGTTGAGGAAGATGCGGCCGGACGCTTCGAGGAACTGGAAGAACTTGCGCGCGTCGGCGATGAGGCTGTCGGCCGTCACCCCGGCGATGTCACGTTTGCGCGTGTGCGCCTGGTACTTCTCCATGTCCTCGGCGGTGATGTCCTGCAGGGCCGGTGACGGCTCCTGCAGTTCGAGCCAGCTAAAGAGACAACGCACGGCATAGAGCCGCTTGTCGAGCGTGCCGGGCTCGTAGTGCTTGGCCTTCATCTGCTCGATGTAGGCGGCAACGAAGGGATGCGCGAGCATCGCTTCGGTAGCCTGCCTGTGCGTGCCTGCCTGCCGCGACGACGCAGGCAGGGCCGCACGCAGACAGGCCGACGAGTTGGAACTCTGATGGGTGGGCTTATGATGGTCCGCAACACACATATATATCTCCTTCCCCCGGACACTGGAAAGGTCCGGGCGTAAAGCCTTGATTGGCGGTGAGTTCCCCGGATTTCGGCCACTGAAAAGGTGGTGGAAAGCAGGTGGAAAGGTACTGAAAAGGTAGTGGAAAGCTGGGCCGTTTCGTCACCGTTCCGGCTCCTTCCCGAGCATCTGCCACATGGCGGCCTCGATATCGAGCTGCGTCACGATCTGCCGGGCCTGTCTGCGTGCATCGCACAGGCAGGCGGTGGCGCGGAAGTCGCAGATCCTCGGCTTGTCGGGACGCTCCGCCTGGTCGCATTGAGGGCCCGGGGCGTCGCCCCGGCGATCGGTCTTGTCTGCGGGCGGCGCACAGGCAGGCCGGGGCGGCCGTGTGGTTGGTGTGGCATCGTTGCGCTTCATGCCAGGGCCTCCGGATCGACCAGCCCGAGCATGAAGCGCTCGCCCTTCTTGCCCTGGCCTTCGTAGGCCAGACGGTAACGGCACAGCGTGCCGTTGCGGCCGGTGTCGATGAGCACGTATTCCAGCTCGATCAACTCCTTGAGGTAGCGGTGAACGCGGGTGTGCGCCCAGCCCGTCGCTTCCCGGATCTCCCGCCGCGTAAAGCTGACGGCCGTACGACTGGGGGCATGCTCGTCGTTCTCTTTCTTTAGCCGCTCGACGATCTGCTCGACCATCTCGTCGAGTAGCAGGAGCAACGAGCGGCCGGGACGGCTGAGCTCGTCGAGCGACCGGCCGAGGATCTCGTGCGCGAGCTTGTTGGCGACGCGCACGTCCTCGATATCGACCTCGACGAACGCGACGGCGGATCCGTTGCGCTGCGTCTGCCGGACGTCCTTCTGCATCTGGCGCAGGAAGGCCACAGCCTTGATGAGGTTCAGATACTTGGGCTGGTCGCGTCGCCCCTGGAGCCGGTCGTCACCGTAGGTGAGACGATCGGCGAAGGGGTTGACCACAGCAACCGGCTTCAGGAGTCGCTGGAAGTTGCGATGCTTCTTGAGGATCGCATCGACGGCCATGTTGCCGACCAGTCCGTCAAGCGTGTGGTGTTGGCGTTGAAAGGCCAGGATGCGCCGGGTCTGTTCGCGGCCCTCGTCGACGGATGTCACCCAGAACCGGGATTTCGTCTCCGGGTCGGTGTCGGGATTGGTCGTGGTGAGGAACACGCTTGAAGGGCCTTCGACGCGGTTCTCCATGGTCGTGAGGCGACCGGTGCCAAGGTCTTTGATGGTGCTCTCGATGACGAGCTCGCCCGCGCTGATCAAGTTCCGGATCGCGTAGCTTGCTTCCTCGGCTCCGGCTCCCTCTTCGAGCGCAAGCACCTTGTGCTTGAGCGAAAGCCGGTCCTTGTAGAACAGGGCCTTGCCGGAAAGGCTCGTGAGCTTCACGAGGTCTTCCGGCGGCAGGAAGGCAACGGCCGTGTCCTGCAAGGCGGTCTTGCCCGCGCCGGAGCTGGACAGGCAGAGCACCGACAAGGGCTCGTCTGTCTTGCGACTGGTAGCGGCTAAATAGGCAAGCAGCTTGTTGGGCTCCTCCCCCACAAGACCGCAGGTCTCGAAGTCGGCCAGGATCGCCGCGACCATGTCGGGGCGGCGGCCGAAGGCCTCGGCCTCGTGGCGGTCCGCGG
>CAZXOK010000023.1:0-3287 GCA_964642175.1 uncultured Chlorobiales bacterium | reverse complement strand
CGGCTCGGGCACGATCGACGGGCGCGGCGCACACTTCGAGAGCGACGGCACCGACAAGGACGGACGCCCCCGCCTTATCCAGATGATCGACTGCAAGGACGTGCGCATCGAAGGACTCACCCTGCGCAACTCCGGCCTCTGGATGCAGCACTACCTTGGCTGCGAACGCCTGCGCGTGACCGGCCTGACGGCCTGGAACCACGTGCGTCCGAACAATGACTTTATCGACATCGAAGGCTGCCGCGATGTGCGCATCAGCGATTGCACCAGCGATACCGACGACGACGGCATCACGCTCAAAAGCGGCTGCGCCCGCCCGACCGAGGATGTCGTGGTGACGAACTGCGTCATCCGCGCCCACTGCAACGCGATCAAATGCGGCACCGAATCGAACGGCGGCTTCCGCAACATCGTGGTCAGCAACTGCGTGGTCGCTCCCTCACTCCAGCGCGAATTCATCCACGGCCATGCCCATGGCATCAGCGCCATTTCGCTCGAAATCGTGGACGGCGGGACGATGGAAGCTATTTCCATCAGCAACATCGCCGTGCGCGGCACCGAATCGCCCATTTTCATGAAGCTGGGCAGCCGCAACCGTCCCTACCTGGAAGGCGCGGCCCGGCCCGCCACCGGTGCGCTCCGTCAGGTGAGTCTCTCCAACATCCGGGTGAGTCAGGCCGGGCCGATCGGCTGCATCCTGACCGGCCTGCCCGAGCACCCGTTACAGGACATCACCCTGCGCGACATCCACATCCAGCTCGACTCGGCGGCACCCGAGGCCCGCCAGCCGGAGACCGTGCCCGAAAAGGCCGACGCCTACCCCGAGGCCACCCAGTTCGGCCACCTCCCGGCCGCCGGTTTCTTCATCCGGCACGCCCGGGGAGTCGTCCTCGACAACGTGCGGATCACCCCCCACCCCGACGATGCGCGACCGGCCATCGTCCGCACGGACGTCGAGCCCTTGGTCGATTAGCCCACCATGGAGACAGCAAAATCCATCGCACTGTATTTAACGCTATCTTTGGTCGCGGTCTGCTGGCATCCGCTGCAGGCGGAGCTGCCCGCCCGCCCCAACATCCTGATCTGCGTCGCCGACGACTGGGGCTGGCCCCACGCCGGTGCCTATGGCGATGCGGTGGTGCAGACGCCGGTTTTCGACCGTCTGGCACGCGCGGGTGCCCTGTTTGAGCATGCCTTTGTCTCCAGCCCCTCCTGCACCCCGGCCCGCAATGCGCTGCTCACCGGACAGGATTTTTACCGCCTGGGCGAAGGGGCCAACCTCTGGAGCGCGCTCGACGTCAACCATCCCAACTTCGTGCAGCTGCTGCGACAATCGGGCTACGATATCGCCCACTACCGCAAAGCCTGGGGGCCGGGAAAATTCGAAGACGGTGGCTATGCGGCACACCCGATGGGCCCGTGGAAGGGGCCTGAACGCTTCCTCAAGGAATGGGACCGCTCCCGCCCCTTCTGTTATTGGTTCGGAACCGCCGACCCCCACCGTCCCTACGATACCGGCCTCGGCGTCCGCAGCGGCATTGATCCCGCCGCCATCGAGGTGCCCGACTTCCTGCCCGACACACCGGAGGTGCGCAGCGACCTCGCGGATTATTACTACGAAGTGCAGCGCTGGGATCGCGAGGTGGGTGAAATGCTGGAGCGCCTGCGGGCGGAAGGGGTGCTGGAAAACACGCTGGTCGTTGTCGTCGGCGACAACGGCATGCCCTTCCCCCGCGCCAAGAGCAATCTCTACGACTTCGGCACCCGCGTGCCCCTCGTCATCGACTGGCCCGGCCGGATCCAGTCGGGCCTGCAAGTGGATGCGCTGGTATCGCTGAACGACCTCGCCCCCACCCTGCTACAAGCCGCCGGACTCCCGATCCCGCCGGAAATGACGGGGCACTCCCTGCTCCCGCTCTTGAAAAGTGAGGCGAGCTATGCAGAACGGGACTTCATCGTCTTCGGCCGCGAGCGGCACAATACCTCGCAGATGCCGCCCTCGCTGGCCGGGTATCCCTCGCGCGCCATCCGCACCGACGAATGGCTGCTCATTGTGAACTTCGAGCCCGACCGCTGGCCGAATGGCGTGCCCGGCGGTGCCACCCTGCCCAGCGGGCACACCCGGGATCAGGGGCGTTTCCTCGACGTCGATTCGGGACCGACCAAGGAGGTTCTCATGGAGCGCTTCAACGATCATGAAAACCGCACACTCTGGGAACTAGCCTTCGGGAAACGTCCGGCGTTGGAACTTTACCACATTCCCGACGATCCGTTTCAGTTGACAAATCTGGCCGACGATCCGGAACAGGCGGAGCGGATTCAAGAATTGAAACGCCAACTGTTCGACTACCTCGAATCCACCGGCGACCCACGGGTCACAAAGGAAGAGGTCGTATTCGACACGACCCCCTACCGCTGGCCGTGAATGGGGGAACTTTGGAAACTCCTTTGGAGTGCGGGGCTCCGCACCGCTTTGGATCGATACCGCTACAACGCCCGGAACGTCATAGCGCTTTCGATGCCGCCACAACACTCCAATCCAAAGCGGCGAGGATCGCCGCACTCCAAAGTCTTTGCTTGCGATAGGGGGGATTTCTGGAAAATTCAGCTTTATGGAGCCAACACCTCCAACGCGGCGCTATTGGCCGCATGCGCCGGTGCATCGGCTGAGTGAAGGTGGGACGTTTATTGTGACCGCTGGCACTTATAAAAAAGCCCATTTTTTTGCCGGTGATCAGCGCTTGAAGGCTTTGCATGACGGCCTGCTGAAGTATGCGTCAAATTATGGCTGGCAGCTGGAGGCGTGGGCGGTGTTTCCAAACCATTATCATTTTGTGGGACACTCACCCGGCGGGGCGGAGGATGGCGCGGAATCCCTTCCTATTTTTCTGGCCGACTTGCATCAACACAGTGCGGCCTGGGTAAATGGACTGGATGCCGCGCGGGATCGAAAGGTCTGGCATAATTACTGGGAGACCAAGCTCACCTTCGAGAAGAGCTACCATGCCCGTCTAAACTACGTGCATCAAAACGCGGTTAAGCACGGTCTTGTCCCGGTCGCCAATCAATACCCATGGTGCAGTGCCGCCTGGTTTGAAAACACTGCGGAACCATCGATGGTCCGGACAATCTATTCGTTCAAAACCGATGCCGTAAACGTGCTGGATGATTTTTGACTCGCTTGGAGACTCCTTTGGAGTGCGACCGCCTCAGGCGGTCGCTTTGGATCGATACCGCTACAACGCCCGGAACGTCCCAGTGCCTTCGATGCCACCACAACGCTCCCA
>CAZXOK010000022.1:0-3495 GCA_964642175.1 uncultured Chlorobiales bacterium | reverse complement strand
ACAGTGGTGTGAGAGCCTCACCCTGTCTGAATTAGGCAGGGCGGGCTACTCGATTGGCAGCAGTATTTAGTATAATTCAACTAATTCAACTCGGCGGTTTCTTGCCTTTCCTTCATCGGTAGCATTGCTCATTTGTGGAGAAAAAGAGCCTACACCATAAGCCATAAGTTGTGCCCGATCTATTCCATGCTCTGCTACCAGCTTTTCAATGACTGCTTTTGCACGATCTTTCGATAAAGTAACATTAGCATTAACGTCACCTGTATTATCCGTGTGTCCAACAACTGCGAACTTTTTATCAGGATATTCTTTTAAATATTCTGCAATTATGGCTAGTGCATTCGATGATTCATTTTTAACATCAGACTTACCAGTATCAAAATAAATGTCATAAATAGCTATTTTCCCTTTATCGGCAATACCTTCATTCAATACATTCAATGTAACATTATCTATTTTCATTGGCTCAGCCACTACAGTCACTAATTCGTAAAAACCATCTGCTGCTGCTACACTGATATAAATATCATTTTCTGCGGTAGATATTTTACCCACAACATATTTGTTCGCAAGATACGATACAAAGTGGCCATGAACTATTTTAGTATGTTTTATCCTTGCCTTGGCAAAGCCGTCTCTCATGTAGTAATACCATTCACCATTTTCTAGCTTAAATCTTTTTACTTCTCTATCTAAATGAATGATCTCTCCACCTTTTGATTGAATGGCTTTCTCATAATTTTTAATGACTTCATAAGCCGATACACCTTCTGGCACTTTACAGAACTGTCTTCGAATTTTACCATCAACAGATTTAAGAGAAGATGATCCTGCTAAATAGTAATGTGTTTCGAATCCAATGTTGTCATCATACATTTTTTTACTGCCCTCAAAAAGGCTGATAATCTCATCCTGTGCTTGTGCAGGCAACACAAGTGCTGATAATAAAATCAGCATCCATAACACGCTTAATTTTTTCATAATTACTCCTTTTTTTAAATTACAATATAATTTTTTTATGCAATATTGCTACCGGTTCGCGGCTAAGAAACGTTGCGCATTTAAAGTTCTTTTCCTATCAGCCCGTTAGGATGCTGGTTAAATTGTTGTGTTGTTCAAATTTAGTACAATCAGCGCAATGTTTTTTTAATGCCTGTTATGCGCTGTTGATATTATACCAATTCAGTTTTTCTAAATCCCAGTTTTGGTTTATTTAGTTTCTTAATCGATTCTCTAACTTTATCTCTTGTCTCAGATTGAAGAAAAGTAGGAATCAAAATATTTAGCTTAATTCCTAAAATCCGATGAATAATCACCAAATCTTTTAATGTAAATTGAGATACACCATTTATCAATTCGCTCATATACGATTTAGGATGCCCCAAAATTAGTCCGAGGTCTTGCTGGGTCAAATCATACTCTTTTAGTTTCTTTCGAATAGTATCCTTTCGCTTATTGATAAATTTTTGCTCATAATTCACAATCTCTTCAGCTTTATCAGATTCATCCACTTGTGAATCAGAGATTTTATCAAAATCAGACCATTCTCTATCCTCGTAATCTTTTATCAAATCACGAAGCTTTTTACGCAAAGGTTTTAAATCTGGATTTTCATCAATCAGTAAACGCAACTTGCGCTCAAGTAGAGATGCTTTTTCCAAATCATACTCATTCTCTAATCTTTCTATTTTCTCAATTTCTCTTATGTCAAGAATGTCTTTCATGATTACTAATTTTTAAATCCAATTATTATCTCTCAACCATTTTTTAACTACATTCCGATTGTTTTTAAAAGTCAGTTCGTAATCATCATGACTTCCAGCCCAAACAATCGTTGCTTCAACGTTTTCTTCAAATTCAATCATTATCAAAGTGCGATGAATATTGATATTGAAGAAATAAAACTCTCCGCCATAAACGCAATCTGCATCTAAACGATTTTCGGTTAAATCATGTGGTGTTTTCCAATTGCTATCCTCAATATCTGAAATCAATTGTTGAACAGATTTCACCAATTTTGTGTTGCCTCGATTTTTCCTAATCAGTTTACCCAGAATGTGTTTATTTATAATTCTCAAATCATTTTGTCTTTAATCATTCTACGGTAAAGATAATAAATAGTTCGGATATAATCAGAACAATTGTTAGTTTATTTGCACCGCCTCAATTGCGCATAACGGTTGACAATATGCGTAGGCCGAGATTTCGAAGCTCCAACCTATCAAACCGTTGCGAATTTGAGTAAATGTACAAAAGTATAATTTATCTATGTCGCCCGGCTTACGTATATTGCGTGTTGGTAGCAGTATTTAAAATTCAACCAATTCAACCCTTCGGTTTCTTGCCTTGCCTTCATCGGTAGCATTGCTCATTTGTGGAGAAACTGAACCCACACCGTAAGGAATAAGCTGTGCCTGCTCAATTCCATGGTCTGCTACCAGCTTTTCAATTACTGCTTTTGCCCGATCGTTTGATAAAGTAACATTGGCATCAAAATCACCCGTATTATCGGTATGCCCCACAATTATAAACTTTTTATCAGGATTATCTTTTAAATAATCTGCAATTATTGACAATGCACTATTTGATTCATTCTTAACTTCAGATTTACCGGTATCGAAATAGATGTCATAAATAGCTATTTTCCCTTTATCGGCAATACCTTCATTCAATACATTCAATGTAACATTATTCATATCCATTGGCTCAGCCAAAACTGTAACAAGTGTGTAATAGGTCTTGCCTTCAACCACAGCAGCAGCCACGCTTATATATATGTCATTTTCTGCTGTTGAAATTTTCCCTGAAACATAATCCTGTGCAAAATTAGGAAGCTGAAGATAGGAATACGGATTATAACGGGTTAATCTTCCTTTCGTAAAAAATTTTTTCATAAACCGGATCGTTTTCCCAGTTTCTTTATCTTTAAAGGGTTTTACTTCCCTGGAAAAATGAATTATAGTTCCACCCTTTGATTGAGTCGCTTTTTCATAATTTTTAATTACTTCATATGCGGAAACCCCTTCTGGTGCTTTACAGAATTGTCTTCGAATTTTACCATCAACCGCTTTGTGAGAAGTTGGTCCTGTTAAATAATAATGAGTTTCAAACCCAATACCGTCATCATAAATTATTTCACTTCCTTTGAAAAGTGAAATAATGTCATCTTGCTCTTGTGCAAATAAATTGTAAGTGTAGAAAATCAAGGATGACAAAAAGACTGATAATAAAATAACTGATTTCTTCATAATTTAATCTCCTATATTTTAATTAAAATTCAAAAAATGTCATTTTTTTCGTCCAATATTGCTACCAATGGTTGATGGTATGGTGTCGTGCGGGATTACGAAGCGATTTCCTATCAAGTTCAAGTTACAACTACTTTTGATACGAGCTGAAACGCTTGATAAACCACTGATTGCCAAATGTTTTATACACGATGTGTTTGCCTCGAATGGCAGTCTCTTGCCACCAAGATAGCTAATTGGGAGCAAG
>CAZXOK010000021.1:0-3526 GCA_964642175.1 uncultured Chlorobiales bacterium | reverse complement strand
TGTAAACGCCCGAATTCCCCGCGTAGGAACTGCGGGTTAATGCCCGAATTGGGTATCGTGGGTCGGGCGGATGTTACGATGGCAATTAAGGGGTGGTTCAATTCCGGGTTGGCGGTCATTTCCTAGCAGGGTGTCCGGATCGTTTTGTTGCATCAGAATCTGAGTTCAGCGGCCTAAAGGAGGGCGTGAAGGCTTTGACGTGCATTCACTGCGGGCAGTCCGGCACACTGAACTGCCACGGAGCTTTGGTCGACCAATCGGGCGCGGTGCGGGGGCTGCGCTTTTGGTGCTGTCCGCGGCGGAAGAGTCGTCCGGGTTGCGGGCGAAGCTTTAGCATTTATCTCGGCAGCATCATCCCCCGGCACAGCGTATCGGGCGCGGCACTGGCCGGTTTCTTTCTGGCGTGGTCACAATTGCAGGGCGATGTGCTGGCGGCATGGCAGCAGGCAAAGACGGGCTTTTCCACCGACAGCGCCTACCGCTGGGTGAAGTGCCTGCTGCGCAATCAGGGTGAAGTCCGCACCTGGCTGTGCCGGGCGCGGGCCCCACCGCCGACTCGGGGAGCCGGCATCCTGGCGGATCTGTTTGAACATCTGAGTCTCGTATTGGGAAGCGAAGCATTCATCAAAGCTTTCCAGATACGTTTCCAAAGGCCGTGGCCGATGGGAGTGTGACCGAGATTTGGTCGTCTAAACCACCGCCAAGATGGACGGTTCAAAGCAACAACACAAGACGCAAGCGGACTTTGTCAAAAACAGCCTCCACGGTCTGGGTTGCTTATGAAAAATCCAACTGAATACGTCAAAATGCGCGTCCTCGCCGCCATCGATATGGCCGAGGGCAAAACAATCACCGAGCGCATCCGCTCAGTCAGCGAACTGACCTTCGAAGATGAGGAAGGCCAAAGCCACCGCTTTACCTTCCGCACCATCGAAACCTGGCGGCTGCGCTATAAAAAGCACGGTTTCACCGCGATTTGCCCGAAGGAGCGCTCGGACAAGGGCAAGACCCGCAAGGTCTCGCCCGAGCAACTGCTCGAAGCGATCGAGCAGGTCAAACCCTTCTTCCGGGGGCAGCGCTTCAACCTGGCCGAACTCTACCGCCGCTGCATCGAAAAAGGCCTGCTGCGCCGCGAGCAGGTCGCCCCGAACACCTTCCGCCGCCTGGTCAATCAACTCGAACTGCTCAAGCCCGACAAAGACGCCACCAACAAACTGCGGCTGGCCTTCGCCAAGCGCCACGCCAACGAAGCCTGGCAGTCCGATACCCTGTTTGGCCCCCGCGTGGCCACTTCCAGCGGACGCTTCGTGCAAAGCAAACTGATCGCTTTTGTCGACGATGCCTCACGCGTGTGTTGCCACGGACAGTTCTTCGCCGAGGAGAACTCCCCCGCCTTCAAGACCGCGCTCAAACGCGCCTTCTACAAGCGCGGGCTGCCGCAGATGCTCTACGTCGATAACGGCTCCATTTACTCCTCTGCCGAGCTGAGTGCCATCTGCACCCGGCTCGGAGTGCGGCTGTGCCACACGCCCGTGCGCGACGGCGCAGCCAAGGGCAAAGTCGAACGCTTCTTCCGCACCGTGCGCGACCAGTTCCTGATTCGCCAGCTCGACCTGTCCTCCATCGATGTGCTCAACGAACAGTTCATCGCCTGGGCCGAGGACGAATACAACCACCGCCACCACAGCACCCTCGGCATGAAGCCGGTCGAGCGCTACGCCCTCGACCGCGAGCGTGTGCAGTATCTTCCGCCCAATCAATACGCCGAAGAACTCTTTATGATGGAAGAGAGCCGCGGCGTCGGCGCCGACAACACCTTTTCCTACAAACGTATCCGCTACGAAGCACCCGCCGACCTGCGCAGGAAGACTATCGACATCCGCTACGACAAAGCCCCAACCGGGCAAAAAGTCCGTCCGCCAAAACGCATCCCGGTCTATTACAAAGGCAATCGCATCGGCGAAGCCAAAGCCCTCGACCGCATCGCCAACGACAGGCCCCCGGCTCCAAAACCTCCAAACCTCTAAACCTCCCAACTTCAAAACATCCAAACATCCAAAAAAATAACATGATCCAATCCCACTTCGGTATCACCCACGCACCCTTCAGCCACGGCGAGCAGCCTTTGCTCGAAGGTCAGAAAGACATCCTTGAAAACCTCCGCGTGCACAGCCACCAGCGCGGCTTCTGCCTCGTCGCCGGAACCCCCGGCACCGGCAAAACAGTCCTGCGCAAGGCCTTCGCCCAGAGCGGCGACCGCCGCGTCTGTCCCCACATCACCCGCACCATGCACACCTACTCCAACACCCTGCGCATCCTGTGCGCCTCCCTCGCCATCGAATACGAAGGCGGCGACCTGAAGGTCGAAAAACAAATCATCGAGCAGGCCCACGCCCTGCACCGCCAGGGCAAGGCCATCGCACTGACCATCGATGATGCCCACCTCATGCCGCCGGTGCACCTGCGCAAACTCCGCCTACTGCTCGAAGACACCCCCGGCAATTACGCCATCATCCTGTTCGCCCAGACCGAGCTGCTGGCCAAGCTCGCCCTTGCCGTCAACGAAGACCTGCAAAGCCGCATCTCCTTCTCTGCGCTGCTGCAAGCCCTCACGCCCGATGCCATTGAAGCGTTCATCCTACGCGAGTTTGATCGCTGCGGTTTGGCTCACAGCCGCCTCGACACCGCAGCCCTGCACCTGATCGCCGCCAGTTGCGGCGGCATCCTGCGCCACGCCGTCAACCTCACCATCGCCAGTCTGGTGCAAGCCGTGCGCACCCAAACCACCACCGTTACCACCGCCCACGTCAACACCGCCCTGATGCAACCGCACTGGCGCGAGCACGACCACTGGATCACCGCCCCCGACGATGAATAAAAACACACTGCCCACCGAAAAAATACTCGCCCAAATCAAACAACGATTTTATGAAAACAAGCACTACGAGAAACGCTTCTACCAAGACCGCCGCATGCTCCTATACACCGTCACCTGGCCCGCCACATGGCTCGAACGACGCGGACTGCCCATCACATCGCAGGCCTACCAGAAGCTCCTTATCGAAAGGCTTGGCGACATCGCAAAACACGGCGACCCGCAGCGCTATCAAGCATACTTCCCCAGGTATCTGCTCAAAACCATCCAGGACTGGTTCGCCCACCACGGCGAAGACCTCTACCAAGAGCTCAAACACGTCCGAAACCAGCTCTGCGACATCGACGCGCTCCTGCGCTCACAACCTAACCAAAGTGCCCAAGACGTCGTCACGCCCATTGCACAGGCGCACGCCGTGCTGGCCGTCCAGTGCCGTCGTAAAAAACACGCAGACAACAAACAGCTCAACCTGTTGTAAAAACAAAAAAGCCCGGACTGAACGACTCGACTGAGCTCGCCGAAGTCCGGGCTTTTTTCGTCGTAAAACTACGACACAAATGAGCGCAAAATACGATCCCAATCTTGGAAAACAACCCAAAATCCTACGACCACAATTTGGGCAAAATTACGATGTCAAAAAAAGTGCTTACA
>CAZXOK010000020.1:0-3720 GCA_964642175.1 uncultured Chlorobiales bacterium | reverse complement strand
CCAAGTGCCTACCGAACAGTTGACCCCGTCGCTGAACTTAGAAAACAGGTTAAATTAGATCTATCTGTTTTTAATAAAGAGTTTAAGCAAGATGCGTATTTTGACACCTGGCATCGTAGTTTTGTTATTCATGTACGTACACAGCAATGTGAAAACGTCATTGATTCACACTACTCGCCTTCATCCGCTCAAGACGCCGATATGTTCGAAATTCGTCAGCGACATGTTTACGCCGCACTTGATAAAACGGTTTTAACAAATCAAGGACAGAAAATTATCCGCCAATATCACCAAACACTTAATGCACAGATGGCATACCGTGATTTGGTTGATCATTATACCAATTCGACTAGTTCGCGTCTTCAAGCGAATGAAATCATGCAGTATCTTACTTCGGTTCGTATAGATACTTCTTGGAAAGGTAGTGCTGAGAATTTTCTGGCACATTTTGATGAAAAAGTCCGTTTATATCGCGAGTTAGAATCCGACGGATCACTTCCGGATTCACTCATTCGTCGGTTATTGGTTTCTGCAGTTTTTCCGAATGCCACCCTGCGTAACGTCTCTACCAACGCAGAATTACAGGAAGCTGTTAGCAATCGACCGTTAAATTATAGTGCCTACCGTAACTTACTACTTAGCGCTGCCCAGACGCATGACCGTTCTTTGTCTGTCGCGCGTAGTCGACCGTTACGCCAGGCGCGTTTTCACGACAATTCGTACGAGTACACGTTTGATGAATTTTCTCCATCCGAAGAATTTCATATCGATACTCCTTTGTCGGATATTCGTGCTTATGCCACTCATTCCCAGCCCAACAACCGTTCTCGTTTTACTGCGCCATCTCGTCCTTATCAACCTCGTCTTCACGGATCTCAATGGGCCGCTCTGTCACCAGAAGGCCGCATTACTTGGGATACCCTATCTGAAGCCGATAAACAGGTTATTTTGACGAAACCGCAGGCCAAGGTGCATTTTCATGAGGCTAATACTTCCTCATTTGACCAATTCGCAAGTATGGGGAGTGATTTGCCCCACGAAAATACTTACGAAAGTGCTTACGAATACGCCCAAGAGCCTCCGGAACCCGATCCGAATCCGAATGTGTACGATGATGCCCCCACCGATTTTTCTGCGATGAAAACAGCACATAACAATGCTGCTAGTCAAAGAAAACCAAAGGCAGGTACACATCCAGCGCAATTAGGTCGGATGCTTGGAAATGGACCACCGAGACCCAACGGTAGCGATAATAGTGATAACAATAATAAGCGACAAGTCAATAATGCTTATGTTATTAATCCTATGTCCTCCACAAGCAATTTGTTCAGTGCAAAGGCGCACCAAGTGATTTATGTCGGAAAGACGAAGAGTAGTTCATCTGCTTCGTTGATCGACCGTGGTGCCAATGCAGGAGTTGCCGGGAATGATGTTCGCGTGATTCACCTAACCCACCGGAAATGTAACATTGAGGGTATCGATAGTCATCAGATGACCGATATCTCCATTGGTACGGTGGGTGGTGTAGTCAATACTCAATATGGGGAGCGCATTGCGATTTTCCATGAGTATGCGATTACTGGCCGTGGTGCGACGATTCATTCCGCATTACAACTGGAAGACGGTGCCAACGAAGTACACGACAGGTCTAGGAAACTTGGTGGTAAACAGATTCTAAAGACTATAGAAGGTGTTGTTATTCCTTTAAATATAGTCGACGGTTTACCTCGTGTGTCACTTCGTCCCTACACTGATGACGAATGGGACTCGTTACCTCATATAGTTTTGACTAATGAGTCCGAGTGGGACCCAAGTGCTTACGATGATCATTTGGAGCAAAACGATGATTGGTTCTTTGATGTGGACACTTCACTAGAAGTTGATCCAAATATCAATCGTTTTGATGAAGTTGGAGATTATCGAGCTCGTGTTGTTGCCAAGACGGATATGACCGTGGATGATTGTACTAAATCACACGATCCCGCAACCAACAGCTTCGATAATCAGGATCCATACATCCCACCCATTGTGGAACCAGATCGTGGTGATGAAGGGTTACCGTTCTTTTTATCGGAACCCGAAGAGGATGATTCAATTGACGGCATCGTACAGCGTTCAGTATATCATACTGCTGTAGCCGAATCCTTTCCTGAACTAGAATCTAATGATATAGATGAGTTCAGTTTCACACCTGTAGCGCATGTACCCACTAGTGTTGTACGAACGAAGACTCCAGATTTCGAGAAACTTCGTCCTTTGTTTGGTTGGTTACCAGTCGAAACCATAGCCAAAACTTGGGAATGTACGACCCAACATGCAAGACTCCCGTCGGGATCGTTACTCAAGAAACATTTTAAGGCCCAGAATCCGGCACTCAATGTTCCTCGACGACACGAACCGATCGCAACGGATACAGTTTTTGCTACAGTACCTGCGATTGATGACGGTTCTACCTGCGCACAAATTTTCGTTGGTACGGAAACACTTGTCACGGATATATATGGCATGAAACTTGAAAAACAGTTTGTTAACGCCTTTGAAGATAATATTCGCGAGCGCGGTGCACCAACAAAATTAATTAGCGATAGTGCACAAGTCGAAATCAGTGCGAAAGTCAAAGACATACTTCGTACTTTGCACATAGCTGATTGGCAGAGCGAGCCACATCATCAACATCAAAACTTTGCTGAGAGGAGGTACCAAACCGTTAAGACAACGGTTAATACGATAATGGATAGAGTCAGCGCTCCTGCGTATACTTGGTTATTATGTCTTTGTTATGTCAGTTTTCTACTGAATAATATCTACAATAATACTATACGTGGAGTACCGCTTCAGAAATTAACTGGTAGTACAAACGATATTAGTCCTTTACTTCGTTTCTACTTCTACGAACCAGTATATTTCATGGAAGACGACTCACATTTTCCATCGGATTCACGTGAACGATTCGGTTACTTTGTTGGTATTGCAGAGAATGTTGGTCATGTTATGACTTATAAAATACTTTCTGCTGACACAAACAAAGTCATTTGCCGCTCTTCCGTGCGTTCTGCGCTCACTGACAGCGATCGTAACCGTCGTGTTGAAAATATTGGTGGGGAGACATTTCGTGTCAACAATCGTACCCCCATTTTGCAATCTGCTGGCGACGATAATGCCACTGACTTGCCCAATAATTTCAAGACGGTAATAGTACACCCAGCCGACCTTGTAGGGCGTTCTTTTATAGCTGATGAAGATGAAAATGGTAACAAATTTAGACTTACTATAGTTGAAAAATTGATTAACCATGACACATCTTTAGCTGAAGACCCCGACCACAAACATGAGTTCTTGTGCCGCTACAATGAGTCTGATAGAGAAGAAATTCTATCATACAACGAAATACTCAGGCACATCGAACAGGATTCTGAATCCGACATTTTGTGGAAGTACAAGGAGATTGTTGGACATACTGGCCCTTTACGGAAATCAGATCCGGAATATAGAGGTTCCAGGTTCAACATAACGGTTGAATGGGAGAATGGGGAGCGTAGTCCGGTTGCTCTTGATATCTTGAGACATGATGATCCTGTATCATGTGCTCTGTATGCTCAGAAAAATCAAGAGTTACTGACGGACCCTGATTGGAAATTCTGTAAGCGTATCATTAAAAATGAACGAACACTTACACGAATGGTACATCAGGCACGCTTATTTTCATATAAAGCAGCAGTT
>CAZXOK010000019.1:0-3755 GCA_964642175.1 uncultured Chlorobiales bacterium | reverse complement strand
AAATGAAAACATCATTTTCTTATTTCTGTCTGCCTTTTAGCATTGGTGGTAACGGCCCGGCGGTATGTTTAGTAGGTGTTAGCCGACGAAGGTGAGCGCAACCGCGCGTTGACTGCCCAGTGCGGAATGCTTTTAAAGCCAGACCGAGGAGGGTATGGCGCGGTTTTTGCCACCATGATCGATCCTTCGAGGTGTAGGATAAGTTCTTGCTATTGAATATGTTTCGAGATGTATCCACCGTAATTACTCTGAACGTTACTTCTAAATGCCTTCGACTCTCTACCTAATGACAGTTCCCCGCTTGCGTGACGGGCACGGTTTGCAAAAACCGTGACAAATCCTATTAAATATACCGTCCGTGTTATATGTAGGGTTTATTAATAAATCATACAAGAAGGGTGACCAACCAATTTTACTATACCGCTTGGTCGCTTCAGTTGATATTTATATTTTACATATCTCAACGTTTAATCCACATTCGATTAATTTTGGTAGAGTAACTAGCTGACTGGCATGCATTTTATCAGTCCTCTTTACTTCTACTAACTTAAAATTATTGTCGGAAAGTAAAACTAGATCTGGCCATCCCTTTCTTGGAATTCGTCTATGAAAAATCAATTCGGCAATTATTTTTAGATTCGAGGTACCTAAGATTTGAAATGTTTTAGCTATCGTTTCCTTTTCAAATCGGGGTGCAAACTCTTCTAACCCTTCAAAGTTAAAATTTGGTCTTACTCGTTTTAAAAACTCAGGAGCATACCAGCTTCTATAAATCGAATAATGATTAATCAATTCTTCAACTGAAATTGATCCTATTTTTATATTTGTAATATCTCCGACCTTTCTGCTTAGCTTTTGAAATATTTTCATGTTGAATATTTGATATTCAGCTTCGTCCTCATTTTTAAAAATTTCTAATGCAATTGGTTTAAGAGCAGAAATGAATATTGAGGTGATTACATCAAATATCAACTTTCCTTCACAGTGGAATCCTTTCCACTCTTGCTTTTCATAATATTTTACAGCATCCTTTTCAGGAGAGTGTGATTTTTCATAATCTGCCTTAATCAAGGGGATCCCTAGTAGCTCGCATTGCTTTTGTAAAGAAATTTGAGTCATTGCAGCTATGTAGCCGACATTTGTAAACGATAAATCATCATTGACCAACTTTCTCTTTATAAGAGCATCAATAGTTGCTTTATTCAAAGATTCCTTGCTTAACAGTATATCCTTCAATGCCACTTTCATTGATTTTGATAAATCATGGTCACGAAAGTAAATGCTATCAGATCCAGCAAATTGAGAATTGTTTGTCGAGTCATAGCACAATTCCTGCCATTCCTTGAAGCTATCGTTCATTCTGTCGCATCTTTTCTGGTTGCCATCAATTGAAGTCATCTGTTTGCATCTACCTGAAGGTGGCGATTTCGGAGCGATTCACTATCAACCAAGCAGGAACTATGATAGACGCAACTCCGAATAAAAAATCGCATTCTTTTTAGTTCGCAGTAGAACCAATTTATGATACTTTTACTTTCATTTTTTTATACCATTAAAGAA
The DNA here is from genome assembly GCA_964642175.1 of uncultured Chlorobiales bacterium. Taxonomy (GTDB): domain Bacteria; phylum Bacteroidota; class Chlorobiia; order Chlorobiales; family Chloroherpetonaceae; genus JANQGG01. The sequence goes on along the minus strand of CAZXOK010000019.1, from coordinate 2,195 downwards.
CACTTCCGTTTGCTTTGTTATATACATTATCATAGAATATTACAATGCGATATTGACCATAATCTTCTTTAATCATAAACCAAACTTGCTTATTCAAGGCAATCATTGACACTTTCATTGTTTCTTCTATTAAGGCATAAAACCTGTCATATTCTTCATCATTCAGGGTATCTTTCGCAACAAGAAGGGCTGTTTCGTTAATTAAAGAATCATACTTTACTGCTTTTTGATAAAATACAGCTTCATATCTTTTTTTGTTGACTTTCATTTCATATGAAATGTCCTCATCCTTAGGAATAATAAATTCCGATATTATTGAGTCAGATTGGGTTGAATATCTATTATTATTCACAAATTGTTGAATTAGATTGTTGAACCTGATTTTAATATTTGTTGCATCAGTGGAATATTCGTCTCTAATGGCAATTCGCCACACCTTATTATTATTTGTTCCTAAAAAGATGTTAACGTTTTTTCCATTAAACTCACCATACAAGATATCCTCGACTTGTCGATTAATTGTAAATCCTCTAGATTTCAATTTTTCTATCATTTCGGGCTTATATCCATCAACAGGAATGTCAAGAAATTGTGTTACATCTTTTTGGGCATATGATGCAATTGGAAAGATTAGTAACATGAAAAACCACACTATTTGTTTTAAATTTTTATCCATTTCTTTTTGGTTTTAATTGGCCTATTCTTTTTTAAATTTTAGCTTTTTTGCCTTGCTTTGAGCAAACTTGTCTCTAACGTTTGATGGTATGGTGTCGTGCGGGATTACGTGGCGATTTCCTATCAGTTTACACCGAACTTTTTTACGAGCCACAAACCTTCGCAAACCGCTGAAACCCGCATGCACTATACCATGTGTTGGCGGTATGTTGTTATTTATCAGTCCTTTTAAATAAAACTTTCCCATGTCCATTTAAATTACTTCCTATCAAAATCGAATCATTAAAGAACTCTAATTCAAAATGACTGTGTTTTTTCTTGTCGTGTCTTTTAGTATTCGGATTAAATCCTTTAATCCGGAAATAATCTCCGAATAGTTTTATATCTAATGGCTCAGTATCAGCTTGCTCATTTGTCTTAAGATTTTCTAATTCTCCAAGAAGATATTCACCGTCAATATGAAAGTTTAAGTTTCCTTTCTTTTTCTTGTAATCTTTTGAAGTCCATTCACCTTCCCAATTACCTTTAACTGAAAGCATTTTCTCCATTTGTTTTTGAGAAGGAAGATTCAAATATCCTGTCAATGCAGCTTCAGGTGTTGCAAATGCAGTCAACGCAAAATTCATTCCTGTACAAATATCAGGGAAGTCAGTATAACCAGATTTAATAGTTTGGTTAATGGGAATTTCGTTTACTCCGTAAAGTTCATATAAGACTTCTCCAATCCCATTTAGATTGTAAATTGCATCATCTTTGGGGGTATTGGAACTTTTTCTCGCATGAACATAGGTGTTGCCATTGTCATATACTTTATTTATAATGTCGTATGAATTTTTAGGAAAGATGTCTTTTGTGATAAAATTAATCTTCTCGAAAATATCAAAGAATCTATTAAGATTCTTGGCGGTTTTCCCTGTTTCAATTTTAAATATGTAAGTTTTTTTCTCTTGATTTAGCTGATAAACAGATTTTATAAAATTTTTATCATCATTTAGCGTAATCTTGTCTATGATTTCTTTCTCAAAAATCAGCCTGTCAATCTCTTTAGGCATTGCCAAATATTTAACAAGAGTCCTAAAATTTTCAAGTTCCAAGTCACTGTAATTTCCAAATGGATGGCTAATTTTTGTTAGTTTTTCATAACAAATCATTTCGCAAATGCTTCTTGATAATGTAATGGCAGCTTCATAAAACCCATCACGAAAAAGCATTTTAGCTTGAAAATAGAACTTAACGGGTGGAACATCTTTAAAGTACAATACATGAGAGATATTAATCCATCTTTCAATCTTACTATCAATATTGTCAATGTACTCGTTTTTAAGAGAATGTGAGATAAGCTCATAAGTACATTCATAAGGTTCTTTTTTATTATCCTTATAAAATTCTTTGAGTTTAAATAACTCTTCGAAATCTGAAATTATATCAATTTGTTTGCTCATGTGAGTGTCTTTCTACAATTACCGCCAACGTTTGTATAAACGGACATGTCCGTTTATTTCCCTATTATTTTGTACATA
>CAZXOK010000018.1:0-3863 GCA_964642175.1 uncultured Chlorobiales bacterium | reverse complement strand
GAGACTCTTCTGAAGGGAGCATTCCAAAAATGTGGTTATGCAATATTTCTCTTAAGTTCTTGTATAGTAACAACTATGGGCTCTGTAGCATGATCTGCTTCATCGGGTATTAGTTCTGCTCGCATGTCCGGGGATGACCATTTCCAATCGATTTCCCTATTGGTGGCCATCGTCGCGCGCGCATGCGCAAGTGTATCGTCGAAGCGGTCGGCCAGCACGGCACAACGCAGAGCCATGATCGCCTCCGCATTGTCAGCATACCACTGGATGCCATTGCCCTTGAGGCGCTGGTTGAGCACCCTTCGAACGGCGCTCTCTATGGCCCCTGAACCCATAGGTCGACCTTTTGTTCGCAACATGCGGTAATTCATATTGGGCGCATGCTTTTCAAAGTAGTTTATCTCTCGTTGGACGATCCGCTTTTGTGAAGCTTTCACATTCAGGGCCTTCGCAAAGTCTCTTAGCTCTTCCATGATTAGATCGATACGACCTTTGTAGAGTTGTCTGCGCTGTCTGCGAAAAACCCGTGCGTGTGCTTCGGCGTCGAACCCCAATGCATTGAGCGCCAAATGCAAATGATGGGCCGCATGGAAAAAGTCCAGTACCTTGATCACCCGCGTGGAATCCAGGCCGAGCATATGCGTAACCGTGTCTATGCGATTCCAGATCCACGTTCCGCCATCCGCTCCAAATACAACTTCGCTCGCATTCACGACCCCCAACTGATGAAGCCGCATGGCAAGCAATTCCATAAAGGCATCCGGTCCCTGCAAGGTGCCGTCTATATAAGGTTTGCTTCCCGCCTTCATCCGCCCCTTTTCGTCCAATTCAAAGATCACAAACAGTTTCGGTTCCCGCCAATTAGCTTGCCAACTGCGCGGTCGAAGCTTGTGACGCCCCTTGCACTTCACCCACCTTTGCGGACGAAAGCATTCGCGCAAACGAATACGACCGCCATCCGGCATGACGCCAACGCGTTTACCTTTGAAAACCGTTCCTGGGGGCAGTTGTCCTTCGCGCCACAGCAGCAGATCGCGTTTGCGCGCCGTCAGTACTTCAAAACCTACACGACAGGCCGTGGTATGAATCGTCTTGATGCCAAGGTCCAGACCTGTGCGGGCCAATTCGCGACGTGCCAACTCGAACGATGGCAGAAGGGCGGCCTTGTAGCCAATTTCACTGGCTAAAGCGGGACTCACTTCTTTGCTGAAACATAGCAGGGCCTGTTCGGGAAAAAGGCCTCGTCCTTCTTTACCGCGGCCTCTGCCAGTGCGACTGCGGGGACCGCAGTAAAGCGTCGTGATCCACAAAACCATCCCACCTAACGACGATGGATTGATCTGACCCCAGATGGTCCGATGAGATTTTTCATGACATCATAAGATTACCCCCCCGGTGGACGCTTCGACAAAGCGGAGCGCCGGGGTCAGTTCAATCCTGTGTTCGAGAAGGCGCTGCCTTACGGGGAAGTTGCGCAAGGGTAAAGAGCGAAAAGCCGGACACTCCGGAAGGGCATGCCGGAGGTCGGGTCTGCCTCCATGGCCTGAAAGTAACCTTCGCTGTAGCCGTTTTCGTATGTTTTCTGGCGTCTCATGGCCGCTTTTTTCCGCTCAAATCCAGATGCTCGCATAATGTCCCTGCAGCCTCAAGGCTGGACGGCCTGAGACCATGCTGATGCGACTTATACCAAGGTCCTGCCGGCTCGCGATCAGCCGATGCCCGCGTTTATGATCGATGAGACTCGCGTGGGCCCCATGGGCATCTCGTGCGGCAACAGGGTCGCCTCCAGTTCCATGCGGCCACCGCAAAGCGGGCAACGTCGCTCCACGAGTGTCTGGGCGGGCACTTCCGGACGCCGCAACTCGAAGCTGTAAGCCGTCTCGATCATCAACACAAGATCCTCGTGCCGGATGGAACTTCCCGGTGCCATGAAACCATAGTACCGGATTTTCATGAAGCCCACCGGAAGCACATGCTGTAGAAAACGCCGCATAAACTCCATTACCTCCAACGTCATGATGCGCTCCTCGTTTGTTTCCGAATCCCGGTAGCGAAACGTCACCTGCCTGTGCTCAAAGCGAACGATGCGACTGTCCGATATCGCCACTCGAAACACATACGGCGCCAGATACTTCAGGGCCCCAGACGTATTGGCGCCCAGGGCCTGACTGTCGACCGTCCACGATTTACCCCATACCTCTAAGGGAATCTCGCCATACAGGCCGCGTGCCTTCATCGCGTCTCGGAACTTGCCGCGCACCAGCTTCGACAACGCTCCTGTCGGAGCGAAGTACTTTTCATGAGAGGGCATCCAACGCTTGCTTTTACGACACACCGCGCCCCCCGGAATCACGTAATGGATATGCGGATGGTAGGACAATTGCCGCCCCCACGTATGCAACACCCCGAAGAAACCAGGAAGGTCGCCGCCTACAAGGCGCATATCGCCCGCCAGTTCCTTCAGCGCCTGGGAAGAAGCCTCGAACAGCGCCGTGTAGCCATCGCGCTGATGGGAACGCAGCAACGGACGCAGCTCAGCAGGTACGGTAAAGGTCACCATAAAATGCGGCCCCGGCAGTTGCTCGGAAAGACGCTTGGCCAACCACTGCTCCGAGCGAGCCTGCTGACAATTGGGACAGTGCCGATTGCCGCAACCTCGATACACCGTGTGGTTGTAATCGCCATTTTCGCAACTGTAGTGATTCATCCCGCAGGCCGAGGTCCGGCAGGTGCGAATGGCCTTGATCACCTTCCGGTGATTGCTCGGCATCCGCGCACCGTATCGCTCAAGGTACTCGTCCGCATACTGCTTGAAGATTGAACTGATGATACCCATGGCTCAGGCCCCCTTCATCAGTTCGTCGATAATGTGCTGGTACTCCGTGTGGCTGACGCGCGTCAGGTGAAAGTAAACCAGGGTCGTCGCCAGACGGGTATGCCCAAGATAGCGTTGAATCGCATGGATGTGAACACCCGCTTCAAGCAGATGGGTCGCATAGCTGTGACGAAAAGTATGCGGGCGCACGCCCGGTCGGCTAAGGCCCGCGCGCTTGAGTGCGCGCTGCAGCGCGTTCTGTACCGTAGACGTATTCATGGGTTTCCGGGCAACGGGGCCCTGTTTAAGGTCCCGGCCCAGGGCGGGAAAAATCAGAAGCGGATTCTGGTGTGTCACCCAGTAGCGTCGAAGAATCTGATAAGTAGGCAACGGCAGGGGCACGCGGCGATCCTTGCCGCCCTTGCCTTTGCGCACACGCAACTGCATGTGCGCTTTGTCGATGTCATGGATCGTAAGATTGAGCGCTTCGGATAGGCGCAACCCACAGGTGTAGAGCGTTTGATAGTACCCACGAATCCAGGGCTCCCGCATGGCCTGGAGCACACGCCAGACTTCCTCACGAGAAAGCACTTCAGGCAGCGGGGTCTCTTTAACCGCCTTCATGATATCCAGCAGCGGCCATGCGCGTTGCAATACATGCTCAAAGAAAAACTGCACGCCGGCATACAAGATGCGCATCGAACTACCGGCCAGTTGGCAGTCGTTCCGGCGATAAAGAATGAACTGCCGAAGATCCTCCTCCGTAGTCTCCTCGACAGGACCCGGCGCCCATTTTACGAAATTCCTCACTTCACGCGCGTAGGTCTCCGCGCTCCGCTGACGCTTCCCATTGATCAGCAAACCTTCGACCGTCAATTGAAACCAGTGCTGGGCGGCCTTATACCGCTCCACCGTGCTGTAGGACATGGTACGTCTCCTTTGGTTTTCGGGCCGGCTCATCCGGCCCGGGAGACGTACTGTAAATGATGCATTAAAGTGGGGCGTGGTACGACGCGTCAGCGCCTGCGCGAAAGCGCCTTACTTGAAC
>CAZXOK010000017.1:0-3940 GCA_964642175.1 uncultured Chlorobiales bacterium | reverse complement strand
TATCGCGAGCCCAAGAGCCTTGTTTTCCGGTCAACGAACACGGATTTGCGGAATCTCCCGCCGCCAAGTTGAGAGTGTGCCCTGACGGGCATGTTCGTGTGGTGCCTTTCTGGCATTTTCACTGGCCCCAGTACTGGGGTGATTCTTCTTCCTGGTTCTGCTTCTCGGCTTTCTGTCGTTGAGAAGCCGCTTCTTCCTCTGGTTCGTCTATTCTTCCCCCTCTTTTTGACTCGACGATTTCAGTCGTGGCCTTGCCTGTGATGCGGGCTGCTTTCTGAGACGGAGGTTGAGCCGATGGGTGGGAAGCGTCTGCCGGTCTGCCGGCATTGCGGCCGTAAGTTCCGGCCTGACTCGTACAACCAACACCGTCAGCAGTGGTGTTCGCGTTCGGAATGTCGTCGCGCTCGCGACCGTGAGCGAAAGCGGAAGTACTACCGGCGTCGCCTGGCGGAGGAAGCGGGGTTCCGGGAGTCGGAGCGTACGCGCTGTCGTGATGGTATGCGCCATTGCCGTTCGCGGCAGGCTGAGCCCGTCGCTGCGGAGTCAGCGCTATTGGTTCGGGGCCCGCCGCCGACAGAGCTTCTGGTCGGCCTGATTGCACAGCTTGCGGACACGTCAGATCCGCAGGTGGTCGGCGAAGTGATGCACCGATATGCGGAGCGGGGCCGACGTGTGGCGGTTGCCCGTCCGATTCGGGGTTCGCCGGTCCGATGAGTGCTTTTCGAGCTGTTACTAGACGCTCGCTTTGTGGCTGGCGGAGCGCGTTACTAGACGCTTGACTTTTCACAACAGCCTATCCCTCATGGTGTTGCCGAACGTTACTAGACGCTCATTCATGATCATTCCGATGACGTGCACAGTGTCGGGAAGCGATCCTGGTCGATGGTCGATCAGGACGTGTTCCACGAAGGAGGCACTGGAGATGGGCGCTGAGAAGGCACCGTTCGTAAGGGATCGGATCCGCAAGATCGCCGGCGGGTTCGGCTGGGTGGATCACAGGTTGGTCCGGGAGCATCACGTGGAGCGTTGCTCGCACGCCGCGCTGGCGCTGTACCTGTTCCTGGTTGTTGTTGCCGACGGCGAGGGGGTGAGTTGGTGGAGTGAGCGGTCGCTGTCGAGTCGTCTGGGCATGGACATTGACCGACTTCGTCAGGCACGGGCGGAACTGGAAGCAGCCGACCTGGTCGCCTACGAGCCGCCCGTATGGCAGGTCCTGCAGCTGCGGGAGACGGCCTGATGAACAGGAAGCTTTGGCAGCAGATCAACGACCTGTCGGCCGAGGGACTGGCCAAGCGCGCGATCGCAAGACGTCTAGGGATCCATCGCCGCACGGTCCGCAGGGCGCTTCGTGCGGTCCATCCCCCGACTCGTGCCAGCCAGCCGCGCGGCAGCATCATCGACCCGTACAGGGGATGGCTCCTGGCGCGCATTCAGCAGTACCCGGAACTGAGTGCGGCGGTCTTGTTCCGGCAGTTGACTGAGCGAGGCTACCCGGGCGGCTACAGCCTGGTCAAGCAGTGCGTGGCCGACCTGCGGCCACGCACCAAGAACGCCTACCTGAGCCTGACATTCGCACCCGGCGAGTGCGCCCAGGTGGACTGGGGTGTGTGGCAGGGAGTAGATGTCCCGGGCGGGCGCCGCCGTCTGTCGTTCTTCGCCATGGTACTCGCTCACAGCCGCATGATGTACGCCGAGTTCTTCCTCGGTGAGACCATGGAGTACTGGCTGCAAGCCCATCGCAACGCATTCGAAGCGTTCGGCGGCGTGGTCGAACGGGTCATGGTCGACAACTGCCGCACAGCGGTTCTCACCCCGCGCCGGCGCGACGAACCGCCCCGGTTCAACCCGACCTACGAGGACTTCGCGCGGCATTACGGCTTCCAGATATGGGCCTGTAACTCCGGCCGCCCCAACGAAAAGGGCCGCGTTGAACATGCTGTGGGATACATCAAGGGCGGCTTCCTTGCCGGGCGTGAGCCCTGTGTGCCCGAGGTGTTGAACCCCGCACTCTTCGATTGGACGACCAATGTCGCCAACAGGCGCGTGCACGGAACCACCGGGCGGCGGCCGTGTGACGTGTTCGAGCAGGAAGAACGGCAGGCACTGCGTGCGCTTCCGGCAGGCCCGCATGACTGTGCTGCGCTCAAGATCGGGGTTGCTGACAGCCGGTTCCGCGTCACTGTCGACGACAACCGCTACAGCGTGCCCAGTTCCGCTGCTTCACGGAAAGTTCAGGTCTGCCGGTACGCCGACCGGATCGTCATCCGCGACTTGGAAGGCGACCTGCTCGCGGACCATCCCCGCAACGTCGGACGCAAGCAGGAGATCGCCGATCCCGACCACGAACGCGCCCTGGTGCTGAAGATGCGTTACAGCCGCGACCGACGTCGCTTGACACGGTTCTTCAGCCTCGGACCGGACGCGGCCGACTACCTCACCGGGTTGCGCGAAAAGCGCGCCGCCTGGCGCGACCACGTAGACCGCATCAACGCGCTTGCCGAGGCACACGGCAGGGATGTTCTCGCAAGGGCCATCTCCGACGCGTCTGAGTACGGCGCGTTCTCCGCAGAGTACGTCCACAACATCCTCGAAGCCCGCACGAGAGCCATGCCCGAACCCGGGCCGCTGCATGTCACCCGACGCGCAGATCTGCTTGAACTCGAACTGCCTGAACCGGATCTGGAGATCTATGGCAAGGAACAGTCATGAAACAACCGGACTCACCACTGACCCAGGCATTCACCGAACTTGGGCTGACATGGATCCGAGACAACCACGAGCTCGAACTGGCCGACGCAGCCAGGAAGAACACCACCACACACGACCTGCTCTTGAGACTCACACGCGGCGAACTGGATGCGCGACATGCTCGCGCGGTCAAGCGGCGCATCAAAGAAGCGAAGCTCAAGGGCGTTCGCACACTGGACGGCTTCGACTTCGCGTGGCCGGCCAAAATCAACCGCGACCAGGTCAAGCACCTGTTCACCCTGTCGTTCATGCGCCAGGCAGCCAACGTGGTCTTCATCGGCGGGGTTGGACTGGGCAAGACCCATCTGGCCACCGCACTCGCCTACGAAGCATGTCTGCAGCGGTTGCCGGTACTGTTCACATCAGCAGTGGACATCGTCAACCACTTGACCGAGGCCAGAGCTCACAACAACCTTGCAGTCGCCGTCCGCCGCTACCTCCGGCCCAAGCTCATGGTCGTGGATGAACTCGGCTACCTGCCGCTGGACAAGGTCGGAGCCGAACTGCTCTTCCAAGTCTTCTGCGCCCGCTACGAGACCGCCTCAACGGTCATCACAAGCAACCGCGCCTACAAGGACTGGACCAAAACGTTCGCCAACGACGCAACCATCACCTCAGCCGTACTCGACAGGATCACACATCACTGTGAGACCATCGTCATCGCAGGAAAGAGCTACCGAATGAAGGACAGAATCGACGACTGAATCACTCCTGGCAAGGGCGGCGAGCATACCCACTCGCCGCCCTGCCAGCAAACCCCGCCGCACACAGACCCAACATGGGGCCAACGAGAATGCCAGAAACCCACACCATTAAACATGCCGCTCGCAGTCTGATGGTCGTGGCTCCCTGACCTCCGGTCTTTCTCTTGCCGGAGCCCGTTTTCTCCCACGGCTGTTCCTGTCCGACCCTGCGTCCAACCGATGGGGACCAGGGGGGTTGCTCTCTTGGGAAAACCTGCGTCACACTACTGCCGCGCTCAAGGCCGCACCTTGACGATTGTCCCAAAAAGGAGGACGATTGGCGGGTGCAGGTCCTTTGGTGCGTAGTTTTGCCGTGTAAGTTGCCGGAATTACGGTAAATCCAACAACTCCGCTTCGTTCCAGCGTAGCGAGCTCACGTGCCGTCCATGTAACCAACGTGGTGCACGATAGATTGCACTCTTGGCCATCGCGATGCATATTTTCTATGC
>CAZXOK010000016.1:0-4430 GCA_964642175.1 uncultured Chlorobiales bacterium | reverse complement strand
CATCCCTTTCTATTTTTATTGCCATATTAGCTGCCATAGCAAACATTATTTTGCTCATCATATTTATACACCAAATCGCAACAAGTATACAAGCCGACAAGGTTATTTCTGATATTTCAGACCTTATTTCCGAGCAAGTAGAAACGCTCTTTCCAGAAAATATGGGAGATGAAATCAAAGAAGAACAATACGTTGACGAGGATACTGCAATTTCCGCCTATCAAAAATGTACTTCTATTAAATCTCCTAAAAGTGGTTATCTGCAATACTTAGACAGCGAAGTATTATTAGAAATAGTAGCCACTAATGATTCCTTGTTTAAATTAGAACTCAGACCGGGTAGTTTTATGGTGAAAGGTGGAGAAATTGGTGTATTGTATTCAGACAAAGATTGGGATGAAGAATCTACAGGTAAACTATTAAGCCAATTTGTTTTTGGGAAGACCAAAACATCCCAACAAGATTTGGAATTTTCTATCCATCAAATGGTAGAAATTGCCGCAAGGGCATTATCACCAGGTGTGAACGACCCTTTTACTGCAATTGCCTGCATTGATAACCTAACCGCAACTATGTGTTACTTGGCCGGAGCACAATTCCCTTCAAAATATCGTGTTGACGAAGAAGGAAACCTTAGAGTCATCGCTGATGTTTTTGATTTTGAAGGAGTGTTGGATACTGCATTTAATCAAATCAGACAATTTTCAGGAGGAAGTACTGCGGTAATTATGAGATTGATGGAAACACTAAAAACCATATCAAATACAGTAAGAAAGGAAAACCATAAAAAAGCTGTAGTCAAACATGCTGAGATGGTTTACCGGAAGGGAAAAGAAACGATAAAAGAAGAAAATGACCTCAACGACTTGGAAAAAAGGGCAAACTTTATTGTAAAGAAATGAAGAACCACAGGCTACAACATTGTATAAGCGTAATGCGGGCTCTGTGGCTTAAAATGAGTATTTTGCTCTTATGAAACTTTGCGGTAGACGGACAGTGAAATACTCCCAAACACACACTGCGGTTATCCTGAAACGTTACCACCCATGCTGACAAAAGGAAGATGTTCAATTCAATTTAGAATTTATTAAATTTGAAATATGAAATCAAGTATAGAAATAGAAAATAAAATTAAAGAACTCAAACCTATTCTTTCACAAAAATATTTTGTTGACAAAATTGGATATTTTGGTTCCTTTTCGCGAAATGAACAGAGAAAGGACTCTGATATCGATATTTTGGTATCATTCAGAAAACCACTGGGATGGGAATTTTTTGACCTTCAGGAACTTTTGGAGAATGAATTAAAGCTAAAGGTTGATTTAGTATCAGACAAAGCCCTGAAAGAGCAATTAAGACAAGTTATTTTAAATAATGTCAAGTACATATGAGTCCAATTAAAAGAGAATTTATTCTTTATCTTGAAGATATGTTTCAGTCAATGCAAAGGATTGAAGAATATCTTGGCGACCTTGACTTCAGGAAATTTAAAATGACTTATATGGTTGTAGATGCTATTATCAGGAATTTTGAGATTATTGGAGAAGCATCAAAAAATATCCCACCTGAAATACAGGAAAAATATCCTGAAATTCCATGGCGAAAAATGTACGGACTAAGGAATTTAATTGCTCATGAATACTTTGGAATTGACTACGAGATGATTTGGGAAATTGAAAAAAACAATCTACCCCAAAACCTTTATGACTTAGTAATAATAATAGAAAAAGAAAAAGCACAGGGTGGTAACAATGTGCAAAAATAATAGCCGAAACAGCAGTAAATTCTAAGGTTGTAGTCCGCTCAAACTTTCTTGTAACTTGACAGGAAAGTGCTTCGAAATCCCGCACTATGCTTATACTTGACCGTTGCACGACATACCGAGGTGAGGAAAGAAGATGAAGAAATAATTCTTGCCCGTCATTTAATCCGCCATCCATGGCGGATGAAAAAAAAATGAAGATGCTAAATATGAAAACAAAAATTACTTTCAGAAAGCACTACAAAAATGTAAAGAAGCTGCTCAGAAAGGGTACGAAGGTAGTATTTCAATAAGTGAGTAAATGGGAAAGCGATTTTAATTTTGTATTACAATTTAAAATTAAGATTACTATGAAAAAAGAAAACACACGATGACTAAAAACGAGTTATTAAACAGTGACTTTCAAAGCAGTTTAAAACAGGTGATGAATTAACCGAGTTCCTGCATGAACTTCAAAAGCGAGGGATAGAACAGCTGTTAGAAGGCGAGATGGCTGCCCATCTTGGATACGAAAAACACCAACCCTCAGATAATCCCAATTCCCGCGATGGTCACAGCAAAAAGCGACTTAAAACGGATCACGGCAGCTATGAAATCAAAACGCCACGAGACCGGGAAGGTTCTTTTGCACCTATGCTTATCCGTAAGCGTCAAAGCATGATTGATGGGATAGAGAATGTGATTATATCTCTTTATGCGAAGGGAATGTCAAACAGCGATATTGAAGAGCAAATTTGTGAAGTCTATGATATTGATGTCTCACCGAGCATATAACAACAGATATTATTGCCTGGCAAAACAGGGTGTTGGAGCCGGTTTATTTGATGGTCTGGATGGACGGTATGGTATTTAAGGTGAGAGAAAACTCAAAAGTGATCAATAAAACCATTTATATCGCTATTGGTTTGCGCAGAGATGGGCGTAAAGAAGTTCTTGGCTTATGGTTGGGAAAAACTGAATCAGCGGCGTTTTGGATGACTGTTCTAACGGATATGAAAGCACGCGGCCTTGAAGATATTCTCATTACCGTTACAGATAATCTCAATGGATTTACCGAAACTATTGCCACGGTATTCCCGCAATCTACCCGTCAAATCTGTATGGTTCATCAGATTAGAAACAGTGCAAAATATGGCGTATGGAAAGATAAAAAGGCTTTTGCTTCCGATATGAAGGACATCTATACCGCGCCCAACAAACAAGCCGCACTTGATGCTCCGGATGAAAAATGGGGCGATAAATATGCTTATGCGATTAAAAGCTGGCGCATAAATTAGGAGGAACTTACACCTTTTTTTGACTTCCCTGTACAGATCCGTAAAATTATTTATACCACCAATATCATAGAAAATCTCAATGGTAAAATCAGAAAATACACGAAAAACAAAACTTCATTTCCAACTGATGACGCTGTGATGAAGTCGGTATTCCTTGCTGTTAATGAGGTGACAAAAAAATGGACACTGCCTATCAGAGATTGGGGGCTTATTTTAAATCAGTTTATGATTATTTTTGAACAACGTTTAAACTTACAATAACTATCTATTTACACACTTTACGCGATACTATCCCAAAATATCATTTTAGTCTGTCCAAGAGGTAGTCGCAGCACTAAAGTAGCAAATCTGCTTAATTTGCAGGGCTACCCAAGTGTGGCTAATCAGGATGGTGGTTTTTCGAAGTGGAAAGAGCAAGGATTCCCTTTTAAAAAGCAATGTTTCATTCACGATAAATTAAGCTTGTGGTTGTGGCTGCAATACTTCATCCTCAAGTGATGAAACAGGTAGTTGTTGTTAATTTAATTTTAAAATTTATAAAATAGTAAAATATTAAGCAATGAAAAATTACAAACAAATTTCAATTATTCTGTTTTTACTAACGGCTTTTACCTTTACAGGATGTACGCAAAACACCAATCAGGATAAAAAAGAAAAAAATAAAATCAGTCAAAAAATCGAAACTACCCAAAAACAAGATAAAGAAAAATACAAAATTACCTTTATCGAATTAGGTTCGGTGCGTTGTATCCCCTGTCAAGAAATGCAGCCCATTATGAAATCTATCGAAGCAAAGTATGGCAAGGATGTAAAAGTGATTTTTTACGATGTGTGGACAGAAGAAGGCAGGTCATATGCTGCTAAATACAAAATAAATTTAATTCCAACACAAGTATTTTTAGATCAAGATGGCAAAGAATTTTTCCGTCACGAAGGATTTTTTCCTGAAGAAGAACTGGTGAAGGTATTGAAACAGAATGGTGTAAAATAAAAGGAACAGAACATGGATAACACAAATTCGTGGAATAAGTGTTATCTGCGCCCCATAAAAAACAAATCAGAATGATAATAAAACTTTCAATATTAGGGTTTTCCTTTTTAATGGCAGTAAGCCAGCTTTTTGCCCAGGAAAGCATTAAAAATCTCACCTTATCCCAATTGCTCGACAGTGCCTTGCAAAATAATTATACGCTTAAATCAGCCGAAAAGAACAAGCTGATTAAACAAGCAGAAATTGAAATACTGCAAACCAATTATTTGCCAAGGGTAAGTACTTCGGTAAGTTTTTCTTATTGGAAGTTTCTTTTGCCTAACAAACAAAAACTATTGGGAGATGCACTTACCGACATGTACACCGATGTATCGTTTTACCAACCGCTATATGATTTTGG
>CAZXOK010000015.1:0-4454 GCA_964642175.1 uncultured Chlorobiales bacterium | reverse complement strand
GCTGTCAGGCTTCGCGTTTTTCCCTCGTAAAACAGTAGCTCGTCTTCAGATTACATCAGGGCTAAGTGCCATTTTCTCCCTGCGATAATCCGGTGATTTTGTAAAAAGAAAGCCCCTCGCAGCAGGAACTGCGGGGGGCTTTAATGTCAGGGTGCGGTCGCATCCGCATCCCCAGCTACTTTACGATGCGATGCAAAGGATTGTATCCATAACCTGTTCTGTCAACGCCTATCTCAGCGATCCCGAAGCCGCATTGGGGACGTTTGAGCGCTCCTGCCCCTTTTGTGCTGGCAACGCGCACCTGCGGCGGCATGGTTGGTATCATCGAGGCGCCCTGTTCGATGATCAGGACCAAATGCCACGGATTCCCGTCCTTCGCCTGCTATGCCCCCGCACGGGAAAGACCGTTTCGCTGCTGCCCGACTTCTGCCTGCCACGGCGGCAAACAGGCCCTGCCATCCTGGCCGTGTTTCTATACGCGCTGGTATTCAAAGGCCTGTCTCTATGCGCTTCACTGCTTGAGGCGCGCAGGGATTTAACCTCTGAGACCACTCACCACGCCCAAGCCCAGGCCATGCGCGACAGGTTCATCAAGCGTCTGCCGAAACTACGTGCTTATCTGGCACGCATCCATGACCGCATAACTGAAGCATCCCGCGAAATCCCCAAAAAGCATCGAGACATGGCGACGGTCATCCTGTGGATGCAACAGGTCCAACCGGATCCACGAAAAGCCTTTATTCACCACGGACGCATCTTTCACAAACATTGCCAGGAGGGACTGCTGTGAGGCCGACCGGATGGGACTCACATGGATGGGATGGTCCATCTCTACACCACCGATTCCGCCCGACGCCCACTTGATCCTTCTATTGGGGCGGCTCATTAGCCCGCGTTCAACGCGTACGAGGTGTTTCACCACATTGCCGCCGGTGCAACTTCCCAAAATCGCGCCCCGTCTTCGGGCGATCCGAAAAACACAGCGCATAGGCATACCATATTCGCACCGGGCCACCTAATCTGCCTCCAGAAAACGACCGGATGGAGCCGGTCGACACACTTTTTTCATAAAGGAGGCTACGATGGATCCCGATGCCATCGCGTTGTTTCGCTACCAGGTTATCTCCCCGCTGCTTTCCATTCCGCCGATTCGAGGGGCGCTCAAGGAAGAGATTGAGCGCCAGGCTCAGCGCAGGCATCCTCATGCTGTACTCGGCCAGTGCCACGTGATGCCGGGCACCATCGAGGAATGGTACTACCTCTATCGCCACTACGGCATAGAGGGCCTGCGTCCCAAAACGCGCAAGGACAAAGGCCGCAGTCGAAAAGTGTCGGACCAGGCCGCCGAACTGATTCGGCAGTTGATCGAAGGGCATCCGGATCTGGACGGGCCGGGTGTGCTGGCCGAGTTGCGTGCGCGAAACATCGAGCCGCCTTCGCTTTCTACCTACTATCGGTTCGTGAAGGCCCAGGGTCTGGATCGGCTGCAACGCGCTCCGCGCGCCGACCGGCGCGCTTACGCCTTTGAGTTGCCCGGCGATTGCTGGCAATGCGACGTGATGTACGGGCCGATGCTGCCTGGCAAGGACGGGCGGATGCGCAAGACCTATCTCATCGCGATTCTGGACGACGCCACGCGTCTGATCGCCCACGCCCAATTCTATTTCGACCAACACCTGACGGCACTCAAAGACTGTATCAAACAGGCCCTGCTCAAACGCGGACTGCCCAAGCGACTGTATGTGGACAACGGTCGCATCTTTCGCTCCCGGGTGCTTCTGCTGGCCGCCGCACAACTGGGCTTTCACCTGATCCATTCGCGCCCCTACCAACCGGAAGGCCGTGCCAAAAACGAACGATTCTTCGGGACGTTGCGTCGAGGATTCCTGAAGCGGGTGGGCGCCCTTGAGTCGCTGGCTCACCTTAATCGCCTGCTGTGGGCCTGGATCGAAAGCAAGTATCACCAGCGCCCCCACGCCGGCCTGGAGGGCGCTACGCCCTGGTCGCGCTGGATCGAACAGGCCGAATGCGTGCGGGTATTGCCGCCTGAGGCGGACCTGGACTGGATTTTTCTGGAACAGACCAAGCGTCGTGTTTCCAAAGATGGGACGTTGTCCGTCAATTCGGTGCGTTTCGAGGCCGGCGTGCGCTTTATCGGCCAGAAACTCGAAATCCGCTACGACCCCTTTGATCTGCGCCGCATCTGGCTGGTGGACGAAAAGAATGAGCGCCACGCCTTGCGGCCCGTCGATCTGTACGCCAACCGCCACGCCAAACGGCAGCCTGAAGAGCGTCCGGAACCGGGGCAAAAGCCGACTTTGCTGGCCCTGGAACAGGACGCCGAAGCGCGCGATAACAATGACGATAGTCATCCACAGAATATGGATAAACCACACGACGCGCTCGACTCAGACGCTTCGAACCCGTCCGAAGATACACCTCAAACGCCCTCTAAAGGAGACCGCCCATGAATTCCAAGCGCCTCGAAACCCAACTGCGCGGCGCCTTCGGTTTAACGCGCCTGCCTTTTGCCCGCGATCTGGAAGCGGACGAGATTTTCAACACGCCGCGTTTTGACAAGGCCCTGACGGACCTTCAATACCTGGCCAACCGCCGCGGTATTGGCCTTGTTTTCAGCGAACCGGGACTGGGTAAGTCGACCCTGCTGCGCGTTTTCCTGGATGGCCTCCCGAAAGCCACCCATGCCAAGGCCTACCTGCCTTTCAGCAACTGTGCCACGCTGGACATCTTCCGCCAGATCGCCGCGTTATTCGGGCTTTCGCCTGCGCATCGCAAGGCCGACCTGATGCGCCAGATCCAGGACCGCCTGCTCAAACTCGCCCGCGATCAGCGCCGTAAACCCGTGCTGATCGTCGACGACGCCCATCTACTCAGCGCCCGTTGTCTCGACGAGTTGCGTCTGCTCACCAATTTCGATGTCGAGGCGCGCGACGAACTGACCCTGGTACTGGCCGGGCATGTCCAGTTGCAGACCAATCTGAATCTGGCCATCAACGAAGCCCTGGCTCAGCGTGTGGTCCTGCGCATACAAATGCGCCCGCTGAATCGCGACGAAGTCGATGCCTACCTGGCTTTCCGCCTGAATCGCGCCGGGCGCGCCGACCGTCTTTTTGAACCCGACGCGGTGGAACTGCTGGCGCGCGCCTCCAGCGGCATTCCCCGCAACATCGACCGCATCGCTGAGCAGGCTCTGCTGATCGCGCTGCGACACAAACACAAAAGCGTCGAGCAGGACGATCTGACCCAGGCTCGAGAGGAGGCGAATCTGTGAACGCGGAGAATCGAAAGCGCATGTTGGAAGTGCTGCGTGCCGACGCCTTGCCGCGCAGCGAGGAACAGGCGCGCTGGATGGTGGAGGGTTTGTGGGGCCAGCAGGCCGTGGGGATGCTGGCCGGGCATCCCAAGTCCTGCAAATCCTGGCTGGGCCTCGACGTGGCCTTGTCGGTGGCGTCGGCCACGCCTTGTCTGGGCCGTTTTCCGGTCCGTGAACCGGCGACCGTGCTGATTTATCTGGCCGAGGACGCGCTGGCTCAGGTCCGCCAGCGGCTGGAAGGCATGTGCGCCCATCGCGGATTGCGACTGAACGATTTGTCGCTGTGGGTGATTGCGGCCGATTCTCTGCGTCTGGACCGCGACGATGATCGTCTCCGATTGGAACAGGCCGTCCGCCAGGTGCGGCCCGCGCTGCTATTGCTCGATCCGCTGGTGCGCCTGCATCAGTGCGACGAAAACGATGCCATGGCCATTGCGGCGTTGCTGTCCTGGCTGCGCGCATTGCAACGCCAATATGCCCTGGCGGTGATGCTCGTGCATCATGCGCGCAAAAATGGCGGCTCGGGAGGGCTGGCATTGCGTGGATCGTCGGACCTCTGGGCCTGGGGCGACAGCAACCTCTATCTGAAGCGCAGTTACGGAAAGCTGATGCTGAACATCGAGCAACGCTGTGCCCGGGCGCCCGAGCCTGTCGCGTTGCGACTCGTCGACGACAATCCCGACCGCGTCCATCTGGAAGTGAGCGACGAAAAAGCGCGGCCATCCGAAGATGTGGCCGCGCAGGCATTGCGCAGCCGCATCCGGGAAATCCTCCAGCAAGGCCCCGTGACGCGCACCGCGTTGCGCGGCGCGCTTGGGATCAAGAACGAACGACTGGGGACGCTTCTTGAACAGATGGCTGCGGAGGGGCAGATTTGCCGAACCGCAAAAGGCTGGCGTCTGGCAGTCGAGCAAAAAGACCGAACGCAGGCGTCCGTAACGGCGGGTAACGAAGAGGCGGTGGTCAGTGGCCAGGAAGCCCCCGCAGGGTGTTCCCTGTTCCCTCTATAAGGAATGGGAACGGAACGATGCAGCTATGAAGAGATCCGGCCAAACGGAAGCGAGCGCTGCTGGAGAGCAACTCGCCGAGGGATAGCCGGATGCGTGCGGGAAAGGTCCGG
>CAZXOK010000014.1:0-11113 GCA_964642175.1 uncultured Chlorobiales bacterium | reverse complement strand
ATATGTACAAAATAATAGGGAAATAAACGGACATGTCCGTTTATACAAACGTTGGGCGCAAGCTTAAGACACTGAAAGTTTTAAAAAATGCGTTAATAAATTGTAACTTTGGAGAAATTTAAATAATTGATATGTCACTTTGGAAAACAGAAACTGAACTACAGTTTTTTACAGAAGCGTTAAGAAATTTCGCTTCACCTGAACAACTTTTTTATAATCTTGAATCGGGTTATTATGCCTATGTGCTAAAAAATATTGATGGCGAAGGACAAACTTTACAATCCAGAAATTCATTAATTGGTCAATTTACAGAAAAATGGACAAAAGACCTATTTGCTCCTATTGCTCGCCATTTTGGATTATATGCTGTAAATAGCGTTGTATGTGAATCTATAGGACTTCCAAAAAGGTCGAATGCAGATTTAGCTTTCTGCACCACAAATTCTGTTAATCAAAGACCTGAAAATATTAAGCTCATATTTGAAATAAAAATGAGCATAGTATCTAACTATAAATTTTCAAATCCTGACAGATTATCATTTATTGGTGACTATAAAACACATAAAGGGAACCCTGCTCTTTTACGTTCAGACTCAATGCTAAAAGCTATTGGAAAATCCATAAACATTAGAGTATCTGGACAAGAATCAACAAAAATTCCAATAATAATTTTAGGAAATAGCCCAATTACTGATAGTTACATCCGTAAAGTTGATTTTTTAAAAACGGCTGGTGTAATTCAGGGTTTTTGGTCTTTAAATCCAAATCCGACTGAATCTGACCATGTTCGACAAACTCCAAAAATTGGTTTTCAGACAATTGAAAATTTAGAAGTATTACAATCATTGACTGGTGAGTTATTAAATCAAGAACTGAATTATTTTTCTTCAATGATTTCGAAACCAAGATTAGGAGAATTTATTCGAATTGCAAATCAAGAAAATTCAGATGAAGCGAAAGCTGAAAAACTTTTACAATTAATCAGAGAAGTATAATGAAAAAATTCAATAGAGAAGGCACAAAATCAAGTTCTTTTGGGACAAATGGTAGAATAAATCATGATTCTTCTAAATTTTATGATTCAAAGTTATATAAAGAATTAAATAATGATAAAGAAATATCAATAACCGTTAATGAATTTCCTAAAGATTTATTGAATAAAATTATTCATGGTTCATGTGAACAAATGAGTCAAATTCCTGATAGTTCTTTACATTTAATGATTACATCGCCTCCTTATAATGTATCAAAAGATTATGATGATGACTTATCACTCAACGAATATCTTACTCTATTAAAAACAGCTTTTTCTGAAACTTATCGTGTTTTAGTTAATGGTGGTCGTGCTTGTATCAACGTAGCAAATTTAGGCAGAAAGCCATATATTCCTCTTTCCGACTATATTTCAAAAATGATGATAGAAATTGGATTTAATATGCGTGGCGAAATTATTTGGAATAAAGCAGCAAGTGCAAGTCCTTCAACTGCATGGGGAAGTTGGCAAAGTGCGGCAAATCCAACATTAAGAGACATTCATGAATACATTTTAGTGTTTTCCAAAGGTGACTATAAAAGAGAACGTAAAAAAGATGAGTTGGAAAATAGAAAAAATACTATATCCAAAGAACAATTTATGGAATGGACTAAATCTATTTGGACAATGAATGCAGAAAGTGCCAGAAGAATTGGTCATCCAGCTCCATTCCCCGAAGAATTACCCTACAGATTAATTCAATTATATTCATTTACAAATGATATTATTCTTGACCCATTCATTGGTAGCGGAACAACAGGAGTAGCTGCATTAAAAACGGATAGGTTTTATATTGGATATGATACTGATGAAGAATATATTAAACTTGCAGAAAATCGTTTAGATCCTTTTAAAGCACAAATGAAATTTATATAAAGCCAGCGCCCAACACGCAATAAATAACATAGGGCATAAGTGCTAAATTTGAACGAAATAACAATTAATAAACGACTTGGTAGCTTGACAGGTAGGAGCTTTGTAGCGCCCTACGTTTCTTATTGCCAAACCGTTGGCAAACATTTACTAATTCAAACTAACAAAAACCGTAAATTAATAAAATGATTAATCTAAATTTTAGTGAAAAAAATAAATAAAATGAAATTTTATAAGATTAACTAATTTGTTTTTAGTA
Source organism: uncultured Chlorobiales bacterium (assembly GCA_964642175.1). Taxonomy (GTDB): domain Bacteria; phylum Bacteroidota; class Chlorobiia; order Chlorobiales; family Chloroherpetonaceae; genus JANQGG01. The sequence goes on along the minus strand of CAZXOK010000014.1, from coordinate 8,948 downwards.
ATTAATTTTTAGCTTGCCAAAATTAGAAATGACAAAAAAAGTAAATTCAGATAAAACAAAATACAGTTTTCCAGATAGCATTATTGGCAAATTATCAATTATTTCAATTGCTTTGACTGGTATCGGGATAATAATTAACAATATATATTTATTGGAGTTTGATATTATTGATTTCAATTTACTTCAACCACGGAATATAATTACAGGAATAACCTTTTTTATTTACTTGTCAATATACTTCATTATTTTTCTTTTTAAATTAGATATTACCGATCTTAGGAAACATTCATATTTTAAAATAGCCTTTAATCTTCTAATCAAGTATTTCATTATTGTTTCTGGCATTTTCTTTTTGCTAATTATTAATAAACAACTACTTGAAAATGAGCCAAACAGAATACTTTATTCCTTTTCAATTGGAGTCCCAATTATGTTCCTTATTCTTTATGGGTCTGACGCTATTTTTACTAAAAAAGAGAGAACAAGTTTAGTGCATCGAATTAACTTTCCGTTTTGGAAATGGTTATTAACCCTGATTGCTATCGGCACATTTATTTACTCATATATCTTCATTTCAGAATTCAATCAATTCGCTTGGTCTCAATTATTTTTTTTGCTCTTTGCTATTGGAATAATTTTTTCATTAAAAAATGTTCAAACCAAAATAGAATTGTCAAAAAATAATGTAAAGAAATTTGAACCAACAAAATCACTTTTCACTGAAAATCATTTTGATTATAACAATGTCGTAGAAAATTTTTTCTTTTTCCTTTTTGGTGGTTTACTTGTTATCATAAGTATTTATAAATACAGTATATATATACACGATAACATACCTACAAACTATGGCGGAGCAAAAAAATATGAAATTTCTTTAGAACTTTCAAATGGAGAAAAGATTGAAGGGAATTTGATATATCAAAATGAAAATAAATATTATATACAAGATAAAAGTGAATTATTATTCATCAAAAAAGATAATGTGACTAAAAAATTCTTAGAGAATGAATAAAAAACGATTTGCCAACATCGGCTATAAGTAATTGGGGCTTAAGCGCTTAATTGAAAAGTAAATGAATAAATCAAGGTCAGTGTTAAACCGAAAAGTTAGGGCAAGAAATCCCAACTACTCATAGCCGAGGACCGTAAGCAGGGCCTGCCGTGTATTGGGGTTAAATCGTGGGAGTTATTATTATCAACCGATTAAGGATGATACAGACATCTGGAAAAGCTTACAGCAAAAAGCTGAGATGTATCCAAGAGAAGGGGGTTGGAAAGCCTATTACAGACTGCGCCAGGAAGGCTGGCAGTGGAATCACAAGCGTGTGTATCGGGTCTATCATGAAATGGGATTAAGCCTAAGAAGAAAGGTTAAAAAGCGGTTGCCAAAGCGAGTCAATGAACCCTTGCAGGTACCAAAAAAGTTAAATCAAACCTGGTCCGTAGATTTTATGAGTGATGCCATGGAAAACGGGCGTAAATTCAGGAGCTTTAATGTCATGGATGATTATAACCGTGAAGCGTTGCATATTGAGTTGGATTATTCTATCAAAAGTAACCGTGTGATATGGGTATTAAACCGATTAATCAAGCAGAGAGGTAAGCCTGAGCGGATCAGAATGGATAATGGGCCTGAATTTATCGCACATCTGATGCAGGAGTGGAGTGACATCTATCAGATAGAGCTCAAGCATATCCAACCAGGCAAACCGTATCAAAATGGATTTATAGAGCGCTTTAACGGAACATATAGAAGTCAGGTTTTGGATGCTTATGTGTTTAAAAACCTGAGTGAAGTAAGATCAGTAACAGAAAGTTGGCTAGAGGATTATAATTACCGAAGGCCTCATGAAAGTTTAAACGGGTTAAGTCCGGTTGAGTATGCTAAAAAGCAACGATCAGAATCAGGTTCTTTAATGAATTGAATTACCTTTTTATAATTAAAAGTCTTTTTCTGAACTGTATCGTTTTTGGGTAGACTACAGGGTAAAAACATACAAATTAAAATATATATTGTTCATCAAAATATTTTCTCCGAGTTTTTATTTTTAAAGAGACAGGCTCTATGAAATAACAACCGATGGGATAAGCCGGAAACAGCTTATCCTCCCGAATTCCGATCAAATCGGGATGAATTGGAAAGGAGACGGAAATTACATCTTCGCAATGCGGGTTGTAATGATTTGTCATTTTTTCAATTCAACCTGAGTGTTTTTAACATGTAAATTCAGGAAGAAATGACAGAATATCTATTTTTCGGTACCGTATTTCTGCTGGCCTTGCTTTATTCTTCGGTCGGTCACGGTGGCGCAAGCGGCTACCTTGCCCTGATGGCTATTTTTAGTTTCCCTCCGGATTTTATGCGGCCTACTGCCCTTGTTTTGAATATTCTGGTTTCATCCATCGCTTTAGTGGCCTTTTCCCGGAGCGGGCACCTCAATTTTAAATTGCTTCTTCCTTTTGTCATTACCTCCGTGCCTATGGCTTTTCTGGGAGGGAGCATTTCAATTGACCCAAAACTGTACAAAATCATTTTAGGTGTGTTCCTGCTGGCTGCCATTGCCAGAATGCTTTTTCAACCACGTAGCCATTCTGCAGAAAGCAAACCCGTAAACAAGCCCCTGGCCTGGGGAATTGGCGCTTTGTTAGGTTTTTTTAGCGGTTTAATAGGCATTGGAGGGGGGATTATCCTTAGTCCGGTAATCATTTTACTGAAATGGGGAAACATGAAGCAAACAGCCGCTGTTTCCGCTGCTTTCATCCTGGTTAATTCAGTGTCGGGACTTACCGGACAGTGGTCGGCAGGCATCAACTTTGCCCCGCAAATGGGGGGTATGTTGGCCGTTGCTGTGTTGGGCGGTTTGTTTGGTTCGCACCTGGGCAGCATAAGATTTCCTGAAAACACCCTGAAATATGCCCTGGTAGTTGTGCTGGGCTTTGCCAGTATTAAATTACTTGCTTTATAGAAAGCAATAAATTGCAACTTAGATTTAAAGTAAATTGTAAATGAATGATTTGAACTCAAAAGTTACAGGTATTATCCTGGCCGGTGGAGCAAGCAGCAGGATGGGTAACAATAAGGCAAATGCTCAACTGGGCAGTGAAACTTTGCTTGACCGTGCTGTAAACCTCATGGAGCCGGTTTGCGATACGCTTATCATCAACACCATCAACGATTTGCAAATGGCCTCAGCTAATGTCAGGCCATCATTTCAGAACATGGTGTTGATTAGCGGAAATGGACGGAATGTGGGCAAAACAACCCTCGCATGCGAAATCATCAGGCATCTTTCGCAACACCACGAGGTAACAGGGATTAAAATCACCAACCATTTTCACCCGGTTGACGATAAGCATGAAATAATTGTCCAAACCCCTGATTTCATCATTGTAAAAGAATTGGTTGAATCGGGCAAAGACAGCTCTCTGATGCTAAAGGCAGGCGCTAAAAATGTTTACTTCATCATGAGTAAAAAAGAATCAACAGGCGAAGCGTTTATGCGTATTGCCAATAAACTGGAGAACCATCCGGTGGTTTGCGAGTCGGGCGGACTTAGAAATTCTGTTCATCCAGGCCTTTACCTGTTTGTGAACAAGGTAAACCGGCCCATTGAAAAGCCGTGGCTACTTAAAGGAGCACCCATTGTAGTAACCAATCATGATTTCCGGTTCGACTTTGATGTTAGCCAAATCGGATATAGAAACAAACAAATCATATTAAAAAAACTCTTTTATGGCAACGTATAATGAGATTCAAACGATAATTGAAAATCTGCCTCCGGATTTTGAAACAGAGAGAATCAAATCGGTTTCGGCTTTGGGAAGGGTTTTACAGGAAGATGTTATAGCCGATATGGACATGCCACCTTTCGACAAATCGGCTATGGACGGATATGCCTGCAGATTTGATGACCTGGGAAACGAGATGGGGGTGCTTGAAGTAATTAGCGCTGGAAAAATTCCGGCACATAGGATTGGCAAAAACCAATGTTCGAAAATAATGACCGGTGCAATGCTTCCCGACGGTGCCGATGGTGTTTTTATGGTTGAAGACGCTGAAATAACCGGTCAAAACAAAGTGCGGTGCACCAATACAGGGTCGAAAAAGAATATTTGTTATCGGGGCGAAGATTATACAAAAGGAACGGCGCTCGTTCAGCGGGGAACCATACTCAGCGCCTCGCATCTGGCAATATTGGCCGGTGCCGGGTACGATGAGGTTCGCGTTTCGGCTTTGCCTGAAATTGCTTTAATTACCACCGGGAGCGAATTGGTTGAACCCGGCGAAAAACCCGGAAAAGGAAAAATTCGCAACTCCAACGCGCGCCAGATTACTGCCCAACTGCAACAAATGGGGCTTCCGGTCAACTATATGGGTCTGGCCGGCGACGATTACGATATCCTTACCCAGCTCTTTGATGAAGCTTTTCAAAAAAACGACAACTTATTTTTTACAGGAGGGGCATCGGTTGGCGATTTCGATTGGATACCGCGCCTTCTGAAAGATCAGGGCTTTGCGATACACTGGGACAAAACAGGCATGAAACCAGGCAACCCGATGATATTTGCAAGCAAAGGCAACAAATATTGTTTTGGCTTGTCAGGCAATCCGGTATCGTCATTGGTGCAGTTCAGTTTTATTGCCAGGCCAGCGCTGTACCGGTTGGTGGGCGCTAACTATCAACCCATGCGGATGCGTGTGCCGCTTGCAGGGGAGTTTTCACAGCGAAAAGCCAACCGCTTTGTATTGGTTCCTGTGCATATTAACAACGAAGGCGCTGCCTGTATTATTCCTTTTCATGGCTCGGCACATATCAACGCGCTGGTAAAGGCCAATGCCATTATGGAAGTACCCGAAGGAACATCAGCTTTAAAAAATGGGGAATTAGTGTATGTTAGACCGCTATAACCGAAAAATAAATTACCTGCGCATTTCGGTCACCGACCGGTGTAATTTTCGCTGCACGTACTGTATGCCTGCCGAAGGCGTGCCGCTAAAAAAGCATTCAGATATTTTATCGTTTGACGAAATAGCGGAAGTTGTTAGGGTTGGGGTATCGGTCGGAATCACCAAAATACGTTTGACCGGCGGCGAACCTTTGGTGCGAAAAGACCTTCCGGCGCTGGTAAAAATGCTCTCGGAAATTCCCGAAATAGAAGATATCGCCCTCACTACCAACGGGGTTTTTCTTTCCAGCATGGCTGCCGACCTAAAAAAATCCGGACTTAAGCGGGTCAATATCAGCCTCGATACACTTAATCCGGCTAAATTCAAACAGATGACCAGGTTGGGAAATATGGAGGATGTTTTACACGGTATTAATGCAGCTCTTTGTGTAGGATTTAATCCCGTAAAAATCAATTTTGTAAAAGTGCCAGGAATAAATGAAGAAGATGCGGAAGAGGTGAAACAATTTTGCGAAAAGAAAGGACTTCAACTTCGGTTTATCCGGCAAATGAACCTAAAAACAGGCGAGTTTTACCCGGTTGAAGGAGGAGCCGGCGGAGTATGTGCAATTTGCAACCGTTTGCGCCTCACTGCCGATGGATACCTGACACCGTGCCTGCATTCAGGATTGAGGTTCAGCGTAAGGGAACTTGGGGCTTTGGAGGCGTTTCACAAAGCCATGGATTATAAACCTGTAAAAGGAATGGGTTCCGAATCACATGAATTTTCAAATATAGGAGGTTAATCATGGAAAAGTTATCACATATTAATAAAGAAGGAAAGGCATGCATGGTTGATGTTGGCCCAAAAAACGACCAGGTCAGGGTGGCCAGAGCAATCGGTTTCATTACCTTAAACCCGGAAACCCTGGAACTCATCAATCTCAACCATGTTAAAAAAGGCGACGAGCTTACCGTGGCCGAAATTGCCGGTATACAAGCTGCCAAGGAAACACCTATGCTCATCCCATTGTGCCACACCTTAATGCTTACCAAAGTAGAGGTGATGGCCTCCGTTACCAAAAAAGAGTTAGCATAGAAAGCATGGAGAAATGTACCGGAAAAACAGGGGGTCGAAATGGAGGCCTTAACCGCTGTGTCTGTCGCTCTGTTAACCTTCTGGGACATGTGTAAGGCGGTGAAAAAAAGCATGGTTATCCGCGAAATAAAACTTCTGGAGAAATCAAAAACCGATTTATAAATCCAAAGGTTGAATTTTTACCTTTCATAGATTAATTATATGGAAAAACTCATCATAAAATCAGTCAATATATCGGATAAAAAAGGGGTAATAAAAAAGCCTGTCAGCCAAATTAAACTGGACGGAAACGGAGTACAACACGATGCCCATGCCGGCAAATGGCACAGGCAGGTAAGTATATTGGGCAGCAACAGCATTGCCCGTTTTTCGAAAGAATTGAAACGGGAACTTGTGCCCGGCGAATTTGCCGAAAACATTACACTCGACGGCTTTGAAGTAGAACAGGTGAAAGTGTTCGACCGTTTTCGATGCGATGAAGTTGAATTGGAAGTGACCCAGATTGGCAAGAAATGCCATGGTACCAATTGCCCGATATATAACGAAACCGGCAATTGCGTCATGCCCAAAGAAGGCATATTTTGCAGGGTAATCAAAGGAGGACTGTTAACATCGGGGGACGAATTTAATTACCTTCCAAAAATCGTCAACATACGCGTTATTACTCTGAGCGACCGCGCCGCGGCAGGAGTTTACGCCGACCGCAGCGGCCCGTTTCTGTCCAAACTGCTTCAGGAATTTTTTAGGAGTGACGGGAGAAAAGTGAATATCGAACAAATTCTGATTGGCGACAATGCAGAAGATTTAAAGGCTCAAGTCTTAATTTCAGTAGAGGAAAATACCGACCTGATTTTTACCACGGGCGGTACCAGCATTGGCCCGCGTGATATTACTCCCGACGTGATCCGCCCACTGCTCGATAAAGAGATAACAGGGATTATGGAACTCATCCGCGTAAAATACGGTACCGAACACCCCAATGCCCTGGTTAGCCGAAGCGTGGCCGGGATGATTAAACAATCGCTCATTTATACCTTGCCCGGTAGTACAAAAGCCGTGAAGGAATATACCATGGAAATACTCAAAACCGTTGAACACTCGTGGCGGATGATTTATGGAATAGATAATCACTGATACTTATTCTTCGACCTTATTTAGAAGAGATTCAAAAGGATGGATAAATTAGACAAGCGCAACCTATGTTGGGGAAAACTCAAATGTTATCAGTTTCTTGATTTTATCAGGTTGGCTGAAAGAATCAAGAAACCGTATCTTCGTGGGCCAATTTTACTATAGAATGAATGATTCTGAGAAAAACTGCATCTTTTAAAACAGGTTTTTAAAGAACAGGCCAATTTCAATCCGGATGGCCGGATTTGCCCCTGCTGCCAGTGCAATTGAAATAAGCAATCCGGTTGTTGCATAGGCTAAATCCCTGAATATCATCTTTGCTGCTTTTACCTTGTGCTTTTTACCCTTTTTTCTTCTGGCAAGCGAAACGGCAATTTCCCTTCCTCCAATTATTCCAAGAAATACCCAGGTCGTACTCATGGGTACCGTACTTATAAATAACTTATATATAAGCAGTAACACATAGGAAAAATCTACCAGGGTTGCTGCCCTTACGTCTGAACTGCGAACCTTTTCACTAACTATTCTTTGAATTTTATCGCCTCTTAAATAAAATATTAAACCCAATCCAATAAAAATGGTTAAAGCGAAAATTATAAACTGCAGAGGCGTTTGCTGCCTGGGCAGATAAACAGCAATGTGCCCCATCCTGCATGACCCAGGTGGCCCATAGCGATCCGCTTACTGTCCATTGGACTATCGTCCAGACTTTACTGGTCTTTCTTGACTTGAAATATTTCTTTATAAAATAATACCCGAAATACCAAATTATAAAGGATAGCATAAATGCCAGTCCGTATCCACTCAAACTTTTAAAAACCATTGAACTAATTCCCGCAGAGCTTGCGCTGAACACACTCAGTAAAAGAAAAGTGGTGGAAACTGGCATTCTGAATCTCGTTAATATTAACAGGACAAGCGGGGCTATAACCTGAAAATAATTAAACTTTTCGGGGTGTGGGTAATTGGTTTCGCCATCAGCGTTTAATAAACGCCGGTATGTTACGTCTCCATCGAAATAGAACCAGCTAAAGGTTACCGTGATCAAAAAAACAGAGCCAATAAAAAGCCATAATACCCACCATTTTTTCTTTCGATTGCTTTCGATAAATGTTCCCAGCGATTGAATACTGTCGTTGGAGACTGCAGCATATGCAGCAAATAAAAAACCAAGCCACATTGAGACTTTTGTATTTCCAATAAAAATAGCAGATGTGGTAAACCCTGCCAGAATGATTAACAGGAATTTTTTTTCATTTGTTACGTAATTGACGATGTCCAGAGGCCTGGGCTTTCGGGTTACATTTCTTAATTTTGTCATTGCGTGCTCTGGATATTTATTTCAGAATAAAATCTTTCATGAATAGATGCGTACCTCCGATAAAGAGCATCGGTACCATTATGTGGATAAAACTGCCAACGAGGAAAGTCTCAATGGTTACTGGTTGCCCGCTATAGAAAAAACTAAAAAGCACTTCAAATGGGTTAAGCAGGCTGATATTACCAAACGGGGATATCACAAAGAATATAAAACCCAAACCAAGGGATAAAAGCAGATGGTGCCAAAAGGCTGTGCTATGATTCGATTTGACGATGAGAAAAAAATAGAGGAAATAGATCACCTGGGAAACAAAACCCATAAAAAGAATGGTAAATAAAGGGTGGATGGGTATAAACTGAAAAGTAAGAAAGGAAATACTTTCTTTGTCATGAGTAAGCCAGATAATCAAAAAAGCTAACACAGCACCTGCAATTTGACCTGTTAGACGGCTAAAAAAAACAGTAGCATTTAAAGGATTTATACCAAACGAGAGGTTAAGAGCGTATTTAT
>CAZXOK010000013.1:0-33165 GCA_964642175.1 uncultured Chlorobiales bacterium | reverse complement strand
TTGGGATTCACAAACCCGTGTATAAAGCAGGGACTCAAGATATTAGCCATCAAGGGACTAATCAGAACCTCCTTATCCCGCAGTATCTCAAACTGCCGATCGTCAGGGCAGAAGCCTGTTAATCCTAGTCCAAACGTACAGTTACGGCGTACTAGCGCATCCGCCTTCTCCTGCCAAGTGCTGAGGTCTTTATACAGCGTAGTGGCCTCTAGCAAGTCGAAGAACCCAAACCTCATCATCATAACCCTCACTGTATGCCACATAAATTGAGCGCGAGGTCTGGCGTACCGTTTAGAGCAATTAGCTAGTATCATGAAGGCTGCGGAAGCCGCCACCTCCCGTACAAAGCAGTGGACACTAAATCCTCTGGCCTGTAAGTCACGTATCTGATTGACGATAACGACGCCTACGTCCGCATCCCCGCCAGTACTGTCGATAATGACCGACACTTTATTACCGGTGATCTTAGGCTCCCATACAAAGTCCTCCGTAATCGATCCAATAATGTGACTACTCGTGTTAGCGGCAGCATAGCGGCTATACGCTAGCAAGATAAATACAACAATGATTAAGTAAAAATTGATTCTAGTTAACATGGTTTTTCCTTATTTAAATGTTTGTTCCGCCTCTTGATCCAGGACGCAATCCGCTCTTCAGGTGTGACCTCACACTTCACAACCTCTAATCGTATGCGTTCTACCCATTCAGGCATGATATAGTAGATCTTACCAGTCCTGAGCTGTACTGTCAATAACGGCAGACGTCTATCCTCTGTTGTATTAGGCCCTAGCACGTGTAGAGTCTGCCCTGCTAGCTTCCTTATGTCAAACTTGTTTACAGGCACTCCTTTGAACGTGATAGTATTCCGCGTCCAGCTAGATCTTTCCGCCTCTATATACAGCCTAAACCAATCCTTGAGCTGTACTGTCTTGTGATACCAAAATTCTAGTTCATCGTACATACGTATACCCTTCCTGACCAAGTTGAGACTGCCGGCTGTCCTGTTAGTACTTCTACAGCTCTTGGTGATAAATCGAACCCCCGTATTCCTATATATCGTGGGTTGCCTTTGTCGTTAACTCTAATGAGCTTGCAGGGTCCCTCATCTACACGTAACCAAACCCATCTAGCTCGCATCCTAAGCTTCGTTGGTGCAAATATAGCAGCTGTGGCTAGGTTTGGGTTAAAAGGCTCTCCAGAGGCTGTTACAGCTCCTTTTGAGCATGGCCGAGGCTTGTCTATATCCCCGCAGTTTCCCTCGCCGTAGCCATAAGTTGTAGCCCGAAGACCACTAGCTAGCTGGATATAAGCTGCTATACTGCAAATTAAGATCTTACAGATCATCGGTAGAGAACCTACAGCTCTGCCTGTCCGTAGTCCGGTACCGAGCGTTTGGGTTAAGTTCTACTAGACCTAGGTTTTTGTACCATGCGTAGAACCTGCCGTCCATCTCAAGTACCAGCTCATCAGGCCCAGGACCATCGCCACATGGGTCATGCCATACCGATTCCGGTGCTGCTTCACCTTTGTCGCCCTTATCCCCTTTCTCGCCTTTCTCGCCTTGAATACCTTGCTCGCCTTGTGGTCCTTGTGGTCCTTCAATGCCTTGTGGCCCTACGATACCTTGCTCACCATCCAAACCGTCGAGTCCATTAACACCTGCGATACCTCGTTCACCCTGATCCCCTTTCTGCGCCGGTCTACCCGGTGTCCTAGTTTTTACGTAGTCCGCAGCCTCTTGATACCGATCACTCGCAAAATTAGCGGCGTCGTAGCCTGCTGATCCGCATCCTGTTACCAGCAACGCGCTTAAAAATACTGTTCTCACATTTGACTCCTTTGTAAATAGTTTGACAACACTAAAGCCACCTCGGTTTTTAACATCCAATAATGATATACTTTTCTCGGGTCTTGATCTGATTTTATACGTTGGTCTAGGTCGTTAATTGTGTTAAGTAGTATTTTTACCGTTTCACTCATGTTGTAACCCTTTCCTGGTCAAATTCCCTTTACTTAATACACTCATCGACCGTTCTCACTAAAACTTGAGGGGTATGTAAAACCTCAATGATATCAATGAGCTTCACTCCAGTTTTTACCTACAGCCCAGCCAGTGCGGATCTTGACCTTCCATTTAAGGTCCTTGTTCAGAGACGCAACTGCCGCCAGCATGACCTCCTTGGCCTCATCTACACGGTTCTCTGGTACGTCAAACACTAGTTCATCGTGTATTATAGCCTTGTGCCTGGCCGCAGGGAAGCCGTCATAGAATTTGATAGCTAGGACATCGATGATACCGCTCACATGGCTTTGTATGAAGTAGTTCAAGCATTTACGAACCGGTGGGTACATTCGGTGTCCAAAAATAGTTTCAATGTAGCCTAGTCTCTTGCGGTACTGCTTCAGTCTCTCGCCGAGCTTTCTGACGTCCGGGAACAGAATAAACCAGTAAGCTTTATAGAAATATTCTGCATCTTTTTTGGTGATAGGTACACCGACATCTCGAGCATGTGATAGTACCCCAGCAGGGGATAGTCCGTATTGTAGCGCCAACGCTAAAATCTTGTGGAATTTACGTACAGGCTTGATGTCTGGGTGCGATTTAAGTACTTCATCATCAATTAACCATTGTTCTGCAAACGACACTCCGTTGTACGTGTTATGGAAAATATCCTCCATCTTTTTTGCACCTGTCGGGGACACCGACGCCACCATAAAGTAGACGTCACTTAACATCAGGATTTTGCGGTCATTGTAGTACGGACGCTGGCCTACGCCACCAAAGTTTGCATAATTGTACAGTTTATCCCCGCTGAAGTGACTGGTACACGTAGGTTCTCCGGCCGACAAGTCAACGCTGACAGTTACATGTCCAAGGTCAGAGACAAGGCATTCCATAAGTAAGGGCTCATCCCGACTTAGACCTTGGCTATTAAGCTTAGTTTTTAGTGCATCTAGTGCTTCCATGTCAATCATCAGTCTTCTGACCTCCCGCTAAGTCGTTTCGATTTAGTGCCAAGAACGTGCTGCGTTAAGTGCCATCGTCCGTCTACCCTAGATAGCTTTTCAAGAGACTTCATTTGATTCAATGTAAAGTTAAGAGAGCCTTTTTTCTTAATAATCTCGCCAGAACTATGCCATAAGGGTAAGTGGTTTTTTGCAAAACTAGGATTGCCGCCACCTTTGCCCTCTTTATTAGGTTTAGTCAGAAATGGCGGTTTTAAACCTATAACGCGCATATACAGCCAAGTTAGGTCTTTTGAGGAGTTCAGATTAAACTCAAATGTTACCTCCCCTGAATCTAGTCTACGTTGCCGTGTAGTTCTCCCACGTTCTGTTTTAATCTTAGGATCTGTCAAATATGCTTCCCGCTTCAGATCGATTACTGCCGCAATCTCGTCTGCCATTACGTCTCGGAATTGCTGTTCCATGTCGGCAATGTGCTGTTCCTGTACTTTAATGTTCTGTTGAAGCTTATTACGATCGACTCCAGCGCCGACTCTCTCGGCTTTATTCACGTATTCACAGCGCTGTCGGTGTAACTCGTGGGATAGCTGCCATTTTGTATGGTTGGTGTCTCGTATATGCCGCATTAACGACTCATATAGCAGAAAAGTGACCACAGTATCCGCTGTATTGTACTGTTTTAGTTGCTCTGGCGGTAGTTTACCTAGGTAGGCACCTGCTTCCTTTTTAGACACGCCAAACTCTTGCATTATCCAGCTAATGTACGGCGCTTTGTGGTCATGGTACTTCTCTGGCAGCCACCGTGATACGCAAGCCTCGAGTGACAAGCCCTGTTTAGGCTCTCCACCTTGCTTCTTGTACCGTGGTTGGTGCTGTTTTAAGACGTCTCCATTGTCACTGATGTGCGTTAATTCCATAGTATCAAGGAATGTCGGCAAAGGTATATCCGGAAAACAGGTCTCCCAGGCACCCATTTCGTAGCAAATACTGTGTACTACAAGAGTCCAGGTGTGATACCGTCTAAGCAGGGCAGGAACCTCCTGTTCCTCAGCATATTCAGACACCAAGGAACCGTCCGTGGCTCGATAGGTAATTGACGCGGACAGCACTTTATAACCTGGAATCCACCAAAATTTAGAGTTAGCTTCAAAATCTAGTGCTGCAATTTGCATTATGCCTTACCTACCATCTCGATGATTTTTGAGAGATCCGCCCGCATCTTACCTTGCTCAGGGATGAACGTTTTTTGGATTCTCGGTTGAAAATTTTGTGTCTTCTTGACACGTCCTTTGTCATCCTTAGACGTGCGGTGCATTTCTGCCGCAAAGTCGAACACGTGAACACCTTTACCAGTCTCGGGGTTAATTATTTGATTCACGAGAAAGTAGGTACCGAACTGTTGGATCACGTCCTCAGCTACTGAATAACTGTTTAGACGAGGTTGGCAGTCCAAGATCTCTTTTGTGTCCGAGTCGTATTCCTTCACGTCAGCAATACACGTTGTAAAGAAGTGAATGCCCGTCTTGGTCTGGATCTCAACCACTAGCTTAATAATGCTGCGGATGATTTTCTTAAGATTCGGAGTCTCCTTAAACTTGTCAACTTTACCAGACTGCGAGAGAGACATTTTCTTAAGCTCATTGGTCATCAGGATACAGCCTTCCAGCTCCGTTAGACCGTCCAGCGCAACCGCCTCGAATCCGGCATCAAGTAGACCTTGTGGATTTCTTAAGATGGCTTTAATGTAATTCAGAGTCTCATCAGGGGTAAGATATCTATCCCCTTTACCATCGCCTAGGTCTGTGTAGTCCACACATACCGGTACCAGGTTCTCCCCAGCCTCTTTACCCGCCGAATACTTTCCGTGCTTTTCTCCTGCGAAGTATAGATACAAGGTCTTACACCCAGATGTACCAATCGCATGAGATTTACCCGATCCTGAAGGTCCAATCAAACACGCCATCACAGCGTTTTTTGACTTGTCTTCTGCCTCATGTTTAGAGGCTTTTTGTAGCATGTCGCTTAAATTTAGCTTCATTAAATACTCCTTAAAATAGATTTACGAACCGCTTTGTCGCGTTTATCCGCTGTTCTAGCCCGCATGTTGTGCCCGCAGCTAGTACATTGATATTTTTGATAAGTCTGTGTCGTAGTGGTGTATATACCATTCTTCTTGATATGTTTAGAACCGCACACATTACACACAAGATCGTCACTGTCATCAAGGATATGTACGTTCGGGTGTCTGGGGTCCCATGCCTTGAGCTTGTGGTACACCGCTTCTAACAGACAAGTGTCCTGGATGTTGTACTCAATCATACGGTTCCACGCGTCAGGGCATTTGTCGAGAATAATATCCCGCCACAATTTAAACCCGCCGGTTTCCATCTTGCGCCCTACCTTCAAGAACCTACCGAGAGCGTCCAATCTGTTCAAAGTAAAGTCGAAATTCCTTCTTGCAACTTTCAAAGTGTCGATGCTGCGGTACTTAGATGGTGGTTGCATTCCGTGAATAATCATGCGCGTATTAATCCTCGGGATGTCAAACCGGTCGCCGTTGTGTGCAATTACAATGTCGGCCTGATCTAGCATGTCCCGTAATGACTTAACAATCACATAATCGTCTTCAGGGTTCTTAAGATATCGGCTGTGGAATGGTAATGCGTCATAGTACACGTCATCCGCATCCAGCCACTTAGCTGCCCAACACAGTACATAGCTGTCTTTAATTAACTGTTCTTCGTGAATGTTTTGTTGCCACATACCCCACACAGCGCCGATCCTAAAACTCGTTTCGATGTCAAAAAGTAAAATCTTCATAATGCACTTTCTCTGTTCACTATCCCCATCGGATAGCTTTGGTAAAACCTTTAGATATATTGTTGCCTAGATCACTGATGTACCATTTAAAGACTCTGTCACCAATCACGGTTATTGAACTGTCATCAATCCCCCTTGTACTGCGACCTGCTTGTTGAATGCAGGTTGATATGGTTTTGTACTTATACCACATTGTGCCATCAGATCGTGCCCGACGTTTATTTACAACAGGGTCTCCGAGATTAGGCTTGTGTAGCTTAGGTATCAAGTTTAATCGGCACTGGTCCCCCGGTAGGTCAACCCCTTCGTGACACGCGGCCGCTAGCAGTAGACCGCCTTTTTGTTTGAACTCATTAACTACTTCTATCTTGTTCTCTTTCGTATTATGTAATGCGTCCGGAAAATACGGCAGCACCGCCTGTTGGTCCTTATACGTGAGGTGAACAATAGTGTTGCGGTTTGGGAATTTCCGCATCTGAACTTTAATCCACGACGCAATAGCTTTTGGCGGAATATCTTTATTCATTGGGATAACGCTCGGCCTGAACAAAATTTGTCTATTTTCCACGGGGATCGGGTTATCTAACTCAAGATATTCAAAATTACTGTGTTGTAGTAAATCGTACACGTCAAACCGGGACAGCGTCGCGCTAAGTAGTACCACTTTTGTTGCATTAAGGAAGCTGGCGACCAGATCCGCTGGCGGTAGAATAGGCTTGATGTGGACATATTTGCCTTTTTTATTTATAGTGTAAAGATCCGGAGCTGATACTAACCCTTTTGCAATTGTTTTAAGTTTTTCGATGCGTCGCGTAAGTTTTATTTTTTGATCTAGTTCCGCTTCTTTATACAAGCCACTAAGCGTTTTTATTGAATCATTAAGCCACTTTAATATAGAAGGCAACTTTAGAGATGACGGTTTGCCGTAGTACTCGGTATTTAGGTCACCTCCACTGACTAATAATAACATCTCAAGTAAAGCATGCGCCTCATCTACAATGATTACGGGAGGTAGCCTGTATTCCCTAGAACGTTTTAAAAAAATAAACGACATTGGATTCACAAAAGCGGTGCGCGTTATTAGAGCCACCTGTTTTGTGGTTGTATACGGGCATCCTTCGCAACTGTGTTCCTGGACAGTACGTATATCTTCACAAGAGTGTTCGCCCGATACGCCATGACACGGATAATGCGCCGCTCCTTTCAATGCTGGTACCTCAGGGTAGTCCTCTTCATTTTGATGCATTAAGTGGTTATTCGGTACAACGATATACCCCCCAAACTCTTTTTGAATAGAGCGGCATATTGCGGCCTTCCCCACACCGGTGGCGGCTGATAAGGCAACAATTGGACGGTCCCAAGTGTCTTGTATCCACTGTAAAGCTTCTTGTTGTAGTGGTCGCGGGTCTCTACCCGAACCGTCAAACCCGTAAAACATGTCTATTATCCTCTCCAAGTGCCGTCTTTAAAACTGGCTTTGTCTTCCGCTGTTTTGATTTTGTGACAGTCTACGCACAATGCTTGCAAATCATTAACATCGACGTACAACATCCGCGTAACCACTTCATCCCATGAACTCTTATCATCTGAGTACCTGGCACCAGGTGCGGGTCCAATAGGTTTAATGTGGTCAATTTGAATCTGGCTTCCCTTGAACTCTCCTTTACACCTGTTACATTGGTAAAATTTGAGAAAGAGGGGTTTTCCCTTCCTGGTTCGCGGTGTCCCATCTTTCTTCATCCACGGTTCGCGTCGTACAACCGCTCTCTCTCTAGCAGCTAGGTGTACCGGATGTCTAAACCAAAGCTTGCGTAAAGACTGCCGTATAAACCCGCGCAACTGTGCCGCACTCCACACTTTCATTCGCTACACCTCTTGTATGCCTGCCTTACGGCGATTAGTACATCCTTATGATCTTTTGCGTATGGCCATTCATTGTTAAGATGTATTAATAACCCTTCCGCAACATCGATCGGGACATTAGCCCTTGCTAAGTCCATTGCCAGTCCCCATATCGTAGTGTGCCGATTACCGACACTCGGTGGCGTGTTACACGCATCAGCTACCCCGACAAGTGCCATACTAAAACTTGCTTCCTGATAATCCCTTAAGCTAAACGATGGCTGCGGAGGATCTACAAGCTCTAGCGCTAACCTGTCGCCCGGAACATGCTTAACGAACTGTTTACGTACCTTGGTTTTAGGATGTAATCTACGTGGCAGTGACAAGATCCTTCCGTGTTGGTATAACGTAAAGTCGACGTCAAGCCCTAGATTTTCTATAAACATCTTGTGTGAATAAGGTACTCTCTTGTCGTACACAAATTCAGTCTGCGGTACATATACGTGATTACCTTTACCCCCCGACAAGTACACAAAATATTCTAAAGATTTGTCTTGTAAGACACGTTCAACCTGCTCTAATTGTTTATCTCCGTCATCTAGGTCTAAGGCCACCGCCCAAGCTCCCACACAGTACTGATGTAATCCGCGAGATGAGCCGGAGGCGCGGATTAGTTCCGCGTCCTCTTTACTAAATGCGTACACAGAAGAGTAGCCAGGATTGTAGTTATTACGGACGGCTGCGCCTAATCCTTTGAACGACACCATTAAACCGCGTCGATCGTGAAGTTTCGGGCACCATTCCGCGAACCATTCGCGTCCATCGAGGCCGTATTCTTTATAGATTCGCAAAAGCATCCGATCCACCTACAGATTTTTTAGGGAAGTACTTAACAACACTCTTGTACGATAGCGTGATATCCCATTCTTGGGCGAGAAGTTTCACGTCATCGACACTGTCCGCAATTAATTCAACACGCTCGCCGGTTTCCTGATTCGTTTTAGTAACCAGCTCCCCTTTAAGGAAAATGCCGAATTGCTCACTGTCTTCTATTCTATCAAAATAGTATCCAGGATAGCCGATCTTAAGCTCAATCGTGTTACCGACTAAATTTATTACTTTTGCGATAGTCTTTTCAACCTTCTCACCAACGTCGCGGTCATAAACCTCGATAACGTGGTTCTCTGTTTTACTGAAGTACTTGACAAGGATTTTTTCTATATTAGACTGCTTAGCGACTCCTTCCAAGGCTTTCATGAACGGCGCACACATGTTAGTCCATACAAGTAAGGTAGGCTTACCGCCAGGCTTACAGTAATTCAAACCTAAGGTGGTGGGAACCATCACAAGGTCGCTGATAGTCCGCGTATCCCCCTCTAATCCTGTACCGTAGATTATCTTGAGCTTGTACCATGATGAGTCGTTAGCTGGTCCAATCCAATACGCATCGACAATTTTTAATTCATAGTGCCCTTGGTCAAACGACTTGCCTTTCATCTGTTCGCTTTCAAGCAACTGTTCATCGCTTTCAAAATCCTTCGTGTCTTCCGAAAAGTTAAACTCTGGAAAATTCATTTTTGTAGTTCCTTCGCAATGGTTAATGACTGATTTATAAACTCGTCTACAGTTAGACGCTGTTCATCATGTTTATCACATACACTAGATAGAGGGCAATACTTGCAGGGACCATAAAACGCGTCCGGGTCTGTCAGTGGCCTATCTTCTAGTCTAGGGTTCTCGAGCACGCTGGCGGCGGCAGACACCCAGTTAACTAAATCCTCTACCTCAAACTCGGTGTCTCGACCCTCTACAGCAATCTTATTATTCGGTAAGATCTCCACCTTCAACATAACCGAGTCGATCTCTTTTGTGTCGCGATGAAAGGACCGGACAACCATTTCTTCTTTTGTCTTACGATCTTTTTTACGCTTATATCCGCACATCGCTATAAAGCCATAAGGCGTGCCTTCATGTAGCATATACAGCAGGCATTGCGCGAGATGATTCGTTTTGTGCGTATTCTTACGAATGTTACCATAGATCGACGACTTGGACATCGTAGATTTTTTCTCAATAATTACAGGGCTGTCTAATCCTGGGTAGTACACAATAAAATCTTTACGTCCTGAGATGACAACACCTGTGCCAGGCACTTCCTGCTTAAAAGCTTCCTCTCTAAACCAAGCGGCAGCCTTGCCCTCAGTCATAAGCTTCAGCTCAAAATCGTCTTCATCTCGTTCTGCCATCTCTAACAGCTCCGGTGCTATATCCTTGTCTCGGAACCCTGCCGCCTTGGCTAGCATATATCGTAGGCAGGCGGAATTATAATCCGTGATGACGCGACCTGCAACCATGAATCCTGCTGAAGAGGGGTAGATTTTCTTTTTAATCGTAAACATTTATCCCTCAAATCTTTTGTAAAGCTTCAACACCAAACCAACATTGTACGTCTTTACCTGGCACCTGTACTCTAATCTCGGCCGTTCGTGGCCTAATACCGGTAACAGTCCCATACTTGTACTGGTACACATGGTCATCTAAGCAAATCAATACTTTATCGCCTATACGGTAATCTCTTGAATCTATCACCTTACCAAAATACCTAGGCTTGCTTCTATTCAACATATCATAAAATCGTCTCAGATCTATAATTGGCCAGTCCATAAGTCAGCCTCCTTTCAAAAAACCTATCGGCAGTATCACAAAAAAACTTGACCCTATTTTGAAGTTTTTTCATAAAAAGTTTATTTGACAACTAAAACCCGCCAGACATCTGTAACCGTTTAAATCGTTCAAATCCTATAGAGGCTCTAATCGCCATCCTAAGCGATTTTGTTGGTTTAGGTAACCCAAGGTATAGGTAACCCGGCTCAAAGCCCGTAGCGTGCCATTTTGAGCTTCTCATCGGCATTCACGAATAACAGGTCGCCTTCAGACTGACCAAAATCTCGTCTCGACATATAATTTAAAATAAATGTAAAATAGTCCTCAAGTTTTTTCAAACAGTGCCGATAAGATAAGGATTCTACCACAAGTTAGGATCGTTAAGGTGAGAAAGCGAAAATAACAGCCAGATTAAGGAGGTTCAAAGTGTCTAAACATTATACATTAGGTAAAGATCGGGTACCAAAGTGCAGCCGTTTCCGAAAAAAGGGGGTGGGTTGGTATCTAATTAAGGCCAAAGTTGGGCTTCTAAAAAATAAAACCTCATAAAAACAGTAAGTTAAAAAAGGCTGCAAACATTAAGAATATATAATAATAACGGTCCCCTTTATTAGCGGAATATGTATTTAAATAATAATCGCCTTCCTTGGAGGAGTATAAATGCAAAGAGCTTATAAGAATTACAACGCTATTGATAAATTTATCGTCCGTAATAACCTTAGAGGCGTAATAACTGCTAATAAAATCTTAGACTACTTCATAATTGAACCTCAGGACCCGAATACTGAAGTAACACTTGTTAATTTAGGTTTATTAGACATCGATGATGGGTCAATATCTGATAAAACCCTTGCACAGTTAATTGCAGACGAGAAGGATTATATACAAAGCCTACGTAACAATGTAAAGATCACTGGCAGTAAGAGTCAACATAAAGCCCTAGCTCGTAAGTTAAGGCAGTTTAATGTAGATCACCAGGCAAGTAATATTGCTCAATTCTTGTTAGCTACTTGGTACACTATTGACAGGCGTGCTCAGTCAACTATTGCAGTCCAGCTAGGAGCTTGTCGTGAAGGAGGTTTTAAGAGGTTAATGCAAGCCCTTAGAGACAAGGGTGTCTTAAGTTTTGATATTAACACTTGGGAATGCGAACCCTCTCTACCTTTTGCACAGCTACTACTTAAACATGACAAGGAGTTTAAGCTGGCTACAAGGAATAGGACGGATTACAGAGTTCAGAAATATCAGGAGAGCCGTCAAGACTTCCTTAATCTTATCCAGTCATGTCTAAGACTGAACAAGGATTTAAACCCTATATTCCTATCTGAAAAAATTCTATCGACACTTGAACTTAATAATTTTAAACCGGGTATGAGGAGCGAAGATAATGAAGTTTAAACCACAAGACTTGGAATTACAAAAGATCGAAATTACACACGATAAACGTATGTTGGTGTGGAGAGCAGTTGTCGGTTACGAGGGGTTATATGAGGTCAGCGATTATGGAGATGTAAGGAGTGTATTCCGCATGGTTCGCAGCAAATCCGGTAACATTAGCGAGTTGAATGGTAAGCGAGTCCTTGCCTCAGTGCATCCCACTACTGACGCTCGTATTGTAAGATTGAATAAAAAAGGCGAGTATAAGTGGATTGATGTGCGGTATTTAGTTGCGAATGCGTTCCTTGACATACCACTTGAGTGTCAAAAAATTGGACATGAAGATGGGAATGCGGCTAATAATCATTACAAAAACCTTAAATGTGTTAGTACAAAATGAAAAAAGAATCCAATGATTATAGGCACTTACAAAATAATACTTTAATTTTTCATAATCCTCCCGATAACATATATACAGGGAGGAGGGAGAGCTGTGTTTAAAAATCGCGCAAAAAAATTAGTGGATTCACAAGACTTTTTCGACTCCCTCGTGGAAGAGATTCAAAGCATGAAGACACCAGAGAATCGATTCAAGGCTTGGCTCGAGCTGGTAACCTTCGTAGCACCGAAAGTGAAAGCCGAGGACCCACTGGTGGATTCCAATCCACCGTCGATAGAAATAAAGTACACAGTAAACAATGCGCCTGACAGTTGACTTATTACCATACCAGCACAAGTTTTTACAGTCACGACGTAAGTTTACGTGGCTAAAAGCAGGACTAGGTGCCGGTAAAACCTTCGCACTGTCACATTATGTTTTACAGCGATTATTAACGAACCCGGAAACTTTAGGCTTAATTGCCGCGAACACGTATTCTCAGCTCAACAACTCGATCTTGCTAGAAGTGTTCAACAGATTTGATGATCTCGGCCTCAAGTACCACTACAGCCCGCTCACAAAGATCCTAACGCTGGGGATCAATGGCGCAAGAGCCTTGGTACTGTCACTTGAGAAGTACGAACAGCTTCGCGGTATCGAGTTTGGATGGGCGGCTATTGATGAGCTAGCATTTGCTCGACCGGAAGCCTACGATGTATTAATCGGACGTATACGATGTAAAAAAAGCCATTATTTAGAGATCAGGGTTGCTTCTACACCGAACGGGTTTAATTTTTTATACGGTAAGTTTGCTGCGGGACATTATATAGACAGGGTTCAGACCCCGCAAGTATTTAAAGGCCAGTTTCACGAACTAATATCGGCGTCCGCATTTGACAATATACACTTGCCTGCCGAATACTTAGCGTCTCTGAGAGAGCAATACTCTGAGCTGTTTTTTAAGCAAGAGGTTCTAGGCGAGTTTGTTAACGTATTACAAGGTCGGGTATATCATGCGTTCGATAGAGCAAAAAATCTTCGTGCTGGCGAGTATCCTGGCTCTCTCATTAGTGCTTGCGATTTTAACGTCAATCCTATGACGGGAGTGATGTCTAAGGTAAGCCAAAAACGAGTGCACATATGCGACGAGTTTTGGTTGAATTATTCGAACACCTTTGAGCTGGCGGAACGGATTAAAAAGCAATACCCTGACTGTGAAGATATAGTACCGGATGCGGCAGGAGCGGCACAACATACGAACTCAACGAGGTCAGATCATCAGATACTACGGGATGCTGGTTTTAATGTCCTCACGAGGCGTAAAAATCCCCCACGAAGGGACAGGTTCAACAACACTAATCGGTTTTTGCAGCAGGGTAGACTTACAATTGATCCAAAATGTGTTAAGCTTATCGATGACCTGGACCGGTTAACGTTTGACAGCGATGATGAAAGTTTAGGTCACATAAGCGATGCTTTAGGGTACCTGTGCTGGAAAGTTGACCCCTTCAGACGTCCGATCCCCCCAGCACGAAGTTTATAAATTAGAACCGACTACTTCTAAGGAAACAATATATATGCCTACGCAACAACCCCTTCGCAATCTAGTCAAGGATATTGTTGACTACGTAGAGCAACATAAAGAGCACTTAGAATACAACAATCGGTTGACACTTATACACGAAGGCCAGCTATACCAAGAGGTTCTAGCGTCCCTAGCAACAGAGTTCTCAGAGGCCACGGTAGAAAACCTTAAGCACCGAATACCTTGTATTAATGTCCTCGTTCGCATTATAGATAAGCTTAGCCGAGCGTACCACGAAGCGGTAAGCCGACCTACAGACTTACAGCAAGATGCTGAATTAGTTGCCTTTTTTGAAAAGGAGTATGATCTAGACGCAACGATGGGATGGGCTAACAGGCTGTATAACCTCCATCAGTACTGCGCTTTGGAGCCATATCAAGAGTCTGACGGCAGCCCTAAACTACGCGTATTATCGGCAGATGAGTTTCTTGTGTGGTCTGATGACCCGAATGACCCCACAAACCCGACTGTATTTATTAAGTTTATGGGTGAAGCAGAACCCCGTAAAAACTTTACAAACGCCTCAGGGGTTTACCAGAAACCTACCGAGGAAAGCAGGGTTAAGATCTACTATCTGTACTCGGACAATGAGTTCCTGATTACCGACAGCTCTGGCGACGTTCGTGATGATATGATGGAACAGTACAGGCAGACCGGCATTAACCCGATCGGTAAAATCCCTTTTGTCTACCTGAACCAGTCAAAAAGCAGGTTAATACCTCTACCCGACACCGACATGTTGGAAAACACGCTATTAATACCAAAACTGCTAGCTGACTTAAATTACGCTGTGAAACACCTTTCCCACACCAAGACTGTGGCGATTGACCTTGAGCTCCCAGAACAGATTACAAACAACCCCGATTCAATCTGGGTGTTGAACTCAAACGATCCGGAAAGCACCGGCAGCAAGGGTTCTATCCAAGTTATTAAACCTGAGGTGGACGTAAACAAGGTACTCGAACTTATACAGAGCACTTTAGCAATATGGCTGGAGGCTAAAAACCTTAGACCCGGTACAATGGGCAAGCCAACATCAAACTCCCGTGTACCAGCTTTAGCTAAAATCATTGATGAAGCGGATGCAACGGCCGTACGAAAACAGCAAGTTAGATACTTCCGCAAGGTAGAAGAGAAATTGTTTGACCTAACGGCACGGCTACAAACTCTGTGGGCAAGGTCAGTGAATGCAAAAGAGCGGCGATTATTTTCGGACACGTTCCAAGTCGGAGTTATGTATCCGGATCAGCAGCCATACACCACGGAACAACAGCGTATCGAGGAAACGGTTATGATGCGTAGTGCGGGATTGATGACACGACGACAAGCGCTACGTAAGATCTACCCAGCTATGACAGAAGACGCGCTAACCGCTTGGATTGAGGAACTAGATGGCGACACCGCAGAAGCAGTTTGAAAAACAATTGAACAGGATATTGAAAAGACTAGAGTCTAAAAAGTATCTAGATGCCATTGGAAAGGCGGCCGTGGAGTCGATGGTTGAGCGTACACAAGACCGAGGTCGAGGTGTCAGAGAACCAGAAGGCCAAGAACGAAAGCTAAAACGTCTAGCTCAATTAACTCGCGAGAGACGTAAAAGGTCTAAAAACCTCTCAAGCAAAACCCTGTTTTGGCGTTCAAACCTGACCCACACAGGGCAAATGTTAGAAAGTATTTATTACCGAGTAATTGGACGCAGCAAGATTCAGATCCGATTGAGAGGTAAGAAGTCACAAAATAAAGCTCAGGCCGTGTCAAAAGCGCGTCCATTTATGAACTTAAGTAAAAAGCAGGTTCGTAACTTGCTAACTTTATACAATAACCTAGTCCGAAAGGTATTAAAATGACCGAGAACGAAAGTGTTAGTAACACACCAGATCAATCAGTTAGTAACGACGATCAGGAAACGGAAAATTCAGTTTCATACGAATCTCACAAGAAGTTACTAGGCCAGCACAAAAATGCAAAGGCCACCATCGAACAACTTCAAAAAGAGATTAATGAACTGAGAGCGGCGCGGGAAGCCGAAGAGCAAGCCCAACTTGAAAACGAAGAACGCTTTGAGGAGTTATTTAGATCCGCGCAGCAAAAAGTGGAAGAGTTAGAGGAGGAAAAAGCTCGCATCTACCAAGACAGCCTTAACGAACGAAAGCGTAACGTACTAAAGGCCGAGCTTGGTAAAGTAAAAAGCGATGAGTACCTTCAATTCGCGAACTTTGATGCTATTGTCGTAACGGATGACGGCTCGATTGACATGAACTCTGTACAGGAAGTAGCAAACGAGTTCAGACAAAAACATAGCGCACTTATCGAACAGGAAACCACGTTGCCTCCTTCCAATGCGCCATCAAATGCAGGCAAGCTAACTTATGAAAAGTGGTTAAGCTTATCGGCAAAAGAAAAACAAGATCGATTACACGAACTAACTTAAGGAAAACGCAATGTCAGCAACACTAATTGCAGATCTCGCGGATCAGGCCAAAAAGTTCTGGTCCCCCATCTACCAAGCTAAATTGAAAGAAGACACTATTTTACCTTCACTCGTCTCTAAGGAATACGAAGGTTCCATCGAAAACCAAGGCGACACCGTCTACGTTTCGCAGATTGAGCGGCCTACAGCCCAGCGCAAAACCGTCGGCGACAACGACTACAACGAGTACTCAAGCCAAAAACTCCAGACTTCTCGTGTCTCTGTATCTGCCGACACCATAATTGAAGCCGGTATTGAGTTAGAGAACTTGGCGGTACTTCAATCGCAGATTGGCGCTAAGGATTCGGAGATTCGACAGAGAATGTTCGAAGCCCTCGAGATCGAGCTTAACAATTACTTGTACTCTAAAGTAGCTCCTAGCTCGGCCTCACCAGATCATATTACTAACGGCGTCTCTGATTTTAACGCCACCCAGCTCGGGGCTCAGCGTATCAAAGCTTCTCAAGCTAAGTGGCCTAAGCAAAATCGTTATTTGCTTTGTGACCCTGTCTACTATCAGGATCTACTTAACGCCTCTACCCTTACTAGTGCGGATTACGCTCCTGACGTACCTGTTATCGGTGGACAGTTCTCACTACAGCGTATGGGATGGAACATCTTGGAAGATAACTCTGCCGGAATGTCGCAGATCTCTCCGACTAATGCCAGCTCTGACCTAGCTCTTGGCTTTCATCCTGACTTCTTAATCTTCGTTATGCAGCAAGGAGTTACTTTCAAGCTTTCTGACTTGCACGCTCAAAAGAGACGTGGATACTTCCTTTCTGTCGAAATGCTTGTTGGTTGTGCTCTTAGCAACGATGGTGACGAGAAACATTTAACTGTCTATAACTCTTAATATAAGCCCTTCGGGGCTTTCCTCTTTTTGAAAGGTAATATTTATGGCGAACGTAAAAGATCACAAAACCGTTGGAGCACCGTTCCCCAACGAAGAAAAAATCGTAAGAGTCATTTACGATTTTGCAGAAGATGCGGGTGATACCGGCGCACTCAACCTAATCACGGCAGATGGTGACCTCGTAATCACTGATTTTTGGGTAAGAGGGATTACATTACTTGACAGTTCTGCGGACGGCACTTCAATCGATGTCGGCATTGTCGGGGGCGATACAGACGTACTCATGGACGGTGTTGTTGAGGCATCCTTTTCGCCCGGTGCACTTATAAAGCCTACTATAGTTGACGGAACGCCTAACGCGATACCTTATCCCTTAAAACTTGCTGATAACGGCTCTATCGCCATGACAATCGTGACCGAGGCGTTGACATCTGGTAAGTGTGAATTTTGCTTTAAAATCGTTAAGTTTTGAGGTCCTCATGAAGTGTAAAGTCATCTACAGCGATAATGGCACTCTAAGCGATTTTAGTGCACACCTATCCGGGTACTACGGAGGTTCTAACGCGTTTACTTGGGATTCCGCTAATGATGCTTTATACATAGGTTCACAATACCCGTTCACAAGTAAGTACTTCATCCAAACGGTTGCAAATGCTGTAGCGGCAACCCCGTCGATCTCGTATTGGGATGGCGTAAATTGGCGTTCTATGTCCAATGTTATGGATCAGACAGGGTTGGCCGGAACCCCTTTTGCAAACTCTGGCTACCTCGAGTTTATGACAGACAAAAGGTATCACTGGATAAAAGACGACACCACTGTAAATGGTTCTGAAAATATTACTGATTTAGGTGATGTTACCTTCTATGATATGTACTGGGTCAAGATCACTTATTCAGCTAATATTAGCATGACGCTGTCTTGGGTTGGGGAGATGTTCTGTACCGATGACGATATCGGTGGACTTTTCCCCCACCTAGTTGACTCGACGTTCATCGATGATTGGGAGTCTGGTAAAACGACTTGGGAAGAGCAACGAATAATTGCTACCGAGTCTGTTGTCCAGCACTTACGTAACATCCACCTAAACAGTCCGAACCTACTACTTGACAAGGCAGAACTATCGCTGGCGACGGCTTACTGGACAGTGGGTATGATCTATCAGGCGATGGGATCGGGTCTACGCGAAGCCTCGGATGAAGCGTTTGTTGAAGCAAAAAATTTATTAAAAAACTTAAAATTGACTAAAGATTTAAACCATAATGGCCGAGAAGATCCAGGTGAGCGGCAAATACGCGTAACAAGGTTGACTAGATGAGTAATGCTTTCTCGACATTAATAACTACTTTAGAGTCTGAGATACCTACTATTAGCGGGTTTTCTGCGAAAAAACAACTACCGAACCCCTACGATTTAGAAAGTAATGGAACACAGTATTTGCGAGATGGCTGGGGGATTACGATCGGAGGCGGATCGATAGGTCCAGGCGAACTTCACACGGTACTAATAGATCAAGACTTTGATGTAGTTCTTACTCGAGGGGTAGCGGGACAGGAAACTAGCGCTACGCAAATCATGGACGCGATTAAAAGCGCTAAAACGGACGCACAAAACGCCATACGGCACTTACATTCAAACGTACTAGTGTCAAAACCAGACGGCATCGTAGACGTAAGTTTTGTGTCCACTGACGCGATTGAATATAACACAACTAACGACGAATACAGATTTATATCACTAGCAATAACGTTCACAGCTAGAATTAATGAGGATTTATAATAATGGCAGAAAAAACGCGAAGCTCGGTTTTCGGTATCCGTGAGGAGTCAACTGAAGCCACACCTATTGAGTTATCGGACGCCAGTCAGTTCACGGCTGTGCGAGAGGGCTGGTCAGTACAAGGCGGCATGGAGACGGTTCAAAGTGATGAACTAAGCGGCGACATTGGAGCTAGCGCACCTTTCACTACTAAAGAATCCCCTAGCGCATCCCTTCCTAAATATGCCAAACATAGCGGCGTCGAAGGTCAGGCACCTGATTACGCGACCTTAATTAAGAGCTGTATGGGTGCTCAGACTGATAACGCTACGGAATATGATACAGTGTCCTCATCTACAGCCGGTGATGGAGATACAGCAGCAGTTGTTAAGGTTGACTCAGGTGAAGGTGCCCAGCACGTTAAAGGTCAGGCTCTACTAATCAAGGACGGCACCAACGGATACAAAATCCGAAATGTAAAGTCTATAACAACCGACGATCTAACTGTAAACTACAACCTAAACGCCGCTCCAGCTAGTGGTGTGAATCTTGGTAAGGCAAACCATTTTAACCCTTCTGCAAGTGGACACCCGACTTACACATTACACCACTACCAGGGATCCAGTTCAAGCTCCCTACACCAAGTTATAGCTGGATGTCGTACAACATCTATGTCTTTTACCTTTAATGCTAATGAATTAGGAACAGTCGATTTTGAAGTTGCAGGTGTAAACTTCTACTACAACCCTATAGTAATTACCGCATCTAACAAGTTTATTAACTTTGTTGACGTAAGCGCCGGCTCTGAGCTGACTGCAACCTTGACTGAGAAAATGTATCAATCACCAAAAGCCTTGGCTACAGAAGTTACTAACAAGCTTAATGCTGCGGCTACTAATGGCGACACGCTTACTTGCTCTTTTAATTCGACTACTGGTAAGTTTTCAATTGAGACTGATGGCGCGTACCTCGACCTTTTATGGAAAACAGGCACTAACGGCGCGGACGGCACCGACACTCACGCAGGTACGGTTCTAGGTTTCAGTGATGCGGCGGACGATGAGTCTAGTACTTCTTATGAGGCCGATAGCGCACAAACTTACGATCCAGCTTATACTCCTGCTTATGATAATCAAGATCTAATCGTACTCAAAAACCAAGAGCTAATGATTGGGGATTTCTCCCGAACCGATTGCCGCAAGGCCAGCTCACTGTCTATCAATATAGGCACACCTAAGACCGATGTTGAGAGTTTTTGTGCATTCTCAGGCGTGGATAGCTCAGTTGTACTAAGCAGGGAAGTATCCATGTCAGCAACTATGGTGTTTGAAGAGCACGAGGTTGACGCATTCCACGATATGATGCAAAACAACACTACTCAGATGATGTTCAACTGTGGTGAAAAGGACGCATCTGGGAACTGGATACCTGGCACTTGTCTAAACATCTGGATTCCTAATATGAAGATTACCGGACACGTTATCAGCGATTCCGATGGCCTGATGGTAGTTGAGATTGAAGGTTCTGGCTTTGTCACTTCAGACGATAAAGATATTCACATTAACTTCTTATAATTAGAAAGGCACGTCATGCGAGAATTTAAATTTAAACACGGGGTTATCAAGTACAGAGAGCCAAACGTCATTGAGTCTCTAGAACTATTACAAGAGATCGGAATGACGCCAGGAGCGGACATACAGCCCAGCTTTGCAATGCTGGCTAAGACTCTTAAGTGCGCGGAACAATTTGTTGAAAGGGTAGATGTCAAGTTTGAGGGTAAACAGATTCGCACCTGGGAAGACTTAATTAGTCATCGAGCACTAGCGGCAGATCTGGTTGAGATGGCCTCGGCGATTATGAATCCACCGGACGACGGAGGGCAGGACCTAAAAAAATAATACGGCGGGCCGCGACACTCGCCGCAAGTAAGGTTCCCCTGGACACCGTACTATCAGACGAGGACATACAGGCGATTACACCAATTTTATCGATGTATTCCCACGTTATGATGAGTAAGAATCTAGGGTTACACCTCCCAGCTTCAACAATCAGTCGCAGCAACATAGAGCTTATATATGAGTTTTATCAAACGTACACGCATCAAATAGACAAGGTACAAAACCGTGGCAAATAACATTGATTTTAATTTAATACTCAAATCAGGTAAATTTAAATCAGCTATTGCCAGTGCCTCTCAGTCTGTTAACAAACTTTCAGACAAGTTTAATAATGTACGTAGAAAATCTACCTCTTCTTTTGATAAAATCGGATCCTCTATCTCCCTCCTTAAGACTCCCATCCTAATGGCTAGTGGTGCGGCAGCAGTGTTAGCCCTCACGCTTGGAGGTATCGCAGTTAAAGGTGTTGCAGCCGCCAACAAGCAAGAGAACGCTCTCAATTCCCTTAACGCCGCACTACAGCGGTCCGGAGAGTTCACTCCTGAACTATCAAAAAATCTTCAAGCCTTTGCTTCTAATCTTCAAAAAACCACGACTGTTGGTGACGAGACCGCTATTCAAATGCTGGCGCTTGCTAGTAGTTTTGGCGCGTCCGCTGATACAGCTCAAGAGGTTGTAACTGCCGCAGCTAATTTATCTGCCGCTACGGGTAAGACCTTAGAGGAGTCGGTACGCCAGATTTCAAAAACTCTAGGCGGGTTCGCGGGAGAACTGGGCGAGGTCAATCCCGCCATCAAAGCCTTAACCGCAGAACAGCTAAAAGCAGGCGAGGCCGCCAAAATCCTCAACCAACAGTACAAAGGAGCGGCCGCATCCACCATCCAAACCTTCTCCGGTAAATTAACGCAGTTATCAAATGCTTTCGGCGACCTTCAAGAGTCGATCGGTTTTACTGTTACGTCAAGCCCGGTGTTCCGTGCTGCCTTAGAGGGTTTACAGCAATTAATTGAACGCTTTACCGGAATAATATCAAATAACCAATCCGCAATTCAGAACCTATTTTTACCAGCACTAAGCGCTTTTTTCAAGGCCATACAACTAACTGAGAATTTGTTTCATGGTTTTCAGATGACCGTCAACGCAATAAAGTTAGGTGTAACACAAGATATTATCGATATTGCGCGTCGAATACAAAACCTACAATCCTTGATTAATAAAATACCAGGCGTGGATATAGAGCTAATATCTGAAGACTCTATTAAACGTTTTGAGATTGCCGAAGGTAAATTCTCTGAAAAGCTAAGCAGAAGCGTTGACAAGTATGTTGAAGCTAATGATATATACGACGGCATTATTAAAAAGCTAGATGATGCCAGTAAACGAGGACCTATACAGATTGGTCAACAAAGTGGTGGCGCAGCACAAGGCGCACCCGTGGCCGTTAAAGAGGCTAAACAAGCAGGCGAGGCGTTTGGTAAAGGGTTCACTCCAACGTACAAGAAATTTATAGATGAACTTGACAAAAATCAATCTCAGTTCATTAAAGAGGAAGCAAGGGCGGATAAAGAAGCCCGTAAAAAAGACGCAAGTCAAATGCAAAACGCGGCATTAAGTGCTGCTAACTCTGTCGCATCCGCATTTAGGCAAGGCGGCGCGGCCGGTGCACAATCCCTGATTGTAGGTCTGGCTTCATCCTTAGGTCAGCTAGCAGGACCTTTTGGACAGTTCATAGGACCAGCTATTGATCTACTAACCACTGATGGTGCTGAGAAACTGGTTAGCGGAGTGATTGATAACATTCCCAAAATTGTAGAAACCTTAGCGGAAAACCTCCCTATCATTGCTACAAGGTTATCTGTACTAATGGCTAGTCCTGCTTTTCAGGTTCGTATTATTAAAGCGTTTGTTACAGGGTTTGCTACAGGCTTAAAAGAGGCCGCAGGGGATATCACCTCAAAATGGTCATCAGAGTTCGTTGGTAAGGTGGGACCAGTCGGTAAGAAGATTGCCGATAATTTTGCTAGTGGTGCTGAGAGGTACGCGTCAAACTTTGCGAACGCTCTTGCGCGCCAATGGGATAACGTGATGCCCGATCTTAAGCTCCCTTCTCTGGATATCAATATACCAGAACCCGAATGGGTAAAAAACCTACGTAAGGGGTTTAGTAATTCAGGGAACGCAATCAGTAAAGGCGTCAAGAACGTGTTCGGTAAGTTTGCGGAAGGCGGTCCTGTACCGGCAGGTTACCCTAATGACACATTTATCGCAGGTCTAACCTCCGGCGAGATGGTACTCACGGCCGACGATAGACGTTATCAGTCACGTAAACTTAACGCGATTCTCAAGGCTGTCAGTGGTCAAGGGGGGACGGACGGAGCACTGTTAAGTAAATTAGACACGCTAATCGCCCTCATGTCAGGTGGCGGAGGAGGTAACCAGCCTCTGGAAGCCACAATTATGATTGACGGGTCATTTATAGAAAAGAAAATCCTACAGGCAAATCGAAATAACAGGAGACTTGGCTAATGGCAAATGTACGATTTGCAAGTAATAATATCGGCGCATCTGATGCTACGACCGTAACGGCGTCAACAGCCACTACAGCGGGACCAATCACCCAAGCGTTTATTAACGACCGTCAAAGCTACTGGCAGACTACGGGAGAGAGTTTCCCGATAGATGACACTAATAATCAGCTACATTACAACGATGGTGTCAACACAACAATATACATAGCAAATGACACGTACACCTCAGGAGCGGCACTAGCTGCAGAGATTGAGGCCTCCTTAAACAACACGTCATCAGGATGGACCGTAACATATTCAAGTAACACGTTCACAATATCGCACGCTACTGCCACTATACGTCTATCCGATCGAACTAACGCGGTATGGGACACACTAGGTTTTCTGGGAACATTAGATGCGCTGGTATCGGTCACAGGGGTTACACGTTATCACTGGTTTGATTACGTTCACTTTGATCTTGGTACAGCTCATGATATTACGTTTTGTGCGTTATTACACCCGTCAGACACCTCATGGCCAGTGTCGGCTTCAGGTACTGTCACACTAGAGGGTAACAACATAGACGCCTGGGGTTCGCCAGCGGTTACTAAGACCTTAGAGGCTGGTCAGTTCGGCGCGTTTGGCTTTCTAGGCGATGACGGTTCAACTAACAGTTACAGGTATTGGCGGATCAAAATATCAGACCCTACAAACCCCGGTAACGCGGACTCTATTAAGATTGAGCACATATACCTTGGAGACTATTTTGAGCCATCAAGTGGAAATATATCCAGTCAATTTAATGAATTGTACGTGGATCAGTCTTCTGTCGTGCAAAGTTTAAGCGGTGTTAAGTATTTTAATAGTCGGCCAAAATATAGAAGCTATCAAGGTCTAAATTTAAAGTACCTAACAGGCAGTGACTATGAAGATTTCCGGCAATTAACGTATGATGTTGGGTTATCAGAACCATTTTGGATGATACTTGACCCCTTAAAAGAATGCTTCTCCACAATAGGCGAGCACGCTGTTTACTGTCGTTTTTCCCAAAACCCTATTAGGCAGCACGTAAAAACCAATACCTATGCGTTCTTATTCGCTATTGATGAGGTCCTATAATGTCGTACACCCAGTTTTACAACAACGTAGTAGTCGAGCTCATCGAGTCAACAGAACGGCTTGATCTCGGACAGTTTACGTTGTCAACAGGAACTGAGCTGGCGCACGTCAGGGTAGCCGTCTATAAGCACGGTACTATGGGAGGAAGTGAGAGAGGCCGGTTAGTGGTTACAGATGTTGCTTCAGGCGTCGATGTTGCCACCGGCCACTGGATGAACATCAATGAGATTGAAGCGGAAGGCACGTATTGGATCGGTTGGGTTCGGTTCGATTTTGATAGATTTAGCATGCCAGCGACTGATTACCGCATTGGTATGGAACTTGAGAACTATACCAGAAATGGGGATACCTACTACTTTAGCGTTATCCTAGATCAAGCACCGAAGGTTTACACACAATCAGGCGCACTAACTGCCGAGTTATCATTATGGGGGTACAATGACTGAGAACTACTTCCTAGTTCGGGTAGACGTCCGACGGTGGGTTAATTCAACAGACATAACTACCGTTTCAAGCGTATATAACTTTGATCTCCACACAAAACCCCTAAAGGTTTTTGGTTCATTGATAGAATACACCTACGTCGCGGACACTACAACACCGAGCACCAATGAATGGTCTTACGTGAACGGCAAGGTTTATATGTACGAAGCTACTGATACGGATGAAGTCGCTGTGGTGTGGCCTATGTACGTCACACATAGCCGTGGACGTGTCTCCTATGTTGACCCGACTGATACAAACACCGACAGCGTTTATTATGAACCTCGTCTAATGTCCGTACCTTCTATCCGGTATACAACCTCAGACCAATTTTTTGGGGTTGTATCTTCAGATTCTATTAACATGTCTATTGCAGGAGATGGCGGTTTTGTCGAGTCAAAAATAACGACACGGGATCAGTTAACAGACCAAACTGTTAAAGTCTGGCGAGTGTCTGATGGTACAGCCAGCTTTCTTTTTGAGGGAGATGTTAAAGATTTTTCGTATAATACCGATAACGTTGTTATGTTGGACGTAGCTTCTCGATTTGACTATTTTAATCGGGAATGCTTAATGGGCGACTTGTCGAAGGAAGTGTATTTGACACAACAGCAGACAGATGTCGTTAAATTGCGAAGGGACGATTCAGGTAAGCCGATTCCCTACGCTATGGCAAAACAGACCTCCTTTAATGAAGGTCCAGTTACCATCATCACGGATTCGTTATCTGTTTTAGAGCCTTCGTACTTAATACCGGCTAGGTGTATTGATTATAGCGATTCAGGCTCCACCTCCGGATGCCGTAAATGGTCGGTATTACGTAAAAATACGTTAGACGTATTTGATGAACATGATTTAGGGGATTGGGCTAGTGCCATAACACCTACTATTTTTGGGTATACAGGTCCCCTATATATAGCTTTTAATTATGACGATACGGCCGCATATAATGATGCCGTAAGCCGTATCCTTTATAATGGTACTGTAAAAGTTACCTATTTTTCGCAGCACTACTACGGGCATATAGTCAATGCAGACCCCTTTAGTGAACAAATTTATGTAGAATTTGATATTAACTACTACTCGTCCCCTTGGTCTAAGGGATCAAATCTGGGAATATCCGCAAGTTTTGAAGGTCCTGAAAACGGTATTGTGCCCATTATAGTGAAAGGTGACAAGCGTTGGGTTCTAAAAAAAGGACGAGATTTCACAGTAACTGAAACTTCTCTAAGTAATAATGACCACGTTTACATTACATTAACCGATAACTGCGAGACTAATTTTCAGTACACACGTCTCGGAACCCCCGGCATAATAACCCCTGATGAAGTAGAGATGTATGTTGCCTATAAATTCGATAACGAAACTAAGCATGGGACCGCCCTCAAAAGGATGGTTGAGGCTAATGGTCTAACAGTGAACGCAAGTCAGTTCTCAACACATACGGCCACAGGGATGGCTGCTACCACAGTACCTAAGATTGGCAATATTACGGTGCCCACATATGCGGACGTTATTAGTGACCTAACGAGGCCGCTGTTAGGCCAAGTGTTCTTAAGATCAGACGGAGATATTGGGTACAAGACCTGTCATGAGGATGACCTTGGATCTCCTAGTAATGATACAGTTCTCTACGACTCGGACATCATCGACGCGCCAGCATTAGAATATGATACAAGCTCTCTAATTAAAGACGTGACGTTTTATAACGACCAATCTTACTCTGAAACGTCCAGCTCCACAACCGTGTCGGAGACTAATAGATCAAAACAGTTTGGATCCGTAGGCGCATCAAAATTTATAAGTCACGGTCTTGAAACCATACCATCTAATGAACAGACTAGATTTCTCGAACGGTTTGATAGGCCAGTACCTTTTATACGGTTTAAATCCCCCTTAATTCTCAACCTAGGGGACGATATAAATATCTCAAATCTCACGGTACTACCCAACACAAATTGGAGAGGCCGGATCGTAGATGCTAGCTACGGTGTTGACGTGTCAAATTACAGGGCAATATTACTGAAGGAAGTGTAAATATGGGTAAGAAAAAAAGCCTACAATTTTTAGATGGAGTAACTACAGATTCGCCTAATGGTGATGATCTCGTCGTAGGTCCTACCAGCTCCACCGATAACCGCGTTGTACGATTCGACGGTACGGAAGGGGATATTCAAGGCACCGGCGTCACTGTTGACGATAGTGAAAATGTCACAGGTGTTAATGATCTAACTACGGACGGCGACGTAAGCGTAGGAGGCGATTTAGATGTTGTAAATTCTATTACAGTCAACAGTGGGGGGGATCAGTCTTCAGCAGACGACACAGCCGGCATTACAGTTGAAATGTCAGACGCTACAGACGCTAAAATCATCTACGACAAAGACGTCACATCTAAATTTAAGGCCGGAGAAGCTGGCTCTGAATCAGAAATCATCGTAGCGACAGGCTCTCAGACACTAGACAGTAAAACATTAGAATTCCTTAATACATCTTCAGCCTCGGCAGCTATCTCATCAGCAGAACTAACAGCTACAAAGGGCTTGATGCTAATAACCTCTGGCGAGAACACACTAGACACAATTACATACGGCTCTGTAGATACAGGCACACACCTAACTGTACTTAATACAGAAGGCGCAGACATCGTTGTCACTAATGATGACAACATTATCACAGGGACCGGCACCAACTATAAGCTCAAGAACACAGCGGCAGCTACATTCGTATATAACGGCACAGCGTGGGTACTGTCTGGCGGCGCAGGAGGTGGAGGCTTAGAGCTATCGTCTATCTCAACGGCAACAACAGCCGTGATGGGAACGCACTACCTAACAGACACCACATCAGCAGCATTCACTGTAACACTACCAGCAGGAGAAGAAGGCGCGATAATTAGATTCACTGACGCTACGTCTAAATGGAACGTCAATGCCCTAACCCTCACCCCTGCCTCAGGCGAGACAATCAATGGCTACTCAACTGATGAGAGCTTAGTTTGTGACGTTGCTGGAGCATTCGTTCAGCTAAGCTGGGATAATAGCTTGAGCGTTTGGGTAGTAGATAGTAACTCAGCGGCGGTTGACTTATTAGAGGCTACTAGTACGACGTTAGGCACTGTTAAGAAAAATAAGTGGCAGCGAAAAGATTTAACATCAAATTTCACAACCGCTTCATCTGCTTTTATCACATTTAATAATCTAGTAGTAGGTAAGACATATGAGCTGTCAGGACAAGTCGGTATGTACGTTAACGTCGGCGCTGCTGATGTGGCCGCAGATTTTAATATAGAGCACGATGGTAACCAGCTTGCCAGTACCACACAGATGAGTAGACAAACCGACTCGACATCGGGAGAACTATTAACCTCACCTATTAGTGTTATTTTTACAGCAACAGCAACTACAGTCACCTTAGAATCTTCTAGCAGCATCGGCGCCAATTCTTATATAGCGGGAGACGCATCCTACAAACGGACGTTTGCAATCTTAACCGAAAGAAATGACTTAGAAGCGGAAACAACAGACTTTACTTAATAGGACTAACATATGGCGACACTATCAAGCCGCTCAGGATTGACCCCTGTAGCTACAACATTAAGCTTAACTAATAATGCGACAACTAACGTGCAAAACTTCGACGCTTATATATCTCAAGTCATTGAAGGCCACGTTTACATCGATGCAACGACAGACTACCGAGCTGCGTTCACGTTGACAATCCTCAAGAACGGCGCAGGCACGTATGAGATTAGTGCATCGGACATCCACGGCGACGACGACAGTGGTAACCCCATTGTTAGTTTTGCGATGTCAGACTCTACCCTGCAAGCAACGTTAGCTAACTATAGTGGATTCTCTTCCGCGAGCATTACATACACGCTGTCAGCTCCTAAGATGGACGGGCAGTTTCCTTTGACAGTTAATGCTGAGAATGTTCAGGGCAAGGTTAATGGGACAGCGGTTACAGCGGGGTATATCGGGGAGTACGTGTACGCAACGTGTACGTCAGTTACAAAAAATGAAACTTCATCTGATATTGATGTGACAGGTATGAGCATAACACTATCCCCCGGAATTTGGCACATAGGCTATGATGTTTGTGCCCGCCTTTTTAACGAAACGGGGACAACGACTAGTGTTTTTGGTAGGGTGAGAATTACAGACAGCGCCAACATGGCAGTGACACGAACCGAAGCAACTATATACGACAATAAGGCGGTTTCAACACATTCCATCGGAAGGTCAGTATCTCGCTCAACCGTAGTTAACATCAGTACCTCCACTACGTATAAAGTGAGGATAGCCGGTACAGCCACTAACAAGTCTATGTCAATCTTGACCAACTCGATAACAAGCACATTCACAGACCCCGACAACGAATCAGTAATATGGGCAATACGCATAGCATAACAACAAAGAGACACACTATGAAAATATGCCCTAAATGCAACGCCTGCCTTTTGAGAATACGCACAGACCGCCCTGAATGGCTTGGCTGGTTAAGGTGTGACGTGTGCGGGCATATGGAGAAAGAGGCATCTCCCCCTAAGGACAAGGACAATGGATGAGTTAAACAAAAAACTAGACAAAATACAAGAACAGCTACACAGCATCGATCTAACACAAGCCGTTAGTAACAATATACTAGAAAGATTGACCGCTACAGTGGAGGTGCACGAAGCGAGGTCTACGGCTCTAGAGAAGCTTGTGATTATGCACGAGAGAGAAAACGACAGAAGGTTTAATGAGCAAGACAAAGAGATGGAAATGCGGTTTGATGCTGTCGATGAAAAGCTAAGAGAAAGCAATCTTCCCATCTTAT
The DNA here is from genome assembly GCA_964642175.1 of uncultured Chlorobiales bacterium. Taxonomy (GTDB): domain Bacteria; phylum Bacteroidota; class Chlorobiia; order Chlorobiales; family Chloroherpetonaceae; genus JANQGG01. The sequence continues at coordinate 3,615 of CAZXOK010000013.1, read as the reverse complement.
GGTTTAAAACGACGATAAAGTTAGCAGCAGCAGCAGGGACTGTCCTTGCAGCGTTAAAGCTGGCTGGATATTTATAAACAAACGAAGGAGCGATTATGTCTGTGATGGTTACAATGATCTGGGGTTTAGTCAAGCCGATGTTATTAAAGCTAGCTACGGCATACATGGTTGAAGAGATCTTTATACAGCTCGGAGAAGAGCTAGTGAGTCGTACCGATTCCAAAGCCGACGACAAATTACTAGAAGCAGCTAAAAAGACTCTAGGAAGGGAGGCGCGGTGTGAGGATCAGCCAAACTAAAGACTTAGATCTAATACAACAGCTCGACGTCGAATGGTTCGGGGAGGACGGTTTTGATGATTATGAAGAGGCTAAGTGGTGGATCGCCTCAGAGGGGTCAAACCTCGTCGCTTACGCCGGTCTGATTTTCTGGGGTCAAGGTATAGCCTTCCTCAATCGCGGCTGTGTAAACCCCCTTTACAGGGGTCTTGGGATCCAAAAGCAGCTAATCCGCCATCGGGTGTCCTACTGTAAGCGTAAAAAGTGGAAAAAGGCGATTACCTACACCTCCCCGGACAATCTAGCGTCCGCTAATAGTCTAATAAGCTGTGGATTTAAGCTATACGCTCCGGCGAACCTATATGGCCTGGAAGATGGTCTATATTTTTACCGCGTTATCTGAATTCCCTCAAGAAAAATTTAGTTTGTCCGATAACTCTGATATACTGGCAATTGAGCTGGTGATCAGAGTTTTTCTTTTTTAGGAGGTTATAATGCGTATAAGTATTATCAAAAGCTTACTTATTTTGGCGACAGTTTCGGCTTGCGGTCCACTGTCCCCTACTGTCAAGATCGAAGGTGAAACGGAACACCGGATCGACACTACCCACACCATTCAAGGCGACGTGTCTATTCTAGCGGTCACACGATTAGAGACCGAGTGCTCTAAGATTACTAACCCTACATCCAAACAAGACTGCCTCGACAGCGTAAGTCGGGTAGCAGACCTACTAATTGAAGCTTTAAGCGTACAGGAGGCTTACAATGAAGCACAATGATCCAGATCTAACATTAGAAAAGTGTCTTAAGCTATTCCCAGAGTTAATGTTAACGATCCAAGTAACAGCCGACGATGTTGGCGCTAAGTACGACGTATTACTTGAGAATATCGAGGAGGACACAATCGAGACGCAATGGCTGGGGTTACGGGACATAGATGTAGGTGTTGGTCACGCTGTGGCGTGGTTAATTGAACATATAGAACTAACAGTACAGTAGAGGCTCTAATGAACGCAAAACGTTATAATGCAGGTAAACCAGAACTATCCCTCATACCGCACGATGCTGAGGCGGAAGAAGCGCGAGTTTGGATGGAGGGTGCTAAGAAGTACGGACGTAATAATTGGAAAAAGTTGTGGGGGGAGGATACGGTTCACACGGTACTAGATTCTCTCCTACGACATGTTAATGCTATCAAGCAAGGTGAAGTCTACGACGAGGAGTCTAGGTGCCAACATGCTGCTCATATACGATGCAACGCCGCCATGTTAATACGTTATTTTAATCTACAAAAACGGGTAGATGAAGAAAAGTCTTAAGTTTTAGATGGGAGTACCGTTAAGAGTATTGTAAGTAACACAAAGGAGGACAAAATGGTAGCTAAACGAGTAACAGCAGAACAAGTTTACAGCACTTCAGGTGTTAAGGAGCTGGAATTATTACAAAACGGCATGGCGGTCATGTTAATACACCAACCTGTCAAGGGCGGCAAGACTAAATTACATAAGTTTATTAAGAAGAGCGGACAGTGGTATAAACTAATACAGGATCCACCTGTAGCAAAAGTGGAGGGGTAAGTTTATACCAGACCAACTAGAAGAAGAGGATGTAGAATGAAATTCATTAGCTTGGACTTGGAGTTTTCCCCTGAGTCCCAGAAAATAATTGAGATTGGGGCTCAAACCTGGGATACAGATGTTGGCCAACCTACCGGCACATTTGAGGTACACGTAGATCAAACCATCAAGTGGGACTATGTGATGCGGGATGGACGTAGGTTTGAAGATTGGCTCCCCACCGAGCGTAATGTATATGAAACCGGAGTCTCTCCTGTCACTGCTTTCATAATGTTCTGGGATTGGGTGAAGGCTCAGCAGTCATCGTATAGGTTTGTGCAATGGGGCTCAGGGGACATGAAGCTGCTGCTGGAACAAAGCCATGAGCTGAACGTCAAATACCCAATACGTATACAGACGATTGATTGCAAGCTGATATATAAGAATCTGTATCAGCCAGCGTCAAGGTTGCCTAAGAAGTATGGACAGTGGGAAGCGGCTGTAGCTTGTGGCTACCCCAGTAATCCGGCGCCAGTACAGCATGTAGCCAAGAATGATGCGTTCTTATGCGGGTATGTGTACAACACCATGTTTCAGGCGTTTAAAAACTTTGCAGACGTATTAAAAATAACAGATAAACAGAGAGAAATACTTGGAGGAGTGTCGGAAGGTGGATGAGGATCTGGCTTATATTAGTATACAATTAAACGAGGAGGGGTAGATGCCCGAGATAACGAAGCTTGGAACCAGAGAGATAGTCGAAGACTTAATGGAGTGCGATTGGGAGGAGCTGCTAATACGCGGCGTCTTTTTTGCTGAGAGTGATGGGAGGATATACAGGTTGACGGTGTCGCGGGAATACGCGGATGCCTACTTTGCAGGTGACCTTGAGATTGAAAATGTGGCACCAAGGGTTAAGTTTGAGGAGTGTAATACCGAAGAGGTGTGTAGGTTGTTGAATAAGAGAGGAGATTAACATGGATACTTGGTACAAATTGTTTAGCAAACATGCATATCCGCTACTAACTGCAAAACAAAAAGAAAAACTCGATTCGGGAAAGAAGACCGCGGAAACGGTTTCGACTAACAAAAAATATAAAGTTATGTTAGATTGGATTAACACTGAAGTTGATCGACTGCTGGAGGCTGAACTAACATATTTCAACGAGTTGCTTAAAGTAGTGAAAGCCGAAACGCCTCGGGGTTTTAAATTTACGATTAATTTTCACGGCAGCAGATACCCGGGTTTTTATAAATTGATCGGCAACTACGAACCAGGAAAGAGAAATTGCGTCAATTGTATTCGTACTAGCGACGGTAAATATAAGGTTTTTGGTACCGATGGATATCGTTTTGGCGATTTATTAGGTATAGGCGATGCTGAGCAAGCAGCAGCTATTGCGAATGCGTGGCTTGATGGGGGGGAGATTTAAAATGGCGATTGTGTGGGTAATTGTTGCATTAATGTTATTATCTATGATTCCCTTGGTTGAAGGTGTTTTAAGGTTTATTTTACTGTACAATGTGGGTGTCCCGCTAAATTTATTAATCCCTTTTTCCGCGCTATGTATTTTAATACCGGCCGAGGAGGTTCTACCATGATATCAATTGAGTCGCAGCAGAAGCTAGAAGAGATGGCCGATAACCAGGAAGTGAACTCTGTTAATCTCATCATGCACAAGCCATTCTACAGGCGAACAGCCTATCTCTGGGCAGCAGTGGTTGAAATATCTAACGGAGATATGTTACAGGCATTCGATTTTGATACGGCGGATGAGGCT
>CAZXOK010000012.1:30819-33486 GCA_964642175.1 uncultured Chlorobiales bacterium | reverse complement strand
TGTTCTGGGTTATGTTCTGGGTTTACTACAGTATGTTCTGGGTTATGTTCTGGGTTATGTTCCGGATTAACCCGTGGTGGGTTATGTTCTGGGTTAAAATATACCAGAGCCCGTCTTTTTTTCTTGCTTCTCAGCAGTTTTTTTACTTCCCGGCCAAATAGGGTCTGAGTAACAGGAACACTGTTCTTCCTTTCACACAACTCACAGTATTTGTTATACAGTGTATTGGCTCTTATTTGCTCTGTTCCGGATTCTACAAATTTGTTTACTATTTCTACAATTTCATTCATACATTTCTCCTCGTTGTTTTTTTGTTTTAACTATTTGTTTTATTTAACACTACAAAATCTTTTTAGAATCACTTTCTATAAACTTTTGAACTATTTCATTTAACAAATTCATTTTTTTTCCTTCCACGGCCTCAAAAAACATTTCTGAGGCTAATAAATACCTTTTTCTTTCAGGGTTCCTGTCCTCGGTTTGTTTGGTAAAACTGAACTACAAAATCTTTTTTAGTGTAACCACCGACGGGATATCTCCGGTCAAATTTAGCAGTCCCCAGGCATACTGAACCTCGGGAAATTCACTAACCAAAACTTCCGGGAAATCAATCACAATCTTTAATCTGTCACTGATATATGCCGCCCGCCGGTGGGCATACATATCAACACTATTACTCAACACTACTACTCTACCGCTGCTTCTCACCCAGTATGCCCACCGTTCATCATCCCGGTCGGGAACAAAATTATACATACGTCCTATTTTTTTCTCACAGTAGAGATAACTCTTAACGAGCGCTAAATCAAACATACTATCCTTCCCGGTTTTAATCTTTTGTATCCTTCCTCGGTTTGTTTGGTAAAACTGAACTACAAAATCTTTTTATGGCAAAGGGCAGTACCTACTACCAATTCCCGCAATACACACACCGTCCAAAAAAAAGGGCGGCTCCCGCAATACACACACCGCCCTTAAAATTAATCAATCATAATCTATTTCGTATTCAATTTCTACATTTTTTAAATATCTTTATTTTATACTTTTATATTCTCGTCTCGGTAATCATACATATCAGAAGCAAAAGGTATTATTATCTTTCGATACAGTCTCAACATATCATCGTCCGATTCTACCGGCACCCAACCGCGCAAATATTCACATCTGTAACATTCGTCTATGTGATGCGCATCACATCGTTTTAATAACACATATTTACTATACTCAATATATTCGGACAAATAGTCACACACAAAAATCTTGTAATTTTCACACAAATCAATAAATTTACTCATAACTCTCCCTCACCGGATGTCTCCGTTTATTGACAATATTCCCCAAACGTACGGAAGCTCAGGAAGTATATGTCTATATCTTGTCAAACCCCGCGGATATTTAACACTGCCGCTCAAAAAAGAAGCGAGTTTATCAGCATCTCGATGTCTTTCTACATCATTTTCCGGGATGTATTCTATACTTTTATTTTTGTAGTCTCTATATCTCCAAGCCCCATAGGTTTTTGTAACAGAATTGAACTTATCGTTTAATAATACTATTTCTTTAAGAAAATATCGTTTAATTAATTCTAAATCTATACTTATATTTAGGGGACTGTTGTCAATCTTATTTATGTTCTGAACTACTCTTGCATAATTTTTCATAAATTCATTCATAACTCTCTCCATTTTTTAAATGGAATAATCGGGGCTAAATAGATTAGCTGAAATCACTCTCACACACTACACTCTTGTATTTAGTCATGATAAGACCCAGTCGCTTCTTCTTCTTAATAGAATACGCATAACATACTTCTTCGCCCGGCTCTACTTCTGTTTTCGAGTATTCGCAGTAAATGCCCTCTTTTGTATTCTCCCAACTGCTGCCAAAACTACAGTCGCTCACTTTTTGAGTAATTCCTGCAACTTCCGCTTGCAATGACTTCTCATATGCTTCGAGAATATCTGCAGATTGAATGTGCGGCTTACAAAATTGTCCCAAACGCACAATTGGGCATTCCCAGCCGTTGACATATACTTTTAATTCAGTATCATCTACTTTGACGAGCACATCAAGTTCTACAATACTACAATCTTTGCGCTTTAATACAATCTTCTTAATGTTTTGATACAGACCGGAGTTATATTTGCTCAATACACAATTCTTCGTGAAATTGTATACACTGTCATTATCTAATACTGCTTGCATTGTTTTCATAAATTCTTTCATATTTTCTCTACGTTTTTAATGTTCTGTATTGTTTAAGAAGTAAATATAGTATTTACTCACATTTACTATATTGCTTCTAACTTCCCAAAGTGAATTTTTTGTTCTTATTATCATTTTACACTCTTTCTTATTTGCGAGTATTTAGCTAGCAAACACGTTGCAGAGCATCTCTCACAATATATTTATACACTCTTGCTCACATCTTCTTAACAGAAATCGTCACCCCGCTCAAAAAAAGCCCCGGGGCGGCAGAGTATACAAACACTTTTGCAACACAGCATATTTCGTAAATACAGCAATATATTCGCATAATGTTTAGAATACTCAAAACTACACAACGTATATTCACAGAAGAGATACAAATACACAAAATATTTCGTAAATATAGCAATATATTCGCATAATGTTTAGAATACTCAAAACTACACAACGTATATTCAC
>CAZXOK010000012.1:30557-30719 GCA_964642175.1 uncultured Chlorobiales bacterium | reverse complement strand
AGAAGAGATACAAATACACAACGTATATTCACAAAAAAAACTACTAAATAGCTTTACATTAAATATAATCAAAAAGCATCAGCAAAATCCGTGCCAACACACACATCCACACACATCCACACACATCCACACACATCCACACACATCCACACACATCCACAC
>CAZXOK010000012.1:0-30457 GCA_964642175.1 uncultured Chlorobiales bacterium | reverse complement strand
CACATCCACACACATCCACACACATCCACACACATCCACACACATCCACACACATTCACCTACATCTACACACACTGTAGGCCAACCACACACATCCACCCACATCCATGGAACCATGGCACCACAGCCCACATCTACACACACTGTAGGCCCAGTGCCCACATCCACCTACATCTATGGAACCACAGCCCACATCCACCCACATCTACACACACTGTAGGCCCAGTGCCCACATCTATACATATCCACCTATATCCATGGCACCAGTGCCCACACTCACACACATCCACTGGTCGGATGGGCACATATCCCACATGGGCCTACATACACACACTGTAGGTCCCCTGGGGCATGGGGAATACATTTGACTACACTGTAGGTCCAGTGGGGACATGGTAATACCGGGGAATACATTTGACTACACTGTAGGTCCAGTGCCCACATCTACCCACATCCATGGCACCAGTGCCCACATCTACACACATCTACTGGGCCGGTGGGCACATATCGCACACGGGACTACATTTGACTACATGTAACCACCGGCCCAGTGATTGTTGGCACGATTCTTGCATGGGTCCCATTTGGCACGAAAATTGCGCCGTCGCTGTATCACACCCAGAGCATTTTCCACGGCCCCAATTTTTTTTTGGGGCTTTTTCCCGGTGGCCCATTTTTTTTGGGGAGTATGGGGAACCCACCACACTACTAATTATCGGTTCCATATGTGTATGTTGGGAATATATGGATATACTAGTATACTGACGGGGTTATAGGTAGGTAACAGATATCGGGTGGAGGTGCGAGATGTCACGAGGAAATGACGCAACAGATTATATATGGAGATTAGAGCAGTTAGTAGATTCACAGCTACAGGCTCTAGAAAAACAAGCCAGAGAGGGAGAACTAAATCCCGCTGCTCTTACGCAAAGTAAGGGCCTAACTGATATGGTAATAAAATTACAAAATGCTTATCGAAGTGCTAAAGCAGAGGGCATACTTTCACGAGCAGGCAACGAAGAAATGCTTGCCATGGTTTTGGAAGCACTGCGCTCACTGGGATACAATGTCAAGGTAAGCGGAGGAGTGTGGAATGAAAAAGTATCAAATCGTAAGGGTAGTCTTGCGAGAACCGCAGCGAAACGGAAGCGCAATGTTACGTGAGTTCAGTCGGGACCGGGGCTACGAGTGTGAGTGGGTTAACACGGCCTGGATATGGGTGCGCGGAGACCGCATAGGTGAAATTCTGTTACCCAGTGAGAGCATACTACGTGTTGAAGTGGTTTCAGTAGACTAATGGACCCCAAACGCGCTCGGCAAGTATTAGAGGAATTCTTGCTCCTGCACGGAAGCGGACAGCTACGTCAGTTACAACAGGCAAATACAGCTGATATACACATAGAACGTGAGCTTTTCGGTAAGCAGTTAGAGGTTATCGGTGACCCGTCGGAACTCAAAGTAGTTCGTGCCGGTCGTCGTAGCGGCAAATCCCACTGTATGGCTTACTACCTTATCAAAACAGCATGGGACAATCCTAATTCTCGATGCGCTTTTATCGGGCTTACTCGAACCAGTGCCAAGAAAATCATTTGGGACTTAGTATTAGATGTGTTAGAACGGCACCGTATTCCCTATACATCACATTCACACGAACTGTCTGTGCGTTTAGATAACGGCAGCATTATACTGCTTTCGGGAGCAGATACAGAAAAAGAAACACGTAAGTTTCGTGGGCAGCACTTTACCCTTATTGTTGTAGATGAGTGTCAAGAGTTTCGTCCCGAAAGTTTGGATTACCTTATCAAAGAAACACTGGGGCCTACACTGTTTGACTGGGGCGGCAGCCTTGTAATGTGTGGAACTCCCGGAAAAGTTCCCCGTGGTTTTTGGTGGGAAGTAAGCACGGGGCGAAACAGTAACTGGTCTGTTCATACAAACTGGACACTGTTAGATAACGAGTACATGCCCCGGTGGCGTGGTAATCCTGACTGGCGTGTTACGGCCGAGGAGCTGTTATACAAAGAAATGCGTGACCAGGGCTGGGACGAGAAATCTCCTGCTTTTATACGTGAGTATCTAGGCCAATGGGTAGAAACAAACGAGCGCTTAGTATATAACCACTTTGACTGGCAGCGCAATACGTTTGTAGAATTACCCAAACACATCAATGACTGGAACTACGTGTTGGGCGTTGACTACGGTATATCTTCTGCTAGTGCTATATTAGTGGGAGCTTGGTCTCCCTCAGACCGGCGCCTGTGGATTATCGAGGGCGAAAAGGAAGTGGACCTGGTTCCTACAGAGATGGCCAACAAGATAAAAGATTACAGTGAAAAGTATCCCGACCCAAACATAATAGCTGACGGAAACGGTATCGGTAAAGCCTTTATACGTCAGATGCAGAAAATGTACAGCCTGCCCGTTAACCTGGCCGAAAAACGTGACAAAGTAGGCTTTATTGAGCTACTAAACGACCAGTTTCGTCAGGGTCGGGTTTTGGTAAACAGTGTGCGTTGTGCCGGACTGTTAGAGGAAATAGCAGATTATCAGTGGGGAAACCGCAGTACCCTACAGTTAAGCGGACACGCTGAAGACCACTACTGTGATGCTCTGTTGTACCTGTTCCGTTCTTCGGCTCACTATATGGGAGCTGTGCCTCGAGTGCGGCCGTCGCGCAGAGACCCTGACTGGTTAGAGCACTATGCGGAAAGTGAACGCCAGCGACGTGAAAGTGAAACCGAGAGTTCCTGGTGGGAGTCCCTTGACGAAGGCATGGGTTTTACAATATAAACTACTAATAAGTGAGTTCATTTATGAATATTGATAATTTTAATGATTTAGAACGTTTAATTAACTTAGCAGCAAAGAGTGAACTAGCCTGTATTCGCGTAGGCGATATCGTTATCCAATTCCAGCCACAGTATCGAAACGAACAGCTAGACCTTGATGCTGTCTTGCCTCAAGAATTGCATAACAGCGAGGAAGAGGGGTTAGAAGAAGAAAAACTATACTGGAGTAGCTCATGAGTAAAAAGGTATATCCTAACTGGTGGGAGCACGATGACCCGCACAACTGGATAACGCAATACATAACACAAAGCGAATGTGCTAATCCGGACTGGAGACGCCGAGCGCTTGATTATGCCCGTCTCTACAGCAACAGTAATTTCTTAGGCCTAGACCCCTACAGCTACAGCAGGCTAGACATAGACGGCCGCATTAACACACACGGCAACGGTGGTCGTATTAAGCTAAACGTTATCGGCAGTATTATCGACACACTGTTAAGTAACATTGCGGGAGATATGCCCCTAGTAAATTGCCTACCAGAGGGAGCAGATTGGAATACCAGAGTTAAGTGTAAGCGCCTACAAAAGTTCTTAAACACCGAACTAACCAGTAAAAAAGCCTACCCCGAAGCCCTGTTGGCATTTCTTGATATGTGTGTTTTTGGCACAGGTGTCCTATACCCCTACAGCGAGTGGGGAGAATTACGTGTAGACCGTGTTATACCTACCGAGATATACGTAGACGAAGTAGAAGCCTGCTACGGCAAACCACGCCAAATACACCGTGTTCGTGCTATATCCAGACAGGTAGCTGAAGAACTGTTTCCCGAACACACAGACCAGATACGAATAGCACAGTTGTGGAGGCCTGAGGGTCAAGCCTACCGTGAAACACTTAGTGATGTTATAACCCTGCGTGAGTCTTGGCACCTACCCTCCTCACCGGAAGCCGGGGACGGCCGTCGTGTTGTTACAATAGATAATGCTACTCTACTTGACGAGCCTTATGAGAGTAGTGTGTTGCCATTTATCTTTATCCGTTGGAAACAACCACTGATGGGGTTCTGGGGAACCGGTATCCCCGAGGAGCTTGCAGGTATTCAAATAGAAATCAATACCATTTTGATGTCCATACAAAAGGCTTTTCATCTCCTAGGAAATCCTATGGTGTTTATACCTGCAGGCTCCGCAATCTCAAAAGCACACATTAATAATCGTATCGGTGTTATTATCCCCTATAACGGGCCTACCCCTCCGCAAGTAACTACACACCGAACAGTTCACCCCGAAGTTACTATGCACTTAGACCGGTTGTATGAGCGTGCCTATCAAATCACCGGCGTTACACAGTTACGAGCACAGGGTCAAAAGCCCAGCGGTATAGACAGCGCCAAGGGCATACGTGAATACGATGACATAACATCACAGCGGTTTATAGTAGTAAGCAATCAGTGGGAACAGATGTTTGTTGATTTAGCCTATCGTTGGGTAGATATAGCAAAGCGTATGGCAGCCGAAGGCGAGCCACCCAAATCACGCACAACAGGAAGTCGTTGGGTAAATACCATTAAGTGGAGCGAAGTTGACCTAGACCGCGACCGCTTTGTTATCAATATAGATACATCAAATCGACTGCCTCAAAGCAAGGCAGGCAGAACACAGGAATCTCTTGAACTATTAAGGGCCGGAGCAATTACGGTAGAGGAATGGAGAGACCTACAAAACTATGAAGACTTAGAAAGCAATGCATCCCTTGAGAGAGCATCTCGTGATTACCTTCGTGAAGTAGCAAGCCAAATGCTTGACGAAGGTCGTTGGATACCACCAGAGGAATATGATAATTTGGTATGGGGACGTGACTACTTTATGAAGACCCTACAGGAAGCAAAGTTAGCCGGTGCTCCGGAAGAACGCACAGAGCTAATAAAGAGATGGATAGACGAGGCTACAGATATGCTAGAACCGCCGCCACCTCCGTTTCAACCGCCTACACCGGGTCCTGCAGCAGGACCTCAACAAGGCACCGAACCACAACAGTTAGTCACTCCTGGTATAATGCCTTCTGGGTAAGGAGTAAAATATGAGTGAAATAGAAACAGAGCAGACACCGGAAAGTCCCACGGGACATGATCCACAGTCACACATAGAGCGGGTTAAGAACTTCAAGGAAGCCATATTGAGCGGAGGAAGTCTTACAGGCGAAACCCCCCAAACAGGTGACCCCGAAAGTCCCACAGTTGAAGAATCTGATAGTACAGAAGTAGAGTCATCGGATGAGACTCCAAACCCCGAGGAGAGCGAGGTTGAAGTTCAGGGTGACCCTGATACTAACACTGATACTGTAGACAGCGAGCAGTATCGACACTGGAAAAAAATACACGAAAAAGAAAAGGCTCAAATACGCCGTGAGCGTGAGTTAAAAGCTCTTGAGTTAAACCTGCAAAAGCATCAGCAACAGTATAATGAGCAGGTTAATCGTGCTCAACAGTTAGAATATGCCGCCACCAATGACCCAGTACAGTTCTTGTTAGACCGTGGCGTGACATATGAACAAATAATACAGCGCAGTTTAAATCAGCCAACCGGGGTTTCTAATGAAACTGACAGCGAATACAAACAGCGCCTAGAAAAAATCGAAAGTGAACGGGAAGCCGAGCGAGCAGCTAAACACCAGCAAGCCCTGCAGCAAATGGAAAGTACCCTGTATCGTGAAATCAACAATGCCGGAGAGCGTTGGGAATTAATTAACGGACTCGGGGCGCACAACCTAGTATGGCAGGAAGGTGTCAGGTATGCTCAAACATACGGCGAAGACCCAAACTGGGAAGAGGTTGCTAACCACGTAGAAAGTCAGTTGGAGAAGCAACAGCTACCACAAATTAAGAACCTACTTAACCTAAAAAAAGTAAGAAGTAATTTAGGTTTAGGGAGTGAAGAGCCAAAACCAGATGATGATACAATCGAGCAAGAAGCACCGAACGAACCAGTAAGACGTAGGACTGCAATATCAAACAGCACGGCCTCATCTGCTCCTGTAAGAGAAAGTAAACCTATAACACATGAAGAGCGCAAAGAGTTGCTACGTAAAAAAATAAAATCAGCATCTCGTCGCGGTTAATAGATTTTCTAAAATTAAAACTATGGAGTATTTAAATGACTGCTAATTTAACAACTGCAGCACCTACGTTAAAGGATTTGTATCCCGACGACGCGGTTCGAAACCTTACTGTACAGGATCGACCACTTCTAGAGTGGCTGCCAAAATATGAAGATTTTGTGGGACAACGTATGGATGTCCCTCTGGTATTCGGTAATCCACAGGGTCGTTCTAAGACCTTTGCCGACGCTCAGAGCAACAAGGGTAACACGCAACAGGACTTGTTCGTAATTACCCGTATTCAGGACTATTCACTTATCAGCATCAGCAACGAGCTAATCGAAGCGGGCAAGCGTGGTGATGGTTCTTTTGTAGACCAACTTGACTTAGAAGTTCGTCACGGTATTGATTCCCTAGCTGATTCAATTCACTGGGGTGTTTTTAAAAATACCGGTGCTAATTTGGCACAGGTTGGTTCTATTGACGGAGTTAATCTAACTCTAAAAAATCCCAATGATGTTGTTTATTTTGAGAAGGGTATGGAACTAGAAGGTTCTGTAGCAGACGGTACTACTGGTGCCGTTCACAGCGGTACAGCAACAGTTACCAAGGTTGACCGTGCAAACGGTATCTTGACTACAGACAGCAACTGGACATCACAGATTGCTTCTCTTGCCCCTGATGACTATCTCTTTGTTGAGGGTGACTTTGGCAAGGGTATGGCTGGACTTGAATCTTGGTTGCCGGTAAACCCCCCATCAGCTTCTGATAGCTTTTTTGGCATGAACCGTAGCCAAGACCCCTCACGTCTTGCCGGTGTTCGCGTCGCAGCTACAGAGGTAAGCGGTGCAGAAATTCACGAAAAGATTGTGTTCGCTATGGGCCGTCTACGTCGTGAAGGTAATGGTGCTCGCGCTGATGCCATAATATTAAGCGAAGAGACTTACAGCAAGCTTGTTCTAGAGCTAGTTGAAAGTGGTCGTTATCCTAATCAGCCTCAGGGCGGAGATGTAGGATTCAGCAACCCAATCGGTTTTGTGTTCCCCGGAACTCGTGCCGTAGTTGTACCTGACCACCGTTGTCCTGACAACCGTATCTATCTTCTAAAGAAAGATACATGGAAGCTAGCTTCTCTTAATGCTGCTCCTCACATTGTAGACCGTGATGTGCCGTTGCTAAGAGAAAGCAATGCTGACGCATTTGAAACCAGAGTAGTATTCTACGGAAACCTAGTTTGCTACGCACCGGGACATAACTGCGTAATTGATAACTCTTAATACAAAAACTGAACCTAGCTGTTAGTCGTAAAATAAAAATATATAATTGGGTACAAGGGGTCGTCCGCTAGGGGGCGGCTACCCAATCCCAAAAGGAGTTTATAATGAGCATAGGAAAGCGTCATACAAATGTAAAGTCTACTGACCTAGGTAATATAGTAATCCCTTTCTCTTTTGCGTCAGGCGCTGCAGAGGACGGAACATTCCCAGATAGTTTGCTAGATGATGGATATATTTCCGCACTGGGCGATGGTTATGGTATAAGTCAGGGCGTAAATGTAGATAACGGCGGTGTCCGCGGTAAGGGAGTTCACGGTGTAGCACGTAAAGCTATAGGTTTATATGAGATTGTTCTTCGTGACCAGTGGCTAGACATTGTTTCTGTTAACTTCCAGCTACAGTTGGAGCAGAACAAAGACCTTAAAGTTCAGCTAGCCGGAGCACCACAAAATATTACTACAACGGATAGCGATGGACGTAGCGTTAAGCGTACGATTCTACAGCTCCGTATCATAAATTCTTCTGCGGTAGAGACAGACCTAGAATACAATGACCGAGTTCACGGTCAGGTATGGGTAAACAACTCTCTCACCAGAACAGTATAAGGGGGTGAGGTATGAAATCACCACTTATAGTAATTGAACCCATGAAAAAGAAGGGCAGTGAACCAGATACAGAGAATGATATGCTTCTGGACCTTTCCCGAGATTTTGTCAAAGCTGTAAAGGGCGGCAAGCCCGAAGATGTAGCAATGATTTTTACCGAAATGGTAAATTGTTGCATGGATGAAGATTACAGTGAAGTAGAAGAGTAAAACGTGTTTGGGGAGGGCGACCTTCCCATTCACTACTGGAGTAATTGATGGCCGTAACACTAGACGAGCTACGCATACGTTGTCGCAACCGAGCAGATATGACCAACAGCGAATTCATTGATGACAGTGAGTTAGACGACTATATCAACAATTCTCTGGGAGAGCTATATGACGTATTAGTAAATGTTTATGCCGATGAGAACTTTCTTGATGCCTACGAATTCTCTACATCTCCTGGCATAGACCGTTATGATTTGCCAGGAGATTTCTACAAGAGCTATGGAATCGACTTGGAGGTCGGTGGTGTAGGATATTCACTTACACAATTTGTTCACGCAGACCGACTGCTGTATAAAAATAGTCCAGACCAAATTATAGACGGTGTTCCCAGATACAGATACCGATTGCGTGATGGACACCTTAACATTTATCCGGCGCCTGATGTTGCATACCCCTGTACACTTTGGTATATCAGACAGTTGCCACGATTAGTAGACACCGGGGATACTGTAACACTTAGTATAGTAGAAAGCTGGCTAGAATACGTAGAGGTAGATGTTGCTATTAAGATGTTAGTAAAAGAAGAAAGCGACGCTACAGAGCTATTAGCAAACAAAAACTTACTAATGCAGCGTATTAATCAATCCGCACAAAACCGTAATGCTACTGCTAACGAGCCTCAGCCAGATGAGGGTAATACCCTGTTTAACCTACGCACACAGTGTAGATACCGCACCGGTATGACATCAACAGATGTAGTAAGCGACCGGGAACTAACCCACTACATAAATCAATCACTGTTTGAGCTACAAGACCTAATGATTGCTGCTTACGGTAATGATTACTTCTTAGATGCTTATGAGATACAAACAGTCCCCGACCAGCGTGATTATGACTTGCCTGTAAACTTTTACAAAGCTGGCGGAGTAGATGTAGATGTAAACGGGCAATTCTATACACTTTCTCCGTTTAACTGGAACGAGCGAAACATATACGAGAATGTTCACGTGTTCTCCTACTACGGAGTTCCACTGTATCGTTATCGCATACTAAATCGTTCTATACGGCTTTTGCCTGCTCCAGATGGCACACACTCACTGCGAGTGTGGTATGCTCCACAGTTAGCACCACTGGTAAGTGACGGCGACCGTGTAGATGACCAAATAGTTTCTGGCTGGCTAGAATACGTAATAGTAGATGTAGGTATAAAAATGCTTACCAAAGCCCTAAGTCTGGGCAATGCGGGAGCAGCAGCACCACTGTCAGCTATGAGAGCAGCTCGGGGAGACTTATACGCCCGTATTCAAAAGATGGTAGAGAACCGTGACTGGGCCAATGCTGCAACAGTAACTGATGTAAGCCTCAGTGAATGGGGTGTAATCGTTCATGACTAAGCGACTAGATATTCACTATCCCGGGCCTCCAGCAGAAGATACGCTAGAAGCACTAAATCAACAGCGTGTCTATGACCTTATACAGGTTCAGTCTCTGATACAGGACATACTTGACGAGATAGCAGACAAACCACACCTAGACTCTTTTCTGTTAGAGGAAGTAGACTTAGAGTCAGGAACTGTTAATTTAGTAGAACACGGACTCAATCGTATTATACGTGGTTTTAAAGTAGTCAAACAAAACGCTAACGCTAACATATGGGAAGACGAAGCAGATGAGAGTAATCGTCTTAAACTATTACCCCTGCGTTCATCGGCAGCAGTAACAGTTTCACTAGAGGTGTTCTAATGGTTACACAAGATAGCGTAGTAAATATACCTCTAGCCGGTGGTTTAGATACCAAAACAGAAGAAAAACTGGTTCAACCCGGTTCACTGTTGCGTTGTGAAAACGGCTTTCAACAAAAGACCGGCTCCGTACGAAAGCGTAATGGCTATACCGAATTACAAAGTGGAGCTATTGCTATAGACGACCGTGAGGACGACCCAGAGCTGACAGGAATACATTCACTGTTTTCTATAAATGACGAATTGGTAGCTATCGGAGAATCTACAGAGAACGGACTGTTTACAACTCACCATGGTCCTGGATTTTTTAACTACGCCGAAGCTGAAGGCAAGTGGGTTAGCAGCGGTACCTATTTCCCCTGTGAATACACTACTGAAACTATTACAAGGGCTACTATTCACCAAGATGCCCCTACAGTTGCTCAGGGAAATGGCAAAAGAGTATACGCTTATCAAGACGGTAGTAATCCCTCTATACGTTATCATATTTTAGATGTTGAAAGCAACTCTATATTAGCTGATGACATTACATTTACTTCTTCTCCTTATAAAGAACCCAAAGCTATCTATATCGAAGACGGCTACGGTAAGAATTTTGTCTTGACTGGCAAACCTGTGACAGGTTTTAACGAAATTATTCCGGCAACTATAATCGATACAACTCAAGCTCCTGCAACAGAAAACTTTCCTGCAACGGTTAACTTGGCCACAAATTTTGAAGTAGGTGAGGCTTATGATGTAGATGTTATTCGCTGGGATGGCTATGACGTAGGGGTGATGGGTTATCAAAATAATAACAGCGAGCTAGAGCTTATCTCTTTCACAGGTGACGGTACAATTCTAAGAAGACAAAAGTTTAGCGATACTACCAACGGTATTGCGGAACAAGGGTCTTTGTGTGTTTCAGCTGTAGCTTTTGATGACGACCCAGGTAACACAAGGGTCTATGTAGCGTATCAAGACAATAACAAACACATTCAATTGTTAGTTTTTAATAGTAATCTTGATCTTTTAGGGGATACACCAACCTCATACCCCTTTGATGTTAACGGTTCATCAGCTAAAATAACTATAAGTAATACTACAATATATACTTATAGAAACTTTACTATTGCCAGAGATTCTGCGTCCTCTGTGTCTAACCTTTCAGTAGTTAACCCTACAAATGGTTACCTAAACACAGTACGACTTATTTTTGATATTACAGAAAGCTCATCACCGTCACTGGATCCGCTTGATGAAAGCGAGTGGTTTATAGGCACACAAATACTAGAATATGACGGCTTTCCTATAACATCTTCTCCTAAGTTACGTTATGGTATTACTCTTGCGTCAAAAGCATTTTTCTATAACAATCACTGCTGGGTATTGCTAAGTAAAAACAGCGGAACACAGGCTACCTACTTCTTGTCTGTAATTAAAGAGTTTAGGTTTACGCAACCTATATTTGTTGCAAAAGCCTTTTACGGCAGTGCAGGTGGCTACACTGATAACGGATTAAGTGCTGTTGTATCTGAGGGCGGTGGCAGATTTACAATTGCAGGAACAAAGATTAGAAGAATAATAAATAACAATATAAGAGAAAGAAATATCGTAGGTTTAAATTTTAATCTAAACCCTGACCCAATGCCTTCGGTACAAGTAGGTAGAACAGCTATTATAGGTGGTGGCATCCTAGGTGCTTTTGATGGTCGTTTCATGGAACACGGCTTTCACCTTATACCGGAAAATCTAAGGGTAGATTCTACTAGTACCAGTGGCGGTGAGTTAGCTGATGGTTATTATTCTTGGCAGCAAATGTGGTCTTACATAGATCGCAACGGAGAGCAACACCGGTCAGGAGTTAGTGCCGCTATAGGTAGTCAAGTAGAAGGTATAGGTAACAACGACAGTGTTAGCCTTATAACTACTCAATTAAATATCACTGATTACGATAATAAGGGTACACTTGCTAATATATTATTTTATAGAACACTAAGAGACGGTAGTGTATATCACAGATTAGACCGTATAAATAATACAGTTACTCCTACAGCTAGAACATTTCTGCCCACTACTTTTAGCTTAAGCGTAGATGATAGTGAGATTAATCAAAACGAAATTATCTACACACAAAGCGGTGAGATACCTGCAAGTCCTCCGCCAGCTAGTGTTATTCTTGCTGCCCGAAACAACAGGGTATTTTTAGTACCCATGGATGACCGAGAAGCAATCTGGTACTCAAAGCCAAAGGTAGAAACTATAGCTGTAGAGTTTGCTGAAGAATTCCAACTGCGTATACCTAAAGACGGCCCGAACACAGCTCTAGCAGTTCTAGACGACAAAGTAATCGTATTTAAAGAAAATGCTATTTATTACTTTGCGGGAGACGGACCCAATGCGCTAGGTCAGGGTTCATTTTCACCTATACGTCCTGTTCAAACTGACGTAGGCTGTATAGACCGTAATTCTGTAATTAACATCGGAAGCGGTGTTATGTTTAAATCTCGCCGTGGTATATATCTTTTAAACCGGTCGCTACAAGTACAATACATAGGAGCACCGGTAGAGGAATGGAACCGGTACAAGATACTAGATGCGCAGCTGTTAAGGGACCGTGACCAAGTGCGGTTCTTATTAGAAAAGGGCAGAGGTGTTTTGGTTTATGACTTTTATCACAGTCGATGGACACACTTTACCAACCACGCTGCTGCTGATTCTACTATGCACTTGGGTCGCTATCACTATGCTCTGCCTAATGGAAAAGTAAGACGTGAAAACGATGGCTGGGTAGATGTAAGCTTCCAAATACCACTGCGTGTAGAAACACCGTGGATTAAAGTAGGAGGCATACAAAACTTTCAGCGAGTTAAACGTATGCAAGTATTGGGCAATTACAGAAGCTCTCACACACTAAACTGTGAAGTATACACAGACTACGACGATAGCACACCGGTTCAAACACGCAGTTGGACAAGCAGCGAGTCACACACACCGGGCGAACCTCTACAGTATGAGCTTCATCTAAAAAGACAAAAGTGTCAGGCAATAAAGTTTGTATTTTGGGATACACATACCAGTCAAACACACGAATCATACACCCTAGAGGGAATAAGTCTATGGGTAGGTCTCAAGACCGGACTAAATAAACTACCAGACAGAAAAACAAAATAAGGAGCACAAAATGGTAATAGGATGGTTAGCAGATAACCTGGGATTAACGCCGGACCAGCCCACAGAGGGAGACCTTTCAGGAACCCTTAGAGGTCCAGGTCGTGCCGTAAATGCGGCAAATACATTTATTCCGGTATATGGTACAGAGGGACCTAATGAAGGTTTTAACCGTAACGCAGTTCAACAGGGCATGATGGGTTCGGCCGGCCGCAGCGCCCCACAAATAGGTGGTGGCGGCTTTGATATGAGTGGCGGAGGTATGAGTTTCGGACAAGCAATGGGAACAGCCAGTGCCCTTAGCGGAATGGCCAGCGGAGGACCCCCATCACTGTCTCAGCTTTTACAGATGCAAAGAGGAGCCCAAGCAGGTCAAGGATTACGAGTTAGAGAAGGTCTTAGTATGGGGACAATGATGCGCGGCTCCGGAACCGGCTACAATACCGGCATTGCTGGAGGACTAGGCACACAGCAGGCAGCCGGGAACCCTAATGCTCAGCAAAATCAAGCACGCAATATGGCTGGCGAAGTTCGAGGCGCTCAAGAACAACTGTTAGGTGACCTACAGAAACAAGCAGCCGGTGAGGGACCTTCTCTCGCACAGTTTGAAGCAGACCGTATGCGTGATGCTAACCTAAACCAATCTCTTGCTTTAGCGGCTTCACAGCCCGGTGTAAGTGCTGGTCTAGCGCTAAGACAAGCTCAACAGCAAGCAGGGGCAGGCGGTATAGCAGCAGCACAACAGGCAACGGCCGGACGTATGCAAGAACAGCTAAATGCTCAGGGGCAACTGGGAGCACTGGCCGGACAAATAAGAGCCGGCGATATGCAAACTCGTGGTCAAGACCTACAGTTCCGTGGTCAAGACATTGGTCTAGCACAGAGCAACCAGCAAGCAAACCTGCAACAGCAAGCACTTAATGATGCTATGTCTAGATACTACACATCACAGAGTATTGGTATGGACCAGGCAGACTTTCAGCGTCAACTGGCAGCTCGTCAGTTAGACCTACAAAACCAACAAGCATATAACAACGCACTGGCCGGATTAGCAGGCGCTAATATGCAGGGTCAGGCTGCCGGAACCGGAGCACTACTGGGTGGGCTAGGAACCCTGGGTGGTGCTGGTATTTTAGCACTTTCTGATGAAAGAGCAAAAGAAAACATTAAACAAAGTGATTCAGAGGAAATAAGTGATTTCTTGCGCTCAATCCGAGCAGTAAATTATGATTATGTGGGAGATGACATGCCTAAGTCACAAGTAGGAGTTTTAGCCCAAGATATCGAGCAGACACCAGTGGGAGCCAGCATGGTAGTAGATACTCCCGGTGGCAAGATGCTTAATGTAGGCAGTGGGTTGGGTGTAGCACTAAACGCACTATCACAAATCAATGAACGCCTAGAGCGTTTAGAAAACAAAGGCAAGAGAGGAGGCAGATAATGGCAGTACCTTTTATGGGACCGGGAGGCATCCCTTATATTATGGTGGGCAATACAGCTGTGCCTGCGCCTGAAGGTATGGACCTTGGTTTACAGCCTCCTCCAGCGGATTTGGCGCCTTATGCTGGACCACAGGTAGGTATGAGTGGGCCTACACCTCCGATGCCCGCTCCGCAGGAACCTGTAGTGGAATTAGGACAACCTACAATAGACTTTAAGACTCCGGACGGTGGATTTGACTTTGCTGGTATGGAGAGAACAGCACCGGAACAGATTCCGGCCCTCAGTGTAGACCCTGTAGCAGAGATAGCACGAGCCGAGGGGCGGGAGCCTACACGGGAAGATTATATTCAACAGGGGATTACGGACGTAGCTACATTGGGTGATATGCAGATGCGTGAAGACCTAGAGATGAGACGTGATTTTGAAGAGGAAGAAGCTCGACGTCAAGCAGAACTACAGGAGCAGTCACAGAAATACAATGAAGCAGTAGAAAAGGTTAAAAACTTTGAATACGATAAAGATATGTGGTGGATGACCGAAGGTGACCGTGAGCGTGGTGAAGTAGGCGCAGGCAGTGTTGCTAAAGGTCTGGGTCTAGCTATTGCTGCTGCTCTACAGAGTATGGGTAGTGCTCTAACAGGCGGTCCTGCCGACGCCGGTATGCGTACCATTAACGGCGCTATCAATAGAAGTATGCAGTTACAGCGTGCTCAATTAGAAAAAGCTAAAACAGTAGCCGGGGCGGAACGCTTTGCTTTAGGAGATATGCGTAATATTTTCCGTGATGAACGTGCTGCCGAGTTTGCTACACGTAATATGATGATTGAAGGATTTCAGTCTCGACTACAGCAGATGCAGCAGGGTATCACCAATGAAGTAACACTCAACAATATGGACCGGCTAAACAAACAGTTAGAGGAACAAAAGCGTGTAAATACAGCTAACATTCAACAACAGTTACGTAGCAATCAGATAGCACGCTACAATGCCAAGACACAGCGTATGGGTGTGTTGGCATCTATGTTTGGCAAGAATGGTAAAGCCGGTGAAGAGGGCGGAGAAAACCTACGTGAAAAAGAGGTAAATGATATAACTCAAGAAATATCTGCTCTTGACTCAGCAATGAGACTAATAAAGAGACACGGACAGATAAGCGACTTGCCCGGATTCTTAGGAAGCATAAGCGGTGGTGTGGGGGCTAATGTTCCGTTTGTAGAAACAGATGCTAAAACATTTAATGCTCAACGTAATGATACAGTAGCACGTATTGTTAAATCACGTTTCGGTGGTCAAGCTTCAGAAAATGACCGTCGAATGATTGAGAAGATGGTTCCTTCAGTTACTGATACTAAAGCACAAGCAGCTGCCAAAATGAAAGCAATATGGGCAGAAATGACTGGCAGCTTGCGTAACAAACTAAAAGCATACAGCGACCTGGGCTATAACAGGAATCAATTAGAAAAGTTATCCGAGCAGTATAACTCCCGATTGGGTGCGTGGGAAGCAGTAATGGGTGCAAAATGAGCAGGGATGATATAAGCCTTATAGATATAGACACCGGGGAAGTGTTAGATGTAGATACCGGAACTGCTGGTGTTCTTGCTAATGTAGGGAACTATGCTCCTGCTACACCTAATAATGTCAGGGATATAACTCGAAAGGTTGAGGATGAAAAGGTTTACGGAGGTTTAGCAGGAGCAACCCAAACCGCTCTAACCAGCGGACTTCGTGGTCTAACTTTTGGCTTAAGTGATTTAATTATAGGTGCAGGCCTAGACCTCACAGGCGAGGGTCGTGAAACCATTACAGAAGCAGAAAAGCACAATCCTAACATAGGCTTAGCCAGTGAGATACTGGGTGCTCTAGCTCCGGCAGTTGCTACCGGTGGTTCTACTGTAACAGGCCGCATCGGAGGGGCTGCCCTGAGTAAAGCCGAGCGGCATCTGGGCAAAAGTATATTAAAGGCCGGATTAGCTAAACGGGGCAGTAAGTTTTTATCCGGTGTTCAGGGTGCCAGTGAACGCGCAGTAGGAACATACCTTACCGGACTAGTGGGCAGTGCCGCAAAGATAGGTGCTGCCGGTGCCCTAGAGGGCGCAACATATAACACAGCTACAACACTGTCCCGAAAATATCTGGAAAACGACCCAGAGGTTACAGCAGACCTTATAAACAATGCCCTTCAGGGAGCACTGTGGGGTGGAGGAATACCTGCCGGTGCCAAGATTGGTGGCAGCCTTAGTATGAAGGCAGTAGATACTCTGGGCAAATCACTAGCCGGAACCAGCAGATGGGTATATCAAAAGGCATACCCTTCGATAGCTACAGCAAGATTTCGCCCTGCGCCCGGTATATCTTATCCCAAAACTGATGTAAGGCGCGACATAGAAAACATTATGCGACCTTTAAACAGCATAGGTCGTAATACTGATGAAATGGCAAATGACTTAAATTTTTATTTTGATGCGGAAAATAATTTAGGATACGATATACGGGCTATGAGCAATGAGTCTTATAAAGATGCAGTTAATACTTTTAGCCGGGGCATTATTCCTGCAAATGACAAGATGATAACTGACCTATTAAAGTCTCCGAGAGGATTTGATGATGTCTTAATTGAACGTATGAATCGTACTCTTATTAGTTTACGTAGCGCTAGCAAATCTATAGATGACATAGATGACATATGGCGCAATACAGACCTTTTTGATACACTGGCAGAAGAAAGTCAAAAGCTAATAAGCACCATAAACAATATGGACGAAGTAACCAGAGAGGCTTTGGGATTGAGCGCTCTTAGCGATGAATTAAATTTTCAGAATCAACACTACGAAGTTATTGCTAAACGTAGAGCCTGGGAAAGATTAAGCACAAGTCAGAAAAAAGATTTTGATGTTTGGAATAACGCAGCCCTTTACAGTGGTCTGGGTTATCTTGCTGCTGGGCCGGCTGGTTTGTTAAGCGGTCCTGCTGCTAACGCAATTCGTAGCTTTGGCGCAAACGTTGCCGATGATTATAACACATATGTTAATATATATGAAATGTTTAGCAACAGTAAGAGTTTTATTACCGAAGCAGCTAATAAAATAGTAAACACCAAAGCCGGCCGAACTGGTACGAGTTTTGTTCCTGTAGCTGCAGCAATAAATGTAAAGGAAGAGGAGAAACCAGAAGAGATAGAGCGCTGGTTTCGCGCTGCTCGAAGCGGAATGATACAGTCAGCACAGCAGTTAGCTCCGGGATACCTAGAGCCGTTTGCCTCACTGCCACGTAGTCGTGAAGTAGCTATGGCTAACCTTATGAAAAGCTTCGAGGTGATAGAAAGCGAACTGCCCTCATTGCGTTTTAACGAAGAAGAACTGATGATGGGACTGGAATCAAACGTTATGCCTACAGCAGAAGAGCTTACTAAAATCAAGCACATACGGAGAGCACTAAACAACCCTAACCTAATCATACAGCGAATAGGTGAGGGGACGGCTTCTCCAGACGAACGACGTTATCTTGAAATGTTTTATCCCGGACTTTATAGTTTGTTAAAAAGAAAAATAGTAGAGTCGCTGGGAGATAATCCATCACGCAGCACAAAACGTCGTGTAGCAAAAGCCATGGGTATTCGTCGGGATGCCCTTCGCTACCAGGTTACGTGGATGCAAGAACCACAACAACCCGAAACACCACCCGGTAGGGGAACTACCAAACTGGGTGAAAATAGTGTTAAACGAGCTATAGCCGCTGACACTACCAGAACACAAAACCTAAGAGGAGTATGAAATGAATACTTATGACCATATAATAGCCAGTATAAATGGCGCTCCGCTAGTAGAATGGGACGGCTATGAAAGCCAGGCACTAGCTCTAAATACTACAGCAGAATACCACATTCTGCGTAAGAACACTACCTACAGGCTTACCGCACTGGGTGACGATATGCACGTTGCTCTGCTTTCTCCTGAACAGGTAGATAACAGTAAAACTATTAGCAATAGCAATACACTGTTATTGATTGACGGGGAATCTACTTATGTTACAACCACAGGGGACCTAGAACGAAGGGAAGACCCACTCACACCTACGGGATACTATGTGCTCGGAGCTAAAGCTCGTGACGGTAGTGGTACGCTACAGGTGACTATTATGAGAGAGAGGCGCTCTCGAAATCAAGGAAAATAAAGGAGTAAAGTATGACTGAAGAAAAAAGAGTTAAGGGTTCAACCTGTTGGTTTGACCCTGCTAAAGGTATAGGGTTTATTACCCCTGATGATGGAGAAGCTGATTACTTTGTTCACTGGACTAACATCGAAATGGATGGGTTCAAGGGACTAAAACAGGGACAACGTGTTTCTTTTGTAATCGGCGCTAACCATCGCGGACCACAGGCAGAATATGTCCGTATAGAGGAATAACAATGATTAGGAGCGCCACCAATGACTACAGTAAAGGTAACTGCTTCAGACTTAGAAGCTGATGTGCTAGCTGAAAAACTAACAGCTGGCGAAGGTGTTACTCTAACTGTTGAAGACGTTGGTGGCGTTCAAACCCTTCGCATAGATATTCCGGCTACCGTAAGTACCGGTGGTGGCCCCGATGGCTATCAGATATATCTAGACAGCAGTGATGCTACACCCGGATTCCTACTAGACAAGTTAGTAGCCGGTGATAATATAACTTTCGATACCGACGATGTAGGTGGAAACCGCACCGTTACACTTAATGTTGCTAACAGTCTAACCGACACAGTAGGGCCTGATGGATATCAGGTTAAAGTTTCTGTAAGTGACACCACACCTGAATTCCTGGCTGACAAACTAGTAGCCGGTTCTAATATTACCATAACCCAACAAGACATAGGCGGAGTAGAAACTCTGCTGTTTAACGTAGCTGACCAGGTAACCACAATCTCCCAGGGTCCGGATGGCTATCGTGTAAAGAGCACCGATAGTGACACTTCCCCTGACTTCCTGTTTAACAAGCTAGCTTCCGGTGAAAACATTAGCATAAACCTGGTAGGGGATTGTATAGAGATAAGCAGTGCTTCTGTTGTAAGCGGTGGAGGTATCGGTGAGGACGGCTACACCGTAAAGGTAAATGCCGGAGACAATACTCCTGGTTTTCTTTTCAACAAATTAGAGGCAGGCTCAAATGTAACACTTACCGAAACCGAAGTGGGTGGTGATTACTCTGTTCGTATTAGTGTGCCTGATTCTCTTAGTGTAGCTCAATTTATAGAGGACGGTTATCAGTTAAAGGTTACAGCAGGTGATTCACAGCCTGATTTTCTGGCAGACAAACTAACAGCCGGTGAAGGTATAGTTCTAGAGACAGTAGATATAGGTGGCAACAATCAGGCCGTAGAGATACGTGTTGCTCCCAGTGTTGCCGGACAAGCCGGTGAGATAGAGGACATACAGGCAGACATACTGGTTATACAGGGTGATATTGTAACCATTAATACCGAACTAGATGGACTTACCGTAACTGTTCAAGAACACTACGACGGACAAAATATAATTAACCGTGATATAATAAACTCACTGGACGGCTACACCTCATTGGGCTTTGAGAACGACTTATTGCCTGGAACAGACGACGTGTGGAACATAGGTAGCCCGGACAAAAAGTGGAGGGACGGTTATTTCTCACACGGTATAAATATATGTGATGATATAAATTTTAAACAACTGTTATATAACAGCGTAGCTACATTTAGAGATTTAAGTAATCCACCTAATCTAAACAATCCTCCTAATGTTATATCGGGTATTCAAAGACACCCAGAAAATGGATGGCTGTATGTCTTGGCCGAGGGTGGTGATGGATACCCTGTGTTGTGGAAAATTAATCCACTAACAGAAGAGCGAGAGATAGAGTTTGATTTTGTTAATTCTGGACCGCCGCCTGATTCATACCGGGCGAGTGAATTCCGGTTTATAACTAACAATAGCAACCAAACAGAAGTTTTTGTTTCTAGAAGTTCCAGTGGTGCCGGTAGAATTAAAGCAGACGGAACTTGGGAAACTCTGACACACCCCACGGCCATAAACCAAATAGGTAACGGAGTAGCAATAGGTGATTTAGGCGGGGATGATTTAACCCATATAATTGGTCAAGAAGATGACCGTGTTTATTTAGCAGATACAGGTATTAATAAAGGTATTTATTATGTAGATATTTATGGAACAGGTGTGGTAACACTAATAACAGGATTACTACTACCTAACGGAAATACTTATCTTCCCAGTGAATTAAACAACTTTAGTGAAACTAAAGTAAATACTTCGGCATTTGGTATAGACTATAATATAGACATATGGGACGGATATATATACTGGGTTGATAGTTATGGGGCGGGCGAGGAGGCAGTATACAAGGGTCGCACAGATGGAACAGGAACAACAGGGTTAGTTATACCTAATATCCCATTCGGTGTAGAGAGTATATCTGTTAGAGATGAGGGTATATATCTGTGTGCTACAGAAACAACTCCACTGTTTTTTTACACAGAGTCTGATGGTTTAACCAAACTAGTAGGAAACCTCAATGATACGTGGACTGGTGTGTTTCCTGAAGGTCAAACTGCTGACCAACCAATGGTTGGTGCTGGTTTTTTTGATACAGACGCTTACGGCAATTACTGGTTTGCTAGAGTTAATGATAACTTTACTGATACAGTTGTTTTTAATGTAGGTATGGATTATATAACTCCTGCCAACTGGAGCTTTACATTACAAAACAACCCCGGTGACTACTGGAGTCGTGGAGACATTGTATTACAGGACAGCTACCAAGAAGCTGCCCGATTTATATTCGGTGATAATAGCAATCTAGGTATAGGTGCTTTTCCCCACGAACGTTTAACTGTAGAGGGTGGTATAGCTCTGCGCAGTTTAGATAACTCACTAGACCCCACAGACGGATACGGTAAAGTATATGTTCGTGGCAGTGAGTTATACTTCCTTGACCCCCAGGGGAATGAAACACAGTTAGGGTTACAAGAAGACTTTGGTCCTATTATAGACGAACACTACGCACAACACTCACAGGCAATAGACACAATACGAGCCAGACTAGACGGATATGCTAGTGATACTACTGTAAGTGAGCACTACGCTCAATTAAGCACAGTAGACCGGCACATATTGGGTGCTCTGGACGGCTACAATACATTTGATGATGACCTATCCGAACAGGTTACCACAATACAATTAGGCCTAGACGGTTATGTTTCACAGTCAGATTACAACAGCTATACCGATGGTGTAGACTCTACACTACACAATATAACCGATGCTGCTGATGCTTATGGCGAGGTAGCTCAACAGGTAACCACAATACAGTTAGTCTTAGACGGTTATGCCAGTGACGCTACTGTAAGTGAGCATTATAATCAGTTAAGTTCTGGATTAGAAACCGTTATAAGTGAGTTAGACGGCTATGATATCTGGACACGCAGTTCAGACGGATACGTAGGACTTAATACCTCTACACCTCACGGCACCCTAGATATAAACGGTATAGGCGGAGCACCCGTTACAATACGTGTGCGGCAGGGACCAGATGACCCAGAAGTAGTTAGCATAGACGCCGGTGAAACAGACGCACGCCTTACTGTGCTAGGTGGTGCTGCCAGTGTGCGACTAGACCCACAAGACTACGGCATACATATAGGCAGCAGTAGCAGTAAGAATACCTATATACGCTGGACCGATGACGGTTATCAGGGTGGCTTTATACGCAAAGAAACTCTAAACGGACCGAACGGTTTAATTATCGGTGTTCATCAAAATACTGACCAAAACATAGCGGACGACATAGATTCAATCTATATACGTCGTAATGACGGGCACGTTGCTATTGGTGTGAGCGGTTCATACCCACAAAGCGAAGTGTTAAGTGTAGACGGCAGACTACAGTTGAGTGTTCAGTCTGCTGGTGTTTCTTCGCCGGATACGGGCTGGGGCAAACTGTATATAGCACCAGACGGAGACCTAAAGTTCCAAGCAGAGAGCGGAACAGAATACAATCTACTAGACTATGCCGCGGGTGGTGCTACATCTAATAATAATGGCATTGATGGATATATAGCTTTCTTTACCGGACCCAATAGTATAGCCGGTGATAATGACCTATTTTGGAATAGAACAGAAAACAAGCTAATCTTAAATAATCTACAGATACCGCTCAACGCAAACAACGGTTGGGTGCTAACCAGTGATAACAGTGGTAATGCTCGGTGGCAACCGGGCGGTAGTGGCGGCTCAGCTGACTTTAACCTCATAGTAGTGGATGAAGATACAGACCGTGTAGTTGTAGAAGAGGACCCAGTAACGGGCGAATTAAATGTTGTAAGTGATGAATGAGGAACTTGCTCTGCGCCTCGCTAAACAAAGACATACGAGCAAAGGAATGATATTATGACCAGACACAGTAATCTAACAAACGTCCACCGCGTTTATAATTATACATACACAACTACACTGGATATGACCAGCGCTACTGGTTTTATAAACTCCGATATAGGTAAGGTGGCCCGGGTAACCAGTGACGACTCGCTATGGATGTTGGTATCTACCGACCCTGAATGGGTAAGTGTAAGCGGAGCCACAGCCGGACAATTAGACGGCTATCTACCCAGCAGTACCTTTAATGATTTCCGTGCTTTTCAAGATGAAACTAACGAAGTAATACTGGGAGCACTAGACGGTTATGCCGGTAATATTTCTACGCTAGAGGGTGACTTAAGTGGGCTAAACACCACAGTAGAACAAAATGTGTCTGCTCTAAACGACACGACTCAACATCTACGAGCGGCAGCCGATGGATACGGCAGCGATATCTCTACGCTACAGGGTGATGTTTCTACACTACAGGGTGATGTGAGTGATAACACTATCGATATAATTTCTATTGATGGCCGTGTTACTACTAACGAAAGTGACATCTCTACGTTACAGGGTGATTTTTCTACACTACAGGGTGATGTGAGTGATAATAACACTTCACTACAAGACTTTAAAAATTTCCAAAACGAAACAAACGAAGTAGTATTAGGGGCACTGGACGGTTATGCTCTAGACAGTGATTTGACCACAGCACAGGGTGATATCACAGATTTACAAAGCGACTTCAGCGGTCTTAACACTACCGTAGAAGAAAACGTAACAAGCATTAATGTTGCGCTACGACACTCTATCCATGCTGCCGATGCTTACGGTAGCGACATTGCTGGTCTAGACACACAAGTAGATGCTATAGACCAAACGCTTGAAACTATACTGAGCGAGCTTGACGGTTATACTACACCGGCCGGATTTGTAACTGATGAAGCATTCAATGAGTTTAAAGATTTTCAGTTCGATACAAACGATAGTATAATAGGAGCCCTAGATAGTTACGGTGCTGCTGATGTAATAAATTTACAAAACTCGTTCAATGATTTTAAAGATTTCCAAAACGAAACAAACGACGTAATACTAGGGGCACTGGACGGTTACCTTATAGAAGATGGTTATGTTACCATCACAGGATTTGGTGATACAAGGGGTGTAGGTGTTATACCTATTACAAACTATGTTCCTGGGTCTGACTTACTAGAACCTAATCAGATATCTTTCTATACCGGTGGATTTAGCTTTTCAGACGAACCGTTGTTAGTAAAAGTAAGTAATAGTTCCGGTCAGCAGTATGTTAAGAAACTAGCTGATGAGGACATTTTAGATGGTTATGTGTCTTTAGGTAATGATTATTTTATAGTAGATGATGATGGTTATATGTTTGCTAATAAGGCAATACATACATCTATAGGCTCAATGTATGTGCCAGATGACGAAGCTGTAATTGTTGATTTTTCGTTAAGTAATTCACACTTCTTAAGTCTTGATAGTATAACTACTAACTGTGCTATTGATTTTGCAGGAGGAGTAGCCGGAGGAACTTATGTTCTTAAAATACAAAACCACGCTACCTCTGCTAAAACGGTCACTTGGGGTGGAGATATATTATTTCCAGGTGGCACCCCTACAGAAATTACAGATACTGCTGGAGCTATAGATATAGTAAGTGTATTTTACGACGGAGTAAATTGGTATGCTTCGTTAGTTCAAGATTTTAGCAGAACATCGTAAGGGGTTTATATAATGGCAACCAAAACATATACAGTAACAAGCTCTACCTGGACAAATTATGATTCTCCAGCTTCCAACTTCGGTGCTAACACTACATTAAAAGTTGGAATTATATGGGCTGGGGTCAGGCAGTACTATGGTTATGTTCAATCTCCCCCTTTAAGCTGGTATAACAATACTGGAACAATTAACGGATTAAGATTATACTTATACGGAACACAAGTAGGTAGTGGAAACCCCTATGGTGTTAGTTGGACTAGAGTTAAAGAAATAACCTGGGATGAAGCAACTATTACTTGGAATAGCGACCCTGAAGGAGACTTTGGTTCAAGAACAGATACAGTAGGAACCTTTCCCACATCTGGAGGAGGATGGGTATATTGTGATTGTGGGGCTAGCATTGCAGAAGACTGGAGAGATGGAAACTATGCAAATACAGGGTTGTTTTTAACTCGATACCTAGCTGCCGGAGGTAACAATAATTTTGCAATTATAAACTCTGATGATGCCACTAGTAATAAACCATATTGGGAGTTAGACTTTACTCCAGATTCAGTAATCGAACCATCAAAACAATTATTTTTTAAAGCTATATAAAAGGAATACATTATGAATTATTTTGATTATGCACAGATGATAGAAGAATACCCCTGGGAAACCGACGAGCTAGTAGACTTAGTTCGTCAGATGCCGGCCATTGAAGAGTGGCTACGTGAATACCAGCCCGAAACACTAGAGGAAGTCGAAAGATGTAGGCTAATAATGGATTTGGGCGGAGTAGAGTAATGAACGGTATGGAAAATGGAAAGTCAGTTCAAAAGCAAGTAGACGACCTAAACTCCAGGTTGAACAACGTAGAACAAGCTGTAATACACATACAAGCTATACAAATAGAACTGCGTCACATTCTAGAATCTATACGTAAAATAGAGAGCGCAATCGACCGCGCTGGGGAGCGTAGTGAGCATGAAGATATAGCTCTACGTAAACGTATAGAGAATATAGAAGACTTAGCACGAAACAATCGCACGTGGATAAAGGTAGTTATGTGGATACTGGGCAGTGCCGGTATTGCTGCCGGTGGGGCTACCGGATTATTGCGTTTATTGGGTTGACTTTTGCCTCATACAGTGTATAATATACATTGATGTCACTGTGACATCACATACTAAATAAATATTTTCTTATAGTTACTTAGTATAGTTGTTTTTGTAAAAAGTGTGATTTGTATTTTCCCTCCTGGCCCGGTTAGTTTTTTCTCACATTTCTAACCGGGCCAACTTATAACAATCCCAACATATCATTAGTTCTAGCAAATTCCCCGTGCAACTGAAGTGCTGCGCGGTCGTATGCCAGTGCAGCTTCACGCGCAGTATCATACAGTCCCAAGTGATGCTGACGTCTATTTTTTACAATAGTAGCTTGCCACCTACCGCTTGCTTTGTGCAGTGACACGCCTTTGTAACCGCTGGTATTTGTAACTTTACGACCTACGTTACACAGGTTTTGCGACTGTGTTGCTAATCTTAGATTGCAACGTCTGTTGTCACGAGTATCCATGTTTATGTGGTCTACATAGTCTAATCTTGTAATATAAGTGTGCATATATATTTTATTGTTATCAATAACTGTATAAATATACTTTTTAGAATAGAACCACCGAGTAGAACTTACACGGTCTAAATCACTGGCATCAACTACCCAGCGAACCCCTTTTAGTACCAGATACGCTACAGGTGGGTCTAAACACCAGGGTTGCGGATTCATACCTGACCTTTTACAACCACAACTAAGGCTCCTTCCACTACGCAGACATTGTCCTCTAACAGCCTTTTCTTTACCACATACACAACGGCAGTTCCAATACATCGCTCGTCCAGAAATTTTGGCTTGATTTAAAACAGTCCAATGACCTATCACTTTTCCGGTCATATCTATGTAATTGTGTGCTTTGCTCATCCCCACTCTCCTAACATATATACATACAGCATACGGACATCACCGGGATTGGGATTATCGCACAAATCGTCTAATACCATCTGTAAAAAAGAATTGAGTTCTGTATCACTACTCCAAGTCATTGTATATCTCCTCGCGGCCCTCTATCCAATCGCCCAACAATTCGTATATTTGATTCAGTTCGCAATTGATAACGTATTGCTTTATGCATCTGTCAATGTAAGTATTGTCACGATATATTCTTAGGCTCTGTAACTCATCCCATGCCTCTAGTGTTTTGTTATCGTGAATCTTCTGCAGTTTGCGCACTACAGTAAGTATTTGTTCTGCGCTCTTCATATATCCTCCTCCCAAAAATCTTTTTTGAAGTATTTAAACATCTTGTATTCGCGGGCCTGAAACGATGGGTTTCCGCAAATTACGTCAAACTTCATTTTTATAATCACTAAAGGGCACTAAATTAAGTAACTCGGTTTTTGATATCTGAGTGTTGCCCGTTATGATTCTTATTGCGGATAGAGTATCTCGAGATACTATTTGTTCACATATAGATTCTAAACTCACAATAGAATTACATTTTTCAATTACATTAACGTGATTTTCAGCTAGCCACTTCTTCTTATTAACTATCGCAGCACGAATAGCTGCGTTTTTTCCAGAACCTGTTATTCTGTTAACAACTATTGCCCTATTAGTGTTGTAATTATCAGTATATATATATTGCCCCATCTTTTTACGATAATGTATATCAGTGCCAATTATATATTCTTTAGAAAAATTATTTAAACTCACGTATAATCTCCAAAGCTGTAGTCATATGTAAGCCCATCCCTACACACTATATTTTTCTCTACAATCTCTCTGTTTCGCTTTGTATTTCCCGCGATATCTAATAGTCTTGCCCTACAATCATCTATGTTATCACTCATTATGTCCACGCCGTAAATTTTTTCAAGCGGGTTTGGGTGGCCTAACTCTCTCTTGATTATTAGTACTGCTGCTAAAAACTGTCCATTGCCGCAAGCTGGGTCTAAGAACGTCTTATCTTCCCTCCAAACGCTTTTAGGTAGTTTTTGTAGCATTTCTAATACTAATGGGGTAGGAGTAAACACCTCTCCGTGCTTGGTTTTTCTATAAATCGAGCGCATTAAAACACTATGTGCGCCCTCCTCATGAACAAGTTTTTTCATTGCTGATTTAATCATACAAACTCCTTCCAAAAATCTTTTTTAAAATATTTAAACATTCTCCATTCAATTCTAAATGTGCCCCACTTGCTGCATGTGATAATGTTTTTAAATCTGTATGTTTGTATTGCTTTTTTAATATTTTCTGCTTCACTCAGGCTATCAACTTTTATAGCAAATGCGTTCTCTGTCATCCCATATCGACCCTCCATATCTATATGTGGGTACGGATACCTGCCGCAGCTTATTATAACTTTTGGGATACCGAAATGTCCCTCACTGTTAAGGGATGAATATAGATATTTGTGCGTGCCGTCTTTATACATGCCATATACACAGGGATACTTATTTTTAGAGCTTTGGGTTTCGCTCATATATTTTTTATAACTGGCGTATGAACGACTGTATAAGACTTCGCACACTTCTTCGCCTGGAGCTGCTAAGATGCTATCAAATTCCCAGTAATTGTAATTCGGAAGGAACTCCCATTGGTTTAAAACTATTTGGGAAATACCGCCAAGTTCATCCCTCACAGTAGTAGCTCCACTGGGCCGAGACTTTTGAACTACATACCAATCATATCGAGTTGCAGCATCGAAAGTATTTTGTCCATCTTTTTGGTTATGAATACTGAGATATTTTATTTTATAATTAGTAAGCAGTGGCCAGATTCTGTGTCCGGGCTTCCTCCACAGTGGCGGATGTATGAGAGCTATATAACCCCGGTCTTTGCAAAGCTCTACACTCACTTCAACAAATTTAGACCAAATATCACTGCCCAGAGTTTTTCTGTTCCTTCCACTCCCTATATCTTTAGGAGCCTGAAACGGTGGGTTGCCCACCACTACATCAAAATTCATTTTTATCTGCCTCTAAATAATCTATCGCATCTAGAGCTTGTTGTATTAATTCTTCTTCCTGTTGCTCTATCTGCTGTAAAAATGGGTCGTTATTACGTAACCACTCCACTAACTCGCTGTCACTTAAGTTCTCACTACACTCGCTGTAACTATCACTCTTACTTTCTGAACAAAATTCCATGTCTTTCTCCTTTAACAAACGTTCATTTAACCTAATCATTAACTCTGGCTCATCGCCCCAGGTCCACAGCTGGTAGAGCGTAGCAACACGCCCACACCAGCCACGGTTAACTAACTCTTCTACCGTACAACTGTCCATCATTCTATATCATCCTCATCTACCCAGTCATTCTCTAAAAAGTGTCGCCGATAAGCTTCACACATAAGCTCTCTTACAAGAAGATTAAAAGTAGTGTTCTTTTTAATAGCAACTCTTTCAAACCATTGAATCATGTTTTTATAATGCTCAGCTTTAAAATACAGAGACTTTCTGATATAAATAGAACCGTTTACACTTTTTAATTTAACCATTATATTCCTCCCCGAGGTCATCACGCAGTATAACGTGCACCTCTACTCCACGGTTTTCTAATTCGTCACGTATCTCGTTCCACACAGTCAGCATACCACGAGACATTGTTTGTTGTCCGCCACTCCAACGTTCCAGTGGCTCCGCAAACCAATACACTACATCCGCTGGACGGCCCTCACAGCGCCGCATCCACTTACGGAGGGCTCTAACTACCGTGCAGCCCTCTATGCAGCTGTACGGCTCGTCTAGCCACTCTGATACGCACTGTGAACTCTCACTCCAACCCATGTGAATTGTGTCATCGGTATGCAAAATATCACTAAAATTCTTACCTGCCCACGTTGTTTTTCCGGTTCGTGGATAACCTGTAATTAATACTCTTTGTTTCTTCATAATATATCCTTTGTTTGTTTGTTTAGTATAATTGAACTACAAAATCTTTTTATGGCAACGTTCAGCTAAGCCATAGGAGCCCCGTAGAAACGTTTTCATATCCGGTGGGTATGACTACTACCCATAATACATATAAAAAGCTCAGGAGTCAACTGTGGGCGTCTGGTGACGTTTATTATAGTCGGCTAGGATAACCTAGGCCTTTGCGCACTAACTCACGCACTAACCAGCTCCGAGATACGTTGTACTCTTTGCTCAGTATATCAATATCTTCTACAAGGTCTATGTCTTTAAGCTTGTGAAAAGAAACGGCCAATCTCCAATAGTTTTTGGTGTCGCTTTTGCTGCCGCGACGGATTTTATTCTTCATTTTTTACTCCTTTGAAAAAAAGTTTCACTTTTTCTGTGAAAACAAAATATCTCTAAATTACACTGGGGAATGTTCCCCTCAACGCACTTGTAAGTTCTTGATTTTACATGCTAATTTACATTTTTACAATAGCATTTTTATATAAATCCCCTTCAGCCTTGTAAGTTCCTGAATTTAGGGGCTTTTTCGAACATTACATTTTTATTTGACAAAACATGTTTTCCGACATATAGTTTACTTATGTTCTCACCGGGGAAACTATATAGAGGGGAAATACATATACACTATAGTATATACTATAGCCCCCACCTAACCATAATATAGTATAATACAGTGTACCCATAGTTCTGAGAAAAAAATCATCTATTCTCAAAATCATCTGTTATCCACTTTATAACGTCTATATCACGCCCACATGAGGTTTTTACTGATACTTCCTCTAAATCCCGCAATCCATCAGCCATTTTGCTCAAAGATAGCCCGTTTTCCCTGCACCAGGCCTCACATTGTAGCAGTGGGCCACGAACGTCATCAGGATTATATACCAGCGGGGTAACCTGTTCTGGGTTATGTTCTGGGTTTACTACAGTATGTTCTGGGTTATGTTCTGGGTTTACTGCAGTATGTTCTGGGTTTACTACAGTATGTTCTGGGTTTACTACAACCTGTTCTGGGTTTACTACAGTATGTTCTGGGTTTACTACAGTATGTTCTGGGTTAT
>CAZXOK010000011.1:0-66066 GCA_964642175.1 uncultured Chlorobiales bacterium | reverse complement strand
AGTTTTCGGGGAAGCTTACAACATTTCGGGGCATTTTCAATTTTGGTTGGTTTGCGCAAGTTTGTCCGATGCGGTTAAAACGGCTGATTTAATTGTTATGTGTAAGAATTAGAGAGGAGAATCCGTTGAATACAAACATCAGAACAACGCTTAAAAAGATACGTATTTTGAAAATGATAAAATTATATCTTGATAGGATATTGAATAAGATCATAATAATTACAAATGGCCTTGGGAGCAAGAGAAAATGTTACATATGCGGAAAAACATTTAATAAGTTTACTGAATTTAGAGGCGGCTCTAAGGGTATACCTCAATTTCGTAAACAACTTGATGGCGTTAGTAGCGATAGTGACAACTTTCGTTGTATGTATTGCGGATGTCATGATAGGGAACGACATTTATTCATGTTTTTTGATATATTAGTGTTCTGGCAGCGCATGAAAGACGTAAGAATCTTACATTTTGCTCCTGAGAAACATTTGCGTCTTAAAATAAGTCAGCAGACACCATTAGAATATGTGAAAGCAGATCTTTATCCGAAAAACCATGACATACAAAAAATTGATGCGACAGCGATACCTTTTAGCAATGACATGTTTGATTTTTAATTGCGAATCATATTCTAGAGCACATCCCAGATTATCGTAAAGCGTTATCTGAATTCTATAGAGTTCTTAAGCCTGGGGGGATTGCGATTCTACAAACACCTTACTCAAGACTTTTAAAGAGTAACTTTGAAGATGAAGGGATATGTAGTGACGAGTTGAGGCACGTTTTCCATGGGCAAAGAGACCATGTAAGGACATTTGGAGAATATCAATTCTTGAAAAGTTTAGAAGAAGCTGGATTTAGCTTAAGAATAAAGAAGCACATAGACTACTTTGATGCCGATGATGCCTATTTTATAGATTGCTCTATCAGGCAAAAATCATCATTATTGACTTTGGATCAGAAGCTTAAAACAGCAGCCCAAAGTTTAAACGTTACAACTATGGAGGTTTAAAATGCAAGTTTATACATATTCAGAAGCTCGACAAAAACTTGCCATCGTTCTTGAACAAGCTGAAAATACAGGAAAAGTCCTTATTCGAAGAAAAGACGGACGAACATTTGCTTTGGTTCCAGAAAAAAAAGTCTCATCACCTTTAGATGTTCCATCAATTAATGCTAAGATTACGTCGAATGAAATTGTAAATATAATTCGTGAAGGAAGAGAACGATAGAACAAAAAAATACACCTGACAAAAGCCGCGATCACTTTTCGTAAGGTCAGCTTGTCGTGCGGCTTTTGCAGGTAATTTTAGCGTTATGTGATTTTTCGGGTTTGTTGTTTTTATGAAATACTTATTGACTTTAGTAATAAAGGAATAAATATGAAAAAACGTTATGAATGGATGAAAATTAAAGATAGGCAAGAATATCTTTCACAAATAAACAAATACGAAAAAAAAATTTATTCTCAAAATGGTGAAGATGGGGTGATTGAGTATTTATTTGACCACATAGGATTTACAAATCGAAAATTTGTTGAATTTGGATTTTGCCCACATGAATGTAATAGCCGAAATCTAATTGAAAATAATAATTTCTCAGGATTATTCATTGATGGTGATAAATCAATTTGTGAAAAAGCCAAAGAATTTTTTAAAGATCATAAAGATGTTTATGTTGAATGTAAGTTCATCACAAAGGAAAATATTAATAAAATAATCAAAAAGCATCTCTGTGGGAGTATAGATTTCCTCTCGATTGATGTGGATGGAATAGATTTATATTTGCTCCAAGAAATTGATGTAATTAATCCGAGATTAATATGTATTGAATTTTGTGCATCGTTGGGACCTGAAATATCAGCTACCGTTGAGTATGATCAACATTTTGACAGACATGAAAAACA
The DNA here is from genome assembly GCA_964642175.1 of uncultured Chlorobiales bacterium. Lineage (GTDB taxonomy): Bacteria > Bacteroidota > Chlorobiia > Chlorobiales > Chloroherpetonaceae > JANQGG01. The sequence goes on along the minus strand of CAZXOK010000011.1, from coordinate 64,166 downwards.
TCGTTCCGGATTTTATTGTAATGCATCATTGCGAGCAACAACCTTGGTTGCGAATTTAAAAAATTACCATCTAGTTGGTGTCGTGAATGGTTTAAATGCGTTCTATATTCGAAAGGATATAAAACTAAATGGCATAGAAATATTGGACGATAAAAAAGCATGGATGCCACATACTGGACGCACTTATAGGAATAGAATTAGTCTTAAAAGACAGTATTATAAAATTATAAGCCTTGCTTGGGTTTCGGTTTCTTCATCCGGGATTGAATCCAATAAGTTAATACAAAATGAAGTGAATCCTCTGTTTAAAAAACTGGAAGACTTAATAAAAAAAGTAGCTAAATTATTTAATCGCTAAGGTTGCGCCCTACTCAATGTTAGTAGGATCAATGGCTTTGAATTGTTAGAACCTGACAAAACCGCTTCGGAGAAATGTCGGAGTTCGGAAGTACTGGGAATCGGGATTTGTTTTTCAACGGGGTGTGGTGGCCGGGAAGGGATAATATATGTATTTTCATGTTCAACACACCCCATTTTCCTGTCGTTATTGAGGCAATAGGAACAACTGCAAAGTGTCTAATTATACTTGAAGGTGCTGTTGAAACACAACTGGAATGGAGATGGGATTCAATAGTCTTCGTTTACTACAAAGAGGCATAACCGATGGCTGCACGAGGACGCGGCGGAACGTTCAGTTATAACTAGCCGGTTCGGTTGTTGACTGTTTTTCCGTTTTTCGATCGGTGCATTCCGTGCGGACAAGAGCCGGCCAGTCGGTTTCCGAGGTGCCTTTTGGATGTTTCTCTGTTCGCCGCACTCGGTGAGCCAAATGTTATATGTATTTGTAAATCGGGGAGAGCATGAATCTTCTAGAAACAGGAATATTGATAGAAGCCAGTCCTGAAAGAGTTTGGTCGATTCTCATGGATTTGGAAAACATGCTGAATGGAATCCATTTATCAAGATCGCAAAGGGAAAGGTTAAGGTGGGAGAACAATTGGAAGTCTTTATCACCCCACCCAACGGAAGAGCGATGGTGTTTAAACCATTAGTTAAATCCGTTATTGAAAATACAGAATTCATCTGGTTAGGCCAGTTTTTGTTTCCAGGAATATTCGATGGCGAGCACATCTTTAAATTCACCATGACGACCGTGGTTCTCTTTTAGTTCAGAAAGAGAGATTTAGCGGCATACTTGTACCCATGATGTGGAAGAGTTTGGATACAAATACCAAGGCTGGTTTTGAGTTAATGAACCATGCGCTAAAAGAAAGGGCGGAGAGTGAAAGCATATAACAGGTCTAATGCAGCCGACGATCATCAAGCGCCCGGGGTATGAGCTTAAACTTAAGCGTTAGGTTTAAAGCGTTTTAATCCGAACACATAACGCGTGAGCATAAACCCAATGTTATTAATGAAGATGATGTTGTTAATTCAAATGAAAATGAGCTATTGGAAATAATTAATGAGCACAAGTAAAGCTAACAAGGCAAATTTACATGGAATCACTCAGTCGATACACTCTTGCGTTCTTCGGATACCTACACTTTAAACCCCTAAAATAAATGAAGATCAACAACAAAAAAGCGTGTTTTGTCGGGCTTCAGATCGGATTCTGTTTGCAATGACATCACCCCTCCCACCATTGAAAAGTATCTTTTTCTAAGTTCCATTTTCCCAGCCTAAAACCCACAGAATCATCCATCTGTACAAATGAAAGAGTTTTACTAACGCAAAATATTTGCATTAGCACAACACGTGAGTTATATTTTCAACTTCTTTAAGCCATAGCCAGGATTGTTTATGCCCGAAAGTGCAGCCAAAATACCACATGAGTACTTAGATATATTGCGCCAAAACGGCGGAAGGGTAACGCCTATTGTCAGTGCCCTGTTGCGATGTATGCATGCCAGCGAGCAGGTGTATTCACCCCAGCAACTCAAGGATGAATTGAGCCGCATCCTGTGTTGTGATGTTGGTTTTCCGACCATCTACCGTGCCCTGGACAGGCTGATGCAATGCAAACTCATTCACCGTATGCACAGAGACGACGGACAAACCATGTTTTTTGTCTGCCGGCATCCCGCAAACCAGCATCATCATCATTTTATTTGCACATCGTGCCGCAAGGTGTTTGAGATCGATATGTGTATGGCCCATGAGTATGAGTCGCATCTTTCCCAGCACCTCGAAGCAACCATTACGAATCATATCATTCAATTGGAAGGGGTATGCAAGGCATGCAAGCCCGGGCTCGGCCAAAAAGAAGAAAAACAATGAAAAGTAATTTGCCCAATATAGCCGTTCTGCTAGGTGTGTTTTTCCTGGCCTCCTGCTCTAAGCCTGAGACACCCAAGGAGCGGGTAATCTTTACCAGCATAGTGACACAGCGCGATTTTGTCAGGCATATTGCCGGTGATCGTTTTGAGGTTTATGCCCTGGTTGGTTCGGGTCAGAGTCCTCATAGCTATGCCCCAACCCCGGATCAGATGGTTCAACTTTCCGAGGCTTCCTTGTATTACCGTACCGGGTTAGAGGTGGAAGATGGCGTGCTTGCTAAAATCGAAAAGAGCATGCCAGGTATAAAAATCGTTGATCTGCGCCAGGGAATTGAACTTCGCGAGCCTTCAGAACACCACCATCACAATCATAAGCATGTTGGCAAAGATCCGCATATCTGGCTTTCCCCTCAAATTGTCAAACAGATGGCCTTAACCATTAAAGACGCACTTGTAGAAATTGATCCTGAGGGCCGGAAAGTGTATGAAGAAAATTGGCTTCTGTTTAATGGGAAGCTTGATTCTCTGGATACCGATTTGCAAGCCATCCTCGAACCGGTAAAAGGAACTGAGCTCTTTGTATTCCATCCTGCATTTGGTTATTTCAGCGATGCTTACGGTCTTATTCAGAAACCCGTTGAAACGGGTGGGAAAGAGCCCAGTGCACGCGACCTGGCCCGGCTTATAGATGAAGCCCGTGAGCATAAACCAAAGGTGATCTTTGTTCAGCCGCAATTCGCGGTTAAGAGTGCCGAGGTATTGGCAAACCAAATCGGTTGTGTGGTTGTCCCGATCAATCCGTTACCGGAAGACTATTTAAAAGAGATGCGGGAAATGGGCGAAATCGTTCAGAAGGGATTAAACAGACATGACTGACCAGCATTCAGTTCTCAAGTTCAGCCATGTGTGCTTTTCTTACGACCGGGAAGAAGTTCTCTGTGATATCAACTTCGATATAAGCGGCCGGTGCTTTGTAGGCATCGTTGGCCCAAACGGAGGCGGAAAGACAACACTGTTGCGGCTGGCCCTGGGACTTGAAAAGCCCGGCTCAGGAACGGTGCAGGTATTTGGACAAAATCCTATGGAAAACCGACCGGATGTGGGTTATGTGATGCAGCAGCAGCAATTTGATAAGCGGTTTCCAATAAAGGTTCTGGATGTGGTTCTTCTGGGACTTTCTCAGGGGTGCAAAATTGGTTTTTTTAATAAGTCTGAAAAGAAGGTAGCCCTGGATGTTCTGGAGCGGGTGGGTATCGCCAGCCTGGCCGGACGTTCGTTTGCTGAACTCAGTGGCGGGCAACGCCAGCGAGCGCTCATTGCACAAGCCATTGTGGGCAAGCCGCGTTTGCTCATGCTGGATGAACCGACGGCAAACATTGATTCGGAAGGGGAGGCAGAGATCCATGAGCTCCTGCGCAGTCTTGCCGGGGAGCAAACGATTATGATGGTTTCACATAATGTAAATACAGTTCTTGATTGTGCTACGCATGTTTTGTGTGTTAACCGGGTTGTGGCATTAAGTCGGTTATCGGACATGCATCCGGATATTTTGCGGCGTGCCCGCGGTGGCGGTATTGCGGTTCTGCACCACGAGCTTTCATGCAGTGTTCATAACAAGCCCGTTTCCTGCTCACAAACAGAAGCGCCGGATAAGAAAGAAGTAGGTATAGATTGATGATGATTTTTTTTGAGGATCTTTTTCGCTACCCATTTCTGCAATATGCATTGCTGGCTGCCGTCTTATCTTCGGTAGCTTCAGGAATTACAGGCAGCCTTACGGTGGTCCGCAGGTCGACTTATATTGCGGGTGCTATTGCGCACTGTGTTCTCGGAGGCTTGGGAGCAGCCCGTTATGTCCAGGTTGTTCATGGCCAGGACTGGCTTCATCCCCTGGCCGGGGCTTTTTTTGCCGCTGTGCTTGCAGCTGGTATTATTGCCTGGGTAACGGTTTCGGCCCGTGAGCGCATAGACACGGTCTTGAGTATCGTGTGGGCACTGGGCATGGCCATTGGCATCAGTTTTATTATGAAAACCCCGGGGTACAGCCAGGATCTGATGAGTTACCTTTTCGGAAGCATACTCATGGTGTCGCCTTCCGATCTCTTTGTAATGGCCATTCTTGATATTGTTTTAGTGGTTGCGGTATTGCTTTTTTACCATCCGATCCTTGCGGAGTGTTTCAATGAAGAAGCAGCCAGGGTGAAAGGGACACCGGTGGCCCTGGTAATTTATATTGTGACCATCATGACGGCCATCACCGTGGTTTTGCTTACCCAGATTGTCGGAATCGTATTAGTGATTGCGCTCCTGTCGATACCCGCCGCTGCGGCCTCGCGCTTTTCAGGATCACTTTTAAAGATGATGGCCGTGGCAACCCTGCTTTCGATGCTCTTTATGGTTTCCGGGCTTGCCTTAAGCTATGCCCCAAGGCTGCACACGGGGGCTACCATTATCCAGGTTGCGGTAGTCGGGTATGGTCTTACGCTTATCGTTGTTTACTACTTACGGCATCTGAAAAGGGGACAACCAGTCGAAACAACAACATCTCATAATCCGGAGGATAATGCTAATATGACCGCTGAACCCGACATACGTCCGATAAAAAAAGCTGAAAGGAACGCCGGATGAGCCATACAAAATCCAAAGCTCTGCCATTTTTCACGATCAGTGATGCGTTGCTGGTGGCTGTTGGACTATTATTGCTGTTTTTCCTGTTTTACCCGGCTCCGCTTGGCATTCCGCGCCATGTGTTTGCGCTCACCTGGTCGTCGATTTTTCTTGAGGCTCTAAGCTTTATGCTGATTGGCTCTATTGTTAGTGGTGTGGTTGAGGCCTTTGTTCCGAGTGGGATTATTGAGCGACTCGTTCTTGGAAACCGGTATGCGGTTGTGGCCGGTTCAGCCTCAATGGGTTTGCTTTTTCCGGTCTGTGAGTGCGCCATAGTTCCTGTGGCGCGGCGATTGCTGAAGAAGGGTGTGCCTCTTTCGGCCGGGATTGCATTTATGCTGGCCGTACCAATTGTCAATCCCGTGGTGATCTGGTCGACGGCCGTGGCGTACCAGGGGGACTGGTCTGTGGTGCTCACACGCGTATTTTTAGGCTTTGGGATTGCTACCACGGCAGCCATCATCATGGGACGGGCATTTACAGAAAAACAAGCATTGCTTCCCGGTGTTTTTCCGGCAAAAACAGAAAAAACCTGTAGCCATACTCATGATCAGAAGCATGAACATGTGTATGATCACGGCCATGATCACAGCCACGAACATCACCACGAGCACGAGCATGGCCCGGTGTGTTCACACACGCATCAGGCCACCCAGTCCGAACCAAAGAAATCCGGTATGTTCCTCTCTCGCGTTATCTCAAGCTTGCAGCATGCCCGTGACGACTTTTTTGATGTGGCGCCGTTCCTGGTTATTGGCACACTGATCGCAGCCATTATCCGATCAACCTTGCCCGCTTCGGTTATTGAACACCTGGCAGAGAACCCTGTTTTTGAAACCGGCAGCATGATGTTTCTGGCCTTTGCTCTGAACCTTTGCAGCGAGGCCGATGCATTTATCGCTGCTTCATTTATGGGCATTATTACCCTTACCGGTCAGATGGCGTTTATGGTTTTGGGCCCCATGCTTGATATTAAGCTGCTTCTTATGTATCGTTCAGTATTCAACATTAAATTTATTGTGTCTCTGGCAAGCGTGGTTGTTCTTCTGGTTTTTGCAGTTATGATGTTGATGCAATATCTAAATCCGGGTGGTGGTCTATGAGAAAGGTATTGATTAAAGGCGTTTCAGTGCTTTGGGCCCTGTTATTAGTGAGCCTATTGTTGCCGGACAGTAGCGGTGCAATAACGCTTCACACGTTTTTAAAGCCGGATTTGTGGTGGCTTGTTTCGTTTGGCGCCCTTATTTATTTAACATTCTTGCTGGTGCCGTTTTCAGAGTGTGGATGCGGGCACAACCACGTGAAAAGCAGAGTAGGCGCGTTTGTTAAACCACTGATTTTACTGGCGCCTGTCCCGTTTATTGTTGCATTTGGCAATGCGGAGTATGGGTCTGACGGGCTCTCGACCCGGTTGGTCAAGAAAAGTATACAATTAGAAACAAGCATTAACTCTTCGATTTTGCCAGAATTGGGAGGCACCGATACCGTAGCGCAGACAGATTTCCTTAAACTCAGTAACGAGCCCGAATCCTTTATCGGACGGCGTGTGAAAACAATCGGCATGTTGTATCAGGACGGTCAGGGTCCGGATGATTACCTGCTGGGTTTCAGGTACGTGATGTCTTGTTGTGCCGCTGATGCCATGCCCGTTGGTGTTCTGATCAAAAAACCTCAGGATTTTATTCTTGATAAGAATGCCTGGTATGAGTTCGAGGGAACCGTTCAACCTGATTCTATTGAAGGCTATTTTGTGGTTAAAATGGATGATGTTTTTATACGACCAATTGAAAAACCAAGCCAGACCTGGCTTTATCCTTAAGAAATAACACTCTTGGTTTCTGATATCACTTCTTTACACTATCTTTAACCTTTTCAATATTAAAACCAAGTAACCTATGTCGGTAAACGAACTTGAAGAAGGCACGAAGCTTATGCTTGATTTTAAAAAGCTGAGCTCGGTTGCCGAAAAAAAATGTGATGTCCTGCCGGTAGCCGTACAAAATATCGATACCAACGAGGTGATCCTGGTTGCCTACGTGAATGATTTGGCGCTCCAGCACTCACTAAAGACCCGCAACGCTACATTTTGGAGTACATCCCGCAATGAGCTTTGGGAAAAGGGTAAAACCTCCGGAGAGACCTTTGAATTGCTTGAAGTATATGTCAATTGCGAGCAGAATTCACTGGTTTATAAAGTCAGACCCAGGCGTGGCAATATCTGCCATACAAAAAACAAAGCGGGCAACCCAAGAAACTGCTATTACCGCCGCCTTAACATGGCTGATCAAACTCTGATCAATATTGATCCCTGATCAAAAGCAATGAACATGTGCGTTAAATGCCAAAGTTATGATGCATAAACAGCCAATACCCGTCCATATTCTCACGGGATTTCTCGGCAGCGGAAAAACTACCCTGCTGAACCGTCTCGTGCGCTCACCGCACTTTAGCAATACTTTTGTTATTATTAACGAGTTTGGCGCTGTGGGAATAGATCATCTTTTGGTAAAGAGTGCCAGTGAATCCATGATTGAAATGAGCAGCGGGTGTATCTGCTGCACCATCCAGAGTGATCTTAAACAAACGCTCAAAGATATTATCTGGCGTTTTTCAAGGAATGGTGTTTGTCAGTTTGATCGGGTGATCATCGAAACAACCGGCCTTGCCGATCCGGCGCCAATTATTCATACGATCATGACCGCGCCAGAACTGCAGGGAGAATATGAACTCAGCTCTGTTATAGCCACCATCGACGCCACTTGTTTTGCCCGTACATTCACACAGCAATTTGAGGCTCAAAAACAGGCTGCTGTTGCCGATAGCTTGATATTAACCAAGACCGACCTGGTTGAGCCATCTCAACAACGTGAGATCCGGGACCTGGTTCGCCGTGTAAATCCCTCCGCACCAATTTTTACAGCAGCTAAAGGCGAGGTTGATATCGATAAGCTGTTTCAGGCACGTCCGTTTTCAATCCATCATAAAACGGCAGATGTTCAAAAATGGCTCAATGAGGAAGTTTATCATGAAAATCACAATGGCCATCATGAGCATCATCACGATATTAACCGGCATGGTACGGATATTTCGGCCTTTTGCATTACCCACCAGAAGCCTATTCCGGAAAAAGCCTTTGAGATTTGGATCGAGTTTTTGTTGAAATTCATGGGGGAGAGCATGTTGCGCATAAAAGGGATCGTGAATATATCCGAGTACAACAGTCCATTTATTATTCACGGTGTTCAGCATATGTTATACCCGACGTATCAATTGGACGAGTGGCCCGATAACGATACAAGCACGCGCCTTGTATTCATTACCAGGGGCATTCAGAAAGCTACGCTGGAAAACTCGTTGTAAAGCCTTGGTTTGAGTAAAGAAAATTGAAGAGGTGATCTATTGCTCTTTAAAAAGGGTTGAGTTGCCAATTTGGACAGATCAGAACCATAACACATACTCGAACGCTGTGCTTCATGCGAGAAAACGATGAGTATGAAAGACAAAGCAAAGATTATAAGATTGCAGAAAGAAGACTTGGATCAGTTTGTTGACCTTACCAAATTATTTGAAGAAGTATTCGAAATAGAAAACTTCTCAATTCCTAAAGAAAGACATTTAAAAGAACTACTGTGTAGAGATGATTTTGATGCATTTGTTGCCTTAAAGTATAATCTAGTTGTTGGTGGTTTGACAACATATATATTGAAACAATATTACTCAGAGAAGGCAATAGCATACATTTATGACTTAGCCGTGCACTTAAATCATCAAAGGCAGGGTATAGGAAAAAATCTTATTGAAGAAGCCAAAAAGTTCTATTCTATAAAAGGTTTCGAAGATATGTTTGTTCAGGCAGAGATAGTCGATGAGCATGCAATTGAGTTTTATCGGTCAACTAATCCTTCTGAAGAAGAGCAAATAGTATACTTTTCTTACTCATTGAATAAATAAAAGCACGTACGCACAACAAAGGGTATAAAACATACAGCTAAGAGTGGTTTTCGCCAGTATCAGTTTCACAGCAAGCAAAGTGTGGGTGGACAAGTACCAAGCTCCAAAATGCCCTGCGTTTGATATCCGAACCGATGTAGCGCATTAAAACGCGCGATATACAAACCGTTACTTGGCAATCAGGAACTGACCTGTTCATCAAAAATTCTAAACAAAAATTAGGCAGTGAAAAATATGCCTTCGGTATCTGAAAAAATTGAGTCCAAATTCAGACAGCTAGTACAAAAGGACAAAAAAGTAAAAAACGCCTATCTGCTTGTTTATTCCGAAAAGATGGGCATAGACCTCAATATTGCCGAAGGAAAAACGAAAGATATTCCGGCAAACCCGAATCAGGCCAACCATCTCGCTTCCGCAGGCAAATTATTTACGGCTACTCTTGTAAGTATGCTGCACGACAAAGGGATGCTGTCTTTTGACGATAAAATCGTAAAATACCTTGATGAAGACCTGATGCACGGTCTACATATCTATAAAGGTAAAGACTACACGGGCGACATTAGCATCAAGCATTTACTGAAGCAAACATCCGGTTTAAATGATGTCTTTTTTCCATTGCTTGACAAGATGATGAAAGACCCAAGCTTTGAAATGACCGTAAAAGAAGCTTTGGAATGGGGAAAAGCCAATCTTAAGCCCGTTGGCAAGCCCGGTCAAAAACACTTCTATAACGATACAAATTATTATTTGCTTGGCTTAATCATTGAAAGCATCACTCATAAACCTTTTCACGAAGCCTTACATGAAAAAATCCTGGAGCCTTTAAAAATGTATAATGCTTATATAAACGGTTTTTCTGGCTCTAAAAACAAACCCCAATATCCTCCGGCAGAAATCTATCTTCACAACACCAATTTTATTGATAACAAAAGAATAGCACAGATTGATTATGCCGGGGGAGGTATGGTGGCACCTTTGAGCGAATACCTGGCTTTTATGAAAGCATTGGTTAACGGCAAATTGGTAAAGGAAGCTACTTTGAATCAAATGATTTATGATGATGTGAATATGGGATTCCCGGTTATAGATTTTAAGTATGGTTATGCTGTATGGAAGCTTAGAGCCATACCGTTAATCTTTCCAAAAAAGTATTTTTGCTGGGGATGTGTAGGCGTTACCGGAGCCTTTATGTTCTTTCATCCACAAACCGAAACTTATGCGATTGGTGCATTTAATGACGATTCGTATAAATCTAAAGCACTAAGGTTTATGCTTTTGAAAATCATAAAACCTTTACTGAAAATTTAAAATAAATAATAAAACGCCCCGCAATATTTACAAGCGTTATGAGGGCTGAGCATCTAAAAATGAGCTTTTTGCTCCAGATTACATTCAACTCATAAAAACCAAATAAAAGTAATAATTATGAATCAAAGAATAGTAATTAAAACGTTTTGTTTGATTTTAACCATGACTTTTGCATCTGGTTATTTCAACCTTTATGGACAAGAAAATGGTTATTGGAAATTAGAGCGTATTGAAACCGACAATAAGGAAGAATCTTTTGGCAAAGTAAAAAGACAGATCAAGGGTGAGGCTGGAGATTTGCTTTATTCGGGAGTGAATGGCAATAACAACAGCCAATTAATAGTGAAAGGAAATTGGACATCGCTGCCTGAAATACTCAAGCCAAACAACAATGTGTCTGTTTCTGCCAATCTGAAAATAGATAAATTCACACCACCCACGCACCATTGGTCACCAACTATCTCATTGAATTTTATATCCTACTACTCATCAAGTACATTCGAGAAAAAAAAGATGAACACTGGTTATTGTAGCAGTAGATTAACAGTAAAAGCATCTACAACCGCCGACCCAAAACGAAATATCCCAACAGTAAGCCAGGCAGTAACGATTAAAGTTCCGGAGTCTCCTGAAAAATTAAAAGGTGAGCTTTTTATCATAAATGTAAAGATGGGGACTACAAACACTCGTAGAGAGTATTTTTATATATACAAATGGCAATCAGGTAATTGACCGGCAACGGTTTAAATGTAATATGACAGGCCATTTCATTATTAAAACTGTTATTCCATAATTGTATCAAGAATTCTGTATCAGTTTCACAGCAAGCTTAGAGTGGGTGGACAAGTACGCAGCTCCGAAATGCCCTGCGTTTCATAACCGAACCGTTGATAAATATTTTAGTAAAAGACAGAAAGAAAGGTTACTCCTCAACAAATGATAAAACGAGGGCGATTAACTTATCATGTTTAATTCTCCTCATGGTTCTTAAATCACAACCCAAAATGGGACAAATAAAATCAGAAGATTTAAATCAGATTCTTGAGAAGGTACGGGTGAAATTTAAGTTGCCAGCAGTTACTCTCACAGTTTTAAATTCAGATGAAATATATCTAACAGAAGTACAAGGTGTAGAATACATGGAAAGAATAATGAAGTATCAATTGACGATTATTTTCACATTGGTTCCTGTTCTAAGTCGGTACTTGCCGTTATTGCCGCAAAGTTGATAGAAGAGAATAAAATTGGGTGGAACACTCGTTTTTTTGAGGTTTATCCTGAACTGAAAGAGCGTTCGTTGAATGATTATTGGACTATAACTTTGGAAGACTTGTTTCTTTGCAGAGCCGGCATTAAGGCATATACATCTGGTGATGAAATAATTCCCCAACTTGATTCGACCTGCCATAATATCAGGTATGAATTCGGAAAATGGTTAATTCAACAGAAACCTGCATCAAAAACTCAAGAAGATAAATTCGAGTATCTCTATTCGAATGCAGGATATACAATGGCAAGCCTTATGTTGGAAGGGGTTTCAGGTAAGAGTTATCACGAATTGATCAGCACCTATATCATCGATGAAATGGGAATCGAAACCTTGATCGGTTTTCCCAACCGCTCCGACCCTAACCAACCTTGGGGACATACTATAACGAAGAATGGTATCGAGATCTTCGAGCCGGGTAATTCCTATACTATACCTGAACCATTAATACCGGCTGGTGATTTGAGTATGAAACCCCTGGGATTTGCCAAATATATTCAATTGAGTCTTCAGGGATTAAAAGGTAAAGACAATTTTATTAAGGCCGATAGTTATAAATATGTTCACTTTGAGCATAAGGGTTTCTCTTTAGGTGTAGGAAATGGAGAAATGTCTGGATTTACTTTTTCTGGAATAGATGGTTCTGCAGGTACATTTTTCTGTAGGGCAATTATAGTCCCTGCAAGTGACTTTGCGTTTACTATCATGACAAATGCAGGTTCAGGAACCGGACAAATGAAGGCAATTGACTGGATTACTATGAAAATCGTAAAAAAACAATATAAATGGTGGTGGAATTTTTGGATGTAAAGAAAAACGATTGCTAACATCGTTTATATAACATTTGGCAGTCGGAGATTCATCTGGCGTTTTATTTCTCCACACAATCACCAAATCTGAAGATTTAAGATGAAAGGGTCTTAAATCCTTTTGTTTTTTAATACACACAGCCTAAGCGCAACATGGCCGAAAATTCGCCGCTACTTTTAGCGATGTCTATTTCAAAAAGGTGAAATAAAGCACTATATTGGCGCTTTGTGCAATCATCAATAAAAATGAACAACTATTAAGGATTTAACCGATATGACTATGGAGACATTACGCGTCCAGGATCCCGAAATATTTTCTGCTATAGAATCTGAAATGGATCGTCAGACCGATACGATCGAACTTATTGCATCAGAGAACTTTACCAGCATAGCCGTTATGGAAGCTTGTGGGTCTGTGATGACAAATAAATACGCCGAAGGCTATCCCGGAAAACGCTTTTATGGCGGATGTGAATACGTGGATATCGCCGAAGATCTGGCCAGAGACCGCGCCAAAAAATTATTTGGCTGCGAGTATGCCAATGTGCAGCCGCATTCGGGTTCCAGCGCCAACATGGCTGTTATTTTCACTTTCTTAAAACCCGGCGATAAGATCCTTGGTTTTGATCTCTCGCATGGCGGCCATTTAACCCACGGCAGCCCGGTGAACTTTTCCGGTAAAATGTTTGAAGCCCATTTCTACGGTGTTGAAAAAGAAACCGGCCGCATCGATATGGCACAGGTGGAAAAGAAAGCCCTGGAAGTAAAACCCAACCTGATCATCTGCGGGGCCAGCGCTTACTCGCGCGACTGGGAGTATGCCGAGTTCCGCCGCATAGCCGATAAAGTCGGCGCCATTTTAATGGCCGATGTGGCTCATCCGGCCGGCTTGATCGCCACAGGCTTGCTTAACAATCCGATGCCGCATTGCCATGTGGTAACCACCACCACCCATAAAACCCTTCGCGGCCCGCGCGGTGGTATGATCTTAATGGGTAAGGATTTTGAAAACCCGATGGGCATAAAAGTAAAGTCCAAGAAATATGGCGAACGCGTGAAAATGGTCTCTGAACTGTTGGATGCCATGGTGATGCCTGGCATTCAGGGTGGCCCATTAATGCACGTGATTGCCGGTAAAGCAGTGGCTTTTGCCGAGGCTCTGAAACCCGAGTATAAAGCTTATACCGAGCAGGTGCGTAAAAATGCACAGGCCATGGCCAAAGCATTTGTTCAAAAAGGCTATGATATCATCAGCGGAGGTACCGACAACCATTTGATGCTTATTGACTTGCGTAATAAGGGTATCACGGGCAAACAAGCCGAGAATCTTTTGCATGCTGCCGGCATTACCGTCAATAAAAACATGGTACCTTTCGACGATAAATCGCCTTTTGTAACCAGCGGTTTCCGCGTGGGTACAGCCGCCATGACCACCCGCGGCATGAAAGAATCCGAAGGTGAGCAGATTGTTGAGTTTATCGATCGGGTGATCTCAAACGCCCAGGCCGAAAACATAGACGAGATCAGCAGGGAGGTGAAAGAAGAAATCAAAACCTTCTGCCAGAAGTACCCACTCTACGACTCCTTACACCAGGTTTAATTCTTAATGAGCCGTTGGAGTAATTCAGCGGCTTTTTTTATTACCATAATGAAACGAACAAAAATTGTTTGCACCCTTGGTCCGGCTACTAATACGCTGGAGCGCATAACATCATTGATTGAAGAAGGCGCCGACATGATGCGGATTAATTTCTCGCATGGCCTTCACGAGGAACACCTTGAACAAATAAAGTTAGTGCGCCTGGCCTCGGAAATTGTCAACCGTCCGGTTGGGATCTTGCAGGATTTGCAGGGCCCCAAGATCCGTATTGGTGATCTGGCCAAAACCATACTCTTAAATCCCGGCGAAAAACTTACCATTACCACAGAAGATATCGTGGGCGATTTTGACCGCATTTCCACCACGTATAAAGAAATTGTCAAGGATGTAAAACTCGGGGATTCCATTTTAATGGATGATGGCCGCATTGAACTGCAGGTGCTGGCCAAAACAGAGACCGAGGTGACCACCGAAGTGATTATCGGTGGATTGCTCAAGCCCAGAAAAGGGATCAACCTGCCCGGTGTTGATATTTCCATTCCATCTTTAACCGAGAAAGACATCAAGGATCTTGAATTTGGACTGGCCAACAATGTGGATATCGTGGCGCTCTCTTTTGTTCGCACAGTAGACGATATTCGGCGCATCAAGCAAATTATTCGCGAAAAAGGAAAAAACACCTGGGTGATTGCCAAAATCGAAAAACCCGAAGCGGTTAAGAATTTGGATGCCATTATCCTTGAAGCTGATGGCATAATGGTAGCCCGTGGCGACCTTGGTGTGGAAATGAAAACCCACGAAGTACCTGTTCTTCAGAAAGTGATCGTTGAAAGATGCAACATGCTCAACAAGCCGGTGATCATTGCCACCCAGATGCTGGAATCGATGATAGACAACCCAAGGCCAACACGAGCCGAGGCCAATGATGTGGCTAATGCTGTGTTTGATGGCACGGATGCGGTGATGCTGTCGGGTGAAACAGCCGTTGGCGAATACCCGGTTCAGGCAGTTGATATCATGAGTGATATTATCGAACGGGTTGAAAAACACGGGCTTAAAGATATCCCTGCCCGAAAAAAACATTTCCTGGGTCACGATACCCAGATCAAATGCATCGATCTGGATGAAGCCATTGCCGCGTCTGCGGTTCAAATATCTGAATCCTTGTGTGCGAAAGTTATCATTGCACTAACGCATTCCGGAGCCACTGCCATTAAAGTCTCCAAGCAAAAGCCTAAATGCAATATTGTTGCCGTTACCGATAACGAAGTGGTGCAACGCCGCTTATCGTTGGTATGGGGAATTCAAACCACTGTTATTGAAACCCTGCGCTCCACCGATAACAGCTTTAAATTGATGGAGTACATCCTGATGGAAAACCAACTGGTAGAAAATGGCGATATTGTGGTCTATACCCTGGGAATTCCGATCGGCGCTCATGGCATCACCGATACCATAAAAGTAGCACGTATCGGCAGCGCACTCATTTGTTAAGATTTATCTTAGCCATAAGCTCAGGCTTCAAAAATTTCCGGACGGATACATGCGGGTATGATTAAACGTTAAGAGCTTTGACGTTTCACGTATCACTATGACCATAAAAAGTCAGGTTCTCAGTCGAGAGAAGACTTTTTTAAGATGATGAAACTCGTTGAAAGTAACCCGGTTTATGAATCGTCTTTATCTATTTGAGATTGGCGTTTAAACGTGTAGATGTAACCGCCAACCATTGCTGTGGCCGGTGCAACCAGAACCAGCCCAAAACTCCCAACCAGAGTCTTCAGGATCTCAGCCGCAATAAAATTGGTGTTAAAAATGGTGATCATGTTGATTCCCTGTGCCATAAATGCCATCAGTACAAAGCTGAAACTACCCGAGTACGCAAACAGGAGGGTGGTGGTCATGGTACCAATCACCGCGTAAGACACCCTGAATCCTGATGAGATCAGGTCTTTAGCCAAAATGGTCGGGTGTTTTTGAACCACCTCCTCTTGAGATGCGGCAATATCCATGGCCACATCCATCACAGCACCACTGGCTGAAATAAATATCCCGGCCAGGAAAATATCGGTGAGTTTAAGATCAATAAAACCAGCATACAGAATCATTTCGGAAAATTCCTTAACTGTGCCCGGGATGTTAAAGAAATGACCAAATATGATCGCCAGGAGCGTGGTTAGGGCAACGCCCACTACAGAGCCTGTAAGTGCCACGATCCCTTTTCGTGTAAACCCTGTGATGAGAATAATGATGACCGTGGTTGCCAGAACGATGACTAAAAATGCTACCGGCAATGGAGGGAAGCCTTTTAAAAATAAAGGGATAAGGATTTTCCATATCGCAAGTGCCGTAAAGACAAACGAAAGCAGTGCACGAAACCCAACCGTCTTGGCAAATAACACCAAAAACAAGGCAAAGATCAGAAACAGGACCAGTTCAACATCGCTTCTGTAAATATCACTGGCGCGGGCGCTGATGATCTGATTGGTTTCGGGATTTATGGCCAGAACGGTAAGAACTTTATCGCCCTCTTTGTAAATTTTATCGACGCTCATTTGCGAGATCAGCACATTTGATGCTGTAACTGTATCGCCTGAAAAGCTGCCTGAGAGCAATTTCAGTTTCAGTTGTTGTGAGCCTGTTGTTACCAGGCCAATCGCTTTCAGATCGCTGTTATCTACTTCAAGAACACGACCCTGTTCAAAGCTTTTGTTCTTAACTAAATTCGGGTTCTCAAAACTTGTGGGTAAAAACCACAACACCATTGAGAAGATTAAAATGAGAACATTGAACGAGATATTGAGGCGAGATTTTAACTGTTGATTCATAACCGGATAATGAGCGTTTAAAACTTATAGGTCCAAAAAAACTGGGTAAAGTTTAATAATCATGAATATAAAAAACGGCACGAACAGAGGCTGCCGCGCCGTTTTAATGATGTGATTAAGACTGGTTAATCAAGATCTAACTTACCAATATCAATGATTTTTTTAGCGACGTCTGTATTATCGTAATAACCATTGAATTTATCCTGGCCGACACCTAAAGCAAGAACCGGTACAGGCACACCGGTGTGTGAGTAACTGGTCCAGGCAATACCGGCTTTTTGGTTGAGGATATGTGTAACGGTAACAGTAAATGGATCATAATAGCCATAGAACAAGTTATGTTCTTCAACCATGCCTAATTTTTCGCCTGTCATACTTGAGATAAATGCATTTTCCAAGCGGGTTGAGTCGTACTCAGTTAAGGCCAATTCAGCATGCTTGCTGTCATCACCCAGGCCAAAGTAAGTTTTTACACTATCCAAAGCCATAGCAAAAGTAACTGAATCGGAACCGGAAAGATCTTTCCAGCCAGATACTTTAGAAGTGAACTCTACATAAGACATGGATTGATGCTTCAAGGTCTCGAACCAGGTGGCATAACCATTGTTGGCAAAACCAAGAGTCATACCGCCACATTCGTGGTCACCGGCAACAACGATCAGTGTTTCGTCTTTATGGTTATTGTAGAATTTGATAGCTTCACCGAGAGCGTCATCAAAAGCGATCATGTCGTAGACAGCTGCAACAGCGTCGTTGGCGTGGCAGGCCCAGTCAACTTTACCGCCTTCAACCATCATGAAAAAGCCATTTTCATTGTCTAAAAGCTCGATGCCTTTTTTAGTGAAATCAGCTAAAGTGATTTTGTCATTCTCACTGCTTTGCAAATGAACATCCAATTGATAAGGCATTGCGCAACCATCAGCGGTAAATGTAGCTAGTTTTTCCAATGTGGCAATTACTTTACCAGATGCTGGAGTTAAGCCATCAAAAGCAGCTTTGGTGTTAACATAAGTGTAACTATTGTTGTTAGCGTAGCTGATGAAGTCATTTAAATCAGCAAAGTTTTGTGACTCATGCTTAGGGGCGCTACCATATTTATTGTGACGAACATTACCACCGGCAAAATAGTCGAACCCACTATCAACCAGGAAGTTTCCAATGTCTTCATAATTGTTACGGCTGGTAGTGTGAGCATAGAAAGCAGCCGGTGTAGCGTGGTCGATACTAACACTTGAAATAATACCAACTTTCATACCTTTTTCTTTAGCCATTTCAGCCATGGTTTTATGATCCAGTGAATGGCTGCTGTTCATGGCAATGGTACCGATAGATGTTTTTTCACCACAAGCCATAGCGGTTGCAGATGCAGCTGAACCGGTGATATAACGATCTTCGGCATGTGTGGTTTGCATACCGGTAACAGGAAGGTCGTTCATGTTAAGTTTACCGAAAGAAGGCATTTCAGACATTGTACCAAAACCACTCACACCTAAAGCAACTTCAGTAGCCTGGATCTGTGGCATAGCCATACCATCACCGATGAAGAAGAAGATGTATTTTGGGGCTTTTCCAACAAGTTGATCCCACTCAATAACGATTTCAGCACCACCTTGAGTTAATTTCAAGTTGATACCAGCGCTGGTTACTTTACCAGCTTCGATAACGATAGAGTTTGTGCCGGTAGCTACAACCGTTGAGCCATCATAAGCAGTAACAGAAACGGTGTAAGTTCCCGGATCAAGTTTAGAGAACTCACCAATTTTAACTTCAGAAATCAACTGCAATGAATCACTCCATGAACCTTTTTCAAGCTTAACAACCACTTTGGTGACTGTCATAGATTCAAGGACCTGAGAGCTTGCAGTAAAGTCAACAGAAACAGAGCCGGTTTGCTCAGCAGCCGGTGATATTGCTTTTTCTTCATCGTCACAACCAACCGTAACGAATCCAAAAAAGGCGATCAATGCTGCCATAAATAGCATCGACATTTTTTTCATTGTTTTTCTCCTTTTTAGGTTTGTTTTGCAAGGGTATGTTTATTGATATGATGTTTAAAGAACGGGGTGAATCATATCAGTTGCAACGTTATAAACTGAAAGTTAGGGAAGGGTTAAGTTATGGTTACCAAACCGTTAAGTTAATCTACAGACTGTGGGGGAAATAGTATAAGTAATTATATAATAATAACTTAATATTTTGTGAGTGTCTGAGTAGATTGTGTTTTCCAAGACTCAACCTGAGCGTTAAACGCCTGGAACGACATCTTTTGATAATCCAGAATTTCAAATGCAGTATTGTACTTGGTTGTGGCATAGCCCAGTGAGAGCGCACCGCATTCATGATCACCAGTCACCACAATAAGCGTTTGGTTAGGATGCTGTTTTTCAAACGCAAGTGCCACCGATAGAGCTTCATCAAAAGCCAGAACATCCTGAATTGCCGAAGTGGCATCATTGGCGTGGCAGGCCCAGTCAATTTTCCCACCCTCAATCATCATAAAAAAGCCATTGGGGTTATCCAATAGCCTGATGGCCTGGGTTGTAAAATCCGCCAGTGATAAGTCGTTACCCGAGCGGTCTATGGCGTAAGAGAGTGCACCGCTTTGGTCGTAAGCTGTATAAGCCCAGCATTTTTCATTTGATTCAATAAGAGCCAGCTCAGACGAGTTGGTAGCAATTTTATACCCGGCCTGCTGCATGATTGTGAGGATGTCCTTTGGATCGCCTTCCGGGTCAGCGGTTTTGGATTTTTCGAAGTCACCTTTCGCAAAACCACCGCCAAAAAACTCAAAGTCGCTGGTGGCCATTTGAGCAGCTATATTGTTGTAGTGGTTTCGGCTGGTTTCATGGGCATAAAAACAAGCCGGTGTGGCATGATCGATACTCACACTGGAGATAATACCAACTTTCTTACCTTTATCCCTGGCCATTTCAGCCATGGTTTTATAATTCCGGGTGTGATCAGGAGATTTTGAGATGGTTCCGATGGTAGTTTTATATCCCGTTGCAAGGGCTGTACCCGCAGCAGCAGAACCGGTGATATACCGATCCTGGGCCTGCGATGTGGCAATGCCGTTTACCGGCAGCCTTAGGATATTCAGATTGGGGAGCCAGGTATTAGAACTATCCGGATTAAGATGAGCCAGGTAGGCCTGTGTGGCTTCAATCTGAGGTATGGCCATGCCATCGCCGATAAAGAAGAAAATATATTTCGGAGCAGAAGCCGTAGTAGATGGTTTATCCAGTTCACCTATGCGGATGATTTTTTTAGCAATATCGGTGTTATCATAATAACCGCAGAACGCTTCCTGGCCAGCACCCTTAGCATAAACCGGTACCGGAATACCCGTATGGGAATAGCTTCCCCATGTCATCCCAGCTTTTTGGTTCAGCAAATGGGTTATAGTTACCGTAAATGGATCGTAGGATCCATAGAGTACTTTATTCTTTTCTTCAGGAAAAGAATTTTTACCGGTCATGCTTTTTAGGAAAGCTTCCTTTAACACAAGAGAGTCGTAAGCCGAAAGTTTTAGTTTTGGATGAAGGGTGCTATCACCCAAACCAAAATAGGCACGCGCACTATCGAGGGCCTGGGAAAAGGTTACTTTAGAATAATCCTCAACCTTAACTTGTTTTGAGGGATCGCAGGCTGTAAAAGCAATCAACACGCCAATAAAAATGCATAGTCGTAACACAGGCATCTCAAATTTTGATGAATAAAACTTAAAATACGGATTACATTGAATACTTGAATGAGTGCAATGTTAAGTTATGGTAAAATTCTTATTTAGGCTGATCGGTTGCGTAACCTGTAAGTTCTACATAGCCCCGACCTGTGATGGGTTTGCCCTTTGAGAGTCCACTAACCTGTACCGAGCCTTCCCAGTAGCGGATCTGAACATCCAACTCCTGCGATTTTAATTTCGGGGTGATGGTTAATGAGAGGTTTTCTGCCGGGATCTCCAGTTCCCATCCCGAGGGATAAACGCCGCCCAGAGGGCTTTCCCATTGATCCAGCACGGTTAAGCGAACTTCCGAAGAGGTGATCTTTCGATAGGTGCCCTCGGGTGAAACAAATGCGCCTTTGCTCAGCGAATCGGCCGAGCCATCTTTCTGGCGCAACTGGTAGTACATGATCTCGCGGTTATCGTCCAATTGCAATGAGAACCAATCCCAACCCACCTGGTTCTGGCTTAGTGCGCTGGTACTCCATTCACGGTCGAGCCAGGCCTGGCCGGTAACCGGTTTGGTTTGGTTGTTGATCGCCATGGTGCCGGTTGCCTGGAGCCGTGTCAGGGAGTAGTAATAAGAGGCATTGCCGGGCTCAGGCCCTTTCTGGCTCAGGCCGCCTTCGCCCTGCAGCACAATAGGTTTCAGGGCTTTTAAATTCAGATTTAAACCGGCATTTTCCAGAGTGGCCCGCATATCGAATGTGGTTAATGCCGAAACGGTATCCAGAAGCTCGAACGACCAATTTTCCAGCCAGGCTTTGGGCGGGTGGGTTTGAGCGCCCGCCAGTCCATTTGCCGCACGGGCAAAGCGCTCTTCAAACGTAAAGGTTTTGTTTTGCAGATCTGTGATCGTGAAGTGTCCCATGTAAAGCTGCCGGGTGGCCCATAGGGAAGATTTTTCGGTGTCTTTTGGCGACATGGCCGAGCGAAACAGGGTAAATTGAAACCCGTATTCCTGTTGGCTTTCATCAGATAAATTCCCTGTAACATACCACCACTCGGTTTTAAAATCGGGGTGAGGACCGTGATCGACCGGAAATGAAAACGTGCGCGGTTCTATAACCTGTGCATACCCGGCGGTATCACTATCGGCCATGGCTTCGGCAACCGTCATCGAGTCGGTTTTTGTCTCCGTTGTCCCGGATTTGCAGCCTGAGAAGAGAAGCGCAAAAACTAAAATCAGCAAAATTATATGATTAAGCGGATGTAAGAAAAAGCGTGTTTTCATAAGGTGTCAACATCTGAGAGTTAATCGGCGCGTAAGGCTTCAGCCGGTGAGGTGTTTGCCATGCGGTAAGCCGGGATAAGGCCCGATATTAACGCGGCTAAAATGGCCAGCAAAATAGCCTGTATGTAGAGATCGGGCAATAATTGAAACTGGAATGTCCATCCAAACGAACGGGCGCTGATCACGTGGATCAGGATCCAGGCCAGGGCATTGCCAAGCGGCAGAGCCAGTAAACCCGCCATACTGCCCATCAGCGAGGTCTGGAGCAAGGTTAGCCGCCAGAGTTCCGATGTGGTGAGCCCGGTAGCACGCAATACACCGAGCTGTCGGCTTTTTTCTAGCTGAAAGGCCATCAACGCGCTAAAGATACCGATCAGGGCCACAATAATGGTCAGCACCTGCAGCACCCCGGCAATAGCAAACGAGCGGTCGAAGATATCGATGGACGTCTCGCGCAAAAAGGTGTTGGTACGAATGTTAAGTTCCTCTTCTGGGGGTGAGAGCGAACGCAACGATCCGGCCAGTTCATTAACATCAACACCCGGCTTGGCACGAACCGATAAGGCCGAGAGTTGCCGGTCGGGCCAGAAGGTGATGAAATGCTCGTAAGGCATGGTAATAAAGCCCAGGTCGGAGCCATAGTCGTAATAAATACCGGCCACGTAAAATGTTTCGTTGCCCCGGGTTGTGGGCAGAGAGAGCGAATCACCTACTACAGTATTATTTTTGTAGGAAAATGGTTCAGTGATCAGAATATGCCGGCCACTTGAAAGGGTTTGCCAGATATCCTCGGCCCGGCCCGATTTAAACCGGTAGGTGGATTTGTTTTGCTCAGTTAAATTGATCCCGATAATGCTGATCTCCTTATTATCTACCGGCAGCTTGATCTCCCGGTAATAATTCACCGATTCAATACCGGGATGATTCTGATAGCGTTTTAAGATATCGGGCGGGAGCAGCGCATCGTTGCGTCGGGAAACCAGCGAGGGTGCCGAGATGTACAGATCAGCTTTAAGCCGCTCTTCGAGCCATACCACGACGGTTTGCCGAAAACTACCGATCATAGTACCAACAGCAAATGTGGCTGCTACAGCCAGGGCCAGGGCTGCAATGGCTACCGAGGAGCGGCTGAGCTCACTTTGGATATGCCCCAACGCCAGACGCAGACTTGTACCACCGGTAAATGAGAGCAGTCGGCTGATCAATGAGATAAACAGCAGCACCATGGACGGGGTAAACAGACTTATACCGATAATGATGAGCAAAATTCCGATATAACTCAGGATAATGTTGCTGCCCGAGACCATCATAAGGCCAATGCTCAACGCCAGACAGAGAAGCCCGATTTTGGCTAAGATCGGCAGGCGGGCTTTAAAGGCGGATTCAGACTCGGAGCGTTTGAGCATGGTATTGGCGGATTGAGCCATAGCTTCACGCGCCGGTTTAAGCGCCGAGAGTAAGGTGACCCCAAGCCCCAGGCCCAGAGCTTTAACCAGACTGAACACCGATACATCAATCTCCTGGACTTTGGTGGTGTAATACAGGTCGTTAATGGAGCGACTGATCAGCAGGATTATGCTATCGGCGAGCACAAACCCGATACCGATGCCGATGGCCGAACCCAGGGTGCCAAGTACCAGGGCCTCCAGGAGGATCAGTCTGAATATTTCCGATCTGAATACGCCGGTCGAGCGCAACAGGCCAAAAAATCGGTAGCGCTGGACCACGGAAAAGGTCATCATGTTGTAGATCAGGAACATGCCAACGATCAGGGCCAGCCAGCTCAGGGCAGAAAGGTTCAGCTCAAAGGCTTTTGTCATTTGCTCGGCCATGGCCTGGCGGGAGCCGGCCGGTTTAAGTTGATACCCGGCAGGCAATGCGTCCAGTAATTGTTGTTTTAAAGCCGTCTCTTCGGCTGTTTCTTCAAAGATCAGGTCGATCCGGCTTAAAGCCCCGGGCATGGCCAGAACGCGCTGAGCAGTTGAAATATCAGCCAGGCATATATTTTCAAAGGAGTCGGCCGGGTTGGAGTTATCGGGCTCAATCAGTCCGATAAGAATCATATTTGAAAAGGAACCGCCAAATTGAAGGGTTAGTGTATCGCCCACACCCACACCTAAAGCCGATGCGCTGTTTCGGCTCAGGACTACCCCCGAAGGGTGCGTGATAAAATCGCCGAATGTGTAAGGTTTGGGATAGGTGATCTCCTGCGAGCCTGGACGGAACTGCCGCTCAGCAAAGGGATCAACGCCAAGCAGGGTAAAGGTTTGCGATGAGGTAGGGCCGGTAAGGATCACCGATCCTTCGACCACCGGGGCCGATTTTCGGATGCCCAGATCAATACGGATTTTTTTGTAGATGGAGTCTGCAATACCCGCACCCGGCCGGATAAGAGTATGGGTTGACTGACCCATCACCTGTTTCATGGACTGCTCAAACGCGGTTTTGGAGCTTTGATTGGCCAGATCAATCGAGATCACGACTGAAACACCAATGGCGATACCCAGCATAGAAAGCAGCACTTGCCAGATGTGTTTTTGGTGATAGCCCAGGCTGGCTTTTAAAAGAGTACGGCTCATGGTGCAGGTTCGGTGTTTAATGCTTCCAGACGACCTTGTTTAACATGATAGACCCGGTCGGCCAGCCCAAACAGATCCTGACTATGGGTAACCATGATCATGGTTTTGCCTTCCTGGCGAACCAGTCGGTCCAGCAAATCAATGATGGTTTGGCCGGTCTCATAATCCAGGTTGCCGGTGGGTTCATCGGCCAGGATAATTTCAGGATCATGCACCAGGGCCCGGCAAATGGCTACACGCTGCTGCTCGCCGCCCGAGAGTTTATCCGGAAAGCTGTGCTTGCGATCCAGAAGCCCCACTTCTTGCAGGAGATGGTCTATTTTCTGTGTATCCTTTTTCCCGGTTAGTTCCAGGGGTAGTTTCAGGTTATCTTCTACCGAAAGGGTTGGAATTAAATTAAAAAATTGGAATACGAACCCCATGTTATAACGTCTGAGCCGGGTTCGGTCGTTTTCAGTCAGGGTTGTCAGGTTGGTGTTATTGATGATAATATCGCCTGAACTGGGCAGATCAATGCCACTCAGGAGGTTCAACAGGGTGGTTTTACCCGATCCGCTTTTGCCGAGGAGAATTACAATTTCACCGGTGTGGATGTCCAGGTTCAACTGATCAAGAACCCTGTGTTTTTTTCCGGCTTCGAGGTACCATTTTTCAACGCCTTTTAGCTCGATAGCTTTTGAGGTTTTCATTTGACGATTGGTGGTTTTAAATGTTCTGTATGATCTAAGCCATTTTTTGGCCATTCCATTCCAATTCGTGGTTTTTGGCTTTGATTTTTATTGAAAGACTAACCCCCGGGAAAATTGTCGTATAACTGCTGGCAATCTTACCCGTTGATTTTCAAGGAGGAGAGAAGTCAGAATGCAGTGTAAAAAGCGATAAAACGATATTATTAAGCTCTTTAAATATTTTATCTTATACAGTTTTTTCTAATGTATTTATTAAATAAGCCTATTAGCATGACTCTGCAAGACCTTAGATTTTCAGAAGCATTAGCCCGCTACACCCAAGAGCAAAACCTTACGGGGTTTCAGATCGGGCGTGTGATTGCCCGAGCACAAAGAGCGCTACGTGGTTTTAGCCGGAGAAGGCGAGCTGGATGTAGAAATAACCGGCAACATGCGTTTTGGCGCTCAAAGCCGCAAAGACTTTCCCGCAGTTGGCGATTGGGTGGCCAAGCAGGTTTATGATGCTGAATTTGCGATTATTCATCACATTCTGCCCCGTGAGTCTACGATCTTCAGGCAAGCTGTGGGCGAGCAAACAGACATCCAGATTATCGCTACCAATATTGATAAAGCCTTTCTGGCGCAGGCCGTAGATCGGGATTTTAACCTGAACCGCCTCGAGCGGTATCTTAACTTGTGCTATGCGTCGAAAGTCAGCCCCGTAATTGTGCTCACAAAAATTGATTTGATCGACACCGAAAAGCTCACTGAGATCATGTCTGATATCAAATCCAGAATTCTTGAGGTTCCTGTTTTGGCTCTCAGCAACCAGAGTGGTGAAGGTTACCCGGCACTAACCAAGCAACTTGAAAAAGGCAAAACCTATTGCGTTTTGGGCTCGTCGGGTGTGGGCAAATCATCCCTGATAAACCGGCTATCAGGACAAGATAGCATGAAAACCGGTGCCATCAGCCAGAGCACACACAAAGGCCGCCATGTAACCAGCCACCGGCAATTGGTGGTGCTGGCGTCCGGAGCAATGCTTATTGATACACCGGGAATGAGAGAAGTTGGCCTTGCCGATACCGGGGCCGGGTTGGAAACGACCTTTAATGAGATTTTACAGCTTGGGGCCGGTTGCGCCGTGCTTCAAGCCCTCGAGAAAGGAAAACTGGACAGGGAGGCTTATAACAATTATATAAAAATGCAGAAAGAGCAGGCGCATTACGAGATGTCGGCAAAAGAAAAACGCCGCAAAGATAAGGATTTCGGGAAGATGGTTAAAAACTATAAGAAAAGCCTGCAGCGCAAAAAATTCTAAGCTGGTACCTCAAATTAATCTTGCTACGATGGGAAAGGTAGCTGCGCTGATTCATTGAATCAAATAGCAACAGAGCTTACTGGCAAGCCAAATGCACGCCATTGATAGAGCCCCGGGCTTAATAAAAAGGCCTGACCCGTAGCTTTGTAATTGCAAAACTGAATGTAGGAATTAAGTTTGCTCGCTTAAAAGTGGTTCATTAACCAGTTTGTTGCAATTAGCCGATTGCATATAAGCCTGCAAGGTAAATGAGAAGGTGGTTCCTTTACCGATTTCACTCTGTACCTCCAAAAGGGAGTGATGCAACTCTAATATCTTTTGAGCGATGGTAAGCCCAAGACCCGCGCTGGAATCGGCTTTGGCCCTTACTTTATCACCCTGGTAGAAACGATTAAAAATATTTTCCAGCTCTTCGGGTGGAATACCTTTTCCGGTATCGCGAACATGGATCATCAAGTGGTATTTGTCTGTTTGTTCCACCATCACATCCACAGTTCCGCCGGTATTGGTGTGTTGAAATGCATTGCCGATAAGGTTTTGTAGAACACGGTCTATGAGTGCCAGGTCGGCAAAAACAAACGACGGATTGTCGGGAAAATGAGCATCAAGTTTTATACCTGAAGACTCGGCTTGCGGGTTGAACTTAAGTAAAATATCCTGCAGCAACTCGGTCATAGAGAAGGGCTCCATGTACAATTTCACCTGCTTGGCTTCAAGTTTGGAGAGATCCAAAAGTTGCAACACCAGGTGGTTCAGGGTTCGGGTATTTTTTAAAATGGTATTGAAATACGCATTTTTTTCTTTCTCGCTTAACAGGTGCTTTTTCAGAAGAATGGTTTCCATATAACCTTCTATAGAGGCCAAAGGGGTGCGAAGATCGTGAGAAATATTGGCGATAAACTCTTTGAGCAATTTCTCGTTATCGCGTAACTGGGCTACAGAACGTTCAATTTTTTCAGCCATCTGGTTAAAGGCGTTGGCCAGTTCATTTAGCTCACTGCTGGAAGAGAGCTTAATGCGTTTAGGTTTCGAGAAGTCTGAATTTTGGAGATCGTGGATGAAATGGACAAATCGCCATAGATCTTTTGTCAGAAGGGCGATTAGCACTAAACCTACAATCAGGCTGGCCAGAAGAGCCAGCATAACCGATATCACCAGAACTTTCAGGGCGTAGCTTTGCCTGATCATTTCCCGGGTGTTGGTTGCATTAGCACAGCCAAGTGTAACATATAGATAGGCCAGTGGTGTTTCAGCACCTATGTTTAAAAGGTGGGCTGAAAAAATGCGTTGCTCATCAGGGTTGGCAGGGTCTTCGCCATAGAGCGGAAAAGGCTTATCATTTCTCAGAAACGCTTCAATTTCTTTTGTGGAAACATTCATTTCAGTTGCAGAGCAATCAGAAGGTTGCATAATGATCTTGCCGGTCATATCCACCAGATAAATGCCAATGGTCGGGTTGAAGCGTTTGGCCTGATCGAAGACACGCTGCACCTGCACTTGGTCAATAGCATTAGTCTTGGTATTGATATCAATTTCCTTGGCAATTTTTGTGGCCAGGTTTTCGTGCAGTTTTTGGGTGGCTTCAGCCAGGTACATGCTTGTAGACTGGGTAGCGGTAAAAAAATAACCGATACTGGTGATAATAAGTAATAATACAAATAGGATTGAGAGTTTGAATTGCAGGCTTTTAAATATCATGGGTCATCTTTATGGGTTCATGGAGTCGCAGCGTCGTTAAACCTATACCCAACTCCCCATACGGTTAAAATGTAGTCGGGTTTGCCGGGATTTTTTTCAATTTTCATTCTCAGGCGGTTGATATGGGAATTGACGGTGTGCTCGTAGCCGGAAAACTCAGAGCCCCATACCAGTTTTAATAAATCAGTTCGTGAATATGCGCGTCCCGGGTTTTGCATAAACAGAGAAAGAAGATCAAACTCTTTGGATGTGATCTCAATGGGTTGGTTTTTCAGTGAGAGTTTGTGATGAATAAGATCAAGCTTAAGATCACCGAAAACAAAAACATTCCCTGAGTTCAGAAAGCTGGGTTCTTTGTTGGGATTGGAGCGGCGCATATGGGCTTTTATGCGTGCCAGAAGCTCACGAATCCCGAAAGGCTTGGTGATATAATCATCGGCGCCGGCATTAAGGCAACAGACTTTATCATCTTCATCAGCCCGTGAAGTAAGCATCAAAATAGGGCAGTGGATATTATTTTCTCTCAGCCTTCGGCAGACTTCAAATCCATCGGATTTGGGCAGCATAATATCAAGGATAATGATATCGTATTTCTTTCTTAATGCATGCTCTATGCCCGATAAGCCATCCATGGCAAGATCGCTTTGGCAATCAATATCTTTAAGGTTAATCTGGATAAGATTTGCAATATCCAGATCATCTTCAATGATTAATACTTTTTTATCCATAGTTTAAAAATGTCATGCTTAATAACACCTTCTAAGTATATTATACAAAGGATAAGTGAATAAAAAAATATGACGAAACAATATTTCCGTTATTGCAATAAATTGGTGGAATTAAATAATTGCAATTCTTTTTCCAGCTTTTTTTTAGCATCATTTTCTTCTGATTGTAGGTCTTTTAATTTTTTAAGTAACAGCATTTCTTTCGAGGCTTCCTGGTTGGAGGTGATCTCCTCCATCAATGTGGCTTTTAACAGGTTAAAATGTTCGAGGTTCATTTTTACGGCTGTATCAACAAACTCTTTTAAACACCTGTGAGCGTAATCCTGAGGGGTTTCTGCAGGCCACCGATTGCTGATCGGGTCGGTGATGAGCAATGAGGAGAGATAATTACGAAGTGGGGCATCTCCCAGACGGTCGATCTCTTTGGCCAGCACAGGAAGGTGATGGCTGCCATGATCTTCTTTACTGACTTCATGGTAGCGTGAGAGTAAAAACTCCACGGTCGTTTGAATCCAGGGATGGTTGAATGAAAACAGGTCTTTGTGATGATCCACAAAATATAGCAACTGGTAACCGTGGTAGGTGCTTTCCAACAAGGCCTTGATATAAGTCGATTCCAGCACTGTTGGCATTTGGATGAGCTCAGATTGTGAAGCATTATCCTGTTGGTGCCTGGTTTGAGTTATTGCTGAACCTTGTCTTTGGTAACCGGGCTTTGAAGCGGGGTTTTGCTGCTTTTTCTGTAACTCTTTTTGGATTAAACTATACGACAAATTAGTACGCTGAGAGAGCACTTTAATATGCGAGGCCACTTCCAGCTCGTCGGGTATTTTAGACAATACTCCAACCAACTCACGAATGGATGCGGCTGTTGCTTCGGCAGTATCAAATCCATGGGATTGTTCCAGGACATCCAGTTTAAAATCCAGGAATGTCTTTTGATTGTTGGTGAGGTATTGCAGAAAGGCCTCTTTGCCCACGTCTTTAATAAAACTATCCGGATCTTCACCTTCAGGTAACACCCCAACACGAATATGCAGACCTTCTTCCAGCAGCACATCAATGCCGCGCATCATGGCATTGATGCCCGCTTTATCGCCATCGTAAATAAACGTGACCAAATTGGTGTAGCGTTTGATCAGTTTGGCCTGTTGCGGGGTAAGTGCAGTACCACTGGTAGCCACTGTATTGGTGATTCCCTCCTGGTGAAGCGCTATGGCATCCATATACCCTTCAACCAATATGGCATTTTGCCTGCGGCGAATTTCCTGACCGGCAAAATTAATAGCGTAGAGTATTTTGGATTTCTCATACACCTTACTTTCGGGAGAATTGATGTATTTTGGTGTGTCTTTTTGCCCGGTTAAAATTCTTCCGCCAAAACCCAGAACCTTTCCGGCTGTTGAAAAAATCGGGAACATTAACCGTCCGCGAAAAGTATCGTAGCTACTTTGGCGTTTTTGGTTAAAAGTTAGCAGGCCAAGCTCGGTAAGTTTTTCAATATTCCGGCTGCTTTCCCTGGCTTTGTTCAGTAGATTCTCCCAACTGTTTAAGCTGTAGCCTAAACCAAACTTTGTGATGGTATCTTTATGGATGCCCCGGCTTTCCAAATAGTCTACACAAGTTCGGCCTTCCGGGGTATTCAGGTTCTGATGAAAACATTTGGCGGCCCAACTCAAATGGGCATAATGATCATTTTGCTGGTCTGATGATTGTTGTCCGGAAGCTTGTTTTTCAAAAGAGCTCAGATCAATGTTGACTTTTTTAGCAATGAGTTTTACAGCATCCAAAAAGCCAATATTCTCCACCTCCATCACAAATGTAAAAGCATTGCCCCCTTTTCCGGTTGAAAAACATTTGTAGATCTGTTTTTCAGGGGAGACCACAAAAGACGGGGTTTTTTCCTGGGTAAATGGCGAGTGTGCTTTGAAATTTCTCCCGGAAGGAACAAGGGCAATATAGTCTGAGATGATCTCTACTATATCGGCTCGCTGGCGTATCTCGTCTATAACTTGTTCAGGAATTCGCATCTGAGACTATGAAAAAGGATTAATCAATAAATTTATAGCTTAAGTATGTTTTTTAAAGAGATATTTTTATACTTGATATCTTAAGTAAGCATTTATATATGGATAATTAATATTGAGTCTGAATGAATCATAATTCTGTCGGTATTGTATTTGTAGCACATGGCGAAGCCGAAACCAAAGGTTTTTCTGAAAATTACCAGGTTTCGCGGCACACTATGGCTCATGCCGGCGAAGTGATGCATTTACCACCCCCGGTTCAGGTTCTGATTTCAATATTGGGCGGTATTATTAATACAAGTAAAGCCGTAGTTTCAGGATTTGTTTCACCACATAATCAAAACACCCGTCTTCAGGCCCGGGCCATTGAAGAGCGTCTGAAATCCGAGCAGGATAGCCTTGGTGTTCGTTTTAATTTCTATACCACATTTTTATCCAGCCAGCCATACATAGAATCTGTTTTTGATGAAATTGTTCAAAACGATTATGTGATCTTTATTTCACTATCGACCATTGAGTCCAGGTTATCGTGCGGTATTGTTTGTCATCATATGCTGGATAATCAAAACAAAGCTAATATTCTAAACCTGAAAATGCTTAGCCGGCACTGGAAAGACCCGGCATTTTCAGCCTTGATGATCAATCATATTTTTGGAGATCGAAAGTTCAGATCAAATCCGGATCAACGTAAGGGTTTGATTCTGGTTTTCCATGGCACGCTTGTCAAAGATAAAGATGGAAAGCCTCCCCAATTCCACTCAGGGTTGGAAGAAACACTTGAATTTGCTGATCAGTTAAAACAACAGATCACCTCCGATCCAAGAAATTTCTATGGTCATGTAACGGTTGCGTATTTAAACCACGAAGTTGGTGGCACATGGACTCAGCCTTGCCTTGAAAAGGCTATCGAAGAACTGAAAACCCAGGAGGTAAACCATATAGCTATTTTTCCCTGTGGTTTTTTGGTTGATGGATCCGAAACCCTTGGACATGCCAAAAAAGTGTTAGTAAATTCCGGAATTGACAGTCCGGTTTACATACCTGCTTTAAACCAGGAAGAAGCATTCATGGACTATCTGTCCAAAAGGATAAAAACCGCCACACAGGATTACTTTGAACATCAGAGCGCATTATCCGAAATAACGTTTTAGAGACATAGAAACAATATTTACAAAACCAATACAAGTTAACTTTATCAAAATGTTAAGTACATTTTGGTTTAGAACTATTTTTTGTATAATTGCAGGCATCAAAGTAATGTGAGGGTCATCAATTTTCACTTTCAAATCAAGCTAATCATTTAATACATCTATCATGAAACAAAGTTTGTTCAGTCTCATACTTATTGCCGTTACGTTGGCTGTTTCCACCGGATTTTTTCTTTGGTGTGGCACTCAACCGAAATCCAGCATATTCCACTCTTTATATGAAGGGGGACCGGTTATTATTGTATTACTCTCATTGATCCAGATGGTGTTGGCCTATGTGGTTGAACGCTCAATTGCACTTAAAAAAGCCGAAGGTCAGGGAGGTATTACCGGTTTTATTAAAGATATCGAAGAAAAAATCGACGCCGGCCAGATCGACTCGGCCATTGAGTCTTGTGAAAATCACCAGAGCTCACTTTCTGCGGTCATTCGTGCCGGACTGGATAAATACAAATCCTTGGTTATACGAAATATCAATGACCCTGAGAAACGCACAGCCGAAATGCAAAAAGCCATTGAAGAAGCATCCATGATGGAAATGCCGCTTTTGGAAAAAAACATGGTATCTATTTCAACCATTGCTTCTATTTCGACCATGTTCGGTTTGTTTGGAACCACCATTGGTATGATCCGAGCCTTTAACGCCTTAGCTACAGGTGGCGCACCGGATGCGGTTCAGCTTTCTCGCGGTATTTCAGAAGCATTGTTTAATACAGCGTTGGGTATTTTTGGTGGTATCGCCGGTATTATGGCCTACAACTTCTTTACCAGCCGAATTGATCAGTTTACTTATATGATTGATGAAGCGGCTTTTTATGTGGTTCAAACACTGGCCATTAAAGACCAGCAAACTGCCTAACCTATTTTAATCCTGTATTATGCCTAAGGTAAAATCCAAACGCGTTGGTTTTGTACTGGATATGACTCCGATGGTTGATGTGGCCTTTTTGCTTCTGACATTTTTTATGCTCACTACGCAATTCAGACCACCTGAAGCTGTCTCGGTTAGTTTACCGGCTTCACACTCCGATAACAAGTTGCCTGAATCCAACATCCTTACGGTTAGTGTTGGTAAAGACAATTCCATTTTTCTGGGTGTAGAAAACTACAAAACACGCGAAGCAATATTCAGACAGGTGATTCAACCCAGGTTAATTGAAGCCAATTTTTCGGATGCTGCGATTGCCGATTCCATGAAGACTTTCAGGCTAACCGAAGGTTTTCAGGTTACGCCCGATAATATTGAGAAAATGATCATCAATGCCCGACTAGCCAATCCGAAACTTCGTCCGGTTATCCGGGCTGATATAGAAGCCGATTATGAGGCTATTGATATCGTGATCAAAGCATTCCGGAAAACCAATATGCCGGTCTTTAACCTGATCACAAACCTGGAAGGTTAATTTTAAAATTATATAAACAAAAATAAAATATGGGAGTTGACGCGCCTCAACAATCAGGTTCCAGGGGGCGAAAAGGCAAAAAGAAGAAGTCCAGACGCATTGGGTTTAAGCTTGATATGACCCCAATGGTAGATGTGGCTTTCTTACTTTTGACCTTTTTTATGCTTACCACCACATTTAATAAACCCAATACGATGGAAATTAATGTTCCACCGGAAGATATGGAAGTTAAAGTGGCTGAATCCAATGTTATGACCCTGCGCATCGTTGCTCAAGATTCCATGTTCTGGAACTTGGCCAATGATTCGGCACAAGGTTTAAAAATGTATGATGCAGGTGCCAAAGGGCCTATGTTAAATTCAACCTTAAAATCTATCCTTCAAAAAGAGTACGATACGAACGACAAACTGGTTGTAGTAATTAAACCCGATAAAAAAGCAAAGTATCGTAATCTTGTGGATATTATCGATGAGCTTAACCTGATGAAAATTGATCGTTTCAGTCTGGCTGATTTTACCGAGTACGATTCTCTGGAAGTCTTGAAAGCCAAAGGATTGCTTGAATCAGAGGAGGGGTCGGAAGATGAGTCCTAATCAACAAGAAGAACAGATACATCAGGATAGCGCCACTGCTTCTGAACAGAGTCCAAATCCAATCACTGGTATGACACAGGAAGAGGCCTGGGCCTCCCATCCTGAGTACCTCGATACAGCCCGCCTGCGAAAGATTACTTATGGAAATCTGGTTCTGCGTAAAAAATACCACAAGTTTTTCCAGTCCGGTGTATTTGCAGCCGTAGCATTTTTTGTATCGATATGGTTTGGTTATATCGCATATGGCTACATTGCCACATGGGTGTCGGGTTGGGGCGATGACGATGCCCCGGTTGTAAGCAACCGCCGCGTAATTACCAGCATTACCGAACTGGCTCCACCACCACCAATGAATGAGAATTTACCACCACCACCTCCGGTTGCAGTGGCACCGCAGGCGCCACCTGATGTGGGTAAAGTCAAAAAGGTTAAAAACGAGGAAGCTCCTCGCGAAAAAACTCTGGCCACTCAAAAGGATATTAAAAAAGCCCTGATGGCTGGTGCTCAGGACAATTCAGGCGATACGTCAGGTATTGGAGAAGGTTTGGTTTATGCACCACCCGAAGAGCCGGTTGAAATGGAAGAAGATCCGCCAATGTTTGTTGCGGTGGAAAAAATGCCGTCTTTTGTTAACCAGATCAAGCCAAAATATCCCGAAATTGCAAAACGGTCCGGAATTGAGGGATTGGTTGTGGTTAATGTATTAATAGGTAAAGATGGAAGACCGATCAAAGCCAAAATCATGAAGAAAAAGCCAAAAGACTCAGATATTTTTGATGAGGCAGCTGTTTCTGCTTTGATGGGTTCAAGTTATTCTCCGGGAATTCAAAACGGCAGGCCAATTAAAGTATGGCTAACCGTGCCGATGCGTTTTAAATTGAATTAATGGGTTCAATCGTCACCTTTTTAATTAGCCAGCTTTTGTTTTTTTCAGAAGCTGGCTATTTTATTTGAAATTTACAGAACCCTAAACACTTGATCTTGTATGTCTGAAAAGGACTTGTTTGACGACGATGCCTCTGAAAATAATCCATCCGGAAATCATAGTGATGATGATGTTGAAAATTTCTCCCAGGAAAGTGTTGGAAAAAAAATCAGAGAAAAATCTCGGACCAATCGCTCGGTGAATACCAATTTATTGATCAATGAACTGATAGGTTACGGATCGGGGCTTTTATTTTTCGGGCTGGGTTTTTTTATTTTTTTTGGTTTTTTTGATTCCCCCGGGATGACACCGGAGTATCGGGGTATTCTCTCACTTATTTTGTTTCTTTACGGGCTTTACCGGGTAGTTACAACACGAGGTAAAACCAACGCGGCCAAACGTTTGGCTCGGATTAAAAAACACAGATCCGAACGCTCTGCCGGGCGTTATGAGGATTTATAAAGATTCTAAAACACCAGATTTTATCATGAAAAAAATATTGACTTTGGCTCTGCTTGGAATAATTCTCCTTTCAGGTTGCACCAAAGAGTTGGAAGAACGCATAGAGACCCTTGAAAAAGAAAAAGAGGAGTTGGTTGTCGAAAGCAGCACCAAAGAGAAATATGTTGAAGAAATATTAGGTGCGGTTAATGAAATTCAGAGTAACCTCGATACTATACGAGCCAGGGAAAATATTATCAGTAAAGCTTCCAGCAACATAGAAAAACAAGGGGTTTCTCAGGCTGAAGCCTTAAAAAAACGCATCCTGGGCGATATATCCGATATCGATACCTATCTGCAGGAGAACAAAAAGAAACTGGGTAAATTGCAGTCCAGGATTAAATCATACCGCTACAAAATCAGCGGGTTGGAAAAAATGGTTGAAAACCTAAAAAACACCCTTTCTCAAAAAGAAATGGAGATTGCCTACCTGAAAGAGGAGATCAGCAGTCTGAATGTCAGGGTTGCCACGCTGGAAACGACCCTGCGCCAAAAAGAGCGTGTGATCAGGCAAAAGGATAAACAAATAAACAAGGCCCACTATATTATCGGAACCTGGGATGAGCTTCGTGATAAAGGTATCGTAGAAGATCAGGGCGGGTTTCTTTGGTTTGGTAAAACCACCGTCACATCCAAAAATCTCGATCTTTCACAATTCACCCAGGTTGAAGCGCAGAGCACCACCCAAATTCCTATTGCACATCCTTTAAACGATATTGAGATTCTGACCAACCATAACCAGCAGACCTACAAACTTGAAGCCAATGGCGAAAACCAGACAAGTTTAAAGATTAACGATACTGCAAAATTCTGGGAGAACTCCAGGGTTCTGATCGTCCTGATGAACTAATAGCCAGCACATGAAAATGCGGGCCAATTTTGAGCTGTAAAACTTGAAACGTTTAGCCGGTCTTGTTTTAAGGATGATGAGTTTTACTCCACACAGTCTGCGTAACCTTTAGACACTATAAGTTCATAAGCGATCACTTGCAAATTTTGATGTGTGGAAAATTAAGGAGGTTTTCATAGATTTAAGCTCTTAAAAACCAATTATTGTTCTAATTATTATTACCTGTTGAATGAATCAGTCTAACATTGTTTTTCTTCGTAAAGTAACTTTTTTCTCCTCTGCCATTACCTATCTATGGATATTTCTGGGTGGTTTGGTAAGGGTTTCCGGAGCAACCCATAGCTGTCCGGGGTGGCCTACCTGTTATGGGTTATGGATTCCACCGTTAAGTGTTGATCAAATCCCAAGTGGTTTTGATACGGCTGGATTTGATCCCATGCTGACCTGGATTGTATTCATTTACAGGTATTTTGGGTTACTGGTACTTCTGAGCGTTGGGCTAAGTATTGCGGTTGCTTTTCAATCGGCTAAGTATGTGTCCAAGATCTTTTTTACCTTGCTTTCGGCCCTGTTGATCATTTTGCTTGATTTATGGATCACCACAAGTATGATTTCAGCAGAGTATGAACCATTGGTTGTAACAGTTCATTACATCTTGTCGCTTGTTATTGCCAGTCTACTTGTTTATGTAACCACACAGGTTTATTTCGTTGAGAAGCCGGAAAACGAAGTGAGATCACAATACCCGCCACAGTCTCAAATTCTGTTTTCTTTTCTTTGGGCGTTTGGCATTATTCAAATTGCTTTAGGAACCCGCGTACGCGAACAGCTTGAGTGGGTGAGCGCGCAACTGCCCATGCTCTCTCGCCAGCAGTGGTTGGGTGAAATTGGTTCAATTGGTTACCTGCACGGACTTACAGGTGTGATTCAATGCATCGGCACCTGGGCTAACGGGTACTGGCTTTTAAAAAACAGCAAAAAGGCCTCTAAACTCGTTACGAATTTCATGAATGGGGTGATGGGGCTCATGCTTGCCCAAATCCTCCTGGGTGTAGCTTTATTTATGGCAGGCCTGCCGGCTATTGTCCAGTTGCTTCACGAGTGGGGCTCAAGCCTGTATATTGGTTTAATTCTTGCCCTGTATTCAACATTTGTCTATAAAAACACCATGAACAAAGATTTGTCCCTGGAAAATGAATAAAACAGTTATCTGGACATTTGTTGTTTTTCTATTTGTGATTTTTGTGGGCATTTTTTCCACGCAAATGCAGCAAAATACCAGAGGAGGGCTAAAGGTCTTTTCCCGGTTACCTGATTTTGAATTTACCGACTCAGACGGGCAGCCCTTTAAACGGACAGCTCTTTACGGCAAAGTATCATTGTTTGAGTTTTCGTTAAACTCAACTCAGGATTCAACTTCAGCTTTAAAAACATCTCTGCGGCCCATTTTAGGTCTGTCCAATACTTTTCAGCTTATTTCAATCATAAAAGTTGATTCATCGGTTGTCAGTTCAACTTCCCACACAGAAAATAGCCATATCCCGCTTCAGGGTTCAGAAAAGAATATTCAGATTTTTATGGAAAAAGGGATGCTGCTTCCAAAAGACGGACTCACGGAAATAGCAGAGGAGAAAGTGGTTTTAGTTGATAGCAAGGCCAGGATCAGAGGGTATTATGACAAAAACGGAGATCCTGAGAAAACCAGGCAATTGTTGGACGATATCAAGACATTACTTACTGAGCTTTAATAAAGGCACAAGCCCCAGTTACAGAACTTGTGCCGATCCGGATCCTAATGGAGTGGTCCTTCAACTTCTTCCAATTCCACAAGCAGTTGGCCTTCAGTAACCATATCATTAATTTTAACAGCAATATCCGTGACTTGCCCATCAAATGGTGCCAGGATGGCATTTTCCATTTTCATAGCCTCGAGGTTGGCAATTTCTTCACCTTTGTGAACAATATCACCTACCTTTAATGCACCACGATCCGGGTTTCCAATACGCCACACGGTTCCGTTGATCGGTGAACCAACCTGATTGGCACCCTGGGCCATACGAATAGCTGATTTAACAGCACGAGGCGTTTCAACCACAAACACGCGGGTTTGATTATTGACTTTCATAACCACATGGACCAGGCCATCATGTTCCGAGCCAATTGAAACACGCTCAATAGAGTAAGGCACACCTGAATACTCAAACTCAACCTTGTCTCCGGGTCTCTTGAGACCATTCTGCCAGACATCTGTTGGTAATACGAGAGGTGCATCGCCAAATTCTTCACGGAATTTGATAAGAGTTAAGGTATCTTTGGGATGCATCAGGTATAAAATGAATTCCTCTTCACTTGGCACTCTTCCCAATTCATCAGCCAGGGTTTTATGGAGGTTATCCAGGTTTTCATCCTCCATGGCATCCAATGGTGATAACTCTTTTCGTGTTTTAAGCTTTTCCTGCCATTCTTCACCAAATGTACTGCGATATACCCATTCTTCAGGCCAGCCTTGTGGCAGTTTGCCATAGCCACCTAAAATAAGATTCTTAAAGTCGCCAGGCACTGTGCTGAACAGAACCAGAAGCTCTTCCTGCTCTTCAGGCAAAATAGCTTCAAAATTCTGGTTTTTATCTTCAACAAACTTCGATAGCAATTCAATAATATGATTTACACCCGAGACGCCCCGTTCCTTGGCATACATATTCACAATACCACTGCAGGTAACCCAGGTGATCTGAGAGCCGGGTGTTACATCAAAATATTTCACGATCCGGTTAAACAGGGACATCACTTTTAAAATGGCCGGCATCAGGTGCAAAAAGCCACCTTTCTGAGCCTGCTCGAACGAGCTTGGAAACGCACCACCCGGCATACGATGCTGGGTAACATTGAAATCAAACCCTTTAAACGGTGATTCGGCCCATTCGTAATGCTGGATCCAGTTCCTGGCTTCTTCATTGGCATCCCGGGCCTTGGATTTATCCAGATGAACTTCAATACCCGATTCTTCAAGAAATGCAGCTGTACTGAGTAACGGTGCTTGACCGTAGAAGCGTGTCAGGGAGTCTTCTTCAACGTCTAAAATATTTGCACCAGCCTGAGCAGCAGCCAGTAAAGCCGGTAAAGCCAGGCCATCGGTAGCATGGCGGTGGTATTGTATCACTAAATCCGGATAGGCTTGTTTGATATGATCTAACAGGTCGTAAATCCGCTTCGGACTACCCACACCTGCCATATCTTTTATGCACAGAATAATGGAGTTTGTTCCGCCGCAGAGATCAACAATATCTTTGACAACACTAAGGTAATAAGCATTGGTTGTCCAATCGGCTTGTGTGAATGATATGGCCGGTTCAAAGAGTTTATCACGTTTCATGATAATCTCGGCAGCCGTTCGCATATTTCGAATATCATTGAGGAAAGAGAAGCAACGCCAGACGTCAATATCGACCTTGGAAATAACATACTCATTGACATTTTTGGAGTATGGTCTGTACCCCCATAAGTTTGTTTCCCGGATCAGGGTTTGAAGGAGCACATTTGGCATTTCCTGGCGAAGAATATCAATTTCTTCAAACGGGGTTTCACGACGATTCATGATCCCAACATGCCACCTGGCACCACCATGACACTCCGAACTAAACAATCCCATGTCGTTATAATGTGGTGAAAATGTTTTCAGATCGCGAATGCGAAGTCGGTTTTTATAGTCAGACTGACCGGCATCACGCATACCCGTTGACGTAAACATGACTTTATTGAGATCGCGAACAGTTTTAACAATATCTGTTGGCGACATGCCCGGTTTTAATAGTGTGTAATTCATCATGTTTTTTATATCCATTTCGGTGTTCCTAATGCAGAAATTTCAGCCACATATTTGGCGATCTTGAGTGCCTCGTTATCGTGATCTTCTTCACTGAATGTTGAGACCAGTTCATCCATATGTGTTTCGATAAACTTTGTGGAGAAATTACCATTAATAAAGTTCGGGTGCCGGATGAGGCTTAAGAGCAACGGGGCCAGTGTTTTAACACCTTCAACACGCAAATTGCGGCATAGGGTACTGTCCATTTTCATGATCGCATTTTCCCGGTCAGGGCCGCTGGTCATGAGAAGCATGATCAGTGAATCGTAATAGGGTGGAATAGAAGAGCCTTCAAACACACCCTGAGCTACACGGATACCCGGTATCAGGTTCAAATGAAGCCTGGAGATGTCCCCGAAAGACGGGCTGAAAGTTTTCGGATCTTCGGCATTAATGCGAACTTCCAGTGCCCAACGGTTCGATTTAATATCTTCCTGCTTGTAAGGCATTGATTCGCCTTGCGCAATATCCAGCATCATGCTTACGATATCCAGTCCCGTTATCAACTCGGTTACACCGTGCTCAACCTGCAATCGGGTATTAACTTCAAGAAAATAGAATTTCTTAGTGTCTGAGTCGTAGAGAAACTCAACCGTGCCTGCCGAAGTGTATTTGATAGCTTTCATTAATCGAACAGCCGTGCTGCAAATTTCCTCGCGTGCTTCCGGTGAGAGACTTGGCGAAGGGGCTTCTTCAATAACCTTTTGATTCCGACGCTGCAAAGTACATTCGCGCTCCAACAAATGAAGGGTATTGCCATGATGATCGGCCACAATCTGGACTTCAATATGCCGGCCATGTTCGATGTATTTTTCAACTAAAACTTCATCATCACCAAAAGATTTCAATGCTTCAGACTTGGCTTGTGCAAAGGCATTATCCAGTTCAGACTCATTTTCAACCCTGACCATACCTTTACCACCACCACCAGCCGAAGCCTTGATCATGATGGGATAGGTTACATCTTCATTTTTTAACCAGTCCCGGATCTCATCAGTTGTTTTGGGGCCGTTAATACCAGGAATTACCGGTACATCGGCAGCCACAGCTTCGTTTTTGGACTGGATTTTATCGCCCATTTTGTCAATGACATCCGGCTCGGGACCAATCCAGATCAAACCGGCCTCTTTTACCATTTTGGCAAAGCTGCTGTTTTCGGCTAAAAATCCCCAACCTGGATGAATAGCATTAGCTCCGGTTTCATGGGCAGCCTGAATAATGCGCTCTTTATTCAAATAAGATTCAATGGGTGGGGCATCACCAATATGTACGGCGCTATTGGCCATGAAGACATGCGCTGCCAGACGATCAGGTGTGCTATAAACTGCAGTTGTCGGAATTTTCCTGTCCTGACAGGTTTGAATCACCCTAACCGCAGCTACACTTCGGTTGGCCACCAATACTTTTTTAATTTTACTTTGTACCATGTACAATCAACAATTAATGGATTTTTGAGAATATCAGTTTGAAGCAACTTATATGCTGTAGAGCATATGTTGAGCTGATTGCGTTAGCCATGCCACAGATTTCAGGTTGAGGCACAGAATATAAGGTAAGGAATTTTATTCATGAATTAGAACAGGTTTTGCTTATGAGCCATCCTGCTTAATTCATCAAGAAAATCCTTTCCTGTATTTAAAAATAGAGGCTGGCATTACCCCTATTCCATAAACAAATTGTATTGTGCTATTTAAACTATCATCTTGCGATAGCTTGATTGACTTTTTGAGCCGCATCTCGCAATCCTTTTGCCGAAACCAGGTTCAAACCTGATTCATCCAGCATTTTTTGGGCAATATCGGCATTGGTGCCTTCCAGGCGAACAATTACCGGCACATGCAGATCAATGTTCTGGGCCGCCTGAATCACGCCACCCGCAACACGGTCGCAACGGACAATACCTCCAAAAATATTAACCAGAATAGCTTTTACATTCGGATCACTCAGGATAATGCGGAATCCTTCCTGAACAGTCTGAGGATTAGCACCACCACCCACATCAAGGAAGTTGGCTGGTTTTCCACCTGCCAGCTGGATCATGTCCATGGTGCCCATGGCCAGGCCGGCGCCATTAACCATACAACCCACATTGCCATCCAGTCTTACATAGTTTAAATGTGATTTTGAAGCTTCTACTTCAAGCGGATCTTCTTCGTTGGTATCGCGTAATTCAAGGAAATCTTTATGGCGATAAAGCGCATTATCATCGAAGTTGATTTTGGCATCAAGGGCGAAAACATTGCCATCGCTGGTTACAACCAACGGGTTGATCTCGGCCAGAGAGCAATCAATTTCCATGTAGGCTTTGTATAAGGCCATGATAAACTTAACGCCGTTTTTAAACTGATCGCCTGAAAGTCCGAGGAAGAAGGCTGCTTCACGCGCCTGGCTCGGCTGCAGGCCCAGGGTTGGATGGATCTGGATTTTTAAGAGTTTGTCGGGGGTTTCTTCTGCTACGGTTTCAATTTCCATACCCCCTTCTGTGGAAACCATCAACACATTACGCGAAGTGGCACGATCTAAGGTAATACCCAAATAAAACTCTTTTTCAATGTCCATACCCTGTTCAATAAGCAGTCTGCTGACTTCTTTTCCTTCAGGTCCGGTTTGATGGGTAACCAGGGTAGAACCCAGCATTTGAGAGGCAAAGCTTTGAGCTTCTTCAGCCGATTTAGCAAGCTTAACACCACCGGCTTTTCCACGCCCACCGGCATGAATTTGTGCTTTAACCACTACAACACCACCACCTTGCTCTGCCAGCATTTTATCAGCTGCTTCATGAGCTTCTTCGGGTGAATAAACAACAGTGCCTTTTGGTACGGTAACACCAAACTTTCTAAGGATTTCTTTTCCTTGATATTCGTGAATGTTCATGGTTTTTCTTTGAGAATGTTATCATAGTTTTGTAATTGGAAGAGAGAGTATAGTAAAAATCTCTCTTCGATAAAAATCTCAACCTAAATAGTTGGCACGATTTATTTTAAAGCTTTCTGAGGTGGGTACTTGGTGCAAAAGTAATGAAACGATTTATTCTTTTTTTGGGCAACCTCCACAGAGAAATGCTGGAGGATGTGGTGAATAAATTTTAACCGTGATCCGGATTTAGGTTTAAGCTCAATAAAGTGTTCCTTGGTGATATGATTCGTAGATGGTAAAACCCTGACACCAACTTTTCTTGATGCCGAAGCATTAAGCCCGGCCAGATACCAGCTTTCAATTTCCTGTATAACAATAAACATGTGCGAGAAGGGTAGATACTGAAACCGGTAGTTTAAATAAGTTTTCTTGGAGGTGATGCAGGGATGATGGTCAATATCCCCAAACACAATATTGCTATCACCGATTTCATGAATTGCAAAAAGAATTTGCTGAAGCTTTTTGGCCTTGATTTGGGCGTACTGCCTGATCTCTACCCTCAGGAAGTAGTTTTTGAAAACAGGTTTGAGAATCTTTTTGGCAAATAATACATCGTCCTGGCCTTCCACCCATAAGAACACGCGATGCTTTTTTTCACCCATCTTGCTATTAAACCTTAGGTTATGACCATTAAACCGCTGTTTTTATAACAGCTTTCTTTACCAGGCATTGATTGAGTAAATGAATGCCAGGCTTATGGGCATCATTGGGGTAGAATATGGCAAAATCACCCTTGGAAAGTTTCAGATACGAAGCTTCCAGCTGATCATTTGGATATATCGTGTAATCATTTTCTTCATTATAATCATCGGCAAGAGATAAGCTATCTATGGGCCTGTAGCCAATATGTTCAGAGCCATCCAGTACAACCTGAACATCAA
Organism: uncultured Chlorobiales bacterium; assembly: GCA_964642175.1. GTDB lineage: Bacteria > Bacteroidota > Chlorobiia > Chlorobiales > Chloroherpetonaceae > JANQGG01. Next base: position 20,336 of record CAZXOK010000011.1, on the reverse strand, counting down.
TATACTTTCGATGCGACTCCCATTTTTTTTCAGTTTCAGGCCGGGTTGTATAATTCTGAATGATGATAAAGGCCAGCTCATCTTTTATAGGGTACTGGCCTTCGGATAAAGCGTAAATATCATGGCTCTCCAAAAATCCCACTATTTCTTTTGAATGAGGCAAGGACTCCCGGTACAAGTCCAACATGTTAAGTTGATCTAAAATCATGATTTGTTTAAGGCTATGTTTAGTAAAGCGATATATCAAGTTAGAAGTGCATGTGGTGATTTCAAAATCATCACCCTATTAATATGAAACTAAGCAATTTATTACCTGGCTGCTTTATAATCAGATGAAGCATAAATAAACCTATGTTTTTATCACTCACAAAACCTTTTTAAAAGGAGAATAAGATGAGAAAATTAAGACTTTATATGATTTTGGTTCTAGCCTGTGGCTTTTTCTTAAGTGCCTGCGATGGAGAGGGCAGTAATCCTTCCGGGCCCGGCAGCGACAAGATGCAGGATGCCACAAATATATTAAGCGCTTATTACAGCGGTATTGTTGAAATCAATGTACCTGAAATATCCATTGACGATAAATTCATATTAAAGAATCCTTCCGGTTCAGCTAAAGTGACTTTTGAGAGCAATCCGGATAGCCAGATCGCCCAGCCGTGTAATGTAGCTTATGAATTCAAGGATTTCAGCAGTCACGGCATTACGATAAACGGCGTTTTATCAGGTACGTACTCGCATGAAAATGTAAATGGAGATTTTACCTATACGCTTAACGGCACAATTACAGATCATCAGGGTGTAAGGGTTGAGTTTCAGGATTTTGGAGGTACCTACACCAGCGGGGTATTGATGTACTCGGGTAGCTTTTTGATTGATGGAGAGCCTTACAGTGTTAATCCAACCACAGGCTATATTTATTCACCTTAAATACAGACTAAAGCCGGATGCGCCAGGCATCCGGCTTTAAGACTTAACTTTTCCTTTTTCAATCCTCTGGCTAATTTTTCAAGGTTTTAATCATATCACTATTATCTATAGTTTCTAACTATAGATTCATAGAAATCATAGAATATTCGTGATTTAATCTGATAATCATTATTATTATCACAACTAATTTTTAAAACTTTTAATTTATAAGGAAGCACATATGCTAAAGTTGAAATACTCTTTGGTTTTACTGCTGGTTTCAGGCCTGTTTCTGAGTGCATGTGATGATGATAACGGCTCTACCGGTCCGGGTGGTACTGATCTGGAATCTGCTACAACACTATTAACAGCATATTATACAGGTATTTCTGAAGCAACTGTTCTGGATACAGTAGAGAATAAGCTTGTGACCAGAAATGCAACAGGAACTGTTAAGATTACCTATTCTGGGGTTCCATCTGATACTTACCCTGAAACTTTAACTGTAACCTATGAATTTATCAATTATGGAAGTGGCGGTGTAACTGTAAATGGGACTTTAACAGGCGATATTACTTTTAATAATGATGATGATTTCACATATACCCTGAATGGAACTCTCACTGATAACCAGGGTGGCAGTCTGGAATATAAAAACTATGGTTTAGCCGTAACCAACAATGGAAATACATTAACCTACACGGGTGCATTTGTGATTAATGGCGTCACATTCAATGTGAATCCATCCACAGGCTTTTTTACAATATCTTAGCTTTTTATTAAAAAAACGGGGGTTAAAACTCCCGTTTTCTTCTTATGAGCCGGTAAGACAAAGTTCAATAATCAGAGTGCATCTTTTAATGTCCGTTCGATGCTTTTACAAGTTTGGATATGCATGCGTGTTGTACTGAGCATTTGGGAGATCAAAGATTGCCTGATTAAGGCCTCTTGTTTTTGCTCTAATTTAGCCGATCGTCTTAACAGTCCGGTTTTTATATCCTTAAGCGTGGCCAACATTTTCTTATCGGTAATGTCTTTAACATCCACGACATCTTTTTTAAATCCAATCATTAATGGATTAACAGAGGCTTTTTCAAGTGCATGTTTTATTAAGTTGTCCTGTAAATTCTGGATATCCTGAAGCGAATTCAAGAGAGCAGTTTCCTTTTCGAGCATTCCGGTTACTTCCAGTGTGTTTATCTTTGCAAGATCCGGCACATTGCTTAAAGACTGATTATAACTAGTGAACAGATCCAGGGTTTCGTCTGTGAGTTCAAAATAACGGGCTGATGTAAGCTGTAGCTGCTTGACAAAAAAATCATGATGCATTGCTCCCAGGTTAGATACCCGGTAAGCTTCGGCCGAATAACTCAATGCATCTTTGCACAGATCGTTCAGGTATACCTTTCCTATCTTAACTAAATAAGCTAAATTAGCAACATCACCGATAAAGAGTGTCAAGGAGTCAGTTGATCCTGAATCGGGTGAATTAATCTGAATTGTTTTTTTTAATACACTTTCAGGCGAAGACATTGCCAGGTGTTTTTCTAATGAGACCCGTTTTTGGTCGGCTTTATCGTACCAGTAAAGCGCCTCGGGTGTTTCTGAACGACGATCAAAATCGCTTTTAACACTTTGGCTGCCCGAAGAACAACCCAACACCAAAATTGAAACCACTACAACAGCGGTTATGTTTCCAAGTGAGATAGATAAGAGCTGATTCGGTTTCATAAGGGAAAAGTATTTTATTATTAAACTAGTCTCAAAACATTAACCCAAGATAAACGCTAAATTCTATATGTTAAAGCAACCCAGGCTTCTCTTTTTCGTCTTTGGGCTTTTTTTCGTGCTAAGTTCACCTCAGTTGCAGGCTCAGAGCTACAACAGGATAGAACCTAAACTGGACTCCAGCCTAACTCCAACACCTGCTTATAGCCGCGCTGAACGCATTATTTCGGCCATACTGGAAAAACTCCATTACCGCAAAATGAGTTTTTCCGACTCCCTTTCATCAGAAATCTTTGATCGGTATCTGAAATTACTCGACTATAACCGCATGTATTTCTACGACCAGGATATTGCTCAGTTTGAAAAGTACCGCATTGTTCTGGACGATAATATGAAGCTCGGGCTCTTAAATCCGCCCTATGAAATTTTCAGCGTTTTTAAAGAAAGAGTCAGGGAAAGGGAGGCCTGGGTCCAGAATCAACTTAAAACCCCGTTTGATTACACCAGGGACGAATCATACTTTTTTAAACGTGAAAAGAAACCTTGGCCTAGATCGTCCAAAGTAATGGATGAACTCTGGCGTAAAATGTTAAAAAACCAGGCTCTGAATTTTAAGCTCAGCGGCAAGGATGAAAAGGGCATAACCCAAACACTTTCCGATAGATTCAAGAACCAGCTGAAACGTATTGAGCAATACAATCGCGAAGATGTGTTCCGTTTGTTTGTTAATGCTATTACAACCTCCATTGACCCGCATACCGCGTATTTTTCTCCCATGGACTCCGATAATTTCAAGATCAGTATTAGCCTCTCGTTTGAAGGGATAGGCGCCAGGCTGCAAACTGAGAACGACTACACACTGGTTCATGATATTATACCCGGTGGACCTGCTTTTAAAAGTAAAAAGCTCAATAAAGGGGATAAAATTATAGGTGTTGGCCAGGGCAAGCAAGGAAAACTTCAGGATGTTATTGGTTGGCGGCTGGATGAAGTTGTAAAACTTATTCGGGGTCCAAAAGGAACCACTGTAAGACTTCAGATTATACCCGGACTGGATGGCCCCGAAGCATTGCCTAAAGTCATCAATATTGTCCGTGGAAAAGTAAAACTCGAGGAACAAGCAGCCAAAAAGAAGCTGATCACGTTTGACCACAAGGGACGGGATATGAAAATCGGGGTTATTACCATTCCAACCTTTTACCTGGATTTTGAAGCTTACCGTCGCGGCGACAGTAATTACAAAAGTACCAACCGTGATGTCAGAAACCTGATTGCCAAGCTTAAAAAACAACAGGTTGATGGGATCATCATAGATCTCAGAAACAATGGCGGGGGATCGCTGGAAGAGGCCATACAGCTTACAGGCTTGTTTATTCCAGAAGGCCCGGTTGTTCAGGTCAGGAAATCCAATGGCATTATTTCCATTCATGAAGATGACGACCCTTCGGTGGTCTATGATGGCCCGCTGGCTGTGCTGGTAAATCGCTACAGCGCTTCGGCTTCCGAGATCTTTGCAGCTGCCCTGCAGGATTATCATCGGGGATTAATCGTTGGTGAGCAGACGTTTGGAAAAGGAACCGTCCAAAACCTGGTTGATCTGAACAGCTACTTAAGATTTGGAGATCATCGCTACGGGCAATTAAAACTAACCATAGCAAAGTTCTACAGAATTACAGGTAAAAGCACTCAGCAAAAAGGTGTTTTCCCGGATATTGAATTGCCTTCACCGGTCAACCACGAGAATTTTGGTGAAGATGCTGAACCCAGTGCATTGCCATGGGACAAGATAGATCCGGCTTTGTATCAAAGTTATCAGAAAGTGCCGCTGGAAATGATCTCTCATCTTCAGCAGAAGCACGATAAACGCATCCTGCTAGATGAGGCCTTTAAATTATATTTGCTTGAAATTGATCAGTTAAAGAAAAATGAAGAAAAAAGCCAGGTGTCTTTGCTGGAATCCAAGCGAAAAGCCGAACGTAAAGCACTGGAAAAACTAAGGGAATCTCAAAAAGAACTTCTCAACAACAAAAACGGCACACCGTCATCTTCAACACAAGATGAAAACAACCCGGATGAGAAGGAGAATGAACCCGATATTTTACTGGATGAAACCTCAAAGATTCTGGCAGATATGATCGCCATGAAATAAACAGCATCAGTCACCATCCAGACTCAACAGGTTTTGGATGTAAAGTTCTTCTATGCCGACTTCGTTTTTCAAAAAGGTTTTAACTTCATCATTTTCGGAGGGATTGGAGATGGTTGAAAAATCATCCGAATCCCTTGAAACAAGCAGAAGCTCATGAAGGCATGCATGTTTAACAATTTCAGGGTGATGTGTGGTTATGATGATTTGCTTTTGTTCGGAGGCATCTTTGATCAAATGGATCAATCCAGCCATAAGATACGGATGAATATTACGTTCAGGCTCCTCAATAATCAGAAGGGATTTTTTCTCAAAATACAGGGCCAGGATTATAGCTGTGATATTTATGGTGCCATCCGATAAAAAAGAGCCCGGAATTGCTTTGCCCGGCTTACCGCTTTCAACCGATTGCAGGTATAATTGTTCATCTCCAAGCTTGACTGTCTCAATCCTCTCTATATAAGGCAATAAGACCTGTGTAAACCCAAGAAACTCATTTTGTTTCTCAGGGTTTTCGTGTAAACTACGTAGAATCAAGGCCAAATTTCGTCCGTTTTCTTCCAATTCTTTCTTACCTGCAAGCGGAATTGCCAGTTTTGGCAATTTTGGATCAAAGTCGTAGACCGCAATGGTTGAAAATAGATGTGAAAGCGTAGGATAGATGGTCAGAATCGAGGCATTTTCAAGTAGAGTTGCCCTTAGAGGTGAGTAGTCCAAAGATTTAAACATGAGCAGCTTTTCCGGATCAAACCCGGTATCAGGTTTTACGGAGTGTTTGACCGATAAATGGCCTTTTTTGCACGTGATAACTATCTGACCCGAAACCGCTGTAACAGTAGAAGAAGAGTTCTTTTGAAGCTTTTTAAATGAAAGTTTTTCTGAAAGAACGCTGTAGCTATCGTTGTTTGAGCTAAAATCAATGTTAAGGTGATAAACCACAACTTGAGTCTGCAATGTGACCCGGTTATGAAGATCAAACAGCTTCACTAAATGCTCAAGCTCTACTTCTATTGTAAAAGGCGTTTTTTGTGGGGTATAGATATTTCGAAAGTAATGCGGCCCGCCCTGAAGGTAAATCGCATTTTCCAATCCTTCTTTAGAGAGATCTCTTAAAAACCTGAAAATACCGGTAAAGTTAGATTTGCCGGCCGCGTTAGCACCTATGAGAATATTGAGCTGTTGAAGCGATAATTTAAGCTGTTTAAAGCTTTTATAATTTGAGATTTTAAGTCGGCTGAGCATGCCACGATCAGGTTGTTAGTTTTTGCAGCAGCCAGGGCAGGGAAACATCATAGCGGTAGCTTGTATCCATATGGTTATCCGGAAACTCCTCGTAAGTATGTTTGATCCCATAGGATTTAAGTTTATCTGAGAACTGTCTGGCACCAAATTGTAAATTAAATTCATCCTGGTTGCCACAATCAATAAATATAGCGTCCAATTGCCGTAATGCATCTTGTTTTTGTGGTGTTTCCACCTGAACCAGAGGATCTTTACTCAGCCATTTCTGCCAGATATCATCTTTTCTCCGGCAGGTTCTTAGCTCAAAGGGAAGGGCAGTATTTTCCGGAAACGATTTTGAGCTATCAGGCGAGTAAGCGGCAGACATTCCAACAATGTTGATCACGCCAAATGCATGATTTGGCTTTTTAAGGGCTTTATCATAGGCCGTATAAAACTCTGATACACTGTAGTTGTAAGATTCCAGAACCCTGGAAACTTGAGGGAAATCCGGGGCATAACAAAGTTCAAAATTCATATCGCCACTATGGCAGGCAAGGGCATTGAACACACCAGGGTGATTCATGGCCAGGTTTAGTGCGCCAAATCCACCGGAAGATTTACCGGCTACAATGCGTTTATCGGGCATTGTGTTATAACTATTATCAATCCATGGCATCAGTTCTGATATCAAGTAATCTTCATAATGGCCAAAAGCATCGGAATTAAGGTACTGCGAGCCGCCAAATCTTGTCATGCAGTCGGGCATGACTACAATGGTTTCGGGCATTTGTCCGGTTTCAATTAAATGATCAATCTGCTGGGGTAGTGTCGGACGACCGAATTTATAATTGAGATAACTCAGACCAGTGCTTGCAAACCCAGCCAGCAGATAGATTACCGGAAACGAGCGGTTGGTTTGATAAGAGGGTGGCAAATAAACCGGAAACGTGCGCAGGTAAGGATCGCCAAGTGGATTCTTTTTCAGGACCTGGCTTTCAAATGTCTGCAGTTCAATATTGCCATCCATAAATCAAATGATGTTTAGATTCAGAAAAGCCTTATTTTAGTACTTCATTCTTCCTGTTTATATATCCCGAAATCCATATACTCAATTCATAAAGAAGGATCATAGGAACGGCAATAATCATCTGGGTTACGGCATCAGTTGAAGGTGTTACAATTGCGGCAACAATAATAAGCACAACAATTGCATGCTTTCGGTAGAAACGCATAAAGGCCGGTGTGAGCAGGCCGATTTTTGAAAGAATGTAAGACAGAAAGGGTAATTCAAATACCAATCCGGTGGTGAGTAAAGAACCAAGGAAAAAGCTTATATAGTCGGAAATAGCAATATTGTTTTCAATCTGTTCGGTTCCAAAACTGGCAAAGAATTTCAAAGAAACGGGTAAAAAGATAAAGTATCCAAAGGCAATGCCGCAAAAGAAACAAAACGAGATGAAAAAGACAGCTGATTTAGTAGCACGCCTTTCCTTGGGTAAAAGCCCCGGTACTACAAATTGCCAGACTTGATAGACCAGTAAGGGGAACGTGATGATCAGGGCTGAAAAAAAGATGGTTTGAATATACAGCGTAACCTGACCGTACGGTACCAGGTTCTGGATAACTGTATTGGGACCGGAGCGTTTGAGTGGTCCGATCAGGATATCATTCACCAGAAAATCCGAAAAAAATGCGCAACCGGCTGCAACGATCACCAATCCGATCAGGCTTTTAAAAAGCCGAGTGCGTAGCTCATCTAGGTGATCGATGAATCCCATATCCTCTTCGTCGGCTTGAGGGGTATCTACATACTCCGGATCAATTTTCTCTAAGGCTTCAGTGGATTCTTCTTCAGGCATACTTAGTATGATTTACAAATAGTTGAATTTCAAGCCCTAAATATATATTAACTACAGGTTTAAAAAAAGAAGATAAAACCACTGGAAAACGACTGGTAGGGGGTTTTGGTTAAGCCACGTTCATAACTGGCCATAAAACCCATGTTTTTAGCTAAAGGCATATCCAAACCAATACATATATGACGGTATATGTCCTGCTCTTGTTCATCAACATCAAAAGCCAGGAAAAATCCCAGGGATTGTACCGGATCAATAAACAAGGTTGCCCCAAAATCCTTTCCATTTCCAAACCCGCCTCCATGCTGGCCCGCATACAAACCAAGCGTAATAAGGTTGTTGATGTTCAGATCGGCATGCAAATCCAATCCCAGGTACGGTCTGAATTGAGAGCCAAGGGCTAAATCTGAGTTAAGTGTCAGAAAGGAAAAGAGTTTCTGGCCTATTTTAAGGTTGAACATCCTCCCACGGTTCTGGGTTAAAAAAATATGCTGAACAGCTACGCGGGTTGTTTTAACAGTTGTTTTTCGGCCAAACGGAGCCGGAGTACCGGCTTGCAGTGGCACTGAGAGATCAAAGATCAACAAAAAACTAAGAACAGCCAGCCAGTGTTTTAGCCACATGAGTATAAAAATGCTTAAAGGTTCTGCAAGAAGTGGTTTGAAACCCCCGATTTTGTTAAGCTAAAAAAGAATAATGCATTATCTTAATGAACTTTAAGACCAACTAATACCATGGTTCTTTTGATTTATTATAAACATTTAACATTTAATTTTTGTGAAAATTGATGAAGTGATAGATCCGATCCGGCCTGAACTGAAACTTTTTCAGGAAGAGTTTAAGCTTAGGATGACATCCGAGATCGGTCTGCTCGATAAAATCACTAAGTATATTTTGCGCCAGAAGGGCAAACAAATTCGTCCGGTTTTAGTGCTGTTATCTGCAAAAATGTTCGGACCCATCCAGGAAAGCACCTATCGGGCCGCATCCCTGGTTGAGTTACTTCATACCAGCACCCTGATCCATGATGATGTGGTGGATACCGCTGATATGCGGCGCGGTATTCCGGCTATTAACGCCTTGTGGAAAAACAAAGTAGCCGTTCTGGTTGGTGATTATTTACTTGCCCGGGGATTATTACTTTCGTTGGATTACAAAGAGTATGAATATCTCCATATCTTGTCTGAAGCTGTTAAACGTATGAGCGAAGGCGAGTTACTTCAAATAGAGAAGACCCGTTTTTTAGATATTGATGAAGCGACTTATTTCAGGATCATATCAGACAAAACAGCCTCACTGATCTCTACAGCCTGTAAATTAGGAGCTAGCAGTGCAACAAAAGACCCCGATTCCATCAAACATTTATATGATTACGGGGAAGCTTTAGGTATAGCTTTCCAGATCCAGGACGATATCCTTGACTATCAAGGCGAAAAAACAGGTAAGCCAATCGGTGGAGATATAAAAGAAAAAAAAATCACCCTTCCCCTGATTCATGCCCTGGAAAAAACCACAGAAGATAAACGCTCGCACATAATTTCCATTCTAAGAAGTGATAAAAAACGCGCTTTGTTCAGCAATGAAGTCATAGCTTTTGTGCGTCGGGAAGGTGGTATTGATTATGCCATCGATGTTGCCAGAGACTATGCCAACAAGGCCTATGAGTCTTTGACTGGATTTGAAAATACCGAGAGCAAAGCATCTTTGGAAAAACTCGTTAGCTTTGTCATAGAAAGGAAAAAATAGATCCGGGATTTCCAAAAATCAGAGATTTTACTTTAAATTCTACTAAGTCAGAAACGTCTTAAGGATCAAAATGTTTTGTTAGTTAAAGCATATCCGATTTTTTCTAAATATAATCCAATAGCATCGCCGTGAGTATGAACGATTTGATGGAAGCCGTGATGACCTTTGAAGTGTATTTTTTCTACCTGGTGATCACACTCATGCCTGTATATGCCCTCATATCAATTGTTAATCGCCTGCGCATTAAATCGGTGCAACTCTCCCTAAGACATGGCTTGCTTTGGGGCTACCCCTTATTACCAACCATTTATGGTGTTTTTCAACTTGGCTGCATTTGCATCGCCCTGATGATAGGCGATGAAGGCCCTGTTACAAAGTTTAGTTTTTATTTCCTGGCCAGTTTGTTTTGGTTTGTAGGATCGATTGCCTCAGAGCAGAAGCTTGTTGTTAAAGACGGCATCATTTTAAGTGTGAATAACTCACAAAAAAAATCACTTTTGGCTTGGGATACAATCAACGACTATTTTGTTAAGCCAAAGAAATATTATACCGAATACCATTTGTTCTATGAGGGACAGACTCAAAATAAACATTTGAAATGTCCCGGAAAATGCAAAGTTGTGATTCGTGTTCAACAACAACACAAAGCCAAGTTCGATAACATCATTAAAAATAAACTCGATCCAAGGTTCGAGATTGATCCCGCAAAAGTTTTCCGTGGCGAATACAAGCCTTAATCCATCGTTTTAATCATACCCCTTTTTTTCCCCAAGACTTGTCCGGCCCCCGCAAGACAATGTTTCATACTTTTAGCCGAATTCCCCGATTTATTCAATTTTCATCCCATTCTTAGCCATCCTTTAGTCTTCATTTAGCAGATAATTAGGTGAAGTGGCTATACTAGAACTGTTTAAGAAGCAACTCTAATTAAACCAGGGATTTAAAAATGAGAAAGACAATTCTAGTTATCGATGACGAAATCGCAATGCTGAAAATTTTATCGCATGTATTAGGCGGCACTTATGATATCGTAGCAAAATCGGATGGCGATGAAGCCTTATTCTGGCTGCAGCAGGGCAATATACCCGATCTCATTGTTGTTGATATCAACATGCCTCACATCGATGGATTTTCTTTTATCAAGAACCTCAGAGCCAGTGGTTTCTTCAGGGACATTCCAATTATCGTACTCTCGTCGAACGATAAAAGCGAAGACAGGATCAAATGTTTGAACCTGGGTGCAGATGATTTTCTGCTTAAACCATTTAATCCTGAAGAACTTAAGGCAAGAATCTTTAGTCTTTTCAGAAGAATAGCCAGTTAAAACTAAACACAAACGGAGAGTTATCATGATTCCGGCAGAACAAATTCAAATAGATCAGGAGTTTCTTGCAGAAACTCAAAAAAATATGCGGTTAAAGAAGGTGAATATTGATAACCGGCATTTGCACATTTTGTATGTAGATCATAATGAAAATGCACGGAATCACCTCAAAAGCATGTTTGAGTATGCCTACGAAAACAAATTCACTGTAACCACACTCGATAGCGGTTATCAGGCTTTTAAATGGTTGCAGGAAGGGCATACACCGGATGTGATCATTTCGGAGCATTCTCTTACAGGTATGAGTGGCCTTCAGTTTTTAAGGCTTATTCGTATTAGTGATACCCTGGAGAAAACCCCGTTTGTTTTTGTTTCGCACAACGATCTGACAAAAAATGAACGCATGTCGCTTCTGAAAGCCGGTGCTGATGATTTGTTCTACAAACCACTTGAAGTTGACAAACTTGCTTTTCGCATTAAGTATCTCTTCGAGATCAAGCATTTCAACAGAGAAACAAACTCTGACTTTGAATCTTACAAAATGCCGTTAGGAAAACGGATTTTTGATATCGCAGCTTCAGGCCTTGCCTTACTGTTTTTACTTCCGGTTTTTGCCATTGTTGGTCTCATTATAAAACTCGAGTCCCGCGGCCCGGTATTTTACAGATCCAAACGCGTGGGCATGGGATATCAGATTTTTGATCTCATCAAGTTCCGTTCTATGGACAGTAATGCCGATAAGAACATCGATAAGCTCAAACATTTAAATCTCTACCAGAATAATGATGCTGAGCAAAAAGCTGAAGACACGCCTCCGGAACCTCAAGCTATTAAAGAAGAAGACCTGGTAAAAGCTTCCGGTTCTAAAAAAGTATTGGTTTCTGACGAAGGTGTTCTTCCAGAATCCAAAGCTGAACCTAAAAAGGCCAAAGGTCCCATTTTCATGAAATTTAAAGACGATCCGCGCGTAACACGTTTTGGTCGCTTTATTCGAAACACCAGTATCGATGAATTGCCTCAACTGATCAATGTTTTGATTGGTGATATATCCATCGTGGGTAACCGTCCGTTACCACTGTACGAAGCCGAAAAGCTTACCACTGATGCCTTCTCAGAACGCTTTATTGCCCCTGCTGGTATTACCGGTCTTTGGCAGGTAACTAAACGCGGCAAATCTGATATGTCTGAAGAAGAACGCATCGCTCTGGACAACCAGTATGCACGGAATTGCTCTATGGGATTTGATGTCAAAATTATTCTGAAAACATTCCCTGCATTACTGCAAACCGAGAATGTGTAGGACTTAAGACTAATATAAGTTGATTTAGCAATGACCAATTTTTTACATAACAAACCGTTCAGACTTCAAAAAACGCTGGTGCTCATCGTGGTGATGATCACCGGCTGCTGGGGTACTTGCTTTTCACAAGTTGAAAATGTTAAAACTGAACTGGACTCCACCGACAGGGCCATCATCGATTCTCTGGTGATTAAAACATTTCAAAACTCATACGATATGGAAGCTATGCGCGAAGAGTACCGTCAGGAACAGGAGCGCATCAGCCAGGAGAAAATGAGTTGGTTGGGTAGTTTTCGATTGGGTATCCAGTTTTTGAACTATGAGCAAGGTGCCGATGCCCAGTCTGCCCAGGTTAATTTTGTACCGGCCCTTGGTCTTACACTAAACCTTGATATCGAAGGCCTTTTTACCCTGCCAAGTAAAGTGCGGCTGGCTGAAGCCAGCGCCAGGCGGGTAGAAAATGAGATCATGAAAAAGAAACGGGCCATAAGAATATGGATAGAAGAAAAGTACCAGGAATACACCAAAATCCTAAGTTCGCAGCAGATCAAGGAGCGCATTTTAAGTTCCCAGGAAGAGCAAACCCGGCTGGCATTAGAGCGCTTTAAACGCGGTGAAGGCAAAATTGAGGATTACCTATTGGGTTTAAATGGACTGGCACAAACCCGCCAGGCTATTTTAGAAAGCAAGTTCAGGGCTAATCAGATCTATCGCGAAATTGAGATCACATCCGGTCAGCTGGAAGATTTAGATAATTTAATGGGTAAGAAGTAACATGGAGCAATTATTTTCCATCATCCGCTCGGTCCTTAATCGCTGGAAGTTATGGACAATTTTGCCGTTGATTGCCATGACCACCGTAACCCTCTTAACCAGCAGCCAAAAGAAGACATTTATCTCCGAGGCAACATTAAATATTAATTTTCAAAGTTCTAAAGGCCTGAGCCTTACCGACGATGTACTTCAGCAATATGAGATCAACCAGTATTTTGAAAACCTTATTCAACTGACCCGATCCAGAAAAAACATCGAACTTGTCAGATTAACTATCCTTAAAGACTTTTACCTGGAAAAACATAAGTTCATCAAATTTGAGCCTGCCGACAGCACCTTAAAAGACTCATCAATTGCAATGCCAATTATCGCCAGGCTGATCCGGGAAAAGAAACTACTGAATACCATCAACGAAACCCAGTCTGCTATTAACTTGCTTTTAAAGAAAAACAACCTCTCCCATGAGCATATCAATGGCAGTCTCGGAATGGCCCGGGTAGGCAAGAGTAATTATATCAGCTTGGTATATGAAACTGATGCACCAACAAAAGCAGCCTATATCAATACGCTGATTATTGAAACCATGGAGCATTTGTACAAATCCATTTCCAAACACCGCTCTGAATTTGATAAAGATATGTTTGAAAAGCTGGTTGCCCAGTCGAAAGGTGTTTTGGATAAAAAAATCAAAAAGCTTGAAAAATATAAGATCCAGAAAAATGTCATTAACCTTTCCGAGCATACCAAAGCCATTGTAAACCAGGTGGTGAATATGGAAATCCAGCTCAGCCATTTAAAAGAAATCCGTGCATCCAAACAGCGCGCGGTTGAGCGGATCAAGAAAGATTATGCCGGAGACATGCCCCTGCCGGTAGATTTAAAGTCCAATCAGAAAATCGTTGATCTGAAACGCCAGCTCTCACAGGCCAGTTCCGACCTGGTGATCAACCGATTCAAAAAGAATCAGAGCGATGTTGACCTGGAAGCCAAGGAAACAAAGATCAAAGGGCTGAAGGATGCCATCAGTCGCGAGATTACAAACCTGGTTACTGAAACACCCTACGACCCGCGTCAAACCAAGCAGGAAATGGTCTACCGCCTGATCGGTTACCAATTGGATGTTGAAATGGCCAAAGAAGCCATACCTGTGGTCAGAAATGAAATCACACGCATTTTAAGCTATGCCAAGCAGTTTGCACCGTTGGAAAGCACCATTGGTTCGATGGAAGATGAAATATATGTGGCCCAGCAAGGCTACCTGATACTTTTAAATAAGTTGAACCTGGCCAAAACCGTGGCCAAAGGTAAAGGTGAAGGCGAGATCCATATCGTGGATATTCCAAGTATTCCGCTGAAACCAAAACCGGGTAAACGCGCCTTAATAATCGTGATCTCGGGTATAGTTGTCTTTTTATTGATCGTTGTATCGGTGGTACTTATAGAAGTTCTTGATGCCTCAATTTCTACCGTTGATCGCTTCGAAAAGGTCTCTTCATTTAAAGTTATTGCGGCTATACCCGATCTGAACTCAGAGGCCATTAAAAAAGGCGTGGTAAAGCTGAAAACGGCCGATCAAATTCTATACCAGCAAATTAAGGCCATCCGTAAAGAGATCCTGTCGTTGCCCAAAGAAAAAAGTATCACACTTTGGGTTTGCGGCCATCGGATGGAAGGTAAACAATGGTTAAGTGTTAAACTCATAGAAGCACTTCATAAAATCAATAAAAAAGTCCTGTTGATCCACGGCGACCCTCTGGATGGTCCTCTGCCAGATGTGCCATTGCCGGTTCTTGGCAATCACCCGTTACAAATATTGAATTGCGACAAGTCCGGTATTTTAAAACTCACCGATATTGGCGTTTCACCATTGGAAATGATGGATGAAACGAATTGGCAAAAAACCTTTGATGAGCTTCAGCAAACCTACGATTTTATTTTCATCATTGCCCCGCCACTGGAACAAACATCCGACTGGAAAGAATGGGCCTTGTTTGCCAAATCAGTTACATACATGTTCAGAGCTAATCAAACCTTTAAATCCAACGATAAACGCTCAATGGATATGATACAGGACCAGGGTTTAGAAGTGGTGGGCTCAATCCTGAACAAAATTGATATTGAGAAAATGGAAAATTACATCGGTAATATTCCAAAACGCCGCTCCAGAATTCGCCAAATCATTAAGCATCTTATCGAACGCGACTTTGGCGGCCTTAAAGGATCTTTAACGCTTAAACGAACAGGAGCCTAAAAATGACCTGGATAGTAGATATTGGTGTGCTTGTGCTTTCCTTCTTTGGTGCTTACCTGTTGTTTTATTCGTTTTACTGGATGAGCTCTGTTGTCCTGGGTGCCACATATCAAACACCTCAATTAAAACAACGCAATACCGGTAACGAGATCTTGGTGTTGTTACCGGCTTACAAGCCAAATGCTGTTTTTATTGAAGTGCTGCATAGCCTGAAAAAAGCCATCAAAAACAGAACTGATATTAAACCGGTGATTTTACTTCAACAGGCTGAAAAAGACATCTCCGACCAGGTAAAACAGTTTGGGTATGATGTGGTTGAAAAAGATTTCTCTCAGGAAAAAGGCAATCCTTACCACCATGCCTTAAAATTTGTGATGGCCCATATCGAGGCTAAACAGAGCCAGGGACTGTGGTCGCCCACCCATATTGCGATCCTGGATAAAGACAATATTGTAGCTGAAGATTTTTTCACGGAACTCGAAAGAGGGTTTCAGGCCGGGTACGATCTTGTACAGGGCCAGCGCCTGCCATTTTCCCGGCAAACATCCACCCAGTCGTTTGATGCCATATCGGAGCGATTAAACGAC
The DNA here is from genome assembly GCA_964642175.1 of uncultured Chlorobiales bacterium. Lineage (GTDB taxonomy): Bacteria > Bacteroidota > Chlorobiia > Chlorobiales > Chloroherpetonaceae > JANQGG01. Next base: position 4,494 of record CAZXOK010000011.1, on the reverse strand, counting down.
ATAATGTTTCGGGCTGCTAAATCTAAATTGGGTTTAATGCTTGAGATCAGTGGCAGCGGATTTGGTGTTCGATACAACCTGATGCAACACGCCGTTGACACGCTTGATTTTGTTGCACCGGGTATGGATAAAAATCTGATGGTCGGCCTCTTAAAACATAAGGTTAAAAGCCTGTATTTGCCTACAGCAAAAGTATATGAAGAAAAAACCGCCTCAGAGAAGTCGTTTAAAAAACAACGTACCCGCTGGCTTGGTGTGCAATATTATATTGCAATGCATTATGGCCTGAAACTTTTACAAATCGCCTTGATAAACTTAAGGTTTTCGGCCCTGGATTATGCCATTTCGTTGTGGCGGCCACCTCGCTCAGTGCAACTTGCCCTGGTGCCTGTGCTGGCGTTTTTTGAAGTCTTAGGCGTATTGGTATTTTCAACCCTGCCATATCCAATACCATTCATGAGTCTCTCACTGGTTATGCTCGTTGTAGCTTTTATGGTATTTATCACAAAAGAAAAGATGTGGGGTAGTGTGCAAGACCTGGTGGTGCATTTTCCAAAACTTGCACTGGGTAACCTTCAGTCGGCTCTTGAGGGCATTAAGCCAAAACACCGGGGATCGTTTATACATACCGATCATCAAACCATAACTACCCATGAAGAGAGATGATGATCTTCAACCGGGTAAACTGGAACAAACGGTTAAATCTAAAACCAAGGTGTTTTTTGCCGATCATTTTTTCCAGAAGAGACTCGACTCACCGGTCAGCTGGCTGGCATTAACAGCCTTAAGCCTTGCCATAGCAGTTGGGGTGGTTCAATACGGACCTGTTTTTGGTATTTTAATTATCCTGGCTACAGTTGGTGCGCCTGTGCTGTTTTCTACAATGTTCAGCATCAGGCTGGGTGTTTATCTGGCCATCACTATTTCCTGTACGCTGGGATTGATCCTGATGCTGCTACCGAATGTCAAGATCGGCTTGCTGCAGGATTCGCTCATTCTGTTTATGATGATCGGTTATTTGTATCGCTCTTACATGAACCATCAATGGGATGGATTTAAAACACCTCTGAACATTCCAATCCTGATCTGGATTGGTTATAACATTCTCCAAATTGCTAATCCGATTGCAGCTTCGCGTGTGGCCTGGTTTTTTGTAATGCGCCCGGCAGTTGGCTACATCTTGTTGTTTTACCTGTGTTATAACATGATGGAAACCAAGCGCGACATCAAAAACCTAATTAATCTCCTGATAATCCTGTGTTCATTTTCTTCTATCTGGGGGTTAATCCAGTTTTTTAACGGGTATTTTCCGTTTGAAATGGAATATGTGATTGCCAACGATGCCGTTCACCTGGTGTTTATCAACGGACGCTGGCGTTCATTTGGAACAATGGCCTCACCGGCCCAATACGGTGTAGTGATGGCTGCTATGCTTATCCTGATCCCCTTGCTCAACCGGGGCAAACACAAGTGGTACCGAAAGTGGTTGTACCGTATAGCAGCCATATTAGCCTTGCTGGCCATGATCTATTCAGGCACCCGATCGGCAATTGCCATTTTGCCTGTGGCTATACTGGCCCTGATCGTGTTTGCCAAGAACTGGCGGTTTTACCTGGCCGGTGGTCTTGTAGGGGTCATTTTTATCGGCATCATCAATATGCCAACCCGTAACTACCATATCCAGCGCCTGCAGTCGACATTCAGCGGAAAAAAAGATGAATCCTACATGGTACGCCAACGCAACCGCGAAATGATCTATCCATGGATCCTGGCGCATCCAATGGGCGGAGGATTGGGCTCAACGGGTGTATGGGGACAAAAATTCTCTCCCGGCACATTCCTGGCCAATTTTCCGCCCGACTCCGGATTTGTAAGGGTTGCAGTAGAGCTGGGTTGGATCGGGTTTATTTTTTACATCTTTTTATGGGGAAATATCCTGCTGAAAGGAGCGCTGAATTACTGGAAAATGCACGACGAGGAGCTCAAGACGATAGTCCTTGCCTTATTGTGCATGCTTTCGGGGGTGTTCGTTGTTGAGTATGCACAGGATATTGTAGGCAAAACCCCGTTTAACCTGTTGTTCTGGGTATTTTGCGCCATTTTGTTCAAATCCATTAAGATGGATCAGAATCTATGGGAAGAGTCGGAAAAAAAGAAAGACGCCGAGGAACCCGAATTTAAAAATCAGCCAAATACAGGAGTTGCGGTATGAAGATTGCGATGGCTTCATGTCAGCATTTTACATCCGGAATAGGCAACTATGCCTATGAACTTGCCAGGCATGTTCGCATGCAAAATCCCGATCTGGACCTCTACAAGGTCTATAAACCCGGGCATGCCGATGAATCTTTTCACAATCATTCATGGATTCACCCAATACCTTACAAATCATTCAGAAATCTGCATCCGTATGTATTGCCTTTCTTTATTCGTAATACCTTGCGAGAGACCAGGGCTGATGTGTATCATGCCCATTGGTTTTTATCCGGATTGGGGTTAAGGTATCTACCGGCTAAAAAAGGCGTGGTAACCATGCACGATGTATCTTTATTGCATATTAAAGAAGCCCCTACAACATATGAAAATTACTATAAATGGGCTATTGGCCAGTTTCAAAAACGCCGTTACCGGCTGATAATGGTCTCCAACAGCGCAAAAGAAGATGCCATCACTTATGCCGGCTACCCCGAAGATCTGATTGATGTAGTTCCTAACGGAATAAATAAGGAAAGATTTCATCCCATCGAAAAAAAGGATAACCAAAATTTTCGGATCATTTATTCGGGTGGATTGGGAAAACGCAAGAACCTGGAGCTGTTGTTCGAGGCCTATAAAAAACTCTCTGAACATTACCGCGATCTTGAACTGGTAATTGCCGGTGCCTATCCCGAACGCACTCACTACCCGGCTTTAGCCGAAAGTATGAATTTAAACCGTGTATCCTTTACCGGCTATATTGATGATGAAGATATGAATGCGTTTTACAACTCCGGGGACCTGTTGATCTATACTTCGCTGTATGAAGGTTTCGGGTTTGCTCCGCTGGAAGCCATGGCCGCCGGTGTTCCCGTAATCACAACCTCGGGTGGCTCGTTGCGCGATATTTCGGGCGGTGGTGCCATTTGCACCGGCTACCATGCGCATGAGATAGCCGAAGCGGCTCATTCAATTATAAAAAACAATACAGAGCGTCGTGAATTAATAGAGCGCGGGGCTAAATGGGTAAAACAATACACCTGGGAAAAGGCTGCCCAGAAAACCATGGCTATCTTCAACCAAATTTAACTGATCATGAAGCTTACATTTGTTTCCTGTCTTACCCAGAACTGCGGGATCGGCCGATATACACACGAACTGGCGGCGAATTGCCATAACCGGTCGTTTGATGTTACCCTGTATAGAAAAGATGGTGGAGAAGAATCGTATATCAAGTCTTACCCATACCGGTCTTTCCGGCAATTTCGCCATTATGTAGCCCCGTTTTACCTGAGCAGGGCCTTAAAACCTGAAACGAGCGATATCTGGCACGCCGATTATGTGGATGCAGGTTGGGCGTTGAGTTTAGCCGGGAAAAAATCTCAACCGGTAGTGGTTACCGCCCACGATGCCATTCCGTTTCTCCATTCCAAATCAACAGATTTATGGGTTTATAAATACGAGCTTAAACAATCGGCCGCCATAGCTGATGCCATTGTGGTGGTGTCGGAGAATTCCAAGAACGATCTGCTGCGTTTTACCTCCATTCCTGAACATAAAATATATGTGGTGCATAATGGCATCAATCACCATATGTTCTATCCTGATGCCGAACCAAGCCAAAACGAGGTCTTTACCATTCGCTATATCGGCGGTCTGGCCAAGCATAAAAATGTTGAGACCCTGTTGCGTGCAGCTAAGATCCTGGAAGACAAACAGCTGAATATTATGCTTGAGATCGGTGGGGGAGGCTACCAGCAAACACAATTACCTCAACTGGCTAAGGAACTTGGATTGAAAACAGTAGCATTTAAAGGATTTATACCAAACGAGAGGTTAAGAGCGTATTTATCAACAGCCGATTTATTTGTTTACCCAAGCCTTTACGAAGGTTTTGGCTTTCCGCCCCTCGAAGCTATGGCCTGTGGTGCGCCAACGCTCTCTTCTAATTGCGGCTCGCTGACTGAAGTAATGCAGCAAGGTGCCCTGTGTTGTGAGCCTACTCCCAAAGTCATGGCTGAACATATTATGGCGTTATATAATCACCCTGAAAAACGCCATGAGCTTCGCCAAAAAGCCCTTGAAACAGCCTCGGGTTATACCTGGGAAAAAACTACTGAAAAAAACCTGCAGATTTATCAGAAACTAATGTAGCTACTTAAGTTTCAGTTAGGTTCATTTGGTTACTCAGTGTTGAAAATTAGATAAAAAAACGATAAATTTTCAATGCCGAACTACTGCAAAATAGCCTGGAGATACTTATAGGACTTGGCACCATTGTTTTGGTTACCCGTGTCT
>CAZXOK010000010.1:0-75179 GCA_964642175.1 uncultured Chlorobiales bacterium | reverse complement strand
TGCTTTCTCACTTCGTATATCAGTTCCAGCAGTAACGCATGAGAGACCTCATCAAAGAAGTTCTTCAAGTCGATATCTATCACATGCTGATAGGCTCGGTTCAGATTCCCTCTCTCCAAAACTTGTTCAATCATCAATTATCTGTTGGCGGCTTCATTTTCTGATGGCTATGCTTCTGTTCGGAACACTATCCTTAACACAGATTCATTCCAATCATCATTTGAAACCTGTTAATGTTTGATCCTTCTCTGTAATCAACTTTACAGGTACTATGATCTCGGCTGACTTCTCCGTTTGGTTTCCCATTCGGAGATCTCCCTCGGTAAGGCAGTTAGCTTTCAGAGAATACCTGCTGAATCTACTACTTCAGCCTTTAGTCTTTGGACGTCGTAAAGATGTGCTTACTCATCCGACCTTGTAGCCTCTTATCCGGTTCCTGTTCGACAGTACACTCTTTTGTAGTCCTCCTGACTTCAGATCAAGCCTCACGGCTTGCACCCTTGTGCTTACTAATGGTTCGCAGCGTTACCTGCGCACACAGGAGACTTTCACTCCCTAGCTAAACATATTGTGGAAAACATTATATTCTCTTGCTCCCAATTAGCTATCTTGGTGGCAAGAGACTGCCATTCGAGGCAAACACAATGGCTATACGTAATGCGGGCGAAAGTGCTGATATGAAAGTAAATACAATAAATAAACTTATCGGTAAACGGATAGTGAAGTGGCTTGAAATCCCGCACTGCACATAGCCAGACCGTTGTACCTCATCTAAAAAAAAATCCCAAACAGCCTCACTCACAGGTACCATTGGCCTGAAAAACCCCAATACTTTCCAACCCTGTTAAGCGATAAACACCTCAACGGCTTTCAGCATAATACTTCATAGCGCTGCTAAGACGCTGTCTTTTGCTCTGGTGGCTTTGGCTTTTTGGAGCCGGATTTCAAGACTATGTTGCCATTCTAGTCGTTATTAATGGTCTCAAAAGAATCGGGTTATCTCACAACGGCTTAGCGGTTCCATTGGAAACTGCCCCGAAATCCATTTATCAAGATCAGAGAACCATATAAACCATAAAATATATGCACTTTTAAATGAGCATTATATATATATATTGTTAATTCTGTTGTGCATATTATATATTTAATAAAACCACAAGACTATGAAAACGCTGTATCAGAAATTTAAGACGCTTTTACAACATACCACAACAGATTTTAAACGTTACTTATACGATAATGTCTCTTGGGATAGCCGAATGGTTGGCATTATCGGCGCTCGCGGCGTTGGTAAAACAACAATGCTTTTACAGCATATCAAGGAAAACTTAGATAGCAAAAAAGCCTTATATGTATCGGCAGACGATATGTATTTTAGTGAAAACCGACTTCTGGATTTAACGGATGATTTTTATAAAAATGCGGGAGAGTATTTATTTATTGATGAAATCCATAAATACGCCAACTGGTCTTGGGAATTAAAAAATATTTACGATTCTTTTCCTGATCTGAAAATCGTATTTACGGGTTCTTCTGTACTGGATATACTTAAAGGTTCTGCCGATTTAAGTCGCAGAGCAATAATGTATAAACTACAAGGGCTTTCATTTCGTGAATATTTGAAATTCTTTCACAATCATGAAACAGATGTCTACACCTTAACACAAATCATAAATAATGAAGTAAAACTTGATACCATTCAACATCCGCTGCCATTATTTCATGATTATTTAAAACGTGGGTACTATCCTTTTGGCATTGAAAATGAAATAAATCTGCGCTTAGGTCAAATTATTGTTCAAACATTAGAATCAGATATCCCACAATATGCAAATCTCAATGTTGGAACAGGAAGAAAACTAAAACGATTACTGTCCATCATTGCAGAAAGCGTCCCCTTTAAACCCAATTTTTCTAAAATATCCGAAATGCTTCAAGTAAGTCGGAATTCCCTGGACGATTATTTTTCTTATATGGAAAAAGCCGGACTTATCGGGCAGCTAAGAAATAAAACAAGTGGGATTCGTGGATTAGGAAAAGTAGATAAAGTATATTTAGACAATACTAATATGATTTTCAACCTGGTTGGAGATCAATCAAATGTCGGAAATTTGCGGGAGACTTTCTTTTTCAATCAAATGAGTGTGAAAAATAAAGTCATATCTTCAAAAAAAGCAGATTTTGTAATTGATGATTATTCGTTTGAAGTAGGTGGAAAAAATAAGGGTCAAGCCCAATTAAAAAAAGACGGAAAATCATTTGTAGTAAAAGATGATATTGAATATGGTTACCTCAATGTGATTCCCCTTTGGGCTTTTGGATTCAATTACTAAACAGCCCTAACAATATTGCCAATCTCCCCCGACTTGATATACATAGAAGATAAGCGGTTTATGAATCAGGTTTCAGGTATAAGTACCCGATACTCAACGGCCTTCAGCATAACACTTCAAAGCGCTGCTAAGACGTTGTCTTTTGCTCTGGTGGCTTTGGCTTTTTGGAGCTGGATTTAAAGACTATGTTGCCATTCTTGTCGATATTAATGGTCTCAAAAGAGTCGGGTTCCTGCTGTTTGGAGGTAATTTCTTGGGCGTATAGTTTTTCGAGAAAGTATTTATCGCGGCAAAAGTCGTTAAACACATCCTGAGAGAGCAGCCAGATGTAAAGGAAGGATTCATTTTTTTCTGTCAGGATATAGGTATAAGTCCCTTTACGGATATCCTGCATTAAAGCACCGGCATAACGTGTTGGATCGGCCCATACCATTTGCTTTACGGGCGGCTCATCGTTGCGGTAACTGACTAAAAACACCGATCGTATGGCACTGTTACACAGAAACCGCTCTACCCTTTCGAGCACCTTTTGCTGGTAACGATCAATAAACCCATCCAGTTCATGCTGATGTGGCGAAGCATAGAGTTCATGAAAAACCTCTATCAGACTTTCGGAGTTGCGCCTGGGAATAAACCGCGTGTCTTTATTGACACCGCTCATTAAAAACCGGGCTGTTTCACCAAAATATCTAACTGCCGGGTTATGGTTTTTCATCAGCTTTCTTACCACGGCTCCACCGCTGATACTTATGCCAAATAAAACAGCCAGAGCCACAGCCGTTGTTCTCCGGTCAGCTTCCCGCTTGCGCTCCTCTTCAAACAACAGCTCAATATCCTTGCCGGAAAGGATTTTATCGGTTTGAACAGAAGCCGGCTTGGTTTTGGCATTTACAACAAAATGAACAGGCAACACCCCCAGTTCGTATCGTTGGGTTTTGCCAATTTGATTTAAAAGGGTTTGCATACTGGGAAGGCCATTATCGAAGAGATGAGTTGTGGAGAGTTTTTCAACAAAGATCTTAACCGGCGAAACCATCCACTGGCCATGCTGATCGATGGTAACTTTTACCCGGGCAATATTTCTTGTAAAATAACGCTGACCGTTAAAATAGACCTGACGATCAATAACCTGCCGGTGAGTAGGCAGAAACTCTCCACCCACGCTCCAGAAACTGCGGGCTTTTACAACATCCACCACCAGGTTTGGGGTTTTGGTAAATAAGGTGTAGGTGAGAATGGCAGATTGGCCTTCGTGTAGCCTGTTTTCAGAACTTGAAACCAACACAAGTTCCCTGGCTTGCAGTGCATTGAGATGACCAAAAATTAACAGTAACGGAAGAACTATGAGTGTAACAGACTTTATCATAACTTATTCATACACCCCGGATAAGTTAGAATTGGTATTCATATACCAAAACATAAAACATCGTAAAAACTTTACCAACCTGAAATTGATACCACTAATTTATTAAAGCATCTGTGATGCAAAACGTTTGATTTCGTATATTTGGCATCAACTTTAAAAAAGATTTAAGAAAGGATTTCAATTGTGAAAGTTGCAGTATTTGGTGGCGGTGTGGCTGGTTTAAGCGCCGCAATAAATTTGCTGGACCGTGGTTACGAGGTTGATCTTTATGAAAAACGCAGTGTTTTGGGTGGTAAGGTTTCGGCCTGGCGCGATAAAGACGGCGATACCATTGAATCGGGTTTGCATATTGTTTTTGGCGGGTACGAAGAACTCCAGCATCTCCTGGATAAAGTCGGGGCTAAAGACAATTATCTCTGGAAAGACCATGCCCTGATCTATGCCGAATCCGAAGGTCAGCAATCTGCTTTTAGAAAAGCCGAACTCCCGAGCCCCTGGGCCGAATTGGTTGGCGGCCTGCAAGCCGATTTTATTACCCTTGGCGATAAGCTTTCCCTGATCAAGGGACTTTTCCCGGCCCTGAGCGGCAACGAAGAGTATTTCCGCAGCCAGGACGACATGACATACTCCGAGTGGCATCACCTGCGTGGGTGCTCCGAGAACTCCCTCCAGCGCCTTTGGCGACCCATTGCCCTGGCCATGAACTTTATAGAGCCGAATGTGATCAGCGCGCGGCCGATGGTTACCATCTTCAAATACTTCGGTACAGACTACACCGCCACCCGGTTTGCCTTTTTCAAGGACAATCCCGGCGATTCGATGATCAACCCGATGATCAAGTACATCGAAGACAAAGGCGGCCGTGTAATCCCAAGCGCCCGCTTAACCAAATTTGAGCTGAACGACGATGATACGGTTCGCGCCGCCGTCATGGCCGATGGCTCAGAAATTGTTGCCGATGCCTTTGTCTCGGCCCTGCCGGTTCATAGCTTTAAGAAACTTGTACCAAAAGCCTGGAACAAGCACCGCTATTTCCAAAGCCTCTACCAGTTTGTCGGCAGCCCGGTAGCCAATTGCCAGTTATGGTTCGATAAAAAAGTAACCGATACCGACAATCTCATGTTCTCCCAGGGAACCACGTTTGCCACTTTTGCTGATGTGTCCATCACCTGCCCGGATGATTACCAGGAAGGGATTGGCTCGGCCACCGGTGGCAGTGTCATGAGTTTGGTTCTGGCCCCGGCACACCAGTTGATGGATATGCCAAACGATGTGATCATCGACAATATCATGAAAGACATGCACGACCGGTTCCCGCTCTCGCGCGATGCCAAGCTTCTGAAATACACGATGGTCAAAATCCCTGAATCGGTTTATAAAGCCGTACCGGGTGTGGATAGATTCAGACCCGACCAGCGCAGCCCGATTGATAACTTCTTCCTGGCCGGAGATTACACCTACCAAAAATACCTGGCCTCTATGGAAGGCGCAGCCCTGAGCGGCAAGCAGGTTGCCGAACGCATTGATAAACGATTTGGAAAATCTGAGGGATAAGTCTAAAGGCCTTCAACACCATGTTGAAGGCTTTTTTTATGGCTCAATTCTGGCGCTTTGGAGAATTTCTTTCAGCAGATCCTCATAACTTAATCCTGCCTTTTGGGCGGCATTGCATAATCCGGCATCCCTGGAGAGATCGGGGTTTGGATTAACATCAATCACAAAACAACGGCCCTGTGTATCCTGGCGGACATCCACACGTGCATAACCGCAGCATTCAAACAACTTATAGACTTTTGTTGCCAGAGTTGCCAGCTCTTCTTGGCTTACTTCTGATATCTGAGCCGGGCAAACCGGCACGGTGCCGGTGTAATCGGGGCTTTTCTCTTCCCATTTACCCTCGTAGGTCACAATCTTTGGGCTTGTGGCAGGCATTCCGGAAAAATCAATCTCTGAAACCGGTAAGACTTTCGGAGAAAAAACGTGCCCTTTAACCTCGTCGATGATCGCTACATTAAATTCACGCCCGTCTATGTATGGCTCAACCAGCGCTCCCTGCCGAAACTGCTCCCAGATGAACCTGACCTGCCGGGACAGATCACCCTGATTATTCACAACCGATTGGTGCGAAATTCCAATGCTGGCATCTTCATGCTCAGGTTTCACAAACAACGGAAACGCCAGGTGGGTCTGGATGGCATCGTCGGGTAAAAAAACCTGGAAGCCCGGAGTGGCAATACCAGCCTCCTTGAGTTTTCGTTTGGCTTTGGGTTTATTTAAACAGGTTTGCAGGGTGTAAGGGCCCGAGCCGGTATAGGGCACCCGCATAAGTTCCAAAGCCATCGGGATGAGGGCCTCGGACTGGGACAGCCCGTATGTGCCTTCAAATAAGTTAAACACCACATCGGGGCGGCTGGATTTAAGGTTCTGCATAAAATGGACAATATCGCCGCTAAACGGGTACAACGTGACCTGGCCGTAGCCTGAAACAGCTTTGGCAATATCATCCACGGCCGCAAGGATCCCGATCTCCGACTTGAGGTCTTTGGTAGCCGGATTAAAATCGGGCACGGCGTTATAAATTATCTGGCAATGCACCGCAGAAAAGGTTTAGGTTGAAAAAGCGGCAAAGAAAAAAACAAAAATTTAGTTACTTTCTGAAAACTTTTTAAACCTGTTTTTCGCCGTTAAAGAATTTATTACCTCATGCCACTTACTTTGGTCGACTACCTTGTTATAGCCAGTTACCTGCTCTTAACCCTGTTTATTGGCGTTCGTTACTCCAAACTGGCCTCACAAAGCACCACCGAGTTTTTTCTCTCCGGACGAAAACAACCCTGGTGGCTCGCCGGAACCGGCATGGTAGCTACCACATTTGCTGCCGATACCCCGCTGGCTGTTTCAGGCCTGGTAGCCAAACACGGCATTGCCGGAAACTGGATCTGGTGGGCCTTTGCCTTTGGTGGCATGCTCTCGGTGTTTTTCTTTTCACGGCTGTGGCGGCGAGCCGAAATCCTTACCGACCTTGAATTTATTGAGCTTCGTTACAGCGGAAAAGCCGCCGGATTTCTGCGTGGCTTTAAAGCCCTCTACTTTGGGCTGTTCATGAATGTGATCATCATCGGCTGGGTAAACCTGGCCATGGTTAAGATCATCACCATCATGATCCCGGAACTCAACCCGGTTTATGCCATCGTGTTTTGTGTACTCTTAACCACGTTTTACTCGGGTTTGGCCGGCTTGTGGGGCGTGGCGGTTACCGATCTCATCCAGTTCTCCATTTCTATGATCGGCTGCGTGGTGCTGGCCATTCTGGCCGTTCAAAGCCCGGCGGTTCAGTATGCCGGTGGCATACAGGAAGGTTTGCCGGCGTGGATGTTCGAGTTCATCCCGACTATTTCTTCAAATGGGTCGGGACTTGAAGGCGCCTATCAACTGACCTTGTACGCCTTTCTGGCCTTTGTTGGCGTACAATGGTGGGCTTCCTGGTATCCGGGCGCCGAGCCGGGTGGCGGCGGTTATGTGGCCCAACGCATGATGAGCGCCAAAGATGAAAAAAACTCCCTGTTTGCCACGCTTTGGTTTACCGTGGCGCATTACTGTCTGCGTCCGTGGCCGTGGATTATTGTGGGTCTGGTGAGTGTGATCATGTTCCCCGATCTTCCGGCCGATCAAAAAGAAGATGGTTTTATTTATGTGATGCAAAAAGTTTTACCGATCGGGCTTAAGGGGTTGTTACTGGCCGCATTTTTGGCCGCCTACATGTCCACCCTTTCCACACATCTCAACTGGGGCACCAGCTACATTCTGAACGACTTTTACAAACGCTTTATTCGGCCCGATCTCTCCGATAAAAACTATGTGGGTATATCGCGCATCATCACGGTGCTGGTGGCGGCGCTCTCGCTGTTTATCACCTTTTTTATCCTGGAAAGCATAACCGGAGCGTGGGCATTTATCCTGGAATGCGGCGCGGGAACGGGCTTTGTGCTGATCATGCGATGGTACTGGTGGCGGCTGAACGCCTGGTCGGAGATCACCTCAATGGTAGCGCCCTTTATTGCTTATGGGTTGATTTCGGCATTTACGTCCATCGAGTTCCCACATTCGCTCTTTCTGATTGTAAGCTTTACCATTACCGTTACCCTGATCGTAACCTTTTTAACCAAACCCGACGAGAACGAGCACCTGAAAGCATTTTATAAAAAAATACGCGTAGGCGGTGCATTATGGCAACCCATTGCATCTCAAATGCCCGATATCTCAGCCGAAGAGGACTTTTCTACCTTAGCCTTAAACTGGTTCTACAGTGTGGTGATGGTGTATGCGTTTTTATTTGGGATTGGTAAACTGATTTTCATGGAGATCTTACCCGGAGTGCTGTTTTTAATCACGGGCATTGTGGCCGGGTACATGATTTACCGAGATTTTGAGTCGCGCGGATGGTACAAATTAACCTGATAGAAGGTATGGATTGTGAACTGATTTTGGGCTCAAAGTCGCCCCGGCGCCAACAGTTGCTTAAGCTGTTAAACGTGCCGTTTAGAGTTCTCACAGCCGAAACTCACGAGCATTTCGATCCCGACTGGTCGCCTGAGACAATCGTAACGGAGCTGGCCCTGCGCAAAGGGCGCGAAATTAAAGAGATCTATAACGCTGAGATTGAACGCGACACCTTGCTTTGCGCCGATACCATTGTTGTGATCGATGGCCAAATCCTGAACAAACCTCAATCCAAATCCGATGCCGCCGGGATGCTGGGACGGCTTCAGGGCAGAACCCACTCTGTGTTTACCGGTTTTTCCATCCTAACCCCTTCGAAAGAAATCTGTGATTTTGAAGAAACCCGTGTTACGTTTTCCGAGATGAGCCAATCCGAAATAGCACATTACATCGATGTGGCTCAGCCTTATGATAAAGCCGGCTCTTATGGCATTCAGGACAATGTGGGGGCGTGCTTTATTGAAAAGATCAACGGATGCTATTATAATGTTGTAGGTTTGCCTGTTGCTAAGTTGTATAAGACGTTCAAGTCCCTGAACCTGATCTGAAGATTGATGCCATCTCAGCCACAAACCAAAAAACCAACCATTCCGGTAATTCTGGGCCCGACTGCATCGGGTAAAACCTCCGTGGGTATCGCTCTTGCCGAGCTTATGAATGCCGAGATCATATCTGCCGACTCCAGGCAAATTTACAAAGAACTTACAATCGGTTCAGCCAAACCCGTTCCGGAAGAGCTCAAGCGGGTTCGTCACCACTTTATTGATGAACTTTCTATCACCGATATTTACGATGCCGGGCGTTTTGCCACAGATGCGGCCAAACGCATTCAGGAAATACTGGAAGGCGGGAAACAGGTGGTGGTGGTTGGCGGCTCCACCCTATACATCGAAGGCCTGGTGAAAGGATTTGCAGATCTGCCAAAGCAAAATCCCGAGATCCGGCAGGCGATTGAAAAGGACATTCAATTGATGGGGGCTGAAAAGATCTATGAAAAGTTAAAAACCCTGGATCCGGATCATGCCAAAACTCTGGATCCCACCAAAACCCAACGGCTTGTGCGTAGCCTGGAGATCATAGAGCTCAGCGGCAAAACCATCACAGAGCTTTATCACGAGCAGGTTGCGCCTGATGAGTTCAACTTTCAATTGTTTGGCTTAGATCTGCCCCGTGAGCTGTTATACCAGCGCATTAACGAGCGAACTGATCACATGATAGAGATGGGCTTTCTAAATGAGGCAGAGGGGCTATATAACGCCTATGGCTTACCAAAAGATACCAGCCAACCCATAAATGCTCTTTGCACGGTGGGTTATAATGAACTCTTTGCATATTTCAGGGGTGTGTTCATACTCGAAGAAGCCATCAATCTCATCAAGCAACACACCCGAAATTACGCCAAGCGACAATTAACATTTTTTCGCAATCGCTTAAGCGTTGAGTGGATGGGCATATCATCCCTTAAGGAGAGTCAAGAAGAAATTGCTCAAAAAATTCTACAGAGAGTGCAATAAGTCTTGGTTTTATAAATCTGCATTTCTTATACTCATAAAGAAGGCCGTACTTCAGAAAAACCTGTTCATCAAATGTTGAACGATTACACGACAATGAAATGCCAGCTTATTGGCTGCCCAACAATCATCTTGTGCCATGAAATTTACTATTGATAAGAAAAAAGAACTGACCATATTTAAACTTATGGAATCTCGGTTAGATGCTACGATCGCACCTGATCTTAAATCTGAATTTGTGTTGCTCATTGAAGCCGAAGGCAAGAAATACATCATTGTAGATATCTCACAAGTTGAAGCCATAGATTCAAGTGGCATTGGCGCCTTATTAATGGCCCATCGCCAGACCGCCGATAACGAGGGTTTTGCCGCCTTTGTCGGGGTCAAGAACCGTGTGAAAGATTTGCTGAAAATGACCGGGCTCGATAAACAGCTCTTTATTTTTTCGTCGATGCAGGAAGCCCTGAACTCCATTGAAACTGTCGACAGCGACGAAGATGAAAAAAAAAGCACAAAGAAACGATCATCTACCCGCAAGTCCAAAAAGAAAAAAACAACTGAGGACCACTTGGAAGATGATGATTTAATTGATGATATTCCTGAACTGGCCGGTGCTGATATCGAGTTGGAAGAAATATCCTTTGAAGACGAATTCGATAGTGAAGAAGAGGCTGATATAGAAGTTAGTGAAAAGAAGCAACCGGAGTCTAAACCCAAAAAAACAACTACAAAAAAAAGCGCCGCTTCGAAATCACGAAAGAAATCTTAACGCACCGGATCGCGTAATCCGAAACACTTCATGGGAACATTTACCGCTTTAGATTGGGCTGTGATGCTGGTATATCTTGTTGGCATCACAGTTTTTGGTTTATTGAAAGGCGGCACTCAACGCTCTTCAACCGATTACTTTTTATCTGAAGAAAAAATCCCATGGTGGGTTGTCTCCTTCTCTATTGTAGCTACCGAAACCTCTGCCCTGACCTTTATTTCAATACCCGGTTTGGCCTACCTGACCAACCTTAATTTTCTGCAACTGGCCATTGGCTATATTATTGGCCGTATCCTGGTCTCTCAAATTTTCCTGCCCAGTTACTTTAAAGGCAAATTGACAACCGTCTATGAAATCATTGAAACTCAATTTGGTCCCGGCCTACGAAAACTCACGTCGGTGGTGTTTATCATCACAAGGTTATTTGCCGATGGGGTCAGGCTTTACGCCACGGCTATTCCATTAGCCTTAATATTTAAAGGCTACGGGTTATTTGGCCAGGTATCCGACACACAGATCTATATGATATCTATTGGGGCGGTATCCATGCTAACGCTGCTCTATGTGCTCTACGGAGGTCTCAGGGCTGTTATCTGGACCGACCTGGTGCAATTGCTGATCTACACATTTGGCGGCCTTTTTTCATTATATTTTTTATCCACACAATTGCCCGATCTTTCTATGGCCTTGACTCAAGCCTCAGAAGCCGGAAAATTTGAGGTATTTAACTTCAACTTTAACAATTTTTTCACAACACCCTACAATGCTGTTCTGGCCATTTTTGGTGGTTTGTTTCTGTCTATGGCCTCTCACGGCACCGATTATATTATTGTTCAACGCCTGTTTGCTACCAAAACCCTTGCAGAAGGTAAGAAAGCCCTTATTGTAAGCGGTGGTCTGGTTTTTGGCCAGTTCCTATTGTTTCTGATCATTGGATCCTTGCTGTATATCTTATACTCAGGCGCAGAGATGAAAGCGGATGTTGTGTTCCCGACATTTATTATCAACTCCTTACCCAGTGGTATTTCGGGATTGATTGTTGCCGGAATTTTAGCAGCAGCCATGTCGACTCTTTCCAGCTCCATAAATTCAATCTCCAGTTCAACCGTTTTTGACTTGTTGCATAGCTACACGGAGAAAAAATGCAAAACCATGCCTGAAAAACTAAAGCTATCCAGGCAAGTGAGTTTGTTTTGGGGCATTGTATTAATCGGGTGTGCGTTACTATTTACCCAAACACAGCAGTCTGTGGTTGAAATAGCGTTAAGTATTGCATCAATCACTTATGGTGGTGTGCTTGGGGTATTTTTCCTGAGCACGTTCTGGCCTCAGATGAGCAGAATTTCTGTCGGGATTGGTTTTGTATGCAGTATTGGTGTGATGGTGTTTATTGTGTTTTTCACACCACTGGCCTGGACACTCTATACATTTCTGGGTACAGTGGTTGTTTTAGGTGTCTCATTTATCACTCATTATTTCACACCGGCAAACAACTCAGGGGTATAGTAAATAGTCTTTTCGTTGCTCCAGAAAAGGTTGAATGGTCTTTTGAGCTGCCTTCACAATTGTTTTGTAATCCTTTCCGCTTCTGACCATTTTTCTATACTGATCTGTTCCGGCCAGATAGTCAATAAAGCTACCACTGGCCAGGAGATTGAACTCTTTGGGATATAAACGCTGCAGTACGGTGAGTATGGCCACACCAACCTCAAAAGGATTAAACGTGTCCCGGTCTGTTATTTTCAGTTGCAGGCCATGGCATGTTTCACCCTTGTATTTTGGATTTTCTGCTTTTCCCACAATAGCTTTAGGTGTAAAGGTGACTTCAATAAAATGAACACCCTCAAGGTTCAGGATTCTAAGGTAAAACGCCAGATCCTTGGCATTAATGAACGGCGCCCCAAATTTTAGAAACGGGCTTTCTGTACCCCGTCCTTCGCTTACATTTGAAGCCTCAAGAAATACTGTTGCCGGATAGGCGATCTCAGTTTCTACATCTTTGATATTTGGAGAAGGCGGGAAGAATTCATTAATCCAGGTGAATTGATCATCATAAAATTTAGTTCTATTCCAGCCATGCATTTTAAAAACCTTTAAATTCAGTTCTTGAAACTCAGTGGCCTGGAGAAAGGTGGCAATTTCACCAACAGTCATGCCGTGAACAAAAGGTAGATTCACCAGACCAACAAAAGATTGAAAATCCGGCTCAAGCATAAAGCCCTGGGGTTTGATCGGGGAAATGGGATTCGGACGGTCCAGAACTGCAAAAGCCACTTGATGCTTCTGGCATGCTTCCATCATCAGTTTCATGGATGAAATATACGTGTAGCAACGCGTGCCAATATCCTGAATATCAAATAAGACCATATCCAGATCGCTGAGATGATCTTTGGTCGGTTTTTTACGATCACCATACAACGATACAATTTCAATATTTTCTAATGAGGTATTTTCAGTAATTTTTTGCCCGGCTTGCTTATTGACAAAAAAGCCGTGTTCAGGAGAGAAAATGCGCTTAATATTTACACCGTTTTCTTTTAAGACATAGTAATTTGAAGCGCCAAAACGATCAACACCACTTTTGTTTGTCAGGAGAGCTACACGCTTATTTTTTAGCTCATTGATTCTAAAATCAATGACCATATCCAGGCCGGTTCTGAGTTGTGCCTGTAACGTTTGAAAAGAAAAAAAACCGAGAAGTAGTGTGGCAAGAAAAAACTTCATGAAAAATGTTGCCATTTATGACAGCTGGTCAAGAATGTGTTCCAAATAAGGTTCAGGTACCGGCATAACTGATAGTCTGGATAATCTCAGCAGATCAAATCCTTCAAATCGCTTATCCTCTTTAAACTCTTTTAGGGTTAGCGGTTTATTATAAGTGTTTAGAAATTTAACATCAACCACGTAGGAATTTTTAAGTTCAGGATTTTCTATATAGGCATCAGATACTGCTTCAGCCAATCCTGTAATTTGTCTCTCTTTACCGGTATGGTAGATAAAACATAAATCACCTTTTCTAATTTCTTTAAGATGTTTCAATGCGAGGTTGTTTTTAACACCGTCCCATACAGTTTTTTTGTCCTTTTCCAAATCCTGAATTGAGTAATCATTAGGCTCTGATTTCAACAGATAGTATGTCATGCTCTAACTCTTGAATGGTTTTTTAAGATAGGTTGAGGCAAGGTCATGAGAATTGAGGATATTCTCAATATTCAAAACCTTTTGGTAATAACTTAAAGCTTTTTTTCGTTTGCCCAGGCAATCATACATTTTACCAACTTCCAGGTACCCATAGGCATCGTAATAAGATGTTTCTCTTTTCATTTTCCTGGTTATTTCCAATGATTGCTCAAGGTAGCTCAATGCTTGATTGCAATTATTTTTGTAGAATTCGATTTTACCTAAATAGAAGTAGATTTTCCTGCGAATATGATCATTACTTTTGAGTTTGTTTGAATTTATCTCCTCTAATAAGGATTTATAAAGATTGTATGATTCATTTAACTGACCACTACTGTAAGCGGTTCTGGCCATGTATTCATAAAAAAACGTGTTTTTGGGGTATAACTGATGGAGTTGTTTAGCATATAAATGTGCATTCCGATAATCTTTTTCAAATGTGTAATATATTTTTGATAAAAAATATATTGCTTCAGTACTTGCAAATTCAGCTTTCCTGGATGCTTCTTTCAGTTGATTTATGCCTTTTAGCTTGTCTCCTTTTGGTAAAAAGACAGTCATTGGTTTTAAAAAGGGGTATTTCTCCGGTAATGCCCCAACATAGTAGTTGTAAAGGCCCAGGCCAAATTTAACATCTTCGTTATTTTCTTTTATCCGTTTAAGGCGATCAACAATGGGCAACGAACTTTTAGCATCGGCAGCAGCATTTATCCAGCTTTTACGGTTAGCTAACAATCTCCCTCTGAAACCCAGGGAAGCTCCTTTGAAAAATAAAGCATCATAATTGTTTCGGTCTTTCAATAGAATATTATTACATATATCAATAACCTTCTGCATCTTACTTTCGAACAGCTTATCATAACTCTTATTCTCCATATCAATCATAATCTTCCACCATATGATCATACCATCATAAAAGTATCCGGTAGGATGTTCAGGATTTCTTTGAATAACTCCCTGAAAGACTCTCTTTGCTTCTTCAAATTCGAGATTATAAACTAAATCAATACCTTTAAAAATGATCTTTTTTTCTACTTGATCATTTTCAGTGTCAGTTGTCCATACCTCATAGGTAGCCTGAGCACTTGTTTTATTGCTTACTAAACTCAAGAATAGAATCAAAAGAAAGCACTTGTAATAAAAAAGCCAAGTAAGATTACTTGGCTTTATAACATTTCTAATTTTCATTTACCCCCCATTGTATGCCTGATCATCCTGGATGATTGAATATCTCGAGGTCTTTCCAAGCGTTTATTAAGATATATTAAACGAGGTGGTTGTTTGTTTATCAACCCATTCAGATTCTCCAGTTTTTCATTATCCACAGAAAGTTGAATTGGAATTCTCTCCATTGCGAATTTTATTCGTGGTGTTTGAATCTTATACTTAATCTGAATTGTCCCGAGGGTTAAATCCTGAAGAACTTTTCCCTTAGTTTGTTTTTGGACCCCGGAGGCTTCACCAACACCAATAGGTTCAGATGAATTTCCAGATTGTGCAGCAGCAGAAATATTTAGAGACACTAAAAGTATAATAGTGACACAACTAATTCTATAAATGCTTGTCATATAGTTTTATGGATTAGTATTAACATCCTCAACATCAGGTTCACTAAGTGCTTTTCTAGCTTCACGACGTTGCTTACCAATTTGTTTCACCAACAGTTTTATTTGATCATCAGTAAGCTTAGCAAAATACAATATATTTACCATGGCTTTTAATCCCGTGCTCTCTATTGTTCCCGGAGCCTTTATAGCCAATATGTTTTCTCCATCAACAACAAATTTGGAAATATCAATAATTGTTTGGTTTGATCTTACCGTACTATCGATTTCTACTTGTTCCAATATTGTCTGTGGCACTTCATTAAAGATAGCTTCAATAAAGTCGCCATTAACATAAATTTCCATTGAATCTAAAGGTATTTCATTGGAAATAACTAATTGGGCAATATCAGTAGCTCCATCATATTGGAATGATTTCCTGAAGAATACAAAATCAGGATCGGGCTCCGGTGCAGGTAATAAAGAACTTGGATCAAAGAGAACTGTACCCGTAGTATCTCGCCATACACCCATTGAATCAATTTGTGCCCCCTGAGACAACCAATTTACTTTGGTTAATGAATCTGGTTCCTGTGTTATAATTGGTTGAGTTGCTGGCGTTTCCCCAGAAAGAGTATCTTGTAAAACCTGAGACAACGCATAATAACGCTTATCCACATAAGATTCTACGATATGATATCTTTGCTCTAAGATTTTATATCCGGTTTCTTTTCCCTCTGGTTTCAAATAATCTGGTGCTGGTGCATCCCATAGATCAGGTGCGCTTTCTTGATTACTGTCTACCTCAATGTTTTCTTCTGTAGATTCTGTACTTTCAGATTTAGAAGCTTCTGTCTGGTCTTCCTGCTCAACTGATTCAGTTGCTTCATTTTCAGATTGACCTTCTTCCTCAATTGGAGTTTCTTCCTGAAGAGATTCTTCTTGAGATGATTCTTCTTCCTGTGGAATTTCTTGCTCAGAAGCTTGAGTTTCTTTAAGCGTATTATCAGTATTTGATTCTAACTCACTTGAAGTTTCTGATGCAGGTTCTTCAGTAACTGTTTCTTCTATAACTGCTTCCGTATCACTATCCTGAATTGCCTCTGTATTCTCTTCTAAATTTGTTTCTGATGATTCTGCCGGAGGCATCTCTTCGGTTGACTCTAGATTTTCTGCAGGAATTTCATTTGATTCTAATGGTGCATTAAATGAGGATGTATCCATTAATGGCATAGGTGCAACAACTGGTTTAGCCATGGTCAGAGTCTTAAACCATACAGGATTGACATTCTCAGTTTTTTGGATGAAATATGTGGTATCGGCACTTTCAAATTTACCGACATATTTAAAGTCACTTGAGCCTTCATTTACAGTTACCAAAGTCCAATCTGAATCATCATATTTTTTTGAAAACCAGTTATCGTCAGATATATCTTTAGCAATCTTCCAATCATAATTGGTTGCTATAGTCAAAGATTTTTTACTATCCTGCCCAATTGAGAATTTTCTTGGATCACTATTAACAAGTCTTCTGAGAGCCTGCTGTGTGGCTTTGCTCTGGAATTTAAATTCATCAACAAAATCAACTACTTGACCTAAAACATTTTGAGCTGCTATTTTCCATAAACCCGAAAGGTTTTTATATGGTGCTTCAGCATCACTATACCAGTATTTATTAAAGTCATTATTAAATATCTGGGAGAATTCTTTTGAGTATTTCTCAAAATTCTCACTCCTGGACATGCTAATATCACCCAACTGGAAAATGAATTTAGTGGCTGTATCTGCTAAAGCGTTTAATTTTGTTTCGCTTGCACCAACATCTTTTAGCAATTGATATGTATTATAATATTCAGCAACAGCCGAGGTAGCCAGGTTATTATAATTTGTTATAACAAGCTTCATCTTTTCAACTTTAAGTGTCAAATCAATTTGATCGTCTGTTGAAAAAGTTTCAATAGAAGCAAGTTTATCCCGATATTCCTGATCAATTTTATCAAACAAAATACCTGACATTCGAGCAAGTGAATCAATTCGTTCAGCAGCTTTTGGGGCCAGATTTATTATTGCTTTATTAGAAAGATCAACATACTGATTTTGAAGCTTTAACTTTTCGCTCTTATTAACCCCTTCTTCATAAGTTTTAATAGCATCTACTACAGAAGGTTGAACAAAATCGCTTGCAATCTTCGACAGGGTTAAAAGCTCAGTAATGTCCCCGATAAATAATGGATTTTTAAGCCTGATACGTTTTATTCTTTTAATCTCTTTATTTCTATCCTCTTCAGGGACTTTAGCATTTAGCCAGACATAAACACTATTTTCTTTCATCTGTCCAGCTTTGTAATACATCTCAGATATTTTTGACTTTGTTTTGTCAATGGTTGCATTCAAAGCTGCAAGTTTAAGATTATCTGGCACATTACCTGTATTGGTAAGCAGGCTATCAATAACTTTGTTTAAAGATTTTAAAGATGATGTATCAATTCTTGCAAAAGCAAGTGAATCACCTTCTACGGCAGTTGTATCAAGAACTGAAACGCCCTTTTGTTCTTCTAAGACTTTTTCTCTTGCTTTTGTTAAGTTTTCATATGCAACAGAATAGTCATTACCAGCAACGGAGTATCCCTGGCTGGCATCTGCATTAGCCTGTGCGATATTTCTATCCCTTTTAGTATCCTGAATTTTTAATCCACGCGGGCTTGTTGCTTTATACAATGTATCAGGCAGAGCTGCGTAATCATCAGCCAAATCTTCAGATAGGAAGCCCGGTGTATAATATGCATCTATAACACGGTATCCTCCCAGATTAATAAGTTTAACCGTGTAATCCCCAATCTTGTCTTTTAATGCAAGCTTTTCCTGATTATTATAAGAAATGTCTTTTTTATCTTTTGCTTTGGAACTACTTCTTTTTTTAACCTTTCTATCTTCTTTATAAGCTGTAGGCTCAATTACCATTTGGACTGGGGTAGCTTTATAATCTTCAACCAGGTATGAGGATAGCTTATATAAACTTTCACTTGCCCAAATATCAGCTTGCCCCTTAAGCTTATCACTTCTTGTGATTGCTTTTTCGTATTCAACTTTTGCACTGTCAATCTTTGACTTGCGTTCCAGATACTCACCACGCCTGAAGTATGCTTTCACACTGAGGGGCTTATCAACATATCGATCTGCAAACTCGCCATAAGAATCGAATACACCTTCATCATTGCCTAGTTTTGTATTCAGATCAATTTTATTAAATGCGATATCAGGTGCTTCTTTAGAATCCGGAAAACGATCTAAGTATTTATCAGTGACTCTTATAGCATTATTCCAGTTCTCACTGCGCATACTAGCTTTAATAGATTTCTTCAAGCTCTCTTCTGCAAGCTCTGTAGAATCTGGAAACTCATCAGCTATTGTTTCTAAAGCACTGGACAGACTGTCGTAGTTTTCTGATTTTTCATATGCTAATACAATACCCTTATAAGCTTTAACCTTAAACTCAGGATTGTCGTCTGCTTTAGAAATTAAATAATTATTTACTCTTACAGCATCCTCGGTTCGACCAGCCAGAACATAGTTATCTGATGCAAGCACCGTTGCCTGATTGGCATTATCCCAGTCAGGAACCGTTAATGTTGCTCTTTCATACTGTTTAGCCGCTAATAGATAATTATCTTTAGACTTGTAATATTCGGCTTGTTGTGTAATAGATTCACCAATTCTCTTGTAAGCAAATTCTTTTCGCTTTTTATCTTTATCTGATGTGCCTGAAGGTCCATAAAAGATGGCTTTTGCAAGTTGTTCACTCTTTACAAAATCTTTTTCTTCGAATAATGCAAAGTCAGATAAACTAACAAGCAAACCTGGGTCAATTTGTTGTAATGGATAATATTGAAGTAACCGTGTATTAACTTCTTTGTAACTGTCTGTATATCCTTTAGCCAGATAAATTGTAGAAAGCACCTGTAAAGAGGGGACAGCTAAAGAATCATGTGGATATAATCTAACAAGAGTTTCCAGTACTGACACATAGTCTTTTTCATCTTTGGTCAATGAATCCGGTTGTCCTGAAAAATTAGCCATTGTATCAATACCTGGGGTAAATTGCGCAATTTGTTTTTGCTGGACTTGTTCAGTTGCAATTACGTAGGCATTGATAATTGAGGGTTTCCTATAATAATCCCATGCGAAGTTTTTAGCTATATCCAGGTAACCATCTAAAGCTTCTTCTTTCTTATCTAATTTGGTGTCTAAGATGAAAGATTTTTGAAAAAGCGCATAATAAGCCGTTGAATCATATCTTGAGAAGAATTTAGCATAGTTGTCAACATCTGTAACAACTTGCTCATATAGCTCCAAAGCTTTTTGATTGTCTTGATTAACAACAATGCCTAATGGTGGTTCTATTGATCCATCAAGCAATTGCGCCCTGCTTACACCATAGACGATATTTTGAAATAGTGCTTCCTTAGAAATTTGATCTATCTCTTCAAGAATACTTGGGTTTATGCGTTCTCTGGAAACCCCAAAGCTTGCATATGCAGTGGTATCACCACGACTTTGAAGCTCAATACGATTTCTTAAATTTGCATACCATTCACTATTTCTACCATAATCATAAAACAACCTCATTCTTTCTTCATAGAGCTGAACTTCGAGTTGGTCACGATCAGTTCTTCCTTCTTCAAGGGTTGCTTGATCTAACTGTCTGATAACTTTCTGAGCAATAAATGGGGCTTTTTCATACTCCGGATATCGCTTTAGAAGCGTTTTATAGACATTAATAATTTTATTCGGATCCTCTAATAAATCTTCATAAGCTTCACCTAGCTTTTCATAAACAATTGGCTCATAAGTTCGCTTTGGTGTGAGTTTAGAAAAATAATTTTCAACCCGGTCTACAGCCGATTTAGAATCATCAATTTTTTTCTGAATCGACACAAAATTTATTGCCAGGTACTCTAAAGCTTCGTCTTTCAATCGAGGATCAATAAATTCAGGTAAGGTCTGACCTGCATAAACCTCTTCCGCTCTCTCCAAATCATCACAGAGAGAAGTAAAATAGACGATCGATTCCAGATAATTTTCAGAATTAATATTTCCTATTCTGAAATAAGCCCATCCGAGTTTATAAAGCACCTGATCGTAGTACTTTGAATCTGTTTCTTTCTGAGCAACCAGGTCCAATACTTTTTTATAGTAAGGTATTGATTCAATCGTTTTTCTTGGCTGAAATCTTGATGGAGCATCAAAAAGATACTCTGCAATCAACATATAGGACTCTAAATTATATCTGCTATCAGGGTATTTACGTGTGATTTCTCGTAGGATTGCAATAGCTTCATTTCTCTTATCAGGAATATTTTCACCATATACAAAAGCCTTACCATATAAAGCATCAACAACATAAGGACTTTCTGGCATGTTATTGATTATCAGATCATAAAGTTCTACAACCTTATCAAAGCCATAGTCAGGCTCCCTGGGCTCAATTGGTTTCTCAGAGATCTCACCGCGGTCATATTTATCAAGAAGTTCTGAATACTCCAGACTCTTATTTGCAAACTCAATATACTTTTGATCAAAATCCTGAACGGATTTTTCATATAACAAGTCGGCTTGGCGTATTACCAATTCATCAATAACATCACTTTCTGAAAATATATTTATGAACTTAGAGCCTACGTTTAATGAAACATCAGCAAATTCATCTTTTTCAGATTTCAACACATCCATTTTTTTGGTGTATTCTTCAATTATCAATTCAATTTGTTTGATTGTATAATTGGAGAAAACCTTATCGGTTAATGGATCACCGGTATTAGCTTTTAATGGTTTGGATGGAATGAGTCGAGATAACTTTGTTAATCTCGTCTCACTGATTTGAATATCTTGAGAGGTATCCTGAGCTAATGAATCTTGATCGTTTTTTGCCATTAATAACCCTTGAGAGAAGGTAATTATAAGCAACAGAATAATCATGACTTTAGACCTAAAACAATGCACCAGTTGAGAGTATTTTAAACGTTCACGCTTCATTAGCATACAAATGTATATTGGGTATTTTTTAATCAATTAAGCAAAACAATAATCCATTACTGATCTGAAAAATCGTATGGAATATCTACTTTTTGCATTTCCTGAACACTTACAGCAGAAAACCTAAAGCGCCTTAATTTTGTCTGAATACATTTCTCCAGCCTTCCATCTTTTATTGTAGATCTAACAATTCTTGTTGTTGCAACACCGCCATCAGGACGAATAATCAAACTAACAACCATTTTTCCACCACTTAATCCTGCATTAACGGCTTTTGCCTGACTATAGCAATCAAGAATGGCTTTAGAATTCTTATTTATAACTCTTGATATTTCATCTTGGGTACGGCCACTGCTACCACCAATTTTCATACTTCTTAAACCAGCTCTTACAGTCAAATTGCCCATTCGAGAGCCAACACCAATACCTTTTCTGCCGCTTCCGCCCAAGCCTTTTCCTTTACCACCAAGGCCGATACCTTTACCACCACCGATACCACCACCGGTTCCACCAAATCCAACATCACCACCTGAACCAAAACCTGCTGTGCCCGTTCCAAGACCAGTACCGCTAAGACCTCTTAATCCACCGCCAGCACCTATATTACTTAAAATACCTTCACCTGTTCCCAGTGCTCCTTCTGTAGCTGTAGGTATACCTCCACCTTCACCAAATATTCCAGATGACAAAGCTTCAGCAATACCAGCCTGAACACCTGAAGCAACTGCACTGGCCACGGCACCTCTTGCTTCTCCTGAAGACATATCAGAACCTTCAGAGGATCCTGATCCTCCACCTTCTGACCCTTCACCGGTTTCACCTGTTGTTTCTTCCAGTGGTGGTGGTGGCGGGATTAAATCAGGAGCTATTTTCACCGCAACCGTTTTAGCTACATCAACATCATCTTCCAATGCTTGTAAAATAAAATATGAAGAAATAGATAGCATAAGAATTGTTAAACCAACAACAAATGAAATTAATGTTCGCTTTTGGTAGTCAATTCTTATCTGATATGCTAAAGGTTTTTGTGCCCACCAGAAAGTTTCTGACGAGGAAGATAAACCCATTGAACGTGTTTTCATATTACTTTAGCTCCTTAATTTGTTTCCTCAGATTGGACAGCACCAGGGTTTTCAATCTCATCTATTTCTTTCTTCTCTTTTTCATTCATATCTGCCAATGCAAATTTTCTTACACCTGCATTGTAGACCTCATCAACAATATCTACCATATTTACATATTGTGCATCTTTATCAACCTTAATCGTTGTGATGATATAAGGATTTGACTTAACAAACTTTGATATTTCATCTTTTATCTTATCAAACTGCAACTGTTGAGGCTTATCGAGACCCTGATTCAAATACGCCTGCCCGGTTTTACTGATTCTGATAGTTAGTACATTTTCAGGTTTGATTTCAACCGCTTTACCACCTTTTGATTCTTCAGGTAGCCCCATTTCCATAACATTCGGCTTGGCAAATGTAGTGGTCATCATAAAGAATGTAAGCAGAAGAAAAGCAATATCAACAAGTGGTGCCAAATCGATATTTGCAACCTCGTCTGATTTTTCTTTGAATTTTTTGGTTTTGCGTGCCTGAGCATTGGTTTTACCCATTCTCATCTGCTCTTTAGCACCGCGTGATCTTTCTAAAAGACTCATATTATATCTTTTTGATCATTATTTAAGAATTAGACATTCTGGAAGCTAATTCTCCAGTTCCGTCATTAATTGCACATCTTTGAAATTGACCTTCTTCATAATCACCATCACTTCCTGAACCATACCAAATTTTGCATGTTTATCACATTTCAACACGATTTTCTGGCTGGGTTCAACTTGCCTGGCAACATTAAGAATACCATACAACTGATCTTTTTTTACCTCAAAACCAGTTGTTCTTAATGCTTCTGTCTCAGAGACACCAATAACAGCCAAAGCTTTCTGTCTTACATGCTGCAAATCTGCATTAAAAACAATAGGAGTACCAGACAAGCTATCACCTATAGTAACAGTCATATATCTGGTTGTAGGTTCTTTTTCTTCAGAAGTTGAAGCAGGCAACTTTAAAGCCACCTCATCCGATGTCTTAAATGTTGTTGTCATCATAAAAAATGTCAATAACAAAAAAGCAATGTCAACCAACGGAGCCAAATCGACATGATCATCACCACCATGAAGAAAAAAAGCAAAAAAATTCATAAGATGTTATTTTAGCGTTCCTGAATACCAACGATTCTCTTGTTCAATTTTTGATTCAATCAAAGAGATTACTGCATGCGCTCTCTCTCGGAAATCAAATTGCGTCGAGAAATGGTCAAAGTTTGAATAACTTCAAATGCGGCTTCATCGATGAAATAAGTAAATTCATCTATGCGTGCTTTAAAGTAGTTAAATGCAATTGTACCTAAAATAGCGCCTGTTAAACCAAAGGCTGTATTGAACAGCGCTTCAGAAATCGCAGCTGAAAGCTTTGAAGCATCAGCGGCACCACCTGATTCAGCAAGAGCAGCAAACGCTTTAATCATTCCAAGTGTCGTACCAAGCAAACCGATCAAAGTAGCAATTGTTGCAATTGTTTTAATTGGCGTAAGATTGGTTTCGTATTGAGCGGATTCAAAATTAGCTGCTTCATCAATAGCTTTCTGTACTTCAGAAATTTTTGCATTGAAACGAGGTTCAACTTCATCCAGTGATCTGAAACGCTCAAGGCCACTCATAATACATGAAGCCACAGAACTGGCATGACGCTCACATTTTTGCAAAGCTTCATTAATGGCACCTCTTTCAATATCCTGCTTCACAGCTTTCAATAACTGATCAAGATTTCCTTTACCATCTGCTCTTTTATAAGCCAGAGAACGCTCAAGCACTACTGTAGAAAGGATTAAAATTGTACCTACAAGCACACCCACCAAAACACCACCTTCATGAAGGTTCCCTAATACGGTTCCGTGTGGCTGGGTACCCGTAAACACATAAAAACCATACCCTACAGCTTGCCCCATAAAAATGAGAATCCACAGAAATAATTTGTTTTTCTTTGCCATATATCCTCCAAAATTGAATTAATAATAAAATAAAATAAAATTTATTGTTTCTTGATCAACAAGTGATCAGTACCTTCAAAAAAGGCTTTGCGAAAATCTCCGATAATACTCTCAAATTGTTGTTGCATTGCATCAACATTCTCGATTTTTACTTCTTCAACATCCTCACGGTCCAGCTCTCTTAAATAGAATTCCATCTGCTCAACTTTATTTCTTGCCGCATTTTTAAAGATATTGACCGTCTTGCGATAATGATCTATTAGTTTTCTCTTGTCTTTTATCTGATCATAAAGCAACCCACTAAATGCATACTGAGCCGTTTCACCGGCAAAATCAATATTATTAGATGCATAAAACTGGCTTTCAGCAAGCAAAGTCTTAATTAAACTGCTTCGGTTTCTAATAATCTCGGCGTTGTTTTTCAGGTAACCTACCAATGCTTTCTGATGAAGTGAGTTACTTTTAAAACTGCCCAGTTTTTGGATCTGGCTTAAAGACTGGTTTTCGTTATTTGTTAAACTCACCAGGTAGTGATTGATATAATCATTAAAATCCTGAACTTCATTACTATAAAAAATACTTGAATGCTCAACAAATAATCTGATCTCATCAGTAATCGGCTGCAAAGACAACTCAACTAATTTTTTATAGGCCGAGTAGCCTCTTTGGGCGAATGATGCCAAATTCAGATAGCCTGATTTTGCCATTTTTGACTTTGCCTCTTGCATTACAGGCATAAAGGCTGATAACTCATTATATTGCTGTGCGGTGAATAAACTGGTATCAGATGCCACAAAGCTGTTTCGATCGATATTAACCAATTCCAACGCTTTATTTAATGTAACGATCAACTCTTGTGCAGCTGATTTTTCAATCGGTGAAGATGTAGAATTGATTACATTCAGTACATT
The DNA here is from genome assembly GCA_964642175.1 of uncultured Chlorobiales bacterium. Lineage (GTDB taxonomy): Bacteria > Bacteroidota > Chlorobiia > Chlorobiales > Chloroherpetonaceae > JANQGG01. The sequence goes on along the minus strand of CAZXOK010000010.1, from coordinate 49,981 downwards.
TCTCCGCTGTTGATCCAAAGTACGCTTTTGAACATAAAACTTCTTGACATACTCGTTGGTAGCCATACCATTGAACACATAGTAAAAGTCTTTTAAAGACACTTTCGGATCGGTTGGATCTTCTACTTGTGAAATATGTCCTGATAGATACAACCCCTGGTAAATGATATCAGATGATTTAAAACGCTTAACAAAGTCATCAATTTCATCTTTACTATCATCAAAATTACTCTTCTTAAACTCAGCCCAAATTTTGGCTAACTGAGCCACTTCAAACTCGGGATACCCCTTGGATATCTTCCTGAAATAATTTTCAGCTTGTATGTAATAATTCAGTGCGAATCTTCTTTCAAATGTAGACTTTTTCTCAAATCCCTGCTCATACAAGTCACGGGCTTCTTTCATCTTTGCCTTACCATTTCGGTAATTAAGGTAACCGAGTTGAAGGTAAGCACTATTTTTAAGGTAGGTATATATTTTCTCGGTCCAGGGCCATACTGTTTGATCAACCACTTTTTTAAACTGCGTCTCTGCATTGGCATTATCATTCAAATTCAGGTAGATGGTACCAAGCAGGAACTGAGTCATCTGATCTTCACGACCACGTTTAGAAAGGCCGTCTAAATACTGAATGGCTTTTTTGTAATTTTTATTCTCATACTCAATAGTTGCCAGAACCGTAAGCGTCTTATCCAAAGCCTGGCTATCCATGCTCAGCGTTGACTGAAAACGATTGTAGGCAGAAACTACTTTATTAAAGTCTGAATTTACATAATGGATAAAAATGATCTTGTGAGCAGCTGCAGGTGATTTTGATGACTGGGGATATGTTTTTATCAGCTGGTTGTAGACCTCCAAAGCTTCAGAGTAAAATCGCATTCCAAATGATGATTCAGCGTGATAGTAAAGGACTTCATCAAGATTTCCTTTTCTAAGCTCTGAATATGTGTCGTGGATATCTCTGAACTGAAGCCTTGCAGTCTGATAATCACCGATATTAAAACTTCTTACCGCACTTACCAGCTCTTGCTCAAACAGTCTGTTCGAAACAGAAGGGGCAGCATTTTTTATTATTGCTTTTTTATAGGCTGTAAGCCTTTGGTGGGTATTAAAGTAATGTAGGTACTGAACAAAACGCTCATAATCGACCTGACTCGGAAAACTATAGATCCGACCTTCCGGTCCGCCAACGTAACCAAAGTCGTTAATTGATATTTTCTTGGGACTCCCTTGTTGGGAAACATACTGCCTGTAAATCTCTGAAAATTCCTCTTCGCCTATTCCAGAACTCATGACGGATAAATTAGTAGAGAGATAATCCAAATAGCGTTCTTTAGCTAAAAGGTCATCTAAAAACTCAGAACTCCTAACAGCATCAGATGATAAAGAACCCGATAGAGCCTGGGAATGCGCAGTTGAAAGCAGTCCAACACTCACAAAAAGTGTTGCAACTAAGATACCTCTGAGTGTTTTTATGATCTTAAACAGAGTTAAGTTGTAATCTTGTCTCAAAATATGCTGGGTTTCTATGGTTTAGGTAATCATAAAGCTTATGGAGCAGCATGAATAATAATACAATTCCCGCCCAAATATAGCTATTGCTTTATAAAAAAAACAAGGCTTCTGGTCTAAATTAAATTTATTTAAACTTTAAGTCCGGATTCCAGCCGAATTTAAGAATCCGTTTCCTGTAAAAATCTCTCCGCATCTATAGCCGACATACATCCGGTTCCCGCTGCTGTAACAGCCTGACGATAAGAACTATCCTGGACATCACCACAAGCAAAAACACCCGGTACTGAAGTTTGAGTTGTACCACTCTCTGTAAGAATATAACCCGAAGCGTCCATATTTATCTGATCTTTAAAAACCGATGTATTTGGTGAATGTCCAATAGCGATAAAAACGCCGTCGCAAAGCGCTTCAGATACTTTGCCATTTATTTTATTTGCAAGCCTAACACCAGTGAGCTTTTGGCCATCACCAAGGAACTCTTCGACTGTGCTGTTGAGAATATAATCAATTTTAGCATTGGCTTTCGCTCTGTCAATAATAATTTTCGAAGCCCTGAATTCTTCACGCCTGTGTATGATCGTGACACTTGAAGCAAATTTTGTTAGAAATATCGCTTCTTCCAATGCACTGTCTCCACCGCCAACAACCATTACTTTTTTATTCTGAAAGAAAAAGCCATCACAGGTGGCGCAAGCCGATACGCCAAACCCCATATACTTACTTTCAGATTCAAGCCCTAATAAATTTGCTTTCGCGCCTGTAGCAATGATTACCGTTTTTGCTTTAAGCTCTTTTTTCTCATCAACTTTTACCCTGAAAGGCCTTTGACTGAAATCCACATCTGTTGCCTGGCCGTAGATAAATTCTGTACCAAACTTGCTGGCCTGGTTACGGAAACTATCCATTAACGCAGGTCCCATAACACTATGCGGAAAACCCGGATAATTTTCAACATCCATGGTTATCATTAATTGACCACCCGGCTGAACACCATCTATCAAAAGCGGCTTTAAATTAGCCCTGCTGGCGTAAATAGCAGCAGTCAGACCAGCAGGTCCAGAACCTAGTATAATCACGTTTTGAACCTGATGATTTTCCTGAGACATTCTCAATACTTTCTGATAGCGAGTTTAGGGAAAAATGTGAAACACTTGAAAGACAAAAGTTGATAGATCTATGCGCCTAAGGCATCGAGCTTTTCAGCAATAACATTCTTTGGAACTGCGCCAACAACCTGATCGACCACTTCGCCGCCTTTAAAGATAAGAAGTGTAGGAATACTGCGAATACCATATTTCATCGATACATTAGGATTTTCATCCACATTCAGCTTAGCAATAACAGCTTTCCCATCGTAATCATTTGCCAGTTCTTCAATCATTGGGGCAATCATTCTGCATGGTCCGCACCATTCAGCCCAAAAGTCAACCAAAACCGGTTTATCTGACTTTAAAACTTCAGCATCAAAATTACCATCATTGGCTGTTAAATATTTTGCTTCTTGAGACATAACTAGAATAGTTTATTAGTGTTAGTTTATTTTTTAAGGATATTACAGAAAGATAAAAAAAATAATTTACTATCCATATGCTTACAGGATTTAAACTGCAAGTTTCACATTTTCCTCGCCAAGCAATTCTGAAAACTGATCCAGCACTTCATTACTGGCCTGAAGGGTAACCTGACGGGCAAATAAATTCAAGTGTGCTCCAATTTCAGAGTCTGGCAGGTCTATTTCGATTCTTAAAGGAAGCCGTCCTTTGTGACTGTCGCAGATAGATTTAACTTTCTTCATTTTGTTTAAAACATCTGAATCCAGTTCATTGAGTTGCAACACCACCTGGTTGGCACATCTTTCCCTGACATCTTCTATTGGGATCACCTCATTAACCAGAAGCTTGGTTTGTCCGTCCTTGAGTTCTGCTTCAGCAATCAGCATCACCAGGGCATCCTTCTTTAACACATCCTGGAAATGTTTATAAACACTTGAAAAAACCGTAAAATCAGCTTTGGCTTCAAAATCCTCTATCACGCCAAACATCATGGTGTTCCCTTTTTTATCAAGGTGTTTCTTTGTGTCTGTTATCATTCCGATAACTTTCTGAAGCCGCTTGTTTTCATAATCCTTATCCGATAGTTTCAGGGTTCCAAACGCTTCATAATCCCGCCGGTAAGCCTCCAGGGGATGCCTGGAGAGGTAAAACCCAGATAATGTTTTCTCTCGTTTCAGTTTTTCAATTTCATCCCAATCCTCTGTATCCTCCATTTCAATCAAAGAGGCCACTTTTTCATTAAAATAAGACTCGGTGTTAAAAAAGCCTTCCTGACCGAGCATCTCTTTTTTATTCTTTTTTTGGCAAACATCTACAATTTTACTCAGGTTATTAAACAACCGGGCACGATTTGGATTCAGGACATCAAAAGCCCCGGCCTCAGTGAGACATTCAAGGGCTTTTTTATTGACAACCCTGAGATCCACCGATGTGAAAAAATCAAAAATATCATTGAACTGATTACCTTTTCTAAGCCTTGCCCTGACAATTTCCCTTGCCGCACCACCCACATGCTTGATGGCGCTGAACCCCACACGAATGGCTTTATGGTCATCTTCCTCATCTTCAACAGTAAATAATGCATCGCTGAGATTGATATCGGGTGGCAATAATCTCAGGCCCAGGCTTTTGGCCTCGTCTGACAGCATTCGCATACGATCGGTGTCGCCGGCTTCGCTGTTCAGAATAGCTGTCATGAATTCAGCCGTATAATGCGCTTTTAAATAACCGGTCCAGTAGGCCAATACACCATAAGAGGCTGAGTGACTTTTGTTGAAGCCGTACCCGGCAAATTCAGCCATAAGATCAAAAACCTGTTCGGCAATTTTCTGATCTATCGATTGCTCAACGGCACCGTTTATAAAATCATCGCGGAACCTGGCCATAATTTCAGGTTTCTTTTTACCCATGGCCTTGCGAAGTTTATCGGCTTTTCCAAGGGTGAACCCGCCCATTACCTGAGAGATCTGCATCACCTGCTCTTGATAGACAATAACACCGTAAGTTTCGGAAAGCACTTCTTCCAACGAGGGATGCATGTAGGCGATAGCTTCCCGGCCGTTCTTACGATCAACAAACAGATCCACCGCGTTACGATGCTCATCAATTCGAGCATTTAACGCACCCGGCCGGTACAAAGCACTCATCGCAATAATATCTCCGATCACAGTCGGACGAAGCCGTTTCATGTACTTTTGCATGCCCTGCGATTCAAACTGGAAAATACCGGCCATTTTAGCTTCCTGGAAGATCTTAAAGGTGGCCTTATCGTCCATGGGAATTTTTTCAAGGTCGATCTCGACATTATAACGGCGTTTGATGAGCCGCAGGGTTTCATCCACAACGGCAAGTGTTTCCAGGCCCAGATAATCAATTTTTAACAGGCCGGCTTTTTCAATCCAGTCTTTATCAAATTGCGACACCACCTGTTTATCATCACCCGGTGTTTTTTCTTTGGCTGCGCTGGTTTCCTGCTGCTCTTCATCGGCATAGCGGCGTTCTTCGGTCACAATCTTGTTCGAGACATAGAGTGGCACCACGTCTTCTATCGGGCCATCGGTTATGACCACTGCGGCTGCATGCATTGAGACATTCCGGGCCCGGCCTTCAACTTCACGGGCAATTTCAATGAGTTTCCGGATTTTCTGATCGTTGCTTTTTTCCATATCCCGCAGTTCCTGAACCTGGTCAAAAGCTTTGGCAAGTGTGGTTCCCGGCTTGGAAGGCACCAGTTTTGCAATCCGGTCGACGGTCTGAAGCGGCAGGTTCAGAACGCGACCAACATCCCGAATGGCGGCTTTTGCGCCCAATGTGCCAATGGCAATCACCTTAGCCACACTTTCTGCCCCGTATTTCAGTATGGTATAATCCAATACTTTTTGCTTACCTACCGGGGTGAAATCAATATCGATATCCGGCATGGAAATACGCTCCGGGTTCAAAAAGCGCTCAAACAAAAGCTTGTATTTAATGGGATCAATTTGGGTGATATCTGTCAGGTACGCCACGATGCTGCCGGCTGCCGAACCGCGTCCCGGCCCCACCGAGTAGCCCATTTTCCTGGATGCGGCAATCAAATCGCTCACGATTAAAAAATACGAGCTGAATCCCATGGTGGTGATAATCTCCAGTTCATACTCAATGCGCTCTTTGATCTCGCGACCTTCTTCACCCGTGTTTTCCAGGTCGCCATATTTTCGTCCGGCGCCCTCGTAGGTTAAATGCCTTAAATAAGCTTTATCATCATCGAAGTCTTCCGGGATATCGAAGGTGGGTAATTTGGGTTCTTCATCATGAAACTGGAAAAGGCATTTATCTGCAATCACCCGGGTGTTGCTAAGTTCGTTGTGAGTGTTATCAAACAAGGTGGCCATCTCATCGGGAGATTTCAGGTAAAACTCCTGCGTGGGTAGTTTTACACGATCGGGCGCCGATAGAATCTGTTTGTTTTTAATGGCCTGAAGGGCATCCTGGTACTGCCAGTGTTTTTTTTCAAGGTAATGCACATTGTTGGTGGCCACCAGTTCAATGTTCAATTCTTTAGCCAGGATGATCTTTTGATCGTTCAGCCTGAGATCGTAATCGGTGTAATGATTGGCCAGTTCAATGTAAAAATCATCTCCGAAAATGGTCTGAAAGGATTGCGTCCAGGATTTGGCCAGATCAGCCTGATCAGACAGGAGTAATTGATCCAGCCGGCCTTGCTCACAACCAGAGAGACATATGAGGCCCTCATGATATTTTTGCAGCAAACCCGCATCCACCCTTGGTTTTTGTTTGAAAAACCCATCGCGAGCCGCTGAGGACAGAATACGGCAAAGGTTCTGATATCCAACCTGATCTTTAACCAACACCGTCAGATGAAAGGTATCCTGTTCGGACTTATCATGTAAATCGCCTTCAACCAGGTACAACTCGGCACCAATGATTAATTTAATATCCTCTTCCCTTGCGTAACTAAACAACTGGGGCATATTAAACACACCGGCATAATCGGTTACAGCGATTGTATTCATACCAAGGGTTTTGCATCGCTTAAAAAGCTCCTTTGGCAGAATGGTACTCTCCTGCATCGAGTAATGGGTGTGGGTGTGAAGATGAACAAACTCAACCATGAGTGTTAGCGATTTGGATTAGGATGAAATCAGTCTGAAATCTACTAAAAATTTTCGGATGTTTCGGGCCGATATGATTTTGGGAATAAATCATAATTCGCTATATTTCAGATGAAAATTTAGTAAATGTTCTTTGTGTTCTTTACGCTTCTCATTGTCATAGTTAATTGGAAAAGGGCCGTAGGCAGGATTATTCCTCCCGGCTCTTTTTTTATTTAATTGATGAACACTTACCGCCACAGACACCCAAAACCGGATCCTGTTTTCAGACATCATATTTTATACAAAATCGACACGCCAACCTGGTAAGGTAGATTAAAATTTTTGCCCTCCATATTGCACAACAGCCGAAAAATGCAGACATTTATTCACCCATGCAGCTGGTTTATGGGCTGAACGGGGGAAATCAGTTTTGAAATATCTCATAGAGAGTTCTAACAAATGAAGAAAGCGAGTTTTTTATGGAAGTTGAAATCTACGTAAAACCCGAGTGCAAGAATAATAAGAAGCAGGTGGAAAAGCTCCGAAGCCTGAACCATCAGGTTACTGTTAAAAATATATTCGAAGAAGAGTGGTCTAAAGAATCACTAAGGCCTTTTTTCCAGAACCTGCCGCTTCAGAAATGGCACAACCCGTATGCTCCGCGTGTTAAAAAAGGGGAGGCAAAGCCAAAAGAATGGGATGAAGAAAGTACCCTGGCTGAAATGATCAAAGACAATTACCTGATCAGGCGACCGCTTCTGCGCGTTGGACAAAAGCTGGATTGCGGGTTTGATAGCCAGCTGGCCCAGGAATTGCTTGAAAACACCAACTCAGACGATCTGGCCTGCCACCAGGCTGGCAAGGTATGTGATTAAAAAGACCCTATCCAACAGATTACTGCCCGACAAACTAATACTTCTTATCAAGCACTAAACAAAAAAGGCAGCCATAAAGGCTGCCTTTTATAAATGCGTTCCGCTTAAACTTAATAGCGGTAATGCTCTGGCTTGAACGGACCTTTTACATCAACGCCAATATATTTGGCTTGCACGTCGCTCAAGGTATCAATCTCAACTCCAATTTTTTCAAGGTGTAATTGAGCCACTTTTTCATCCAGGTGTTTCGGAAGGGTATAAACCTTCTTCTCGTAATTTTCAGGATGGTTATAGAGCTCAATTTGAGCCAGTGTTTGGTTGGAGAAAGAGTTAGACATCACAAAAGATGGATGGCCGGTGGCACACCCCAGGTTCATCAAACGACCCTGAGCCAGTACAATCACCTCTTTACCTTCAATATTATAAAGATCAACCTGAGGTTTGATCTCATCACGGGTATTGCCATAGGTATTGTTTAACCAGGCCATATCGATTTCTGTATCGAAGTGTCCGATGTTGCTAACAATACATTTGTCTTTCATGGAGCGGAAATGGCGCTCGGTAACCACATCGCGGTTTCCTGTAGCGGTAACCACAATATCAGCTTCTTTAACCGCATCGTCCATTTTTTTCACTTCGTAGCCTTCCATGGCTGCCTGTAGTGCGCAAATCGGATCAATTTCTGTAACGATAACCCGTGCGCCGGCATTGCTAAGCGATTCAGCAGAACCTTTGCCCACATCACCAAAACCTGCAACAACAGCCACTTTACCGGCAATCATTACATCTGTTGCACGGCGGATAGCATCCACACAGGATTCGCGGCATCCATACTTGTTATCAAATTTGGACTTGGTAACCGAATCATTCACATTAATGGCCGGGATGGAAAGCGTACCTTTTTTCTCGCGTTCGTAAAGACGAAGTACACCAGTGGTGGTTTCTTCGGAAATACCTTTAATACTCTGCGCCAGTTCCGGGAACTTCTCAAAGACCATTTCAGTCAGATCGCCACCATCATCCAGAATCATGTTCAAGGGCTGGCCATCTTCAAAGAAAATGGTTTGTTCAATGCACCAGAAGAACTCTTCTTCGGTCATGCCTTTCCAGGCATATACCGGAACACCTGCAGCAGCAATTGCAGCAGCAGCATGATCCTGGGTTGAGTAAATATTACAGGAAGACCAGGTTACCTGGGCACCTAATTCAACTAAGGTTTCAATCAATACAGCGGTTTGAATGGTCATGTGCAAACAACCGGCAATACGAGCACCTTTTAAAGGCTGTGAGGCTTTGAATTCCTCGCGGATCTGCATAAGGCCGGGCATTTCAGCTTCAGCCAGGCGAATTTCTTTACGTCCCCATTCTGCCAGTGAAATATCTTTTACTTTGTACTGTAATTTCTCTTGAGTCGTCATAAAATATCGTTTTGTTGTTTAGGTAAAAATTCTAGCTAATGTTCACATTTACTTAAAGGCGCTTTTCAATTCATTTACTTTATCTGTTTTTTCCCAGGGGAAAATATCACGACCAAAGTGGCCATAAGCAGCTGTATCCTGGAAGCACCACCCATTAGGTTTATTCAAGCCAAATCCTTCGATGATGGCAGCCGGGCGCAGGTCGAAGATTTTTTCAACTTTTTCCTGAATTTCAGCGTCTTTCAATCCGCCTGTAGCTGTACCATGGGTATCTACATGAATTGAAACCGGACGGGCAATACCGATGGCATAAGACACCTGAACGGTGCAACGCTCGGCCAGATCGGCTGCGACCACGTTTTTCGCAATGTAACGAGCTGCATAGGTGGCACTTCTATCAACTTTGGATGGATCTTTACCACTGAATGCACCACCGCCGTGAGGTGCAGCACCACCATAAGTATCAACAATGATTTTGCGGCCTGTTAAACCTGTATCGCCATGAGGGCCACCCACTTCGAAACGTCCGGTTGGATTAACGATGTACTTGGTTTTGTCATCAACCAGATCAGACGGGATCACTTTTTTAATCACACAGTTAATCACCTCTTCTTTAATACGCTCCTGCCACTGGGCTTCTGAATAGCCACTTTCTTCTGGATCGTGCTGTGTTGAAATCAAAACGGTATCAACACGAACAATTTCATGGTAATCGTATTCCAGGGTCACCTGGCTCTTGGAATCGGGACGCAGGTACTTGATAGTTGTTCCTTCTTTGCGAACATCAGCCAGGGTTTTCACCAGGTTGTGTGCATACTGAATGGCGGCTGGCATTAATTCAGGTGTGTCTTTACAGGCAAAACCAAACATCAAACCCTGGTCGCCGGCACCAATTCTGTCTAAAGGATCAGGGATTTCTTCTTTTCGATCAACTCCGCGGTTAATATCAGGTGATTGAGAATGAAGGGCCGATAAAATACCACAAGACTCGGCATCGAACTTGTACTCGGATTTGGTGTAACCGATTTGATTAATAACTTTTCTGATTAAAGGCTCAGCTTCTACTCTACCCTTAGAAGTTACTTCGCCACCAACAACCACTAAACCTGTTGTGCAGAATGTTTCACAGGCTACACGAGAATTTGGATCTTGTCTTAAGAATTCATCAAGAACGGCATCAGAGATTTGATCAGAAACTTTATCAGGATGTCCCTCTGAAACGGATTCTGAAGTAAATAAAAATCTAGACATATCGAATGTATTTTTGTGTTAAAAAATGTGTTCTTTAAAGATTCACACCATAAAAAAAGCCTTTAGCTTTTGAAGGCCAAGGCTTCCTAACAATGATATTTATGTCAGGACACGGCTGTAGTTTGCCCGGTGATTACCGGGAAATTCTTTTAAAGCCTTTGACACCGTGTCCAAAGATATTGGGGATGTCAAACACGCAGAGAATATATTATTCTGAGTTTAATATTCCAAAGTTGTTTGACATCCAACTGGTTGAATCGGTGGTTAATGGAAGTCTACTTCTGAAGAGTCGCCGATATTAATGGTTCTGAAACTGCCGTTTAACACAGCGTTTGTTCCCACAATAGAGTTATGCAACAGCAAACCACTTACTTTGGCCTGGCGGCCTACAATTGAGTGCTTAACAATTGCATCTTTAATCTCTGCTTTTCGGCCAATGGTTGCAAAAGGCCCGATAATGCTGTTTTCGATAACCGCGTCTTCAGCAATATAAACCGGTGGGTGAATCACACAATTTTTACATTTATGTACATTTGCTTTGGTTTTCAGCAATATCTCGTTTGTTTCCAGAAGGGTTTCGGGTTTTCCGCAGTCGTACCATCCCTCTACAGGAAATGTTGTAAATTTTTCTCCGTGCTCAATCATCATCTGAAGGGCGTCGGTTAATTGAAACTCCCCTTTTGTACGAATATCGTGCTCGATCTCGTAATCCAGGCAATCGTAAAGCAACTGGGAATTCTTAATACAATACAGTCCTACCAGTGCCAGATTACTGACCGGTTGATCGGGTTTTTCCACCAACCGGGTTACCACATGATTTTCCTGAACGGCCACACCAAACCGGCGTGGATCTTCAACGGTTTTTACACCCAGCGAGGATTGGCTGCCATTTACCACGTCTTTTAAATCCACTTCAAAGATTGTATCGCCTAAAATTATAAACAGGTCTTCCTGCATATCGACATGCTCTTTACACATCCAGATGGCATGGGCCAGGCCTTTACGCTCCTCCTGCTCAACAAATGTGAAATTAATATCGTAGTTCTCTGTTAGGTATTCCTGGATCATATCGCCGAGGTAGCCGATAATCACAACGGCATCTCGAATGCCTTCTTCAATAAGTTTATCAACAATGTGCCCGATAATGGGCTTACCGGCAACGTTGAGCAACACTTTTGGCAATGTGTGGGTATGTGGTCTCAACCGGCTTCCAACACCGGCGACTGGGATAATGGCTTTCATGGTCGTTTATTTAAAGTTTAGTCACTGATTACGTTTTTCTGTATGAACTTATTGATTTCACCTAAGTTTTATCTAAACGTTCAGGCAACGAACCCGGAAAAAGGGAATAATAGGACGATTGAGCGGCAAAAAAATAACTTAAAAACACATTAATCCAAGACACTTACCATAAACTTAACAGATGTTCACCTAAGTCTGAGGCTTATGAGAAGGACTTGAATAAGGAGCTTTACGATCAATTACAATAATTATATATGGTGATCTAAAGCCCCTCGAATCTCTATTCTGCAGAGCATGAAACAAGCATTGTTAAAAATAGCTCTTACAAACCATTTAATTAACCAGCAACATAACCACGATTAGCCCAACCATTCCGGAGAAGGCCAGGGCGTCGTGTCTTGAAAATTTTAATCCCGGTAATTCCACTTGATTTCCATTGCCACGCAGGTATTTGGTCAGGGTGATTTCGTAAGAGCGTTGCATGTTGAGCATCAGCAATGGAATAACCAGTGCTGTGAATTTTGCCGGATTCATGAGATGCAGGGGTTTCAAACCGCGCATCCGCTGTATTTCAACAATGCGTCGGGCTTCTTCGACCATAATGGGCAGAAAACCAAATAACGTGGCAATTAAATCTGAGATCTCATTGGGGATTTTCAAGGTTTTTAACCCCGCAGTAAGCTCCCGCAGGTCGGTTGTGGCAACAAAAATAATGTTGAACAGAATTAAAATGTAGATCCGGCTCAAAAACACCCCCCCCTGAGCCAGGCCTTTCAGAAGGATCGTTTGCGAAAAGCCCTCTTCAAACCCGAATGAAAGTAAGAACACCAAAAGTGTAAGGGGTGAATTTATAAGCATTAGTGTGAGTACCCATTTCAGAGATCCAAGGCGAATGTCTAACCGGGTGTAAATCAGGATACCCAAAATAAGCAAACCTGAGAGCAGCCAGAGCGAATTCACCAAAAAAACCCCTGCCGAAAGGCCTACCATGAGACTCAGCTTTGTGAGAATATTCAACTCATGTAGGATCGTTTTTTTGCTGTTAATACTAAAATTCATTAAAGCCGGCGTTTAAGGTTATGGGCACCTGAAATCCTTTTTCTACGCAGTATTCCGGGTTTAACTCATGCTTTGATTTGGTTATTACTTGCCCGCCATTTTCGATGATCAAAAACCGATCGGCCACGCGCCTGGCAAAATCCAGATCATGCGTGGCAACAAGTATGGTTTTACCCTGCTGAGAACTTAATTCAAAAATCAATTCTTCTAAAGCTGTAATATTGGATTCATCAAGAGCGGTGGTTGGCTCATCAAGCAATACAATTTCGGGTTCTGAAATCAAGACCGATGCCAGGCTTAATCGACGTTTTTCACCGTAGCTCATGCTGAACGGCGAACGCATGGCAAGCTCGCCCAGGCCAAAAAACGCCAGCCATTTGCGCGTTTTTTGTTGCATCTCAGTATGGCTGGAATTTAAATTTCTCAGGATGAAATTACACTCACGCTCAACCGTATCTTCAAAAAGCTGATACTCGGGATTCTGATACACATACCCGATAAGGCCTAAGAAATCTTCAGGCTTTTGCTTTTCCAGTGATTGTTCTCTAAAAAAAATGGTGCCTGACTGTGGCTTTTTCAACCCACAAATCAGCTTGAAAAGGGTTGTTTTGCCCGAACCATTCAATCCCAACACACCAACCGTTTGCCCTTTTTCAATCTCAAAACAGGCGTCCCGGAATACAGTTTTCTCTTTTGTGTAAGCACAAGAGACCTTGTTAAATTTTAGAATAGGCTGGGTCGTATCGGTTTCAGTAGCCACATTGCCAGTTTGTTGTGATTGCCGGGATAATGCTGTAGAACCATTTTTGCCATCACTTTTATGGCTGAGCCCTGCACTAAAAAATCTCGGTGGTACTTTGGTTTCTTTAAGCCATTTTTGCACCGGCCCGTCAAAACAAATCCGTCCTGCCTTTATTTCCACAATTCGTTCTGCCCAGTGGCATAAAAGCTTCAGATTGTGTTCAATCATGATCTGAGTTGCACCAAGTGGCCCGATACTTTCAAGAAACCGGGCTTGCCCCAATCCATCAAGGCTGTTGGTTGGTTCATCCATAACCAATACAGAGGGATTTTGGGCTAATAAAGTTGCAATCAATACACGCTGTTTTTCGCCTAAAGAAAGTGCCTTAACAGATCGTTTTTCATACCCCTGCAATCCCACCTGATTTAAGACATCCCGGATGATCACACGCTCCGGATCCTGAAGGCCATAAGCGATTTCCTCTTGGACCATGTTGGCAAAGATCTGGCTTTCCGGGTTTTGGAGCAACATGGCCGGTATAAAACCCATTTCTCTTTTAAGATCTTCAAAGACACAAGCCGAAACATCTACACCATTGATTAAAATTTTCCCCCGTGTTTCACCGGTCAAAGCAATCTTGTGTAACCCTATAAGATGGAAGCAAAGCGTGGTTTTGCCCGAACCCGAAGGCCCTAAAATACCAATACGCTCCCCGTGTCTTATTTTTAGATATATATCACTGAGAATATTCTCGGATGCCTCGAACGGCTTAAAACTCAGATTTTGAAGTTCAATGTCCCAGGGCAACTTGTATCCTCCTGACCATCTGCGTATCGCGGATCCGTTGAAAAACCAGTAATGTTAAGAAAGCGCCCGCAAACCAAACCACGCCATTTGTGAGCATTTGTACCCCGAATAAAATCTGGATGAATGTATTCCAGGGCATGCCCAGCAAGATTTTAAATCCGAAAAACACAAGTGTTGAGAGAAAACCACCAATAACAGCCGAGACATATACCCTTGTTTTGGGATAGTTTTTTAATACCGACATCAGCGAGTCCAGGATGATGCCCATAGAGATAGCCGGTACAAGTTTTAGAAGACCCGGCAATCCAAAAGAAGCCGGCATAGCAATAACGGCCAGAACACCCCAAATGGCTTCGTAGAGTATCAGAACTCCGAATTTATCGACAATCAAACGAGTCAGCAGCATCAGCATAAACGGGATGATCATATCTATTCGGATGATATCCAGAATGTGAGTTGGTGCCAGGAGGTTTTTGACCACCATGCCAAAAGCAAAATCGGAGGCGATCATAGTAGCCAGAAAAACGGTTTGAATCTGGGTCAGAAAAAACGACTTGGGTTTGCTCTGCTGCATGTTCATCAGGTCAATATTATGTATTCATCTGCCAAAGCATTTCAGCGATCATGCCGGTTTTGGTTTCCTGAACCTTGCCATCTTTGAGAAATGGCTCAAGAGCCATTGAAATCTCCGGAATCAGCTCAGTCTCGGCTTGCCCCTTTACCGTGCTGATGAGAGTTGAAATATGCTGAACCACATCGTTGGGCTTTTCATGTTTTTGCCAATGAACTTTATGAAACCACAACTCCGGGTACATTTGCCGGGTAATGAGCAGATTCAGGATAATCTGGAATTGATTGTTGGCTCTGTTTCGTGGTTGGCCGGTAACAGTTTGCCATACTTCGTCCAACGGTTGATCTTTCCGGTGTCCCACCCAGGAGGCATAGTAACACCAGTTTCGGCTGGCCGACAGGATTTTTTCGAATTGATCCAGGGCATTGCAAGCCGGTGTCATGCGGGCAAACACCAGGTCGAAGGCCTTTTCGTAGCCATGTTGCCGAAGATCTAACATTTTCCAGTCGGCCTGTATCGGCTTTATCCTGTTGCTTAAATGGCCGGGCATGCGTTTTTGAAGCTCTTCAAGCATTTTTTCAGAGACATCCAAAGCGACCACTTCAGAGCCGTGTTCGGCAAAGGCAAGTGCAAAATTGCCCGGACCGCAACCCAGATCAAGTACGGTTTTTCCTTCACCAATCATCCCCAAATCGCTGAGCTTTTGGATCAAGGCCTTCTCACGGGCCTGGCGCTCTTGTAAATCTGTTTCGGATTTGTTGTATCCAGAAGCCATTTTATCCCAGATTTTAGGATTGCGGTAGGCTGCTCCCAAAGGATTGTGCCTTGAAACCTCCTGCCAGGTCTGTTCCCAAAACTCAGGTGCGGTATATTTAGCGTACTCCTGTTTCATACAAATCTTAAAAACGTGTTTCCAGGCGTAGGGTAATGGTTCGGCCGGGTTGATACTCGTAATGCCAAAGCTTATAGCTTGTATCACCAAGGTTTTGTGCTATCAGAGACAGTCGGTATGCTTCCTGGTAAGATGCCGCCAGCATTAAATTAATAGTACTGAACGACTCATAGGGCCGGTTTTCGAAATCAAAGAAAAAACCATCCCCTGTATAATTATATATCACTTCCGTTTCCATCCGCCAGTCGCCCATTGGCATAAAGCCATAGGCACTCAAGTTATAGCGATGTTTTGAGGTTTGAAATGTGAAATCCTCAGGATCAAGATACGTATAAGCTCCCGAAAGCGTGATTTGTGGGTGTGGATTGAGTTTTAAACTGGCCTCAACCCCTTTGGGTGAATAACTGCCCAGGTTTTTCCGCAGGTTAAAGGACAGTGTATCCAAACCACTGGACGAGTTTTGAACTTCAACCCGGTAACCCTCTCCTGTGGAGCCCAACTTATCGTTGATCATAAGATTTGTCACGTTCATCCTAAAATAGGAGAGTTCAAAAACGCCCCAGTTGCCCAGGCGCTGAAACAGACCCAGATCGAAATTCTCGGTTTTCTCCGGTTTGAGATCCGGGTTGCCGTAGCCACCGAGCGATTTGGAGAATAACCCCTGGATGGTAGGTGCCCGGAATCCTTTGCTGTAATTGGCTTTCAGGGTGGTGGTATACTGTTGCCAACGAAAAGCTTCGAGGGTGGCGCCAAGTTTAGGATTAAAAACGGTCCCGAACTCGGAATGCCGGTCTAGCCGCCCCCCTAAAACCAGATTTATCCGGTTGAAAAATTTATGCTCATATTGTGTAAAGAATGCAATATTGCTCATGCTGTTGTTCTGGGTATTTTCTCCATAAGAGCCGGTGTAAAAGTCAACCGCTTTGCCGTCAACGGTTTCAACTCCCTGGAAAGATAAATCCACAACGGTTTGCTTGTCCCGGGCTTCAGCATCATCCAGTGTGGCATCCAGGCCAACTTTTAGCAGGGCCTCTTTATTGAACAGCGGCATACTTAAATCAACCAAGAGCCCGTATTGTTTTGCATCGAATCCCGTGGTGACATTGCTGGCGAGCACGCTTTCGTCGTACCGAGCCGAGTTCAGGTAGGCGCGGCCAAACAGTTCTCCAAATCCCAATGAATAAGTTAAAGTACCATCACCACTGATAAACCGGTAATCCTCATCAGTTGGCACACGGTTTGCCTCGTTTTTCCAGGAATTGCTGTGCCAGTTAATATTGAACTGGCTTTTAAGGTTATCAGAGATATCGTAATTGAGCTTGTAATTGCCATCCAGATTTTGCCAATCGTTCTCCTGATCTTTTTCATAAAAGGATTGATCAGATGCCCGATATCCAAGCGCCAGGAAATGGCCGGCACGTTTGCCACCGTAAGAAGCTGTAAGCTGCAGGTTAGTAGCGGAAACATCAGGCCGGCCAAAACCTTGCTGTGTGTCAGAGGAGATCTCTTCGGAGGCATTAAATTCCCTGGCAACCGATGCCCAGAATTGCCACCCCGGTTGAGGGTTCCGGGTGATAACATTTACTACACCTGCGGTTGCTCTTGAGCCATAAAGTGCCGATCCTGCTCCTTTGACAATTTCAACCCGCTGAACTATTTCAGAGGGCAACATATTAAAATTTAACCCACCGCTCCAGCCGTTGTTAACCGGACGGCCATCTATCAATACCAGGGTTTTATTTGAAGAGGGTCCCCCGTTCAGGGAACGAATGGATAAACCATAATCGGCGCCTATCGTGCCACCTGAGCGAATTATACGCACACCGGGTACCAGATCCAGCATCTGGCCAACATTATACTGATACCGCCGGTCAATTTCGGCCCGGGTAATCACATCCACAGGTTGTGGGACTTCTTCCGGCAACAGCTTTGTTCTTGTGGCAGTGATAACCATCTCACTGGCTTGAAAAACCTTAGGTTGTGGCACTATGGCTTTACTTGTATCAGTTTGTGCCCGAAGCCCGGTAGCAAAGCACAAAAGCGCCAAAAAGGCTAAGCTTGTTTTAAACCTCATCATATTTAAGTGCTTGATTTTGTTTTCCATGATTAAGTGTTATGATTTTTTGTTTTTGTGTTACCGTCTTACAAAAGAATATCCGGCAAAACCGGATCGTGTTACTACCATCATATATTATGCTACTTATACCTAAATTTTTTTAATCAGCACCACTCATTACAAGCTTGCCATCTTTAATACCTTTTAAGCTGATCAATCGATCGGAGAGTGCCATAAGCCGACTTGCTTTTCCTTTAACAGAAATTGTTTCCAGACAATAGTCGTGGTTTAAGTGAAAATGTTGTGTGGCCAGAACCACATCATGAAATTCATGCTGGATATTGGTTGATTTAGTCATGATATCCCGCTTGTGATGGTCGTAGGCCATTACAATTACCCCGGCAACCTGTTGATCGGCCTCCCATTTTTTTTCAATCAAATGGCTTTTAACCAGGTGCCTGATGGCCTGAGAGCGATTAGAGAAGTGCTTCTCACGGACATATGTATCGAGGGACTCCAATAAACCCTCTTCCAGGCTTACACCAAATCGTCTGACTGCCATGTATTAGGAATTTAATTAAATAGTTAGATGAACAAAAGCTTAGTACCTTAAAAAAATTGATATACCTAACAAGATATTCCAGATAATATGCCATGAAAAGGTCACAAAACTATCACAAAAAATATCGGGTGATTAAAGAAAGAGGTACTTGTATTTTTCATGAAATAACCGTATAATAGATGCTCTATTGTTTCGGGGTATGGCGCAGCTGGTAGCGCGCCTGCTTTGGGAGCAGGAGGTCCCGAGTTCGAGTCCCGGTACCCCGACATAGTACTGTGTCCGTAGCTCAATTGGATAGAGCATCAGCCTTCTAAGCTGAGGGTTACTGGTTCGAGTCCAGTCGGGCATACAACACAAAAGGCTCTTTAAAATAAGCCATGGTGATTGTAGCTCAGTTGGTTAGAGCGCCAGGTTGTGGCCCTGGAGGCCGGGGGTTCGAGTCCCCTCATTCACCCATACGATTTTAGGCCCCATCGACTAGTGGTTAGGTCACCACCCTTTCAAGGTGGTAGCACGGGTTCGAATCCCGTTGGGGTCACATTAGAAAAAGCTCTGATTACAATGTTAATCAGGGCTTTTTTAACTTAAACCCGCACCGTAATGAAAATATCCTTAAATTGGCTCAAGACTTTTGCCCCCTCGTTATCGCAATCCCCTGAAGAGATTGGTGAAAAACTTACCTCGCTGGGTTTGGAAGTAGAAGCTCTTGAAACAAAAGGCCCGCAATTTTCCAATGTAGTGGTTGGCAAAGTTCTGGAAGTTGAGGCACACCCCAATGCTGATCGTCTGAGAATTTGCAAGGTCAATGTCGGAGAGCCCGAAATCCTGCAAATTGTGTGTGGCGCACCAAATGTGGCAGAAGGCCAAAAAGTGGCTGTAGCTAAAATCGGGGCTGTTCTGCAACCCGGTACCGATAAGGCATTTAAAATCAAGAAATCCAAAATCCGGGGTGAGCTTTCTCAGGGTATGATCTGTGCCGAAGATGAGCTTGGTCTCTCGGACAACCACGATGGGATTATGGTTTTGGATGAGAGTTACACAGTTGGCACCCCGTTCGAACATTTCATAGAAACCGATACCATTTATGAGATCGGCATTACACCCAATCGCCCTGATGCCCTCTCTCACTATGGCGTGGCACGCGACCTGGCAGGCCTCTCTAATGTTAAAACCCTGGATAAACAGGATATCACATTTACAACTGCAGGAAATGAGATTCAGGTTCATGATCCTGATGGCTGCCCCATATACACCGGTATCATTATCCTCGGCGTAAAGGTTAGCCAGTCTCCGGCCTGGCTTAAACAGCATTTGCTATCGATAGATGTTCGCCCAATCAATAATATTGTTGATATCACCAATTACATTCTTCATGCCCTGGGCCAACCGCTTCATGCGTTTGATCTCAAGCAACTGGCCGGCGAAAAGATCGTAGTGAAAAGCGATCTTAAAACCACTTTTACCACCCTGGATAATAAAGAGCGTCAGATCCAGCCTGGTATGGTCATGATCTGTGATGCTGAAAAACCGGTAGCTGTTGGCGGGGTGATGGGCGGCCAGAACTCTGAAATTTCAGATGAGACTACTGATGTCTTTTTGGAATCGGCCTATTTTAATATGAGCTCTATTCGCAAAACAGCCAAGAATCTGGGCATTTCCACTGATTCTTCGTATCGATTTGAGCGCGGGGTGGATTATGGCAATGTTCATGCTGCAGCTCAGGCTGCAGCAAAATTGATTTTGGACCTGGCCGGTGGCCAGATCGACTCTGCCTATGAATGCCTGGCCCAGCCACAGGTAGCGCAGGAAGTTCTCCTGCGCCCAAAACGGGTTAATGCCATCCTGGGCTGTGATATCTTACCCGACCGTATGCAAAATATCCTTGAGAATCTCGGCTTTAATTTAAGCAAAACCAGCGATGGCTCGTGGCTGGTAACCGTACCCAGTTTCAGACCGGATGTCTCTCAGGAAATTGATCTCATAGAAGATATTGCCCGTGTCTATGGATACGATAATATTCAGGCATCCGAAAAAATGATTGCCACCTACCCCGAGCACCGGGATACAAAAATATACTTTGAAGACACTATCCGGCAGTTGATGATCGGGTTAAACTTTAAAGAAGTGGTTACAAACCCGCTATTACAAACCAAGGATGCTCTTCATTTTAGTGAGCACCTGGTTAAAACACTCAATCCGATCAGTGAGGATATGGAATCGCTTCGCCCCAGCCTGATCCCGTCATTTCTGAAAATCATTTCTCACAATTGTGATCACGGCAATACCGACCAATGTATTTTCGAAGTGGGCCATACCTTTGAACGGCAAACCAAGGCAAGCACAGACGAAGAGAACTGTTTTGTGGATGGCTATATCGAAAAGAGTGTGCTTGGTATAGCCATGACCGGCCGGCGCGCCCCAACCGGCTGGAACCAAAAGGCCGAGGCGATGGATTTCTTTGATTTAAAAGGCACCATCGAGCTTTTACTTCGAAAGCTAAAACTTCTTGAAAAATCAAAGTTTATGTTGTATAATCGTTCCTGTCTCCTTTTGGAGATTGAGAAGGATACACAAAACTCACCATCACAATATGTTGGTGCAGGAAAGCTGGAAGAAATTCCTGTAGATGTTCTAAAAGAATTTGATATATCACAGCCTGTATTTGTAGCTGAATTTGATCTGAATGTGTTGAAAACACTTTCTAGCGATGATGTGACCTATGAACCTCCTGCAAAGTATCCTGTTGTTCAAAAAGACTTAGCGTTCCTTCTGCCAAAGCATGTTCAGTCGCAAGATGTAATCCAGACCATGAAAGATTGCGATGAGCTTGTTAAAGAGATCAATGTTTTTGATGTCTATGAAGGTAATGCTAACGACTCAACATTTAATGACAAGCGGAGTGTAGCGTTTTCATTATCCCTTGTGTGCCAAACACACACACTAACCGATAACGAAATCCACGCTCTTCTCGATAGAATTATAACAAAGGTAAGCCAAAACTATGGTGCGGCCCTGAGAGATGCCTGATACCTATTCAATTTGATTTTGGTCTTATGGGCAAGACGTTCAAGATAAGTCGCCGGAATGATCTTAACACCTGTTAGTTTCATTAATATTTGATCGACCTGATGGTAAGCAACGAAGACTATAAATATCAGATCAGCGAACTGGCCCACAATCTCCAAAGTCTAACTAAAGAAGTCCATCATCTCAGGAACGAAAAAAAAATTATTCAACGGCATTTAAACAACTTAATTCAGGATATTGAGTCTTTAAATCAAGAGCTCAGCCAATCAATGAACAAAGGCGATGAGATCAATTCGGGACTTGGCCAAATAAGCGGCTCAGAGGAGTTCCCAAATTTAGTGATATCTCATACTGAAAAATTATTGATTCGTGAAAAGCTGAGACAAATGATTGAAAAAATCGAGTTTGAACTTCAACGGTATTAAACGAAATTTTAAAGATCTAATCTGATTGTATGGAATTACTTAAAGTCAGGGTTTTTGGAGAAGAGTACCCACTGCGAGTTGAAGATAAAAACACTACTCTTGATGCATCACGGGTGGTTGAAAATCTTATGAAATCGTACCGGGTAAAAGCCCCTGATCTGAGTGTTCAGCAATGCGCTGTTTTATCGGCCATTTACCTGGCTGAACAACACAAAGAAGTTGAAACACGGTTAAACGAATTAATTCAGGAGATCAAGCGTTTAAATAACCTTTCCAAGCCTGAGTTAGAAGATAATGCCGGTTAAATCTGCTCTTTTTTAAATAAGTTTTTTCGAGTTATCCGCACCAATATGTCCAAGGTCAGGTTTCTTACGCAGAAGAACCTATTTTAAGAAACAGGGAGCTCATCTCTCTTTGTGAATTGCAGGCCTCAGGCACCATGTGCCAGAGCCTTCAGGCTCTCAGTGGAAGCAAAACACACGGAGGAAGCACCCACTGTGTTTAGGCCACGTTCTTCTCGCCTATCACTGCCTTGGATTTTCAGTGCGGATTTTTTTTATCCCACCATCACGCTTACCGCTTTACAATAATATTTAGCACCCAATTGCTTTGAATTTTTTCTTAAACATTTTATTCAGTTCACAATACTTGCAAACCGCAGTTATAGATTGGTATGGCTTGTTTGCAGAGTCATTACAGGAGGTTAATTCGACATGGACATCATGATTAATTTTACCTTGCTCATTGCAGCAAGTGTGTTGTTTTTTCTGATAGGTTTTTTCCTTGGCCGGATTTTTCTGGAACGGGTTGGTACCACCAAAATTCTGGAAGCCGAAGAACGAGCCGTTCAGATTATCCAGGAAGCCCAGCGCGAGGCACAGGAAGTCCGGGACATGAAAGTTTCGGAGGCTAACGACGAATGGAAACGCAAAAAGCGGGAGTTCGACCAGGAAGTCTCCATTAAAAACAACAAATTTTCACAAAGCCAAAAACAGATACGCACCAAAGAAGAAACACTCAACCGACGAAACGACCAGTTGCAAAAACGAGAACGCATGCTGGACGATCAGAACAAAGAGCTCGCTCAAAAAATGCAATACATCGAAGAGCGCGGGAAAGAGTTGGATCAGCTTCTGGCCGAGCAAAATCAACGCTTGATCAGCATCAGTGGCCTGAATGCCGAAGAGGCCAAGGCTATGCTTATCGATAATATGATCTCGAAAGCTAAAGAGGAGTCGGCTGAGCAGATCAAGGAGATTTACGAAGAAACCGAGAAAACGGCTCAAAAAAACGCCGAAAAAATCATACTGCAATCCATTCAGCGGGTATCTGTGGATCAGACTACCGAAAATGCCATATCGGTAGTTCATCTTCAGAATGATGAACTCAAAGGTCGGATTATCGGGCGCGAAGGCCGCAATATTAAAGCATTTGAAAACGCCACCGGCGTAGATATTATTGTAGATGACACCCCGGAAGTGGTTATTCTCTCCTGCTTTGACCCGGTGCGGCGCGAACTGGCCAAGCTTACCCTGCAAAAACTCCTGGTTGATGGTATCATTCATCCGGCTGCTATTGAAAAGGCCTTCCAGGAAGCAGAAAAAGAATTGGAAGAGATCATAATCAGTACCGGGGAAGACACCATTACTTCACTGGAAATCCCTAATATTCATCCGGATCTCCTCCGCCTGATCGGTAAAATGAAGTACCGGACAACCTTCGGCCAAAACCTCTTGCAGCACTCCAAGGAAGTTGCCATGATTGCCGGCCTGATGGCGGCAGAGCTGAAACTTGATGTTAAACTTGCCAAGCGAGCCGGACTTCTGCACAACATTGGGCTGATGCTGGACCAGCCCGATCAACCCTATGCCATTGCCGGTATGGAGTTTCTGAAAAAGTACCGTGAAAACGGCATTGTACTCAATGCTGTCGGCGCCCATAACGGCGATATCCCTAAAGAGCATGCCATTTCAGAACTGGTTGATGCTGCCAATGTTATTTCAAGCTCACGGCCGGGAGCTCGCGGGGCCATTACACCGGAAGGCTATATCCGACGCTTGGAGAGCCTGGAGGAAATTGCCAAAACCTTCCCGGGTGTGCTGAAAACGTATGCCTTGCAGGCCGGTCGCGAAATCAGGGTGATTGTGGAAGGCTCCAAGATCAACGATGCATCAGCCGAAGTCCTGGCGCACGACATCGCCGACAAGATCCAAAGCACGGTCGAATACCCCGGACAGATAAAAATTTCTGTGGTGCGCGAGCGCCGAAGTGTGGCCTACGCCAAATAAGTTGTATTGAATCATATCAGCATTAAAAAAGCCGTCTCATTGGTTTGAGGCGGCTTTTTTTTTATAAACAACTTTGAATACTCAACAGTACGAATTACATCTTCTGTAAGTGATTAATAAAATGCTTTTTGCAACTTGAAGTCACAATTTGTGGCTTCAAGTTTGTTGATTTGATGAAAAAGACTACCCCACTATAGCAAACCTTTGGTGGAAGGCATATGATCCGAGGTGATTTTAACCGCCTGCCGCAGCGCCACGGCCAGGGCTTTAAAGAGCCCTTCGACCTTGTGGTGCGTATTGCGGCCATAGCAGATCTCCAGGTGAATGTTGGCCTTTAGGTTCTCGGCGAGCGAATAGAAAAAGTGCTCCACCATTTCCGTGGAAAAACCATTGATTTCCGGTCGGCTAAATGTGGCCTTAAATACCAGCACACTTCTGCCACTTAAATCAATCGCTGAGCGAGCCAGGGTTTCATCCATGGGGATCAACGCCCACCCATAACGCTCAATGCCCTGTTTATTGCCCAATGCCTTTACAATAGCCTGGCCAAGGGTAATGGCGACATCTTCAACCGAATGGTGATCGTCGATGGGCAGATCACCCTTACAGGAAATGGCCATATCAATTCCGGAGTGCTTGCTTAAACTGGTCAGCATGTGATCAAAAAAGCCAATACCGGTTGAAATGTCCGAACGGCCTACTCCATCCAAATTTACTTCAACAGAAATATCAGTTTCTTTGGTGGTGCGTTTTACCGTCGCTTTGCGAGGTGAGACAGGATTGGTTGTTGAAGCCATGAGTCTGTGTTATCCCTTTCTGAAAAAATATAAAAGTATTGTGAGGATCACGGATATTAAAATGCTTGTTCCAAGCGGGAAATAAAAGGTAAAATTAGGTTTTTCAATTTTAAAGTCGAGCGGAAGATGTCCTATCCAGGATAAAAATGGCAAGTGACCCGATTTAACCAACCACAACAAGCCGCCAGCTAAAAACAATACGGCCCCAAGCACCATCAACATTTTTGAAATTTCTTCCATACCCAGAGAACTAATATTGAAATAATAGCGAAATTGTGTAAATTTAAGGCTTAAAACTAAAAAATTTTATTTGTTCAGATGCATACCTTTATTATTGTATTAATTATTATCGTTGCCATATTAATCATTTTTACGGTTCTTCTTCAAAGCAGCAAAGGCTCCGGACTTGCCGGTGGTTTTGGCTCTCTGGGTTCGGTACAAAGCATGGGCGTTAGGCAAACCGCCGATTTTCTAAGTAAAACAACCGGCATTCTAGCTACTGTGTTTATGCTGTTGTGTGTCCTGGCTGAAATAACCATGCCCACAGCCGGAGATAACGAAGTAAAAGAAAGTGTGATTCAAAAAAATATCCAACAGGTCCCGATCTCTCCTTCGGTTCCTTTGCCTGGCGATCTGAAGCTGGACGATATGCCGGCAGCACCGGATACAAATTAAGTTTTCAGCGTCCGTGGCTCAATTGGTAGAGCAACTGACTCTTAATCAGTGGGTTGAAGGTTCGAGTCCTTCCGGACGCACATAGATTTTATCAAAAAGCAGGGACTAGCTGCATAGGATTTTTCCTCTATTAGCCTCATTTGATCTAACTAAATTGAGACCTGCTTATACTTCTCATTTCTTGTTATTAATAGATTAGAAATTTTCCGGTTTTTTAAATTCAATAATTTATTTTTCACTATAGTAAGGATTTATAATCATTTATAGCTAAATCGGTTTTAAGTATTCATGATTTTGAATTCAACTTACCCCCTTCCCTCTTATATTTAGACGAAATGGTGTTTTTTATTCCATGCATTTCAGATCATCCAATCAAACCTTATAGTCTTGTATTTCTATTGATAACCTCGACTTAAATCTGTGTGTAAAAAGGAAGCTGTTCTTGAAACCTCTAACTACTTAAGAACAATGACAAAACAATTATTCATTTTTAGCCTGATCTTTATTGGATTTTGTTTTCCTAACTTTTGTAATGGTCAATCCTGGAATGAATTTATTAAAGGTGTTGCCTCCGATCGAAGTGGTTTTGACTGTTTCGGCTACACCGTAGCCATCGATGGCAACCGTGCTGTGGTGGGAGTAGGACTTGATGACCAAGATGAAAACGGGCTAAATCCTCTGACTAATGCTGGCTCAGCTTATATCTTTACCTATGATGGGACTACATGGACCGAGGAACAGAAAATTGTTGCTTCCGATCGAGAAGCAAATGATTGGTTTGGGTGGTCTGTAGATATTTCAGGTGATATTTTAATTGTTGGGTCTTATTATGAAGATCATGATGAAAATGGCAGTGATCCACTAACTGATGCAGGTTCAGCCTATATATTTACCTATGATGGATCAAACTGGACAGAACAACAAAAAATTGTAGCCTCTGATCGCGAAAGTGAAGATTATTTTGGGTATGCTGTCGCCATTGATAGCAGTAAAGTTATTGTAGGAGCTTATTTAGAAGATGAAGATGAAAATGGCAGTAATCCATTAACAGATGCCGGTTCAGCCTATATCTTCACCTATGATGGTTCAAACTGGACAGAACAACAAAAAATTGTAGCCTCTGATCGTGAGAGTGAAGATCATTTTGGGATCTCGGTAGATCTTTCAGGGGAACATGCCATTATTGGCGCTAATCAGGAAGACCATGATGCAACCGGAAATAATTTCTTAGATAGATCTGGGGCCGCTTACATGTTTAACATTAATGGCAGTTCATGGAGTGAAAAAGATAAATTGGTGGCCTCAGACCGTGGGGCTGCTGATTTATTTGGTTATTCGGTTAGCATAGATGGCGATAGAGCAATAGTTGGCGCCTATCAGGAAGATGAAGATGCCCTTGGAAACAATACAATCTCAAATTCCGGTTCGGCTTATATTTATAACTATAATGGCTCAAATTGGATAGAGCAACAAAAAATTGTTGCTTCAGACCGTCATTCCAGTGATATTTTTGGGATGTCGGTAGATATTTCCGGAAATCGGGCAATTATTGGCGCCGAGTTTAACGACTATGATATTGAGGGCTTAAATTACGCTTCAAATGCAGGAGCAGCTTATCTTTTTTATTTTAATGGTTCTCAATGGAAACAGAGAGAAAAAATTGTTTCTGCAGATCGTGAAGAAGATGACCGGTTCGGTTACGATGTTGCACTCTCAAATGAACTGGCAATTGTTGGCGCCCCCTACGAAGATCATGATGAATCCGGTAATAATACCATCTCATATGCCGGATCGGCATATTTCTTTCGCTATGCAAAAAGAATTCCCGGAGGAAATACCTTAGCTCAACCCTTTGATAGTGCCGGGGTTGCCGTTCAATTCTCAACAGGCAATTCAGCAGAAATACAGTTAGCTGTTCATGGATTTGAAGAAAAGCCGAACATAGTTGGAAGTCTGCCAACTGGCGTTACTAATATTGCCCCACACTATTGGTCGGCCAATGTTGATTCAGGGACTGTTGATGGTACTTATGATATAACATTTGATCTCTCCAAAATACCTGGTATTGGAGATTGCAGCAACCTAAAGGTTCTAAAGCGCGATAACAGTAGCTCATCCTGGGTAGATGTAACCAGTATTCCCGGTGCAAGTATGGACACAAATCCTTGTCCAGATTCTCTGAGAGTTTTGGGTTTGACCATTTTTAGTGACTTTGTAATTGCTAGTAATGGTGGAGATAATCCACTGCCGGTTGAACTTACTTATTTCTCAGGCGCTTCTGTAACTAGTGGTATCAAACTGAAGTGGACCACCCAATCTGAAACTGACAATGCTGGCTTTATTCTTCTTCGTGATCAAAATGAAATAGCAAGTTTCGAAAACACAGTGAACTTGAAAGGACAAGGAACTACCGGACAGTCTCACATTTATGGTTATACCGATAAAGATGTCACATTAAATGAAACTTATACCTATCAACTGATAAGTGTCGATTATAGTGGCGTACGCCATAGCTACCCACTTACAGTGGTTATTACCGCAGAGGAAGTAATTGACAACACCGGTAATGTCTTTGATTATGCCTTAAGGCAAAATTACCCAAATCCTTTTAATCCTGGCACTACTATATCATTCACCATGAAAAAGGCCGGTCAGGCAACTTTGAAAGTTTATGACATGCTGGGACGCAGTGTGTTTGAAAAGCAAATTGAGGCAAAAGTCGGAGAAAACACTTATACTTTAAATGCCAAGAACCTTTCCAGTGGTGCATATTTTTATCAACTTTTTACTGATAGGTTTAGTAAAACCATGAAAATGATGCTAATGAAATAAGGTTAAATGATCATCAGTGTAGGGGTAATTCATGAAATATTCCCTAAAATCACAAAGGCAGCCAATGGCTGCCTTTTTTAGTTGGTTGCAATGTCCCTGTAATATTAGAAACTGACTGCCTTGGCTGAACGGGCTTTTTCAATAAACTGGTGTTGCCAGTCCTTACCGGAAATCTTTTCAGCCAGATCTACCATAATATGCCTGGGCTCTATGCCCATATCGAGATTGCGGCCAAGTCCCTGAACACAAGACGGGCAATTGGTTAAAATAACTTTGGCATTATTTTCCTTGGTAGCCTCTTTTATGGACACGCGTTTGCGCTGGAGCATGGAATCGGTGATATCCGGTCGCGAAAGAGCCAGTGTTCCGGCCTCGGAGCAACAATTTGGCACAGACACCACATCATCAAAGCCGCCAATGGATTTTAACACTTTTTTCGCTTTACCGTTAAGCGAATCGTGGCAAGGTGCATGGTACATGTAGGAATTATTGCTGTTGAGCGCCAAACCTTTTTGTTGTAAATACTCTGCAACATCCATCACCTGGCCGCCAAACAAGTCAGCGGCCTGCATTTTGTCCAGGCCTTCCATGCAGGTACCACAGGAAATGACACAAGCATCGAACTCGAGGTATGAAAACATCTCGCGTATCTGGCTGAACATCACGGTGTTTCGCAGCAGTATTTTATTGTACTGATCGTCCTTGGCATTAACATGCGCCGGGAATCCGCAACACAAAAACGGCGGTGGCAAGATCACCCTGATATTCTGACTGGTTAAACTATGAAGTGCTGCCATGGAGATATTGGCATTGAGCCGCTCCGACCCACATCCCGGGAAATAAAAGACTGTACCTTTGGCTTCCTGTTCCGGGTCAAAAACCAGCACCTGGTCGGGCTCGCAGTTTGGCAGAACATCGCGCAAGGTTTCTTCTGTGGGTGGCGGCACCGCCGAACGCAGCATTTGCAGTGGGTAAAATTTCGGCGCTTCGTCTTCGGGCTGAAGCGGGGAGGTGATTTTCTTACCCATGCGCTGCAACGAGCCCCCCAGTTTAACCACCATGGTCCGGAAGACATTATTGTAATTGGGTGAGCGGCTGTTGAGATAGTTCAACGTTTGCTTGGTCATGAACGAGGTATGCTTATAGCCCCAACCTTCCAGGATTTGGCGTTCATTAATCGAAACTTCACCCGTATCGATATCCACCGGGCAGGGTTTTAAGCACTTGTGGCAAATGGTGCAATGGTCGGCCACTTCTTCCAGCCATTTAAGCAGTTTAAAATCGGTAGAGTGACCGCGCTGGGCATCGTAAAGCAGGGCTTCAATAAGCGACCCAATTGCCAGGTTTTTATTTCTCGGATGATAAAACATACCGCGGGCCGGGTAGAACACGCAGCAATCTATTTTACATTTGCCGCAGCGAATGCAGTAATCAACCTTTTTGGAGAGTTCTTCAATCTGGGCGCGTTTTAAAATATGCGCTTCGAGTTCCAAAAGGTTGAACGAGGGCGTGAAGATATGATCCAGGACCTGTCTATCGTTGAGTTTACCCGGATTGACAATACCTTTTGGGTCAACCTGGTTTCTGTATTCGGTCAGCTGGTTAATAATCGATTTATCAAGATATTTTAACTTGGTGAGCCCGATGCCATGCTCGCCCGAGACCACACCATCCATGGACACGACTTTTTCCATCACAAGATCAACCACATGATCAGCGCGTTCCATCATGTCCTGATCGTTGGAGAGTACCGGAATATTAACATGCACATTGCCATCCCCGGCATGCATGTGGGTTGCGATAGCTATGCGGCGGTCGCGGATATGCTTATGAAGATATTCAATAACTTCTACCATTTTTGGATAGCCATGAACCAAATCGCAGAGTTGCTGGCGAAACTCATCAATGATCCTCAGACTTCTCAGGTCTTGGTCTGATGCCTGTTCCAGCTCGGTTCTGGCTTTTGCGCAAAGCTCAACGGCAGAGTTGATCTTTCGTTTAAATTGCTCAGCATCTTCTTTTACTTCGGCAGCGTTTAAATTAGCCAGAACCCGATCCAGAAAATGGGTTTGTGAGTAACGCTCCTGCTGCACGTTCAGCTCATCAATAAACTCAGCAAACTCTCCCAGGGCATGCAATGGAATCACCACATCTTCGTTGAGTTTAAAGGCATTGGTTCGCCGGGCAATGGCACTCAGGCGTTTACGATCCTGCCAGAAGCGTTTGGCTTCGGCTTCATCCCTGGCCACAAACATCAGGGTGTTGGGATGGGATTCAAGGATCTCTTTGGCCCGGTTAATGCCCTTTTCAACATCGGCTTCGCTGTTACCGGCAATATCTATTAAAAGCACAGCTTTCGGGGTTTCGGGCCGCAGGGCTTTTACATTGTAATCGATGGCGCGAATGTATTCATCATCAAAATGCTCCAGGGCCAGCAAGGCTTCTTCATCGGCTTTAGGCAAGGGGAAGCGTCTGGAAATCTCCACGATCACCTGGCTGGCTTCATCCATATCAGGTCCAAAAAATTCCAGACACAGGGTTTTGGTGACTTTATACTTCGGGTACAGCACAAACACAGCCGAAGTAATTACCCCATCAGTACCTTCTTTCTGCAACCCGGGCACACCACCCAATGCTTTATTGGTAATATCTTTCCAAAGTCCTTTTTTGCGTACATCCACCCCGCGCAGCTTTACTACTTTAAGGGATTTGCCCTGCTCATCAAAAACCTCGTAAGTAACCTCATCTTCATGAAGTATCTTGCGCAATTTATGGTCGGTGCGTTTAACGCTCCAGGTTTTCCCGGAAGGCATGGCTATGTTCCACTCCAGGACATTATCGATGCACGTGCCCCAACGCACGGCTTTTTTTCCGCCTGCATTTTCTGCAATGTTACCACCAACCGTACAAGACCACTCACTGGTTGGATCTGTGGCAAAAACCAATCCATGCTCTTCGGCCACCTGCATAGCATTTTCGGTGATTACACCCGTTTCCAGTTCCAGTACTTTTCCGTTTACTTTTTGGCCATTGTCCAATAAAAACTCCCGCTCAGCCAGCCCTTTGATGCGATTCATTTTTTCCATGTTGATGATCACACAATTGGGCCGTAAAGGTACGGCACCGCCGGTTAAACCGGTTCCGGCTCCTCTGGGAATAACATTCAATCCTAACTTACCAATAGCTTTTATCAACGCTGCCACCTGGTTCTCTTGATCCGGTGTAACCACGGCAACCGGTAAAAACAGTCGCCAGTCGGTAGCATCGGTGGCATGGGCGGAAATTGCAAACGGATCGAAAAGGACATTTTTGGCTCCTACAACAGCACCAAGCTCTTTGGATAGTTTTTTTCTGAACTCACCTGTTTTTTCAACATTTTCTTTTAACTCATTGAGCTTTTTCTGAAGGGTATCGATAACTTTTTTCACCCTTACATCACCATCACCGGTTTGCTGAACTGTGTAAAGGTCTTTTTCGGCATGGTCGAACAAGCGATTTCTACGTGCCGAAGACTCAACAAGTTCTTCATATAAATAGGGATTGCGGCGGTGAATCAGAATTTCACCGATGATTCCCATCAGTAATCTGGCAGAACGACCGGTTACGCGTTTATCGCGCAGGTTTTCTAAAAGGGCAAAAATCTCATCGCCGAGAAGAAAACGAAGCGCCTTTCGATCAGTTGCAGATGTATAATTAAACGGGATTTCATGTGGCTCTGTATGTGTGGCCTTTGCTGTTTCCGGTCCTTTGGTCAGTGGCATATAATGTATCCTTGGTTGCTGTTACTTCTTGCAATGTGGCTGTCTATGAATAGCAAATGTCTTTACAAGTGCTTCAATATGCAAATCGTAAGCAATTAATCAAAATTAACTAATAGATATCAATCTTATTACTGTTTATAAACATAACTCTTTGACGTGCCGAAGTTAACAAATCCGGGCACTCATTTAAAAATCCAAATAATAATAAGTTGAACTTGCAGGGTGAATCCCTTACTTTTAAGCTTAAAGATTTTAAAAAAGGCTGGCGGAATTTAATCATAACTAACTTTACC
Source organism: uncultured Chlorobiales bacterium (assembly GCA_964642175.1). Classification (GTDB taxonomy): domain Bacteria; phylum Bacteroidota; class Chlorobiia; order Chlorobiales; family Chloroherpetonaceae; genus JANQGG01. The sequence continues at coordinate 17,744 of CAZXOK010000010.1, read as the reverse complement.
CTTACATGCTATCGTCCATTTTTAAGACATTTGATTCTTTGAATCTGGTCATGAAATTTATTGAATCCTCTTACCCTGTCCCGAATATAGAAACCCAGGCCCTTCATGAAAAACTGGTCTATTCGAATTCAGGACTGGTATTATTTGATACCCGCTTGTTGGAGGAGTTTCAGCAAAGCCATATCAAAGATTCTATTTGGATAGATCCGGAAACAAAACCCGAGGATTTTCTATCCGATCAGAAAACCCAGATTGAAAACCAGATATTGATTTTTTATTGTTCTGTTGGTCAGCGAAGTTCTCAATTCATACAAAATGTTCAGGACCTATGCCTCGATAACGGTGCCGGAGGGTTGTACAATTTACGAGGTGGGATTTTCAAATGGTACAACGAAGGCTTTCCTGTTTATAATGAGTCGGGTGCAACAAATGAGATCCACCCCTATAGTGAATTCTGGGGCCATTTTCTTGAACCACGCAAAGCCTGAACGATACAGATATGGCAAGCATTAAAGTTTCGGTAAAGGCTCTCATTATTCAAAACGGGCAGGTTCTGTGTGTTAAACATCTACGAAATAACCAAGTTGCCTATTCGCTTCCGGGTGGCAAACCAAAGCCAAATGAATCGCTAAGTGAGTCGCTGAGTCGGGAATGCCGGGAAGAGATTGGCACTTCTATTGGCATTGGTGATATTTATGGTGTATTTGATTTTTTAAAACCCCGGAAATCCCTTAAGCAAAATCAAAAACATGTCGTGGAAGTGGTCTTTACATGCACATTGCCCAATGATTACCTTGTTAAAAATGGTCACAGCCCTGATAAGGGGCAACTTGGTGTAGCATGGCTCAATCTGGAAAACCTGACCCATATAAACTTATACCCCTCGCGGTTGAAAGATATGCTTGAAAACCTTGCCGGCTCCAATCAGGTGTATTATTGTCTGAACACCATCTCAAAGTTTTAAGCTGATTTTATGAAGATCTTATCCCGATACCTCTTAAAAGAACACTTCGGCCCGTTTATTTTTGGATTTTCAACGGTCATTTTTGTGTTCTTGCTGCAATTTTTAATGCGGTATCTGGATAGGTTTGTCGGAAAAGGTCTGGAGTTATGGGTGATCTTCGAACTGATCATCCTGCAAATTGCCTGGATGGTTGTTCTGGCTGCCCCAATGGCTGTGTTGATCTCTACATTAATGACCTTTGGCAATCTGACCAACTCTTCAGAAATGACAGCCATCCGCGCCAGTGGCATCTCCCTCAAACGTATTATGTTCCCAATTGTGATGGCCGGCCTTGTTGTTACGATTTTGGTTGAACGGTTCAATAATGTGATCCTACCCGAAGCCAACCACCAGGCAAAAATTCTTTTAATGGATATTTCACGCAAAAAACCCAGTTTTGGACTCGAAGAAAATGTCTTCACCGATATGATCCGTGGCTATGAGATCCTGGCGCGCCATACCTCCGAAAAAAGCTCCGATATAGCCGGCGTAACTATTTATAAAAACTCAAACGACTACAGACGCGTGGTCATCACTGCCGATTCCGGCTCATTTACTTTCACCAAAGACTTTCGCAACCTGATCATGACCCTTAAACATGGCGAAATGCACGAGGTAGAAGACCGGCAAAAATTATCTTACCGCAAGATCAGGTTTGAAAAACATAAAGTGGTTTTTGAAGCCACGGGATTTGGTTTTGAGCGAACCAATGAAAGCCGCATCGGTCGTGGCGATAGAGAACTTTCTGCGGCTACCATGCTTGAAATTTGTGACAGTCTGAACCAGCGTGTCCTTTTGGCCCGCTCAAAAATTGATACAACAATAAACATTCGGAAAGCCGGGTTGTTTTCAAATACTTCTTTTTCAAGCCTGTCTCAGCCCCTGGCCCTGAGCACTCCGAACCCCGAAGACAGCTTGATGTACATGGACAAGCTGAACCAATTACCTGCTGCTAAGCGACAACGAATTATTGATCATGCCATCAAAATTACCCGAAGCGACCTGAATGAAGTCCATTACCATTCTATTGGATTGCAGAACAACCGCAAAACCATAAAAAAATACATGGTGGAAGTGCATAAAAAATATGCCATACCTGTCGCGTGTTTTTTGTTCGTGTTTGTTGGCGTTCCTTTAGGCGTTCTGGCCAGGCGCGGTGGGTTTGGTGTAGGCGCAGGATTTTCTCTTTTGTTCTTCCTGATTTACTGGATTTTTCTGATTGGGGGTGAAAAACTGGCCGACCGCGAAATTATAAGTCCATGGCTATCGATGTGGATGGGCAATATGGTGATCGGTCTGATCGGAATGGGCATTCTATACCAGGTCAGTGGTAAAGGATTCACCGGATCGAGATAAAAATCTGCCGGTAATTACGCAATATCAAGGCAACAATAACCTTATGAATACCAGGCATTCCTTTTAAGATTTACTTTATATTTTAGAAGTAGCGTTTACAATCCACACGGGATATAACCAAAACATCAATCATGTTTCGACTAGTCTTCGGTTTGCTCATCATATTTCAGGCCCTCCCTACCGGGTCAAATGCTCAAAACACGTTAATGCCCGAACCGATCCCCAACCTTGGCAAAAGAACCGTTATTCCTAATGCATCATACCAGGCCGGTTCAATGCATACCTTCATCTTTGGTGAGCATTGGCGCCAGGTCTGGAGTTCGCCTGTTGAAGTTCCGGTACTGGATATGCAAATTTTTGCCGGCGGCCTGAAACCTCTGGAAAAAGGGGGTGGATTCCAGACCCAATCCCTGAAGCTTAAAGGCCAAAACGGTGTGGTCTATAAATTTCGGTCCATTGATAAAGATCCGCTGAAAATGGTTCCCGAAGACCTTCAGAAAAGTATAGTTGCCGATATTCTCCAGGATCAGGTCAGTTCCTACTACCCGCTTTCAACCCAGTTGGTTAAACCATTTACCCGTGCGCTTGGCGTTCTTTACTCCGAAGCCCAGATATGTGTGCTACCTGAAGACAGTTTGGCACTGGGCCGTTTTCTGGACGAATTTGGTGGAAAGCTGGGCACCATAGAAGTTCATCCTGATGAACATGAAAACGAGGCACTCTCTTTTCAGGGCGCTCAGAAAGTGGTTGGCACTCATAAAATGTACGGGATCGTTGAAGATGATAACGACGAGTTTATCGATCAAAAAGCTTATTTAAAAGCACGATTGCTGGATATATTCCTGGGAGATTGGGACCGCCACTACGACCAGTGGCGATGGGCCGGTTTTAAACAAGGTAAGAAACGCATCTGGAAACCCATTCCGCGCGATCGCGACCAGGCTTTTGCAAGATTAGCCGGTGTTTTTCCATGGGTCATCACACAGGTGGTTCCGCAAATGAACAGCTTTTCAGGCTCCTATCCCAGCATTTGGTTCCTGACCTGGTCGGGGCGCCGGGTGGACCAAAAATGCCTCACTCAACTGGATCGCAAAACCTGGCATACCATAGCCAAAGATATTCAGAATACACTCAGCGATTCGCTCATTGAAACTGCTGTTGCATCTTTACCTGTTTCTGCTGAAAGCCAAAAATCGAAATGGCTTCAAGCTGCTTTAAAACAAAGACGTGATCATTTGGTTGAAGCAGCCATGGAGATGTACAGCATTTATGCGGCATTTCCGAATATTGAGGCCAGCAACGACGACGACTTTGCCCAAATTGAACGCCACAGTAATGGTTCTGTTACCGTGAAGCTTTACAAAATGGACAAGGATGAAATGGAAAAAAAAGGTAAGCCATGGTATAAGCGCCGGTTTTTGCCGGGTGAAACTCATGAAATCCGACTGTATTTACTTGATGATGATGATAAAGCCATGGTTAGTGGATCGGCCAATGAAAGCATAAAAATCCGCATTATCGGGGGCGATGGAGATGATCAGCTATACGACAAATCCATGGTGTATTGCTGTGGTGTTTTCAGCAACAGCAAAACGCTGTTTTACGACAGCGATTCCGATACATATGTTAAACAGGGTCCAAATTCAACCTTCTCCGATCAGAAAGTTTCAATTCCTCCCGATCCTGTTGAAAAATATGAACGCTCGGCCAGGGACTTTGGCCATGAGTGGTGGTACTCGGTCGATAACCTTTATGCATCTTACTCCAGCGACTTTGGTGTTTTATTGGGACATGGCATGCGTTACGAGCACTATGCCTTCAGGCAATCGCCTTATGCCTTTAAAATGGGGTTAAAAGGTGGTTATGCCTTTGGCAGCGAAGTGTATGAGCTGGAATACACCTCTGATTTTCGTAATCTGGTTCCGGGTGTAAGTATTGAATTGGAAGCCAAAACATCTGGCCTGGAACTCCTGAATTTTTATGGCTTTGGTAACTCGACCACCATTAATGACTCGCAATTTGATGACGATTTTTATGAAACCCAGGTTCAGAAAACCACAATTAGTGCCCGTTTAACCATTCCGTTTTATTCACATAGCCTTGTTTACCTGGGTTCTGAGATTAAACACCTGGATATGCCACTCTTGAGCGATCAGGATCCGGGCAGTGATGACCAGTCCTTTATCAATTTCAGCCGCCCCTATGGCATCCGCCAAAACCAGAATATCAGCCTGATTGCCGGGTTTAGCGTGGATACCCGTCAGAAAACCCAGTTATCACGCTCACAGGACGCCCATCTCTCGTTTCGCTGGCAAAGCTCTTCAAGTCCGGCAACCCGAAGCTCGGCATGCAGTGGCTCATACCTGACAATGGAAGGCCGATATGTTTTAAATGCCTTAAAAAACCGCACAGATTTTTCAAAGCTACGTCTGGAGATGGGCTCTTATCTGCCATTGCCATTTTCTCTTTCGCGCCTGGCCTTGCGATTCGGAGGTGAAAAAATATGGGGGCCGTACCCGTTTTTTGAAGCCACATTTTTAGGTGGTAAGGAAACGCTGAGAGGCTTTCCAACTCAGCGTTATGCAGGTGATGCCGAAGTTCATGCCGGGGCCGAAATGCGCCTGTTTTTAACAAAATTCAATTTTCTTGTACCTGTCTATTTCGGTCCGTTGCTTTTTTCAGAAACTGGTCGCGTGTTTTATAGTGGTGACACCAACGATCAAAACTGGCATTCCAGTGTAGGTGGCGGCATATGGATGTCGTTTATCGAACCCGTTTTTACGGTAAGTTTGTCTGTTGGCCGCACCGTAAGTGAACCGAGCAATCAGAACGAAACCGCGGTGTATTTAACTTCCGGGTTCACGTTTTAAGATGAACAATACATGATCCGGGAAATTGTACTCTACTGGCCGGGTGGCTAAACCTCAAATACCCCTGGATTTTGATGAGAGGTACTCGTATATCTCAGTTTGAGAACGAAGTTTTGGCTGGCCATTTTCTCCTTTGCGGTACTTGTTTTTCAGCTTTGGATCAACAATGCGGGCCTTTTGATTATCTGAAAACCCGATCATGAGTATGGTGCTCAATTCCTCAAAAATCTCCGGCTCGTAGATGGGAAATACGGTTTCGATACGCCTGTTTAAATTACGGGTCATCCAGTCAGCCGATCCCACGTAAAGTTTTTTTGTTCCGCCACCGGAAAACAAAAACATCCGCCCATGCTCTAAAAAGCGATCAATAATGCTATGGATTTGAATGTTATCACTCAGGTCTTTTACACCTGGTACCAACCTGCAAATCCCCCTCACCAACAGATGTATTTCAACCCCGGCCCGGCTGGCTTCATAGAGTTTCTCAATCATCTCAGAGTCTTCCAGGCTATTCATTTTCAAATACATATACGCCTGTTTCCCATCCCTGGCATGTTTGATTTCTTCATCTATACAAACCATAAGATTTTCGCGCAAGTTAAACGGGGCAACCCATAAATGCTTTGCCTCGCAAACCAATTCCCGGGGAAGTATCTCTCCCCGGATGAGGTGATTAAAGACGTGTTCAACATCATGAGTCAGACGCGGGTCAGCAGTCAGCAAAGCATGATCGGTATATATTCGGGCTGTTTTTTCATTAAAATTACCTGTAGCCAGGTATGCATATCGGTGGATCTGACCATTCTCCCGGCGCACCACCAGGCATAGCTTGGCATGAACCTTCCATCCTGGCATACTGTAAAGGACTTTCGCCCCTTTGCTTTCGAGCTCATCGGCCCAGTTTAAATTGTTTTTTTCATCAAAACGCGCCGTAACTTCAACAAACACGGTGATTTTTTTCCCGGCCTCCAGAGCTCTAAGCAAGGCTTGAACCACCTTTGATTTCTTTTTTCTTACCCTATAGAGTGAAATTTTAATCTCTTCCACATCCGGATCTGTGGCAGCAATGTTTAAAAAATCTATCACTTGATTGTAAGAATGATATGGGAAATGCAGCGCTTTGTCTGTTTCTGATATCTGTGCAAACAGGCATTTATCGGATTGAAGTTTTGGATGGCCAAGATACTCCAGGGGTTCATAGGCCAGTTTTGGTGAAAGCGGATTTGGAAAATCAATAAAGTCGCTGAAATTATGATAACGACCTCCGGCAACAAGGTCTTCGGCTTCAAGCGAAAAAGTTTCCATTAAATAATGTAGCATATCGCGTGGCATATCCGGGTCGAACAAAAACCTGGCAGGTGCGCCTGTTTTTCGATTGGCAAGGCCTTTCTGAATTTTTTCCTTCAAATCACCTGGAAACTCGTCATTGATGTATAACTCGGCATCACGGGAGAGTTTAATACTATGGGCGCTTACAATTTCATAGTTTTCAAATATCTCGGGCAGTTTTTGGCGAATGATATCATCCAAAAACATCACAAAATATTGCCCGTTGCTTTGTGGCAACTCTATAAAACGCGGTAAGCTGTCCGTAGGAATCTCCAGAATCGCATGCAACACATGCTGCAAACGTTCTGATTTTGTAAGCAGCTTGATGGCAAAATAAAGTTTCTTGTTCTGTAAAAAAGGTGGTGGATCCTTGGGATCGATAAAACCCGGTTCTAAGAGGGGTTTGAGTTTTGCATGAAAAAAATCATCAATAAAACCGGACTGTGAAGTTGTTTGAGGTTTTTCAACAATAAATATCCCATTAGCTTCTAACTCTTTCTGAATCTTTCTCCGGTAAAGCTTACCAAATTTTTTCTGTTGGTTATCTACCCTCTTATGGATCTCTTTTAGAAGTTTTTTTGGTGAAATACCCAGTTTTTTTTGTTTTTTCTTTTTCAGCTCTTCTAATCCCTTGAGCATGGCTACGCGAACCTGAAAAAACTCATCTAAATTTGCCGAAAAAATTGCAAGGAATTTCAAGCGTTCCATCAGGGGAACCGATTCGTCGGCAGCTTCCTGAAGAACACGATCGTTAAATCCCAGCCAACTCAGGTCACGATCCAAAAAGGGTGGTTCAGACTTCATTATACTTCTCAGTCCTCGTCTTTATTAAAGTATTTTTTAGGGTATTCATAAAACAGGTACTTGCCGGTGTTCTCGGCTGCATCTTCCCATTTAGACACATTAAGGGCGATACCGAAGCAGCCGCAAGTAGGCAGATTTGTTAAATTATAGTTGGCCAGATAGTTGATCATGGAAGTGATGTAGGGATTATGCGATACGATCATTGCGGTATTGCATGAATCTTTGATATTTCGGATAACCTGAAGAAAATAATTAAAACTCTCGTCGTAAAGACAGGGCTCGGTTACAATCTCATCAAACGGATAGTCCAGTTTATCGGCAAAAATTTGGGCTGTGGTCAGAGTGCGTTCTGCCGGGCTTGCGATCAGTTTTTCAACTTTTATCCCTGATTTTTTCAGCACTTCGGCCATGAATGGTACATCGCGCTGGCCACGTTTGTTTAATGGTCGCTGAAAATCCGTAATATCGGGATTGTTCCAACTGGATTTGGCATGGCGAACTAAAATTAAGGTTTTCATAGGCAGTGATAGTCTTATCCTAAAAATCCGTTACGAAAAAATACCCAGGCATAACTGAGCACGGAAATGATCAACCCATACATAAAAATGTCGTAGGCAAACCGCAGAAACTTATATTTCTTACCCAGAACGAGACCGAGGTTGTAGGTGTCTTTGATCATATTTTCGGTATAATAGGCTTTATCGTCCAGCATTTCTTTCATTCCCCAGGAATAATCGTCGTATGAGAGATGAAGAAACGACCCAAAAAAAAGCAGGTTGGCTTTCTTTTGTTCAACATCAGCCCTTGTGGTGTTGTATCGGGTAACTTTTGGCCGTGTGGCCAGAATAGCAAAAATAATGGTGCCCACGCAGGTAATCAGAAGTAAAAACGTTGGATTGATAAGCTGGGGCAACTCGTCAAGTTTACCGACCAAGAGCGAAATAATAATTGATATAATAACCGCATTGGTTTGGATCATAATGTTGGCTTTTTGATCAACAATGGCACTGAAATCAACATGGTTGCGGGAAGCAGTTCTATAAAAAACCTCCATGTAACGCTCATAACCCCGATCTTTGGCTTTAGGTTTTTCCTTTGCCTTATCCCTAACCTTGGATTTCTCCTTATCTGATTTTTTTAAAAACTTGATTAAGGAATCTTCTTTCTTTTCTGTTAAATCTTTTTTGAGCTTATACAGCTTTAACAGATTGGCCGATTTTTGAGCATTATATTTAAGCTCGGCGATTTTGGTAAAAAAGTGACGCTCAGTAAAAAAATCGATATTCAAACCCATCCACTCTTCATCTGTGAATTTCTTATCCAGCAACAACTCCCACTCCATTCGCAACAGATCACTTTTTTCAAAATAGGCTGTGGAACCCACATGCGATACATCGGCATCGCAGATGATCTCTTCGAGAATGTTTTTAGGCGATTGCGGCATGGTGGTGGCCAGAATACACCCACAAACTGTTTCCAGCTCTTCGGGCGAAAGACCATGTTCATTAAGAAATTCCCCGGCATATTTAACACTTACTTTTTCATGGCCATGGTAAGTTTCAATATATCCGACATCATGAAACCATGCCGCAAGCTCAAGCAAGTTGCGCTGCGTGTCGGTAAGCGCCAGGCCATCGGCTATTTCTCTTGACGCCACAACGATATCGTGGGTATGGGAATAGTTGTGAAACAAATGATTTCTCGATAGTTTATCTTTGAACAGATCAAAGACATAATCGGCAGCTTGTTTCACTAATGCGTTATCTATGCTCATGAAAAGGGATTTGGGTTGTTGATTCTAAAGATCATGCTCTCCTGCACAACCCGGATTATAATTTGGTTTCAACGCTCTTGATCTTGTCGATTATGGTTTGCTTACGGTCGGTACGGGTTCCCATTCTTATAGAAGCGGTAATTCGAGGAGCGCCCATTTCGTGAACCACTTCGTGGCATTTTTTAATGGCGGCAAAAACATCATCCCACTCGCCTTCTATGTTGGTACCGTATGCATGCAGTTGGGTCGAAAGCCCGGCATCTTTGAAGACCTTTTCACAAGCTGCTACGTATTTAGAAACTGATACCCCTACCCCTAAAGGCACAATGGAAATATCAACAATAACATTCATGATTATCTAAAATTTAAGGTTCGTTTTTTAACTCTGGATACTGATCTCAGAATATTATTAAATCAATCAGGTAATATGCGGGGGTTACTGGATTTTATCAAGAGTTAAATTCAAAACCAAACATTAATTCTCTTAGAGAGAAATAAAGTACGAACAAACTTAAAAGGTTGGATAGTCTGGGAGGGGCATCAGAATCATGAGCTTATTTCTTAAACGAATGCCAATGGGTATTTCACTTCCTAAAGTCAAAATCCAGGTCTGATCTTGCGAAACAATAACCTTAGTAGCTAAGAGTCAATGATCATGTAGCTTCAACACGAAGAATTTCTAGTGGAGGGCGCGAATGAATGCCGCGGCTGATCAATAAACCGATAAGAATGGTTAATCCTACCACAACAGAGATAGCAATAAAGACAGCTGAGAGATTAATCACATAAGTCGAATCAAAAATAAACTGGGTAAGCCCCCAACTGCTCAGCAACGACAAGCCTACACCGATAACCGCCGATACAATACCCAGGAAGAAATACTCAATAACCATAATCTGAATCACCTGCTTTTTTACAGCTCCGAGGGATCGCAACAAGACACTTTCGCGAATGCGTTGAAACCGGCTGGTTAAAACCGCACCACCCAAAACCAGAAATCCGGTAACAATGCTGAATCCTGCCATAAATTGGATCACAAGGGTGATTTTACTCAATACACCATCAAGGGTCTGAAGAATCAGTTCCAGGTCGATGGAAGACACATTTGGAAAGGATTCAATCAATGCCTTTTGAAACAAAGCAGATTCTTTTGAATTTTCTGTACGCGTTACCATGGCGTAAAACTGAGGAGCCTTTTCGAGGACGCCTGTCGGGAACACGATCGAAAAGCTGGGTTGAATTCGTGAAAAATTCAACTGACGAATACTAGTCAGTATAGCCGGTAACTCAACACCCTGAACATCAAACGTTATGGTATCGCCAAGGCTTAATTCAAGCCTCTCGGCAAGGAAAGAAGCTATTGAAACCTCTACAACGTTTTCGGTGCCCTGCATACCGGAGTGAAACGTGCCTTCAAGAATTTTTTCGGTTTCGTTTAATGTATCACGGTACGTGGTTCGGTACTCAAAAAAGAGTGTATTGTTCTTTGTGGAATCGCGGTCAAGATTTTTAACTTTTACACCACCCACTTCTGAAAAACGCATTGTTACGATCGGAACAGACTGGATAACCGAGAGATTTTTATCGGCCAGTAAACTTTCCACGCCTTCTTTCTGATCAGGTTGAATGTCGAACAGGATCAGATTTGGCTGGCCGTTTCGATCGGCAACATTGACCTGTTTTAAAATGGAATCCTGGGTAAAGTACAGCGTGGTTATGAAAAACGTACCCAGCCCAATGGTCAGGATCAAAACCACGGTTTGGTTGTTGGGTCGGAACAGATTGGATAAACCCTGCCGCCAGACGTAACCGGCTGATGAGGGGAAAAATCTTTTGAGACCAACAATCAGGATTTTTGCGATACCACCTAAAAATGCCAGTGCAATACCAACAGCTAATGGGAAAATCAACCCATACCACCAGGCCAGACCGGGTGAGTTAATCTGAAAGACCGAGAAAACACATATACCCAAAACGATCAGCACATAAACTAACCATCGAAGGGGGTCTTTTTCCTGATGCGAATTGTCGTCGTAACCTGACCTTATGGCTCTTAATGGTGAGACTCGCCTGACAGATATCAATGGAAGAAGGGCAAAATTCAATGTGATACCCAGGCTAATGGCTGCGGCCTGAAGAATGGACAGAGGGGATAAATGAATTTGAATATCAACGGGAAACAAGTCCGATAAAAGAAAAGGAAGCATAAATTGAACCCCAACCCCTAAAAGTGCTCCGGATATTGTCCCTATCACACCCATAGCCATAGCCTGTGAAAGGTAGATCAGCAATGTCTGCCAGGATTTCACCCCTAAACATCTTATGGTGGCTATTGTCTCGAGTTTTTGCTTGACATATACATTTACAGCACTGGCAATGCCAATACTTCCCAATAAGAGGGCAACAAAACCGGTCAGATTCAGAAAACGGTAGAGATTTTCAATAGCACGCCCGATTGATTGCTGACGGTCTTCCGGGGTAATAATTTGAGTTAAAGCCAGATCCAGCTGAGGCTTAAGGCCCGCAACTATCTCCTCGCGATTATCCTGATCGCCGAGTTTATAAAATACCTTATGTTTCGTGCGGCTGCCCGGCTGGATAAGCTTGGTTTCAGGGAGTTTTTCAAGAGGGATATAGACACGCGGACCAACAAATGTTTGGAGGGCCGCTTCTCCGGGAATCTCTTTTAATTTTCCCACGATCTCGAACTCCAGCTTACCAACTTTCAGGGTATCTCCAACACTGGCGTTAAAAAAAATCAGGAGTCCTTCATCCACAAGGGCGTGGTTTCCGGTTGAGAGTCTGGATTTGGCACCAGCAGGTTCAGTTTCAAAATCTCCGTAAAACGGGAACTCACCTTCAAGCGCTCTTACCTGGGCCAGTCGGGTTTTGCCGGTTGATTTCGAAAGCACCATGGAAGAAAAACTTACTTCTTTGGCAATATCATCCCCAGTTCGACCCAGTGAATCCAAAATGCGCATTTGATTTGCCTCAAAAGGTTCTGAACTTTCCACAACGAGGTCTGCGCCAAGCAAGGATTTGGATTCTCCCAAAACAGATTGGATCAGGTTTTCTTTCAGGGAGTTAATAGCTACCAGGGCTGCTGTGCCCAGAACTATAGCCGAGGTGAAAAATAAGAGCTTGCGGCGATATGTCCGACTATCCCGCCAGGCCATTTTTAAACTCCATAGTATTGCTTGATAGGTGTTCATTTCAATGGCCTAAGCTATATCCGAAACCACATTAGCCTGGTCGGTATCGTTGAAGGAAGTTGAATGATCGTCCTGGAGCTTTCCGTTTTTAATACGCATAATTTGCGAGGTTTTATCGGCCAGTTCCAAATCGTGGGTAACAATAACCAGGGTTGTGCCGGCTTGCTTGTTTAAATCAAATAACAGCGTTTCAATCTCATGGCTGGTTTCATCATCCAGGTTGCCGGTTGGTTCATCGGCAAACAAAATGGAAGGTTTATTGATAAAGGCCCGTGCCAGGGCTACGCGTTGCTGTTCTCCGCCTGAAAGCTGGACCGGATAATGATTCAATCGGTCGCCCAGGCCAACTTTGTCGAGTAATTCTTTAGCCAGGGATTTTGGAGAGGATTTTGCCTGTAACTCTACCGGAACCATTACATTCTCGATGGCTGTCAGTGTTGGGATGAGCTGAAAATTCTGAAACACAAATCCAACATACTGGTTTCGGGTCTGGGCCAGCTGATCTTCTGAAAGGTCGTTTAATTTAACACCATGCAGGATAATATCTCCTGAACTTGGCTGATCTAATCCGGCACACAATCCCATAAGCGTGGTTTTACCACTTCCGGAAGGCCCTATTATGGAACAGGTTTTACCCTCCTGTAAAGAAAATGTAATGTTGTCTAAAACCGTGAGGGGACTTGAACCTGAATTGTATATTTTAGTAAGGTTTTTTACTTCTAATGCCAGACTCATGGAATGTGTTATTATGTTAGTGTTGTTAATGTAACAGAACTAATCGCAATTCGTTTTTAAAAATTCGTTATACCCTTTTTAAATGTTGCTATCTTTTTAAAATGTTACAATTATTTATTTCTGTTCTCTTACTTCCTTTACTTTTTTCACCTGGTTCATTAGAAGCAAAACCCGATGCAACACAGACCTCAAAGTCAAAACAAACCATTCTTTTTCTGGGTAACAGTTTAACAGCAGGCTTTCGTCTGAATCCCGACGATGCGTTTCCGGCGCTGATCCAGGAAAAAATCAAAGCCTTAAATTGGCCTTATACCGTTAAAAATGCCGGTTTAAGCGGCGAAACGTCTTCGGGAGGATTGCGCCGAATAAACTGGTTGCTGAAAAACCCGGTTGATGTTTTGGTTTTGGAGTTGGGCGCCAATGATGGGTTGAGAGGAATTTCCACAGATCTTACTGAAAAGAACCTGCAGGGTATAATTGATCGTGTAAAATCAAAAAATCCTGAAGTTTCCATTATCCTGGCCGGTATGCAAGTGCCCCCAAACCTTGGCCCTGAATATGCCAGTAAATTCAGGGAGATATTTCCAAGTCTTGCCCAAAAAAACAACTTACCACTGATCCCTTTTTTACTGAAAGATGTAGCAGGCAATCCGAAACTGAATCTGCCGGATGGCATTCATCCAACTTCGGAAGGCCATAAGATTATTGCCGAAACGGTTTGGAAAACATTGGAACCGGTATTAGAAGAAAAACTATAATCCTTTTAGCGCATCCAAAGGATTCGGATACTTGAACTCATAGTTGAGCGCATTTTTCAGAGCACTGGAGTCAATAATTTTATATGCTGTGGTATGCTCATCTTCATATTCAGGCAGTTTCAAATTCGACAGCTCTGCAGCCGTGGTGTAGAAATGTTTTTTGGTTGGATGCTCATCAGATGAAGCATTAAAGATTTCTCCCCAAACATTATGTTCAATAACCTTACACATAATGTTCAGGCAATCATCCAGATGAATAAAGTTCACCGGATCGCCACCGCCTTTTAAGTGGCTTTTACCGGCAAAGAATCGCCCAGGATTTCGTCCCGGTCCAAATAATCCTGAAAACCGCAGGATGGTACTTTTAATTTCACTGGTTTCAGACACAATTTTTTCTGCATCCAGAATAATCTGTCCCATTCCGGAAGTATCGATACCGGCATCCTGCTCGGTGACCTTTCGGTTTAAATTGCCATATACTGATGTTGAACTGATAAATAATACATTCTCGATAGGTGAATCCTGAATATGTTGCATGAGTGTTTCAATCATAAAAGGATACTCATGCATTTTGGACATTTCACGTGAAGGCGGTAGCATAATAATGGCAACATCGCTGCTGAAAAACTCATCGGTATTACTGCCTTCAAGACGCGGTGAAAATTTCATAAGAAACGGTTCTATACCATGACCTCTCAGAACAGGTAGCTTTTCTGTTGTTTGGGTTGAGCCTTTAACATAACAACAGCAATCCAATAACTTTATTCCTATAGGGATACCCAGCCAACCGCACCCAATAAGACTGATGGTTTTTTCAATTTCCATAAGAGAGTAAGGTTTCTTGATAAGAGAGTTTTAAAATAGACGGGAAATGTTTAACTTTGTTATTTAGTATTAGTTTAAATAGACAAAAAGTCTAAACGCTCCATTGTTATAATGTACTCAATTTTTTTGTAAGTAAATGTTGAAACGGGAGTTCGCGAAAACGATGACATTATCAGATTTGGAATCAGGTCAGCAAGCTGTTATTACGAAAGTTAAAGGTCGGGGTGCATTCCGCAAACGAATTAATGAAATGGGGTTTACCAGGGGTCGTGTGATTACCCGCATCAAAAACGCACCGCTGAACGATCCCATTGAATTCAAATTAATGTACTTCAATATTTCACTTCGTAAAAGCGAAGCTGAACAGATCCAGGTTGTTTCCGGGCCTGAAATGGCTGAGACAAATGATGAACATGGGAGTTTCCTGGAGATTCCGCCACAAAAGATTGCCAGAAAAGTCAAAGAAGAATCATCAGTTATTGATATCGCCCTGGTTGGCAATCCCAATTCCGGTAAAACAACTCTGTTTAATGCGTTTACCGGGGCTAATCAACGCGTGGGTAATTACAGCGGCGTAACGGTAAATCCGTTTTTTAAAATTATTCATTTCAATGGCCACACCCTGCGGATTCATGATCTGCCCGGCACCTATTCTCTTTCGGCTTACTCGCCTGATGAAGCCCTCGTCAGACGATTTTTACTTGAAGAGCAACCCGATATTGTCATTAATATTGTTGATGCCTCAAATCTGGAGCGTAACCTTTACCTGACCTCGCAGCTGATCGATATGGATCTGAAGATGGTCATGTGCCTGAATATGTTCGATGAGTTTGAAAAAAGTGGTGATCAGCTCGATCAGGCCAGTCTCAGCCAGCTTCTGGGTATGCCCATCGTGGATACTGTTGCTTCAAAGGGAAAAGGAATTAAAGAGCTTTTTGAGAAAGTGATTGACCTATACGAGCAGGACAAGAATCCCTACAACGCCATTAAAGTGAGATGTAATAATGATGTTGAAGACGCTATAGACCATATTCAGGATGAAATCACCCCATTTACCACAATTACCGATAAGATATCGCCCCGGCTTTTAGCCATGCAGCTTCTTGAAAACGATAAAACAGCCGAGTTCTATTTTGATGATCCGGATAAATTCAAGGCCGTTTTTGATTGTACGAAACTGGAAGCCGAGCAACTTGAAAAACTCTATCAGGAAGAGGCTTCTACTCTGATCTCTGAAGCAAGATATGCTTTTATTGCAGGTGCGCTAAAAGAAACCCTGCAGCAAAAAGCACCCTCGATGCTTCACTCCACGTCTGACAAAATTGATAAACTGCTTACACATAAATTTATCGGATTTCCGATCTTTCTGGTGTTTCTGTGGATTTTATTTGAGGCCACCTTTACGCTGGGCAGTTATCCCATGGATTGGATTGAAATGGGTGTTGGAGGCCTGTCAGATGGCCTTTCCGGACTTATACCCGAAGGCTTTATTAAAGATCTGCTCATTAACGGTATTATTGAAGGTACCGGTAGCGTACTTGTATTTTTACCCAATATTGTGATCCTGTTCTTCTTTATTGCCCTGATGGAAGACTCCGGATACATGGCCAGAGCTGCCTTTATTATGGATAAGCTGATGCATCGTTTAGGATTGCATGGCAAATCATTCATACCATTACTGATGGGTTTTGGGTGCAATGTTCCAGCAATTATGGGCACCCGAACAATTGAAAACCCCAAGGACCGCCTGCTGACCATGATGATCATCCCGTTCATGTCTTGTTCAGCCCGTCTGCCGGTCTATATCATTCTGGTTGGGGCGTTCTTTCCTGCTTACCCGGTTTTAATGCTCTTTTCGTTGTATATCTTTGGTATGGCTTTGGCCGTTGTGTTCTCATATGTCTTTAATAAACTGATCTTTAAAACCGGGCAAACCCCGTTTGTCATGGAATTACCACCATACCGGATACCTACCATAAAATCTGTTTTTAAACACATGTGGTTCAGGGCATACATGTATTTGAAAAAAGTGGGCGGATTAATTCTGATTGCGTCAATCGTAATCTGGACACTCCAATATTTTCCAAGGGATATCTCTTTCTCCAGGGATTATGATGGGTTAATTTCAGAGAAAACTGTTGAAATGAACAGTCTTAGAAATACCTCAGAGATTGAGCAGTTAAAAACCTCCATCACAGCTTTAGAAGCTGAAAAAGAATTTGAGAGAACTGAAAAATCTTATTTGGGTATGCTTGGTAAAACTGTATCACCAGTTTTTGAACCTTTGGGTTTTGACTGGAAAATTACGATTAGTTTAATTACCGGCATTGTAGCAAAAGAAGTTGTTATCAGTACCATGGGTGTGCTCTTCAAAGCAAGTGATGCCGAAGAAGATACCGGTGAAGGTGAGCTTTCCAGAAGCATTCAAAAACATTTTAATACAATATCCGATGCACCGCCACCTCTTACGGCCTTGAGTTTGTTATTGTTTGTATTAATCTATTTTCCTTGCATTGGCGTTGTGATTACTCTGGCCAAAGAAGCCGGGCATTGGAAATGGGCCGTTTTCTCCATGACTTTTACAACAGTTTTGGCATGGATCGTCTCGTTTTTTGTTTTTCAAATTGGGCAATTCTTTCTATAATGGATCAATTGTATTTTTAAGACTTTTTCCCGGAGATATTATGGATAGCATACACGGCCATTTAGTACTGGAAATGCTTTTAGATGAGCATAGACAATACACCAAAGACAGCTTGAAAGAAGAAATCGTAAAACGCTTTGGTGATAATGCCATTTTCCACGCCTGTTCTGCAGATAACATGTCCTTTGATGAACTCTATACATTCTTACGCAAGCGCGGTAAGATTTCAGTTCAAAATGGCATTCTAAAAACATCTCAATCACTTATTTGCGATAACGAGTAACTCATCGCGCCAGCCATCCCCTTGTTTTTGCTTTATTAAAGCATCTTGCGTGCTGCATTCCTTTCTATATTTTTTCTAAGACAAAACAACCAGAACTTTACCCTGTAGTCTACCCAAAAACGATACAGTTCAGAAAAAGACTTTTAATTAT
>CAZXOK010000009.1:0-117650 GCA_964642175.1 uncultured Chlorobiales bacterium | reverse complement strand
TCAGGGAACAAACCTTAGGCTGGTGCTTCGGCAAGCTCAGCAACCGCTCAGGGAAACATCTTAGGCTGGTGCTTCGGCAAGCTCAGCAACCGCTCAGGGAACACCTTCGGCTGGTGCTTCGGCAAGCTCAGCAACCGCCCAGGGAAACTCAGCAATTAATAAAGAACAAGTGATTCAAGATTAGTAAAGAAAATTAAAGCATAATGACCTTGCTAAATGAACAGGTAAAGTTCTGAGCGCTGATTATCTGTGATTCTTAAGCAAATTCCTTCATATTGGATGCATTAATATTGTTAAGCTTTTGTAAGTTTGAATTTCAAGTCATGATCAGTAAAAGTGAAAAGAGAATTTGTCGCAGTCAAATAAGAAAAAAATAGCCATATCAACCTTAGGGTGTAAGCTGAATTATTCTGAAAGCTCAGCTATTGTAAATGGCATGCTTGAAGAGGATTATAACCTGGTTGACCTACATGAATCTCCCGACATTGTTATCATCCATACCTGCTCAGTTACAGAGCAAGCTAACCAGAAATGCCGGCAATATATCCGCAAGGCAATTAAACTCAATCCAAAAAGTGTAGTTGCAGTAATTGGCTGTTATGCACAACTGGAACCGGATACAATAGCAGGTATTAAAGGCGTAGATTATGTATTAGGGACGCATGAGAAATTTCAGTTATCCGAATATCTGGGATTAGAGTTATCAAAAAAATCTACTCCGATAATTGATGTATCCCCTGTTACAAACCAAGCCCCTTTTGGTGCAGGATATTCTCTGTTATGTCCAAATCAGGAAAATGCCAGAACCCGGGCATTTTTAAAAATCCAGGATGGATGCGATTATGGTTGCGCTTACTGTACTATACCACTTGCCAGAGGGAAATCCCGATCTCAATCCTTGGCCAATTGCCTCAATCAAGCCAAACAATTAGCATTAGCCGGTTATAAAGAAGTTGTTCTGACAGGTGTGAATATTGCAGCTTATGGTGAAGATATTGGCTGTTCGCTTTCAGAGCTTCTTTTTAAACTCGAAGACCTGGATGTCCCAAGAATCAGGATCAGTTCTATTGAGCCGAACTTGTTAAACCAGGAACTGATCAAACAAATTGCGGCATCCAAAAAAATTGTGCCACATTTTCATGTGCCATTGCAGAGTGGCTCAGATGAGGTGTTAAAAAAAATGAAACGTCGTTATTCTACAGCTTTCTATAAAGAACGACTAATGAAAGCCATAGAACATATTCCGGATTGCTCGATAGGTGCCGATATTATTGTTGGGCTGCCGGGAGAGTCCGATGAGCACTTTTCGGCTACAAAAGCCTTTTCATCCTCTTTACCCATCACCTATTTACACGTGTTTTCATATTCCAGACGTAAAAACACATTGGCTGATGAGTGGTTACTGGATAAATCTCTCAAAGATGTCCCTTCTCAGATAAAAAAAGAACGAAGCAAACAGTTGTTAGAGCTATCAGACCAGAAAAAGAAGGTGTTTTATCAAAAGTATATCCATAGGAATATGGATGTTCTTTTCGAGGCTTCATTTCAAGAATCGCAGGATTCAGATCAACTCTATTGCCAGGGGCATACAACCAATTATATCCCGGTTCATGTTGAAGTGCCATCAAAAAAGTGGGCTAAAGAGAACCTTGTAGGTAACATCAAATCCGTGAAACTGCTTAACATTACCGATGCCTTCACTCTTTTTGCCCAATTGATATAAAGTGTTCTGGTATTAAGATTTATGTAACCGTAGCTTATGGTTTGGGTTTCAGAATCATTAATACAATTTAAAAATCGGTTAGACCCGGACGAGTTTCCCCTGCATATTTGTTGCGATGAATTGAAATTTTTTCTATTTAGAACTGTAGTATTTTATTGAAAATCAATTCATTTTAAAATGAACCAATCTCAACCTCAACCCAACCAGGTGGCTGGAAACCAACCCACTCAGCTAAATATTAAGATTGAACCATCAGTTGCTGAAGGCCGATATTCAAACCTGGCGATTATCAATCATTCACCTGCTGAATTTATTCTTGATTTTACCCGTTTGCTGCCTGGGTTGCAACAAGCCAGCGTTCATACCCGCATTATCATGACACCGCAACACACGAAAATGTTATTAAAGGCCCTTGAAGAAAATGTGGCTATGTATGAATCCAATCACGGGGCGATCAAATACGATAAGCAGTCCTCAGAAAAAATGGGGTTTCAGGTAAGTAAAGATTAATCCAATACATTCAATTATCATGGCACAAGACAATTTGCGACAATTAATCGATACAACGCTTGAAAATATTGAACGCGCTGTAGAAGATCTGGATATGGACCAGATTGACCTGGAAACCAGCGATGGCATTCTTACCATTGAGTTTGATGATGGCATCAAGTTTATTTTAAGCCGCCAGAGTGCAACCAACCAAATCTGGTTGGCTGAACCGCAAAACGGTTGGCGTTTTGATCATGACAATGGCAAATGGATCTCCCCGAAGAACCCATTGGATTTGATCTCATTTTTAGAAAAACTAATGACCAACAAACTCGGTCAACCAATTAAATTGTCGGTCTCTGAGGCATAAAAGTCAATTTACATGAACATTAAGTATGTTTTTTGGGGATTTTGTGTTCTCATGGCATTTCCTTTAACAGGAATTGGCCGGAATCTTCAAGACAGTGCAATCACAGCCCGTCCAATTCCGTATCCGGTTTTTCAATCCAAACATTTTCAACAAGCGGTAATAAATCAAACCCGTACCGAGGAGGGGCTCCCGGGTAAGAATTACTGGACCAACAAAGCGGCCTATCGTATCCGGGCCACACTGGCTCCGGAAACCAAACTTCTGCAAGCCAGCGGTGAATTAGAGTACTTTAATCTCTCGTCCGATACCTTGTATCAGCTGGTCTTGAAGGTCAGGCAGAATCTGCATCAGGAAGGTGCAGTGCGGAACCGATCAGTTGATATTACCGGTGGGGTTACGTTTACGAGGGTAGCTGTTGATGGACGCGTTCTTTTAAGCCGCAACCGGCGCTATAAAAGCGGCTACACGATTATCGGCACCGTGATGTATGTTGATTTAAAAGAGCCTTTATTTCCCGGAGAGACAGCTTTTTTGGAATTTGACTGGCAATTTAAAGTCCCTGAACCAAAAAATCCGCGTATGGGTCAGGATGGGGAAGTCTTTTTTCTGGGATACTGGTATCCGCAATTTGCGGTTTATGATGATGTAATGGGCTGGGATGATGAACCTTATCTTGGTAATGGTGAATTTTACATGGGCTTTGCTGATTACGATGTAAAACTCACCGTGCCCGAAGGTTGGATTGTAGCTGCAACAGGCCAGTTGCAAAATCCGGAAGAAATCCTGACCCGGGATGTTGTAAGGCGACTGGAAAAAGCTAAAGAAAGCGATAAAGTTGTAACAGTGGTTGATCGAGAGGACCAGTTCCCGGGTAAATCCACACTGGAAAGTGAAAACGGGCTGCTAACCTGGCATTACATAGCCAGGAATTGCCGTGATTTTGCCTTTGGTGCCTCGGAGCGTTTTATATGGCAAGCCGTTCGGGCAAAAACCAATCACAACCAAAACACGCTTATCCAGACTTTCTATCGTTGGGGGACGTCTTCGTGGGATAAGGCAGCTCTGTTTGGTCAGTTTTCTGCCGAATATCTCTCAAAACACCTGTCAGTTTATTCTTACCCTCAGATTTCAATCGTGGAAGGTATCATACCAGGTGGTATGGAATACCCGATGATCACATTAATTGGTGGTCGTAGAAGTGAATTTACCTTGTTTGCAGTGATCTTTCATGAAATTGCTCACCTGTGGTTTCCCATGCTTGTGAGTAGCGATGAAAAGACATTTACCTGGATGGACGAAGGGTTGGTCTCTTTTTATACCAATCTGGGAAAGGACACCTATTTTAAGAAATTCAGAAGCTGGTCTCTGGAGCTTGACCGGTACATCCACTTTGCCAAAACGGGCATGGAAGTTGAAGTTTCAAGGCATGCCGATCGTTTTCCCGTGTATGGCCTGGCACGGCGGGTCGCCGGTTATGGTAAGCCAGCTATTATGCTAAGGTCGCTTAAAGCCGTGATCGGAGAAGAGACGTTTAATAAAGCCATTAAAGATTATATCAGGTCCTGGCAGTACAAGCATCCTTATCCCTATGATTTTTTTAACATCATAGAAGCTCATTACGGCAAGGATCTGGATTGGTTCTGGACCCCGTTTATTTATGAAACATGGCAGTTGGATCAGGCTATCACTCGTGTTGATGAAACTCCAACAGAGATCACCATTGCTATTGAAGATAAAGGATTAATCCCTTTACCGGTGTTTTTGCGTCTAACAGATTCACTAAATCAACACAGTTTTGTTCGGTTGCCTGTAGATGGTTGGTTAAGCGGCAAACGCCATGTGGAGATCATGTTGCAGGGCAGTGGGTATCAACGTGTTGATATTGACCCGGAACGCTATTTTCCGGATATTGATACCACCAACAACAGCTGGATAAAACCTTAAATCATAACGAAACCATATTATGAAGCACGCATTTCTACTGTTTTTTTTGTTTTTCCAGGCACTGGCAGTTTCTAATCTGCATGCAGAAACCAAGACATTTGTCCGCGAATATACCTACAATGCCGGTGAAGCCGACAGCAAGCTTTCCTGCCGCACCCTTGCCCTGGACCAGGTAAAACGGTTGCTCCTGGAAGAAGTTGGCGTTTACCTGGAAAGTGTTTTTAATATGAGCACCCAGGAAACAAGTGCTGAAGGGAATTCTAGTGTGCAGGATACCACAACCATGAGCATTGAAGCCATTACAGCCGGATTTACCCAAACCGTGATTCTGGAAGAAAAATGGGATGGCAGCACGTATTATCTGAGAGCGAAGATTGAACTTGATCCAGATGATGTGCTTGAAAAAGTAAAATCATTTAAAGAGGATCGTGAGCAATTGGAAGTTTTGCAAGCCTACAAGAATGAGCAATCGCAAGCGCTAAAGGAAATTGATAGTCTCAAAGCTCTTATGGCACGCTTAAAGTCTGAGAATGAAGCCTTGAAAACCGAGGCCACGCAATCCTCTTATCAGGATGCTCAGGCCCGGTATCTTAAAAATGTATCAGTGTTAAGCTCGGGCGAGTATCTACAGCAAGCTGCTTATGCCTGGTCAAAGCGAAATTATTCAGCAGTCCTGATCCTGACGGATAAAGCGATTGAAGCCAATTCTGAAAATACAAAAGCCTATGCACTGGCCGCTGGAGCTTACTACCGGAAAAACCAACCCGATTCAGCGTTGGTTAATTTTAACAAGGCCATTATGTTGAAGCCGGCATATGCGAAAACGTATTATGGCCGCGCGATGACCTACCTCAGGCTTCGGCAATTTCAACCTGCCATATTGGATTTTACTACATATCTTAAGTTCAAGCCGCGATCGGCTTCGGCTTATTTTGAGCGTGGCAAAGCTCATTTAAAACTTCGTCAAAGACGCATGGCCATCCGCGATATACGTACGGCTGCAAAATTGGGCCATCCCAGAGCAAAGTTATGGCTGGAAAAATCAAGAAAGCAACGCTAACAGCAAAACCAATTAATTAACAATCTTTAACCAAAATTATGCTGGATTATTCATACAAGGAGCTTGAGAAACAGGCTCAGGATAAAATGGATCAAAAAACAAAGCCCATCGGCTCACTTGGTGTATTGGAAACCATTGCGACACGTTTAGCTGCCATAACCGGATCACTTACACCTTCAATTTCTTCCAGGCGCATGCTGGTCTATGCAGCCAGCCATGGCATTGCCTCTGAAGGGGTAAGCGCATACCCGGCCGAAGTAACCGGGCAGATGGTCTTGAATTTTATTGGTGGTGGCGCGGCGATAAATGTGCTCACCCGGACACACCATATTGATTTAAAAGTTATTGATGTTGGGGTGGATTTCGATTTCCATGATGACACCAAAGCACATCCTTCATTTGTATGCAAACCTGTCCAATCCGGCACGCGTTCGTTTTTAGATGAACCGGCCATGGATAAAAGCGCCTGCCAAAAAGCAATAGATATTGGACGCGAGCAGCTTTTACAAGCCAAAGAAGAGTCGGTTGACCTGGTAGGTATTGGTGAAATGGGAATTGGTAATACAAGCTCAGCAGCGGCGCTTTATGCGGCCCTTCTGGATTTGCCGGTCAAAGATGTTGTTGGTCCCGGAACCGGTTTAGATAAAGAAGGAATAAGTCATAAAATAAATATTCTTGAAAAGGCGCTTGCTTATCACAAACCCTCAACTCAATCTCCGGCAGAATGGCTGGCGGCGGTTGGCGGATTTGAAATTGCGGCCATGGTGGGCACAATTCAGGAGGCTTCGGAACAGCGCATACCAATCGTGGTGGATGGTTTTATTGCAACCTCAGCAGCCATGGTGGCTTTCCTGATGGAACCAAAAACCCGCGAGGTATGCTTTTTTGCGCATTGTTCTAAAGAAACCGCCCATCGAAACATTTTAAAAATCTTGGGAGTTGATCCAATTCTTGATTTGGATATGCGCCTGGGTGAAGGTACGGGTGCTGCACTGGCCATGCCGGTGATTGAATCTGCTGCTAATGTGCTCACACATATGGCCACATTTACCTCGGCAGGGGTTTCAGAGTCGGAGTCGGATGTTCATAAACGGGTTTAAACCATCAAAAAACGGATTGATAAAAAACAACCTCAATTATTTTCTTACCGCTGTTTTATTTTTAACCCGATTTCCGGTGTCGCGTTGGGTTAATTACTCTCAGGATGCTCTGGGGAAATCCCTCGTGTATTTTCCTGTGGTTGGGCTGGTGGTAGCTGTGTTGGGTATTCTTGGTTTTTCAGTCTTTTCGTTGATTTTCTCCGTTGAGCTCTCTCTTCTTTTTACCCTTTTGCTTGTGGTGCTGTCAACCGGTGCTTTTCATGAAGATGGCCTGGCCGACAGTTGTGATGGCTTTGGGGGTGGCTATGAGCCGGATAAAGTGCTCACGATCATGAAAGACAGCCGGGTGGGCACATATGGCGCGCTGGGATTGTGGTTTTTAATGACCCTGAAATTTCTGATCCTTGCCGAGCTTACCACGCAGAGCTTTTTACTGTTTGTCAAAGCCTTTTTAGCCGGGCATGTTCTGGCACGCTTTTCCAGCCTGATCCTGATCTTCAGATATCCTTATGTAGGAAAGAGTTCAACAAGCTCTAAACCCATTGCCGAGAGTCTTTCTAAAAAAGGATTTATTACCGGCACATTGGTTACCTTTTTAATTGCTTTACTGGTGTTGCAGGAAATGCTTATTTTACCGCTCAGCCTGGCTGCTGTTTCAGTGTGGATTGCAGGCCGCTATTTCTTAAAACGAATTGGCGGGATTACCGGCGATGCTCTTGGTGCAGCTAACCAGTTGGTTGAAGTCTCGGTTTATATTGGCGTTCAACTTCAAATTAACATGTTGATTATCGGGAGTACATTATGGAAATTTTTTTAGTTCGTCATTTAGAAATCCCTTCTTACAATAAAGGGCTTTGTGTGGGGCAGTCCGATGTTCCGCTCACTGATGAGGGCATGGCCAAGCTTGAGCCATTTGCCGAGTCGCTTCTGAAATACGAGCCTCAAATTATTATCACAAGCGATCTGCAGCGGTGCAAAATGCTGGCCGATAGGTTGGGCAAGAAGAATAACCTGCCATTTGAAGAAAGTACACAATGGCGGGAGGTGAATTTTGGTCGCTGGGAAAACCAGGAATGGGATGAAATAAAAAAGACTGATCCTGATCGCGTAAAACAATGGGTTGAAGATTACGTGAATGTGGCCCCTCCGGATGGTGAGTCGTTTATGATGTTATTCAAACGCATTGGAAATCAATTGTTGGAGCTTACAAGCCTTAAGGAAGAGCGGGCCATGGTTATTACTCACTCCGGTGCTATACGCGCAAGTTTATGCTATGTGCTTGGTGTGAAACTTGAAGATGCATTTTCGCTGGAAATTGGTTACGGCTGTACGGTGGGATTGCGGTATATCAACCAGCATTGGTCGCTCTTTAAACTGGATAATCCGGTTTAAAATCCCAGGCTGTTTTTCAAAACAATTCAGGGTGGATAAAAGTATACACTAACAGGTTATTACCGATTGTTCTTCATTCATTTTTATTAACATTACGAACACGATGAGTACGGAAAATTACTACGACATACTGGGGGTCTCAAAATCTGCCTCGGCAGAAGACATAAAAAAAGCATACAGGAAACTCGCTGTTAAATATCACCCCGATAAAAATAAAGACAACTCGCAAGCTGAAGAAAAGTTCAAAGCTGTTAGCGAAGCTTATGAGGTATTAAGCGACCCGAAAAAGCGGGAGATGTATAATCGATTTGGACAAAACTGGAAGCAATTCCAAGACAGCCGCCAGGGTGGAGCCGGTTCGGACTGGTCGAATTTCTACTCGCAGCAAACCGGCACACATGATTACAGCTATCAGAACTTTGAAGATGTATTTGGTGGCGGTGGCGGCGATTTTAGCAGTGTGTTTGATTCGTTATTCGGTCAGCAGTTCCGGGGTGGCGGGCATCAGCAGCGACCACGCACTCAAAAAGGACAGGATGTAACAGCTCAAGCTTCAATCACCCTGGAAGAAGCCTACCATGGTACCAGCCGGATGATAAAAACCGATAAAGAGACCATTAAAATCAACATCAAACCCGGGATTGCCGACCAGGAGAAACTTCGTTTGCCCGGAAAAGGTATGCCCGGTTTCAATGGCGGCTCACAAGGCGATATGTACATTACTGTTCATATACAGCCGCACGAGACTTTCGAGCGAAAGGGAGCTGATCTTTATTGCTCATTACCGGTACCTCTCTATACCATGATGCTTGGTGGAAAGCTCAACCTGAAAACCCTGAAAGGCACGGTAAAGGTGGATGTGCCAAAGGAATCGGCAAATATGACCAGGTTAAGGCTCAGTGGTTTGGGTATGCCATATTATAACGAGCCAACCCGCCATGGCGATCTGTATGTGAAACTGGTGGTTGAATTACCGAAGGATCTGTCTGAAAAAGAACGGGAACATATTGAAGCGTTGGCACGCATGCGCGCAAGCTAAGACAAAGCAGATGCCCACCAATTCCAATATTCGGATTTGAATAAACAGTTCTGATAGTGTAATTTCAGGTTTTCATAAAGTAGGCTTTGCTCTTGCTGTTTAGTCAATTAAAAAACCAAAAAAATATGTCTCTAGATCAAGCAACTTTGGATGCGTTTAAAACAAGATTTACCAATGCAATTCGTAATGTACCGGATTTCCCAAAGCCCGGGATTCAGTTTAAAGACATTACCACCGTATTAAAAGATAAAGATGTCTTTTCTGAGACCATCGATATTCTCAGCCAAATGTATAAAGACAAGGGTATTACAAAAGTCGTTGGCATAGAGTCCAGAGGATTTATTTTTGGAGCACCCCTGGCTTACAATTTAAAGGCTGGTTTGGTTTTAGTTCGCAAACCCAAAAAATTGCCTGCCGAAACCATACAGGAAGAATACGAA
Organism: uncultured Chlorobiales bacterium; assembly: GCA_964642175.1. GTDB lineage: Bacteria > Bacteroidota > Chlorobiia > Chlorobiales > Chloroherpetonaceae > JANQGG01. The sequence continues at coordinate 108,093 of CAZXOK010000009.1, read as the reverse complement.
CTGGAGTATGGCACCGATAAACTCGAAATACATATTGATGCCATTGAAAAAGGTGAAAAAGTATTAATTCACGACGATCTTTTGGCAACCGGTGGCACGGCAGCTGCAACATGCCGGTTGATTGAAAAGCTTGGCGGTGAAATTGTAGGTATCAGTTTTCTGACTGAGCTTGGCTTTTTAAATGGCCGTCAGAAACTGGGCAATTATAATGTAGATGCACTGGTTGAGTTTTAAGAACAGGCAGTATGTTGGCCCGATCGTTCGGGCCACTTTTTATTGATCAGGTTTTGATGTTATGAGACAGCCTTTGAAATGGATTGAGCTGGACCTTGAGAGTTTTGAAAAAACATGGGCGCTTCAGAAAAAACTGCACCATGAAGTTAAGCTCGGGCATTCACCCGACTGCGCCATCCTGGTTCAACACCCCCCTACATATACATTTGGAAAAACTTCCCTAAAAGAGCATCTTCTGTTTAATGCACAAGAGTTGCAAAAACGAGGCATATCTGTTTTCGATTGTGACAGGGGCGGCGATATAACCTTTCATGGGCCGGGGCAATTGGTGTGTTACCCCATTTTAAACCTCAAACATCATAAAGAGGATATTCATTGGTTTTTACGCCAGCTCGAAGAAGTTGTGATCTTAACGCTTGAAACTTATGGAATACTGGGAGAACGTCTGGTTCATCCCGATCCAAAAAAAAATTATACCGGGGTTTGGGCACATGGCCATAAGATATGCGCCATGGGTATTAAGGTGAGCCATTGGACAACCATGCACGGTTTAGCATTAAATGTCTCAACAGATCTGAATTATTTCGATGGGATTGTACCTTGTGGAATATCAGATAAAAAAGTAACTTCCATGAAAAAATTGAGCCAGAAAGATCTGGTTGTTAAGAACATTCTCCAAACATTTAAAACGCATTTCGAAGACGTTTTTTACTGCAAACCCCACCCAAAATCGGGTATTGATTAGTAAAGTTACATTTGGTTGTCTTAGTGCCGGAGTAGAAGGAACAGATTATATGTTAAACACAAACAACATACGTTATGATGTGGCAAAAAACTCAACAGGTAGGAAAAGAAGAAAACCATTTTATGAATGGTAAAACCATATACCAGATTTTACCAAAACAACAAATCATAGATGCTTACAAATGGTTGCTTACAACCAGGACATCAGATCAAAAGTTACTTATACTTTTAAAGCAGAGTAAAGCACCATTTCATGTCGGGGCATCGGGTCATGAAGCTGCCCAGATTGCCATGGCCATGAACTTAGTTCCAGGTCAGGACTGGTTTTACCCCTATTACCGCGATATTGCCTTTATTCTAACTTTAGGCGTACCGATCCAGGATATGGTTTTGGAGTTTTTCTCAAAAGAGAGCTCACCGCATTCTCACGGTAGGCAGTTATACGGACATTGGTCCAGCAAGCCTTTGAATATTGTATCTCAATCCTCACCCACAGGTTCCCAGTTTTTACATGCAGTTGGTACTGCTCAGGCCTGCAAGTGGGAGAACAAGAAGAAGTCATTGGCTAAAAAACAAGTCGTATATGTATCCAGTGGCGAAGGGGCCACTTCGGAAGGGGATTTTTATGAAGCGTTGAACTGGGCCACCCGCGAAAAGCTTCCCGTTGTGTTCTTCATAGAAGATAATCGCTATGCCATTTCTGTACCGGCCTCTGAGCAAATTCCCGGCGGTTCTTTATACGATTTAATGGCAGGGTATAAAGATTTACACCGGTTTGATGCCAATGGTAACGATTTTTTTGAGATGTACGAAGTCAGTCGAAAAGCGGCAGATCTAAGCCGAAAGGGCCAGGGGCCATCTTTGGTTGTGGCCAATGTGCACCGACTTTTACCGCACTCTTCATCGGATAATCATAACCAGTACCGTTCAAAAGAGGAGCTTGATAAAATCCAGCAGGAAGATTGTTTGTTGCAGCTGGAAGAAAAGATCTACGAAGAAAGCGTCTTGACTCCCGAAGAGCTCAATCATATTCGACAGGAAATCAAGCAGGATATTGATCAGGCAATTGCCTGGGCTGAAAAGCAGCCTAATCCGGTGCCGGAATCTGTGTCGACACATGTTTTAGAAGAAAATCCGGAACCGGTACTAGCGAATACAGGGCAAAAAAATGGCTATGGTAAACCTGTTTTTCTGGTGGATGCCATAAATCATGCTTTGCATGAAGAAATGTCACTGAATCCAAAAATGGTGGTTTATGGCGAAGATGTAGCCGGTGCAAAAGGTGGGGTGTTTTCGGCAACCAAAGGATTAATGGAGGCGTTTGGCAAAGAACGGGTATTCAACTCGCCCCTGGCCGAAAGTGCGATTATTGGAACAGCAATCGGCATGGCTGTGAAAGGGTATAAACCGGTTGTTGAAATTCAGTTTGGCGACTACATCTGGACTGCTATGAACCAAATCCGGAACGAACTATCAATGATGCGTTACCGCTCCAAAAGCGATTGGGCCAGTCCCATGGTAATCCGCACACCGGTAGGGGGTTACATTCATGGTGGACACTACCATTCTCAGAATATTGAAAGTATCTTTGCCCATATTCCCGGGCTATATATTGCGTATCCTTCCAACAGCGCCGATGCCAAAAGCTTGCTTAAAATGGCCTGCCGGTTAAATGATCCGGTGTTGTTTTTAGAACATAAGTATTTGTATCGACAAAGTTTTTCTAAAGCGCCTGAACCAGGTCAGGAACACCTGACACCTTTTGGTAAAGCCAAAGTTGTACGAGAGGGAGAAGATATTACCGTTATAACCTATGGTGTGTCGGTGCACCATACTCTGGCAGCGGCTAACGAAATGGAAAAATCGCATGGCGTTCAGGTGGAGGTTGTAGATCTGAGAACCATTATTCCTTATGATAAACAAACCATTCTGGCATCTGTGAAAAAAACCGGAAAAGTATTGGTGGCCCATGAAGATAATCTCACACAGGGTTTTGCAGGTGAAATAATTTCATTTATTATTGAACATGGTTTTGAGTATCTTGATGCGCCAATATTGAGAGTAGGAAGTTTGGATGTACCGGTTCCGTATAGCCCGATCCTTGAAAAGGAAGTTCTGCCGAACCAGGAGAAAATTCTGTCTCATCTGAAAAAACTGGCCAAATATTAATTCAATTGTCCCAATTGCTGTAAATACATTTGGATCAAATCATAACTTTCTGATTTGCCTGTTTCTTTGGGATAAACTATTAACGTAACCTATAGCATAATGTCCGGAAAAACTGAACCTTGTGACAAACTAAAAGAGAAGAACGCTTCCATTGATCAGAGTAATTTCAAAGCGCCATTTGAAGACACTTACCGTAAAGTTATAACCCCGTTTAAAGAATTTACACAAAATCAGATTGCCGGTGGTTTAATATTAATGGTCTGTTTGGTGGTAGCTCTTGTATTGGCCAACTCAGGCTTTCATGAGACCTATGAGCATGCCATCCACACCATGATTGGATTTGAATTCGGTTCAAACATGTATGAAAAAACCATCCATCACTGGATTAATGATGGATTAATGGCCATTTTCTTCCTGGTTGTTGGTTTGGAGATCAAGCGTGAAGTGATGGTGGGTGAGCTCTCCTCCCTTTCAAAAGCCTCTCTTCCAATTATTGCGGCTCTTGGCGGAATGGTTGTTCCGGCATTGTTATATTTTGCCATCAACAGTTCGGGCCCTGCTTTAAAAGGTTGGGGAATCCCGATGGCTACCGATATTGCTTTTGCCGTTGGCGTTCTGGCTTTACTTGGCAAGCGGGTTCCGGCCTCGGTCATGACATTTCTTCTTGCTCTGGCTATTGTTGATGACTTGGGCGCTGTTTTGGTGATTGGTATTTTTTATACCGAACAAATTTTCATGAACTATCTCTTTATTGCTGCCGCATTACTCGCATTACTTTTTGTTTTCAATGTACTTGGGGTGAGGGCAATTACGCCTTATATGATCATCGGTTTTTTTGTTTGGGTTGCATTTTTACAATCAGGTATCCATGCAACCCTGGCTGGTGTATTGGTTGCCATGACCATACCAACCCGACCTAAATATCATCCAAAGTACTTTAGCGAACGAATCCGGTGTATGCTGGATAAATTCGATAGTAATTCAGATTATCAGAAGAAAAAGACATTTGGTTGGTCGGCGTTTTCAAATCACGAACAGGCCGAAATTATTGAAGATATTGATATTGCAACCACGGCCGTAGCCAGCCCGCTTCGTAAGTTGGAGCATGCTCTCCATCCACTTACCGCCTTTATTATTATCCCAATCTTTGCCCTGGCCAATGCCGGTGTTCACATCCAGGTCTCAGATCTTGGTGGCGCTATAACCAATCCGGTTACCGTAGGTGTGATGCTTGGTTTGGTAATTGGGAAATTAATAGGTATTGCCGGCTTAACATGGGTGGCGATAAAGTTAAAAATTGGAAACCTGCCTTCCGGAGCTAATTTCAAACACATTATTGGTGTCGGACTTATGGGTGGCATAGGTTTTACCATGTCCATTTTTGTAACTGAACTGGCTTTTCCGGGTATGGAAACCATGTTAGTATCGGCAAAAACCGGAATTTTAATGGCTTCGGCCTTGGCAGGCATATTAGGCTACATCTGGATCCGATATTTTACATCAACCGAGGAAGTATTGGACGAGCAGACAGAGCAATCATTTACAAATGGCACCGAGTCGCTGGAGCTGGCTGAAACCACATCTGCCCGTTAACTTTTAATCTGATTCTGAAGCGGCTGAAAAGCCGCTTTACCTTATTACTTGTGTTTGCCAACCACGTTATAGATTTTCTACTCTCACTGAAAACACCTGAAGGTCTGCCCCAATCTGTTGAGGTGTTGAATCCCTACAAACTTGAGGAAGTTCAATTAATTGTTCGCCGGTTTTATCAGACTTATTATGCAGATACTGAAAAGAGAATATATGTATGGGGAATCAATCCCGGCCGGCAAGGGGGTGGTTTAACCGGATTGCCCTTTATTGATCCCCTCTTGTTGGAAAAGCGATACCGGATAGAGAATTCTTTTCAGAAAAAGCCCGAACTTTCAGCGGGATTTATTCACCGGTTTATTGATGCTTTTGGTGGTGAAAGGGCTTTCTATGGAAAGTTTTATATCAACAGCATCAATCCGCTGGGATTGATAAAACATGGTAAAAATTTCAATTTCTACGACACACCGGAGATCTATAACGCTTTAAAACCCTTTATTGTAAATTCCTTGCAATCCCAGATAACATTCGGGGCCAATCGCCGTGTAGCTATATGTCTGGGTACTGGCAAGCTTCAGAAGGTTACCCAAAAGCTTAACGAGGAATATGACTTCTTTGATGAGGTTTTGGCAGTAGAACACCCCCGATTTATTATGCAGTATCGCAGAAAGCGTTTGGATGAATATCTGGAGAAGTATGTAGAGGTGTTTTCCGGGGCTGCAGAAAAACTCTAAGATAAAAAAAGCCTGCTCGCAGGCAGGCTTTTAATTTCCGGGGCCGTATAGTTTAATTACCAACAACCATTCGGGCCACATCATCAGCCACCAAACTACTCATAACATCTTCAATAGTGCCTCCCCAAACCTGACCCAGGCGTTCGGTTCTGAGCCTGGTGATCCATATGGTGCCATCTGATTTTTCATACACTGCAATGGTGCAAGGCAGCATAACCGAAACAAAGCGGTTTTCTGACTCACTTAAAATACGGCGGGAATAATGTTTGTTACAGATTTCAATCAATCGAACTTTTTTCAGATCATTATATTTTCCGGGACGTTTGGTTTTGATCACCTCATCGAGGTGTTCGGCTTCGCGTTTAAGGAAAAACTCCCAGCCTTCAATTTGCTCTACTCTGTGCCTTATACTATCAACAGTTTCGTCAATTGAACTCAGCAAACTTTGCTGGTCGAACACCATTTCCTTTTCATCCAGACCCGGCAGGGATTCACCCCAGTCGTTTTGCGGCAGGTTTAAAAAGTCCATCATTTTATCCTGATCTGGTCCGATTTTATTGGCCATGTAGTTCTGGATGGTCGGGAAGTTCTGGAATATCTTTCCCATGATCCGCGCATTCATGTATGAGACATATGTGTTGCCATCTGATTTCTGATAGACTGAAATCACACAAGGCATCATTACTGATGCAAATTTGTTTTGATCTTCAGACAAAATGGTTCCGGAATAATCGGGATTACAAATCTCAATAGCATACAGACTATCAACCTGCATACCATTCCAATCCTTGTTCAACAAGGCATCAAAGCTGATGGCACTGTCTTTAGCCAGTCCCCAACCCGGGAGGTCGATAATGTTTTGAACAATCTTGTCCTTGGTTTGCTCTGTGCTGAGCGGGCTTTGAACCTCAATCAGCATGTTTTTCGGGTTTAAAAGCTTGGTGGGTTCATTACCGGTATCACATCCGGCCATCTGGATCATCAGCAGAATAGCAGTTAAGAATAATAGTGAATTCTTCATCAATAGCATTGTTTAAGTAAGCGATTCCTGAGTTAATTAGAGGTTTAAAACCATAAATCTTACTGGTAAGCACGGCGTGCCAGCAAGTTGAATTATTATATTTGTATAAGTATATAATTACTCAGTTATATTTCCTAATCCTTTCATGTGAAAATTTCATGAAAATAAGAACAGGAAACTTTTGGTTTTTTTGATTAATATTAATATATAACCACATAGTTATATAATTTGATTTTGGTTCAGACCATTATGCCGATCCGGCTTAGCAGGGCAAAGGAGGCAGAAATGTACTATCACGGAAAAAATTGAAAAGACCAATTATGTCATTCAACATTTTGAATCAGTTCACAAAACACTTCATTGCGCTTTTGACATTGGTGCCACTTTTAAGTATGCATCAATTAGTCGCAGCCCAAACTTCCGATAGTTTGGTACAAAAGCTTTCTTTGAAAGAAGCGCTTATGCGGGCCAATGAAAAGAATCACCAGGTGATGATCGCTCGTCATAAGCAATCGCAGGCTTCCGGGCAAAGTCTGGAAAGCTGGAGTGGATTTTTGCCAAAAGTCACCTTATCGGAAACCTTTATCCGCTCTGATGATCCGATTGCTGTTTTTGGGGGCAAATTGCGTCAGGGAATTTTCAATTTAGGGGATTTTTCAGGACCAGACGGGACACCACTTACCATGTTTATGGATCCCAACCTCCCAAAACTCAATAATCCTTCTGAGTTCAATAACTTTACCACAGCCATAGAAGTACAGCAACCGATTTTAAACTTTGATGCCATATTAGGCCGTTCTGCAACTGCAGCCGCTTCCGAGGGGTACGATTATAACCTTAAGCGCACTCAGGAAGCTATAGCCATCCAGGTGGAGAAATCTTATTTCGGATTGATTTTAGCAACCAACAAGGTGAACGCCATTGAAAAGTCGCTGAAATCTATACAGGCTTATGTAAAGGAAGCCGGCGCTGCTTTTAACAAAGGCTTGATCACCAAAGCCGATCTGCTTTCGGTTGAAGTAAGGCAGGCCGAATTGCAGGAGCAGCTTCTCGTGGCGCGCAACGATGCCAAAACAGCCGGCGATATGTTGCGGTTTATTTTAAGGATCAACAACGATGTTACGATTGTACCTACCGACAGCATTAAGGTAAACCAAACCCTGCCAACAATAGATTTAAGCCAATCACCTGTTCAACGCTCCGATTTAAAAGCCATGGATGCGTTTGAGCGTGCTTCCAGCAGAAAATATAAAAGCAAGTGGATGGGATGGTTGCCACGGGTAAATGCCTTTGGTAAATACGAGTGGAACGGCGATGCAATTTTAGACAACGATGGTGAGAACTGGATCATAGGAGTGAGCGCTCAATGGAATATTCTGGATGGATTTAGCCGTTTGGGCCAGGCAAAAACCGAATCAGCCAAAGCTGAAGAGATGAAAATGAAGTACGAAGAAGCTAAAGAAAAAAGTGCTGTAGAGCTTAAACAAGCTTATCGCAACTTGCTTTCGGCTCAACAGCGGGTAGCCATTGCCGAGAAATCCGTTATGCAGGCGTCAGAAAGCTTCAAAATAATCAACCAGCGATTCCGGGAAGGTCTTGAGCGCACTTCAGAGTTTCTGAACAGTGAAGCAGCGCTTACAAACGCAAGACTGAGATTAATGAAAGCCAAATACGATTTTAAAATTGCCGGCAGCGAGCTGGAATTTTTCAACGGGACTTACACAATCATTGAAACGAACTAACATTTAGAATTTAAAATCAAAAACAACGAGGGCACACAATAATGCGCATATCATTTTTCATCTTATTATTGGTCGCTGCAGGAGCTATGTCGGGATGCGGCGAAGATAAGAGCCAAACACAACTTGATGAGGGTCAGCCGATTACGGTTTCAACCACCAAGGTAGTGGCAAAAGAAACCCAGGGGCCGGTTATTTATTCGGCCATCGTAGAAGCCGGCGACCGTGCCGAGATTGCTACCAAGGTAATGGGTAAAGTTGAGGGAATCTATGTGAAAGAAGGTCAGTTTGTAAAGGCCGGACAGCTTCTGGTAAAGCTTTCTAGTCGGGATGTGGATGCGAAATTACAGCAATCCAAAGCCAAAATTGAAGCAGCCAACGTGATGTATGAAAATGCTGAGAAAAATTACCAGCGGTTTCAATCGTTGTTTTCTCAGAGTGCGGCTACCCAAAAAGAGCTTGATGATGTAAAAATGGCATATCAGAATGCCAAAGCTCAGAAAGTGGCAGCCGAAGGTATGAAAAAGGAAATAGAGGAACTGATCAGTTATGTGCGTATGCGTGCGCCGTTCAATGGCGTTGTTGCCGATAAATATGTTGATATAGGTGATCTGGCCACTCCGGGTTCGCCTGTGATTGTTGTTGAACGAATGAGCAGCTTAGACGTAACCGCCTCCATTCCCGAAAGCGAAATTGAGTTTGTAACTCAGGGTATGCCGGTTGAAGTGATCATCCCGGGTAATTCTGTCTCTTTGGAAGACCGGGTTTATAAAGCTAAAATCAACCGCGTGGTTCCCTCGGCCAATCCAATGAGCCATCAGTTTAAGATCAAAGCAAAACTAACCAATCCGGATGGATCCATTAAACCAGGGATGTTTGCCCGGATCGCCATTGCCAAATCCAAGCAAAAAACATTTTTGGTACCAAAATCTGCAGTGTTCCAACGCGGTCAGCTCGAAGGCATTTATGTGGTCAATGATGATAGCCGCGCCAGCTTGCGCTGGATCCGGTTGGGCCGTTCGTATGGTAATTATGTTGAAGTGCTCTCCGGTCTGGATTCGGGTGAGTCGATTGTTTTAGATCAAAACGCCAGCTTAAAAGATTTCAAAAAAGTTAAAGCTGTAAATAAATCAATAATTCGGGGGACTAAATGAGAGAAGGAATTGCTGGAAAACTGGCAAATGCATTCATAGACTCGAAAGTAACGCCTCTGTTGATGATTGCGGCATTGCTTATCGGGATGTTTTCAACATCACTTACCCCAAAAGAGGAGGAGCCTCAAATTGTGGTTCCCATGGTGGATATTTATGTATCCTTTCCGGGGGGAAGTGCTAAAGAGGTAGAAGAGCGGATTTCAAAGCCACTTGAAAAATCATTGAATGAAATTAAAGGGGTAAAATATGTGTATTCCACATCCCGCCCCGATTTTGCCCTGATCACCGTTCGCTACGAAGTGGGTGAAAATACGGAAGAGAGCCTGGTTAAGCTATGGGCAACCATGATGAAATACATGGAAAAAATGCCTCCGGGCACTCAGTTCCCGTTACTTAAAAATGTGAGCATCGACGATGTCTCGATCCTGAACCTTACCCTGTGGAGCGATAATTACGATTCGTACCAGTTGCGGCAGGTTGGGGGCGAAATAATGAACGAGATCAAGAAAATTGATGATGTGGCCGATGTTCAGATTAAAGGCGGTTTGAAACGGCAGGTTCGTGTAATTCTTGACCAGGCGCGTTTAAAAGCCTATCAGATCACCCCGTTACAAATTGCCCAGCAAATTAAGGCCTCCAACCAGGAAGTGACCACCGGATCCTTCCAGAAAGTTAATCAGGAGTTTGTAGTTCGTACCGGTGAGTTTTTCCGTACCACCCAGGATGTTGCCGGACTGGTTGTAGGTGTTGCCGGTAACAGCCCGATTTATTTAAAAGATGTGGCTGAAATTGTTGATGGCCCTGAAGAAGTCAGCACCTATACCTTTTATGGCATTGGTGTTGGTTCAAAAAAGGTGCCCGATGGTGTGGATCGTATGAATGAATATCCTGCCGTTACACTAGAGATCGCCAAGCGTAAGGGATCAGATGCGATGGACGTGGCCGAGACAGTGGTCAAGAAAGTCGACATGCTGAAAGGCACGCTTATTCCGGCTGATATCCATGTCTCTGAAACCCGAAATTATGGTAAAACAGCTTCCGATAAGGTATTTACCTTGCTTGAGCACTTATTTGGCGCCATTATTTCTGTAACCATTGTGGTTGGTTTGTTTTTGGGCTGGCGAGGTGGTTTGGTGGTGTTTGCCTCTGTTCCGATCACATTTGCCTTAACCCTGTTTGTCTATTATGTCTTTGACTACACCCTGAACCGTGTAACACTATTTGCATTGATTTTTGTTACCGGTATCGTGGTCGATGACTCGATTATTATTGCCGAGAACATTGAGCGCCATCTGAAAATGCGCAAATTGCCTAAGTTGCAGGCGGCACTTGCTGCCATCAACGAGGTGGGTAACCCGACCATTCTGGCTACCTTTACCGTAATAGCCTCTGTATTGCCGATGATCTTTGTATCAGGGTTGATGGGCCCATACATGAGCCCGATGCCAATCGGTGCCTCTCTGGCCATGTTGTTCTCGTTGCTGGTAGCTCTGATTGGAACACCCTGGCTGGCGTATCGCTTGCTTAAGGGAGTTCATGAGGGCGAAGATGAATACGACATTAAAAATAACAAAGCTTACAAAGTCTACGATCGCTTCCTGCGTCCGCTGATTGAAGACAGCAAAAAAGCCTGGACTGCTATTGCAATCGTTACCGTATTGCTGATTGGCGCCATAATGTTCATCCCGCTTAAGCTGGTTGAATTGAAGATGTTGCCGTTTGATAATAAAAGTGAGTTTCAGGTGATCGTTGATATGCCCGAAGGCACACCGGTTGAAAAAACCGCAGCCGTAACCAAAGAAATAGCCGGGTACTTGAAGACGGTTGAAGAAGTTACCGACTACCAATACTATGTGGGTTTGAATGCCCCGATCAACTTTAATGGATTGGTTCGGCATTACTTCCTTCGCCAGGCACCCAACATGGCTGATATCCAGGTAAATTTGAAAGACAAAAGCGAGCGCGACCTGCAAAGCCACCCGATTGCTAAAAAAGTGCGTCCGCAAATCCAGGAGATCGCCAAAAAGCATGGGGCTCGTGTGAAAGTGGTGGAAGTGCCACCAGGTCCTCCGGTGCTTTCTACATTGGTAGCCGAAGTATATGGCCCGGATTATAAGAAGCAAATTGAAATTGCAGGTAAGATCCGCGAGGTATTTGAAAATACCGAAGGTGTTGTAGATGTCGACTGGATGGTTGAAGATCCACAAACCGTATATAAACTTGCTGTTGATAAGGAAAAAGCAGCTTTAAGAGGTGTGAATACCCAGCAGATCGTACAGACCTTGCGTCTGTCGCTGGCAGGTTCAGAGGTTGGCCTGCTTCATTCCGAAAATGATATTGAACCGGTGAATATTCAATTGCGCCTGGCCCGGGAAGAACGGGCATCCATTCGCGATCTCTCGCATGTGTATGTGCGCTCACAGGCCAATCAGCTCATCCCGGTATCTGATGTGGTGCATATAGAACAGCGCGAAGAGGATAAAACCATTTACCGCAAGAATCTCAAACGCGTGGTTTATGTGACCGGTGATGTGGCCGACGTGGTAGAAAGCCCGGTATATGCGATGCTGGATATGGACGATAAGATCATGCAGATTGAAATGCCGGAAGGCTACACCATTAGTCCGCTTTACACTTCTGAGCCATTCCTTGAAGATAAAGTGGCTATGAAATGGGATGGTGAGTGGCAAATTACCTTTGAAGTATTCCGCGATCTTGGAACAGCTTTCGGTGTGGTGTTAATTGTGATTTACTTGTTGATTATCGGTTGGTTCCAATCGTTTAAAACCCCGCTGGTGATGATGGTTTCCATTCCGTTGAGCATGGTGGGTATTATTCCGGGGCACTTTATTCATGGGGCATTTTTTACGGCAACTTCCATGATCGGTATGATTGCCCTGGCTGGTATTATGGTAAGAAACGGTGTGCTGTTGATTGACTTTATTCAGCTGCGTCGTGAAGATGGTATTCCGCTTAAAGAAGCGGTGCTGGAGTCGGCAGTGGTCAGAACCCGCCCGATTCTGCTGACAGCCGGAACAGTTGTAATTGGTGCCATTGTTATTTTGTTTGATCCGATATTCCAGGGTCTTGCTATTTCGTTGATGTGGGGATCCATTCTTTCTACGGTTCTAACCCTTGGGATGGTTCCGCTGATCTATTATCTCGTTGAAAAACGTAACGAAAAAGAAGAGGTAAGCTAATCTCAATGATTAGCTTCCGCTGTATTTTTTAACCAAAATCAGTTTATTCTTATGAAAATGATTGCTATCATGTGCCTTGAGCATTGTTCAAAGCAGGTGAGAAAAATCTTCAAAGATTTCGAAGTGTCTGTATTCAGCGAACTTGATGTTAGAGGGTACTCATCTGATAAAACATCTCAAATTGGCTGGTGGCCGGGTGATCATGAGCAGCCCAATTATTCATCACTTTGCTTTGCTATAATTACCAAAGAAAAAGCTGATGAAATTATGGATGCCATCGAGAAAATATCAAAAGATAATGATTCAGACTATCCGGTCAGGGCATTTTTGATGGATGTGGAACGAATGATATAAACATAACTTATATTCAATCAGAAACACGAAACGATTAAAAGGAGGAGTACGACGTGGCGATAAATAAGAGAGCGTTATCCTATTTTCAGAAAGGTTTTAATTGTGCCCAGGCTACAGAAAAAGCCTACCAGGAAGAAATGGGATTTGAAGATCAGTCCAGAATTGATGGCTTGCAAAATAGTGGTCGTGGCAGAGCCGATGGCAGTATTTGCGGTGCACTGTATGCAGCCAAACTCATCCTAAAAGATGATGAAGATTTGGCTAACCAGGTAGATGAGCTGTTTAAAAAATATATTAAATCGGCTGTTTGCTGGGAAATACGCGCTGTAGATAAATACACATGCCATGCATGTGTGGATCTGACCTGCCAGCTACTCGAAAAGGCATTAAAAGTAAAAGCAGAGCGGGAAGCCGTTTAAGTCTGCTCAACATTATATGTGAGAAGCTCAAACTTCTCAAGAAGAACATTATGGACACCAGGATGAACCTTAATTTTATTTCTTAACTCTTAAACAGTAACCACTATGAGTATAGATCGTATTGTATTTGCAGTGGCTGGTACTATGATATTAGTAAGCTTAGCCATCGCACATTTAACTGGAAATACAGCCTGGCTTTTTTTAACGGCTTTTGTAGGGTTAAATATGCTTCAGGCAGCCTTTACCAAGTGGTGTCCTTTGGCTTTAATTTTAAAAGCCATGGGTGTTAAACCCGGTCAGGCATTTGAATGATGTATTGTTTTACCGGATGATGCATCACATGCTCATCCGGTATTCCTCCTCTGATTTAATGATTTCCCCGCATGGTTATAGGTCGCAAAATCCCTATATTTACCTTGTTGATGACCTTCATATGATCAAAACCATAATAACCAAAACATAAAACCAAAGGAAAACTGCCATGAGAATCGGTATTTTAACTGGCGGAGGCGATGTGCCGGGTTTAAACCCTTGCATGAAAGCATTAGTTTATCGAGCTATTGACAATGGCCATGAAGTTATAGGTATTCGGACCGGCTGGGGTGGATTACTCAACTACAACCCTCTGGATCCAAAAACCAAAGAAAAGTATATCGTCCCTTTGGACAAGAATGTCGTAAGGACTATAGATAGGACAGGCGGTACATTTTTACATTCCAGCAGAACCAATCCCAGCAAAGTAAAAAAATCTGAAACCCCTGATTTTTTAAGAAATCCAAAAGAGAAAAAACCAAACGAAGATGAAATACTGGATTTCACCCCGCATGTCCTGGCTAATCTGGCTGATTTAAAATTAGATATGTTGGTGCCGATTGGGGGTGATGATACCCTAAGCTATGGTGAAAGACTTCACCGGGAGGGTTTTTCAGTGGTAGCCATTCCAAAGACAATGGATAACGATGTGTTTGGAACCGATTACTGCATTGGATTCAGCACGGCTGTAACCCGAAGTGTCCAGTTCATCCATCAGCTTCGAACCAGTACCGGTTCACACGAGCGCATAGCCGTTGTTGAGTTATTTGGTCGAAATTCAGGTGAAACCAGCTTAATCAGTTCGTATCTGGCAGGTGTTGATCGGGCCATTATTTCTGAAGTCCCATTTGATCCTGAGAAACTGGCTAAATTCTTGAACTTGGATTACGCCAGTAATCCAAGCTCATATGCCATGGTTACCATTAGTGAAGGGGCATCCATGATTGGGGGTAAAACTATTGAATATGGAGAAGCCGATGCCTTTGGCCATCGCAAACTGGGCGGTATAGGTATGATCACAGGTGATGCACTGAAAAAATTAACCGGAAAAGGTATCGTATACCAGCAATTGGGTTATCTGATGCGTTCTGGCGCTCCGGATGCGCTGGATTTGATGGTGGCTACAAACTTCGCCGGTATTGCTATGTCGCTGATTAATGATAAATCCAGTGGCCGGATGGTGGCACTGCGCGATGGTACTTACACGCATATTCCAATCAGTACTATTGCAAGTGGCATTAAGCGCGTAGATGTGGATGAGCTATACAATGTTAAAGAATACAAGCCTTCTGTAAGACATGTACTGGGTAAACCGATGTTCCTCTATTAATTTTTAAGATACAGGTAGCCTTTTTCAGGTTGCCTGTCCGTGTTTAATAATTATTTAATGCAAGTATACCTATCCCTAAAGGAAAAAAAACTCGGTAAGCGTTTTGCTGATTAAAAATAACGTTGTAGTTTTGCCTAAGTTGTTTTTCTGATTTTTTTAATTTTGATGAATGGCATAAAAGATATTGACTGATTAACCCACCGCACTTATTCAACGGCAGATTTCCCTGTTTTATTTTGTGAACTGTCAAATAAAAAAAGTAACGTGTTTGATTGTGAAATATCCGGTATATTGCAACTTGTACAAACTTAAAAAATCAAACTTTAAACCAGAAAACACCTTATTTAATAAGGCATTATTAACTTAGAATATTCTGATGAAGAAAACTATTTACGTGGCAAACTTACCGTACACCACTTCCGAAGACAATGTAAGAGAGTTATTTGAGGCTCACGGCGAAGTTCACTCGATTAAGTTTATCAACGACAGAGAAACAGGCAAATTCAGAGGTTTTTGTTTTGTTGAAATGGAAAATGAAGAAGCTGACAAAGCTATTGAAGGACTGAATGGTCAGGATTTTGGAGGACGAAATCTCCAGGTCAATGAAGCCAGAGAAAGAAAACCAAAGCCTCAATTTAAGAGATAGCTTAGCAGCATTAGTTTAAAGTTATTTTAACCTAATGTTATTTTAGTGCTTCTTGGATGTTTTTACTTATAAGTATTATGGCAGTTCCTGCCATAGTCACACCTGTATTGCCCCAAAATATTTCCGAAATCACATTTGTACCAATTTTCTATGATCAACCCTTTATAATAATTGGGTTTATTTGCTCTAAGATGTTTACTTGAAAAAAAATGAGTTTAACAAAGCCATATTAAAATGCCAAGATTCAGCAAAGTGGTATTTGTCTTGAGTGAAAAAGCTGGTTTTGGTAAATATTTGAGAGGTTTTTGTGGTATAGGTAAATCTAGGACAAATTCAGGTACTTAAGTTAGAAATATTAGATGAAAACAATCCTAAAATATGTGATTTAACCTTCAGAAAGGTTTTGTGTGTTGTTTCTTATCAAACAATATTTTATTATAAACAAGCATTCATAATTTTTTTGACCTAAATATGGAGAGTTAATTATGGCATTAATGATTACAGACGCTTGCATCAATGATCGATGCGATGCATGCGAACCGGAATGTCCAAATATTGCCATTTATGCACCCGGTCAACCTTATGTGTTTTTTGGTGATGATTATGAAGCCATTTCAAATGATCATTTTTACATTGTACCGGGACGCTGCACAGAATGTGTGGGATTTCATGAACAAGCACAGTGTCAGGCTATATGTCCAGTTGATTGCTGTATACCGGATCCAAATTATCCGGAAACAAAGGATGAATTACTGGTGAAAAAAGATATGTTGGAACGAGATAAGGATATTATGGAACGTATCAAAGAGATTAAAACACGTAAAGCGGATGAAAATAATAACAACTAGAATGTTTTCATTGTCTGATAAGTAATAAGATTGATCTTTTTCGTACTATGTAGATTTTGACTATTCACTATCTATAGCTAAAGTTAAGAGCGTAACCAATGCTTTATATACATCCTGAGGTTTATTTGCGCTACATTGAATGGAAAATAGATCAGGTTCATTGATTAAATGCATCACTTCTTGATATCCTAAGCTTTCATCTAAATCTAATTTTGTGATACACAATAAATAAGGTAAATGGTGATGAGACCTGAAATAATGAATAATATTTTTGGTGGTTTTAATGCTTTCTATTGATGTAGAGTCGGCTAAAAAAATAACCCCGAAGGCACCTTCAACTAAGACATCCCAAGAAAAGTAAAATCTCTCCTGTCCTGGTGTACCATATATGTGTAAAACCAGATTTTTATCAATCGTGCGTCTCCCATAATCCATAGCCACAGTTGTTAAAGACTTTATTTCTTTAACGGATTCTTCAGTAACCATTTCATCGGTTGTTATTGGATCTATTTCACTGATAGTTCGAACAAAAGTTGTTTTGCCGGCATTTACAGCCCCGGTAACAACTAACTTGTAATAATCGCTCATTTATATTAAAGATTTTTCTTAATTGCACTCAATATCCGTTTTAATCCGGAGATTTTTTTTAAGGAACTATCGCTAACTTTTTTGTCTTCTAATAGGGGTGTATTAAGTTCTAATAATGGATCAGAATATGCTGTGGAAGGTGTATTCGGGGTGCTAAATTTAATATAATCCAATATCGCTAAGCTTAATAAGCTACGGAAAAAGTTTACCTGACTTTCGAACTCATATTCTTCTAGAAAACTTTGGATGGTTTTAGGTTTGTAAAAAAAGTAATAAAAAACAATGTTATCGGATTGATCGTGATAAGGGAGGTGGAGCAGGCTGTTTTTTTGCTTGTTTCTTGAAACGATCAAGTCGTTATGAGTTATAAATAAACTTCCCACTTCATATTCACTTAACTTTTTAATGCTATTCCATATTAAGTGAAAAAAGTCGATACTTAGTGTTTCTTTAACCGGCTCATGGTTTGTAGGAGTAAGGTTTAATTCGGAATAACCTTGTAAAAATTTCAAGAAAAGGCGGTCAAAGATTTTTAATTGACTATTGTAGAATATATTTCTATTATTAATATAAAATTCGGATTTATTAAGAATTTCCGAATTGCTTTTTTGTATGTAATTAAAACTTAAAAGATACGGGTTTCCTGAAGCAACTTTTTCAGATATATCGTTTATGACTGCAATTTGATCTTTGACCATGGTACCCGTTAATTTTCGTTATTATCATATATTACCAACAACTGAGATATTTCTTCAGCTTTTTTTCTGGATTGATGACATAGTATTCCAATATTACTTTCTTGGCCCATACTAACCATCAAAACCATCTGAGGGCCAGCACTGAACACACCAATAGATCCATCACTTGATTGAAGCAGTACTTGATGTAATTGACCAGTGGAAAGAATTTCGATGGTTTTCTTCCCAAATCCTAATAAAGTTGAGCCAATAGCGCCTAGTTTGTCTGGCTCCAACGATTTTCCCGGCCAGTCGTGAGCTAGTATTCTGCCATCCGAACTCACTAAAGCCAAACCTTTAATTCCAGGAATGTCGTTTTTCAAATGATTAAATATCGAACTGACTTTAGAAGCAACAAGTTCTTTTTTCTCGGTATCCATTTTATTAATGCAAGCTAATTGTTTTCTAATGATAACTGTTCAAGTTCATTTTTATATCGATCTATGATTAATTTTATCAGGTTCAAATTTGAATTTTCTTTAGAAACAATCAGATATAAAAAACGCCCTGAATCCCCTAACAATTTTATATAGTGGATTTGAGATGTAGTTGTTAAGCTTAAGCTAACCTCGTTTTTCAACGTATTGATATTAGATTGTTTTAAAACTGTATCAATAATTTCATTAGATGTCTTATATAATACTTTTAATAATATTTTGCTATGCAAGGACTGATCAATAATGCATTGATCTGGAGATTCCATGATAGCTATGAAAAGTAGTCCTTGTAGTTTGTCCTTTATTGTTGAAACTATTGGCTGTGCATTTAATCCAGATCTATTTTTTGACTTTTCACTATTACCTTCATTAAACTGAGTTATCTGTTTTTTTGGGGCGAATATTTTTTCGCGAGCTTTTATTAAGATACTTTCAATGTCTTTTTTTTGAAAAGGCTTTAAAAGAATTGTATCAACATCATGTTGCTGAAACTGTTTTGTAAAGCTCTGATTTGTAAAACCTGAAATAATCACAAAATAGATATCTTTATTCCGATTTCTTAACCATTTTAAAAGTTCATACCCATCTAAATCAGGCATTAGAAAGTCACAGACCACTATATCAAAAGAAAAGCGGGATAGTAAATCTTTTGCAGTCACTCCATTAGAAGCCAATGTAGTTTTGCAGTCTAAAGATTTTAAAATCATATTAAGAGACTCCAAAACATCTACGTTGTCATCAACTATCAGAACATTCATGAAAAAACTTGTAGGGTTTAAGGTGTTTTCCTCAAGAGATTTGGACATGTGAGTATTTTAAAATGTACCAAATACCAGAAATAGCAATAAAAAGCACATAACAGCATGTTAAGCTATAATCTGTTTATTTGCAAAGCCAATTTTGGTATCTTGTTTTTTTTATGGTTGTTCAAGCATCTTTTTAATGCAATACAAGCAGAGGTTTTTCATTGTTTTCATAGTTAAATATTTATTAAATTATCAGGGAAAGTTAGAATGCTTTTCGTCAATCAAAAAACTTAATACATATGTCTTACATTAAAGATTCTAAGATTGGTCAAGCGATTGAAGGAATATTAACAAATGTACCCGGCACTATAGCCGTATCAGTGGTGGATATTAATTCCGGCATGAGCTTGGGCAGTCACTCAACATCACCTGAGTTTGATCCTGATACAGCTAGTGCTTACAATGCAGAAGTGATAAAACAACAACAAAAAGCATTAAATGCACTGCAATTGGTGAATGAAAAAATTGAGGATATCCTTGTAACACTATCCGATCAACTCCATTTATTAAAACTGATCGGAAATGGAAACTATTTTCTTTTTTTAGCGGTAAGCACAAAACACACAAATTTAGCGATTGCAAGGACCGTCCTAAGAAAATATGCAGCCATTGCATCTGAAGGTGTTTAAATATAACTAACATAACCCTAACTGTTTTGCAAGGGTACTACACTCTTGCAAAGTGGTTTCTTTAATGTGTTTCATTTTCCAAAAAAATCCCAAACTTTTTTTGGTAAGTTAATATTTATAACCAATCATAATGTATAGAAACACATATTGTATTTCCTAATCAGTTTAGAGGATATTGTTTAGGTGTTTTAGGCATATTTATGAGAAGCTCTGAGCGTGGTCCTCGTCAGTTGTATAAAATAAGCTCCCTTTTTGCCCTACAGATAGAAATAGATGAATAGTCAAACACTTTCAACCAGAATAAGTCTTTAGATTTGTCAGGTGAAATTCATTGGTGTATTGTAGATTAATTCCATCATACACGGCTAATTGCAACTTCTGAGCAGATTTTATTTAAAAACCCGCACAATAGTGGAAATAAATGGTATTTGTTGTCCCATCCCACAACAAAAAAACCAAAAGATTACCAGCAATGGCCGAATTTAGCCCTGAAAAAGTAACGGTATCATCTCACCTGATTTTTATCTCTGGAAAATAGATAGTCTGCTGTTGTTCGTAATAGGTTGTTTTGGCAAAAGATCTGAGAGTAAGGATTTTTAAGAAAAGTGGCAGAAACATGGTCCAAATAATGAATCAGATCCTCCCATTTCGGTCGTCGTATTTATGCCGGGGGTTCCTGAACCGCACTCTCATCTCTCACACATGGTGATATAGCAAATCCCAGTCGTATAATATCTCCGACCGACATTCATTATGCCAATGAGCATTTCAAGAAAGGCCTCAGGAAACGGTTATACACCCTGGGTAAGCCCGAAAAGCATGTTCAAAATTATATCAATTGGATTATGTCAAAAAATGGGCAACAAATTGTTAAAGCAGAAGGCTATGTGCCGATCGGAACATTAGAATAAGATGTCAGGATTAAACAAGTAAGAGAGGGGCTAAAGGCCCCTTTTTTATGTGGCATTAAAATTCAATTCGTTTGATCTGAACATCTGCTCGTAAAATCCGATCACCAATTTCGAGTTGATCCAGAACATCCCATCCATCTATAACCTTTCCAAATGGTGTGTATTTCCCGTCTAAAAAAGGATGATGGGATAGCATAATAAAGAATTGAGAGCCTTCGGTATCTTTGCCGGCATGAGCCATGCCAATCACACCCCGTTTAAAGCTTTGAGCATTAAACTCCGAACAAATGGTGTAGCCAGGACCACCTGTGCCATCTCCGTTGGGATCACCACCCTGAAGCACAAAATTTGGTTCCAGACGATGAAAGGTAAGACTATCATAAAATCCGGACTCAATCAGCTGAATAAAATTCACCGTGCTGAAAGTGGCTTTATCCAGATATAGTTCTATCAACAAAGAACCTTTTGTGGTTTTGAGCTCTACGACCGGGTTCTCAACAATATCCCGATAAGGTTCCATGTTGATTTTTTTCGGGGGGATAAAAGTGGGCGGCACAGGAGGGGATTTACCGGTCACTTCAAAATAAACATCAGAGGCTTTCTTTCTTACGGCTTTATTTTCGTAATAAATATATTCTTTTATCAGTTTCAGGCTTTCCGGGGTTTTTAAATTCCCCAGTGATTCCAAAAGATGCAGGATTGTGTTGATATCGTTGGCATTGGAAAAGTGGGCCAATGCATCATTAAGCACATCCAGATATTTATGCTTGGGTAAGAACTCATCCGATAATACCGATGTGATGGTTTTTACAGCAGCAGGATTGGGGGAAGCTTTTGAGCTGTGTTTTTTTAAAGCCCTCAATAAAGCACCTTCAAACAAGGTATCGGTGGGTGTCCAATACTCGCTTCCTGCCATGGTATTTCTATATACATTCCAGCATTGTCCCCACGAGTTCAATGCAGCAGTTGCCAGTTGATGCTTGGGGTGCTGGATATGTTTCAGCAACCAGGGCATAAAATTTAAATTGATGCGTTGCTGTGATATGCTTAACATACCTACGGCTTCTAATTGTGCGGGGTGTGAGGCCGGTGATGACAGTTGTTTTAATAACTCGTCTTCTGCTGTTGCGGGGTATAGCTCAGCCAGTGCTCGCATAGCCGTATTCTGAACCCGCAAGGACGATGAAAAAAGATGTTTTCTAATAGGGTCGATGTAGGCTGTATCGATAGGATGCAGGCGGAGCAGTGATCGAAGCGAAGTTTCAATAACCAAAGGATGTTGGGCATGGTCAAGATTATAAACCAGTGTTTTAATAGCAATAGATTTAAACCCCCGGGAAGAACTAATGTACTTCGATAAGGTACGTGATGCCCATGAACGGACCTGCCAACTGCTGTCCCGCGCACCCATCAGCACGGCATTGATAGCTTTTGGAACAGCCAGTTTGCTCAAGGCTTCAAGTGCATGCAGCCGAACCTCAATATTCTGGCTTACTGAAGCCTCTAACAGCACCGGTAAAACATCTTTCAATAAAGAACGATCATGAATACGAGAGAGGGAATAGATGGCATAATTTATTCCATGCAGATCATCTTTGGTTTCTTTGTATAGCGAACAGGCAACCGCAATACTTTGTGGGGTGGCCACACCACGCTCAGCAAATTTTGCTAAAGCCAGAGCCTGGGCCTGTTTTAACTTAACCGACTCAAATGATAAATTTGCAACTTGTTTCAAGGTGATCTCATTACCGGTTTTGCCCAGGCTTTCCAACAAATATGTCTTGGTTTTTAAATCATTCTCCCTGGATAATCGCTCAAGAAGAATAGGGGTGAATGCAACAACACTTGCACTATCCTTGATATTCTGACCCATCGCAAAGGCAGCCAATTGGCGTATTTCGATATTTTCTGAAGATAAATACGGGGCGATCTTACCCGAGAGGCTATCAATTTCAAGACTGGCCAGGCTCGCCAGAACCGCTTTATCCAATGTGTCGTTATAACCAAAATAGGCGATCACTTGCTGGGCATCCCTGTTGTAGGCGGCTTTTTTAAGTTCAACAACAGCATAATTCTCTAATATCTGAGCTTGAAGATCAGCTCTCCAGATGCAATTGCGGGCAAAAAGCATTAGAATGGCAATAAAACTTATTTTCAGGTAGAGTTGCATATGTGGCTTGAGGTTAATCTGTTAAAACAGTGATTTCAATTCGCCGGTTTTTTAACCGGCCTTCCCTGGAGGTATTTGGCATAAGTGGTTCAGAGGAACCGACCCCGCTGACAAATAAACGGGTTGGTTCAATTCCTTTTTCGATCAGGTATGTTTGTACCGACTCGGCGCGACTGAACGACAACTTGGTATTGAACTCTTCATTGCCTTTCCGGTCGGTGTGCCCGGTTATCTGAACCACCAATCGCGGTAGTTTCTTTAACACACGAAATAAATCATTCAAATCAGCTTCTGCCGACTCTGGTATCTCTTGGCTATTGGTTTTAAACTGAATTGATAAAATGACTTTATCACCTTGTTTTCTAAGCATCGGAGGTGGTGGGGAGAGTATTTCAGGTGCCGGCTCAACCGAAATAGATACACTTCTCTGAATAACGGTATCCCATCCCACAGCTTTTAATGTATATGTGATGGATGAAGTTGGCATTAGTGCAAGACTGCCTTCAGGTTCCACAGTGCCGATCCCGGGCAAAATCCCTGCACTAATTGCATCTGTAACCCGCCAGTTTAATGTAAGGCTTTGTCCCAATTGAAGGATTGCAGGTGCTGCTGTAAAATACTTTATGTGAGGTTGTTGGGTTACATATGGTTTGTCTTTGACCTTAACCTCAGTAGTATCAAGATTCTCAGAAAGCTTTTGGGTAATCTGAGCACTTAATACAGATGTGAATAGTGTCAGTATTATCCAGATAAAAAGACCTTTACCTCTCATGCCATGTTTTAAATTTTAAGGGTTGTAAAGGTATGCAGGAAAGCTCGAAAAGAAAATCCCCGAAACAGTGTACCGGGGATTATATAATTCTATTTAATTTAAGATGTTTTTTTATCCATCACCGTGGCCATTAAATCGGCCTCGCAAACCAGTTCCCCACGAACATAAGCTTTAGAAGAAAACTGGCAAATATTACGCCGTCGGTTGGTCATGTTGGATTCTATGACCAAAGTATCGCCGGGAACAACCGGTTTTCTGAATCGGGCTTTATCAATGCCCATAAAAAAGACCAGCTTATCGTTAAAACCTTCATTGCCATTTAAAAGCATAATACCACCCGATTGGGCCATGGCTTCGATGATCAACACACCCGGCATAATGGGATTTCCGGGAAAATGACCCTGGAAAAAGGGCTCGTTCATCGTAACGCTTTTGATGGCCACGATTTTTTCATCCAGGACAAATTCTGTGATTTTATCAATCAATAAGAATGGGTAACGATGTGGGATAATCCGTTCAATGGCTGTGGCATCAAACACAACACCTGCTTTACGCTCATGCTGGAACTTTTGTGCCAATTTGTTGCGCTCGGCATATTTACGGAGTTTCTTTACAAACTCAACATTCGCTGCATGACCGGGGCGGGCAGCCAGCAATTGGGCTTTTATTGGCATTCCCAGCAAGGCCAGATCGCCCAGCATATCCAAGAGTTTATGGCGGGCCGGTTCATTTTCAAATCTTAGCTCACGGTTATTGAGAATGCCATTTTCACCAATGCTGAGCTTATGATTGGCATCATTGATCTTACTGGAAAGTTTCTGGAGATCATCTTCATTCATGTCCTCATCAACAATCACGATGGCATTATCAATATCACCGCCTTTAATCAATCCCTGATTGGCCAGTTCTGAAACTTCACTTAAAAAGCAAAATGTTCGGCTGGATGAGAATTCCTGAACAAACTCTTTATGCAGATCGAACAATCCGGTATGCTGTGAACCAAGAGCCGGGTTTTTGTAGTCGATCATAACCGTTGCCCGAAACCCATCCAGGGGCAAAGCCACAATGGTAATGTTCCCATCAGGAGCATTGTACTCTATGGTTTCATCTATAACCAGGTAATTTTTAGGCTCGGATTGCTCTTGCAGGCCGCTGGATAAAATGACATCCACAAACGGACGGCAACTGCCATCACAAACCGGAGGTTCGGGACCGGTAAGTTCAATCCTGCAGTTATCTATCTGCAAGCCGTACAATGCAGATAAGACATGTTCGGTGGTATGAACTTTGGCATCACCAATACCTATTGTAGTTCCACGGCGAATATCTACGACATGATCAATATCAGCAGGTATTTCAGGTGAACCTTCTAAATCTGTGCGTACAAAACGATACCCGTAATTTTCAGGCGCCGGTTTAAATGTAACCATACATTCCTTACCGGTATGCAAACCGGTTCCCCATATTGATACTTCTTTTTTGAGTGTTTGTTGATAGATCAGCATAGCAAATTCTGGTGGTTAAAGCAGTAAAATTTTTAAGATAAGGAAATCTTTTTTAAGATAGTTGGTTTCGGGATGTTTTTTCAGAATGGTTCAACAGATTTGGGGATGATCATCCCATTCTTATACATCATGATACTCATGCGTTGATTTATATTCCTGCCACCAAAATAGATATTAGTATGGATAGCCTTATAAGGAGGCATTTGCTTTAATGCCGTGGTTATGGCATTCGGTGCAGGGAATTGTTCCGAGAGGTTTAACGAGTAGATCAGATAATCCAGAACATCATATCCGTGCCACATCAGGCTGGGTGCTTCCATTTTCCAAAATTTCCGATAGTTATCTTTCACATATAAGGCCCGTGTATCTGTTGGGGATATGTAAGAATCAATAGCATAAACAACGCTATCAATCAGATCGTCAAACCGGTTTAATATTGAGGCATCGTGCCAGTCGCCCGACCCTATAATTTCCCCGGTAATGTTATAAACTTTCAGTTGTGAAAGGCTGATGCCAATAGATTCCATATTCGTGAGCGGAAGATATATAGCATCGTAACGGGTTTCGGGGTACCCCATCAGATCGTCGGGTTCGGGTAACTCCAGGCTGTCTATAACATTGCTGAGGTTGCTAAAATTGGGAGGTAAAACGCCGAACAGATCAACCGAGCGTCCGTGCGCAAGGATCTCATCTCGAAAACCAGCTGCCATTTCATAACTGTAGCTGCTGTCTTCGCTAAAAATGGCAAAATGTTGTTTGGTGCTATCGGAAAGTACATGCCGGGCTATGATCCTTCCACGCATTCGGTGAGTCGGATTGATTTGAAATATATTGGATTTGCCAAGTGTGATATATTCATCAGTTGCGGTTGGTGTGATCATGGGCAGCCCTATGGAGTCGCAATGCTCGGTAATGGGTGTGGCATATTTGCTGTAGATTGGGCCAATTAGCATGGATATGGAATCGCGCGCAACCAGGTCTTCAATCAAACGAATCAGGCTTGAAGAGTCCTGCCCGGATGTCGAACGGATGTAAAGAGATAAATATTTACCGGGATTTAGCCCGTTAAATTCTTCCATTCGAAGCAAAAGACCGGTTAAAATTTGTGAGCCGACAATCTGGGATACAGCGCCATCAAAAACATCTAAGTTGATCGGTACCAGAACCCCAACCCTGAAACCCTGGTAATTTCTGGAGTTAAAATCGGCAATGTAGTTAAGTGAGCGCTGAAGCCTGAGCTTGCAAAGAGAGTCCAAATCGTTATGAGCCAGAATATCATCTACCAATGGCATGATGTGTTCCCGCAGCAATGAATCCTGGCGACGAAGCAGATTGGTCTCTTTTATTCTTAGCGTATCCAGTTCCTGAAGTGGTGAAATAATAAACGGATCGTTAGAGTTTTCTTCAGCCACTTCATCAGAAAACTCATCAATGGTGTATTGATCAAGCTCGTTCAGGTTCAGGGTATCTTGTAAAACGACCTTTATTTGGGTTGTATCGGGTTCCATATCATAGATATCTCCAGCCAGCGTTTTGCGGATCAATTCAGTGGCCAGGATAGACTGGATATTTACATAGGGGGAGTGTTGGATCAACCATAATAAATCTTCAACGGAAAAATGTGCCAGCGACATTAAACGCAGATTCATCATGGCTTTATTACGGATAACAAGGGAGTCTGAAGGTGTCCATGCGCTGCCTCCAATATTAATAAAGTGCTCGGCTGCGTCGAGATAGGCTTTTAAATTCCACTGGGCTACCGCCAAATCAAACTGGGCTTCCTGTCTGATCAATGGATGGGTGGCTTCAAACCGAAGATCGCTCAGGCCTTCTATGGCAAAATCATACTTGTTAAGCTTAATGAGGGTTTTGTAATGCATCAGACGGCTCAGGTCGCGGTCTGTGGTCGGTTCATTCTGTGAGATGAGATGATAATCTGTAAATAAACTGTCGGCTTTTAAATAATCCCCGAACTGGTAGCGGTTTAATGCAAATTCAAGTACTTTTTCGGGTGTTTTAAATTGGAGCCTTTCAAGAATGGCTTTTTCCGGATCGTAGCCAATACCGCCTTTTGGCGTATTTTTGATAATGGGATCCAACTGTCTGCGCTGGGCATGGGCTGAATCAGATAGTAAACAGCCACTTACTAGGCAAAATATGAAAAAAAGGAAAAGGTGCTTGATAAAATCCATTGGGATGAAAATCTAAAACAACATTAGGCTTTTCTTAAGCTACTATTAACCGGTGTGATGATTAAATAAATACAGTACGTGTTGTATTTCTAATATAGAGTTTCCAGTGTTGGTTGTTGAGCTCGCCTTAAACTAACGAAAGGAAAAACATTCCTGTAATCGGCATTTCGGCAGGCTCAACGATCGATTTCTTAACACTTTAACGAATAAATCCCTTAAAAATACCCACCGGATTATTAAGATATTAAAATAGATATAAATGCTAACAAATACATTAATTATGCCATTACATTTTTAGGTGTTTAAATATCTAAAGCTTTAAAATGAAATGCCTGCATTTGCAGGCATATTTTTATCAGAAGAAAAAGTGAGACTTTAACGGTGATTGAGTTTTTAAGCAAAATCAAATCCGAAGTGACGCTGGATCTTTTCAAGAAGCCAGCCATGAATTTTACTGTTGGTAGCAATAATATTGCCGCTTTCTAAAAAGTCGTTATCGCCTTTAAAGTCAGTGACGATGCCACCGGCTTCTCTAACGATCAACGCACCTGCAGCAATATCCCATTTTTTAAGATTGTATTCAAAAAAACCATCGAACCGGCCGCATGCTGTGTAAGCCAGATCGAGGGATGCAGAACCCGGACGGCGCAATCCGGCAGTATCTTTTAAAATATCCTTAAAGGCAGCTAAATAGGTATCCAGGTGCTCATAGTCTTTGTAAGGAAAACCGGTGGCCAGCATCAACCTTTCACTACGGAAGTTTTTCGTGACATGTACACGCCGGTTATTATAAAAAGTTCCTCTGCCACGTTCGGCCGTAAATAATTCTTTAAGTAAAGGATGATAGATGGCACCAACTAAAATGTCTCCTTCTTCGTCTAAAAGTGCTACACTGATGGCAAAGGTAGGAAATGAGTGGATAAAATTCAGGGTACCATCAAGTGGATCAATGACCCATTGTCGGCCCGAAGAGCCGGTTTCAAGTGTGCCTTCTTCCCCCATAACTGAGTCGTAGGGAAATCTTTTTTTGATGGCGCTGGTGGCAAGTTCTTCGCAACGCTTATCAACAACGGTTACAAAATCGTTACGATCTTTAAGACTGATGTGTGAAGTGCTGAGTTTGCCAAAACTTCTTCGTGCGTTTTTTCCTGCGATTTTTGCTGCTTCAATAGCAGTAATAAGTTCTTTTGTCATAATGTTGTTTAAGGTTAAAGAACCGACTCCTTAAAATATGATGCAATACTTCTTTAGAAATCTCTTAACCCTTAACGGAAATTTTTCGATAGAGGTTCATCTTGTCCCCATAGTTTTGGTTAAAGATCGCTATATTGACAGCCCCATAAATGGATAAAAATGAATAAGTAAGCGAATTGGTATGAGTGTTTCCGGATATAACCCCCTGAACGCTATTTCGAAGCGCATTGAAATTAACCAGGTTACAAAAGTCTATACTCGCAATACAGCGCCTGTATATGCCCTAAAAAATATTTCGTTTGAAATTCAGGCCGGCAGCTTTGTGTCTATTGTAGGCAAATCGGGAAGTGGAAAAAGCACATTATTAAACTTGATTGCCGGAATGGACCGGCCTAGTTCAGGTGAAATTGTGGTTCAAGGTAATGTGATTTCGAAAATGACATCCCCGCAACTAGCTCATTATCGCCAATCAACCGTAGGGATAATTTTTCAGGCCTTTAACCTGATCAATAGTTTAACAGCTCTTGAAAATGTTGCGTTGCCTCTGCTGTTTTCAGGTATTGACGAAAACGAACGGTTTGCACGCGCACGCCGGCAACTCGAAGCCGTGGAGCTGAGCAACCGCTTCAGCCATAAACCAATGGAACTCTCGGGTGGTGAGCAGCAACGGGTAGCCATTGCCCGGGCTCTGGTTCATGATCCGTTTCTTGTTCTGGCCGATGAACCAACAGGAAACCTGGATACAGCCACATCAGAAGAGACCATGGCATTGTTGCGGGATATTCATCAGCAAGGCCGAACCGTGATCATGATTACGCATGACCACAACCTTAGCGAAAAACTCTCAACCAGAATCCTGACACTTCGTGATGGTGAGATTGAAAAAGATCAACAAGAGCTTAACCATTCCCAATAATCATTGAAAAGTTGTTTATGAATCTTCGTGATTTGCTGAAATTTTCGTTTGAAAACCTGGTGCGATCCAAATTACGCACACTTCTAACCATGCTTGGTGTGATGATTGGCAGCGCGGCCCTTGTAGCCATGGTGTCTTACGGTGTGGGTATGCAGAAAACATTTTCGGATGAATTCAGCGATCTTGAACTATTTAGTTCGGTTAGGATCACCAATACGAGGATCAACATGGGTGATTTTTTATCTCTGTCAAAAAAAACAGTGCGTAACACCAACGAAAAGCGCGAGCAAAATTTTGTGCTGCTTAACGACTCGGTATTGCATGTGGTTAAAGAAGCCCTTAAACCAAAATATCCTGATGTTCTGGTTTATCCGGAACTGGTTTTCCCCAGCAAAATATCAATAGATACCATGCGCACGGCTGTGCTTACCGATGCCTTACCGGCTGAAATTTCAAGGTTTTCGGGGTACAATCAACTCTCGGCAGGGCGTTTTTATGAGTCCGACTCGGCAAAAGAAGTTGTCATTTCCGAGATTTTACTCAACCGAATGGGATTGGACAATCCACAAGACGCGATCGGAAAAATGATGAATGTAACCACCGTAGGTTTAGATTTTTCGGGCTTATTCTCCGGGAGCTTTATGCCGATGATGGGCTTTGGCAACCTTCCGGTTAGAGAATATCACTACAAGTTAAAGGTTGTTGGGGTTATCAGTGATGAGGTTCAAAAGCTTTCCAGTGGTTTTAAAATGATCGTTCCACCCCTGACAGCCAAAGAAATGAAACGGTTCAACTTTATTTCCACCATGGATCTGTTAAAACAGTCCAAGCAAAAGGGCGGTTACTCGGGAATTATAGTCAGGACAAAAAACCAAACGGAAACCGAGGGTATCAAAGAGGTAATCGCCACTCTGAATCTGAACGCGCATAGTTTTACCGATACCTTCAATCAATTTAAAAAGCTCTTTCTGGTTTTTGATCTGGCCCTTGCCATTGTGGGCATGATCGCCCTGGTGGTGGCTACACTGGGCATCACCAATACCATGATCATGTCTATTATGGAGCGATACAGGGAGATTGGTATCATGAAAGCCCTGGGAGCAACGGATGAAGATATCCGAAAAGTGTTTTTGGTTGAAAGCGCCATGATTGGTTTTATGGGTGGCCTGGGAGGCCTCTTGCTGGGAAAGGGTGTAACTTTGGTTGTAAACGACCTGGTGAATATATATGTTGAGCGACAGGCCGGAACCTCACTTGAGTTTTTTTATTTCCCCATTTGGTTAGTATTGGCAGCGATTGTTTTTTCGGTTTTTGTTAGCACACTGGCTGGTTTGTACCCGGCAAACCGAGCCGCCCGGATTGAGCCGGTTGAAGCACTCCGATATCAAAACTAAAAAGGCATGCTGTTGGCATGCCTTTTTAGTTTTGAAAGAACCAGTGAAACTTACTTGGATTCTTCTTCCTGGCTTTTTTCTTCTTCCTGACGAAGTTTTTCAAGCACAGAGAAATCTTCCAGTGTGGTCATATCACCCTTAACTTCTTTGGTTGAAGCCATTTCGCGCAACAACCGACGCATGATTTTACCGCTTCGGGTTTTTGGCAAGGCCTCGGCCCAGCGGATATCATCAGGTTTGGCGATCGGGCCAATTTCTTTTCCTACATGATCGCGAAGTTCCACACGAAGTTTCTGATCACCTTCATACTCCTCTTTAAGTGTAACGAAAGCAACCAACGCATTACCTTTTAGATCATCCGGACGGCTTACCACGGCTGCTTCGGCAACAGCTTCGTGGGAAACCAGAGCACTTTCAACTTCACTGGTTCCGAGTCTGTGACCTGAAATATTTACCACATCATCTACACGACCCATAATCCAGATATACCCGTCATCATCTTTGCGGGCGCCATCACCAGTGAAGTACATGCCATCGACTTCAGTCCAGTAAGTTTTCTTATAACGCTCATCATCACCATAAATGGTTCTGAGCATAGATGGCCATGGATGTTTAACCACAAGGTAACCACCTTCGTTGGTTTTACAGGGCGAGCCATCTTTATGAACCACATCCACCAGAATTCCCGGCAGAGGTCGTGTGGCTGTACCTGGTTTTGTGGGTGTAGCTCCCGGAAGCGGTGAGATCATTATTCCACCGGTTTCGGTTTGCCACCAGGTATCTACGATCGGGCAATTTTCTTTTCCAATAAATTTATGATACCACATCCAAGCTTCTGGGTTGATCGGTTCGCCTACGGTTCCCAATAATCTCAGAGACGAAAGATCGTGCTTGGTTACCCATTCATCGCCGGCTTTAATAAAAGCACGAATAGCAGTAGGTGCAGTATAAAATATGGTTACTTTATGCCGCTGGATCATATCCCAGAACCGATCCCATTGCGGGTAGTTCGGAGCGCCCTCGTACATGAGAACGGTTGAACCGTTAATCAGCGGACCATAGATGATATAACTGTGACCGGTAATCCAGCCCACATCGGCCGTACACCAATAAATATCTTGTTCCTTGATGTCGAAAACCTGTTTGAAAGAATTGGCCACATGTGTCATGTAACCGCCGGTGGTGTGCATAATACCTTTTGGCTTTCCGGTAGAACCACTGGTGTATAAAATGAATAAAGGATGTTCAGAATCGAGGGATTCAGCCGGGCAGTATTCGGAAGCCAGACCCATCAGGTCGTGCCACCAATGATCGCGCCCATCCTGAAAATGGATCTTCTGTTTGGTGCACTGATGAACGATGACATTCTGGATAGATGGTGTTTCAACCAGTGCTTCATCAACAACATCTTTCAAATTGATGATTTTTCCGCGTCGAACAGCGCCATCAGCGGTTACGATCATTTTAGCATGTGAGTCGTTGATTCTTTCAGCTACAGCATTGGCAGAAAAACCACCAAAGATCACATTATGAACCGCACCGATACGGGCACAAGCCAGCACTGCAATCACGAGTTCTGGGGTCATACCCATGTAGATAGCGACACGATCGCCTTTTTCAATGCCGCGGCGTTTCAAAACATTGGCAAACTTACTGACTTCGCGGTGCAATTGCAGGTAGGTTAGTGTTTTTTGTTCGCCTTCTTCACCTTCCCAGATAATGGCGGCTTTGTTTTTTCGCCATGTATTCACATGAACATCAACCGCGTTGTAACAAATATTGGTTTCGCCACCTACAAACCACTTGGCATGAGGCTCTTTCCATTCCATGACAGAATCCCATTTTTTGA
This sequence comes from uncultured Chlorobiales bacterium, assembly GCA_964642175.1. Lineage (GTDB taxonomy): Bacteria > Bacteroidota > Chlorobiia > Chlorobiales > Chloroherpetonaceae > JANQGG01. The sequence goes on along the minus strand of CAZXOK010000009.1, from coordinate 75,499 downwards.
ACCAGTGGAAATTTGAGGCAACACTTGCCCAGTACTTCAATGGATCTTCTTCGGCGGAGTGATACATGCGTTCGTATTCACTCATGGATTTTATATTTGCCGATTCAGAGAATTCAGGATTGGGGTGAAATAAACGCTTTTCACTCAGTACTGAACTGATTGACCCTTCATTATTTGGCATATGACTCACATGTTTTGAAGTTTAAGAAAAAGGGATATAACCCTAAACCAAGTAAAAATCTTTGGGATCGCCAGTTTTTTCATGGCAATTCTAAAGGTTTTTTATGGCATTTCATATTTAATCTTCAGAAAACGACAATCTCAAAGAAAAGAAATACAGTAAGCCGATCGTCATCACCTTTTCGTTCAGGCGCTATCCTCAGTTTAGAGGCATGTGAAAAGTAATTTAGAAAAAAAAATCTAAGACAAACAAGCAGTTTAAGGTAATTTGCATGGATTAACGACTTTTTTTTGATGAATTGATGAATAAACCCATCAATTTATCAGGGATTATAACAACGACTCCCTTGATTGAGTCTTAATAACTGTTTTATCTGCTATGGTATTCTCAAAACCATCCCACACATCTAACCACATCATATTGCTGATGGCAAGCCTGTTATTTGCAGGAATGGTGTTATTTCTGGATTTGGTTCCCGGAAATCCGGAGGTAAGCTTAACCGCAGCAATCGCTCTTTATATGGCCATTTTGTGGGTCACCGAAGCCATACCGATACCCATCACCTCGCTGTTGCCACTCATTTTATTCCCTGCTTTAGGGATTCTTGATGGCAAAACCATCTCAAATGCCTACATCAACTATGTGATTTTTTTGTTCATAGGGGGATTCTTTATGGCGCTTGCCATGGAAAAATGGGATTTGCATCAGCGCATCGCTTTAAAGATCCTTTCCTGGTTGGGCGGCAGTCCGCTAAAGATACTCATGGGATTTATGCTCGCTTCTGCATTTTTATCGATGTGGATGTCCAACACTGCTACCGCAATGATGATGCTTCCCATTGTTTTTTCGGTTACTTCAGCTTTGGAGGAGCTCCATGGAGCAGAACCCATTGGCAAGTTTTCAATCGGAATTCTGTTGGGGGTAGCTTATGCCTGTTCAATTGGAGGTATTGCAACGCTGGTGGGAACCCCTCCCAATTTGTCGTTTGTGAGAATCACCGAGATTATGTATCCCAACTCTCCGGAAATTGCCTTCGGTCAGTGGCTGATCTTTGCCTTACCTCTAAGCGTGATTATGTTTTTCATCATTTTGCTGGTTTTGTATGTTTTTTTCCCAACAGGCAAAGGATTAAGCATTCAAAACACTGCTTTTTTCAAGGAAAAGTACGAGGCGTTGGGGCCGGCAACCAAGGCGCAGAAACGAGTGTTTTTACTCTTTTTGTTGCTTGTGTTTTTGTGGGTGTTTCGTAAAACGTTCACGATAGGCAGCTTAGAAATACCGGGTTGGAGCATTCTGATGCCGGCGCCGGGTTTTATTAACGATGGTACTGTAGCGATTTTTTTGGCATTTTTACTTTTTATAACACCTGCCTCAACAGCCAAAACCAAAGAGGGGCTGCTTTCGATGGATATAATCTCTAAACTGCCATGGGGCATTGTGCTTTTGTTTGGTGGTGGTTTTGCCCTGGCCAGGGGGTTTGTCGACTCCGGACTCTCGGTTTATCTTGGTCAGCAGCTGGTGGCTGCAAAAGAACTTGGAAATACGGGGTTATTGTTTTCGGTTACCACACTCATGACATTCCTCACTGAATTCACCTCCAATACGGCCACCACCGAGATGATGCTCCCCATTGTATCGGGACTGGCGGGCCAAATCCAAATCCATCCGCTCTATTTGATGATCCCTGTAACACTGGCTGCATCGATGGCCTTTATGTTCCCGGTAGCCACACCACCAAACGCCGTGATTTTTGGATCGGGAAAAATTCACATCTGGGATATGGTGAAAGTCGGATTTATCATCAATATTTTGGGGATTGCAATACTGGTGCTGGTGTTTTCAACCTGGGGCATACTGGTTTTTGATATTGATCCGGACATGATCCCCGACTGGGCAGACACACCTTCAAGTGAGCCTTAATACTTAAACTTTGAATCCACCGATTTCATAATACTATCCAGAACACCTTTGGAATAGCAATAAACCAGTTCGGGTTTCCCAAATGATCTACTTTCCAGCCAGTGGAGATACTCCATGGTTTTCTGGTGGCTGCATAGCCCGGATGATGAGCATTCGGTAACGCCGTTATGCAGCGTGCGAGGTGTCATGGCCAAACATAAAAAACTCACTTCTCCGGAAAGAGAAGTGAGTTGCTTATCATTTAAAAAGGAAGATATATTTAGCTTTCGGCGTTTTCAGGTTTTTTGTTTTCCTGAAGTGCTTTAATGGAAAGCGAATAGCGCTGACGGCGCGGGTCTTTCGGATCTTTGGAGATACGAATGAGTTTTACATCAACCTTCTGGCCAACCTTCAGCATTGAACTGGGTTTAATGCCACGCTCGTGCGAGATTTCCGAGATGTGCAACAACCCGGTATGATTCGGTATGAACTCCACAATAGCACCAAGCTCATCGCGTACTTCTTTTACTTTTCCGTTATACACCATATTGACTTCTGGATCTGAGACCAGCAGATTAATGGCATTCACAGCCGCTGCACTGCCTTCAGAGGTGGTAGATGCGATGGTAACCGTGCCATCGTCGGAAATATCTATTTCGGTACCGGTTTCGGCCGTTAAGGTGCGTATGGTTTCGCCGCCTTTACCAATAACCGCACCGATAGCATCCGGTGGGATCTGAATGGTGGTCAGGCGAGGTGCATACTTGGCCAGGTCGGTGCGTGGCTCGCTGATGGCTCTATCCATAATGCCCAAAATATGGAAACGACCCTGACGGGCTTGCACCAGGGCTTTTTCCAGGATACTATAATCCAGGCCATCAATTTTGATATCCATCTGGCAGGCGGTAATGCCATCTTTGGTTCCGGCCACTTTAAAGTCCATGTCACCAAGGTGATCTTCATCGCCAAGGATATCAGAAAGCACGGCAAACTCAGAGCCTTCTTTAATCAGACCCATGGCAATGCCGGCAACGGGGCTTTTGAGAGGAACACCGCCATCCATCGCAGCCAGGGATCCACCACATACCGAAGCCATGGAAGATGATCCGTTGGATTCCAGAATGTCGGATACAACGCGGATGGTATAAGGAAATTCATTTTCGCCGGGTGTGACCATTTTAATGGCGCGTTCTGCCAGGTTACCGTGGCCAACTTCGCGGCGGCTTACCCCGCCCACGCGTCCGGTTTCACCCACTGAAAACGGCGGGAAGTTGTAATGGAGCATAAAGCGTTTATCGGCATCTTCAAACAAGGTATCGGTAAGCTGAACATCTTTTTTGGTGCCAAGTGTTAAAGTTACCAGTGCCTGGGTTTCCCCGCGGGTAAAGAGCGCCGAACCATGAGCGCGTGGGATCAGTCCCAAATCGATGCTGATCGGACGAACTTCATCCAATGCCCGTCCATCCAGACGTTTGGCATCATCAAGGATCATACGGCGCATAACAGCTTTCTCGATATCGTGGATATAATCTTTAATGAGCTTCTCGTTGAGATATTTGGCTTTTTCAGGATCAGCCGCCACCATTTCCTCGGTGATCTCTTCTTTGAATTTAGCGATCAACGACTCGGTAGTTTGGGTATAGATCTCAGACGTTTTTTCGGCGCGCTCTTCCTTGGCCAGCGGTTCGTAAGCCAAAGATTTTAGATGTGTTTCACACGCCTCCTTAATCTGTGATTGCAAATCTTCGGGCAATGAAGGTGGCACAAACTCGCGTTTTTCTTTACCGGCTTCTTCTCTGAGTTCAATTTGAGCCGAGCAGATTTTTTTGATGAAATCGTGACCAAATTTAATGGCTTCAACCATTTCATTTTCCGAGATCTCTTTCATTTCGCCCTCAAGCATGCAAATGGTGTTCGGCGTACCACCAATACTGATATCAATATCGCTTTCTTCCAGTTCTTCTACGTGAGGGTTGATCAAAAACTCGCTATTGATACGGCCGACGCGCACTTCCGACATCGGCTCATGGAATGGCACATCCGAAACCATCAGTGCGGCCGAAGCGGCAATACCGCCCAACACATCAGCATCATTGAGCTGATCGGAAGAGATAACAGAGATTATAATTTGAGTATCGTGATAGTATCCATTAGGGAAGAGTGGTCGAAGTGCCCGGTCGATGAGGCGGGCACTTAAGATTTCTTTATCAGAAGGCCGGCCTTCGCGTTTGATAAAGCCGCCCGGAAACTTACCGGCAGCCGAGTATTTTTCTCTATATTCTACTAGAAGCGGGAAAAAATCCTGCCCCGGTGCAGGTGCATCTTTTCGGGAGACCACCGTGGCCAGAACCATTGTTTCCTCTAGAGTTACAACAGCAGCACCATCGGCTTGTTTGGCCATTCGGCCGGTTTCGATTTTTAAAACTTTTCCTTGTCCCAGGTCAATTTCTTTGGTGAAGACCATTTTCTAAAACCTTTCTTTAATATGATATGTAGTTTTTAAATGCCAAACGCATTCTGTATTATGAAACATCCGCCAATATAAATATTTTAGTCTTAAGATGCATTTTTTCTGTGATGAAGTTCTTTAGATAAGCAAATAAACCATACCAATTATGTCGGAATTTGTACAAACCTCAACCCATAAGCCAGGTTTTACATTCTTGAAATTTATTTCAATCTGCTGTGCGTTGTTACTGATGGTAACCAGCCAGTGGGTTAAAGCGCAAAATCAACCCGATTTCAACATCACACAACCAAGTGCTTTAGTTATTGATGCAGGAAATTCAACCGGTTTATCCGGGTATTACGATTTTCAGATCATTGGTTCATCGGCACATTACATAGCGGTTAATCCTGAAAACACCAACCAGATCTATATCGTCTATAATTATTCTGATAATCAACTCGATCCTATAGGCTCACGTAACATTGCTTACACTTACAGCAATGATGCCGGTCAGACCTGGATCTCAAAAATCGCACCTTTAGATCCCGGCGCCATAAAACCAGCCTTCCCGGCCATCACGTATCTTCCAGATGGCAATGGCGGTGGCCAGCCCTTAATTGTTGGCCATGTTAATGAGGGTGATGACATATTAAGCATGCTCTATAAAGAAGGTACGCCGGGGTTTGGCGATTTCAGCAATTTAGATACGGATACAACCCAGAATGTCAGCAATCCAGTTTGGCCTAAAATTTTAGCCAGTAGTGATGGCTCAAAAGCATGGGTGATGGTGACAGAGAACGACACTGCAAACAATGAGATTTCTCGATACAAATCGTATTTAACCACGTACGATCCCAAAAACAATACATTTGGTTCATTCCAGGGGCCATTAAAATATACCGACCAATCCGATATGAGAGGCTTTGGCTTTTATGGTATGGCCCAGTCGCAAGACAGACAAAAAGTGGCCATGTATCACATCGATGCCATTAACGATCTGACTTTAAGCTATTCTGAATCATCGGACTCGGGTAAAACATTTCCGGATTTTACAAAGGTTACGCCTTATCCAACGAAAGTAAATGGCGATACCATTGGCACGTATGTTGGGTGCGACGGTGTGTATGCCAAGAATGAACTCAGCCTGGTCTTTTCTTCAACTGAACCATATTTTATTCCAGAGGTTGGATGGCAATTGGATACTTCCGCTACCGGTATATGGCATTGGTCACAATCCGGCGGTTTTTCCGAGATAGCTACCATCAGTGATATGCAAAACCTGTTCGGAGGGGATTGGACCGGAGAGAATATGCCTAACAACGGCAAACCGCAAACAAATACATTTCCTATGGGTTATCCTTCGATTGGAACGGATACATCCGGCACATTGCACTGCGTGTTCCAGGCAGCCCGGCCAAATAAATCCAAAGATGGTTTTAACTATTTTACGGTTTGTTACAGCACGTCCAACGATGGTGGCGCTACCTGGTCGGCGCCTGTTATCCTTGAGGCCGATTCAAACAAAGACTTTCGTTACCCGTCTGTAGCAAAACTTAATCCTTATGGCCGTGTTTATGTGGTCTACCAGGAAGACTCAGTACCCGGTTCGGGTATTCGCGATGGTGTAGCAGCAACTGAAGCCAAACTCGTTTTTGCCAGGATCTCTGAAACCAGTGGGGTAGTGATCCGAAAAAGCCCGAAAGCCGAATCGTTTGAACTGGCACAAAATTATCCCAATCCGTTCAATCCATCCACAACCATAAGCTACACGTTAAAACAAGCCGGATTTGTAAGCCTGGAAGTCTATGATGTTCTTGGCAGGCGCATTCAAACATTGGTTTCTGAGCGTCAGCAACGGGGATCATACCAGGTTGTGTTTAATGGTACCGATCTTTCCAGCGGTGTTTATTTTATGAAATTGAGCAGTGATGGCTTTGCTGCAAAACTCCGGAAGATGATGCTGGTGAAATAGCGCCTGTTTCTTCTGTTAATTCTCTGGCAATTTATGAGGTTAAAACCCAGTAAGCCAATAGGCCGTTTTTTATTACTCGGGATCGTCTTTAGCCTTTTATGCTCGTGGATGCCGGAGCATGCGTTTTCCCAGACCACCGGGCGAATTAAAGGCTCGGTGGTCGATAGCCTTTTAAAAACACCCATTCCAAATGCCCGTGTCAGGATTTCCGGCCCAACCCGTTCTGAAACTTTAACCGACTCGCTAGGCCGGTTTAGATTTCTCAGCATGCCTTCGGGTCTATATCGGCTGGAGATCACGAAAGATGGTTTCCAGACGTATCAAAATCCCCGGTTACTCCTCTTACCCAATGAAATGTTATCGGGTAATTTCAGTTTAAATCCCCTGCGTGCTTTTGCCAGGGAGGTGGTGATTACCGGAACGCTTCGCTCGCCTATGTCTTCGCGCATGGAGAAGACGTCCGTGATAACCAAAGCCCGAATTTCAGAATTACCTTATGAAGATGCAGCCACAATTGTCGGTTTAAATTCGGGGGTGATCCCGAATCCTCGTCAGCCTGAATTGTTTTACGTGCGAGGTGGGCGGCTGGGTGAGACGGCTGTATTTTTTGATGGTATGATCCAAAACAGCCCCCTCGACTACAGCCAACCCTTTGGATTTGATGCACAGTGGATGGAGCATATCGCCTTAAAATCCGGGTTTAATGCCCGCTATGGCCATACCTTGTCGGGAGTGTTGCATTTCTTGACCAGGGTTCCGGATAGAGATCGTTATGAAGCGTCCATTTCGACCTACTCAGATGCAGTCCTGCACGATTATGGGTACCAGAAATTTTCATCCGTATTCTCCGGCCCGTTTCATCCCGAGCTGAATTCCCTGAGCTTTTTAAGTTGCCTCACTATTGAAAAAGCCCGAGATGCCAGCCCGGCATTTGGATTCTCTGGCCGCGACGGAGCAGGGTTCAATCAATGGCAGTCCTTTCTGAAACTGGTCTATAAACCCTCAACCAGTATAACCACCACCGCCGGTTGGCTTCATCACAGAGGCGCTAATGATATTTATTCTTCAAAACGAGCTTACTCTGAGCATACAGTTTATCGGCGAAACCCGGAAGGTGATATACTGGGCTATGATGTTGTAAATGAAAACAGTGCTGCAAATTCCGGCAGGCACCAAACCGGTGTGGATAAAATCTATCTAAGATTAAATTCCTTTTTGCTTAACAATGTCCTCATCAGGGCACAGGCCAGTTTCGGCCATGAGCAGCGCGAAGAAGGTGACAAACGATTCTGGCGCGATTTTCAAAGCTATCGCCAGAATGCTTCAATTGGCAGCGATGCCTTTGGCTTGGTTAATTTACCCGGCAATCCTTACAACTCTTACTGGCGGGAAGAGCTCACCAGCCTGGAAGGGCGTCTGGATTTGGATTCATTCTGGAAGGATCACGAGTTTCAGATCGGTGGTTTCGTACGCCGGTATGCTTTAAAAATCGCAGAATTTCAGCCTGAACTCCTTCCCGAGAATGATCCCACGCTGAACCTGATTGGGTTTTCACCCGCCGATATTGAGAGTCATGCCTTACAAACGTTTCTCGATAAAAACCCCGACTGGTTCAATCCAAAAACCGACCAGACCCGCAATCCGATTATGGCGGGTTTTTATGTTCAGGATCATCTTCAAAAAAATAACATTGGCTTGAGCGCCGGAGTGAGGCTGGATTATTTCAATCCAAATACACGTGCCATCAGGAATCTTAAAGACCCCTTTGTTGAGGGCTCTACAGAATTGGATTACACCAACAGTGTCTCGCGAGTCACCATTCAACCGCGGCTCTCTTTCAGGTTTGCCACTTCGGAGAGGTTGTTTTTTCATGCTCATGCCGGCCGATATGCCCAGATGCCTCCACTCAGACTAATGATGGCCGGCGAAGCCTTGCTCAGGCGTTACATGCAGGGCGGGCGAGGATTAAGACTTGTTTCAGCCCCGAACCCCAATCTTAAGCCAGAAAAAACGACCACTTATGAGCTGGGTGCCCAAGTCAGGCCCAAAGACTGGTTTTGGGTTGACCTAACCCTTTTTTACAAGCAAACCCGCGATTTAATACAGACCGTTGTTTTGGATCCATCGGAGAAAGGCAGCCTGCCGGCAAGATATATTTACGGTAATGCGGATTTTGGCACCATAAAAGGCACCGAACTTTCTTTTGAAGCCATGCCTGAGCCCTGGCTGAGTCTCAGGGGAAGTTATACCCTGCAATTTGCGTCGGGGACCAATACCACACCCGACGACCTTTTTGAGTTTTTCCGACGATATTCAGCCGATATAGGCCAGTTGGGTATTTCTGAAGTGGTGCCCAATACCGTTCATCCCCTGGATTTTGATCGCCGCCATGTTTTTTCGTTAAATGTTAATTTCCGGCTTCAGTGCAATCTGAACCTGAATGTGCAATTCCTGACCAGGAGCGGGGCCGTTTATACGCCAAGGGCGCTTACTTACGATCCGGTTACCGATCTGAGCACCCCTGAACTCGTTGCATTGGGGCCAAAAAATTCCGAGACCGGGCCATGGAGCCATCAGGTGGATTTTAAATTAACCAAGACTTTAAAATTGGCTGAAAAACTTGACCTGAAATTTTATATCATTGGTATCAATGTGCTCAACTTTAAAATTGAAGAACAGGTCTATGAGACGACTGGCCGGGCGGGTAGGGCCGGATTTTCAGATACAGAGGGCTTTAATGAGCGGATCAACACCCTGGTTGAACAAATTACTGATCCCCAGCTTCAACTGGCTGAGCGCCATAACATAGCCACGGCTTATCGCCGCCACTACCAGGAACAGGAACGGGCCGCGTTTCAGTTTGGCCAGGCACGTCAATTTAAACTGGGGGTAAGCGTATCGTTTTAACAGCAATGAACCAAAACAACTCACCATATATCTTGGGTAGGATTTTGTTGCTCATGCTGATTTGGGCATTAAACCACCCCTATCGGCTTATAGCCAGGCCCGTTCCTGAAAAACAGGGATCAGGGAAGAGTGCTCAACGAACAGAGCGCTTGCCGGCGATGGATATCAACCAGGTTCGGGCCTGGCTCAGCAACCAGGGCGTGCTGTTTCAATCCTCAACCACCGGCCCTGGATTGGAGTGGCCGATCAATTCCGGCAAAAACATGGCGTTTTTAATGGCACCCTGGCTCAGTTGCCAGTTTGCCGGAGATAGCAGTGATATCAGAACTGCAGCCGTTAGAAATATTATTGATGGCTCGGAATTCATCCCGGGCAAGATCATCCAAAATCCCGACAGTTCCTTATCGCCCGACAATCCAAACTTAAACCGCTACCGGCTCTACAGAATCCAGCGTGGCGATAATGCCAATTCAAACCCCGATTACCGCGACTGGCCGTTTGAGGATGGTGCTCCTTATGAGGTGCTTCAAAAGGCAAGTGGTGGTGACAGTCTGGACGCATTTGGCCAGCTTGTTCCAAAGTTAGACAACTCCGGGAATCGCATCCCAAAAATACTGGGTGATCAGACCGTATGGTGTGTCTATAACGATCTCAGGCAGGATGGCCGGATATTCAGCACCAGTCCCATGGGTTGCGAAATTCGCCAAACAGCCTTTGCATTCCGGCAATCCGGGCCGCTCGGCCAGGTTGTGTTTTTTAAGTTTGAAATCACCAATAAACATCTGCCCGATCCCACTGATCCAGATAAAGGATTATGGAAAAACGCATACTTCGGGCTGTTTAGCGACCATGATGTCGGTGAGCTTTCAGACGACCTGGTCGGGTGCGATACAATCCTCGGCCTGGGTTTTACGTATAATGCTTCCAACACCGATCAGGTGTATGGCTCGGCGCCGCCGGCAGTTGGGATAGATTTTTTTCAGGGACCGATTGTGCCCGATGGCCTTTCAAACGATACGCTTCAGGCAACCGGATTTGTGCGGTTTAACAACACGGTAGATGCCCCGGATGCCGATCCCCAATCCGGCCGGCCCGGAGAAGTGTATAATTATTTTCGGGGTTTGGATCGTTTAGGCAACCCGTTGCCCGGGATGGTGACCGGGTCTAAGTTTATGTACCCCGGAGATCCCGAAACCGAACCTGCGTCGGTTTATGTGGAACCAACTTCAGAAAAAAACGATAAACGCCAGGTGCTGAGTGCAGGCCCGTTTGATATGGCACCGGGCGAAACCCAGGTGGTGTATTGCGCTGTGATAGTGGCGCAAGGTAATTCCAATCTCAACTCGGTTACCCGGCTCAAAGAGATCGATCGGATCGCCCAGGAGGTATTTGATTCGGGTTTTCAACTCCCATCGGCTCCGGCTCCGAATTTGCGAATTTCCCGGCTCAATAAAGCCCTGGTACTGGATTGGCTGGACAGCGACCCGGAAAGCCCGGCGTACAGCATTGACCTGGAGTCATTAATTCAGGATCGGCCCGGCAGCCAGGCACCAAACGATCGCTATGAATTTCAGGGCTATGTGGTCTATCAATATAGCGGTGCTGATGGCCGCCAGGGCAGCTTTGAGCCCATTGCCGTCTGGGATAAGGAAGATGGCATTTTGGAGATCGTGTCAGAAACCAGGGCAGAGATCAATGGTGAGTTGCAGGATGTAGTGGCCACAGTGATTAAAGGCTCGGATAGTGGAGTGCAGCGCAGTATGGTTGTTCAAACCGATCAGCTCAATAATGAATCATTAAGAAATGGTACCCGGTATTATTTTGGGGTGTCGGCTTACTATGTCAATCCGTATCAACTGGCTAAATCACCTTATCCGGATCATCCTGATCCCCGAACTGCACCGGCCTACCTGGAGAGTCTTGCACTGCCTGTGGTTGCAACGCCACAAAAACCTGTTGCCGGCACACAGCTGCCCTATGCGCCGCATCAGCAGATAGAAACCAATCGCTACAAGTTTGGGGGGGATAATAATGTTCGAATCCAGGTAACTGATCCCTTGAATTTAAAGGCCGGCAGGTACGAAGTTAAAGTGCTGGACGAGGCGGCAGCGTTCTGGCAGTTATTTGATCTGGACATCAACCAGGTGGCCTTAAATGCCTTGTCTGAGCCGATGGATTCACTTCAGGTATACCCAGCTTCGGCTTCTTCCGTGGTACCTGAATCTTTTTACGGGATGACAATTTCGGTGAGTGCATCAGACTTGGGTACGCGGCGCGATGCCCAGGGCGCACCGTTTGCGTTAAACTATCACCCGGCGGCCAATCGATTTTTTCAGCCTAAAGCCAGCGGTTTTTCACCTGTTAATCCCAGCAATAACGTCTTAACCATCCAGTCCCAACGGATGGGCAACGAGAGTGCCAGCGGCGCGGTGTGGTATCCTACCAAAAACCTCTTTACCGGTAGTTTGCCGGGAAGCAGCACTGAGCCTGAAGATTTAAAGCCTGTCGAGATCATCTTTACCCAAAATCCACAGAAACAGCAATATGCGTATCGCTATGTTCTGAACATCAATCCCGGCAACCTGGATGCTTCGGAGCCACTGAGCAAGATGATCTACGAGCCGGCTTATGCCACTTTTATTGATACCACCGGGGGGGTACTGGAGCAAAAGTTCAAGAAAAGTCCCGAGGGGCCATTCCAGCTTGCCCTGCCAATGGCCAAAGTGCCATTGCAGGCCTTTGAGCTTGATCCGAATACCGGGGAGCGCTTGCGCCAGTTGCAGGTGCTCTTTACCGAACGAAACGATCCAATAGCCAGCGGCGGCTCGATAGATGGTTTATGGAATCCCACTGCCAGCCTTTCGGGCGGACAGGAATTGCTGTGTATCACCGCAAGCACTTACAACCCCCAGTCGCCGGATACAACCAACGCCACGTATCGGTTTACCGATCAGGTTTTGAAAACACCGCGCCTGTTTGCCCGCGACCAGGACAAACTGGATATCCAGTATATGCTCTGGATCCGCGCTGAAACCGGGTCAGGGAGCAAGCCAAGGCGTTTCTCAGAAGGTGATCGATTGCTCATCACACCCAACTACAAGTTAAGTCCGTCGACCGTTTATGCGTTTGAAGTAAAGGCGATTGAAACAGGCCCGGATATTGCCAAATCGCAACTTTCTGAGATCGGGGTGTTTCCAAACCCATATTTTGGCCGGAGTGAGCGTGAGCAAAACTCAAGACAAACCGTAGTTACCTTTACGAATTTGCCGCCAACCTGCACCATTCGGGTTTTTTCGCTTCAGGGTGATCTAGTTCGCGAGATCAGGCGCAAAAACCAAAACCTGAGCAGTCTGGAGGACTGGAACCTGAATAATGCTAAAGGCGTGCCGGTAGCCAGCGGCATGTACCTGGTTCATATCGAAACACCGGTTGGAAATAAGATTTTAAAACTGGCTATTGTGCAGCGGGAAAACAGGGAGAATTATTACTGATGATCCATTGGATTAAAAACATATCCCGGTTTTTGCTGCCTTTCCGGATTGGGCTCCTGATAGGACTCTTTTGGGTAATAAATCTTGAAGACAGTAACGTTTTGGCAGCTGATGACACCCGTTCGGGCACAGCCGGGGCTACAGAAGTTTTAATTCCGGTTGATCCAGCAGGCATAAGCCTCGGTGGTGCGGTAGGGGCAAGGGTTAGTGGCCCAGAGGCCATGTTTTGGAATCCGGCAGGATTGGCGCAACTGCCATCTCCGGCCTTACAATTTTCAACCCTGAGCTACCTTGCCGATATCCGATTGCATGAGTTAACGGGTGGTTTGCCTATCGGACAGTTTGGCGCCCTGGGTTTGATGATCCGCTCCGTTGATTTTGGGCAGATCCCGCTTACAACCTCCGATGATCCTGAAGGCGAGTTGGGCCGGGATTTTTCACCTACCTATTTTGTAGCTTCATTTGGCTGGGCCGGAAATATTGCTGAAAACATTCAAACCGGGGTTGCACTAAAGTATATCCACGAAGAAATAATCCGGGCAAGGGCAATGGGAGTGGCTTTTGACCTGGGCCTGCAAATAGCTACACCTTTTGGGTTTGAGTTAGGACTTGTGTTTCAGAACCTTGGCCCGAACATGAGTTTTGGGGGCAGTTCCCTGGAATCGGAGCCTTCGCAAAACTCAGCTCAAACAGAAATACAAACTGCTGAATTTGAATTGCCCACAAGTTTTGAAGTCTCTATTGCCGCGCAAAATCGCCTGAACCGATTTAATGCACTCAACTGGATGCTGAGCTACAAGCAATATGGGTTTCAGAGCGATGACCTGCATCTTGGCCTGGAATATGATTTTCGGGAGCAGTTTTTTTTGCGTTCAGGTTTTGAACTGGATTTGGAAAATACCGGGGAAAGTGTCTTTTCATCCAGTTACGCTTTGGGAAGCGGGATAAATTACAGCCTGAAAGGGTATCATATGTCCTTTAACTACGCCTATCGATCGGCCAGGTATTTCTCGGGAAACCATGCTTTTTCGGTAAAGCTTATTTTATAGAGCCTAAAGCGTAAAATGGTAATTATCCAAGAGCCGGGTTGAGCCAAATTTAACAGCCAGGATAAAGATGTACTCATCACCTTTTTGCAGCTTTTCGGCTGGTTTAAAGGTTGAGGCATCAACCACCTGAATATAATCTATTGTTCCGAGCGGAGCTTTGGAAAGGTTTGATTTGGCCATTTCAAGCAGCTCATGGATATTGTACAATCCTACTTCAAGCTTTTCTTTTACCAAATTTATGGTTTCATAAAGCACGGTTGCCTGGGAGCGTTCGTCATTGGATAAATACACATTTCGCGAACTCATGGCCAGGCCATCATTTTCCCTGATAATTGGCGCGCCAACGATTTTGATATCAAAATTCAGGTCGGCGGTCATTGTTCTTAGAATGGCCAGTTGTTGGGCATCTTTTTGGCCAAAAACCGCCACATGAGGCTTAGTGATATTGAACAGCTTGCAGACAATGGTGGTAACACCTTTGAAATGGTCGGGCCGGATATCGCCTTCAAAATAATTGGTCAGAGAGTCCACACAAACATAGCTGTAATAGTCGTCGGGATAAAGGTCTTCTTTGGTAGGATAAAACAAGACATTTACCCCGGCCGATTCAGCCATCTTTTCATCCAGGTCGAAATCTCGTGGGTATTTCTCAAAATCTTCACCCGGTCCGAATTGGAGGGGATTAACAAAAACCGAAAGGATGGTTACATCGGCATAGTTTTTTGCCAGCTCAACCAGGCTTAAATGGCCCTTGTGCAGAGCGCCCATAGTGGGAACCAGGGCCAGCGTTTGGCGTTTTAAACGGGCGGTTTCGGCAAATGCCAGCATCTCAAATGTACTACGAACGATCTTCATCTGGTTTTTCCTGGGATGATTTTTTCAAAAATGTTTGTTTGCCTTCCACCACTACAACAAATTCTCCACGAACGGTTTTTCCTGAAAACGACTCGCGGATCACCGACACGCGATCGGTGATAAGTTCTTCATGGAGTTTGGTCAGCTCACGCCCAACCATCATCAGCCGATCACCCATGTGGGTCAGGATCTCATCGCAAAGTTTTACAATTCTGTGAGGCGACTCATAAAAGATCAGGCTTTCATCTATTTGGCTTAAAAGCTTTAAGCGTGTCTGACGCCCTTTTTTTTGCGGAAGGAATCCCTCGAAATGAAACCGGTTGATCGGGATGGGTGAAACAGACAAGGCCGCCGTGAGAGCGCTTGGCCCGGGAATCGGGAATATTGGAAGGTTGTGTTCATTGATCAAACGAATCAAAAAAAAGCCGGGATCGGAAACACTGGGCGTACCGGCATCTGAAACCAGAGCCACCCGTTTTCCGCTTTTTATCTCTTCAACCAGAGCATGGCTTTGCTTTGCTTCGTTAAAATTATGATAACTCAGAAGCTTTTTTTCTGTAATGTTGAAATGAGTTAAGAGTTTCCTGGTGTGGCGGGTATCTTCACATGCCAGAATATCTGCTTGTTTCAACACCCGTATGGCGCGAAGGCTAATATCCTCCAAATTGCCAATAGGCGTTGCTACAATATACAAGCCTCCGGGTAAATCAGTTGATATGTCCAAAGTAATACAATGGTTAGAATCCTTAAGGCTTGTTAAAATAACAAAAGGTGCTCTGGAAAGCCAAAGCACCTTTAAAGAAACTGCAGTTGTTTATTGCGGACGGCCGATACTAATGTATGTATAGCCCAAATCTATCATTTTTTCCGGATCAAATACATTTCGTCCATCAAAAATAAGTTTGTTGTTGAGCCGTGCATTAACTTTATCAAAGTTTGGATTTCTAAACTCATTCCATTCCGTGACGATAATCAGTGCATCGCTATAATCCAGAACTTCGTACATAGAATCACAGAATGTGATACTGTCTTCATAATTAGGACGAACATTGTCCATTGCTTCCGGATCGTAGGCTTTAATTTTCGCACCTTTGGCCAGCAAGTCATCAATAATAACCAGGGCCGGGGCTTCGCGGATGTCATCGGTATTTGGTTTAAAGGCTAATCCCCATACTGCAAATGTTTTGCCACTCAACTCTTTTGATGAGCCATAATGGTTTTCCATTTTTTTAACCAGGATATGTTTCTGGCGCTGGTTGACATCCTCTGCCGATTTCAGGATCTGGAAATCGTAATCATAATCAGTTGAAGTTTTAATAAGCGCTTTGACATCCTTTGGAAAACAGCTGCCGCCATAGCCGACACCCGAATACAGGAAGTGTTTGCCGATACGAAAATCTGTACCGATACCGCGGCGCACCATATCTACATTGGCACCAACTTTATCGCAGAGATTTGCAATTTCGTTCATGAATGAAATACGAAGGGCAAGCATCGAGTTGGCTGTGTATTTGGTCATTTCAGCGCTGGGTTCATCCATAGTGATAATCGGGTTGCCCTGGCGAACAAAGGGTTCGTATAGTTCTTTCATAATACTTAAAGCCCGCTCAGACGAGCTGCCAATAACCACGCGATCTGGCTTAAGGAAATCATCAACAGCAACACCTTCTCTGAGAAATTCAGGATTACTGACCACATCAAATTCGCATGTGGTATTTTCAGATATTTTATCGCGCACTTTTTTGGCTGTACCTACAGGTACGGTGCTTTTATTGACAATTACTTTGTAAGACGTAATAATTTTGCCGATCTGTTCGGCCACACCCAGTACATATTTAAGATCAGCTGAGCCATCTTCATCCGGAGGTGTTGGCAGAGCAAGGAAAATGATATCACTTTGTTTTACAGCCATCTCAAGATCTGTTGTAAAGCAAAGACGTTCTTCCCGTAAATTACGCTTAAAAATTACTTCCAGTCCGGGTTCATAAATCGTTACGGTACCACCAGAGAGTTTTTCAACTTTGGATTGATCGATATCTACACAAACAACATCGTTGCCGGTTTCAGCAAAACACGTGCCGGCCACCAGGCCAACATATCCGGTTCCAATAACTGCGACTTTTTTCATGGCTTTTCAGTTTAGTTTTCGGATGATTTATCCATATTAAAGAGGTTTTCCAACTTGCTTTCCAGTGATGAAGCCAAATAGGAGTTCTCGGGAGTAAGCTTATCCAGAGCCGCTATAGCTTTGGCCCGATCTCCGAGATATCCATAACAAAGTCCCAGGTTATAGTAGGTGTCGGTTAATGATGGATCAAGTTTCAGGATCCTGTGGTAGGACAAAACAGCCTTTTGATATTTCTTTAACTGGAAATAAGTGTTGGCTAAATCGGAGTAGTAGTCGGTAACACCCGAGTCCAGTTCAACTGTTTTTTGAAAGGCAACCATTGCTTTTGAGTATTGTTCCATATTAAAATAAGCCGCACCTAATGCTGAATACGCCAAAGCATCTGTGGAATCAATCCTGACGAGTTTCTCCAGTGTTTTACTGGCATTCTCATAATCTTCCATTCCACCATATGCTGCACCCAGTTTAAACAAGGCTCGCGTATTTTTGGGATTTTGCCATACTTCTCGCTGAAGTTTTTCAATCCCTTGATTGGCCTGGCAACCCCAGAAAAAGAGAGTCAGGCACCACATTAGAGAAATAGTGAATGCACGTGTCATGTAACGGTATAGATTTGATTATTAAAAAACGGCCACATGCACTCTGTACCTGTTGGGTAAGAGTATATCATCATCACCTAAGAATTAAATAATTACATGATTTCGATACGGTGGCGTAATTTTGTGCCTAAGCGCGGATGGATAGTTCTGAGTTTTTGATAAACCTTCTGGGCGTCTTTCTTTTGATTTCTTGAGACATAAATAAGCCCCAGTTTAAAGTAAGCAGTTGGTTTTGCTTCAGGAAAAGCCAGGTACTTTTTATAAGCATTAATGGCATCGGGATATTTTTTCATCTTTAAAAACGCATCGCCAAGATACTTATAAGTAAGAGGGTATTTGGGATTGAGGTTGGTGGCTTTTGCCAGAGCAGAGAGCCCGGCGTTGTAATCTTCCAGCGCAACTTTTGCCCTGCCATAGTTCAAATAGGCTACAAATGAACTGCTATCGAGCGATAAGGCATTGTAGGAGGAAGAAATGGCCATCTTGTACTGTTTTTGCTGAATATAACATTGGGCCAGACCATTGTATGCTTCCAGAAAATAAGGATCCAGTCTCACTACTATTCGATAGACATTAGCAGCATCTGAATAGTGTCTGAGAGCCTGGTAGCATTTGGCAAGTTCGTAATGGGCTTCAATGGATTTTGGCCTTATATTGCTGGCTTCTTTAAAGTACCAACCGGCCTGGGTTAATTTCCCCTTCTCTTTAAGCAATTGACCAAGGGTGAACTGAGCAGAGTAGTTTCTATGATTTTTGTTAATGATCGCTTTAAGCGAGTCTATTTTGGACGGCTTGGTTTTGGCTTCTAACGGCTGCGATTGAATCCCGAGCAAGATCAGGATAAATAATAAAATGGTTGTTTTCGGGTTCAGCATGTTATTACCTAAGCTGTTTTTCATGTCTGGAAAGTTAAGGGTAAGAAATAATTACAACTCACATATCTCACATGAAAATACACTAAATCACGGTAAAGTGAAATACCTGTAATTAGATGCTGAGATGAAATGTGGAAAAAGATGATCTTTGCGGGGAAATTATGCGGAGCCGACGAGACTCGAACTCGCGACCTCCTGCGTGACAGGCAGGCGCTCTAACCAAACTGAGCTACGGCTCCAAATAATAAGCTACAATTATAAAAAATTGGATTTTACTTTCCAAGCCTATTATTTCTTTTTTTTGTTTTTTATTTTAGCCTACCTTAAAGCTTAGTTTTATGGATTTTGTGCTTTCTGGTGCAACTGCACTAAAGTACTTTTCATGTTTGGCAAGCATTATTCAGAATACAACATCATACAGTTTCGGATAGTGCAACGATATAGCCGGCAAGACCAACAAAAAATACTATGATTAAAAACTATTTGCTTGGCCTTTGTTTTTTGTTTTTCAATTCATCGGCACTTTTGGCTCAATCTCCTTCAGCTAAAAGTATTGATGAAACCATAAACGATATTGTAGCACCAATTTCAGATCTTTCTGCAGAAATTATTTTTTATTCCTTCCCGGTTGGAGATGCCTCCGTTCCATTTGTACTGGTATGGCTCTTACTCGGAGCGATATTTTTCACCATTTACATGGGATTTATCAATTTCAGAGGCTTTGGACTGGCTTTAGATCTGATACGGGGGGTGTATGACAATCCGGATCACCAGAAAGGTGAACTCTCTCATTTTCAGGCTTTAACAGCTGCATTATCGGGAACGATAGGTTTAGGTAATATTGCCGGAGTTGCCGTAGCGATAACCCTTGGCGGTCCGGGCGCCACGTTTTGGATGATCGTTGCCGGGCTTCTGGGAATGTCCTCAAAATTTGTTGAATGTACGCTGGGTGTTAAATATCGTAATATTAACCCTGATGGCTCTGTTTCAGGCGGCCCGATGTATTACATCAGCAAAGGTTTTGCCGAAAAAGGCTGGGAAGGGTTCGGTAAAGTAATGGCCGTGTTTTTTGCGATCATGTGTATTGGTGGTTCATTTGGCGGCGGAAATATGTTCCAGATCAACCAGGCCTATAAACAGTTCGTAGTGGTTACGGGTGGTGAGGCTAGTTTTTTCTATAACCAGGGATGGTTATTTGGGCTCATCATTGCTATTCTGGTTGGCGTTGTGATTATTGGTGGTATTAAAAGTATTGCACGGGTCACTGATAAATTGGTCCCCCTGATGTTTGTGATCTATGTAACCGCATCCTTGTTTATTATTTTTGCCAACATTCAGGCCATTCCAGGTGTTGTGGCATTGATTGTAGAAAGTGCTTTCACCGGGCAAGCCGTTGCCGGTGGTGTTATTGGGGTTATGATCCAGGGCTTTAAACGTGCCGCCTTTTCCAACGAAGCCGGCATTGGCTCTGCACCGATTGCACACTCAGCGGTAAAAACCGATGAGCCGATCACTGAAGGCCTGGTGGCTTTGTTGGAACCGTTCCTGGATACGGTAGTTGTTTGTACCATGACCGCCCTGGTCATCATTCTAACCGGGCTTTATACCCAGCAGGGTGTTGATGGTGTTGAACTTACATCCAGTGCGTTTGAAAGTGTTATTCCCTGGTTCCCGGTTGTTCTCTCAATGGCTGTTTTGATGTTTGCGTTTTCGACCATGATCGCCTGGTCTTACTATGGGCTGAAAGCATGGACCTATATTTTCGGTGAAAACAAAGCCTCAGATTTAAGCTACAAGTTTATTTTCTGTGTATTTGTAGTACTGGGTGCTGCTATGGAGCTCGACAGCGTGATTAACTTTACCGATGCCATGATCTTTGCCATGTGTTTCCCGAATGTGCTTGGGTTATACATTCTTGCACCAAAAGTGAAAGAAGAACTGGATTCCTATTTGAGCCGGCTCAAGAGTGGTGAAATCCGCCGCTTTCGTTGATATATGTGCGGTTCAACCAAAATTTTATTAATCATTTTAAGAAAAACCTAATATGTCCGTTACCCTAAAAGATGTTGAGTATATCGCCACACTTGCCAAGTTGCGTTTTAATGAAGATCAGAAAGAGAAAATGACAAGGGAGCTCAACACTATCCTGCATTACGTGGAAAAACTCAATGAGTGCGATACCTCCCAGGTAGAGCCACTTGCCAATATGAACGATCGCACCAATGTGTTGCGTCCCGACCAGGTTATAGAATCCATTCCAAATGAAGATGCCCTGAAAAATGCGCCCGATAGCCAGGAGCGTTTCTTTAAAGTGCCAAAAGTTATTGGATAGGGTGCATGGTTCGTTATGAACTCGCTGATGAAGGTATAATTTTGCACGTCAGGGTGCAGCCAAACTCATCCAAAACCGAATGTGTTGGCGAGTACAACGGCATGTTGAAGATAAAAGTAGCGTCTCCACCTGTTGATAATGCCGCCAACAAGGTGCTTTTAGCTACTCTGGCTGGTGCATTTGGGGTGGCTAAAAATAAAATCCAATTGATCTCAGGTCAGCAGTCCAAACAAAAAAGGGTTTTGATAAAAGGATTGAGTGAAAAAAACATTCATGAATACCTTTCTAATTGGTGTTAAGTTTATTACCGCTTCATAATTCCAGGCCCTGATTTCTGGGTTTTCCCTCAGAATAGTTGTACGTTTTCAAGTTCAAGATTGTCAAGAAACAGGTGTTCAGCTTATGCGAGTTATGGTTCAACGCGTTTCTAAAGCATCGGTAACAGTTGAAGAAAAAGTCGTGGGATCCATCGGTAAGGGTTTGCTGCTCTTTGTGGGGATCACGCATACCGATAGCCAAAAAGATGTCAACTGGCTGGCTAAAAAAGTCCTGAATCTCAGGATATTTGAAGATGAAGAAGGAAAGATGAACCAATCGCTCCTGGATGTTGGTGGCAGTATTTTGTGTGTTTCTCAATTCACACTGTATGGTGATGCCCGGAAGGGAAACCGTCCGGGATTCAGTGAGGCTGCACCACCCGAGGAGGCCCAGAAAACCTATCTGGCATTTATAGACAGTTTAAAACAAACCGGAAAAGTACTGGTTGAAACAGGAAAATTTGCGGCTATGATGCAGGTTTCGCTGATTAACGATGGCCCGGTAACCTTAATGCTTGAATCTCCCCCTGCCGATTAAATGCCCATGAACATTGCAATTGTTTTACCTGCCCGTTTGCACTCGACGCGGTTATCTGAAAAAATGCTGGCTGAGATACACGGCAAGCCACTCATTGTCAGAACCTATGAGCAAGCCTTACGCTCCGAGCTTTGCCGGAATGTACTGGTGGCAACCGACAACCAGAGGATTTTGGATGAACTGGCCAGGTTTGGTTGCAAGGCGGTTCTAACACCAGAGAGCATCCAAACCGGCTCGGACCGGATCGCTTATGTAGTCGGGGATATGGATCTGGATGTGGTGATCAATGTTCAGGGTGATGAACCCCTGATCCCGCCAAAAATGATAGACGCGGCCATTGAGCCTTTTTTATCAGATGCCTCAACCTCATGCACCACCCTTGTAAAGCGCATGGCTATGGATGATCCGGACGTTCAAAATCCAAATGTGGTCAAGGTTGCTGTGGATCAAGAAATGAATGCCCTTTATTTCTCACGCTCACCCATTCCATATGCCCGTCATATACCGGAGGATTTTTACTATTATCGCCATATCGGGTTGTATGGATACAAAAAAGATGTTCTGATGGCGTTCAGCAAGTGGTCTAAATCCAAACTGGAGCAGATAGAAAGCCTGGAACAACTCAGGCTGTTGGAGCATGGCATCAACATAAAATGCGTTGAAACCAGCCTTTCTTCTCAGGCCGTTGATACACCGGAAGATTTAGAAAAAGTCAGGGCATTGTATAAAGCCTAAGAGCTATTGAAGAACGAGAATTTTCCCCCAAACCGGAGCTTGGGTGGGAGTTTCAACCCTGTAAAAATAGACACCGTTGGTTACTCTTCCGCCAAAATCATTCTTGCCATCCCAGCTTTCTTCAGCCTCGGGTGTTTGGGTTCTGATATCCCCTTGAAGAAGCTTTCTGACAGGGGACATGTTAAAATCGTAAATCGTGATGGTTACTGCACCAGCCGAATTTAACCGGTAGCGCAGGCGAACGACCTGATCAAGTTTTGGCGAAAAAGGATTGGGGTAGGCGTAGGTTTTACTTTTTGACGAAACAGCCCGGTCTGCCCGCAGGATGGTCCAGCTCATGCCTTCATCTTCGCTGAACGCCAGCCCGTCTTCCGAGCCAACCCATATCCGGGCAGTATTTCCTGAAAGCAGCTCGGTCTGGGTACAGTAAAACTCATTGCCGGCCAGGATTTTGCGTTTGGGATCAGATTTATCGGTAAGCTGAAATTTCTGAATCCAGCTGCTGCCGCCATCGCGGGAAATAAACAAGCCATTTACACCGGCTGCATAAATGGTCTGATCCTCAAATCCAAGATCGTAGATCCGCTCACCGGCCAGCGTGGTTTGCCAGGTCTGCCCGTTATCCGTGGTATATGAGAGCCCATCATACTCGTCGTTACCTTCGGCCTGCCAGGTAGCGGCCCAAATAGCTTTGGTCCCGGGCTGTTCTTTGATCACTGTAACCCAATTGCCGGTGATTTGACTGAATGCCCGGTTGTACTTTACCCAACTCGGATCATCTTCGCCGGGATTGGTTGATTTACACAAGCCATCAACCGTGCCAACCCAGAGCGAGCCATCTGTGGCCAGGCATACCGAAAAACCAAGATAAACAAAGTGGCCAGTGCTGCCGCGCTGTGGCTCCACCACAAAATCAAGGTTTTCACCGGGTGAGATGGTCTGCCGGCCTGTTGGCGGGAGCACGACCCGTTGCCAGGTATGGCCGAAATCGGTTGAGCGCCGAATGCCGCCTGACCACGTGGCGGCCCAGATCATACCGGGCATCGGGCCGATGGCAAAATCATAAATGACATTTTGCTCGGGAACAATGATTGGCAAGGCTTTCAGGGTATTACTGCCATAACTCAGGGTGGTGTCGTTAGGCAAGTCCAGTGGCTGGGACCGGGTTTGCCAGCTTAATGCGTTGTTCGTGGAAATAAAAAAGCCATCACCAGCGGGTGGGTTGCCACTTTTGTCTGACCGGTATGCGGTTGAAGCAAGAAGGGTGTCGTTTTGAACAAACAACCCATAAGTACCCTGCCGGGTAAGTGCTTCTGCACCGCTGTGGCCCCTGAAATTTGCTCCGCCATTGTTTGTTGCCCTTAGCCCCTTATTTGTGGCAAACCATACATCCCCTGTGTTGCTATTGATAGCGGCGTGGCTGATGGCGTTGGATTGAATGGTAGTCTGCAGCGGCAGCGAGAGTTGGTACTTTTCCAGGACAGCCCGGTTCAACGATTGTGACCAACTGTTTGAGAAAGTGCAAAAAAGCAGGGCTAAGACACCTGGAAGAGTTCGCAATGCCGGCATATTATTTCAAACTTTTAATAAAAAAAGATTTCTCAAGCACCTGGCTGGTATCGCCGGAACCATCCACGGCTCTGAACCGGAATGTGCGCGAGCCGCTGCTGTTAGTGGAGTCGATGGTAAATCCACGCGAATAGACCTGGTCGCCGGTAAATGCATCGCCATGTGCCGGAAGATCTCCATCATCAAACATTTCAAATGGGAAACCGGAAAAAACAGCTTCAACCACCCGGATATCTGCAGCGCCGTCCTGATCAGTAACTTTAGCCTTGACAATTAAGGTATCCCGGTAAGGCTCAAGGGTTACATCAATGGTATCAGCTGAAAAAAACACACTATCCAAAGTGGGTGGTGTATTGTTCTTGGATAATCTGATCTGGCGTTGAATACTGCCAGGGTAATAGCCTGAAGGGCCATAAACCGAGGCTTGCAGTGTAAATAAACCGGTGGTTGTTCTGGGCAGCTCAAGCGCAAAAGGGCCTGAAATAGTTGCGGTATCCAAAAGGATGGATATGCTATCAATATTGGAAGAGGCGATTATAATATTATCGGCGGGGCTGAGTAAAGTTAAAGTTACACCATTAACCGTTTTACCATTTGCAATCACTCGGCAGGAGGAGTTTAATGAGAACCGGGCAATGGAGTCGGGATCGAGGAATGAATCGAGGTTGATGGCTGTGATGGCGGAGTCCGATATCCTGAGACTATCCAGGCTCAGAATTTGCAGAGGCTGGGATTTGGATGATATAATCTCATCATTTTCAGAGCATCCCATGTAAATAAAGAGGCTGCAAACTATGATGAAGAAAGTTCTTTTCATATCGAAAAATGTATCAATGAACACAGCATACTCAAATGGTTAGTAAGGTAAAAGACCTGAAAGGGAGGCTTTTTACCGGAGTTGGTCTTCGAGTTCGGCGATCATCTGTTTCATTTCACGCTTACGTCTGCGGTCGTTTTTCATTTTAACCGGCAAATCCTGAGCCTGTTTTAGAAGTGTCAGGGCTTTTTTGGGTTTACCCCAATCAATATATAACAGTGCAAATTCGTAGTAATGCCTGATAATGGTAGAGTCGAGTTCAATGGCTTTCCTGAATGCTTTTTCGGATAGTTCAAAACTGCCATCTGGTACAGAGCCTAAAAATGTATTGGCAAAGACGCGCTCAAACCAGCCAATATCTGAGACCGCGTGATAAAATGAACCCAGAATAGAGTAGGCAACATCGTCGTTCGGGTTCAAGGCCAAAGCTTTATCAATAGCCGATTTAATTTCATTGGCATGTTTGATCTGTTCTTTCGAAGAACTGTTTTCAGCCGAAACCCCCAGCGCAGCAGCAAACCAGGTGTAGGCATCTGAGTTTTGATCGTTCAGGACAATGCTTTTGCGGGCATATTCCACAGCTTTATAATAATAAGGTGCTCGTTTATCTTTTTGAAGGGGATTAATACCATCGCCAATACAGACATATAAACGAGCCATTTTCCAATGCAGGTCTGCATTTGTGGAATCTAAGGCATAGGCCTCTAAGTATAACGAGTCGGCCAATTCGTAATCAATGGCAACAAAGGCCTTGTCGGCCTTTTTGATCAATGCGGCAACCGAAAATTTTTGGACAGGTTGTTTAACAGGTGGAGGTGAAATTAAAGAATCTTTTTTGACCAGGTTTGAGTCAACGGGCTTAGGTTTGAGTGTGTCAACTTGTATCGAATTCACTTGCAGTGAATCTGATAAAAAGAAAAACACCAAAATTAAAAACGTCATATGAAAAAAGTTAAATGCCCGTTAATGGTTTTTAAGAAGAAAAAATAAACATTTGAGACCAGAAAGAAAATGTTGGAGAAAATGAGCTGGTATCCAAAATCAGGCTTATATAAGGTAATCTTTCAGGAGGATTGCAGCTACAGTAAAATATATTACAATACCTGCAACATCAACAATGGTTGCCACAAAAGGAGCAGATGAAGTGGCCGGATCGGCACCTAATTTTTGTAAAATGAGTGGAAGCATGGAACCGGCCAGAGTACCGAGCAAAACCACCCCGATAAGAGCCACACCTACGGTTATGCCAATCAGTAACCATTGCTCGTTATATGTACCTAAGATTGATGACCATACAACAACCCGGGTAAATCCAATAGTACCTAAAATAGTCCCTAATGCCAGGCCGGAGATGATCTCACGAGACATCACCCGCCACCAGTCCCGCAAAGTAATCTCACCAAGAGCCAGGGCGCGAATAATTAAAGTAGCAGCCTGCGAGCCTGAGTTACCACCACTGGAGATAATCAATGGAATAAATGTGGCAAGTACCACAGCTTTTGCGAGTTCATCTTCAAAAAACCCCATTGCAGTAGCTGTGAGCATTTCTCCAACAAAAAGAACTACCAGCCAAACGGCTCGTTTCTTAATCACATCGGGTAGTGTGCTGTCAATGTAAGGTACTTCCAGGGCTTCCACACCACCAAATTTTTGAATGTCTTCAGTTTCTTCTTCTTCAGCGACATCAAAAATATCATCAACAGTGACAATACCGATCAAAATCTGCGACGAGTCAACAACCGGCAGTGCCACACGGTCTTCGCGTTTAAAGGTATCAACAGCTACTTGCTGATCGTCGGTTGCACTCAGGGCCACAAACTTGTAGTCCATGATCTCCTGGAGTACTTTTGAGGGTGAGGTTAAAAGCAGTTCGCGAATTCTAATTTCATCAATCAGTTTTCCGCGATCATCAGTTACATAAATCACATTCAGGGTTTCACTATCGCGGCCATTGGTGCGGATATAATCCAATATGTCCTGAATTTTCCATTCCTGTTTCACTGCCAGATAATCGGTTGTCATCAAACGGCCAACGCTATCTTCGGGGTACCCGAGCAAAGTGCGGGCCACCTTGAGCTCATCGATGCTCAAAAGAGACAGCAATTCTTTTACAACCGAGGCAGGCAGCTCCTCCAAAAGCGCAGTACGATCATCCGGGGCCATGGTGTTGAGGATTTGTCGGGTTTCCTCTTTTGTCATGGCTTTGAGCAGGAATTGCTGGTCGTCCAGGTCCAGGTATTCAAAAGTATCGGCAGCCAGTTCGCGCGGGAGGATTCTGAAAATAACAGCCTGGTCGCTTTCGGGAAGATCGGAGATCAGTTCGGCCAGTTCAAGTGCCGACCAATCGTCAAACACATCGCGTAATGCGTTGAAGTTGCGGGTTTGAATCAGTTCCCTTATTTCCGGTTGAATGCTACGCCCGATCATTATGCACCATGATTAAGGATTAAGGCTGTATTTTGCCAGATGCTATAAACAATTTTTTTAGGGGAATCACAACATTTTTTTAAAAAAATGATGCTCTATGAGGGCTTACCTTTCGAGACATGCCGATTGCCTTTAACAAAGAATCGCCAGGGCAGCTCGCGGCTCCGGGTAATCCCGATTCGGGTCGAGACACCCATCTCAAATGGTTCGATCTTTGCAGGACGAGCTATAAATATCCCTTTATTAGATTGAGCAAGGCCACTATGCCGGGTCGATATTGCCATAGCCTGTGTAAGTTTGCCGGGGCCGTTTGTGAGGTTTTTTGTTGAGTTCATCCGGCGTCTTTCCAGCATGGTGTCAATACCGAGCATTGGTACAATGGCCCGGATCAGAACAGCCGCTGCCTGTCCTTCCGGCTCGGTGGCAATATTTAGCATATGGTGATTGCCATAGGTGAAATACACATACAATGTGCCGGGTTTTTCAAACATCGGTGCATTTCGCCGGGTCTTTTTTCGATAAGCATGGCAGGCTTCATCGAATGGGGTGGTGTAGGCTTCAGTCTCTACAATTTGCCCTCCCAAAAGCTCACCCTTATAGTAATGGCAAAGAAGTGTCCCTAAAAGTTGCTTGGCAATATCAAGTGTATTTGGTTTATAAAATTCTTGACTTAGTATGCTTTTCTGTAAAGTGTTTGCCTGTAAGTTCATGCTATAGTGCAAGGAAATTCTTGAGTTATGGTTTTTTTTAATATCTTCTGAGCTTGGTTTGTGAGCCGGAAAAAATAGAGTATATTTTTCTGTTTTGATGATCAAAAGACCGACATTTCATTTATTACTCAAACATATCAAAGCATTATCGGAATACCATGGGCAGAGTACTAGCAATTGCAAACCAAAAAGGCGGAGTAGGTAAAACCACAACTGCCATAAACCTGGCGGCTTCTATTGCAGCTGCTGAAGTGAGTGTGTTATTAATTGATATAGACCCACAAGCCAATGCCACTTCAGGAACAGGAACCTCGATTGGCGAAGAAGAACGAACCATCTACGAGGTTTTGATAGAGAATAAGAATATTGAAGATATTATTATAAAATCCCCGTTACCTTACATGGATGTTGTTCCCTCACATATCAATCTGGTTGGAACTGAAGTTGAGTTGATTGATGTCCCTGAGCGTGAACGTGTAATGAAGAAAGCTCTGGCAAGCGTACGCAACAAATACGACTATATCATTATAGATTGTCCACCTTCATTGGGTCTTATTACCCTGAACTCTTTAACAGCCTCAGATGCTGTTCTCATCCCGGTTCAATCAGAATACTATGCGCTGGAAGGATTAGGCCAGTTGCTGAACACCATCAGTATTGTTCGCAAGCATTTGAATCCAAGCCTGGAAATCGAAGGCGTACTAATCACCATGTACGATGGCCGTTTGCGGCTCTCGAACCAGGTAGCCGAAGAAGTTAAGAATTACTTTAAAGATAAAGTGTTCAATACCTTTATCAGGCGAAATGTAAAAATCTCCGAAGCCCCAAGCCATGGCAAACCCGTTATTCTTTATGATGCACAAAGTATCGGATCGAAGGATTACATGGACTTGGCCCATGAGTTGTTTTTAAGAGATGGCATTACCCATTTTGCCACTCAAGAGTCGGTGGCTTAAAATCAGGGTCTTATTATAGATGAACCGGTAAGGATTTAAACCAAGCCGGGTATTAAACCGATTAATTAAACGATACCACGGATACATGGCTAAAGTTGTCTTAGGAAAAGGATTAAAAGCGCTAATATCAGAGGACAATATTCATCATACCCAGAATAAACATGGGGAAAGTACCTATCAATACATTGATAAACATAACGGGAAACCGGGAATTATTGGTAAAGTACCCATAGATAAAATCCAGCCAAATCCATTCCAGCCCCGCCGGGAATTTGAAGCACATGCCCTTGAAGAGCTGAAACAATCCATTGTTGAAAATGGTATTATTCAGCCGATCACAGTAAGGGCTCATGGTTCCGGGTATCAGCTGATCAGTGGTGAGCGACGATTGCGCGCCAGCAAATTAGCGGGCTTGAGCGATATTCCAGCCTACATTCTCAAGATTGAAACCGATCGTGAAATGCTGGAACTGGCACTGATTGAAAATATTCAGCGCGAGAAGTTAAATCCTATGGAAGTTGCCCATGGATACGACCGGTTGATTTCCGAATGCAAGCTAACACAGGAAGACGTATCCAAACGCGTTGGAAAAGACCGAACCACCATCTCCAATTTCCTTCGGTTGTTAAAACTTCCTGATGAAATTCAGGATAGTTTAAAGAAAAGTCAGCTCTCGATGGGCCATGCCCGTGCCTTGCTGTCACTGGAAACACCTGAAGCACAGTTGGATGTCTGGCAACAGGTTATCAAGAATGGTCTGTCGGTAAGAAAAGTTGAGTCGATGGTCCAGTCGTATGGCAAAGAGAAAACCGCTCCAAAAACTGATGCGGTAAAAGATGTAAATACCGGTCATGTGGAAGGCAAGCTTCGTGAGCGATTTGCCACAAAAGTAAAACTCCAGCACAGCAAAAAAGGTAACGGTCAAATTGTAATAGAGTATTACTCGGTAGATGATCTGGAACGCATCATGGAACTTATTGGTGCCGAACACTGAGCCGCTTCAGAGATGTGTAAATCAAGCTCACGGATTGCTGTGTTTTTTTGTTTAAGTGTAACAGTGTCTTTCCTGGCTATACCCGTTTCAGCAAAATCAACCCTTACAGCAGAACACAACCTAAATCGTATTGCCTTTGAGCAACCCGGTGCATGGATGCTGCCTTTATTACTGGATTCGCTTTCAAATGCAGCATCGGATTCACTGACTGATAGCCTCATTCAGGATAAGCCTGTTTTGGAACATCTCAGCTCAGAGCGTCTGGCTCCTTCAACCATTGTGCTGTATTCGGCTCTACTACCTGGTTTTGGTCAGGTGTATAATCAATCGTATTGGAAGCTGCCAATTTTATATGGGCTTATGGGGTGGTATGGTTACAATGTGGCAAAAAATCACGATAAATATCTTGATTTCCGCAACCTGTACCGCGCAGATCCTGAGGCAGTAAAAGCAGAGTCGTACCGGAGCTTCAGAGATTTTTACCGGGATACACGCGATGAATATATCATTTACTTGCTTTTAACCTATATAGGCGGTATGATAGATGCCTATGTAGATGCCCATTTATATGATTTTGAAGTGGGCGACGATCTGTCGGGAAATATCCCGCAAAACCCAACCCATCGAACTTTGCTAACTTTTAAACTCACATTTTAATCATGAAAATTGCATTAGTTGGTTCAGGCAATATGGGAAAAGCCATTACAACGGTGGTGTCTGAAACTCAGCATGAAATCGCTCAAACATTCAATATAGACTCCGAATTAAAAGCATCGTTATTTGCCGGTTCAGATGTAATTATTGATGTCACACATTCGGAAGCCTTCCTGGGTAATCTGGATATGTTTTTGGAAACCGGGTTGCCGTTTGTTGTTGGTACCACCGGGTGGTACGATTATATGGATCAGGTTTCAGAAAAAGTAAACCAGGCCGGCTCACGAATGTTGTATGCAGCTAACTTCTCTTTGGGTGTCAATTTGTTTTTACGATTGGTGCGCCAGGCAGCCCATCTGATCAACCCGTTTGAGGGGTATGATATTGCCGTTACAGAACATCATCATACCGGAAAAATAGACTCTCCAAGCGGTACAGCCATAAAACTTTCGGAACAAATTCTGGATGAAATGGATCGGAAAAAAACTCTGAAAACGCGTCTGGAAGAAAACGAGAAGGTTATGCCCGATGAGTTGCATGTAGCAGCATTAAGATTAGGCACGGTTTTCGGCCAACATACCGCTTTTTTTGACTCGGCTGAAGATAGCATCGAACTGAGGCATACAGCAAAAAACAGAATGGGATTTGCAAGGGGAGCCGTAGAGTCGGCTAACTGGTTGGTAGCCCAAACAGACCGTACAGGAATTTTAACGATTGATGACTTTTTAAACGACAAATTAAAATAGACACCTTAAGAGTCACTAGAGTTGTAGGTAATACTAAAAAAAAGCCACCTGAGAAAAACGGTGGCTTTTTTATTGAGTTTAAATTATGCGCCACCCGGAGGGCCTGATGGAGTTGCTGTGCGTTGTTGCGACATTTTTTTTATTTCCATATCCAAATGGTACAATCCACGACCATCTGTCCCAATCATTTCGGATTTTTCTAATATGGTCAGGAACAAATGCTCTTCTTCGTGTTGCTCCGACACATACCACTGAAGGAAATTAAATGTAGAGAAATCTTTTTCGGCAAGAGCAATATCAACTAAATCGTTAATGGCTTTGGTGATGAGACACTCATGCTCATAGATTTTTTTAAAGACATCTGTGATACTCTCGTATTGTGTATCGGGCGCTTCAATAGTTCCGATTACAGCCATTGCTCCGGTTTCATTGATGTAGTCGAATAGACGATACATGTGCATTTTTTCTTCCTCGGCATGGAGGCGCAAAAATTGGCTGCATCCTTCCAATCCCTGGTCATTGCACCAGGCACTCATTTGAAGGTAAAGGTTAGAAGAAAAAAACTCCAGATTTACTTGATTATTCAGTTTTTCAAGGATGGATTTGCTAAGCATATCGTGTGAATTTAGTTATTGGAAAAGGGTTAGTTGTGTTTTTTGGCAAGGCTTAATTTAGACAACTGGTTTGAGCGAAGCAAAGAACAAATAGCCTTGAAATATAAAATGCAGGATTTGGGTAAAGCGTTTAAAAAATATCAAAAAATAAATAATTGCAATGATAATAATGTGACCGGTCGTTCAAGCTTCCCTTTTACCGATTGCCATAAAAAGTGGATATTCTCGCTGGCCATCTTTTGACTCTCGAACTACATGATGAAAAGTATCCACCCGGATCTCCTGAAAGCCAACATGTTGAAATAGCTGTTTGATTTCCGATGGTTCAAAGCCTAAGTGATGGATACTTGAATCCGGTTCATGGTGAAAAGATCCATCCTCAGTTTCCAGATCGGTGATACAGATATACCCGCCTGGTCTTAAAGCATGATAAAGCTCATTTAAAAACGTTTGTGTATCGGAAATGTGATGCATGGTCATATTACTGACAATTAAATCAAAGCGGTTTGCCGGAAGATTATCGCGTTCGATATTATGAATCTCAATATGAGCGTTGTCTAGTTGCGAGTCTTTGATTTTTGTGCTCAGCACATCCAGCATGCCTTTTGAGTTATCAAGTCCGGTTACATGACCAACATCAGGCGCCAGGGCAAGCATCATAAGGCCTGTGCCTGTTCCATAATCCAAAACCTTCATTCCTGAATGCAGCGCAATATGTGATTTAAGCTTTGAAACAGCTGTTTGAGCAATTTTAATCCGAACCGGATTCTGATCCCATTCCCGGGCTTTCTGATCAAATTTGTTTGTCATTTTTGGATGTATTTATGTTCCGGTTACTTGATAACCTGAAGTTTTAAACTGGTTTTATAGTCTGGTGATAATACCAAAAAAAGAACCAATTGTCTTTTCACTTCCTTAAAACATTAATTTTGGCACTTCGTTCATGGGTTTAGAAAGTATAACTCTTTAATATATAACATTTTAACAGGGTTATTGGTTGTCTGTTGGCGTTAAAGCATAAAGAAGAAAGTACCGAAATGAAGGATGCACACAGAATTTCCCCACCTTGGTGTGTAAGCATAAAAAAGCTATAAAAAAGAAAAGGGCACCCATAAATGGATGCCCTTTTATGCAGAAGGCAGGTGTCCCCCAATCACCCGCCACACCGGACGGGCGTCCGATGTTTTATTCTGCGGTGTAATTATAACCCCTTAACAACTAATTTCCAAAATTGTTCATCTAATTTCTATGAAAAAAAATTTATCAGGTAACCAGATGAACCTCGGCATGATATTGTATATTAAATGAAACGATTTGCATTTAAAAACCAGCATCATTCAACGAAAAATAAATATATTTCATCGTGTATAAACGAGCGGGAGTATCTCTCCTGATTTTAGTAAATCTTCCTTCAAAATTTTTTAGTGATAAAAATCTAATCAGATTGAATTATGGAAAAATGGCTGGACATTTTAACAGACAAGGTGCAGGCATACGGGCCTAATTTACTTGCAGCACTTGCTATATTATTATTTGGGTGGTTTTTTGCCGGGCTACTAAAAGCCTTTTTAAAGCGCCTTTTGATCCGCGGGAACGTCGATAAAACCCTGGCATACTTTGCAACAAACCTGGGTTATGTAGCTTTTATGGCCTTTGTGGTTATTGCAGCGCTAAGCAAACTTGGAATTCAGACGGCATCTTTTATTGCGGTGATCGGTGCAGCTGGTTTGGCGATTGGTTTTGCTCTGCAAGGTTCACTTTCCAATTTTGCCTCTGGGGTGTTGTTGATCATTTACAAACCATTCAAAGTAGGTGATTATATCGAGGGTGGTGGTATTTCGGGAAGTGTGGAAGAGGTTACCATTTTTACGACTGAACTGAAATCACCGGATAATAAAAAAATTATCGTTCCGAATGCCAAAATCACTTCAGATAGTATTATAAATTATTCGGCCAAGAGTGAACGACGGGTCGATCTTGTGGTTGGTGTAAGCTATAATGATAATCTTAGCAAGGTTCGGGATATCCTTACCCAAATCATTTCAGAAGATACACGCATTTTAAAAGAACCGGAACCAACCATTGCCGTGCTGGAACTGGCTGATAGCAGCATAAATTTTGCAGTCAGACCATGGGTAAAAACTCCGGATTACTGGGGCGTATATTTCGACTTGAACGAAAAAATTAAAAACCGTTTTGATGAGGAGGGTATTTCAATCCCATTTCCACAACAGGACGTTCATCTTTATAAAAGCAGTTCATGATGAACCGGTCATCTAAAACAGTCTCCGGTTATAAAACAAACCGAGTTTTATGAGCAATCCCTGGGTTCAGTTATTTATTGCAGGTCTATTGGAAGTGGCCTGGGCAATCGGGTTAAAGTATTCAGATGGTTTTTCTCGCTGGCAACCCAGTGTGCTGACTGTTTTGTTTATGGTTGCAAGCTTTTACTTTCTTGCCCAGGCCATAAAACAAATACCCGTAGGCACAAGTTATGCAGTTTGGACCGGGATCGGTACGATTGGTACCAGCATATTGGGTATTGTTCTGTTTTCAGAGCCTGCAACTATGGTTCGGCTGTTATGTATTTTAATGATCGTAACAGGGATTATCGGGTTGAAATTAACAGCAAGCGGTGGGTTTTAAGTTAAGACCCAAAGCCATAGGCTTGCAAGGTTTTTTGTATGATCTCCCATTCAAACCCCTGGCGCATCAGGTAGGCGATCAGTTTTTGTTTCTTTTTGACCGGGTCGGTTTCACGCCTGAGTTGGTTAATTTTTTTTTCAGCCGATATCTTGCAATGGTTTTCAGCTTCAAGATCAGTTTGGGAAATTGCAGTATTGATCTCATCTCTGCTGATGCCTTTTTGGCGCAAGGCCTGGATGAGCCGGTGCTTACCAAAGTGTTTTCGCCTTAATTGCGACTGGATGAAGGCCCCTGTAAATTTTTGATCATCTATAAATCCCAGTTCAGTTAAACGCTCCAAAACCCTTTTTATGATGATTTGTTGGTAGCCCTTTTGCTTTAATTTTGTTTCCAACTCATGTTTGCTGTGATCGCGCCGGCCAAGACTATAAAGCGCACTGTTTTTTGCCCTGAGAAACTCGGTCTCATCTGTCCAGGTGGTGATTTCTTCTTGACTTACGTCTTGCCCGGCTTTGAGTTTAAATGTCTGAATGGTTTCCTTATTGAGGCAAATGGTCTCATGGCCTTCAATTTTAACCAGGAAATATATCGAGCGCAGGGATCTTTGTTTAATCTCTTTAATAATCATGAGAGCCGTGGATTTTTCCGCAATGTAAATCTGTTCTAAATCATAGAAATATAATCATCCATAAACTTTCCTTCTAACCATGAAGATTTTAATAACAGGGGGTACCGGTTTTATAGGTGAGCATGTTGCTCACACTTGTCTGGAAAAAGGCCATGAGGTTGTTCTGCTAACTTCAAGAGTGCAACGTTACAAAAGTGCGTTGCCAAAATCACTTCAAGGAACCAATGCTGTTTGTGTTAGTGGTGATGTTCGCCGGATAAAAACCTTAGAGCCGGCTATGGAAGGTTGCGATGCTGTTATTATCTCCCATCAGTTTAAAGGATTTCCACTTGAAAGGCCTCAGGACGGACAGACTTTTATGGAAGTAGATGCCAGGGGAACAGAAAATATTGTAAAAACTGCCAGGAAACATGGCGTTAAGAAATTGATATATCTAAGCGGTGCTGCTGTACATGAGTCAGAATCTGAAAAAGTACCGATCACAGCCAAGCTTATGGCAGAAGAGTGGGTTCGCGAGAGTGAAATAGACTACACCATTTTACGGGTATCAATTGTCTATGGACCGGGTGATCACTATTTCGATGCCTTTTGGCTCTCACAGCTTAAAGAACGTGGGATGACTATGGTAATCGGTGATGGATCGGCAAAAGCCAACCCTGTTCATGTTGAAGATCTGGCTATTGCGGTGGAAGCGTGTCTTCAGCATCCGAACGCTGAAAATCAGCTTTTTTACGCTGGTGGCCCCGATGTAGTGAGTGTCAGAGAAACCCTTGATCTGCTTATGAACATAACCGGACTAAAAGGTCGGGTAATCTATTTACCCAATCCACTTTTATTTGCGGCGGCGGCTGTATTTAAACTCATTACAACACGCCCGCCAATAACCAAAGGGTTGATCGAGTTTACCCAATTTGATAACACCTTTCATGGAGGCAGGAATTTCGATGAAGTACTTGAACTGCCTGTTCGTGGAATTGAGGAAGGATTAACGGCTGCATTTGGTAAAAAAGCCTGATCTTAAAACCTTACTGTGCTTCCATTGTTAATATTTGCTTAAAAAAACAAGTTTTCTTTGAATTAATATAGCGAACACCCTAATTTGTTTTATCTTAGGACATTACCACAGATAGAGTAACCATATATTTATAATCGCCGGACTTTATTTTTTTACCTTCATATATTTACGAGATGCTTTCAGCATAATCCTTAAAAACGACCAATTTCAATATGGGAGATTCGAAACATACGATTGATAAAGCCATTATTATGGCTGGCGGTTTTGGAACACGCCTCAGACCACTAACATTAAATATTCCAAAACCATTAGTGCCTATGATGCAGCGACCCATGATGCATCACATAGCCGATTTATTGAAAAAATACGGGGTGAAAGAGATCACCTCAATGTTGTACTACCAACCGGAGACCATTAAAGAGTACTTCGGCGATGGCTCTAAGTTGGGTTACAAAATGCATTACATCATGTCGGATGCTGATTATGGCACCGCTGGCAGTGTAAGAAATGCGTATGATTTTGTCGATGGACGGGTCATCGTTATCAGTGGAGATGTTTTAACTGATTTTGATCTGTCCAAGGCCATAGAATTTCACGAGAGTCGAGGTGCTATGGCTACCATGGTACTGACCCATGTTAAAAACCCGCTTCAGTTTGGTGTGGTGATCACTGATAAAGAAGGCCGTATCACGCGTTTTCTTGAGAAACCAACCTGGGGTGAGGTGTTCAGCGACGCCATCAACACCGGGATCTATATTTTGGAAAAAGAAGTCATGGACCTGATTCCGCATCGGGAAGAATATGATTTTTCGAAGCAGCTTTATCCTAAAATGCTAAAGGAAAAGTTGCCTCTTTACGGATACATTGCTGATGGTTACTGGCGTGATGTAGGTACCTTAACCGAGTACCAGGAAGCTCATATTGATTGTTTAAATGATAAAGTAAACCTTGATTTTACTTACGGTTACGAAAAAATTCAGGAAGGCGTGTATGCCCATAAATCAGCCCAGTTCGATCCCTCGGTCATTAAGTTCTCCGGTAGAGTATTGATTGGTGAGAATTGTAAAATCGGAAAAGAAGTTCATCTGAAAGATTCTGTGATTGGTGATGGTTCTGTGATTGGTGATGGTTCTGATGTCAATAAGACCGTTATATGGCGAAACACCAAGATTGGTCACGATAGCAACATCTATTTATCGGTTATTACCGACGATGTTAATATTGAGCCAAAAGTAAAAGTAGAAGAACAGACCTTTATAGCCGATAAATGTAAGATAGGTAAAGAAGCCAATATCAGGGCTGGTGTTAAAATCTGGCCAGAAAAAGACATTGAGTCGGGTGCTATAGTAACCAAAAGCCTGGTTTGGGAATCAAAATGGTCGCGCGATCTCTTTACAGGTTCACGAATAACCGGTATTTCAAACATTGAAATCATCCCTGACTTTGCTGCAAAATTAGGTGCATCTTATGGTTCCATTTTAGGCGCACACTCGACCGTGCTTGTGAGCCGGGACGTAGATAAAAGTGCCCGTATGATCAACCGTGCGTTGATTTCAGGTATACTCTCGGCAGGTGTGTCGGTTAATGACATGCAAGTGGTTCCGATTGCTATTACGCGGCACCGGTTGAAAAATGGTGCTGAAATGGGCGGTATTCACATTCGTAAATCTCCGTTCAACCAGAAAATGCTGGATATCATTTTTGTGGATAAGGATGGTAAAGACTTACCCAATGCCAAAACTAAGACCATCGAGCGCAACTTCTTTGGTGAAGATTACAAACGGGCCGATTTTGAGGATGTCGGAACCATTTCATTCCCGGAACGAGCCATTGAAGGTTATACCGATGATTTTCTAAGCCTGATTGATATCGATACCATCCGTCGTTCCCGGCTGCGTATTGCTATTGATTATGCGCATGGTGCAGCTACAACTATTTTCCCAAGCATTATCGGTGATTTGGGCATTGATGTAGTTTCGCTTAATGCTTTCATTGATCCAAAGAAATGTACCCGTACAGCCGATGATGTGCATGAAGCTGCCGATCGATTAACCGAAGTGGTTGTCTCTCTTGGTTGCAACATTGGTTTCATGATGGATGCCGGCGCTGAACGCATCTTTGTGTCTGATGAAAAAGGGAACTTCCTCGATAACCAAAGGTTGCTTACCCTTGTTACACGCTTATTCCTTGATGTTTATCCGGAAACCAAGAAAATTGCCGTTCCGATTACAGCTTCCCAGGAAGTGGATGAGCTTTGTAAAGAACGCGATGTTAAAGTGATCCGAACGGGGGATAGCCATCTGGATATGATGAAAGCTGTTACTTCAGATCCTGAAATAAAATTTGCCGGTGGTACCAAGGCCGGATTCATTTTCCCAGAGTTCTTATTTGCCTGCGACGCCATGTACTCTATGGTTAAAATCCTTGAACTGATGGCCAAAACCGAGGCAAAAATGGGAGAAGTCAGCCTGAAATATCCACAACGCTATTTCCTTGTTAAACGAAATGTCTCTTGTCCTAAAGATTTGAAGGGCAAAATTATGCGTAAAATCATGGAAGATACAGCCGACCATGAACGTATCTTAATAGACGGCGTGAAAATCATTTTTGATGATGATACCACATTGCTCATGCTGCCTGATCGTGCCAGGGATATTTTCCACATCGATGCAGAGTCCAAATCTAAAAACCACGCCACTAAGCTTGTAACCGAATACGAAGATAAGCTTAATGCATGGATTCGTGAGTAAGGTTTTGGCAAGCTATACAGGATATGCCTAAATTTGTGGCTTAAGGCTATCTTTATAAAAAAGATAGCCTTAATTTTTTGTGATTGTTCATTATAGAGCTTATATAAATCCCCCACAAAGCCAATCATATAAGGTTTAACAAAAAAAGGAAAAATGGGGGATACTGGAAAACTAAATGGCAAAATTGCCATAATCACCGGTTCAACAAAAGGGATCGGTAAAACTATTGCAAAACGTTTTTTGGAAGAAGGCGCCAGAGTAGTCATCACATCCAGCAACCAGGCTAATGTATATAAGGCGGTTGAGGAATTTGGCTCGGAAAATGTCTTTGGCATGGCTTGTGATGTGGCTGATTATGAACAGGTGGAAGAATTGATTGAAAAAACAATTCAAACCTTTGGTGCGCTGGATATAATGATCAATAATGCCGGTGTTGCCGAGCCGTTTAAACGCATTGTGGATGCCGATCTTGATGCCTGGTACAAGCCTATCGATATTAACATTAAGGGTACTTATCATGGGTGTCGGGCTTCACTGAAGTATTTCCTTGCGCATAACCGGCAAGGTAAGATCATTAACCTGGCCGGAGCGGGCATTTTAAAGAACAATACACCATACTTTAGCGCTTACGGCTCTTCAAAAGCCGCTATTTACAGAATGACATTTGCACTCGCAGAAGAGTATCAAAATACCGGGATAGATATTATGTTGATGAACCCAGGGCTGGTGAGAACCGAAATCCTTTCTGCCCATAAACCAACGCCTGAACTCCAAAAACGAATGGATGTGTTTAATAAAATTCAGGATGTTTTTTCACAATCACCGATGGTGGCAGCCAATATTACTGTGAAAATGTGCAGCGACTGGGGAACCGGTAAAAACGGAATTTTTTGCGATGCATTTAATACCACCCGAAAACGCATGCTGCTGTTTTCGTATCCGTTTAGAAAGCTGTTTAACAAAATTGATCGCTCTTTCCATTAAACATTCCCGCATGCAAAAAAAGCGTTTTCTTTACCTGTTGGTAGTTGTGCTCATGAGCCTTTCGGGGTGTTATTCTTTTTCGCAGGGGTCATTACCTTCACATGTAAAAACTGTATCTGTTCCGTTATTTGGCGATCAGGCTCGCAGTGGTATCGGGCAGTTACGTGAGAGATTGACCACAGAACTGACCGATAAGATACAAACTCAAAGCTCACTGATCATTGAGCAGTCGCGCAGGGATGCCAGTTCGGTTATAGAAGCCATCATAAAGGATTATAAGGATGAACCCAGCCAAATCAGCAGCACTTCGGAGCGGGCCACACAAAATCGCATTACCATAACGGTGTTGGTAACCTACCGCGACCTTGTTAAGAAACAAACCTTGTTTACCCAAACCTTTACCTCTTTTTCCGACTATCCCATTGGGGATTTCTCGGCACAACAGGAATCCATAACCGAAACCATTGATCAGGTTTCCGAAGATATTCTCAATCGTATGCTGGCCGGCTCCGGATGGTAGACTCAATCCATTTCGTTTTCTCATTTCCTCATTTATCCATTATCAGGTAATACCGAAAAAACGTTTCTCTTCATTTTAACGGTTAGTATATCAAAAAATAATAACCTTAAAGTTGAACGGAGATAGTTACAATGGCAATTGAAATACCCAAATACAAGGTGTTAAAGAAGCAAAGACCTTTTGAACTTCGCGAGTATCCAAAGCAGATCCTGGCCGAAACTATTGTTGATGGTACGTTAGAGAACGCAGGTAACCGGGCGTTTAACCGACTGTTGCGTTATATAACCGGACAAAACCAATCCAGGGCAAAAGTAGCCATGACCTCACCGGTTGAACAAAAAGCTTCCGGTGAAAAGATCAGCATGACAGCACCAGTTGAGCAGAAGAAGACTCAGGATAAATGGGCCGTGGGCTTTATAATGCCTTCAACATATACCCTGGAGTCCTTGCCGAAACCTCTTGATTCCAATGTGGAATTGCGTGAAGTACCACCCCGTCAACTGGCCGTGGTGCGTTATTCGGGTTTCTGGACAAAGAAATCCTATAACAGCAAAAAAGAATCCTTAGAACAGTGGATAGCCGAGAATAATCTTAATACGCTCGGCGAGCCGGTATGGGCACGATACAATCCGCCATTTACACCCTGGTTTTTACGGCGAAATGAAATACAAATTCCGGTTCAAAAGAAAGAGGCGTAAGGAATGAATAAGGCGCGCATTTAGCGTGCCTTAATTTTTTATACAGTTGGCGTAGGTGTGGGTTCCTTTTTTGGGTTGTGCAGGGTAAAGAGCTTAAAGTTAAGACTATCGTATAACGCCTGCCAACTGGCTTCAATAATATTGGTTGATACCCCAACTGTCGACCAGGTGTTTTCACCATCACTCGATTCAATCAACACGCGTACTTTTGCGCTTGTGCCTTGTTTTTCATCCAGTACCCGAACTTTATAATCCACCAGCTTAATTCGGGCTATTTCCGGATAAAAGCGTGTGAGCGCTTTCCGCAAGGCGTTATCCAGCGCATTAACAGGACCATCGCCTTCGGCAGCGGTATGCTCAATGTCGTCTCCGACTTCAATTTTCAGCATCACATGCGCAGCATTGTGGCCTTCTTTATTGTACTCGGTATGCACCCTGGAATCCAGAACATTAAAATACGGGTTGTATTCACCCAATTCATGTCTTAAGAGCAATTCAAATGAGGCCTCGGCCCCTTCGAACTGGTAGCCTTCAAACTCCAGGTGCTTAATGTGGCTCACGATCTTTTTAGCCAGCTCCGGATGTTGGTCCAGGTTAATGCCCAGTTCACCAGCCTTGTAGCGAATGTTGCTTTGGCCGGCGAGGTCGGAAACAAGCACCCGTTGCTTGTTTCCGACCTTTTCAGGATGAATATGCTCGTACATTAAATTGTCTTTCAACACCGCGCTTACATGAATACCACCTTTATGTGCAAAGGCTGATTTGCCCACAAAAGGCGAGCGTGTATTGGGTGTGAGGTTCAGGATCTCGTAGACAAAGTTTGAAAGTGCCGTCAATTTATCAAGTGATATTTGCGGACAGAGCGAAGCGTTCAACTTAAGTTGAATATTTGGAATAATACTGATCAGGTTTGCATTTCCGCATCGCTCACCAATACCGTTGATGGTACCCTGGATCTGGCGGGCACCGGCCCGAACAGCAGCCAGTGAGTTGGCTACGGCCAGATCACCATCGTTATGAGCATGGATGCCGATCGGTGCCTGAACCAAGTCCAGGATGTCCTGAACGATCTGAAACACTTCGTGTGGCAGGCTGCCACCATTGGTGTCGCACAGGGCCAGTGTATCGGCGCCGCCGCGCTCAGCAGCCAACAGCATTTTTATGGCAAATTCGGGGCAGTCTTTATAGCCGTCGAAAAAATGCTCGGCATCAAAAACCACATGCCGGCCATGATCTTTAAGAAACCTGACCGATCTATAGATGAGTTCTTCATTTTCACCTTCGCTCAATCCAAGGCTTTTTTCGGAATGAAGTTTCCATGTTT
Organism: uncultured Chlorobiales bacterium; assembly: GCA_964642175.1. Taxonomy (GTDB): domain Bacteria; phylum Bacteroidota; class Chlorobiia; order Chlorobiales; family Chloroherpetonaceae; genus JANQGG01. Next base: position 33,120 of record CAZXOK010000009.1, on the reverse strand, counting down.
TCCCAAAGATGGTCACAACCGGGCACTCGGCACTGAGCAACCCGTTTAAATTCACATCACTGTCGATTTTATCGGGATGGCGTGCTGTTGAGCCAAACGCACCCAGTTTTGCGTGCGAGAGGTTCAAGCTTTTAGCCAGTTTGAAGAACTCTTCATCCTTAGGGTTTGAGCTGGGCCAGCCGCCTTCAATAATATCTATGCCAAATTCATCCAATTTCATGGCTATAAGCAGCTTGTCCTGAACAGACAAGGATACGCCTTCGCCCTGTGTGCCATCGCGCAGAGAGGTGTCGAATAGTTCTATCCGGTCTTGCGTTGTCATAGTTGCCAAAATTTATCGGTTAAGCGATAAGCTCAGTTTTACGTGCATATTTAAAGATGCCACCTGCTTCAACGATATCGAACACATCGCCAAGCGGAGTTAAAGCATAAGTTTCGTTCGTGGTGATGTTTGTAATGGTGTTCGCATCAACATCAATTTTAAGCTGATCACCGGTTTTAATTTTGTCGTTCAACTTTTCAGATGTCTCGTAAGGAACCAAAAAACCGCCATCTACTGAGTTGCGATAAAAGATACGAGCGTAAGACTCTGCAATAATGGCTTTGGCGCCGGCAATATTCAGTGAGAACGGGGCATGTTCACGACTGGAACCGCAACCAAAATTTGAGCCCCCAATGATGATGCTGAATTCAGAAGTATGTTTTCCGTTCTCAACAAACGGTTTATGGCCTTCCGGTAAACCTGCCTGAGTGATCGGAACGCCGGAAAGAGCATACTCGCCGTATTTCTTTTTTTCTTCCGGATCGGATAAGCTATAGACCAAATGTTCGGCAGGGATGATCTGGTCGGTATCAATATTGTTGCCTAAAACATAGGCTTTGCCTTCTATGATTTTCTCCATAATTCTAAGGTCAAAAAAGTTTCGATAAAGTTTATAAGAAGTCTCTTGGATCGGTAATAACGCCTGTGAGTGCAGATGCGGCTACCGAAAGCGGTGAAGCCAGGTAGACTCCCGATTTTTTACTGCCCATGCGTCCTGGGAAGTTGCGGTTGGTGGTTGAAATAACCACATCACCGTCTGAACTTCTGCCAACCGTATCGGCCGGTCCGCCTAAACAGGCTGCACAGCTAGATTCGGCGATCTCGCAACCGGCATTCATAAAGATATCGCGATACGAAATGCCATCAATGGTTTCCTCGGAAAGCTGCTGATCTACCAACGTGCTGCCTGGTACAATAAAGGTCGGGACTTTAACTTTCTGACCATGAAGCAGTTTAGCTGCAAAGGCAAAATCGGTTAATTTACCACCGGTACATGAGCCGATATAACATTTTGTGAGTTTTGTTCCAGCTACATTTCGCACAGTATCGCGGTTATCCGGGCTGTGTGGTTTTGCTACGGTCGGCTCTATTTTGCTAACATCGTAACGATAAGTTGCATAATACCGGGCATCCGGGTCGCTCTGGAATATCTCGTAAGGTTTGCTGGTGCGTTCTTTTACGTAAGCTTCGCAAAGGCTGTCGGCGGCAATAATACCACTCATAGCACCACCTTCAATGGCCATGTTGGTCAGAGTCATGCGTTCTTCCATCGATAAGGAGTAGACCGCTTCACCATCAAACTCCATGGCACGGTAGGTGGCCCCATCGGTGGAAATATCACCCAAAATCTGAAGAATTAAATCTTTGGCTGTCAGGTAAGCCGGCATTTGGCCTTCAAAAATGAATTTCATGGATTCGGGGACTTTCTCCCAGATCTTTCCGGTACCTAAAACGAACGCGGCATCTGTATTGCCCACACCGGTAGAGAACATGCCAAATGCGCCCGAAGTACATGAATGAGAATCGGATCCAAAAAGGACCGTACCGGGAACATTGTAGCCTTCTTCGGCCAGTGCAATATGGCAGACACCTTTATAGCGGTCGGTGCCTACATCGTAGTAATTGGGAATATCATATTCCTTGGCGAAATCGCGAAGAATATTGATGTTACGGTTGGCATGCTCATTTTCGGTAAAAATGTAGTGATCCGGGAAAATAACGAGCTTTTCTTTATCAAAAATTTTGGCGTTTTCGCCAAACTCGCGTTTCCAGATCCCGATGGTTGGCGGTCCGCAAACATCATGGGTCATTAATACATCTACATTTAACCAGACGCTTTCGCCCGGATCTACTGTTTTTCGCTTTGCAGATTTTGCAAGGATTTTCTGTGTAATGGTTTGTGCCATTTTAAATGCTTGTCTTTAAATGGTTACTAAGTCTTGATTATTTTTCATGTACTCATCTTTCATACAAAGGGCCTGCAGGTATGCTTTTGCACTGGCTTCAATAATATCGGTTGAAACCCCGCGGCCTGTAAAATGTTTTTCGCCTTCTACAATTCTGACCAGAGCTTCACCCATGGCCTGTCGGCCAGAGGTTATAGAGCGCACGGTATAGGAGTTCAGGCATGGCTCAATATTTAATGCCCGTTCAATAGCTTTGAAAGAGGCATCAACCGGGCCATCACCCGTGGATGATTCCTGCACGGAGCGATCAGGTGTTTTTATAATAATAGTTGCGGTTGGAATAGAATTCGACCCACTGGACACATGAAGGTATTCCAACTGGTACTTTTCGGTTCCTTTCAGCATTTCATCACCCATCAACATGCGCAGATCTTCATCGTAGATCTCTTTTTTCTTATCGGCCAGGGCTGAGAATTTTTCATAAACAGCTTGTAGATCCTCATTCGAGAGCTGATAGCCCAATTCAACCAGGCGCGATTTTAATCCATGGCGACCCGAGTGGCGGCCTAATACAATTTTCGTTTGCGGTACGCCAACCGATTCAGGTGTCATCACCTCATAAGTCTGTCTATTTTTTAAGACCCCATCCTGGTGGATCCCGGATTCATGGGCAAAGGCATTATCACCAACGATCGCTTTGTTGGGCTGAACCACCAAACCGGTATAAACCGACACCATGCGGCTGGTATTATAGATTTCGCGAGTGTTAATATCGGTGTAGAAATTCACCAGGTCGCCACGTACTTTTAAAGCCATCACGATCTCTTCCATCGAGGCGTTTCCGGCGCGCTCGCCAATCCCGTTGATGGTACATTCTACCTGGCGTGCACCGTTTTCAAGAGCACTCAGGGTGTTGGCTACGGCAAGGCCAAGATCGTTGTGGCAATGGATACTGATCACGGCATCGTTAATATTCGGGACGCGCGTTTTGAGTTCGGTAATTTTACGACCAAACTCCGAAGGCAGGGTATAGCCGGTGGTATCCGGGATATTAACGGTTGAAGCACCGGCAGCAATTGCCGCTTCAATCACATCGCAAAGGTAACCGATATCGGTGCGTCCGGCATCTTCTGCCGAAAACTCCACATCATCAACCAGGGTTTTGGCATACGTGACGGCATCGATGGTCATTTTTATGACCATCTGGCGTTTTTCTTCCAATGTGCGGCCGTAACGCTCATCACCAAATTTCCCCAAAATATGGATGTCGGATGTGCTCGAGAAGGTATGAATTCTCGGCTTGCTGGCATCTTTAAGCGCATCGTAAGCCGATTTTATATCCGCTTCTTTGGCACGGGCCAGACCGGCCACGGTAATGCCTACTTCTCCGGCAATGCGTTGAACGGCTTCGAACTGAACCGATGAAGAAATGGGAAATCCGGCTTCAACAATATCAACATTGAGTTTTTCGAGCTGCTTGGCAATTTCCACTTTTTCCTGAAGGCTGAGAGAGGCGCCCGGTGATTGTTCGCCATCCCGCAAAGTCGTATCAAAAATCCTAATTTTTTCTTTCTCTTTCATAATATGTTCCATTAAATGAGTCCGGTAAATTGTCTGGCAATTCGAATGGCACTCAATATTATATCAACAGTTAAATAGTGTTTATTGCGTCACTGGTAACAGAGATGGGCATGAAAAGAGATGATCAGGTTATAGCCCGATCACCCTTTGATTTCATGCACATTATAATGAACAACCTGCTTGTGAACCTTTAGCAGGTTAAACTAAACATCTGAACGTTACAACTGGTGCTCGGCTTCGTAGAGTTCATTGAACGATTCAATCAGATGTGCAGTCATTTCTGTGGTGCTCACACATTTACCACCTTCACCCATGATATCGCCGGTTCGGTACCCTTTTGAAAGGGTTTTCTCAATGGCATCAATGATGAGCATGGCAATCTCGGGTTTGTTGAAACTGCTCTCGAACATCATGGCCACAGAGGCAATCGTAGCAAGCGGATTGGCTTTGTTTTGCCCGGCAATATCGGGCGCACTGCCATGGATTGGCTCGTAAAGCGCGTATTTATCGCCAAGGCTGGCCGAAGGCAACATACCCAGACTGCCTGTGATCATTCCGGAGATATCGCTGATGATATCACCAAACATGTTGCCGGTTACGATCACATCAAACTGCTTGGGATTGCGAACCACCTGCATGGCAGCGTTATCGACATACATATCCACGAGCTCAACATCCTGGTAGGATTTATGAACCTCATGAACGATGTGGCGCCAGAATTGCGAGACTTCCAGCACATTGGCTTTATCAATCGAGGTTACCTTATGGTTACGCTTACGGGCCAGTTCAAACGCCTGTATGGCAATGCGCTCTACCTCGTATTTTTCATACACCATGGTGTTGTAGCCCTTGTTATCGTCATAACCGCGGGGCTGACCGAAGTAAATACCACCGGTAAGTTCACGAACCACAACAAAATCGGTGCCCTGCAAGATATCCTGTTTCAAGGTTGAAGCGTTACTGAGTGCATTATAGACTTTGGCCGGTCTGATGTTGGCATACAAGCCAAGCTCTTTACGAAGCTTTAGCAAGCCGGCTTCGGGCTTTTCGTTATGGGGCAGGTTTTCCCATTTCGGGCCACCAACCGCCCCCATCAATACTGCGTCAGCATTTTTACAGGCCTCAAGGGTTTCATCTGTGAGCATTTGGCCATGCTCATCATAAGAGGTGCCACCAAATAAATAGGTTTCGATATCAACCGAGAACTGAAGTTTTTCGGCCAGTAAAGTTAAAAACGTCGTGGCCGAAGCCATGACTTCCTGCCCGATGCCATCTCCTGGCAAGGATACAATTTTCCAACTCATACGCCTACTTCGTCCTTTTTATTCTTTTTAAAAAGCCAGCTCATCATTTCGCGAAGCTTGGCGCCTACTTTTTCAATGGCATGCTCTGAATTTTCTTTTCTTAAAGCCTGCATCTTTGGATAACCGGAATTGCACTCATCAATAAATTCTTTGGCAAATGAGCCGTCCTGAATGTCTTTCAGGATCTGTTTCATATTGTCTTTGGCTTCTTTGCCGATCACTTTCGGGCCGCGGGTCATGCCGCCATACTCAGCAGTATCGCTAACCGAATAGTTCATGCGGGTCAGGCCACCTTCGTAATACAGGTCCACGATCAGTTTCAGTTCGTGCATGCACTCGAAGTAAGCCAGTTCGGCCGGATAGCCGCCTTCAACCAGGGTTTCAAAACCAGCTTTGATCAGTTCGGCCGAACCACCGCAAAGAACGGCCTGCTCACCAAACAAGTCGGTTTCGGTTTCATCTTTGAAATTGGTTTCGATAACACCGGCTTTGGTGCCACCCAACCCTTTGGCCCAGGCCAGGGCAATATCTTTAGCTTTACCATCGGCATTCTGATGAACGGCGATGAGGCAAGGCACACCGGCACCTTCGGTATAGGTCCGGCGAACCAGGTGACCGGGGCTCTTTGGCGCGATCATGATCACATTTACATCGGCCGGTGGCTTAATTTGTCCGTAGTGAATGTTAAAGCCATGCCCAAAGCACAAGGTGTTTCCGGATTGCAGGTTTGGAGCAATGTCGGCCTCATAAACGGCTTTCTGGATCTGATCTGGGATCAGGACCATGATAATATCGGCCCAGGCGGTGGCTTCGGCGGTGGTTTTCACCATTAAGCCCGCATTTTCGGCTTTCTGCCAGGATGTGCTGCCTTCTTTAAGGCCTACGCAAACGGTCATGCCGCTTTCTTTTAAGTTCAGCGAGTGGGCATGGCCCTGGCTGCCAAATCCCAGAACGGCAATCTTTTTGCTTTGAATTATGGAGAGATCTGCGTCGCTCTCGTAATAAACTTTCATAGTATCTGTTGTTTGGTTTTTTAAATAGTTAATGCGCCATTTGTTTCTTTTGTGGTTTTAACAACCACAGGTTCATTTCGCGAGAGAGCCACAACCCCGGAGCGAGCTATTTCGCGAATACCAAACGGCAAAAATATCTTGATGGCCGATTCAATTTTGTCGGGCGTGCCAACAATTTCCACCGTTATGGATTTTGGTGTAATATCAATAACATTGGCCTTGAAAATCTCACATAAACTGATGATTTCCGATCGGTTTGCTTTATGGTAGCTAATGGCGATCAGGGCCAGTTCGCGTTCAATTTTAAGTTCATCGGTCAGATCAACCACTTTTAAGGTGTCGATCAACCGGTTGAGCTGTTTGACAATCTGCCCGATGATTTTATCATCACCGCGGGTAACGATTGTCATTCTGGAGATTTCCGGATCTTCGGTTTCTCCGATGGAAATGCTTTCCAGGTTAAATCCTCTTGCACTAAACATAGCAGCCACACGGTTTAGCGCACCGAATTTATTTTCTACAAGAACTGAAATCGTGTGCTTCATAGTTATACAAAAGTTTTAGGATTAAGACGTTTGATCATCATATCTGAAATTGAAGCCCCGGCCGGTACCATCGGAAATACCATGTCTTCTTTAACAACCTTGAACTCGGCAAAAATCGGACCATCGTTATAGGCCAGCATTTTATCAAGTATGCCATCAACTTCATCTGGATTATCTGTGCTCATTGATGGAATACCAAAGGATTCCACAACTTTCACATAATCGGGATTCATTTCTGAAAGATCGGTAAAGCTGTATTTCTGCTCATGGAAGAGCTCCTGCCATTGGCGAACCATACCCAGGTAGCTGTTGTTGATCAGGACAATTTTCAGCGGCAACTTGTTGTAAGCGACCGTGTTGAGCTCCTGGATATTCATAATAAAGCCGCCATCACCACTGATAGAGAAAACAGGTTTATCTTTTACCCCGAATGCTGCGCCAATAGCTGCCGGCAGAGAGAAGCCCATGGTGCCCAAACCTGCACTGCTGATCTGGGTTCGCGGTGAGTTAAACTTGATGTACTGGGCAATCCACATCTGATGCTGGCCCACATCGGCTACAACAACCGCATTGTGGTTGGTTTTCTCGGTGATCCGGTCAAGAACATACTCGGCGCGAAGCTTGCCGTCGCCGGTTTCATAACTGAGGGGACATTCGTTGCGCCAACCATCTATTTGCTTGAGCCAGTCGGCTGTATCCGGAGCCTCGGACATGGCTACCGAAAGTTCGCTCAGGATATGTTTTACATCCCCGACAATGGGCAGATCAACCAGAACATTTTTATCAATATTCGTTGGGTCGATATCCACGTGAATTTTGTATGAATTCGTTGAGAAGGTATCGGTTTTACCGGTTACGCGATCATCGAACCTTGCACCCAGTGAGATCAATACATCACAACTGTTGATAGCCTGGTTGGCCCAGAACGTGCCGTGCATACCCAACATACCCAGAGAGAGTGCATCGTCGCTTGGAAAAGAACCAAGACCCTGAAGGGTAGTGGTAACGGGTATGTTGTTGGACCGGGCAAAAAAGGCCAGTTCTTTATGCGCTTCAGACATGATTATGCCACCGCCAACATAAAGCAGTGGGCGCTTGGCGGCTGAAACTTTTGTTGCCGCTTTTTTAATTTGTTTGGCATGTCCCTGAAAAGTAGGTTTGTAGCCACGGATATCCACTTTATCCGGGTAACTAAATACACTTTTCTGGTTCATAACATCTTTAGGCAAATCCACCAAAACCGGTCCGGGCCTGCCGGTGCTGGCCAGATAAAAGGCCTTTTTGATGGTAGGCGCCAGTTCCTTGATATCCTTGACCAAAAAATTGTACTTGGTTATCGGACGGGTGATACCCAAAATATCGGCTTCCTGGAAGGCATCGTTTCCAATCAAGTGCGTCGGGACCTGCCCGGTGAAGATCACGATCGGCGAAGAATCCATATAGGCATTGGCAATGCCGGTAACAGTATTGGTGGCACCCGGGCCTGATGTTACAAGAACCACACCCACTTTACCCGTAGCACGGGCATACCCTTCGGCCATATGTGTGGCACCCTGTTCATGACGAACCAGGATATGCTCTAAATGATCCACATCATAAAGCTTTTCATATATTTTTAACAAGGCACCGCCAGGATAACCAAAGATGTACTCAACACCTTCTTTCTTCAGGCACTCAAAAAAGATTTCAGCGCCGAGCATTGTTTGTCCTTTTGCACTCATTCGTTTCTCTCCGGTTTAATGAATTAGTAATAATCAAATCTTTAAAACAGCTCCGGTATTGGCCGATGTCACCATTTTTGCATACCTGGCCAGATAACCTTTGGTGATCTTAGGTTGAAATTCTTCAAGCTGATCTAATCTGGCTTGAATGTCATCATCACTCAGTTCAACATTCAAAGTATGATTCGGAATATCAATGGTGATGGTATCGCCGTTCTGAACCGCAGCGATCGGCCCGCGCTCGGCAGCTTCGGGCGAGACATGCCCGATACAGGCACCACGCGTCCCACCGGAAAATCGCCCATCGGTAATCAAGGCCACTTTATCACCCAGACCCTGGCCCATAATAGCGCTAGTTGGCGCCAGCATCTCCGGCATTCCCGGGCCACCTTTCGGGCCTTCGTAACGGATAATGACCACATCACCGGCTTTTACTTCACCGGCCAGGATACCGTTTATGGCCTCATCCTGAGATTCATAGATTTTTGCCGGGCCGCTGTGGGTGAGCATTTTCGGATCCACTGCACCGGTTTTGACCACGCAGCCATTCGGGGCCAGATTACCAAAGAGTACCGCCAGACCGCCTGTTTTGGAATAAGGATCGTCCAGCGGACGAATTACGCTCTGGTCTTCAACAACTGCATCTGAAACATTTTCACCCAGAGTGTTGCCGGTTACGGTTAAAGCGTTGGTGTTCAGCAAATCCGGGATTTTTGATAACTCGTTTAATATGGCTGAAATACCACCGGCGCGCTCCACATCTTCGATATGAACATCTTTAGTGGCCGGACTTACTTTACAAATATAGGGTGTTTTTGCAGCCAGCTGGTTTAACTCTTCCAGCTCAAATTTGATCCCGGCTTCGTTGGCAATAGCAATGGTATGCAGAATGGTATTGGTGCTGCCACCCATGGCCAGATCCAGCGCAAAGGCATTTCTAAAGGATGAGCGGTCCAGTATATTGCTGGGTTTGATGTCTTTTTCAACCAGACTCAGAATTTGCTTGCCGGCTTTTTTGGCCAGATTTTCACGGCGTGAATCAACAGCAAGAATAGTACCGTTTCCGGGTAAAGCTAAACCCAGCGCTTCGGCCAGGCAGTTCATGGAATTGGCGGTAAACATTCCTGAGCATGAACCACAAGTCGGGCAGCCATGATTTTCCAGGTCTTTTAACTCTTCGTCGTTGATTTTTCCGGCACTGTACTGGCCAACACCTTCAAAAACCGAGATCAAATCAACTTTCTCGCCTTTCGAGCTTACACCGGCTTTCATCGGACCGCCGGAGATGAATATGGTTGGCACGTTCAGGCGAACCGCAGCCATCATCATTCCGGGGACAATTTTATCGCAATTTGGTATGCAGACCATACCATCGAGCCAATGTGCCTGAATGACCGTTTCTATCGAATCGGCGATAAGCTCCCGGCTAGCCAGCGAATATCGCATACCAATATGGCCCATAGCTATGCCATCATCCACACCAATGGTGTTAAACTCAAACGGAACACCACCTGCATCTCGCACGGCTTGCTTGACAATTTTGCCAAACTCCTGCAAATGTACATGGCCGGGTATAATATCTATGTAAGAATTTGCAATCCCGATAAAGGGTTTTGTAAAATCCTCGTCGCTTTGGATCACCCCGGTCGCTTTTAACAAACTGCGATGCGGAGCTTTATCAAAGCCCAGTTTAATGATATCAGATCTCACTCTAAAAAACGTTCTTGTGTTTAAAGAATACTAAATGGATTTCGGCAACCCCGAAGTCTTGAATGAATAATTATGAAGAGAAAGCAAGAAATTCAGGGATAACCAAGTGGTTTATAGTACCACAATAATAAGGCTAAGCAGAATGCTTAGAGTTTGCAAACCTAAAACCTGAATCCCTGACTGAGTATTTGCGAGAGGAATGTTTGAAACAGCACACCCCGGTATTCTATTAGAATCCGATATGTTCAAATTGGCACTGTTCATGTAATTGTATGACATTTGACGTTTTAGGTTAATCCTACAAATTAATGGTAGAAGATAAAAACTTCTTTTGGTTAAAACAATAGGTTTCGGTGATAAACGTTTCTAAATAAGAATAATTATTCACTTTTCCTTACCTATGGTATCTGTTTATTCGTGTTTTAAAAAATGATCTTTTTCCATATTTTAAACCGATCTGAAAAGACATAGAAAGGCCGAGATGTGACGGGTGTATTTCAAACTCATGAAAAATGTGCTGTTAACCAAGGCACACCCAGAGCTTTTTTTAAATGTAATTAATCTCCAAAAACATGAGTCTATCGCAAGACTTTTTCTCCTTTATTATTGCACTCGCGCTACTTGGTGCCTTGATTGGGATATCGGAAGGCTTAAAAAAGATATTTAATCTCGATGCCGGTATAACGAGAAAACTGGTGCATATATTAACGAGTGTGCTTATCTTTTTTTCGCCTTACTATTTCGAGTTAAGTTTCTACCCGGCTCTGATCCCTTTATTGTTTATACCATTCAATGTGTTAGCCATTAAAAATAACTGGCTTGGTTCCCTGCATCAAACAACATCCGGTGATCCTGAAGAGGATAAAGCGCAGCAGGTTAGTTATGGTACTGTTTATTACCCGCTGGCCTTTTTCATTCTTGTATTGCTATGCTGGGGTGAGCATGTCTGGATTATGCAAACTTCTATGCTGGTGTTAGGTTTTGGAGATGCCATGGCAGCATTGGTTGGTGAGAACAGTGAAAAACCACATACCTTTAAACTGATGGCATACAAGAAAACCATCGAGGGCTCAGTTGCGATGTTTGTCACCTCAGTTTTTGTATTAGTCGGTTCATTGATCTTCTTTCTAGATGAGTCATCCTTGATTGGTTCTTTAAACCTAACCGCGTTAATCGCTCTGTGTATTGCCATTGCTTTGGTTGTAACAGCAGTAGAAGCCTTGCTATCCGGGGGTTTGGATAACCTGTTTATCCCTCTTAGTGTGGCATACATACTGGCTATTTTGGAAATTAATGGTACGGTGATGTACCAGAGTGTGCTTATTGGTATCAGTATTGCCCTTATCTTTGCCCGTGTATCCTTTGCATTAAAATTCCTAACTGCCAGCGGAGCAGTCGGGACATTTTTATTTGGATCTAATATATTCAGCATGGGCGGTCTGGTTTGGACCATACCAGTGCTCACCTTTTTTATTCTCTCTTCGGTGCTTTCCAAAGTTGGCAAAGAACACAAGAAAAAGTATGATCTGATCTTTGAAAAATCCTCTCAGCGCGATGTGGGTCAGGTTCTTGCCAATGGTGGTGTGGCCTGGGTGTTGATGATCTGGTTTTCGTTTTTCCAGGATCCGTTGATTTTTCTGGCTTATTTAGGTACTCTGGCCGCCGTTCAGGCCGATACCTGGGCTACTGAGATCGGTACCATGGTTAAAGATCCCAAACCGAGATATATCTTGAATTTTAAACCGGTTCCGGCCGGCACGTCTGGCGGTATTACTTTTACGGGTACATTCGGAGGTTTTGTGGGGGCATTGCTAATTGCAGCCAGCGCCTGGATCATTGCTCCGGATCAAATGATGAGTGTTGGAATTGTAGAGTCGTTTCTGATTATTGGATTTGCCGGTGCAGGTGGGAGCCTGGTTGATAGCTTCTTTGGGGCTACAGTTCAGGCACAGTATTATGATCCCATCAGGAAGAAGACCACCGAACGCACCCACAGTAAAACAGAAAGTGGTGAATTAATAGAAAACGAACTGCAAAAAGGGATTCGATGGATAGACAACGATGTGGTTAATACCATGTGTGCCACCACAGGTGGTATCCTGGGCTATCTGTTTACACAATTCTTTGCTGATCCTTTGTTTTTAGAGTCTGCTAAAACAGCCAGTGGGTATTAAATTTCTTTCATGTTTAGCGAAATTTAATAAATATGATTTTTCATTCATGTTAAAAGTCTTATCTTTGTGCGTTCAAATCATCCTTTTTCCTTAGTACTTTCCCCTCGTTTTGCTTCTAATAGCATGCGTGAAGATTTGTGCATCACAATCAAATCTAAATTATAAGAAAAAGTATCGGGTTTGTTCATCCTGACTGACGAATTGGCATAGAAATTGTGAGTGAGTATAAACATCACAGAAACCTTAAAAGCTAATTACAAATCTTATTAAACGGATAACTAAAAGTAATTTTATATGATAAACGGTTTAAAAAACCAGAAACTGCGAACATGTTTTAAAGTACTTGTCTTGGGATTAAGCCTTTTAACCCTGGTCTTTCACTCACCAGTTCAAGCTCAAACCGGCCCCGGTGGTGTGGGTGCAACAGATGGAAGCTCAAGCTTAAACTTATGGCTGGATGCCAACCAGGGAGTCTCAACTTCCGGCTCAAGTGTTACCCAGTGGAATGATATTAGTGGTAAAGGTAACAATGTAAGTCAGGGAACTTCAGCCAAACAGCCTACATTTCAATCAACCTCTTCAATTAATAGCGGACCTGCCATTCGTTTCGACGGTGTGCTAAACGATGCAAATGGCGATGAACTAACAGCCATTGATGGCACAACTTTAGATAACTTTAGTGGGCTTTCCATATTCATGGTGCATAATCCGTCTGCTGTTGATGGTTCGCCTCGTGGTTTGATCTCAAAACGAAATTCTCCCGGAAACGCTGAGTGTTACAGCATGTTTTTCTACACTGGAAATAACTGGTTTATGGATATTCCGGGCTCTGGTAGTAGCAACAGGGAAAACACATCGGAAAGTTTTGCAGCCGGATCTACCTATTTGATGTCCATGATCTTTAATGGATCTGCACAAAGCGTTTCGGCGTATGAGTCGGGAACAGCTCAGACAATGAATGATGGTTCTGTATCCGTAAACTCAATACCAAATCAAGGTTCCAGTTTAAGTGTTGGCCATTTAAGAGGCAACAACACCGGATATTTTGAAGGTGATATTGCCGAAGTTGTTTTATTTGGAAGTAATTTAAATGGCGCTCAGCAAACCATTGTAGAAAACTACCTCTCAACCAAATACAGTATTTCAATCTCCAATGATAAATATGCATTTGATGCACTTTATGGAACTGATATTGCCGGTCTGGGACGTGAATCCGACGGCAACCATCTCTCGGCAAACTCATCTGATCTGAACCTCTCTTTAAGTTCAGTATCCGCTGATGGCGACTATGTGTTGTTTGGCCATGATAGTGGCAACGCCACTAACCTAACAACCATCTCTGGGGATAACTTCAGGGATGATGCCACCAATACCTTGCGCCTGGCCAGAGAATGGAAAGTGGATTTCAGCGGGGCATTTTCTGATGCTGTTGATATTTCCTTCGACACCTCTAATGTCTCAACCGGTCGTCCCTCGGATGAGTGGGATTGGGTTTTATTTATTGATCAGAATGGTGATGGTGATTTTGTGGATGCCGGAGACAGTTTTGTGGATTTAACCATAAATGGCAGTTCAGTTGAAGCATCTGGTGTGAGTTTAACCGATAACGCCACTTTAACTCTTGGTGCTATAAAACGTGAAGTTCAGTTTGCAACATCCGCTTCCCAGGGTATTGAAAATGTCACTCAATTTCCGACTCTTACCGTTGAGATCAATTACCCGTATTCAGATGGTACTTCTGTCAATTTCTCATACTCTGTAGCAGCAGGAACAGCTCAAGCGGGCGACTTTAATACAAACCGCACCTCAGCAATAATTTCTTCCGGTACAAGCTCTGTTGATTTAAACAATGGTGCAGGCTCGGGGGATGCTGCAATTGATGTTGTTAATGATGGAAGCATTGAGAATACAGAAACTGTAACTGTTACAATCAGTTCGGCAACAAATGCCTCGATCGGGACTCAAAATGTCCATACCTATTCCATTTTGGATGATGATGAACCCAGAAAAATCGATTTTAATTCTGCAACATTAAGTCAGCCTGAAGGAAGCAGTGGCAATTATACGTTAAGCCTGCAATTTGACCTGACCAGCACAAGTGCCACTACTATTACAACAGGCCCGGCTTCAAGTATTGATATTGATGTAACCGGAGGAGATGCTGTTTTTGGTGATCTTTTACTCTCGGGTGTGGATGTAGCTATGTATGATGGTATTCCTCCGGCACCAACTTCTGGAAATGCAGCATACGATAGTACAGATGTGACTTCAGGAACCGTAACTTTTAACACGGTAAGCTGCCCGAATGGCTCAACAAATACCATTGGAATTAACATTCTTTCAATCAAAGGCGATGCTTTGTTTGAAAATGATGAAACCATTGAACTGACGTTAAGCAATGCTCAAAGTTGTGCGTTAGGCTCTCAGACAACTTTAACGATAACATTGACCAATGACGACGGCGTGCCAACAGTTCAGTTTTCATCTGCAAGTTCAAATTCGGATGAAGGATCGGGCATTGTTGATATTCAGGTAGAACTCTCAGCAGTTTCAGGAACCGATGTTACGGTTACCTTTAGTGATGCCGGTGGCTCACCTGCTGCCGATGGTTCAGATTACAGTGTGCTGACTTCAAGCCCGCTGACCATCTCGGCCGGTTCAACAACGGAAAATATTCAATTAAGTTTATCGGATGATTCAAATGAGGAAAATGATGAGCAGGTGGTATTAACCATTGATGGCTCCTCTGTGACCCTTGGTTCTCAAACCACACATACTATAACGATCACCGACAACGATGGTTTGGGTGATACAGGACCGGCTGGTGTTGGCGACAATAACAGCAACTTCCTGTGGCTGAAAGCCGATGATATCATGTTAAGTGACGGGGCTTCGGTTACATCCTGGTTTGATGCTTCGGGTAATGGAAACAATGTGTCGCAATCTTCCGGCACAAAACAACCAACTTACCAGGCAACATCCAATATTAACAGTGGACCTGCAGTCAGATTTAACAGTTCTCAAGGTGATGAGCTTAATATTGCAGACAATGCCACGCTGGATGGGATGACCGGATTATCTATCTACACTGTCTTTAATCCCACTTCATTAGCGGCAGTTAATGGATTAGTTTCAAAAAGAGCGTCATTTTCATCACAAGAATCTTACAGTATGTTTATTTATACTGGACAAAATTTGTTTATTGATATTGATGAAAGCAATCGCGAGAGAGGAACCACAACCAGTTTTAGCGCCGGGACTTCAAACATCGCTTCAGCATTTTTTGATGGTAGTTCAAGCAATCCAAGGGTATCCATGCGAATTGACGGAACCAGCCAATCTATGAGCGATGGAAATACGGGTACAGATAATTCAATACCTAATACATCGTCTTCATTATACATCGGTCAATTGGGTGGGAATAGCTCTGGTTATTTTAATGGAGATATTGCTGAAGTTATACTATTCAACACTGAGTTAAATGATGCCCGTAAGATTATTGTGGAAAATTATCTTTCAGCCAAGTACAATATTACTGTTACCAGTGATTTCTATGCAGGAGACACGCCCGCAAATGGCGATTATGACCTGGATGTGGCCGGTATTGGTACAACCGATGGCACGTTTGCCAACACACATAGCTCCGCTTCAAACTCAGCCGGATTAAACATCAGCCAGCGAAATGCATCATTGAATGCAGCAGGTGAGTATATCTTTGTTGGACATAACTCATTAACCAATGGTGAAACCACGAGTGATGTTGATGGATCTACTGTGTTAAAACGAATGCAACGTATTTGGTATCTGGATAAAACCGGTACTGTTGATGCTCAATTAATATTTGATTTTAGTGATGCCGGTTTAGGCTCAACTCCAAACAGCAACCCAAGTGATTATTTGCTGATCAGACGTGCCGGTCAATCTGGTGATTTCAGCCAGATCACAACGGCCTCATCTGTAAATGGAGATCAGGTTATTTTTAATCTTACAGATGGACAGTTACCAGATGGTTACTACACCTTAGGCACGGTAGCTTCAGATACACCGCTTCCGGTAGAACTGGTATCCTATACTCTGGCTAATACCAGCAATGGTGTAAAGCTGAACTGGGCAACGGCTACGGAAGTCGATAACCTTGGCTTTATTCTTGAACGCTCAACAAGCCCAAATGGCCAGTTCAACCAGGTGGCTTCTTACCAAAGCTCGGATAACCTTAAAGGACAGGGTACGGTATCGGAAGAGACCAATTACAACTATACCGATTATGATAGTTTCCAACCGGGACAAACTTATTACTATCGTTTGTCGGACGTGGATCTGAGCGGAAAGAAAAATGTTCTGGAAACCAAATCCATCACACGGCCCAAAGCTTATAACCTGGACCAGAACTATCCGAATCCGTTCAACCCGGTAACTACCATACAGTTCAGCCTGGCCAAACCTGCCAATACAGTTCTCGAGGTTTATGATATGCTGGGCCGGAAAGTGACAACTTTGATCAACGAAGAGCTCAGCGCCGGATCGCATCTCAAAACGTGGAATGCACAGGGTTATGCCTCAGGGGTTTATTTTTACCGCCTCAAAAGTGGCAATTTCACCCAGATCAAGAAAATGATGCTCTTGAAATAATATGGTTCGGAAATGGACTGATCACTCTGGATTCAAAAAAGGGGACTTTAAGTTCCCTTTTTTATTTTCAGCCGGGATAAGAACAATGTAAAATTATTTGTTTGGTGGTAGTGCAAGTGTTTGCAGATTAAAAGAAAAAAAGGTAAATTTAAGATCTTATGTTTTGGGAAAATCAGACAAATTTGATTCATGAAGATCGATACACAAAGTTTTCGTACATACTCAGCAAAAGCCGCTGATATTAATCCAAAATGGTGGGTGATTGATGCCGAGGATGTGGTTTTAGGTAAACTGGCATCCAAAGTGGCTACTGTGCTACGTGGAAAGCATAAACCGCAATTCACCCCACATGCCGATACCGGCGATTTTATTGTGGTTGTGAATGCTGAAAAAATAAAACTAACCGGAAATAAAGCTTTTGATAAGCAATACTTTAGCCACTCTCAATATCCTGGCGGAGAGAAGTTTGAGAATGTAAGGGAAGTTTTTAAGAAAAAACCTGAGCAGGTAATTGAACGCGCAGTATGGGGAATGTTGCCTCATAATAACCTTGGGCGAAGCATCTACAAGAAATTAAAAGTCTATGCTGGTCCTACGCATCCTCATTTTGCTCAGAATCCCGAAGAATTAAAAATTTCATAAATAAAGATAAACAGATTTAATGGCAGAAATTATTAATACTACAGGGCGTCGAAAAACAGCAGTTGCCAGAGCTTACCTCAAACAAGGCAGTGGCAAAGTTCTGATCAACGACAAGCCGCTTGAAGAATATTTTCATGATTCCGATTATCGTGCCAAAGCAATCCAGGCCCTAACGGTTACAGAAAACCAGGACAAAATGGATGTTAAAGTGCGTGTATACGGAGGCGGACTATCAGGTCAGGTTGGTGCTGTGAGCTTAGCAATTGCCCGTGCAGTAGTTGCATACGACGAAAATACTCGTCAGGCATTGCGTGGTGCTGAACTCCTGACAAGAGATCCACGCATGGTAGAACGGAAAAAATACGGTCAGAAAAAGGCCAGAAAACGCTTCCAGTTCTCTAAACGTTAATTTTTTACATACAATCACACATACCCTGTACTTGTCTTTAAAACTGCGTGGGGTGTTTGGCAAAGGCCAGATTGATCGCAGTTAACAGGGTAGAAGAACAACTCTAAATCTTACCATTATGGCAAATTTACAATTAGAAGATTTATTAAAAGCGGGGGCTCATTTTGGTCACCTCACCAGGCGCTGGTGCCCAAAAATGAAACGCTATATTTTCATGGAAAAGAATGGGATTCACATTCTTGACCTGAAAAAGACCGTTGTATTAGCCGATGAGGCATTCAAAGCTTTGGATGCGATTGCTTCTACAGGAAAAGATATTTTGTTTGTCGGAACAAAAAAGCAAGCCAAGCATATTATGGCTGAGCAGGCCGAACGTGCTGGCATGCCTTATGTCTCCGAGCGTTGGCTGGGCGGCATGCTAACCAATTTTTCAACCATTCGTCAGAGTATCCGACGGTTGAACTCCATTGAACGCATGCAAACCGATGGTACATTTGACCTGATCACCAAGAAAGAGCGCTTGATGCTCATGCGTGAGAAAGATAAGTTGATGAAGATCCTGGGTGGTATTTCAGAAATGACACGCTTACCTGCAGCTTTGTTTGTTGTGGATGTAAAGAAGGAGCATATTGCTGTT
Source organism: uncultured Chlorobiales bacterium (assembly GCA_964642175.1). Taxonomy (GTDB): domain Bacteria; phylum Bacteroidota; class Chlorobiia; order Chlorobiales; family Chloroherpetonaceae; genus JANQGG01. Next base: position 14,526 of record CAZXOK010000009.1, on the reverse strand, counting down.
CGAGAATCCCGGTCTTTAGGTATCCCGATTTTTGCTATTGTTGATACAAATTGTGATCCCGACGAAATTAATTATGTGATTCCGGCAAATGATGATGCTATTCGCTCTATTGAGCTGATCACTTCGGCTGTCGCAGATGCTATTATTGAAGCAAGAAGTGTTCAAAAAGATGAAGAAGCTGCGGTTGAAGTTGAAAGCGGTGAAACTCAAGCCTACTCAACCCAGGAAGAAGCTAAATCAGACGATTAACCCATAACAAAAAATCATAACAAGTAAAATGGCTGAAATTTCTGCTAAAGCAGTAAAAGAACTTCGTGATAAAACAGGCGTTGGAATGATGGAGTGTAAAAAGGCACTTCAGGAATCCAACGGTGATATGGAAAAAGCGATAGAGTTTTTAAGAAAACGCGGTGCAGCGATGGCGGCTAAACGCAGCGATCGCGAAGCCAAAGAAGGTGTGATTATCGCTAAAACCACACCCGATGCCACAACCGGTGTTATTGTAGAAGTGAATTGTGAAACTGACTTTGTGGCAAAAAGTGACGACTTTGTAAAGTTTGCCGAAGCAGTTGCTGATTTATCTCTTGCCGGGGAAGTGCCTTCAGCTCAAGCGCTTGCCGATACAAAACTTAGGGCCGACTTCGATGGTCAAACCGTTGGGGTTGCCATTGAAACATTAACCGGTAAAATCGGGGAAAAATTAGAGATCGGCCGTTATTGCTTAATTAAATCAGCTCAAAGCGTTCTGACTCCTTACATTCACCCCGGTTCTAAACTAGCCACATTGGTTGAAATGGTGCCGGCCGGATCGGACGATGTAGCAGCTTGTGGTAAAGATATTGCCATGCAAATTGCCGCTGCAGCACCGCTGGTGATTGATCGTTCCGAAGTAACAAATGAAAATATTGAAAAAGAGTCGGAGATTTTTAAACAACAGGCACTGGCCGAAGGTAAACCAGAAAAAATTGTTGATAAGATTGTAGCAGGCCGGCTTGAAAAATACTATCAGGATGTAGCTTTACTTGAGCAAACTTTCATTAAAGACAGCTCAAAAACTGTAACAGATGTCTTGAAAGATTTGTCGAAACAGATAGGCAAGGATGTTTCAATCAACAAGTTCTTAAGATACCAACTTGGTGAAAAGTAAAAATGTTAAAAGCCTCTACATGGAGGCTTTTTTTTTGCTCAAAATTTAAAAACACAGGGTTCAGCCTTTTTAGACTTTCCTGTAATATCCCTACATTATCAGTGATTTGATTAATCTGTAATTCTATCAGCAAATGTTAAAGTATAAACGCATACTTCTGAAATTGAGTGGTGAAGCCTTTATGGGCGATCAAAATTATGGTATTGATGGCAGTGTGTTGGATCGCTATGCCAAAGCCATTAAAGAATGCCATGAGCTTGGTGCCGAAATTGCGGTCGTAATCGGGGGTGGCAATATTTTTCGAGGGCTCTCCCAGGCAGCTGAGAATATGGACAGGGTACAGGCCGACCATATGGGAATGTTGGCTACTGTGATCAATTCACTGGCATTTCAGGACGCCCTGGAACGCGCAGGTGTTTATACAAGACTTCTGACAGCCATTAAAATGGAACAGATTGCAGAGCCTTTTATTCGAAGGCGTGCCATCAGGCATCTGGAAAAAGGCCGCATCGTGATTTTTGGCGCAGGTACCGGTAATCCATATTTCACAACAGATACTGCAGCGGCACTCCGGGCAATTGAAATTGAAGCTGATGTTATTATTAAAGGTACCCGCGTGGATGGTATCTATAATGCTGATCCTGAAAAAGATCCCTCTGCTACTTTATTTCCGCAAATATCTTATTTAGACATCCTGCAGAAGAATTTACGGGTCATGGATCTAACCGCGATTACATTATGTAGCGAAAACACTTTACCGATTGTAGTTATGAACATGAATAAGGATGGAAATCTCTCTCGCCTGATTCATGGTGAACCGGTTGGAAGTATCGTTGAATCCTGATTTTTTGGTAGAATAGCACTTTTCTCCAGAAAAATGTGATACTTGTCATATGTTTATAGAGCTATACAAATACTTTATCGAAATAAAATGGCATTAAAGGATGAATTGTAGTATAATTGCACATTAGTTTTTCATAATGCTTTAAGAAGAAAAATGTAATGCAAACATCAACAAATGTGTTCGGCATAGATTTTGCAGTTCTTAAACCATTGAATCCAGAGCATAAATAAAAGTGAATATGAAAATACCATTACAATCCAATAAAAGCTGCATTGATATGAAGCAACATTTTTCAAAAGAAGTTATGGGTCGTTTAAATACCACATTAGTTGTTCCATTACTACTAGTGTTATTTACATTTGGAAATTTGCAAGCGCAAGAAGTTTCGAATGATCCAAATAGTGAAAATTATTCACCGGCCGATTTTGTGAAAATTGAGAATCCGGTAGATGACAACTCATCACCGACGCCAATTGTAAAGCCTTTAAAAAATGGCGGTGTTGCCAAAACTATGGCGGATTTAACATGGGATGGCGAAGCTGGTGATTCTGATTGGAATAAAGCCAATAACTGGAATCCGAATCAGGTGCCGACTTCTTTGGATAATGTTACAATTCCTGGTGGAGTGAGTGTTGAATTGATTAGTGGTTCTGATGGAGCTTGTAACTCTGTTACTATTCAGTCTGGTGGTACATTAACCATTGGTTCATTAAATATAGTTGTTGAAGATAGTGTTAATGTTCAATCAGGAGGCTCGTTAAATAATTCAGGTACTATTTATGTGGCAGGTAACTGGAGAAATTCTGGTAGTTTCTTTTCCAATTCAAATTCAAGCGTTGTTTTAAATGGTTTATCTGACCAATATGTTGAATCCAGTGACTTTTATAGCTTGTATTTACAAGGAACAAACAACACAGTAACAGCGCTTGGTGATTTAAATATTGGATATTTTTTAAGAATTTATTCAGGTGTAACGTTTAATCCTGATAGTTTTACCATTTCATTAGGTGATGATTTCCGGAATGACGGTACTCTGCTAGCTGGAACCAGTACATTTAACTTTAATGGAACCAGTTGGCAATCATTATATAGTGATGTGGGTACAGAAGCGCCAGGCGAATGGAATTTTAACGATATTCAGGTAACAGGTGGTTCAGGTGGTTTAGGTATTTATGATACTCTTTCAGTAAGTGGTGATTTTAACGTTGAAAGTTCTGAATATGTTTTCCTTTTACATAGAAATGGATCAAACAGTGATGGTCATATTATAGGTAGTGGTGGTGAATTAACATTTGCTGCAAATTCCTATATTCTTATCGGATCATACATAGAAGACGGCTTTCCGACAGGTTTTAATACAATAACCTTCGCAACTGAAGATAATTCTGCATTATGTTATTATAGGGCTTACCAGGAAATGGATCAAACCGTTCGAACCCAAGAAGCAGATGGCGGTCAAATCACTTATGGAAGGTTGCGCTTTGAGGTTAATGGTACTCCAACTTATACATCTACAAAAACTCTTGATGGCGATTTAGATGTAGATCAATACATCTATATTGATCCTGAATCTATCTTAGATGTTTCATCCAATGATTATAGCATTAATATTTGGGGAAATTGGAATAATAATGGTGATTTTGATGCTCAAAATGGAACCGTAACATTTGATGGTGAAAACCAATACATTCAAAGTTCTGAAACCATATTTCATGATTTGGTTTTTGCAGGTTCTGGGGGCAAAATATTGCAAGTTGATGCCACCGTCTCAGGAAGCTGTTTGGTTTCTTCAGGAGTAACGTATTTGAATATTCAAACTTATTCATTTAATGATGCTGGAACAAATGTGGAGCTTAAAGTTGATGGAACAGCACGTTTAGATGTATTAGGTAGCAGTAACTTCCCATCTTTTGATATATATGATTTTTCTCCTACATCTACAGTAAGATATAATCGCAATGGAAATCAGGATGTGAAAACAGGTATTTCTTATGGTAACCTTTATTTAGGTAATGGTTCCAGGAAAGCACTTGATGGTACAACTGAAGATATGACGGTGTTAGGCTCTTTAACAATAGCTAACAATACTGAACTCGAAATCAATACCAGCGACGATGAATTTACCCTTAACTTAGAAGGCGATTATGATAACAATGGTACATTAACTGATGCTACATCAGATGGTTTAACACTAAATCTTCAAGGAACGAATGATCAAGTGTTTGATGCAGGCGGTACATCTTCTGGTAGAGAGTTAAATAATCTTTCAGTTAATAAAGCTTCTGGTAAAGCAAGTTTAACAAGTGATGTTTTAATTGATGGTGATTTCACACTAATCTCGGGAACATTTGGTCTAACTAGCTATAACCGAACTATCACTATTAATGGAGACTGGACTACTGCAAGTGGTTCGGAATTCCTATATGGTACCACAACGGTATTTTTTACAGGAAATGGGCAAACCATTGATGCACAAGGTAATGGCGATTTTTGGAATGTTACCATGTCGGGTGGGACAAAATCACTTTCATCAGACTTAGACATTAATAATAATCTTACCATTGAAACCACAGGTGATTTAGATTTGAATGCAGGTGACCTCTATTTAGGTGGAACATTTAACAACAATAATGGGGGCGCTTTTGATGCAGATAACCAAACATTGATTTTAAACGGTACAACTAACGCCAATCTTTACATTGGGTCGAATGATAGTCTGTATAATTTGACTGTTAATAAATCAGGTGGTGCGTATGTGAATTATGATGAACATGATTTGAAAATTGGGGGTGATGTTTTGTTACAAAGTGGTTTATTTCGTAGAGGTATCAACAGTTCTACCAGCCAACACACAGATATAATTGTTTATGGCAATTGGACAAATTCGGGTGGTTCAATGCTTGCAACAGCAAACGATACCGTGTTTTTTGCAGGAGCCGCTCAAACCATTTCGGGTTCAGGTTCGAATGATTTTGACTATTTGGTATTTACCGGCTCTGGTACAAAAACTATAGCTAATGATGTTGATGCTAATCGGAACATTATTATAGAGCCGGGTATAACGGTTTCAGTATCAGGTACAAACATATTAAAAGTTGGTCGCGATTTTATCAACAACGGTACCTTTATAGCTAATCAATCTACATTAGTATTTGAAGAGTATGGTAGTTGGGGATCTCTATATTTAACAACCAACGGTTCTTCATTATATAATCTGGAAGTCAATCTATACAACACAAACTACGAACTATATTTGCAGGATGATATAGTTGTGACAAATAACATCACTATTACTCAGGGTGCATTAGATGTTGAAAATGGTTCTGATTACAGCATTAATTGTGGCGGCTCATGGGTGGTTGAAACAAATGGTCGTTTTAATGAACGCAATGGTCTGGTGACTTTCGATGGAAGCTCTTCTTCAAAAACATTGCAATCTAACGGGTACAATTTTTATGAAGTTGTTCTGAATTCATCCGGTTCAAATTATTTGCTTTCAGATGATTTTGAAACCACAGAAGATTTAGTTATTGATGCGGGTGTTTTAGATCTTAATGGAAATGTTTTGAATTTAGGTAATGGATCAGGTGATAGCTTGGTTGTGAATGACTCTATTATTGTTGATGATAACGCTGAGTTAAGAATGGCTAATGGCTCACAACTTGCAGTTCAAAATGGCGGTACGATTGTCGTAGCGGGTTCGGGTGGAAATCAAGCTAAAGTAACCAATCAAGGAAGTGGTTATTATGCCTTTGATGTTTTAAGCGGCGGTACCATTGCAGCCGGTTATTACACATTTGAATATATGGATGCTGATGGTGTTAATGTTCAATCTGGGGCAACCATTGATGGTACCTTGAATTTCTCAAATGGTGTTTTTTCAAATGGTACAAGTGGTGGAACATTACTTACTGTTGATAATAATCAAACTATCAACAATATTTCCAGTGTGTCTTTCCCTTCAAATCCTGGTGGAGGTGCCTTTAATGTTACTAAAAATTTAAATCAAGGTGCTTTAACATTTGTTGATCCTTCAGGTTCATTCCAGGGAGCTACATATGAAAATGATGCGAATAACCTTATAACATGGAGTTATAGTTCATCACTCTTTACATGGGATGGTTCAAGTTCTATCAATTGGGATGTGGCCGCTAACTGGGATCAAAATGCAGTTCCAGGTTCTGGAAACCGTGTTTATATTCCATCGGCACCTTCAAATCAACCAACAATTTCTTCAACATCTGATAGTTGTTACCATATTACAATTGAATCGGGTGCAACCTTAACATTTTCAACTGCTAAACTGGTAACGACCGGTGACTTTACTAATGATGGTACTTTAGTATTTGGTAATCTGACAGATTCATTAGTCGTGCTTGGAAACTGGTCCAATTCAGGAACATTTTCGCATAGTGGCAATGGTACAGTCGTCTTTACTGGAACAAATGAACAAAGTATTGATCCGAATGGCACAGGTGTAGGCAAAAGCTTTAGTAGGTTGGTAATCCAAAAAGATGGAACGACTGCTTCACTGGCTAGCGATCTACAGGTTGATCGTCAAGTATCGCTCATCAGTGGTTCATTTGATGTCAGCAATTACGATATAACGGTTGATGGTGCATGGATGAAAACCGATACAGCTGTCTTTAACTATCAAAATCGAACTGTAACATTTACTCAAGATGATTCAACCATTTATGGATCTGGTGTAAATGATTTTTATAATCTGGAGATCGATGCTGATGTAGATCTTGGTGGTTCATTGGATATCAATGGAACATTGACTATAAATTCAGGTCGAGATTTGGATGTTTCAACCAACAGTTATGGTATTTCATTACAAGGAAACTGGACAAACGATGGAAGCTTTACTGCACAATCAGGTAATGTTATTTTTGATGGCGCCACGCAAACTATTGGTGGTTCAGCAACTACTACATTTTATAACATCAACTTACAGAGTACCAATTATACTGAGTTAGGTCAAAATGCGAATGTTGATGGAACTTTAACTTTAAGCAATCGTTACTTGCGCTTACGCACCTATACACTAAATGGTACCGGTGCAAGCAACTTGTTTGTGATGAGTAGTGGCACTCAATTGTATGTTGATGACAACAACTTCCCAACAGGTTTTGAAGGCTATTCTTTAGATCAGGCATCTTATGTGCGTTACAATTATGCAGGCGCTCAGGATGTCATTGGTCAGGATGCCAGTGGAGGAACGATTGGGTATGGTTATTTATATATGGATGTAAGCGGTACAAAAACAGCCCAACATGATCTCGATGTAAATGGTGGTTTTAGGATTGATAACGGTGTGACATTTGATCTTAACTCAAATGATATGAGTGTTGGTATCTATTGGGTTAACAACCGGGGAGGTAACTTTGTAAACACTGGCAGTGGTGGAACTATTACATTTGATAGAGATGGTACACAATATATCTATCCGAATACTAGTGGTGATGTATTCCCTAATTTGGTTTTTTCAGGCTCAGGAGCTAAAGTTTTAAATGGCAGCATTTCAGTGACAGGTAATTTAACGATGAACACAGGTGTTAATTACTTGAACCTTCAAACAAATACGGTAACGGGTTTGGGCTTATCCAATTCATTGAATTTAAGCTCGAATGTCACACTCTATGTAAGAGGGGCTGATAATTTCCCAACCGGATTTGAAACCATTAATTTTGCTCAAAATAGTATCGTACGCTACGATGCTAATATGGCACAAGATGTTACAACACAAGATGCAGATGGGGATCAAATTCAATATGGTGATATATACTTTAGATATAACACCAAAACCATGGATGGCGACTTAGATGCAAGAGGCAGATTCTATGTTTATGGCAGCACTACATTAGATGCAACAGGTAATAATTATGACATTAATGTAGGTGGTGAGTACAGAAACCTGGGTACAATTAATTTCAATGCCAATACCGTTACATTTGATGGTGGTGAAGAGCAAATTGTATATACCTATGGTACTGGTGCAGGTAAAGCCTTTAACCATCTTCGTATTAATAAATCCAGCGATAGTTACTTACGTATATATACGTATGATGTTCAAGTGGATAGCAATGTCATTTTTGATGGTGGTGTTTTAGCGAATCACAATCGCACCATTACAGTTTCTGGAGACTGGACGGCAACAAGTTCCTCAACAATGGATAGCCGCGCCGGTAATGTAACCTTTAATGGTACAGATCAAATTGTTACAACTGGTGGCACAAGCGACTTTTATGATGTGATTTTTGATGGATCGGATACCACATTTCTTGCCAGTGATATTGAAGTCTTGCACGATTTAAACATTGGCAACTCTGAAACTTTAGATGTTACTTCAAACAATTATACCATTAAAGTTCAGGGTGATTTTAATAACTACAATACATTTGTAGCACAAAATGGTACGGTAGAGTTTAACGGTACAGGAACACAGTATATTAATATGGGTGGTATGGATCCGGATGAAGCATTTTATAACTTAAGGGTTAACAAGACCTCTGGTAGTGTTTATTTACAAGATGATCTGTTAATAAACGGATCAGCTTACTTCGAAGGTCCGGGTACTCAGGATGCACGATTCTACTTTGATGAAAATGATGTAGAGGTTAAAGGATCTTGGCTGAATCCGGAAGCCATCTATGTGATATGTAATGATGAAACCATAACATTTAGCGGGTCTTCAAAGGATACCATTCAAGCCGGGTATTCTACATCAGTTCCTTCAAGATTTAGCAAACTGGTAATTGATCATCAGGATAGTATTATCCATGTGGGAGATATTCGTGTGGATGATGGTTATACTATCAACCAGGGTGAGGTTTATTTGAATGGCAATGCCTTCTATTTCTCTAACACAACAAATACTGATAAACAATTTTTACTTACAACAGGTAGTGGAGTATCTAAATTTGATGTTGGTGCAGGAGGTGAATTGCATGTTAGAGGTGGTAACCATGTTATCATTGAAAGTGCTAGTGCTGATACCAGTATTTTTAGAGCAACAGGTGAAAACACAAATATTGCTGAGGTTACCAACTGGGGTGGTCGCTATAGCTTCTCTGTTAATAGTGGTGGAAGAATCTATGCTAGAAATTATAGATTTTCATACATGGATACCAGTGGAGTAAAAATTGATGGAGGTGTAATTGCCGGCGTTGGTGCAGATACGACCGAAGACTTTAGTAATGGTAGTTTTGCACTTGGTCAAAACGGTGGCCGTTACATGTACATTGTTGATAACGGACAAACACTTCAAATAGATAGTGTAAGCTTTATTAATACTATTGGTGGATCGGGTGTAAATGTAGAAAAAGCAGATGATAAAGGTCATATTACATTCTATAATGCTACCGGTGAATTTGCAGGTGAGGATGATGAAAGAGATCCTTACGACAGAGTGGATTGGAATTCTACTTTCACAGGTATCACTTGGACTGGTACAGTCAGCAGTGATTGGCACAATTTAAATAACTGGAGTGGTGGTTCTGTTCCAACTTCAACAGATCAGGTAACTATTCCAAATGTAGCAACAAACGATCCGTTAATAAGCTCTTCTGATGCTGTTTGCGCTACTATGTTAATTGAAAGTGGTGGTGTGCTGGAAATTGGCGGCAGTACGGATCTAACAATTAATGGTGGCCTTCAAAATTATGGTACCATAACCGTGTTTGGAAATGATACCGTTTCCGTAAGCGGTGATTATACGAATGCAGGCACTCTTAATGCAGGAACTGGTACATTTGCTTTAAACGGTGTAATCCAGAAGTTTAATACGGGTGGTTCTGGTAATAACAGATCGTTCTACAACTTATTGATTACAAACAATACAGAAGTTCAGCTTGAAAACACATTGAGAGTATTGAATTCAATTACAATTGATGCGGGTACAAGCCTGGATGTTGGTGCCAATCGTGCAATTACAGTTGAAGGTGATTGGACAAACTCCGGAACATTTGTTTATGGTGGAGGTACGGTAACCTTTAATGGTACAAGTACTCAAACTGTTACAGGTAGTGGAACGGATGATTTCAACAATGTTTATTTCTCTAATACAGGTGTTAAAACCTTATCAGGTTCAATTGATGTTCAGGGCCAGTTCCGTGTGAATTCTGGTTCTACTGTAAATGGCGGGTCAGGAACCTTAAAATGTAATGGTAGTTTCTACAATTTCGGAACATTTGATGGGCAAACAGGCACAGTCAATTTTGATGGTACAGGAACCAGCTATATTTATGGTGATTTTGCACCGGTATTTCATGATTTGATCTTCTCAAATGGTGGAAATAAAATTCTGGAAACTGATATTGAAGTGGATAATTTGTTATCAGTTGAATCTGGTGTGAATTATCTGAACCTTCAAACCTTTGAAGTTGATGCCAGCGGATTAAGTGATTCATTACATTTGGCATCAGGTTCGCGAATGTATGTGAGAGGTGAAGATAACTTCCCTTCAACATTTGCTGCAATTAATCTTGAAGATGGCAGTTATGTTCGCTACGACGCAGATTTAACTCAAACCGTTGTTACTAAAGATTCTGATGGCGATCAGTTCTCTTACGGCCGTCTCGAATTATATTCTGTTACAACAGGTGGTAGAAAAGTTCTTGATGGGGATTTAATTGCTACGGAAAACATAGTGATTGATGATTTGGATACCTTGGATGTTACAAGTAATAATTACGATGTGACTTGTGGCGGCTACTTTGATCACCAAGGTTATTTCCTTGCAAATGGTGCAGCAGTACAAAATACTTTAACCTTAAATGGACAGGGTGGTTTTAACTTTAGACCGGCTGGTTCTGGTTTAGGTAAAGAACTGTATGATGTTGTGGTTAATATGGGTGCAGGCAATCGCTTAACCTTTGCTGGTAGTGAGCATTTATATTGTAATGATTTCACTATTACTTCTGGTGAAGTGAATCCAAACGGAAACCGTAATATCACCTTAACAGGAAACTTGGTTATTAACAGTGGTGAAATGCTTGCCAGTGGATCACATTTATACTTTGTCGGTACAGGTGATTTGACACTGAAAGCAAATGGTTCAACCTTAAACCTTATCACATTAGATGGTTCAGGTAAAACTCTATCATTAGGTGATGAGCTAAGTATGAACAACAATCTTGTAATTGAAGCAAGCGACACATTAACATTGAATGGCAATACGCTAAACTTTGGTAATAATAGTGATGCGATTACAGTAAATGGTGTTTTAGATGTAGATGCTGGCGCTAAATTGGCTATGGCTAATACAAGCTCTATGCTGGTAAATTCCGGTGGTAAATTAAATGTAGTTGGTGTTTCCGGAAATATCGCTCGTGTAGGAAGGCAGTCAGGTACTTATGGCATTGAAGTTCAAGGTGAAATTGCGGCCAGTTACTACTTGTTTGAATACATGAATCAACAAGGATTGTTTATTAATGGTGGTACAATTGACCTATCTAATAATTTTAGTTATGGTACATTTACCAATGGCGCAACAAATGGTCGCTTCATAACCATTGATGGAAATTCTCAAACTTTAACAGGATCAGATAAAATTGTAGAAGTACAATTCCCATCTACACCAGGTGGAACTTCTTACAATGTTTATGTGACAAATTCAAGTTCAGCTTCTATAAATATTGAAGATGCAACCGGAAGCTTTGAAGGTGAAGGTTATGAATTTGATCCTGATGATGTGGTTGATTGGACATACACATCTGTTACCAGAAATTGGACAGGTTTAACGAACTCTGATTGGCATACTGCAAATAACTGGTCGCCAAAAGCAGTTCCAGATGCAAACGATAATGTGGTAATAACTTCAAAGAGTAATTTACCGATTATTGATACTGCTGATGCGGTATGTAAAAACATTGAACTAACTGGTGGTAGTTTAACACTAAGAAATGGTAATACTTTAGATGTTTCAACAAATGTGACAATTGGTTCAGGTACTTCAGTTACAGTTGAATCAAATCTTGATACCATTAAGTTGGGTGGTAACTGGACAAATTCAGGTACTTACACACATGGTAACAGTACAGTTGTATTTGATGGGCCAAATTCACAAAACATTTCTTCAGGTGGTGTAACCATTGGTAAGAGATTCTACAACATTCAAGTTGATAAAGATGGCACATCTGATCTTAATTTGAGTGGTAATAATTTGTACTTGGAAAATGATATGAACTTAAATTCTGGTCGTTTCGATGCCGGTAGCCTTGATATAAGTGTTGGTGGTGATTGGAATAATACTGGAGCTGAGTTCAATAGCAGTACAGGGCAGGTTACATTTGTAGGAAGCCAAAGTAATACGATTACAACTAATGGTGATTCTTTCTATGACTTAACTATTAATGTTGGTTCAGGTTCAATTACAGCCAATGATGATATAGTTGTAGAAAATGACATGCTAGTTACTTCGGGTACATTTGATTTAAATGCTTTAGCTTTATCAGTTGGAAGTGGTTCTGGTGATAAACTCTCGATTCAAGGCACATTTATACTTGATGAAAACGCAACATTAGCATTAATGGGCGGATCAGACGGATTGCAAGTTGAAAGCGGTGGCGTACTGCAAGCTATTGGTTCGGCAGGTAATATGGCTGAAATTACCAGAGCAGGTTCTTCAGGATATTACCCGGTTATTATGAATAGTGGTGGTCAGATCAGTGCCATTTACACCAAATTCAGCTATACAAATGGGTCAGGTGTATGGGTTAAAAATGGTGCTACTATCAATACCACGAATACACTTCACAATTGTGAATTTGTAAATGGATCACAAACAAGTTACCTAAGAATCTCTAATAATCAGGTTTTGGGTACTATTACAGGTGTCATATTCAGCTCAACTGGATCTGTACCTTCCAGAAATGTTTATTACGACGGTTTCGGTAGTGTGCTCTTCAACAATTACAAAGGTGGATTAGCTGGTGCCCGATATGAATATGATAATGGTTCGGATCCGGTAGGTAATGTCAGATGGACCTTTGACGAAACACAATCTGTTTCAGCTGGCAACACCTATACATTTGGTAATGATTTGGTACTTACAGTCAATAGCGTTGGTAACATTGGTTCAGTTAGCGTTCAGTTGGTAGATCAAACACTGAATAGCTTACCGAATGCATACAATCGTTATTATGTGATTAGTACAGATCAGGGTGGTTCAGCATCAGGATATAATGTGAATGTTAGACAGTATTACTCAGATGGAACAAATGGCTCAAGTAATGAGGTGCCAGCTTATGGTGGTGATCTTGATCCTCAAGCTTGGATTGAAGGTATAGGTGGCTTGTATTTTGGCCCATATCAATCTTCAAGCAATACATCTGAAAACTGGACTCAGTATAACGGTGTAACAGGTAATCTTGAGGCAAATTGGTTCGTATCGGATGCAACAGAAGAAACAGCATTGCCTGTAGAGCTTGCTTCTTACGGACTTGAAAACTTTGATGACGGTGTATCTGTAAATTGGACAACAGCTACCGAAACAGATAACTTAGGTTTCATTTTGGAACGCTCTACCATGCCGGATAGTGGATTTACGCAAGTTGCATCATATTTAAGCTCTTCAGCATTAAAAGGTCAAGGTACAGTTTCAGTTGAAACAAAATATGAGTATGTAGATTATACGAGCCTAATGGCAGGTGAAACTTATTACTATCGTCTATCAGATGTAGATATTAGTGGCACACGCCATGTATTGGAAACAAAGTCTATTACTCGTCCTCTAGATTATAATTTGTATCAGAACTATCCGAATCCGTTCAACCCAACAACAGCGATTCAGTTTAGTCTTCAGAAATCAGGCAAAACAGTGTTGGCGGTTTATGATATTCTTGGCAGAAAAGTAGCAACGCTTTTGAATCAGGAAATGAAATCTGGCGCTCATGTGGTTAATTGGAATGCAAGAAACTTCGCTTCAGGTATATATTTCTACAGATTGCAGAGTGGTAGCTTTACCCAGGTTAAGAAAATGATGTTAATAAAATAGTATCACGGGATTTGCGGGGGAATGAGATAAGAACCCCGGCAGTTACCTGAAGTTTGTTTCGTTGTTTAAAGATGAAAAGGATCGGTTTTAACCGATCCTTTTTTATTTGTAGCAAGTTAGTTTAAATCGGCTATGATCTTGTCGCATTCAGATGCTTGATTTGCTGTGTTGGGATATTGAGCCTGATATATGGTATAAGTTGAGATTTAGATTGTGTTAAGTTATTTATAGCATGAATTCGGCAAGCTTAACACCCTTGGCGGACTTAAAGCCAGTATTGTTAAAGATTAATGATCATCAAGACTGCCAATTAGGCATTTTTTTATTAAAGCCTTAAAGCGAAGGGTTGTCGCATGCTCAACATAGTTTCATCTCCGGCCAGTAGCAAACTTACGGCAGAGAGTTTTGATTCAGCCACGCCATTCAAATTCAGCAAGCATCTGAAAAATACTCGCCAATTCTGACCGGGTATTAATCCGGTGTAAGCTTCCCCGAAAACTGAACAGTTTAAGAGTAGAAAATAAATGCTAACTT
>CAZXOK010000008.1:2318-133066 GCA_964642175.1 uncultured Chlorobiales bacterium | reverse complement strand
AATTTTTACAAACATTGGCAAAACTTAACTATTTGAACGGTAACGACAATTATCCCTTTTAAGGGGTAATTTGAAAATGAATTATATATCACATTAATTATGAAAAACATACGTAACATAAACTTTAATTACACTCAACAGCAGATAAGAAAAATATTCAAATTTTCAAATATTCAAATTTATAAAATAACTCTTGTTCTAATATTGGTTGGTCTCTATTCATGTGGCTCTGGAAAGAAAGAGGCTAATATAAAGCCAAAGAAAATTCCAATAGTAAACATTCAAAAGGTAACTGTTTCTCAAATGGCATCTGCTATTGATATTACCGGAACGGTACAAGCCAATATTGTAACAGAAGTTAAATCGCCTGCCGATGGAATTCTTGAAACTCTTTTCGCACGTGAGAATCAATATGTAGAGAAAGACAAATTGATTGCCGTAATCAATCCAAGCGATAGGGTCTCTTTGATATCATCAAATATTGAAAAGATTGAAAGCTTAGAACACAAACTAAAAACAACTGATAAAAATTCGGATGGCTATCAAGATTTGTTATCCGATATTGAAAAGTCGAAGTCTGATTTAGGATATGCTAAAAATATGTATAAAACCATTCCTGTGGTATGCCCAATGAACGGTTTAGTTACGCAACGTTGGTCAGATAGAGGCAGTCAGGTTTCAACAAAAGAGAATATAATTACAATAACCGATATGGGTTCTTTGGTAATTAAAGCCGAATTAAATGAACGCTATTTTGAAGCAATTAAACAAGGGAAAAAATTACCCGTTATCCTCAATGCATATCCCAACGATACATTACAGGGTGCTATTAGCCTCGTTTATCCGCAAATTGACCCTGTTTCTCGTAGTGTTAAATTTGATATTAAACTTCAAAATTTTAATAAATCACTGTTGCCCGGTATGATGGCAACGATTAAAATTCCGGTTGCTATTATTGACGAAGCACTTACTATTCCGGAATATGCAGTACTCACTTCACCCGACAACAAGAATTTTGTTTTCACAGTGGATGCCGACAGCATTGCATATAGAACAATAATTAAAACAGGTATTACTTCGGGCAACAAAATACAAATAATCGATGGTTTAAATAATAGCGATCGAATTGTTATTTCAGGTCAGGATATGTTGAAGGATGGCGTGAAAGTAAAAATCATGGGTGCACCAAAAGGAATTAAAAAATGAAACTAACAACACAATCCATAAAACGCCCTGCCGGAACCATAATGCTGATGATAGTTATTATGGCAGTTGGTGTAGCCGGGTTTTTTCGTCTGCCCACCAATATGCTTCCCGACATAACCTACCCTATGGTAAAAGTATATGTATATTGGACAGGTGCAACCCCCGAACAAATTGAAAACGAAGTAGCCACGGTTATAGAGCGTAAAATGGCAACCGTTGACAATCTGGACTATATCGAATCAACGAGTGAAGAAGGAGTTTATACACTTTTGGTAAATTTCGACTTTAGTGTTGATAGAGATGTGGCATATCAGGATGTTTTGGCCAAAATGGGACTGGTTAAGAAAGAATTGCCACAAGGGATTTTAGAACCCGTAGTATTCAAAGCCGATCCCTCACAACTCCCTGTAGTAGAAATATTGGTTTCAAATAATAATATGAGTTTAACTCAGCTTCGCACATGGGTTGAGAATGAATTTCAGGAAGAATTCGCCTCAGTTAAAGGTTCCGCAGGAACAGCGCTGTCGGGTGGCATGATGCGTGAAATCCGTATTCATATTGACCCTTTAAAAATGCAAGGGTACAATATTAGCATTGATGAAATTTCTGCACGGCTTAAAAACGAAAATATTGATATGGTTGGGGGTAGAATGGTCACGCAAAACCGCGATTATATTATCCGCACTTATGGAGAGTTTGCCTCCTTATCTGAAATAGAGAACCTAATTATAAATAAACAAGGAAACGATGCACAGATTTTATTAAAGGATGTTGCCAAGGTTGACGACCATCATGGGTTACAACGAATTCGCACAAATTATAATGGTAAAGAAGGGGTGCGTATTTCTATTTTCAAGCAAGCCAATGCCAACGCAGTAACAGTTTCAGATGATATTGCCCAGCGCATGGCTGAATTGAGGGAACAACTTCCGCCTTCAACACAAATTGATATGATTTACGACCAAGCATTGTATGTTCGATTGGCTACAAATGGTGTTCGTGATGCGATGCTTTTGGCGGCGCTTTTGGTTACTTTGGTAACGGCTTTTTTCCTTTCGGGTTGGCGACGGGTTTTATCCCTAATTTTGAGTCTTCCAGCTACCCTTTTAGGCACATTCTTTTTTATGGAACTTTTCGGCTTTTCCATTAACATTTTCACATTAGGAGGATTGGTTGTTGCAATGACTGTTGTGCTTGACAATAGCGTGGTGATGCTCGAAAACATTACCCGTATTCAAGAAACAGAACCCGATACAAAAGATAAAGTTACCAAAGGGGCTGTACAAATAAGTGGCGCAATTGTAACAGCAACCCTTACATTCCTTTCATTATTTGTACCATTTTTATTGGTTCCAGGCATGGCATCCTTACTGTTTCGTGAATTGGTAATAACCGTGGCAATTATCATTTTTTTATCTATGATCGTATCACTCACGGTTACCCCAATGCTTATGAATCTGCTTTACCCCGATAAAAAGCCGATAAAAAAGAAACACTCATTTATTGCCAGAGTCTCAGATTCATTTATTAATGGATTAATTTATATATACAAACCTGTTTTGCATTGGTCGTTGAAACTCCGTTGGTTGGTTCTTTTGGGTTTCCTGTTATTACTTATTCCGGGGTATATGTATCTTCAAAAAACAGGTTCTGAATTTCTACCTAAAGCCGATGATGGCTTAATTACCGTGAAAGTAATGATGCCAACGGGCACATCAATGGAAGAAACCGATAATGTTCTAAATAAAGTTGAAAAAGTTATTGCAAAACAGGATTTTATTCACGGATATGCAACATTGGCCGGGGGCAAGGTTTGGGGCTTGGTTACTACCGAAAAAAGTTTTGAAGGAGAGTTGAACATACAATTGGTTCCGGCAGCACAGAGACCAATGGATACAGAGGAATATGTAGAAGAACTTCGCCCTGTTGTTATGAAAGCCGTTAAGGCGCCAGGTGCAACTATTAAAGTTTTTCATACTAAAATGAAAGGTATCAGACGTACAGGAAAATTTGATATTGAACTTGAAATTTTAGCCTCACGTAACGAGAGTATGCAAGAAATTTTCAAACAAGCCTCTCTAATTCGCAATGAGCTAAAAGAACTTGATTACCTTACCGGACTTGATATTTCGCTCCGTTTAACCAAACCCGAATTTCAAATAAAAGTTGATAGGCAAATAGCATTTGATTTGGGCATCAGCTACGAAGATATTGGGAATACTATCAAAACTATGGTAGGAGGTACAATTCCAACAAGATATAAGGATGGAGCCTATTACTACCCCATACGTATAATTATTAATGAACAGGAAATTAATTCATCAACCGATTTAGCAAACATTTATATATCAAATAATAAAGGAACTAAAATTCCTCTTCAGGCAATAGCCACAGTAGAAAAGGCAACCGGACCGGTTCAAATTGATCGCAAAAACCAGGACAGGGTTATTAAGGTTACGGCAAATGTTTCAGGCAAAAGTGTTGGTGAAGCTACAAATGAACTTAAAAGCATTTTAAAATCATATAATCTGCCTCGTGGGTATACAATGAATTATGGCGGACAATCACAAATGCTTGCCGAAAATATGAGCCAAATGGCATACATTTTACTTTTTGCCCTTTTTCTTGGATATGCAGTTATGGTACTGTATTTCGAAAGTTTTATAAAACCTTTAATTATTATTATTCGCATACCGCTTTCGTTGGCAGGAATTTCGTTTGCTCTGTATATTACTGATACACCAGTTAGCGTTACTGCACTTATTGGAATAATAATGCTTACTGGTATGGAAATAAACAACGGGGTTTTGCTTCTTACGTTTATTGACGAACTACGGGAGCAGGGTATTGGCATTGTTGATGCCATAAAACAGGCAGCCATAGTAAGGTTACGTCCTATTCTTATTACAGACATCAATAGTTTGTTTGGCTTATTGCCACTAGCATTATTGTGGGGAGATGGCACCGAAATGCTCAGGTCAATGTCTATTGTAGTAATTGGAGGACTACTGTTTGGCTTATTGCTGGTATTTATTTTTATTCCGGTAATCTATATGATTCTGTATGGAAAGAAGTCAGCTAAAATTATTGCCGACACTCAGTCGTAAGCACATTGCCAAAGCCACGCAAACCAACGCTTCAACCAAATCTTTGTCAAAGAGCTTGCAAATTCCACAGCCCGAGTAACCGCCTTTCAGGGCGGTTTTAGGATTGCCCACGCTCAAAAAACAAAATAAATTTGTGCTTTGTAGGTAGGTTGGAGAAGATTGAAACAGACAAGGAATAAAAGCTAAATAAATGACAAACAGACGGTTATGAATAAACACCAGTTGCCAACATCATGTATAGTTAATTGCCGTTGCAATGCTAATTCGAGCGGCACAACTCGTATCAAAAGTAGTTGTAACTTGATTGGAAAGTGCTTCGAAATCGGCAACTAACCATACCGCCGACCGTAAGGGTGCATTAAACGAAAACAAAAATCACTACAAATCGATATTGGAATATGCAGTGAAATAATATAATTATGAAAATCAATCTTAAAAATTGGAAATAATATGAGTGAACTAATTAATAATTCAGAAAGCAGAAAGAATAAGCTCAAAGAGTTAATTCTCAAATTACACGACGGGCAATCAGAAAGTGAAGTCCGAAAAGAATTGATGGAAACCCTTAGCCAGATACCATATGGAGAAGTGGTAGAAGTTGAACAAGAATTAATAGAAGGAGGTCTGCCCGAAGAGGAAATTCTAAAATTATGTGATGTACACGGTGCTGTTTTGCACGGAAATATTGACCTTTCTGCTTCAAAACAAGTTCCCGAAGGACATCCAATAGATGTAATGATTAAAGAAAATGCAGAGCTAAAAAATCTCGCCAATCAAATTACAAAACTTATTGAAAAAATTAAATCAAGTGAATCTTTTAACGGCAATTCAGAGATATTACAACTTAGAGGTTTTTTTAATGCCCTTTTCGATGTTGATAAACACTACAAAAGAAAAGAATATTTAATCTTTCCATACCTTGAAAACTATGGGATTACCGGTCCTCCCAAAGTTATGTGGGGCAAGCACGATGAAATTCGAGAACTAATTAAAGGCAGTATTGAATTACTACTCACAGAAAATATCACGGCTGATGAATTATTTGCCTCATCAGAAATTATTTTAATGCCTGCTGTCAATCAAGTTATTGATATGACTAAAAAAGAAGATGAAATTCTTTTCCCAATGGCTCTGGACAAATTAACTGATGTAGAATGGTATGAGATTGAAAAACAATCGTTGGAAATTGGATATTGTCTATATGATCCACCTAAAAGTTGGAAACCTGATTGGGTTACCACTGATGCACTCACCGAAATGAACAAAATAGGCGGAAATATTCAACTGCCATCTGGGAGTTTTTCTGTTGAAGAATTGTTAGCAATCCTAAATCATTTGCCTATTGATATGACATTTGTTGATAAGGACGATAAGGTAAAATATTTCTCACAAGGCAAAGAAAGGGTATTTCAAAGAAACCGTGCAATTATTAATAGAGATGTTCGTTTGTGCCATCCGCCAGCAAGTGCTCATATCGTTGATAAAATAATAGATGACTTTAAAAGTGGAAAAGAAAACAGTGCCCCATTTTGGATAAATATGGGTGGCAAAATGATACATATAGAATATTTTGCATTACGAAACAAGAAGGGTGAATACCTTGGAACGCTTGAAGTTTCTCATAATGTACAAGGGTATAGAGACCTTGAAGGAGAACAAAGAATCTTATCATACTCAAAGGAATAAATTATGGAAAATCATAAATTATTAATAAGTCCTAAGACTAAGGTCTTACAATTGATTGAAACCTACCCACAACTTGAAGATGTTTTGATTAATTATGTGCCGGCGTTTAAGAAATTAAAAAATCCGATACTTAGAAAAACTGTTGCAAAAATCGCAACCTTACAACAAGCAGCAGTCGTAGGAAATGTTAAAGTTGAGAATTTAATTAACCTGTTAAGAAAAGAAGTTGGACAAGACACCATTGAAATGGCAAATGAAGTCAATTACAAGACCAAACAGCCAGATTGGTTTGATTTATCAAAAGTGACGTCAGAATTAGATATAAGAGAAATGCTCAACGCTGGTGAACAACCTGTAAATCTAGTAATTACTGACCTGAATAAACTTAAAACTGATGAGATTTACAAAATTGTTGCCCCTTTTGTTCCTGCCCCTCTGATTGATAAAGCATTAAGCCTTAAAATTGAGCATTGGGTAAAGAAAGAAGCAGAAGAATTATTTATAGTTTATTTCAAAAAGACAAAAGAATAACGCACCCTAACATCGTATAAAAACAATTGGCAGTCAGTGGGTTACCGGGCCTTACAGCTCGTATCAAAAGTGCTTGTAACTTGAAAGGAAAGGGTTATGAAATCCCCAACGCCTCATACACTGATCAGTTGAATAAAATAATAAAGAAATGTATAACAAATCACTGCACTGGATTTTTACTCCGCTGCGCTGCGTAAAAACCAATGAGTTCAAACGATGATGATGGAGATAGCTCACTGGTTACATTCTGTAAGTAATTCGTTACAGGCAGTAGCAACAAGATCATTGGCAGAAGCTTTTTTGGGCTTCTGCCATTTTTTTAGCGTACTGAATTGGTGTGACATTTAATCACAAGCCAGAGTCACGATAGAGATTTCACCGCATTTTTACCTGCAAGCCAGCCGGTGGAATACGCCGCTTGAAAATTATACCCCCCGATTTCTCCGGCATAATCCAGCACTTCACCGCAAAAATACAAGCCTTCCATCAGGCGCGACTCCATGGTTTTGGGATTGATCTCCTTGAGCAACACACCTCCGGCTGAAATTTCTCCTTTTTCTATTGGCAATGATTTTACGTTGCCTAAAGGGTAGGCTTTGAGGCAATTTAAGAGTGCCTGCCTCTCGGATTTTTTTAGCTGGGATAGGGGCTTGTTTTCAGGCAGGTTTGCCGAAGATAACATAAAGGGTACCAACGCTTCCGGGTAAGCCGGGTCTGCAGAGACCTGAGCAGGTGCCAGATAGGCCAGATCTTTGAGCAACGATTTGAAATGCTGGTGTGGTTTTGATTTGGAAAGTTCAATGAACTTGCTGTTAAGTGCTTCGGAAGAGATGGCAGGAAGAAAATCCATAAAAAGCTTAATTGAAGAGGGTTTTGCATTCCAGCGACCAAGTACCGTCGAGAGTGAGAGAGCTCCCGGGCCGGTGAGACCTTTATGCGAAAAGAGCACATCGCCTTGCCGGCTTACCGGTTTCTTGCTATGTTGAGCCTCCAACATCACATTACGGCAGGATATCCCAATCAGTGAGGGGTGTGGTAGCCTGGAGAGGTCTATCGGCGACAGTGCCGCTGTGGGAGCCATAACCTGGTGCCCGAAGTGCATGGCATAATTAAGGCCATCTCCCTTAGAACCGGTTTTGGGGTAAGACACACCACCGGTGCTTAAAACTAGGCGCTGTGCAAGGAAAGTTTGTGCAGGGGTAAGCACCATAAAGCCGTCAGCAGTTTTTTTTAAGGCAGTAACAGTTTGCCCGAGTTCAACCTGAATGGATTTACAGCTCCGTAAAGCTTCTTCGAAACACAGCAGAACATCATGAGACTGGTTCGTGGATGGGAAAATGCAGCCATCGGGACAGGTTTGGGTTTTTAAGCCATAACGCCCCAATAAGTCCAGGACATCCTGGTTGGAGAACTCATACATGGCCGGTTTTAAAAATCGCTGGTCAGAAGGTCTAAGAAATCCGTTTTTCAATATTTTTTCCACCTCTCCCTCGTGGGTGATGTTGCATTTGCCGCCACCCGATATCAGGATTTTTTTTCCTAAACGAGCATTCGATTCCAGAAGTGTAATCCGGCGTTTTTTTCTCCCGGGCGTCTCTGAATGGTTCGCAGCACCCAATGCAGCGCATATCCCGGCTGGCCCGCCTCCGACAATTAATATGTCCGTTTCAACGTGTTTCAAAGCTATGATTTTATAATGATCCTGTAGTGGCTTATTGGTAATTCCACTTGGTTTTGATAACTTCAAAGCTCAATATCACCAACGCTTCCAGCATCTTTTATCCAGGTTCTGGGGGAGGTAAAGTTCATGATGATTTCTTCAAATAAACGATAATTAAGATGGCAAACAAGCTCACCAAGACAGAATTACTGAGAAAGTATAGTAACCCCGGCCCTCGATATACCAGTTATCCGACCGTGCCATATTGGGATAAATCCGGTATTACCGAATCACAATGGAAAGAATCATTGGTTCGCTCGATGGAAGAAAGTAACGACTCCAAGGGTATCAGCTTATATGTTCATATGCCATATTGCGACTCCAAGTGCTATTTCTGTGGGTGTAACAGTATCGTAACCGATGATCACAGCGTTGAGAAACCTTATATAGATGCATTGATTACCGAATGGCAGATGGTATGTGATATGTTGCCGGTCCCTCCGAAAATCAAGGAAATCCATGTGGGTGGCGGTACTCCGACATTTTTCAGTATTGAAAGTTTTGAGCGGTTATTTGAGCGTATTTTTGCAACCTCCAACATTGCCGAAGGTACCGAGTTTAGTTTTGAAGGCAATCCGAAAAATACCAGCCGCGAGCAGTTACAAAAATTCTATGAGCTTGGTTTCCGTCGTATGAGCTTTGGTATTCAGGATTTTGATCCACAGGTTCAGAAGATCATCAACCGTGTGCAGCCACATAAAATGGTTGTTAAAGTGGTTGATCTGGCCAGGGAGATCGGCTACAATTCTATTAACATGGACTTGGTTTATGGCCTGCCGAAACAAACCCTCGAAACCATTGAAGGTACTGTTTCTAAAGTAAAAGAGATTCGTCCCGACCGTCTGGCATTTTATGCTTACGGTCACAATCCGCACATGTACCCTGAGCAGCAGAGATTTAAAAAAGAAGATCTCCCGGAAGGTGAAGAAAAGCAGCAATTGTATGAACTGGGGAAAGCCATGTTGGAAGAAAGTGATTACGAAGAGATCGGTATGGACCACTTTGCATTGAAAACGGATTCATTGGCCCTGGCCGCCCATAATAAAACTCTTCATCGTAACTTTATGGGTTATACCACCACTACCACGCAGGTTATGGTTGCCCTGGGTGCGTCTTCCATCAGCGACTCCTGGTATGCCTTTATCCAGAACACCAAAGATCCCGATGAGTATATCGAAGCCATGTCCAAAGGCACCTTGCCTATTATTCGTGGCCATGTGCTCAATCAGGAAGATTTGATCATGAGACGCCACATCTTAAATGTGATGTGCTTGTTTGAAACCTCATGGCAGGATGAGAGCATGAACTGCGAAGAAATGGACAATGTGGTACGCCGCCTGAAACCTCTTGAAGAAGATGGTTTGGTAATCCTAGGTGATAAGAAAGTAACCGTACCACCACTGGGCGTTCCGTTTGTGCGTAATATTTGTATGGCGTTCGATGCCCATTTGTGGCGCTCCGATTCGCTCTCCAAGGCATACAATGTGTCTAAAAATGCCCAGATGATTGCCACGCAGACGTCATAAGCTTGAGTTGATATTGCTTATATTGAAAAACCACTGGGTGAAGGCTCAGTGGTTTTTTATTTTACTTTGATATTTGAGCTATTTGCATTTTATACCAAATGATTTTGCTTTATTACTAATTTCTCCCATTAATTTATCCACTTCATGTGAGAGCTTTGATGATATAATTACAGAGTTCCCTCCGGGTGAGTTAGCAATCATTTTCAGTATCTTATTCCTACGAGTTTTCATCTTTGGTTCGTCATCAAGAACAAAACCTTCAAATATTGATACATAAGCCTTACGATCATTGGCAACCCAAGAATAGGTGTTGTTTGTGTGCGTTGCTGTAAAAATCAATTTATTCATATAGTCGTGTCGTAAAGCGCAGTTTTTTATCCATTTTTTTTTGTTTCCTGACTGAGCTCTTTGACCTGAGCATTCGCATTGGGGGTAGTGAAAGTTGAAAACAGAAGCATCAAAAATAGGAATAATTGGAAACAGCTTGAGTTGAATTTTTTCTTATTCATGTTTTCCTCATTTTATTAGGGATTAATTAAAGATATTAGTTGTGGGTTGGATGAAATGGCCTTTTCAATTTTAAAAAGAACATTATGGTAATAAATACTACAAATCTTGGTTTATTAAAAATTCAATTTAAATAGTGCACTTATCCATGATACAAATTCAAAAGCAATATCTTTCTGTGGATGTGTATCATGTGAAGAAGTCATAGCATTAAATCAATCGTATAAATTGATCGATATTTATAAAGATAAAATTGAAGCTATTCAATAATTATAAGCATGCCAAACAAAGTTAAAATTGGATTTATCGGAAGTGGATTTGCACGGGCCACACAGGCACCGGCTTTTCAAAGTCTTGAAGATGCTGAACTTTTTGCAGTAGCCAGCCCTACCGATCGCCGGCGGGAGCGTTTTGCCACGGAATTTAATATTCCTTACCAATTCACGGATTGGCAGGATATTTTGAGTTGCGATGTGGATTTAATCGTGATTACAACACCTCCGGTTTATCATGCCGACATGGCCATAAAGGCCCTGGAATCGGGTGAGCATGTTCTGTGTGAAAAACCTTTTGCTATGGATGCCCGGCAAGGTGAGGATATGCTGCAAGCAAGCCTTCATCATAAAGACCTGATCTCGGGCCTGGATCATCAACTGCGGTTTCATCCGGCCGTGGGTGAAATGAAACGTTGGATTGAAGCAGGAAAACTTGGTCGTGTCTATGGCGCAAAAGCCACGGGAATGTTTGCCAGCCGATCCAGTCCTGAACGCCGGTTCGATTGGTGGAGCCAAAAAAGTTATGGCGGAGGCGCACTGGGTGCCATCGGATCACATTTTATAGACCTGTTTCATTACCTGATCGGGCAGTGCGGCTCGGTATCGGCTAATTTGAGTACCCAGATCCAGGATCGACCTACCCTGGAAGGCGAGCTTAAGACGGTTAGCGTGGATGATGAGTTTGAAGTAAGTATGCGATTCAACGGTGAATCGAAAGCCCCGCAAAAGCTTGCCATTTTAAGCGGATCAACGGTTGCCCCTTACACTTCATTTTCACTGGAAGTATATGGCAGTGAGGGTGCTTTACGCATCAGTGGCGACGGAAGATTGTGGCATGCAGACCGGCAAAAAGCCGCTGGCGGTAGAAGTACTACAAGTTCAGAAAGTGCTTTTGAAGAGATCAGCTTGTCCTTAAGCGCAACTCAAGCTGCTATTTGGGAGAAGATCCAGAATGGGCCCCTGGCATCTCAGGGTTTATTTGGTCATGGCTTTTTGTACCTGGCCCATGAATTGGTTCAGCACATAAAAACTCAGACACCGGCTGTGCCAAAGCTGGCAACATTTGCCGATGGCCTGGCTTGCCAGAACGTGATGGACGGGGTTCATCAATCCAGTTCAGAACAAAAATGGATTGGGATATCCTAGGCTTAGATTCAGTTGTATTTCAACAAAATACAAGCCTGAAAAAGCTAAAATAAACCCTTAAGCCACAGTGACCTTAAACCTAAGCACGGTTTTTAATTTATCCGGGGCCACTTTTCGCGGATCAGAGATATAGATTTCCCGGTGCTTTTTGGAGGCACGCACGAGCTGTTGCTCTTGAGCAAACACTTCCATACGATCAAAACTGGCAGTTTCGTTATCGTATGGGCCAACATGCATCATTTGAATGCACTGGCCCTCTGCGATATGTTCAAATTTGATCTGATCCAATAGCTCGTTTGGCTTGGTTTTCCGGGTATGATCCAGAATTTTCATTGCGTAAGCCTCATCCACAAAGTCAGGTTGACGGATCATCAGTGTAAAGACAAGATCATCTTTATTCAGCGTACCGCTGTAAGTTTCTTTAGCTTCTTCCGATAAATCCCAGACACCTTCCAATGGGTAAACAGTGTATTCGAAATATCCTTCCGGCGCCAGCCCTTTTTTTGGACTCATTCTAACAGCATAAGAAAGCGCATAAAGTGTTTCGATGTAATTTGAAAAAGCGGCATCATTGGGGTTGCCTTTGCCACTGATTGTAAAAAAACAAAAAACAGGTACAGAGATGAGCTCTGGTTTTGGTTTAGGGAGGTAAATACTTTTTTCAGCCTTCCGCCACTCATGTTTCATATTCTTGCAAGGATTTATGGGTTAGATAAAATCAAAACCTTAAGAGATTTTCCTGAAAGGTTAATTGAGGATTTTCAAGCGGGCAAAATTCAAATTTATGACTTTAAGAATTGGCTGGTATCAATAACCATAGCCCGGATTGACTGAAGTTATATTGTTCTTAAAGTATATGGGTGCAGATGTAATTATATAAAGTCAGTTGATCTTAACTGAAAGAGACATTTGCCACTTCAGCTTGTTTGCTTTCTTCTATCCGTTTCAGGTAGTTGATCACTTCCTTATTGAAAATGTTGGGTTGTTCAATATTGACTACATGACCGCAATTGCGTACAACAAAAAGTTCTGAGGCTTTATGGGTTTTGACCAGTTGCGTAATTGAGGGTAAAAACATATGGTCTTCACTGCCCATAATGTATAAAGTAGGAATACCATGATCGGTTATTCTGAAGAGTTTCAGAAGCGGGTTGACTTCTGAGATCAGCGTAAACCACCGCTTGAACTCTTTTTGGCACAATTTTTTAGCTTCGGCAATAAATAAATTTCGGCTCTCTTTGTGTGAGTCTTTTGGCATGATGATAAACGCAAAGAGCTTATAGAGCAGTAAATAAGGAATGACAGATTTAAGCAATGCACCCGTATACATCAAAACCTGTCCGCGGACATTCATTTTCATGACAGCTCCACCCATAATCAGACTTCTGACTTTTTCAGGGTAGCGTTCTGATATATCCCTTATAATGATCGTACCCAGGCTGATACCAATGAAATGTGTTTGAGCAATTTTTAAATGGTTGATCACCTCGATAACTTCATCAGAAATAACATCAAATGTATAGCGCTTCAGTTTTTGGTATATCTTGTTTTTCGACTTGCCGTGACCGCGAAGATCAATCAGGAGAACATTAAAATGCTTACTGAAATCGCGAACCTGACGAAACCAGATTGAACTGCTGCCACCTGCCCCATGGATAAAAGTAACCCATTCAGCCTCGGGACTGTGTTTATAAATGGTGTAATGAAGCATGAGTAAAAAAACGTGCCTTGAAGTTTTTTAATCTCGCAAAGATAGTAACATCTTGGCTTAACCGCAACACATATGCACGTTAGGAGATGTTTATTTTAGATCTTTATGCAGAAAATAACAGATAAATCTGCTCAGGGGTAAATTTATCACCCTCATTGAAATCCTTTAAAAAGTTTTGGAAATTAGAAACAACCCATTCTATATTGATCCTAAGCCCGATAGGTCATTTAAAAATATAAGTTTTTCACCCGAACTTAAGTTTCAGCCCGATGATCTATGAAACCCTTAATTTTTTATCGGTTGAAGTCAACAAATACCTCAACCAAAAATTAACCCCGCTTACCGATTCACGTCTGAAATTAGGTAACGTATCTCAGGCATTTGATGACTCCGGTTCTGGTAACAATTCATTAAAAGAGAAGGCCATTTTATCGTTGGTCAATATTGAAGAAGACCGGGTAAGCAAGCAGCATGAGAATTTTACCAAAGACGAGCTAAAAACCTATTACAAAAACCCACCGTTATTTGTAAATCTCTATGTTCTGTTTTCAATTTACAAAGACAAATACGATGATTCCCTGATATGGCTGGGCCATATTATTCAATTTTTCCAACATCAGAATTCTTTTACCTCCTTAAGCCATCCAAATCTGGATCCCAGGATCAAAAAACTCATGGTAGATATGTATACCATGAATTTTGAGCAGGTCAATCATTTATGGAGTTCTCTGGGAGGAAAGTATCTGCCTTCGGTGCTTTATAAAGTCAGACAAATCACCATTGATGAAAAAGCTGTAGTTAGTGAAAGTGGCGTAATTAAGACGATTGAAATTAACGACTAACCCCAACCTTGTAGAAGACTATGAAGTCGGCCTACAAAATATTAATGTCTGTTGAGCTCGAGCACGAGTACTATGCCAGTGGCAAATGCCCGGATATTCGTTTAGTGCCCTCAGAGAGCACCAGGGCGTTATTAGCAAATAGCAGCTTGCTATGGAAAATGGAGGGCCATCAGTTACTGGTTATAGTAAAAGTTAATGACGACCAAACTCCGTTTAAACCGTTACCCCTGGATCAAAAACTGGTCTTTTATTTGGATTTGCTTACATCGGATTTTATGACCATCAGTTCGTTTGAGTTGTCCCGGTTCCGTACCCATCGATTTTATTTTTCAAATCGTGCAGAAAATCTCTACCAGAATAAGGCTTATCTCAGCAGCCCGTTAGCTTCATACGAAGGAGCAAAAACGTATCTGCCAGGTGATATGGTTACAGGCCCAAGTGATGAAGCCTATGAATGCAAGAAAGAATCCACGGGTAATGCGCCAACAGACCCTACATTCTGGGTACAAAAAGGTGCTTTCAGGTACTCAACCACCCAGGATTTGATCCGGGTGATCTTCGGCTCAGCACTGTTCAAACTTAGCTCGGCCCGGCAGATTTTTACCATTAAAGTATATGGGTACAATACACTCAGCAGTGATTTTGATCAGCTTGTTCTTGATGAACACGTCATAGATCTAGGTTCTGGAGAATCAAGTGATGAGGTTCAGGTTAGTCTATCCGGGCTTGGTGAAGGAAAATACCGCGTTGAAATCAGTGGTGAAAGCTTTATGGTGTATGCAAGTACCACTATGATCAATACAACCAAGTTAGGCGTACTGGAAATATTCTTCTCTGAACCAAATGGCTCAGACTATGGATTGTTGGATATCAATGGCAAGGTTCAAGAACTCAGCACCACCATACGGTTTGCCAATCGCAGAGCCTATTGGACATATCATACACCAAAGTTAAACGTTGAAAATATCAAGGTTAGCGGGTCTAATCCGGCCGTGCATCCATTTACGGCCTATTCATCCGACCCGGTCAATGCCCCGTCCAGAAAAGACTATTTTGTGTCTAATGAGCCCCTGTTACTCACCGAGCAGGAAAATCAAAACAATTTTCAACTCGAACTGGCCGATACCTCTAATACCGATTTACCGAAAGCTTCTAAACCTGAACCGTTCAGAAGCGGGATATTAACCAAACAAAACAGCGACTATTATGTGCATATCCATTTGAATTATTGAAAAGTGTTTTTCTTAAATCCTAAACCCTTATACCGATCATGGCAAGCACTTACAAAACTCCGGGCGTTTATGTGGAAGAAATTCCCAAACTGCCACCTTCCGTAGCTCAGGTTGAAACGGCAATTCCTGCATTTATAGGTTATACCGAAAAGGCTGAAAAAAACGGGGAAAGCCTTAACCTGGTACCCACACGAATTTCATCACTGGTTGAGTTTGAAGAATACTACGGTTACGCATATCCCCTGAAACCGGGTGATATTAAAATCAAGCTTGATGAAGCCAACAACTATGCCGTTAGTGAGGTAACTTACCAAACCAAGGTGTTTTACCTCTACGATGCCATGCGCATGTTTTTTGATAATGGTGGTGGGGATTGTTACATCGTTTCTGTGAAATCCTATGATGGCACAAGCTTTACTAATGGAGTTATTTCCAGTTCGGATGATCTCACTAAAGGGGTTACAGCGCTTGAAAAATATGATGAACCAACCATTATTTTATTTCCCGATGCGGTCAATCTCTCCGACTCGCAGTTTTATCCACTTCAGCAAGCAGCTATAGCCCAGTGTGCTAAACTTCAGGATCGGGTGTCTGTTTTGGATCTGAAAGAAAACACCAGCTCGGATTGGCAATCGTCTGTCAATGCCTTGCGCGATAAAATTGGTATCAGTAATCTCAAATATGCCGCTGCTTATACCCCTTGGTTGATCAATTCATATTCGAAAACCATTGATTTTGGATTGTTGAATCATAGCGGAGCAGTGGTTGATTCCGGTGATTCGGCCATAAATCTGGTTAATCTTACTACCGATAGTTCGCTTAATGCGTTGGTCACGAATGCAGAACTGGCAGCAACTGATGTTGCTACCCTTGAAGCTGATTATGCGTCTTTAACGACGTCTTCATTTAAAACCTTAAACGATCGCTATATCAGCTTGCGTAACGCGCTTTTAAAAGCAACGCCTGCAGCCAGCCCTGCAGCATTTACAGCTGCAGTAGCACTGGTGCGTGATATTGTCGATAAGTTTCCGGAATGGAAGAAGTCAGGCACGCCAACCAGTCTGGTTAATACCGATCTGGTAAAAACCCTGGACTCACTTGCTGTGGATCCAAATAATGGGCTTCGGAAATATGTCACTGATTTGGTAGCGTTTGAGATTAATGATGATGTAGCTGCGATACTAACCGCGCCAAAAGATTACACAACAAATTACGAGGATTTCCCCGAAGCCGACGCCAATTCATGGCTCGGTGTAAATGCTATTGCTGATATAACAAAATTGCCAACAAACTATGGTGATACAGGTACAAATGCGCAGAAACGAAGTTCAGCCCTGGCTGCCATGGCCGATCTGGATGCCATCTTTAAAGGATTGGATGCCTTTTACCAGAGTATGCTCCAGGCAGCAAGAACATTCAAATCCTTATCTCAGAATGCATTGTACTCGACTCATACCATTGTGGGCAATATGGTTAATTCAGTAAAACGCAAACTCTCCAAACTGCCGCCAAGTGCCTCCGTGGCCGGAATTTATGCCAGGGTAGATAATGCCAGAGGCGTCTGGAAAGCACCCGCCAATGAGAGTAT
Source organism: uncultured Chlorobiales bacterium (assembly GCA_964642175.1). Lineage (GTDB taxonomy): Bacteria > Bacteroidota > Chlorobiia > Chlorobiales > Chloroherpetonaceae > JANQGG01. The sequence goes on along the minus strand of CAZXOK010000008.1, from coordinate 115,989 downwards.
CAACTCAATTATCGGGCCTTCAGAGCAAATCACGGCTGAAGAACAGGAAAATCTGAATGTAGATGCCGTGGCTGGCAAATCCATTAATGCTATTCGCACATTTACCGGAAAAGGAACGCTGGTTTGGGGCGCAAGAACCCTGGCTGGTAACGATAACGAATGGCGATATGTAAGTGTCAGGCGCTTTTTTAACATGGTTGAAGAATCCAGTAAGAAAGCTACAGAGCCATTTGTCTTCGAAGCCAACGACGCCAATACCTGGGTTAAAGTCCAGGGTATGCTCGAGAACTACCTGACCACATTATGGCGCCAGGGCGCATTGCAGGGCGCTAAACCCGAACATGCGTTTTACGTGGCCGTGGGGTTGGGTAAGACCATGACCGCACTGGATATCCTGGAAGGTCGAATGATTGTTGAAATCGGCATGGCCGTTGTCAGGCCCGCTGAGTTCATCATTCTTCGCTTTAGCCACAAAATGGCTGAAAGCTAAGGCCAGAAAAGGAGATCAATGAATCTGGCCGAATAAAGCGAGCCAGAGCGTAGAAAATAATCTTATTAACCGAACCAAAGCATAACCATGGCTACATACCCTTTACCAAAATTTCATTACCTCGTTCAATGGGGTGGTGAGCGGCTAGGTTTCACCGAAGTCACCGGCCTGGATGTTCAGATTGAAGCGATTGAATATCGTGAAGGCTCCAGTCCGGAATACGCCAAGGTGAAAATGCCGGGCATGCAGAAATTCAGCAATTTAACCCTGAAACGCGGCACCATTGCCGGCGACACCGATTTCTACAAGTGGTTGAAAACCATCAGCTTAAACAAAGTTGAGCGAAGAGATATTATCATCAGCTTGCTGAATGAATCCCACGAGCCGGTCATAACCTGGAAAGCCAAGAATACATTTCCGATCAAATTGCAAGCCACCGATTTAAAAGCCGATGGCAATGAAGTGGCCATTGAAACCCTGGAGCTTGCTCATGAAGGATTAGATATTCTGAATTAGTTGGCATCGTTTATAAATAAACACAAATAAGGATTATGGCCGCAAAATCACCATCACCGGGCGGGTATTACCCTCCGGTAGGATTCCATTTCAGGGTAGAGTTTGTCGGGATTGGCAACGATAACGACATTCGCTTTCAATCGGTATCAGGACTGACCATGGAATATGATACCGAAACTTTCAAAGAAGGTGGCGAAAACCGGTTCGAGCACAAACTACCGGTTCGAACCAAGTTTTCGGATCTCTCCCTAAAACGCGGCATGCTTACCGACAGCGATGTAATCCAATGGTGTTTGGATGCCTTTCAAAACCGGGAGTTTCAACCAGCCGACATTAATATCACCTTGCTCAACGAAGAGCATCAGCCCCTTAAAACGTGGCAAATACATCGGGCCTGGCCACGAAAATGGGCGGTGAGTGATTTTAATGCCCAGGAAAATTCACTGGTGGTTGAAACTCTGGAATTAAGCTATAGTTACTTCACACTCAACTAAAACAAGCGTATGCCACTGGAGATCAGAGAATTGCATATCAAGGTTGAAGTTGCCGATTTTTCGGCGCGTGCCTCAGCAAGTAGCTCACAGGCTCCGGCAACACCAGAGCAGGAGAGCCGGAACACCTCCGGGCTGATTCGACAATGCGTTGATGAGGTGATGGAGATCATCAACAAGAAAAAAGAACGATAACCCAATTTTTTATGCCGGGCGGAGAATTAGAAAAAATGCGGATCATCGCATATAACGATCCCGATCTGGAAGATAGTCACCAGGTTGGTGAGCCGTTTGATGCCCTGATGAATCCCGATAAATACACTCTGGACTACAAAGTGGAATTTGCCGATGGTCAGGGTCAGGGAACCAGCGGCCGCCAGGAGCGATTCACCATGAAACCGCCAGAGGAGATGTCGTTCGAGTTTCTGTTCGATAACACCGGTATTATTGATGGGAATCCAACCGACGATATTGCTCAGCAAGTTCTGGATTTTAAAGAGTTTTTGATCGGTGTAGATAGCCAGTCGCACGAACCCAGGCATTTTAAACTCGGGTGGGGAACCTTTCTGTTTAAAGGGCGTTGCTCCGGGCTGAATATTACTTACAAGATGTTCAAACCCGATGGCACCCCGATTCGAGCCATTTGCAAAGCCACATTTAAAGGCAGTGTGGAAGAAGGGTTGCGGATTGCCCAGGATAATCTGCAATCACCCGATCTGACCCATTACAGAACCATACGAAAAGGGGAAACCCTGCCTTTGTTGTGCTATAGGATTTACGGGCACTCGAAGTATTACATGGAAATAGCCCGGGTCAATAACCTGGTGAATTTCAGGCAGTTAATACCGGGTGATCGGCTCATTTTTCCGCCGATTGATAAGTTAACCGATAGTAAAGCGTAACATCTTATGCCGAACGAGAGAGCCATACCTTCCGATCAGTCCAAGTCCGTAGCCACTTTTACCTTGCTTTCGGAAGGAGAAACCCTGAGCAAAGCTTACCAGGTGCTCTCATTGGTGGTGTCGAAGGAACTCAACCGCATTCCCACGGCAAGGATTCTGATCCAGGATGGCGATCCGGCTGCTGAATCTTTTGAGATCAGCAATAAAGCGGATTTTATGCCCGGCAAACAGATCGAAATAAAGATCGGTTACCGAAACGATGAAGAGACTGTTTTTAGAGGCATTGTAATAAAGCATGGCATTAAAATCAGGGAAAACGGATCTGTTTTGGTGGTGGATTGCAAGGATGAGGCGGCCAAAATGACGGTCTCCTGCAAAAGCCGCTATTTCTATGAGGTAACCGACAGCGATGTGATTGAAGAATTGATTGATAATCACGGATTGGATAAAGATGTGGAAACCACCGATACCGTGCATCCGCAAGTGGTGCAATACAACTCCACGGATTGGGATATGATGCTTTGCCGGTCTGAAGCCGCCGGGCTGCTTGTAAATGCCAATGATGGCACTCTTACAGTCGAGCAACCCGCCCTGGCAGAAGAGTCGGTACTCACCTTGCAATATGGCGCAACTATTTACGACCTGGATGCTGAAATCGATGCGCGTTTGCAGGTTAAATCCCTCGGGGGCAGCACCTGGAATTATTCCGATAAAGCGCTATTAGATAGCGTCGAGGCCCAGGAGCCTGACGTGCCCGAGGCCGGGAACCTGATTGCCGATGAACTGGCAGACGTGATTGGCGAGGATGAATACCGGCTGTTTCACAGTGGTAAACTGCCTGAGCCCGAATTACAGGCCTGGATAAACAGTGCGTTGCTGAAATATCGTCTTGCAAAAATACGAGGGAAAGTCACTACCGACGGTACCGCTGCGGTTTTGCCCGGTAATATGATAGAGATCAATGGTATCGGTGAGCGGTTCGAAGGCAAATTATTTGTGTCGGGTGTGCTTCACACGATTGAAGACGGCCAATGGAAAACTACTTTTCAGTTTGGGCTCAATCCTGAGTGGTTTTCCCGGCAATATACCGTGTATCAGCCACAGGCCGGCGGACTTTTGCCGCCCATACAGGGATTGCAGGTTGGTATTGTTACCCAATTGGAAGGAGATCCGGACGGTGAAGACCGCATTATGGTGCGTCTTCCCATTATCCATGGAGAGGAAGATGGCATTTGGAGCCGTATCAGCACGCTGGATGCGGGAAATGAACGTGGCACTTATTTCAGACCGGAAATTGACGATGAGGTGATCGTGGGATTTATCAATAACGATCCCCGCCATGCAGTTGTTCTGGGCATGATGCACAGCAGCAGCGCACCTGCTCCGGAACCGGGCAGTGATGATAATCATAAAAAAGGGTATGTGAGCCGCGAAGGTATGAAACTGACTTTTGATGATGAAAAAGTAAGTGTTCAACTGGAGACACCCGGCGGTAACAAACTGGTGCTCACGGAGGAGGATTCAAAGATTGAAATTGAATGCCAGAACGGTAATAAAATCACCATGGATTCAGAAGGGATCACCCTGGATAGCTGTAAAGATATTGTCCTGAAAGCTGCAGGCGATCTGAAAGCTGAAGCCATAAACCAGGAATTAACGGGTAGCGCCAGTGCTAAAATCTCGGCAGCCGGTGCTGAACTTTCTTTAAGCGGCACCGCAGATCTTAAAGGCGCGGTGGTCAATATCAATTAAACCTAGCACGCTTATGCCTTTTGCAGCCAGAGTTGGGGATATGCATGTCTGTCCCATTGTTACCGGAACCGTGCCACATGTTGGCGGACCGGTAATGCCTCCCGGAGAACCTACCGTGATGATTGGCGGTATGCCGGCAGCCAGAGTAAATGATATGTGCACCTGCACCGGACCGCCCGATACCATTGTTATGGGATCAGCTACGGTGATGATCGGCGGAATGCCCGCAGCACGAATGGGCGATAGCACAGCACATGGGGGCAGTATAGTTATCGGCTGCCCGACGGTAAATATAGGATGAGTTTAAACAACGAACAGATATGGCAAACGAAAACGAGGTAAATTTTTTGGGAACCGGCTGGAGTTTTCCGCCGGAATTTAATCCGCATGCGAAAAGCGTGGCAACGGCTACCGAGGTAGATGATATAAAGCAAAGCCTTCAGATCTTGCTCAGTACCACCATTGGCGAGCGTGTTATGCAGCCCAAATATGGATGCAACTTGAAAGAGCTGCTGTTTGAGTCGATGAATACCACCACCAAAACATTGATCCTGGATAAGATCAGGACAGCCATTTTGTATTTCGAACCGCGGATTGATGCCAAACGCATCGAGATCAATTCCCAGAATGAACTGGAAGGAGAGCTGCTTGTGGAAATTGATTTTGAGATCAGGGGGACTAATTCACGATTTAATTTTGTCTATCCGTTCTACGATATCGAAGGCACGGAGATCAACTTTTTGGCGACCTTTTAAAGACTAATACAGGCTCATGGATGAATGTCAGGACTATAAAAATCCGCTAAAGCATAGTGGTACCAATCAAAGCCAGCGATTTCTGCCCGGCTTAAAGTCCGACTATGTTAGCATTATCGAGCATGACTATGCCGAGTGGATCAATTTTGCTGCTCAGTTCAGCCGCTACATTCATTTCGTGGATCTGAAAGGCATTAAAAGTGCCGATTGGAGAGCCTTCTTTGCCAGCGACATATCGGCCATCTTAGGTGGTATTGCAGTTCAGAATGTCGAGAGCTACCGCCAACAAATCAAGTTCCTTTTTGATGAGATCAAACGAGCCGATTCGGTTTCAGTCGATGTAAAAGTTCAACTCTATCAACTCTTCAGTGCTGTTTTTTCTCTGGCCAAAGGATTTGATCGCATTTATGACCAGTTGCAACGCCTCTCTTCATCAGCTTCAAACGGCTCGTCCTCCGAGCAAAATGATGGATTGCTTGAACCAACACTCAAAAACCTGATTAAGAATAAGCTTAAACCGGCTCTGGAGCGAATGCTTCTATACTATGATGAAGCAGAACAGACATTTAAATACTCAGTGGATGCCATTTATGATGTTGATTTTAGTAACTGGAAGGTGCTCTCAGAGCCGGTTCAAACAGCTAATGTACTTATTGGAGGTTTAGGTCTTGGCGAGGTTTGGTGGAAAAAACCCGATGCAAGCTTGGAGGTTACCTATGAAAGCTGGGAGGATTATTACCAGGATGTTACAGCGCTGCCCAATGCCAATTTATTGAACAACGTTGACTTGGCGACTGTGCTTGCAGCCGTAAATCATAATTTATTTACCTCGGTCTTTGATGTGTTTATCCAGGTGTATCAGAAAGTGGTTAGCACCGCCGAAAACGACTTGTTGAATACGCTGGCATCCTGGCCACAGCATGCACCACATTATGCCCTCTTTCTGACTTTTCTCAAGCTGTATCGCAACAATGTAGATCAGCTTAATCAGCTTACTGTCCGGCATCTGGATTATTACTACAAGGATATATTACAGTTTCAACCCAAACCGGCCCAGCCGAATCAAGCGCATGTGATTTTAGAGCTTTCTAAAACCACCACCTCAGGCGCTCTGAAAAAAGGAAAACTGTTTAAAGCCGGTAAAGACTCCGGGGGTCAGGAGATAGTCTATGCGTTAGACAATGAGACCACCTTTACGCAAGCTAAAGTTGCAGCATTAAAATCGGTTTATTTCGGACAAGCTGGCGATAGCTATACGTACTCAGATAATGGCTCGGATATAACGGTTAATAATGAACAGCGCTTGTTTGCTTCACCAATAACTAACAGCGCGGATGGTATTGGTGGAAAACTCACCACACAAACGCGGGAATGGCCGGTTTTCACTTCGTATGTCTATGAAAACGATCGATTAACAGATGTTCTGGCTCCCAATGCCACTATTGGATTTGCCGTAGCTTCCAGCTATTTGTTTTTAGCCGAAGGCTCCCGAACCATTCGTTTAAGATTAAAAACTTCCAATAATAGTGCATTTGCCGGACTTCACTATTCGGCTTTTCTCACCACCGAGGATGGTTGGTTAGAACTTGAATCAGATCACATACGTGTGGTCGAGTCTCAAATGAGCAATGCAGCGTCTTGTGTGGAGTTCGAGCTGACGCTTGATGGCAATACGCCTGAAATTCAAGCTTACAACACAGACATCCATGAGCATACTTACAATGTGAATGTGCCGGTTTTGCGCATCGAGCTCACCAACACTGATCAAATCCAGTACCCCTATACCACGCTTCGGGACATTACCCTGGAGGCTTTAGAGTTAAAGGTTGAAGTGGGCATGGGGCAAAGCACGTATAACCAGCAGGGAATAAAAAACCTGTTTATTACCGCCGATACCGGGCAGGTGGATGCTTCCAAACCTTTTCAACCCTTCGGTGCCCAACCCCAGATCGGGGCATCCTTGATCATTGGCGCTAAGGAAGTCTTTACAAAACCCGGTGCCAGGCTTAGGCTTCACCTGGAGTGGAAAGGTATTGTTCAGGATCGCATAGGAATGGATTATGATAAGAATACGGATACAACTTCCTCAGGTATTACACCTTCTGTACAGCTTGAGTTCCTGGAAGGCGGGGAGTGGATATCTGAAAAACCCGATGGAAGTTCTTTAAGTCCTTTTCAGCTGTTTCAAAATAGCGGTGATGAGGTGCTGAGCACCTATACCAAAGAGATCCAGGCCAACTGGATTAGAGAAGGTGTGTTTACCCGGTACGATCAAGAGTATAAGCCCTATGGCTCATCCAGCGCAGCCGGTTTTTTAAGGTTCAGCTTATTGCATGATTTTGGGCATAAAGCTTATATGAATGATTACACATTATACCTTATCGATAAAGCTAATAAAGTCTCGCCTGAACCATCAGCACCTGTTGAGCCTTACACCCCTACGTTGAAGTCGGTGTATATGAGTTATGAGGCGGCTACCGGGGTCATAGACCTCACAGACAGTCAAACGCTGAATAATAACAAGGGTCGTTTTTTCCATATCTATCCGTTCGGGGAAGCTGAGCAGCACCAGGATTTATTAAACCAGGAAAGCGATGTCTATGTCTTTCCCCAGTTTAACCATACCGATGATAAGCCTGAATCTACAGATATTACACTGGTTCAATCCAAAAAGCACAATCATATCGGGGAGTTTTATATTGGTTTGGAGAAGCTCTCGGCTCAGGAGTCGGTGAATATCTTGTTCCAGGTGATGGAAGGCACTACCGATCCATTGGTAAGCAAACCCGAGTTCCACGTGGCCTGGAGTTATCTTTCGGCTAATGAATGGGTCAACTTTAAAGATCAAGAGCTGGTTGATCGTACCTTGCAATTGATCAAGTCCGGCATCATTTCTTTTTCCATACCTTCGGGCGCAACAACAGAGCATACCCTCTTACCTAAAGATCACATCTGGCTTCGGGCGTCGATAAGTGAAGCTGCCGGTGCTGTGGCAAAATTGATTTCAGTTCAGGCTCAGGCGGCATTGGTTACCTTTTCGGACCAGGGAAATGCAACGGATGTATTGGCGAAACCTCTTGCTGCTTCAACCATCAGCAAGTTAAAAGTGCCACTCTCCTGGGTGAAAAAAATCGCTCAACCCTACAGCTCTTTTGGCGGCCGTGCTGTAGAGCAACCTGAAAAATTTTATACCAGGGTGAGCGAGCGCCTGCGGCATCGCGACCGCGCCAGCACTATATGGGATTACGAGCATTTAATTCTGGAAGCCTTCCCAACCATTTATAAAGTCAAATGCCTTAATCATACCCGTGTAGAGGATATAGAAGTAGAGAGCAAGAAATTCTATAGTGAAAACCAGCCAGGCTATGTTACGATCATTACCGTGCCAAGCCTTGTGAATCGCAACGATACCGATAAGCTCAAGCCATATACTCATCAGAGTACACTGGCCGAAATAAAAACCTTTCTGGCCTCGCGGGTATCGGCCCATGTGAATGTGATTGTTGAAAACCCGCTCTATGAGGAAGTCAAGACCGGGTTTAAACTGAAGCTGAAATCCGGATACCAAAATTTCACCTACTATGCCAATTTGCTCAGGGAAGAGATTACACAATTTTTAAGCCCGTGGCTTACCGATAATGCTGCTGAGATAGAATTTGGCGGCAAGCTCTATAAATCAACCGTGATAGATTTCATAGAAGAGCGTCCTTATGTTGAATTTATCACCGACATGAACCTACGCCAGAAAGTGGGTGAAAACAGCGCATTTTCTGAAGATATGGAAATGCTCTCAGCTTCTTCGGCGCGAAGTGTTTTAGTCTCGGTTGAATCGTACAAGCATGAGATTTCGGAATATGATTCGGAGTCGGTTCAGGAAGATAAGGCGTGTTTTGATGAAGAGTCTTAACGTTTAACAAAAAGTTAGCTGATGGCCAAGCAAGAAAGTCTAACCATACCCAAACATCCGGAGCTTGAGAAAAGCCAGGATTATTATTGGTTACGCCAAAAAGGCATCGAGTACATCCGCGACCTGGGCAGCAAGCTATGGACGGATTACAATATACACGATCCGGGAATTACACAACTGGAGGTGCTGTGTTATGCACTTACCGATCTGGCACATCGCACCAGTTTTGAGATTAAAGATCTGCTGGCACACAAACCGGATGAATATCCGGCCAATGCCCGTCAGGCCTTTTTCCCGGCACCTGAGATTTTAACCATGAACCCTCTTAGCATCAATGATTATCGCAAGTTGCTTATTGATATCGAGGGCGTGAAAAACGGGTGGCTGCTGAAAAAAATCTGCCCGTGTGAAGCGTTTTATCTTTATGTTAATTGCTCAGAAAGCCGGTTGCAATACAAACCCAAAACCGGCACTAAGATTTCCCCGAAAGGGCTTTATGATGCCCTGGTGGAATTTGATGACGCCGAAGGTTTGGGGGATTTAAACAGCGGAAAGATTCTTCATGATTTTGGATTTGAGGTGGACGGGGTTTATACCCAGGCACTCATGGAAATCAGGCTCCCTTCCTGGCGGCAGCTTCAGAAGCGACTGGCGCCAGAGTATCCCGAGCAGAACGACTACAAAAATTTACTGCAGCCGAACTCTGAGATTACTGAAGTTGAGGTTAAGTATATTTCAGGAAACAAAGCTGATAATGTAGACGCTCCACCTGAAAGCCATGCAAAACTATTGAAAGATGTAGTTTATGCCACCGTTAAGCTCACCTTCAAGCCAAATGCGGTGTATCCGGGTACACTGGAAATTGAGTTGAAGGATATACCGCTTCGAGTCTGGTTCAAAAGTAATGCTCACCGCAAAGCGTTAACATGGAGTGATCTTAAATCAGCCCTTGCTTCCGATACAACCCCAAGCGGATTATTCCCAAGGTATTTAAAACTGATTCATTCCGCTCAACAGGTTATCGAAACCACCAGAGACGGGTTACACAATCATCGAAACCTGTGTGAAGATTATTGCACCATCTCGGCTGTTGCTGTGCAGGATGTAGCCATTTGCGCAGATATGGAAGTAGAACCCGCCGCAGATATTGAGCGCGTGCTGGCAATGGCTTATTTCAGCATTCAGCAGTATTTCAGTCCGGATATTCGGTTTTATTCTCTCAAGCAGCTATTGGATGAAGGTTACACCATAGATGCCATTTTTAATGGCCCGCTTTTAACCAAAGGATTCATTAAAAGTGAAGAACTGGAGCAAACTCAACTCAAGCAAACGGTTTATACCTCAGACATCATCAATCTGTTGATGGATATTGAAGGGATTGTGGCCGTTAAAAACATCCTGCTTACCAAGTTTGATCAGGAAGGAAAACAGGTGGGTCCGAGCCAGTCCTGGGAATTGGATATTGATCCAATGCACCAACCCCGGTTGTATTTGGAAGCCAGTAAGTTTTTAGTCTATAAAGATAACCTGCCGTTCTTACCCGATAAATCCGAGCTGCTGGATACCCTTCAGGTTATTAAAGGGCAGCATTTGCAACCACGGTTTAGTGATAGGGAAAATAAGCTGCCCGAACCAAAAGGCAGGTATTACAACCTCACCGATTACCATCCACTTCAGTATTCATTACCCGATACCTATGGCGTTGGTCAAAATGGATTACCCGGAAATGCTTCGCTTGAGCATAAATCCAAAGCCAAACAGCTTAAAGGGTATTTGCTGTTTTTTGAGCAACTGCTGGTCAATTACCTCTATCAACTGGCACATCTGAAGGATCTGTTTGCGCTGGACAGTTCAGTGAATAAGACCTACTTCACCTCGCTTCTCTCCAATACTGAGATTGAAGGTATTGAAGAGCTAACCAACGGTCTGGACCAAACCCTGTTGCATAATTTACTGGAAGGGAGCAATACGTTTTATGATCGTCGAAACCGGTTTCTTGATCATCTGATGGCACGGTTTGCCGAGCGTATGAACGATTACGCACTCATGCTTTATAATTACTACGAAGATAAATCACTGGCCGATTCAGAGCTGATTAAGACTAAAATTTCCTTTGCAGAAGATATCCCCGAAATGGGGCACAACAGGGCTCGCGCGATTAATTATATGAAACATCCCTTGCCTTGCGATGAGTCTAATTATTCGGGTTTAGAACTACGCATTAAAAAGTTACTGGGTTTGAACTCGTTTTGGAATTATGTGGAGATTTATGAAGAAAACGATAAAGATACGGTGAATTTTGAAAAGCGCTGGCGGCTGGTCGATGAAAAGGGAAAAATATGTCTTAGCAGCAGCACAAGGTATAGTGAGAAAGAGTATTACAAATCCATAAAACTGGCTAAGAAAGAAATTCTGCAGGTTAAAAAACACATGCAGAATTTACAGCGATACAGCATCGCGAAAAAGAAAGCCTGGGTACTGAACCTATTGGATGAAACCGACGAGGTGATCGCAACCCGAAAGCAGCATTTTAAAACCAAGGGCGATGCCGAGCAAGCCCGGGATCAGTTAATTGAGTTTGTGAAAGAGATCTCGGCTTCTGAAAAAGTCTTTGTAGTGGAGCATGTGTTACTCCGACCAAAATTTCCAAAGGGCTCGCCGGAACTACCAGATGGGGATCCGTTACTCACCATTTGTGTGCCACAGAATTGTGAAAACTGTAGCCAGGGCGATCCGTATTCATTCAGACTCACCGTGATCCTGAATGGCGAGTTAGGTCTGGCTAACAGCAACATTATGTTCCGCAGATTTGCAGAAAAAACCATACGCCGAGAAGTACCGGCCCATATAGGCCTAAAGATTTGCTGGGTGAGTACGGAAGACTTAGTGAAATTTGAAATAGCCTGGTGCGCCTGGCTGAACGAAGTCTCCAAGCCCGAATCCGATCCGAAACTACAAAGCCAGCTTCTGAAAGACCTTTTAGATGTATTTCAACATTTGAAAAGCCTCTACCCACCCGCTTTTCTTCATGACTGTATCGATGGGAATGATGAAAACAGGGTTTATATCAATCAGACTATTGTATAAACTTAAACACCGAAACACATGCTACCCGATAAGAACACATATCCTCACTTCGTCCCGGATCAGCTTCTGACCAGCGAAAATCTGAATAATCTTTTTGGATATCTAGACGAGCAGGGGCGGCTCACACGAACAAACCTCATTGGCATTGGCATTGTGTGCGGTCTGGAAGTAAAACCGTCTCAGAACGGCAAGACCCTCACCATAACCAAAGGGACGGGTATTACCAGCGAGGGGCATTTGATTTCTATCCCCGAAACCACCTATACCCAGTATAAAATATATGATCCCGATCAGGAGAAAACCTATGATAAGTTTCTCAATCCAGCCGATCAAAAGTTTTGGGAGCTGTTTCAAACAGCCAGTGCCAAGGGAACAACACCTTTGTCCTATGATTTCTTAAATGGCAACGGATTAGCTGCCAAGAAAAAAGTGGTGTTGCTTTTTGTGGAACTGCTTGAGATCGATAATAAGAATTGTAATCCCAATTCGTGCGACGATAAAGGGGTGAGGGTTGAAGTCAACATCAGGCCATTACTGGTAGAAAAATCAAAGACAGAACATCTGTTAAACGGCTCCATTGGCACCTTGCCAAGTCAGCAACTGATTGGCCTTAAAAATTTAAACATCAAACGCTTTGATGTTCCCAATACATCAGTTGCCACCACATCGGATGTATTTAACGCCTTCTTAAGGCATCTGAATAAAAGTTTTATTGAAGACATTGAGCTGACATTTTCTCATTTCTGGACTCTTTTCAAACCGGTTCTGGATGAAGAGTTCCAAACGGCTAATCCTTTTTCAGGACTGACAAATGTCTATAAAAAAGTCTATGAAAAGAATCTGGAGTTTGATCAGTTTTTACATGTCCAGTATTATTACGACTTTGTATGTGATCTTATCAACGCCTACAACGAACTCCGCGAAACCGGTCTGGAGGTACTCACCGTGTGCACCCCGCCGAGTCACCTGTTTCCAAGACATCTGATGCTGGATTTGGCTCTGCCCGTAACATCGGAACTTAACTCGGCTTACCGGCATTATTTTGTTGGCTCACCCTTGTTCCAGCATCATCAATTACATGTAAAACTCAAAAGTTTGTTCAGACGGTTGGTTTTACTCATAAAGAATTTTGCAGTACCGCCTATTCAAGGCAATCAAATGAAGCAGGTTGATCCATATCAGCGCATCACCCCCAGCCGGCTGGGCCCTGATCCGTTATCCCACAAAGCCATTCCATATTATTATAAGGTCAAACAAGGCGAGCGCCCGCTATATAAAGAGTGGGATATTGAAAAAACACTTATTGGTCAGGCCAGCCAGAACCTATCCTACCACGCCAATCAATATGCCGGCCCTGTCAATGCCCTTGAGCACGATCTGGAGCCGTATAATTTCCTGCGTGTTGAAGGTATTGTGGGAAAAAGTTACACCAAGGTCTTGCGCGATTTAAAATCAAATATTCAAAAACACCGTTTGGCTGTTGATGTTGTGGCCATCAACACCGATACCTCAGAGGCTCAGAAACGCTCTGTTATGGATGAGTTCAGCATGGAAGAGCTGACTGAAAACATGGGCGATCTGCACTGCTATTTCAACGATTTGGATGCCATGTACTCAGCCTTACGCAATGAGATACTGTGTGTCTTATGCCAGGAACTCCGGTATTACTACGATATTCCATTGCAACTGGCCAATTTGCAAATGAAGGCCTATACGCGCTTTTTAGCCAAACTTTCAGAGGCTTCTGATAAAGACCTGGAATCTGTTGTACCGTTGTTTGGCTATTGCACCAAAACGCCTTACCAGATCAACCGTGCTAGTTTAGGAACCGTTATTGAAGAGATCTATCGAAAACTGGAAGATAAAGAATCGCTTTCTTCAGCCATGATGCTCAAAGCTCTTGATGTGGACTCAAACATTGAAGAAGTGTCCAAGGGGGGGCAACAAACCAACACCTATTTAACTACCCAGCTTTCAGCGGCCGTATCCCAAATGGTTCCCATACTTGAGATCCCCTTATTTATTATTCGTTTGTCAGAACTGCTGACTGAAGAGTTGCATGATTTTGATGTGGATGCGTTTTGCAAGCTTCATGAGCAGGTGGCCAAACGAGCCAGAAGTTTCAAAAAGGTCAATACACAGGTTCAGAATACCGAGAAAGAATCCATTCGAAAACAGTTATACCAAACGCAAAAACAAGTGAATGTTGAGTCGGTGAAAGCGGCAAAAGAATCGGCCAAATCGGCGAAAGGTATCGAAAAAGTTAGTGATGCCATCGCCTCAAAACAGATCACCGATACGGATCTGGAGCTTTTTGAGATCAAACAAAAAGCTTATATCTCGAATCAGATCAAATCAGAGGTGGCCCAGGCAAAAGCCGAGCAGATGCTGGTTAAGGAAGATCTGCAGGTTGTGGCAACCACACAGACCAATATCGGGGCCATTTTGCTGTTTTTATTTATCGTTGAAGATCTATACGACCATTTAGATACCCTCATATACAGCTGTAAATGTAATGTATTAAAAGGTTTAAAGCTGGAATACCTTCGCCGTGCAGAAGAACTGTTGGACTTGCGCCAATTACAGAATTTCTCAAAACGCCATCCCGGTCTTGAGCACAAAGCCGGCGTACCCAAAGGCGGCACGTTTATTTTGGTTTATCATACGCCTGAAGATCAGCGCGACCGGTTTTGGAGTAAAAATAATCCCAATAAAGCGATTGTATTTAAAAAACAACTCAAGCTTCAGGAGTTAATTGAGCAAATACCAGAAGGCACCGTGATCGCAGATTTTTACCTGCCATATTTATGTTACTCCAACTGCCCGCCAATTGTTTTTAACATCAAAGAGGTTGAAGAATTACCTGTGATTGTGAGCTTAAATCTTCAGGCAAATGCCTTAACGGGTACATTGGCTTATGATGTGGGCGATGAAAGTACCTACAATTTCTCGCATACGCCTCAGGAAGGGACCTTAAACAATGGCACAGAAGAAAACGGGGTAAAGATGCCTTCGCCCAACGATTATATATTTGTTCCAACGTTACTGGCAGAAAAAATTGGTAATGAGGCAAGTCTGGCACTGAATTTTAGTTTTACCAGCCAAGGGCAAACCAGCGATCCGATTGCGGTAACTGTTTATAACACCCCAACAGCAGATATCCTGGTTACACCTAACCAAACAACTGTGCCGGTTGGTACCACTCTTAAGTTCGAAGGTGTGTTAAAATACGCCGATAAAGCCAGTTGGTATTTAAAAACTGAAGAAGGAACATCGGTGATTAGTAATGAAATCTCTTTAGGTGAGCGGGTTTTTGAAAAACCCGGAACCTATGTGTTTTCATTAATTGCCACACAATCGGCTACACAAGCTTCCTCAGAACCGGCTATTATCACGATTGTTGTTGCTAATGAGCCGGGCGCTGTGCTTACAAGTGAGCCAGAAATTAAAGAAAAAACACATTTTCCGGTAGGCCAGATATTGCAGTTTAAAGCCGAGCTCACAAATGCCGATAAAGTGGAGTGGTATGAAAATGGCACGCAATTTAGTGATAAACCCCAGATCCCTCCTAAAGAATATAAAGAACCGGGCAACTACAGCGTTAAAGTTAAAGTGGTGCAGTCCGAGACCAGCCAGTCGGCATTTTCAAATGAATTATCATTTAGTGTGGTGGGGAGTGTAACCGCAAAAATCAAGACAAATCCGGAGGTTTCGCCGGAAAAGCCTATTCAGCCAGGTACTATTATAACCTTTAACGGCATCACCGAAAACGCCGATACGTATCGCTGGACCCGAAACAATACCTTTGTTTCCAGCAGCAAAGAAGATGTGAAAATTCAATTTGAAAAACAGGGGTTGGAAGTCATTAAGTTTGAAGCAACCAATTCCCGAACCGGCGACTCTGGCTCGGATAGTTTGAATATTCTCGTTGGCAAGGAGGTGGTGACCACATGTCAGAAGTGTGCCCAGGTCGCAGAGGCTTATAAAAAGCTAAATACACTCGATAAAGATAATTATAACAGTTTTAAAAAGTGGTACCTGGATGAGTGGCAGATCCATCCGCTCATGAATAAACTTGCAAAAGTCTGCGATCAGCCTTTGGATAAGCAGATTGCCTTTTACCAGGGAATAAGAAATGACACCATTTTACCTCTGGAAACGGCAATGCCAAATTGGCTCAACTTCATTCATCAGCAGCTTACCAATGAAGAAAACGCCGGTCAACACCGGTTGCTGTTCCTGGAACTCTACCGCATCTTGAGCGGGCTTACGATGCATGTGGCATGTATGCAAAATGAAGATATCGATAAAGCCGCTATTAAAACCATTAAGGTTTTTAGGATCCTGAATGATCAACTAAAAGGAAGAAATGGCTTGTGGGCGCTGCGCAAAACCAAGTTAAAAGCAGAATCTCAACCGTTGGAGCAGTTGAAAGTTGATGTGGCAGAAGAAGAGCAACGCCTCAAGGCCAGTGATGAACAAACCAAGAAGCCAAAGTACGCTAATAATCTCAAGAAACTACTGGTAACCATGAAATAGGATGGCATTCGGCAATCATATTATCGGTAAGACTACGGTAGAGCTGGCATTTAAAGATCCGGTGGATACGTGGCAGGCTCAGCAAAACTCATCGAAGTGGGTCAATGGGGTGTTGTTGCCTATGCTCAATGAATGGTGTGAGTCTTTACCAGACACAGACCAGGTGATCCGCAAAGATTTGATGACATTATCTGTTAAAGTCAGTTCAATCGAGAATTGGGAAACCGAAGCCCTTGAGCATATCAAAAGTAAGTTATACAGTGAGTTGTCTGGTTTAGATAAAAAACAAATTGCTGAAGCGGTTTTAGTGGAAAGTGCAGAAGAGTATTTTATTCGGCTATGGCTGCACTTTTTACAAACAGGTCTCCTGCCACCACTAGCCTCTGGATTTGATTTGCAAACACTTGAAAAACCAGAGCTATTTACTCAGCTCCAGAATATCGGGGACTTTAAGCACCAGTTTAAAGAGATTTTAAGCTCTCCGGCTGCACAAATCAGGTTTTTTCAATCCACGAGTTCCAAAGCTTTTGAACATGTGGCTATTCATGTTTTAGGCGTCCCGGGGCATTTTATTGCTGAGCTTGAAACAGTTTCAGCCCTGATTGTTGATGAGGAGGATTTAAAAGACTCTATGGCTTCAGACTTGCCAAAAGAAAATCTGAAACGATTGGGCTTTTTGTGTGTGCTGCTTCAACAAGGCCAGACAACCGGTAGCTTTACCGTGTCTGATCAGCATGCCGCTGCCACACACTGGATCGGACTGTTAAAAGAAACAGGACTTGATCTGGATCAGCTAAATTTATCTTTGCCAGAGGGCAGCATTAAGCAGGCTGTTCAAACTTATATCAGGGGCAAACATCCGGATCAACCAAAAGAGAAAAAAGTTGAAGGTACAAAGATTACTGATATGCAGCCTTCAGACATGAAAAACACAACCTATACTCCGGATGTTGAAGAAATCATTCAGCAGACTCTGAACAAACTTCGTAGAAAAAAAAATGAGGTAGAGCAACATTTGCATATCGATGACGTGAGATCCATTGAGAAAACACCCACAGAAGCCATGGAACAGGATGGTCTTTTTGTTGAAAATGCCGGGCTGGTGATCGTGTGCCCACTTCTGCCCACGTTTTTTGATCGTATTGGTGTTTATTCCAAATCAGAAGGTTTTACAGATACAGATCTGGCTATAGCGGCTTTGCATTATGTGAGTTTTGGCCGGGATCATGCCGAGGAATATGAACTTGGATTTGAAAAATTTCTATGCGGATTTGATTTAAAGGAGCCACTGGTGTTTCCTAAATCGCTACCAGAAGAGATAAAACAGGAATGTGATGAACTCTTGATATCGGTTATTGAGCACTGGGCCGTTTTGAAAAACACATCGCCTGAAGGACTTCGCGAGGCCTTCCTGCAACGCAACGGCAAGCTTCAGAAAATCCAAACCGGCGAGTTTCTGTTGAGTGTCCAGCAAAAGTCTTATGATATGCTTTTGGAGCAATTACCCTGGAGCATTGCCCTGATCTCGTTTCCCTGGATGAAATCCCTGCTTAAAGTAGAGTGGGTGTAAGAATGTGAATTTCAGTTTAATCAATAGAAGATACATCTATCGGATAAACAATGTTTACAACAGCTGAAAAATCAACTTCAACCTCGGTTCATCGCCAGCAAAATAAGACGGCGGGTACTTTCTTCAGGAAAGCAGGGGAAGAGGTTTTTTTCGGCTCTTCCCAATCTCAGGGATTCTTTCATTCGGCTATCCAACCCAAATTAGAAGTTAGCCGTCCACAAGACCCACAGGAAAAAGAAGCCGATGCCATGGCTGAACACGTCATGCGAATGCCGGCTCCTGAAAAATCCACCCTAGAAGACAAAGAAGAAGAACACGTCCAACGACAGGTGGAAGAAGACCCCCAAGAAGAGGAAGAAGAAATCCAGGCAAAACCAGAAGGCACAGAGGAAAAAGAAAAGGATGAGACTTTACAACGCCAGGAAGAAGAACTCGTTCAACCAAAAGAAGACGGTGAAGAAGAAAAAGATGAGTCCGTTCAATTAAAATCCTCCCAGGATACACCCTACGCGCTTTATCGGCAGGAACAAGAATCTGAAGAAGAAGAAATGATTCAGGCTAAGCATTATGCAAGGCTTAGCCGCAAAGAGGAGCGTGAGTCGGAGATGCCACCACCACCTTCCAATATCCAAACCGGTGGCGGATTTACGGTTTATACCAAGCGTATACGTGGCCCGGATGGGATTCATTTAAAACAAACCAGCCGCGCGCCACCCGCTCCGGCAGGAGACTTCCATAACGCCTTATTTTCAACCAAGGGTAAAGGCAGTCATTTACCTGATGGTACACAGACATTTATGGAGCAAAGGTTCCAGGCTGATTTCAGCCAGGTCAGGATTCATACGGGTAATGAGGCCGGATCGCTGAGTAAAAGCATCCATGCACAAGCCTTTACGCATGGCAATGATATCTATTTCAACACCGGTAAATACTCTCCACACACATCAGGTGGCTCGTTATTGCTTGCCCATGAGCTGACCCATACAATCCAGCAAGGGGCCAGTCCGGTTCAACGAAAAGCAGCAGATCGAAAACCTGTAAAACAAAACGGCTCTAGGCGTCTGCAACGCTCAGCCCAGTCGCAGCGGGAAGCAGCTGTGGAACTGGCTAAAGCTGAGCAGGGCAAAGTTTCGGCCAACCAAAAAGGGCCGGATGGAAAACGCATGGGTTGGGAGCGGTTAATGGAGTATTTTAAAACCACATTTGGCCCCGATAAGATTTTGCCGGAAGGTGCTGCTGCTCAGGAAGGAGCGGTTTCAGAGTCTGATATTAAAACGAAACGGACTTTTAACGGAGATGTGATAGACCCGGGTGATCAACGAACCGTGCGTCATAATCAACCCCGTGATGCCATGCCAAGTTGGTGTGGGATCTTTGCGTTCTGGGCGCTTAATAAAGGCGGTATACCGCTCAAGAAATGGACGCTCGGCGAAAGCATGATCCCTCCTGAAGCTGCGTACCCGGCCGGATATGTCCCCAAACCCGGTGATATAGCGTATCGACAGGAATTCTCCCATTATGCGTTGGTTGCCGATAGCGATGGTTCCAAAGTGACCTCCGTAAATGGCAACACAGCCGGCGACGACAACGTGGGTGGTGAAATTGAACTACAAAGCCATCCTTTGGAACACTGGTTCGGATTTTTTGATCCAACCAAAATGATGGATGGTGTGCTGCGTAATCCCGGAAGCCCGGATACGCCGGGTGCGGCACCGGTAAGATCGCTTGCAGAGTTGCGAAAGACGCTCTTTAATGTGCAGCCGAAGGATGAAGACTCGCAAGATCAGATGCACGGTCAACAAGATACAGAACACAACAAGATTCAGGCAAAATCCGGCCAAAATACAGATAGCACAGGTTATGCCGGAGAGGCACTGACAAACGTATCTCTCGCGCAGACCGAAAACATTTCCAAACAGGAAGAGAACGAAACACAGGAAGAAGAGCTTCAACTGGAGCGCAAGCACGACTATACCGTGCAGCGCGCAAGTTATAGAAATGGCGCTCGCAGCTTGCCAGTTCAAACTCTATCCAGGTATCCGGTGATGGACGACTATATTCATCGAAAACCCGAAGTGACGCAATCACCCCAGAAAGAAGAAAAAGAAATTTTATCACCAAAAGTTAATCGTGCTGATGAACGCGCACCTCCACGCGCGCCTCCGGTGCAAGTTATCCAATCCAAAACTTCAGGTCTTTCTCTGCAGCGCTCCTGGCTGGGAGATGCCTGGGATGCCGTATCCGGCGCAGTTAGTGCAGCTGCAGAGTATATTGAGCAGGGATTGGATGCGGCAAAAGCATGGCTCCTGGAGAAAGTTCGTGATTTTGTCAGTGAAATCCCCGGATATGATGTCTTAAGTCTCATTTTGGGAGAAGATCCCATTACAGGTGAACCAAAACCGCTCACCGGTGAAAATTTACTTGAAGCCGGCCTTGATTTACTTCCCGCCGGTTCCATGTTCCGCTCGCTTTTAATCAGGTTAGGCATATACAACGACATTGCCGTTTGGCTGCAAGGCCGGATTGAAGATGTTCGCAGCCTGGCAACGGGTATCGCTAATCGCTTTGCGCGTTTCTGGGATGGCTTATCACTGGATGATGCAGGCAATCCTGATGGCGTGATGAATGATGTGGCCAGTCTGCTCCGAACCACCATTCAGCAGATTGTTGCCTTTGTTGAACGCTCGGCAGAGACATTCCTTGAACGCATCAAGGAGAAAATGATCAGTGAGATTGCTGCGTTTGTTCGAACCCGCATACCAAACTTATATCCGCTCTTAACCGTGGCATTGGGATTTGATCCCGAGACCATGGAAACCGTGGCGCGCAACGGCACCAATATACTCAGTGCCTTCCTTGAAGTCAGTGAAGATGGCCGTGAGCAGCGCCGCCAGATGATTGAAACCGATACGTTTGAGCGTATTGCCGGTTGGATAGACCGAGGCATTGCCGTCTTTACCCGCGCGTATCAATTGCTACAGGCCGCTATAGCCAATATCTGGGACTATGTAACCATCGAGAACCTGTTCCACCCTATCGATACCTTTACCCGGATCTGGAATGAGTTCTCGGAGCCGGTTCGAATTGTCGGGCAGTTCCTCATAGATGCAGCTATAGAGATACTCAGGGTGATCAAAGACGCGCTGCTCTCCAGGCTGAGTGAGCATGCCAGGCAAACGCGGGGTTACTCACTGATAACGGTGATCATCGGTCGCGATCCATTTACGGGTGAGCGCGTGCCAAGAACCGTTCATAACCTCGTGAAAGGTTTTATGAGCCTGATGGATGGTGGTGAGCAGCAGTACCAGCAATTAAAAGAAACGGGTGCTATTGATCGGATCGTGGATAAAGTTGAGCGTGCGGTTGATCGTTTGAACATGACCCCGCAATCCATCATTCAGCTCTTTATTGATCTCTGGAACTCGTTCAGTATAAACGATTTAACTGACCCAATCGGCGCTTTCAGGCGAATTGTCGCCACATTTGGTGAGCCCATCCTGAGACTGATTCGGTTCGTGATTGATATCATCATGATCGTTATCGAGGCTATTCTGATCCTGATGAACTTCCCGTTTGATCTGATCGGAAACATCATCACGCGGGCCATGCAGGCATTTGAAAACATCAAGCGCGATCCGGTCGGATTCCTCAAGAATTTACTGAAAGCTATCAAACAAGGCTTTATCCAGTTCTTTGATAATATCCTGACTCACCTGATCAATAGCGTGGTGGGTTGGTTGATGAGTGAACTGCGCGACGCCAATGTTCCCGAACCGCAGGATTTCTCACTTCAGGGGATCATTAGCTGGGTATTGGAAGTGTTGGGTATCAGCATGGAAGACATTTGGCAAAAACTGGCCGAGCATCCAAGAGTGGGGCCGGAGCGGGTAGCTCGCATACGCAGCATGATCGACACCCTGGAAGGTATCTGGACCTTTATTAAAGATGTCCGGGAACGAGGCATCGCAGCAATTTGGGAGCGCATTCAGGAACAGCTGAGTAATTTATGGCAAACGGTTTTGGATGCTGTTAAGAACTGGATCATGGAACGCATCATTACTCAGATTACTGTTAAACTTCTGAGCATGCTGGATCCAACCGGCATTATGGCGGTGGTCAATAGTGCGATTGCCATCTACAAAGCCGTGCAGAGCTTTATCCGTTACCTCCGCGAGATGCTGGAAGTGATCAATTCGTTTGTCAGTGGTGTTGCCGATATCGCCCAGGGCAACATTCAAACCGCTGCTGATTTCCTTGAAAATGCCATGGGTCGGGCCATGCCGATTGTAATTGGATTTTTAGCCAACCAGGTGGGACTGGCCGGGGTAGGTCGCCGTATTGCTGAAATCATTGGGTCGGTCAGGCAAATGGTTGATCGGGCCCTGACCTGGCTGGTCAATAAAGCCGTGGATACGGGTATGGCTATTCTGGACAGGGTGGTATCGATGGGACGAAGTGCCGCCAGTGCGGTTATGGCCTGGGCCAGGGGCGTTTTAAGGTTGAACCGGCCATTCAGAACGCCTGATGGACAAGGCCATCGGTTGTATTATGCCCAGCAAGGCAACCGGGTTGAACTGATGCTTAATCCATCGCCCGCCGGTAAATATGAACAGCAAATGCAACGCGTTAATCCGGATTCTTCTGCCAAAGCCAATATTACAGCGGCTATCTCCATACCATTACATCGAAATGGAAGCGCTGTTAGTACGATTAATATACCTACAGGAGAGGTGCCGATGACCACACTGAAGGGCCATGCAATCCGGGTGGCTCAGCACATAGATGGATTGATCACCAGCAACATGCGAACTCGTACAAATGAAGCAGGTGTTCAGGATCAAACGCCTGATTTTAATGCCTCACTTCAAGGTTTAAGCCAGGTAACCGGTTACTTACTTTCAAATGAAGCATCTGGCCCTATGCCGGTTACGCCGGTGCCTTCGTATGGTGGGTTGAACAATGGATTTGCCACGCGTATGGATGTTAAACCATTAACAAAACTGGGCGTTCCTGGAACTGGGGTAAGCATTACTTCGCCAACATATCAGGATCTCTTATCACGGCGTGAAACCCCCGGTGGCCGCTCATACTATATCGCAGGACATCTGCTCAATAATAATGTACATGGCTCAGGAACCACCTGGTCGAATTTAACCCCAATCACCCAAAGAGCTAACCAGGAGCATGAAAGCAAGGTAGAGTCCAAGGTAAAACAAGCCGTGGATGCGGACCAGATATTACAATATACAGTTGATGTCAGTTATGCCATTTCAAGAAATACGACCAGAATTTCAGAAATTGAAAGCGTATCGAATTGGCAAACCAATTCTGTCCTTAATGAAAAGCACAGAATCCTTGAAGCTGAATCTAAGCTACCAACTGAGTTAAGTTGCTCGGTTAAACAACTTAAAAAACAAGATAACGACTATGTAGAGATGCCAACTTCTGATCCGGCTTATCATGCAGGGTATAACATCAGTGGAGCGGCAGGTCAGGTAAATAATGAGGCAACGGTTAGTCAGTCCAGTTTGGATATTTATTATTTAAGAAGTGCAACAGCCGTCACATATAAAACATTAGATGAACTTCGCACACTTGCCAATACAAAAGTGAGCGGCAACATGAATGCAGATTGGAATAGCTTCTATAACGATACGGCCAACAAGGTAAGCATTGATAATTTATCGAATCCGGATAAAGAAACCCTTAGAAATATCTTTAGAAAAGCTAATGCTATTCAGGAAGAGCGTAGCCGTATTTCCAGCCAAAATGATATGCAAACCTGGAATGCGTTTATGGGGAACAGAACGGCATATACCGGAAATCTTCTTTCAAATGAAGATAAGTTGGTTTTATTTAATCGGTTTAATGAGCGGATGCGAACTCTTAAAACAACATTTTTAAACACCATGAGAAACTATGTCAATAACAATTTAACAGATGGAAATACACAATGGGGGGCATTTAGAAATGCTCAGGGATTTGTAGCAAGATCGTACAGTTATTTGGGAAGTAATTTCACTATTCTTTCTGATGATGACATCCGAACATTCAGAACCAATGTGTTTGAACCCAGGATTGCTGCATTAAATGCCGAGTCTGAGGCATCAGAGTAGCTATTTTCATATAAATGAATAAATCATTTTATGATTGTATCGGAGAATCATTTTAATTTTAAGACGCCCAAACTATTTTTTTACACTGAAGGTCAACGATTTTGAAACACCAAGACATGGAAAAAATTATTCCGATAAAAGAGAGCCATTCTGAGCCTTTGGATCTTGAAAAAGGGCTTGAGTTGTTAAAAGAAGTCGTATCAAAGCAAATCCAGGCTTACCTGGCCGGTGATTATTTTGATGCAGCGTCCTGGTTAGCTCAACATCACTTGCAAGCAAGAAACGAACGACTGTTTTCAGCCATACCAATGCTGAAACAGCCTCAGGAATGGCTTATACTCATGACGGCTTTGGCACCACATGTGCAGACAAATTTTTTTGAATCTATAGTAATGGCACATTTACCAAATGGTGGGGATTTTCCGGAATTCGGTGGTGTGAAAGGGTCTTCTCATCGGGGCATGTTACCCACCGGCGAAACCATTCAGTTTATACTTGGTGGCAACAAGGTCGCAGAGAGGCTTCAAACTCACCAGTACTTTTCAGAAGAGCACTTTTTCTTTCATGATAATATGTTGTGGCTGGAGCCGGTTCGCGAAGGAGAACCGCGCATGAGCGGTAGGGTGGTACTCACGCATGAATGGGTAGATCAACTGCTGTTTCAGAAAGAGTCGGCTCCGCGCTTTGGCCTGGATTTTCCTGCAAAAAAATTATTCTCCTCGATGGTTTGGGACGATGTGGTGCTTCATCCCCATACCCAAAATCAGGTCAATGATCTCATGATCTGGCTCAAACACCATCATCACCTGCACGAAGATGCCAATCTGCAACGAAAAATCAAACCGGGCTTAAGGGTGTTGTTTTACGGACCCTCAGGTACGGGCAAAACCCTGACTGCAGCATTGTTAGGCAAGCAATTCCAGAAAGATGTCTACCGGATTGATCTCTCGCAAATTGTCTCCAAGTATATTGGTGAAACCGAGCAAAACCTGGAAAAGGTGTTTCATCGGGCCGAAACCAAGAATTGGATCTTGTTTTTTGATGAAGCCGATGCCCTGTTCGGGAAACGAACCAACGTGCAGAGTGCGCATGATAAATATGCTAACCAGGAAGTTAGTTATTTATTGCAACGGGTAGAAGATTACCCTGGCCTTATGATTTTAGCTTCTAATTTTAAAAGCAACCTTGATGAAGCCTTCATACGTCGGTTTCATTCTGTTGTACATTTTCCCATGCCAAATAACGACGAGCGATTGGAATTATGGAAAAAATCTATGCCAAGTGGACTTGATCAGGATTGTTGTGTTAATCTTGAGTTCCTGGCCACGAATTATGAAATGAGCGGTGCTTCAATTCTGAATGCGGTGCAGTTTTCAGCCTTGCAGGTTTATGCGCGTTCGGGAACAGCCATTACCCAGGACGATTTACTCACCGGGATCCGTAAAGAGTTTATGAAGGAAGAAAAATCAATGTAATGCCTTAAAAATCAAACAATACCCCAAGTGAGGTGGTGCTGATTCGCCGGTAGAAGTACATGCCGTGATGATCCATACCATTGGCATAATTCAGAACCACCCTGATCCCTTTTTGATCAACAGGAGCGGTTTTAAACCCAATCTGAATATTTATGCATCCGGCAAAATCATCAGTTTTATTTTTATCCTCGTTCCAAATCGGCTTAATTTGAAAATCAGTTGCCAAAAATGGGTAAATGCTGGGAATACTGCAGTGTTGACGGTATAGTTCCAATCCCAATTGAACAGAGTGTGGATTTATATTGGCCGGAATCGTATGAAACATGACCTGGTATCCGACATATGCCCTGTAGCTATCGGTTGAAAAACTGCCCTGAACATTGATAAACTCACGGCTATAGACAAACGGAATGTCAAACGGAACATTTTCCTGGTCCCATTTCCCATTTTTAAAATGCCCATCCACGAAATGAGCCGATATATGGCTTAAGCGAAATCGACCCTGAAGTTCGCCCTGAATCCCAAATAAGGAACTCTTGGTTTTGTATGAAGCATTGATGCCAAAAATATAGTCGATGGCATCGACAGGAAACTTAAAATTGCTGGTTCTGCGAAGCACGGAATAAGTGGCCATGTGCCCGCCTAAACTTAGTTTTTCATGGCGTGAAGAGTCCAGTGCAACCTCCATTAAATCAAACGTGGCACCAATATCCAGCAGCAGATCATTTTCTGAGGTGTTAAATAAAGTGCCCATCCTGGGTTCCAGGGGATCGGTAAGCAAAGGCGAAAATACCAGGCGTTTATGATCAGGTGATTCCGGTGTTTCTGCCAGAGATATATCGGTAATGAAAAAAGCCAGAAAAAGGGTTAAAAGAGAGACGGTTTTAAACGCGTTAAACATAATAGCTCATAAAAAAGGGCAATTATATAATTGCCCTTTTGGGTTAAGAATAGTGAAAACTTAATTAGACGGTGAAGCAGCTGGTTCAAGTACCCGGAGATCAACATCAATGTATTCGCTTTGATTGGCTGAATCGGTTACTTTAAACTCAAACGAATATCTGCCCGACTGTTCAGCGGTTGGTGTCCAGTTAAATTCACCACTATTACTATCAAAGCTGGCACCGGATGGCAGATTGCTTGTACAGACCAGCGTTAATCGTCCCTGGTCTTCAGCATCCTCATCCGAAACAGAGACATTAAAGCTAACAGGTGAGCCAACCTCAACACGGTTTTCTTTTTCTGCGGTTGTTGTGATTTTTGGATCCCGATTCACATGTTTTACCACAATGGTTTGTGAGCCGGTTGCCATTAATCCGTCTTTGTCTGTTACGGTATAAGTTAGCTGGTAAGTGCCGGATTGATCGAAGCGTGGTGTCCAGTTAAGGGTGTTGTTGGTAAAAGTTGCCCCTTCTGGTAATCCTTCCACCACAGTCTTAAGCATGCCTTTATCTTCTTTGTCAGGATCAGTTATATCCAGCTTAAACTCAACACGGTCGTTTTCATCGGTGATAATTGGGCGAAGATTAATTATGGAGGGCCCGCGGTTCGTGTTAGACACCGATATGGTGTGTGTGAATGATGCTGATAAGCCTTCCAGATCTCTGACAGTAAAGGTCAGATTGTAAGAACCGGATTGCTCATGAGTGGGTTTCCATGAAAACGCTTGCCGATTTAAAGTAGCGCCACTGGGTAAATTATCACAAGAAACCCTGAGTTTGCCATCATCCTCAACATCAGGATCTGAGACATTGACAATAAAGCTGATTAAGCTATTTTCGGCAATACTTGTGTCTGAAACAGGCACGATTTCGGGCTTACGGTTTACATTCTTTACAGTCAACGGTATGCTTAAAAAGTCGGATAGGACTTTACCATCTATACCAATGTCACTTACCTGGAAAGTGACCGAATATGTGCCGGATTGAGCAAATGTCGGCGTCCAGCTAAAGGTTTGAGACGACGTATCAAACACGGCGCCTGTTGGCAAGCTGGTTGCCTTGTAAGCCAAACGGCCTTGATCCTGGCTATCCGGATCCTTTGCTTGAATGCTGAATTTGAGCGGAGCGTTTTCATTAACAGTTTTACTTTGAACAGCAACAAACTTCGGAGAGCGATTGGTATTATCAACGGTAATGGTATGGGTGGTGGAATCGCGCATACCTTCAACATCCGTTACGATATAAGTGATAGAATATTCACCGGCTTGTTCAAAGCCAGGTGTCCAGGTCATGTTTTGATCTTTTAGAACAGCACCCTTGGGCAAACCAACCGCAGTTACAACCAGTTTACCTTTATCTTCCTTATCCGGGTCAAAAACAGTAATGGGTAGAGAAAGCGGTGCGTTTTCCTTTCCTGAAAGATCAGCCACCTGATCAATGGTTGGCTTGCGATTAACATTAACCACATCAATTACCACGCGCAGGCTATCGGTTAAAGCAATTCCGTCAATTCCGGTATCTGTGCTGACAAACATTACATCGTACTTGCCGGATTGATCAAATGTAGGATTCCAGGTAAAGGTAAGTGTGTTTGGAACAAAAGTGGCGCCCAGCGGCAACGAAAGCGCTTTATAAACCAGTTTACCTTTATCTTCCTTGTCCGGATCAGTAGCGATAACTGAGAACTCTAATTTATCATTCTCCTTGACAGACTGGGAAGGTGTTTGTACAAACTGAGGCTTACGGTTTGTTTGATTCACCACAATATTTACAGTCATGGTGTCTTCGAGAATCAATCCCGGATTTGGGAATAACAGAGAATTCAATCCCTGGTCTCTCACTTTAAAACGAGCGGTAAATGATCCGGCTTGCTCAAAAGTTGGTGTCCAGCTAAAGGTCTGTGTGGCCGGGTCAAATCCTGCGCCTGTGGGTAATTGAACTGCCGAATATGTAAGCTTGCCGGCATCTTCTTTATCCGGATCAGAGGCGTTGATCGGGTAAGATTTAAGCTTGTTTTCTGCAAAAATCAATGTATTAATGCGATCAAAACTGGGTGCGCGGTTGATATTATCGACACGAATACCAAGTGTTTTTTCATCACTAAGTTGGCCTTTGCCATCAGAATTGGAGTCTTCAACCCGAACGATAACTGTGTAATTGCCGGATTGATCAAAGCGTGGTGTCCAGCTTAGCTTGCGGTTAGGTGCATCAAACTGAGCACCATCCGGAAGGCTGTCGGCCACGTACATCAACTTTTCTTTATCTTCTTTATCCGGATCGGTTCCTTCAGGAAGTATATATTCCAGGAGCTTGTTTTCTTCAACCAATTGGTTTTGAGGTTGAGGCAAGCTTGGGCTGCGATTTACGTGATTGGCTGTAATAGAAAAATCGTGTTCTGTAAATAAGTTATCGGGGCTATCTTCTGTGATTCTGGCTATAAAAGTATAAATCCCTGATTCTTCATAGGAAGGTTTCCAGGTCACCTCTCTGGTTTTCTTGGTATAAGTCAGGGTACTGGGTTTTGGATCGATGGGGATCAGATCAATACGGGTAGGGCTTCCGTCCGGATCATAACCCTCAAAAGTGTAACTAAGATTCTGTTGCTCATCAACAGACTGACTTTCGGCTTTTGTAAATACCGGTGCCAGATCAAAATTGTAGATATGAACCCCACGGTTAGAAGCCATGTAGAAGGTATGGCCCGATTGGGTAATACGGCTGAACTCCTGCATGCGTTGGTCTTTATTTACCAACGGATTAGAATTCAGGTTGTTTTGCGGGTTCTTTAGAAAAGATGGAATATGATACACATAAACGCCACTTCGTCCTGTACCCACAAAAATGTAGTCTTCATTTTTGCCATAAAATGCCAGACCGGTTACAAACTGAGCTTTATAACTTTGTTTATAAATTGCTTTGGGACGGGGCTGGGCATTTAGATTAACAACTTCAAATCCACCAGGCCCATTTGCCAAAAAGAGCAATGAATCCTTGGATAAAGCATAATGGTTCTGAAAGTATGTTTTGTAAGATCCTACCTTTTTTGGTGAGCGAGGTTTTGATATATCATAAATTTTAACTCCGTTACTTTTATCACTAACATAGAGCTTTTTATTGTTGATAGACAATCCCCAGGCAAAATCCCAGCTTAACGTATCGTCAAGAGCTTTAACAAATTTCGGGTTTGAAGGAGAAGTAATATCCCAGATTTCAACACCGGCTTTACCCGCAGATACATACATATATTTGTTTGAAGGATCAATTTTTAAATCCCATGCTTCTGCCGATTTGGTTCTGAGTTTTTTTAGAAGTGAAATTTGGTCGAGGTTGGATATATCAAACACTAATATACCACCTACATTATCAGTTTGGTATAAAACATTATCTTTTTTACCTATGCCTGAAGTAGGTATGTTAAGTTCTACGGTGCGGCCTTTAATTTTTGGATAAAACGGATCGGAGATATCAAAGATGTACAGTCCGTTACTATAGCTGGCCACGTAAAGCGAGTTATGATCAACATGAATAGACGCTATACCATCTGTACCAAGCAGCACAGGATCTAATCGTTCAAACTTACTGACGATAGATTGCTGGGCGTTAAGTGGAGCGGATAGAAAAAGAAATGATAGTGTAAATGATAAAAAATATTGAAGCAGCATACGCCCAATACCAGACGCAGTTATTTTATGAAGAGAATGATAAAGGTAGTGGTTTTTTTTCATGTTCAAATAAATCAATGATTGCTTCTTAAGGTACAGAAGGGTAGGTTTGTTTTTTTTCTTGTTTTGATAAATTTATCAAAAAGCCGATCATTATTCAAAAGGTATTTCAGTTTAAAACTTTGATAACAGTCTACACCACGTTTAAAAAGGCGGGTTATACCCGTTTTAGTATGTTCAGGATAATCACTGCTTGTATGGTGTGGATGATTATGGCGCCTTCTGCTTTACAATCCAAAGAGATGGATGATGCTCCAATTGTATCACTTCAGATAAAAGGAAATAAAGAGATAAGGCAATCAAATTTAATGCCATTTTTTAAATTACCTGTCCTATTTCCTTCCGAAACATTCAACCGTTCGCTTGATAAACTCAGGGCTTACTACCTCTCAAAAGGGTATATGGATTTTTTTGTTGAAGAATGCCAACGCATCGCACTTCTGGATAAAAACCAACACAAAGTGGTGATTTATCTCAACGAAGGCCCCAGATACATCTTCGGCCGGATCAATTATTCGGGAAATATCAGGTTATCTGATGAGCAACTTCAACGGGAAACCTCCTTAACCGAAGGCAGTACTTATAACCCTGTTCTTTTGAAAGCCGATATCAGGCGATTGATCACTTTATATGAAAATTCCGGTTACCCGTTTGTTTCCATTTCACCGGAAGTTGAGGCTGATACGTCGATTGCTTCAGAAAAAAATGGTGAGGTGTTTTTGCATGTCCAACTCAACATTAAAGAAGGGGTGCTTGTCAGGATTTCAAACTACCAGATCCTTGGTAATAAACAAACCCGCGATAATGTCCTGATCAGGGAAACCGGATTGTTTAAAGGCGATACATTCAATGGCGAAATTTTCAACCAAATCCAGGAAAATATCCAGAACTTAGGGTTCTTTAATAAAGTTAGCCAACCCGAATTACTTGTTTTTACTGATCAGGATCAACAAAACCAAGATACCTTGAACGGGATCATACAACTGGCGATTGAGGAAGGTAACTCCAACGTGTTTGATGGTATTGTCGGTTATCAACCCGGAACCGATAATGAAGATGGTTTTTTTACAGGGTATGTAAATATGCTGCTTAAAAATATGTTCGGCACAGGCCGTAAACTTCAGGTTGAATGGAATAAACCCAACCGGGAGACTCAGGATGTAAAGCTGAAATACATGGAACCCTGGGTATTCCAACTGCCTGTGCATGCAACGCTTAATTTTGAGCAGTTGAAACAGGATACCATCTTCTCGAAGTTTTATTTGGGCGCCGATCTCAGCTACCAGTTATCGCGTCAGCTGGCTGTAAATGTAACAGTTTCAAAAGAAACCATTAATTCCATCGGGAATCCTGAAACAGATGCCGGTGTGGGTATTCTCAACAGCTCAACTTTTATAACCGGATTTGGAATAACCTTCGATACCCGCGATTTTAAACAAAATCCCCGCCGTGGAATTTATATCAACAACCAGTACTTATTTGGCCAAAAGTCCTTTGCTGCATCCGATTCACTGCTAACTCTTTACGATTTAAAACCCGATCTTTCCGAACAGATTGTGCTGGCTGATGCCGAGTTATATATCCCAACATTCTCCAGGATGGTACTGGCTGCCTCAGTTCACGGCAAAGCGTTGATCTCCGATCAGATTGATCCGGCCGACTGGTTTCGTTTCGGGGGCTCACGGGATCTGAGAGGGTATCGAGAGCAGCAATTTGCAGCCTCTCAACTGGTCTATAGCAACCTTGAATATAGATATATGCTTTCAAGGCTGGCCTTTGCCTTTTTGTTTTTTGATGCCGGGTATTTTTACCGGGCCCAAAACCCGTTTAACAGCCAGGACAGGGAAGTGTATGATCAGAAAACCGGTTATGGGTTTGGGGCCAGGGTGGAGTCGCCACTGGGGTTGTTAAAAGTAAGTTATGCCCTTGGAGAAGGGTTGGTATGGTCTAACGGGTTGGTTCATGTTGGCCTGGTAAACGAATTTTAACAAGGTGATTTAGTTCGGTTCACCTTTTTTTGTTCAACATCTGATCCAGTTTTGCAAACAACCGGTTAATCTTCTGAAAATCAGAGTAGCCGGTGTCGTGGTAGACAATTTTCCCTTCGCGATCTACCACAAATAAATAGCATTCCGACATATCGGTAATATTCAGGACCTGTTTATAAGGTTCTCTGTCGCCATAAAACGTGGCCACGTTATCGTGCAGCGATTTGATGATCCCGCCCCGCATGCCACCATCAATAATGCCCGACATAAACGAGTAAAAGCCACTGATCATGGGTACTTCATAAAAGCTAATTTCAGAATTGATATCGTAACGCTGAAATAAAGTATCAGTCCAGGAGTTAATCTTAAGCTGGGTTTTTTGCTCAAAGGCGATCATAATAACTGTGGCATCGTTATTTGAATCCGATGGCAGGGAAATATCTTCGCCTTGCAATGTCTTGGTTTCAATAACCGGAAACGGTTTGCCAATAAGCGACGCATCGCCACCCAGAAGAGGTGAAAGGCCCGGATGAGCCAGAAAAAGACATAAGCCAAATATAAACGAGGTGAGTTTTATCATGATCAAAGCCGGTTGATTAAAAAGAGGTGGCCCGAGCCACCTCTGGCAGAATGAATTTCAGGTAACAAAAAACACTTAAAAGCTTTAGACAAGGCCCATTATCTCAGGTGCCATACTTTTATGGTTTTATCGCTGCTGCCGGTAACCAGAAATTTACCGTCGCTGCTGAACCGAACCGATTGTACGGTTAAAAAGTGCTCACGAACAGATTCCAGAAGTTCTCCGGTTTCCAGGTCCCATAGCTTGATGGTTTTATCGGTGCTGCCGCTGGCAACAATTGGTTTGGTCGGATGGAAGTCGACACTCATCACGTAATCTTTATGGCCTTTGAATGTTTCCTGCTCAGGTGTGCGCAGGTAAGCATCTGTGCGGGTAGAGGTTGTATCTACGCGCCAGATTTTTACCGTGGTATCGCGGCTGCAACTGGCCAGGTATTTGTTATCGGGGCTGAACCGGGCTTCAAAGATCACGCTCTGATGCCCGCCATATGTTTTTACCGGATCGGTTTGTTGGGGCGACCACAGGTGGATAAGGTTATCCATGCTGGCACTAGCCAACCATTTTCCGGTTGAGCTGAAATCCAATGAAAATATTGGCAGGCCATGACCGGATAATTTCTTTACGATCTCTCCGGTTTCGACCGACCAGATAAAAATTTCCTGGTCGAACCCGGCGCTGGCAACATATTTATTATCGGGGCTGAACTGCACGGCATGAACACTTGAGCGATGGCCTTTCAGGGTCTGTATGGCCGTTCCGGTGGCCAGGTCCCAGATCTTGACTAACCGGTCGTCGCTACCACTGACCAGATATTTGCCATTCGGGCTGAAATCCACGCTTAGCACCGGCAAGCGATGGGCTCTCCAGATTGGGCGTTCCAGTTTGCGTTTTTTGATGTTCCAGACGCGGATGGTATTGTCGGAGCTTGCGCTGGCAATCAATGTGTTTGAAGCGTTGATGGCCACAGCCCTCACACCGGCCACGTGCCCGGTAAAGGTTTTATACAGGCGCACTTTTGGCTTGGCTGCATCGGCTTGTGCGGCCATAAACACAATCAGCATCGCGGCCAGAAGATAAAATCTATATAATTTCATAAACGATAATCTCCTTTTGTTAATCTTTAATAGGACATAGATGTTTTTTAAATACCCGGCTGAGTTTGTTTATTTCATGGCTTCAAAATCCTCGGGCGGATCAATGCCCAGTTCCGAAGCTGTTTTTGGATTGTAGGCCCGTTTGCGGATTTTAACCTTGTCGGGAGCTACATTCTTCTGGCCACCTAAAACTTTTACAGCAGACTGCCCGGCCTGGTATCCCCATTCATAAAAATCAGCGCCGTATGCCATCAATGCACCACGTTTTACCAAACCCATTTCACTGGATACAATCGGGATCTTTTTGGCATTGGTAAGTTTATAAACGGTTTCAAAGCTAGAGAAAATAATATTATCGGGCAGGGCAAAGAAAACATCAATATCGTTGGTTAAGATAGACTCTACCACCTGCTGGGTTTCGTTGGAAGAGGCCAGAGAGGCTTCTACCAGTTCCAGGCCAAGCGAGTCGCACATGTGCATTAACCTGCCACGGGCGTTAATTGAATTTGGCTCGGTAAAATTAAACACTGTACCTACGATTTTGGCTTCCGGAAACACTTGTTTGATAAGCGCAATACTGGTATCGATATAAGCCAGAGTTTCGTAGGTGCCGAGTAAATTCTCGGGATAAGAGCCGTCGGCTTTGGTGAGATTGGCAATATCGGGGCGCGGTGCTACCATCATGCAAACCGGGATCGAGTTGGTTTTCTGGACTGCAGCAATGGTGGCAACCGTGGTATTAGCTGCAATCAGATCCACTTTATCAGCAATGAACTTGTCCAGGATCTGATTAAGCAACACCATATCGTTCTGGGCATTCTGGAAATCGATGGCGATGTTTTTTCCATCTTCGTAGCCTTCGTCCTGAAGAGCCGTAATAAACCCAAGTTTCGCTTCATCAATGGTGGCATCTTCAAGCATTTGAACATAACCAATGGTAGGCATACTTTTTGCTTTTTCCCCGCACCCGAGGGAGACCAAGCAAACACTAAGAATAACAAGTGATGCGCTGAACAGTGAAAGGTATTTTTTCATGATGAGTTGCGTTTTTGGTTAAGACGATCCGCAAGTATAAAGAATGTTATGCGAGTTTTTTGATTTAAGCTAAGGTATTAAAAATTCAGGTTTTTTTTTGGTCATATGGCCGCATTTTACAAAGGATTTATCCCGACTTCCTGTTTTTTGACTCCTGTGGCGAGAGTTTTTTTGCCAGATCAGAACTCAGAACGGTTTGCACTGCCGTGCGCATGGCCGGATTTCGCTGTAAAAGCTGGGTAAGCTCATTTTTTGGTATAGATAAATACTTGGTCGGGGTAAGCGTAATGCAGTTTGCCGAAGCCGGCCCGCCACGGATATAGCTCATTTCGCCTATAAACTGCCCGTCTTTCAGGAGGGCCACTTCTTTATTGTTTATTTGTACCGACACCTGGCCGTTGTAGATAAGCATAATATTTTCGACATCCTTACCCTGCTGGGTGAGAAGTTCGTTTTGTTTGGCCTGATTCCAAATGCAGATCCGGAGAAATTTCATGAATTCCACCGGTGAAAAGATCCGGAACACGGTTTCGTAAAGCTCTTTTTCTTCATCGCTAAAATGAACCGAAGAGCGTTCTTTTAAAAGAAACGCAATATGATACACATGCACCAGTATAAAGGCCAGGTTCCAGTAGATCACGATCCAAAGCGGGGTGGCCGGTACAAAGTAGTTGAAAATAATGCCTGCCGTACAAGCAATAATTGAGAGGATCCGCAGCAGCAGGATATCTTTTACAAGATACGAGAGTGCGATTAACGCAAAGGCAATGTGCCCGGTAAGATCAAGAAAATTCATCGACTTTGCATGTTAGCGTAAGTTACAATATGGCCTAACTGAAAATGTGCTGCAGAACAGACATGCGAACAAGTATGCCATTTTCAACCTGGGTCAGGATCATGCTTTTAAAACTACCGGTATTAAAGTCGCAGTCGGCAATGGTATTGGATAACTCAATTTCCCGGTTCAATGGCCCTGGATGTAAGATAAAGACCTTTTTGGATAGTTTTTCCAAAACGCCTTCAGTTAATTTATAATTTAACGAGTAGTCGCGGGTAGAGGGGATAAACCCGCCGGCCTCCCGCTCAAGTTGCAGCCTGAGTACAATTACCGCATCAATATCTTCCAGAGCCGCTTCCAGGTTGGTTTTTACAGAAACCCCCAGCTGGCTTAAGCCATAAGGCAATAATGAAAGCGGGGCACATATGCTGATTTTTGCCCCCATCTTCTGCAATCCAAAAATGTTTGACCGGGCTACCCGGCTATGGAGTATATCGCCAAGGATCAGGACACGAAGGCCTTTGAGCTCGCCAAAGCACTCTTTTAGGGTCAGCATGTCGAGTAAGGCCTGGGTGGGGTGCTCGTGCAGGCCATCGCCGGCGTTTATAACCGGTTTGCTGATCTGTCGGGCGATGGTTTCGGCTGAACCGGAATGATGATGGCGTACCACAAGTCCATCGATGACCATGGCTTCCAGTGTTTTCAGGGTATCCGAAAGCGTCTCACCTTTTTTAATGCTGCTGGCCGCGGTGCTGAAACCCAGTGTTGAGGCGCCTAAATGCTTGCAGGCCAGCTCAAACGACATGCGCGTGCGGGTAGAGTTTTCAAAAAACGCCAGTACCAGGTTTTTTCCGAAAAGCGTTTTTGGCGCCCTGGTGTAATCGTTCCGGCAGGTTTGTTTTAGAATGGTAGCATTATCTAAAATTGAGGAGATCTCAGACGAAGGTGTGTGTTGCAGTCCCAGCAGGTGTTTAACAGCCATGGATCTTGTGCAGGATTCTGTTTAATGTAATTAAGAACCGATAGGTCCAACGAATGTAAAAATTATTCCTCTGAAAACATTACCAGTTTGGTAAATATACCCGATTGAGGAATAATTTTTATAAAAATCCACAGAATTACCGGCGAAAGATTTGAGCTACTGATTAAAATGACTACGTTTATTTTCAAATTAATCCGGTGGTAGTCGACTATTCTCATTTGTTAGTCATTTCTAAAACAGTGCTCCAGGTTGGTTGTTGAGATTGCCGAAACACCAACGAATAAGCCATACGGCTAAAAGCGGCATTTTGGTTAGGATCTACGGCACGCTTACCTATCCGCTCAATGTCTGTTGTATGAAAACCACTGGTTATTACGTTGTTAGTTTGTTAAACCTTATGAATTCCGTTCATGCTTACAAAACGCATTATTCCCTGTTTGGATGTAAAAGATGGCCGCGTGGTAAAAGGTGTCCAGTTCGAAGAACTACGCGATGCCGGCTCCATTCTGGATCAATCCAAATACTACAACCAGGAACTGGCCGATGAGCTGGTGTTCCTGGACATTTCAGCCTCAATTGAATCGCGCCGAACCACCCTAGAAGAAGTCTTAAAAGTCTCCGAGCAGGTATTTATTCCGCTCACGGTTGGCGGAGGCATCAGTTCGGTGGAGCGCGCCCGGGAAGCGTTTTTGCATGGGGCCGATAAAGTGTCGGTTAATACCGCGGCGGTCAATAAACCGGAATTGATCTCAGAACTGGCCGAGAAGTTTGGCTCACAGGCCGTGGTGGTAGCTGTGGATGTAAAGCGCGTTGGCGATCATTACGAGGTCTTTACCCACTCGGGCAAACAACCTACGGGCCTGGACGCTTACGAGTGGGCCCAGAAAGTTACAAAACTGGGCGCCGGGGAGATCCTGCTCACCAGCATGGACCGCGATGGCACCAAGTCGGGCTACGATAACGAGTGCCTGAAACTGATTTCAACCTCCATTGGCATTCCGGTGATCGCCTCGGGCGGGGCCGGCACCCTGGAGCATCTGTACGAAGGCTTTGAACACGGCCGGGCCGATGCCGCGCTGGCCGCTTCGATTTTCCATTTTCGCCAGCATACCATACGCGAGGCCAAGGAGTACCTGCACGAAAAAGGCGTGGCTGTAAGATTTTGAGTTACCAGTGTTGCACTGTTTGTTTTTGCACTTCAAAACCATAAAACCGTTAGGATCATGAACCAACACAAGCTTCAATTAGAATCCCTTCCCAAGATGCATGTGGCCGTTGTGTCCTACAAAGGCAATTACATTGGCAATGCACAGATCTTTAAAAACCTTATCGATACCCTGATGGGCTGGGCCGGGCCGAAAGGGCTTATTACTGAAAAAATGACGTTGTTTTCCTCCTACCCGGATGATTATGAAACCACAAAACCTGAAGACATGACGGTGGAAGTGTGCATCCCGGTGCCCGAAAATACTTCGGCAGAATGGGAGGTTATAACCAAAACCCTGCCGGGTGGCAACTATGCTGTTATGGAAGCTGAGCTTGCAGGCCCCCAGGAATATGCCGAGGCCTGGACAGCCATTGTAAAATGGGCCGGAGAGAACAATGTAAGCATGGATACGTCTCGCCCGAGCTACGAGTTTTACCTCAACAACCCTGCTAAGCACCCCGAAAACCATCACCTGGTAAAAATTTGCCTGAGTGTGAGTTAGTTGCTGTTAAGCGCCGTATTGGTTGAGCATTTCAGGGCCTTTTTAATGATTGAAATTTAAGAAGGCCCCTCTAAAGCCGCATTTGGTATCTTGCCGGAAAATGCCTTAACTTCTTAATGCTCTTAAGTTTAGTAGTACCCCGTTCCCTGAGTTCGTATTGCTTAAACCAATAATTAAACCTATCTGAACATGACTTTAATTCAAAAACCAGATTATTGGAAAAATGCCCGTATTATTTTCCTGGCATGCCTGTGTGCCTTATCCACGGTTGTTTTTGCTCAACATGCAGAGGCTAATAGCGGCAATAAACTTATTGAGGCAGCAAAAGAGGGAAACTTGTCAGAAGTGAAGCGGTTGATTGCCGCAAAAGCCGATGTGAATGCAAAGGAAATGTATGGCAAGACGGCTTTGATGGCCGCAGAATCTAATGCTAAATATGAAGTGATTGATTTGCTCGAACAGGCAGGCGCTAAGTGGTAACAAGTGTTGTTGCCGGATTAAGTATATCTGAACATAAACCATACAATCCTGAACTTCAGATAAGTGTTTGAAATTAAACTTTTACCACCAGCAGAGAGAGGCCCGGATGGTGAGCGCCTGGGAGAGATCACGATCGGGGCGTTTTCCGAGCGGTTTGGATGCCATGCTTTTGAAGGGTGCTCTCTTGAAGAACTAGTGGTAAAATGGCGGCAGAACTTGCAAAAGCTTTTGAATGGGGCAGAGGTGGCTGTGCTGCAGCACGATCCACGTTTTGCCTGGGTGGTCTACTGTGAAGGCCAGAGATGTTATGTTCAGCAGGTACTCTCGCCAAAGGCAACTTTCGAAGTGGTGTTACCCCGGGAGACCGAGTCGGATGGATGTGAGATCAGTGAATGGGAACTACCCCTGGAAGATATCGCCTCGTTCCTCAAGCCTTAAGTCAACCTACCATTAAACCATTTCTGCCTTGTTCATCTTTAAGACCGGTAATTAAAAATCACTGCCCAGTGAGATGTAGAATGTGGGTTTCGAGGAGCCGCTCCAGTCGTTGGCCCAGGCCATATCGAAACGCAAGACAAAATAAAGCAGCACGGTTCTTACACCCCAGCCATAGCCCCATAGCAGGTCGTTGAGGCGGCGGTTGCCATTTTCGTTAATAATGGTGCCACGAAAGCCATTGTCGTTCCAGGCCGAGCCGATATCTGTAAACAAGACACCTTCTACATAATAAAAAGGAATCGGTACCGGTCCGAATGCCAGATATTGCAGGAACGGGAAGCGCAGTTCCATATTAGCCAGAGCAAAGCGATTGCCATTAGCAGTATTGTAATTAAATCCGCGGAGGGGTATGGCCGGTGTGGTAAAAATAAAATCCTGGATCTCTTCCACAGGTATGGCGTCGTCCTCAAATTTACGGTTGATCCAGTTTTGTGTGCCGCCGATAAAGAATTTCTGCGGGGTTTCACCAAAACTGGCAGCACCCGAGAGGCGGAAGGCAAACGAATAATAACGCCAGAAATTCATGTATGTGCGGTAATCACCCAGCACGGTACCGAATTTTACTTTTTCGCCGTAAGCCCCGGAGAGGTTCAGACCGTAACGCGTGCCCGAAAGCGGGGCATAAAGCCAGGGCAGGGTGTTATCGTGGATGAAACTCAGTGTTGGGTTTAGAAAGCTGGTGGTTTCGTTGCCCAGATCGCGATCCAGGTTTTCCTTGGAGAGATTCAGGAAAGACAACCCAAGATCGAAGCGTTTAAAGCGATTGAGCGGGTAAGAGGCCAGCAAGGAGCCACCGTAAATGCGGTAGCGGAAAAAGTCGTCGAACCCGTCGGACTGCTCTATACTCAGGTAACGGGCCTGGTGAAATGCGCTCAGCCCATAATTGATGCGATTTGGTAAATAAAGGTAGCTGAATCCGTAATCGCTGTTTTGAAGATCAATCTGGAGGTTGGTAAATATGGTAAAATTATGATTGCCCAGCAGATCGCTGAACGAGAACAATGCCGCACCACTGGCGCCGTAAAGCGCATCATATTGGGCTGCTCCATAAATGATATCGGGCGAGAAGGAGAGTTTGTATTTTTTAACGGCATAGTCGCCGGAGTTGTCGCGTCGCTCGCCAAAGCGCTCTTTTTTGGGTTTCTTCTTTTCCTCTTTTTCTTCTTTTTCCTTGTTGAACGACTCTACAAAGTTCTTATCAAATACAAAATTTTTCAGATCCAGTTCCACGTTTTCAAACCCTTTTTTATCGGCATCAGCCTTCGTTGTGTCCGGTAAGGATTCCGGGTTTGCCATGGCTGTATCAGCTTGTTTAAAAGCCAGGGACGTTTGCTGCATATCAGCATTAAAAACGCTTCGAACCGGAGTTTTTGTTACGGTTTTGGTGGATCGGTTGGTTACAGCGTTAAAATGATCGTTGTGGATACGAACCATTTCCTGACCCCATTGGGTTTTCTGGAGCTGACCTTCGGCTGTAAGTTGTGATTTTTTTATGCTTCTTGAGAACGGCATACGGAGCATATAAATATCAAACCCGGCCTTATCCAGGCCGATACCAAGGAGCTTGGAGCCGTCTTTGGATAAGGAAATCTGGCGAATACCGGTCAACAGATCAGTAACCGGGCTGTATCCGGGCAATCCGTTTTGAGAAATGTTGAATGTAGGGTTATCCAGATCGAGACGATAGATGTTATAGACACCGTTCAGATCAGACACAAATAGCAGGCTTTTGCCATCGGGTGAACAGACGGGAGAATTCTCATCTACACCTTCTGTATTTGTGAGGCGTGTGATCTTTCCGGTGGCCACATCAACGGCATATAAATCCAACTGGGAGAAATCGTGCATTTGCATTTTAACCGGGCTGTTTTTCTGCCCCGGGGCAATGTCTGAACCGGTGAGTTGCGTTTTTTCATCAGAAAGATGGCTGGTTCGATCGGATGAAAAGTAAATGGTTTTGCCATCCGGCGACCAGGTGGGATAGCTGTCGGAATAGACATCTTTGGTGAGATTTACAAGATTTTCGCTTTCAAATGAGTACGTGTAAATATCGCTTTTGTAGTCTTTGCTGCCAACAAATGTTAAGGCTTTGCCATCCTGGGACCAGCTTACGGAGAATATACCATCGAGGTCGAAGGTGATCTTACGTGAGTCGCGATCTTCAATATCCAGGATCATTATCGCATCACTGTCGCCGGCTTTGGTGGCCAGGGCGATCTGGCTGCCATCTGGCGACCAGGTAATGCCGGGTGTCAGGATCTTGAGCTGTTCAAAGTTGCGTGAATCGCGTGTACTGGCCAGCGGGTAAAACTCATCCTTTTTAATGGTGGAGCCAATATAGAGCTCAAAGTAGCCGCTTTTATCGGTGATGAATGCAAACTTATCACCCTGGGGTGAAATGGACGGGGAGGTGTTGTAATTGCTGCCATCTTTCTCATGATCAGTGAGTTTTTTCATGATGGCATTGATGTTTTCGCGCCGGGCTATTTCGGGCCAGTAGGTTACTTTAAGATCGCGCTGCCATTTCTCGGAGAGTTCTTTTACATTCAGGCCCAGGGCGCGTTTAAAGGCCCTGTCGACATTGCGTGTGGCACGCAGTCGCTGCATAATCTCACCGATCTTTTCGCGACCGTATTTCTTTGAGATGTAACGGAAAACCGACTGGCCGCCCCTGTAGGCAAAATAACCGCCGAGGCGGGATATTTCGGGGAGATAGGTGTTCAGGATAGCATCGCTGATAAACATGTCGGAATTGGTGTCCCACTCCAGGGATTGGTATTCGGCGATACCTTCGTTGAACCACAAGGGGATGTTGGCGCGAATGTTATTGACAATTGCATTCTGAAGCGACCCGCCATAGATCATATCATTGACCACGGCATGGATGAGCTCGTGATGGATCACGTGTCGGAATTTCTGATAATCTCCTTCGAATGGGATCACCACGCGGTTTTTATACAATTCGGTTACACCACCAACCCCTTCGCCTAAATACTGACGAATGACATTGTTTTGCTGGAAATCGTTGTGGGATTTAAAAATAATGATGGCAATGCGGTTGTTGATCTCGTGGCGGAAATCGCGGCGAATGGTCTGGTAGGCATATTCAGAGACATCGGCCGTAAATTTTGCCAGGTACTCACCACCCTGGGTGAAATAGACATCAAAGTGCTCGGATTGGACATAACGCCAATCGAAATCCTCGTACTGGACTTTGTTTTTACCAAACGAAAAATATTGTGCCCAGGCATGTTGTAGAGGTGCCAAAACCATGAAAACCAGGGCGAAAAGAGCTATCCAACGGCGTAACAAATGAATCGATGTGATGGTCATAAACAGATAGAAGAATGTAGACTTTTTATTCTATAATAAATCCGCAAACTCTTACTTGCGAAATTATTGTATGAAATAAAACGCTAAACTCATGCACTAAATTTCAGGATTGCATTCAATAAAGTGTTTGTGCATAAATCCGGCAACTTACAGAATCTCTAAATCGATGGTGCGTTTGCGAAGATCCACATGCGAAACGCTTACCATTAAAAATGAGCCCATCTGGAAACGACGATGTTTGCGTTTTCCAACCAATGAATAGGTTTGCTCATCAAACTCGTAATAGTCGTCCTGAAGGTTTTTAATATGAACCAAACCCTCCACACCGGTATCGATAAGGCGCACATATAACCCAAATTCGGTTACACCCGAAATAATCCCTTTAAATTTTTCGCCAATACGATCGGCCATGTATTCGGCCTGCTTAAACTTGATGGAATTTCGCTCAGCTTCAACAGCATTCTGCTCCTGCAGGCTGGCATGTTCGCACATTTCAGGCACCAGAACATTGAGCTTGCCGAGGCGTTTTTTAAGTACTTTACGCTTGAGTTTCCGGCGCTCTTCGTACTCAAAGAGCAGGCGATGAATGATCAGGTCGGGGTAGCGGCGAATGGGCGAGGTAAAGTGGGTATAATTTGAAAAACCCAGTCCGAAATGGCCAATGTTCTGCGGACTGTAAATAGCTTTAGCCATAGAGCGGATGGCAATTTCATTGACCAGGAACTCGTAGTTGGTGCCATGCACCTGCTTAAGCAGCTCGCGCAAGGCAAACGAACTGACGATAGCATTGTTCTTGCCATTGCGTTTCAGCTCTATCTGGAATCCAAGCCGGCGTACAAAATCGGCCAGAAGAACAATACGCTCCTGTTTTGGTGTGTCATGCACTCGATAAACAC
This sequence comes from uncultured Chlorobiales bacterium, assembly GCA_964642175.1. Taxonomy (GTDB): domain Bacteria; phylum Bacteroidota; class Chlorobiia; order Chlorobiales; family Chloroherpetonaceae; genus JANQGG01. The sequence goes on along the minus strand of CAZXOK010000008.1, from coordinate 72,353 downwards.
TTGGATAAGCCAGTTTTTCGGTCTGGAAATGCGTGGAAATATGAGAGGCCACCAGTTTATTGGCCAGCAGCATAAACTCTTCAATCAACCTGTGGGAGTCCAGCCTGATCTTTTTAATCAGTTCTATGGGTTTTCCATTTTCGTCCAGTCTGAATTTGATTTCGTCTGTATCAAAATCCAGACCGCCAACTTTAAAGCGTTCGTCGTGGACTTTCAGGCTCAATTCGTTGAGTTTTTGAAGTTCGTAACAAAACTCACCGGAGCCTTCTGCAATTATTTTATGGGCTTCTTCGTAGGTAAATCGGCGTTTTGAGTTGATCACGGTTTTTTCAATGCTGTAATCCAACACCTGGCCATCTTCGGAGAGTTTTGCCATAACCGAGTATGCCAGCCGATCCTTGTTGGGAACCAGACTGCAGATATTTTCCGAAAGCTTGGAAGGCAGCATGGGAATGACCCTGTCGACCAGGTAGACCGAGGTGCTGCGTTTAAAGGCTTCCTCATCGAGCCTGGTGTTTTCGGTCACATAATGCGAGACATCGGCAATATGAATGCCCACCTGGTAGTTGCCGTCTTCAAGAACCTCCAGAGAAAGGGCATCATCAAAATCCTTGGCATCGAACGGATCGATGGTAAATGTGATCTTCTGGCGCATATCTGTACGGCTGGCCAGTTCTTTATCTGTAATTTCACCGGAAATGCCGGATGTTTCTTCAAGCACTGAGTCGGGGAATGTTTCATCTATGCCCATTGAGCGGACTATCGAGGTAACTTCCACATTTGAGTCCCCGGCCTGGCCAAGGATCTCTTTTACCCTGGCCTGTATTTTAGATGATTCCATGAACTCCAGCTCATGCACCACCACTTTATGACCATCCTTGGCATTCTGAGCATCTTTGAGTTTAATGGTGATCTCGGGCAGAATACGGCTGTTATCGGCAATGAGTTCAAATTTGCGGTTGCGGCGGCGGATTACTCCCACAATTTCCTTAAGCGGGCGCTCCACCAGTTTTTTGATGGCGCCTTCGCAACGCTCGTGCGGTGTTTTTTTGCCCGAGTAGGTGCTGGGAACATTGGTCACCATTACTTCAACCAAGTCCTGATGGATCACAAATTCCAGTTCTCCGGCCGGGACGAAAATATCATCATCATAATTATCTACCGATACAAACCCATATCCGTTGGGGTGTGTGGAAATACGCCCAACATAGACTTCGTTTTCCTTGTATTGGTTTTGGGCCTCAAGTTTATAAGAAGGTTCCTTGGTAATAGGATCGGTATATGAAATGGTATCGGCTGAAGGGATCCCATAGCAACGATCACTGTCTTTATCGACGGTGCCATCTTCCTGAAGCCTGTGCAGCACGTACCAGAAACCGGGAAGGTCGCTGGAGCTGTCGTACCCAAGTTGTTTGGCCAGGTCTACTGAGCGGAAACGGGCGTCTTTTTCAGTTAAGAAGTGAACAATTTCTGCGGCAATAGCTTTCTGGCCTTGCCGGAACAGGAATTCATTAATTTTTATCGGGTCATCGGGCCGGGCGCGATCATTGGATTTCTGTTGCTTTTGCGGGCGATGCTTATGCCTGTGTTTGCGGTGCTTATCTTTGTGTTTTTTCATAATGTAGGTTAGGGCTTAAAATTCTCAATGTTCAATTCACGATCGCAATGCCTGAGATCCTGATTGTCGTTACTGGCTATGATCACCATAGTATCCGTGCCGGCTTTTAAAGAACCAAGGTACTCATGTAACAGTTCATGGCCACGGCTGTCCAGGGTAGCGGTTGGCTCATCTAAAACAAGAATATCGGGATCGGAGACTAACGCCTGTATAAGTCTGGTGCGCTGGATCATACCCGAAGAAAAGGTTTTAAGGTACTTATGGCGAGCATTGGAAAGTTGGAAATAATCAAATAACTCCTGGAACTTTGTTGGTTGTGGTTTTTTACCCAGGCCGTTGAGATGAAACAAAATGTTCTCTTCGGCGCTCAAGTGTTCATATAAATTTAAATAGGGCGCGCAAAAACCAACATTCATTAAAACATCGGAAGGTTCTACAGGTTTACCATCTCGGGTAAAAACTGCGCGACCTGAACTTGGTGATAGCACACCTAACATTGTTTTCAGCAAGGTGGATTTCCCGCTGCCATTGGAGCCACGAACTGCCAGGTACTCGGTTGGGTTAAGATCAAGCGATATATCCCGGAAAACAATGGACCGGCCAAAACGCTTGGTTAGGTGTTCAAGTTTCAAATGCATGCAATAGACCACAGCTCATGTTAAGTCACCCAATATAACACAGATCAATCAATTTCCTATGCCTTGGGCCATATCTTGAATCTTCAGCAAGCAGCTAATAAGTTGAACGGGTGTCAAAATTTTTCTTCACAGCATTCATCAGTTCAGTGTAACTGCGAATGTTATGATCAATGGTCTGATTGTACTTCAATTGTTCCTGGATCTTTAGATTGTCATTGGGGCTTTCGGAAATGACTTTATGATGAAGCACAGCAGAATCGATGGTTAAACGCAGGGATTCTTTCGGAAACGGTTTAATCAGGTATCGGTAAACATGACCCTGGTTAATGAGCTTTATAGTTAGGTTGGCATCGCGAACATCGGTTATCAATACCAGTACCATATTGGGGTATTTTTCTTTTACAGCCACAAGAAATTCCCCGGCCTGTGAAAGGTGCGAGTGAATATCGCTGGAGATAACGGCTATTGGAGTCGCTTCCATGATCCTGTAGGCATGCTCAGCAGAGTTGGCAATATGTGTAATGTACTTGTCGGCAAAAAAATCTTTATAAATCTTAAGATGGCTTTCGTTTTGATCCAGGAAGAGCACATGCTTTTTCTCTTCTTCTTTTGTTTGGACCATCATGTTATTCTGTTCTTGAAAATTGATTTTCTGGGTGTTCAGCCATGCCCGTTCATTGGCAACTTTTACGGCAAAATGGATCGTATCGCGAAGTTTGTTGATTCGCCAGGGTTTATTAATGTAACGAAAGATCTCCCCAACATTAACTGAATCGATAATTGCCTGAAGATCTGAGTAGCCGGTAAGCAGAATGCGTATGGTTTGAGGTGAAATATCCTTTATTTCTCTGAGCAGCTCAACACCTGTAAGCCCGGGCATGCGCTGATCACTAACAATAACAGAGATTTTTTCCTGCCTTACAATGTTGAGGGCTTTTTTGGGTTCGGTGCAGGTGATAACATTGTAGTCCCTATGGAAAAGGATTTCGAGAGATTGCAAAATCAGAGGTTCATCATCTACAAATAAAAGGCTGGTTTTTGATTTGTTTGCAAAATCAGAACTCATCTTATAAGGATTTGCTTATACAATGTTTTGTTTTGGATAGTATAACAAATTACAACATCAAAACCTGTGCCCGAAATAACACTTTTCATAACACACTTGTTTTTCTGTAGTAACACTCCAAAAATCTTAAAGCCCCAAATATAAACTGAATGTTTTTGTGCATAAAGCTGAAGATTATTCAACAACATCCCGTTCAACTCATTTTGGGGTAATCCAGGCTAAAGCGCTGTTTATAATAGAATTTACTGAGAAGAAAGTTCAAAAGTAACAAGCCCAAAAATTGCGGGTAATACACACAGCAACTCAGTGCCAGAACTATCATGGCCAGTTTTACCGGCAAAACACCCGTTGTTTCATCAATTTTGCTTTTGAAGTACACCCAGAAATAACTTGCCAGGCTTATAGCAGCAGCCAGGCCAACTGTTAGCCAGGTATAGAGGTTCTGATCGAATACAGAAAAAACAAGGGTTGAAAGTGTGAGAACAAAGGCCAGGTGAAAGGAAGGTGTAATGCCATAGGCTACGGCAAAAGTCCGTTTCCGACAGGCTTTATCACCTTTTATATCGGGGATTGCCACCAAAACTGAAATCAATCCCCATGCCATTGCATAAGGTAGAGATAGGATTATAAAATCATCAACCGGGATAGTGAGGTTAGGATCTATTGCTAAATATCCTGCTGCAAAGGAAAAACCACCCCCAAGTGCATTAACAAGAATAGAAAGATACGGGTGGCTCATAAAACCGGCAAAGCTGTAGAGAATGCCAAATACGGTAATCAGGATCATGACACTCAAGAACGCTATGGAAAATCCATAACTCCAAACCAAAGATACTACCGTTAGGGCTATTGACACGATCCATGCAAACCAGAGTGGAAGATGCCCCTCGGAGAGTAAAAACAGTTTTTGGTTTAATGCGTCGGAATGGCGATCGGCGATTTGATTAAGTATAAAAGCAACGCTACTGTTTAATGTAAAAAAAAACAATGCGGTGTATGGAAGCTGAGTAAGGGTAAAAACCCCGGGTTCTGAGGCTACAATCACCCCGCACATAAATGTGATCCACAATGGAAAAAACTGGGTTGGACGCAGCATAAACAATGCATCCAGTATTTTGATTGCTGAACCCATCACCATTCAGGGGTCTTTACGTTTTACAAAAGATTGTTTGTCTGCTTTGGCCAGTTTCTGGAAATAGGCATCAATATAGGGTGTTTCCGGTTGTAATGAGGTTGCCTGTTTTATGGAAAGAAGCGCATCGCGATGGTTTCCAACCTTAAAATATGCCTGGCTCAGCAAGTAAAACACGTAAGGAGAGGGCTTTAGATATCTGGCTCTGAGTAAATGAAGCAGGGCGGTTTCGTTAAAATCTCCTTCGGGCAACGGGGTGAAAAAATACCTGGACAGGAAGTGTTCAAACCCGGAATACCGGTTCAAACTTAACAATAGTTCAGCATATGAACTATTCAACTCCGGATTCAATGGATGAGCCTGGACCAGGCTTTCAAGATCGCGTTTTAACATGTCGATCAAACGTGAAGCCTCTTCAAGCTGCAGGTGAGGTAACAGGCTGATCTGAGCACGCACCATAAGGGTTTTATAGATCACTTCTGGCTTTCCTGAAAAAAGCTGTTCGGATATACCCAAAGATGTTTTTAATCTTTCGGAGCGCTCCTCATCTGATAGATCTGGATGAAATGAATACAGAAATGTAGCATAAGCCACACGAAGCGAGTCCCGGGCTTGCCCGGAGTTGAGGATAGAATCGACCTGAGAATAAAGATACTCCATCTCCTGCAACGACAGAGCCGGCCATGATGATTTAGCCGGGCTTTGTGACCAACCCTTTGTGATCGGTAAGGACGCAAAAAAAGTCAATAAAAGAACAAAAGTAAGAGATAGGTTACCCGTTTTTTTGCTTGGCATCGATCTGCTCTAATAAATCTTGGGTGGTTTTATAAAATAATGGCAACATTTCGCTGAATGACAGCTGAACAACACCATGTTCATCTATGTAAACATAAGCACGCTGAGACATCCCCAAGAAGCTCATGGCATCGTAAAGCTTTGAGACACTATGCTCGGTGTCACTTAATATCGGGAAAGGCAACTCATGACGCGATGAAAAGCTTTTGTGAGATTCAACCGAATTGGTACTGATCCCAAGGATATTCACCCCACGGTTTGTAAATTGGGAAAAGTTATCACGGTAGCTGCATAATTGGGTGGTACAAACAGGCGTGTCGTCGCCGGGATAAAAGACAAGTAACACTTTTTTGCCGGAATAATCGGCCAGTGATACATTGTTTCCTTCAGAATCCGGCAATGTAAAATCCGGTGCTTTGGTTCCTTCTGCAATCATGGCTATAATGGATGTAAGGTTTTGAAGATGTGAACGTGATGAAAGATAAAAAGCTTTGCTGGTTAAACAAACGTGTTTTTCAGGTCCTGGAAGTGCAACAGGGCGGTATAAAAAATCAGCCTAACCTTTTATTTTATGGGAAGAAACACTATGTTGGTCAGGTTTTTTAATCAGTCTATTATTTATGCAAATAACTCGAAAAATTGAAATAGATTACGGCCATACCCTGCCAAATCATTACAGCTTCTGCAACCAGTTTCACGGGCATCGCGGGGTGATTGAAGTTACAGTCGAAGGCCCCATCATTACATCAAGCGGTGAGAGCCAGCAAGGTATGGTAATGGATTTTAAATTTCTGAAAACGATTTTGCAGGAAAAGATCCACGATACCCTGGATCATGGATTCGCAGTGTGGAAAGAAGATCGTGACGACCTGGCGTTCATTCTGAAACGTAACACCAAGGTGCTGGTAACCGATGCCCCACCCACGGCGGAAGTACTTGCCAAATGGGCATTTATGACCATATCTAAAGCCCTGCCCGAAGGCGTTAAGCTGATAAAAGTTCGGTGGAATGAAACCCCCAACAATTGGGCTGATTATACCCACACCGACAACGATTAACCTTTTGGGCTATCTTTAGCCTCACACACCAGAATTCTAAAAGTCCCGGATGGATTCAGGACATCCTCCTTTATGCTCAAACCGCATTCATTGACCAGATAGGTTAAGCCACCTCTTTCTACAAAGTCCCTGAAATTGTTAAAATGAGCCGTACCGGCCAGAAACTCTATACCCCAGACTCCGATGCCAAAAAGCGAATCAGGAGGCGGGGTTTGATAGTCGCAGAAAACAATGTTTCGGGTTAGGGGCTTGATGGCCTCAATAAGCTCAAGGCGCTCATGATGCGGGATTTCATGGATAGAAAAAGAAAACAAGGCGTAGTCGAACATTTCCCGGATATGTTCACCGGCATAGGAGGCATTGGTATTGATGAACTCAAGGTTTTCTAAGCCTGCAAGCGCCTGATTTTTCCTGGCCATGGATATCATATCATCAGAAATATCTATACCGGTAACCCGGAAACCATTTTTAGCCAGTTTTATGGCAAATTTTCCTGTGGCGCAGCCGACATCCAGAATTCGTGAGCCCGGTGTTAACAAGTCAATCACTTTATCGCGAACTGGATTTTGTTCCTGATCGATAAAAGTGGCGTAGATCCAGCCATCGTACCAGCTTTTTCTGCTAACGGATTTTGGCGTTTCAGGGGTCATTTATTCTTTAAAAGTTTGTTTAAGATCTCTAGTGCTTCGGAATTTCCCAAAGACAGTGCTTTTTCTAAATCTGTTTTGGCTTTAAGGTCTTCACCCAGTTGAAAATATGTTTTACCCCGGCAAAGGTAAGCTTCGGCCTGGTAGGCATGATTTGATATAACGTTTGTGAAATCCGCGATAGCCTGGTCGTATTCCCCAAGTTCAGTTTGGCAAACTCCCCGGCCAAGATAGGCCATGTAAAGATCGGGACGATGCCGGATAACTTCTGTAAAATCTTTCGTAGCTGAATTATTGTACCCTGTAGCCATGTGAGCAGATCCCCGGAATAAATGTGCGTAAGTCGTTTGCGGGTGGTTTGGGTGATGATCCAGGAATACGGTCAGGTCTTCTATGGCCCGGGCATATTTTCCTGAAAGATAATAGGCAGTGCCCCGTGTGTATGTCAGTTCAGTATCTTCAGGGTCAAGTTCTAAAGCTTCGGTGTGGTCTTTAATAGCAGCATCATAATTGCCATGCTTGTATTCCGAGCGTGCTTTAACATCATAAAGCAAGTGAATAAGGCCGTGTTTGGGATCCAGATCGATGGCCTTGGTAAGATCGTTGATCGAAGCGGCAAAATCACCCAGAACATAATATGCCGAACCACGCGAGTTATAACCTTCTGCCAACGTAGGATCGTAGGTAATACAGGCTGTAAAGCTTTTAATTGCTTGTGGGGTATAGCCTAAGGACATTTCTACAGCTCCCTTTATAAGATAAGCACTGGCAGAGGTAGGATTTTTCTTTAAAAAGGTTCTGATATCTGAAATGGCCGACTCAAATTCCCCAAGTAAAAAATACGAAACACCTCTTTGGAAATACAGTTCATATAGGTTTGGGTGCGTGTTGAGCTGTTTTGTGGTGGTGTTAATGGTATGTTTGTATGTGTCTTCTTCAGTTTTCGTTAAATGTGCCGGTTTCATGCAAGTACTGCTCTGGAGCTGTTAAAAACGCGTAAAATACGATTTTTATATTATATAGATGAGTTTTTTGTTGTTTATACCATTAAAATCATCATATGCCGGCAAGTAAGGACGCCTGAGGCAGAACGCATACTTAGGTTTGATTGGTTTTAAAAACAATCTGATTTTAGTATATAGTGCCGTGCTTTTTGCACATGTAAGTAACGATAATTAAAGACTAAATTTCTTGTGAGTAAGTTTAAAGCCGTTCTTTTTGATTTAGATGGCACACTGGTGGATTCATTAGGCGACCTGACCATGTGTGCCAACAAAGTTCTTGAACAAAACCAGTTTCCAACACATGATGCCAATACCATTAAAGGTTTTGTTGGCGAAGGCGTGCGGTTGTTGGTCAAACGTTTCCTGCCGGAGTCGCATCGAGATGATCCTACTGTAGATAAAATCTTAACCCAATTTCGGGATTGTTACAGCGAGAATTACGCTAACAAAACTTGTCCTTATCCTGGTATCGCTCAGATGCTGGATGCAGTAACTGAGCTCAACATAAAGATGGCGGTTTTTTCCAATAAGCCCCAAGATCTTACCATTGGCTGTGTAGAGGCGTTGCTGCCTGATTGGACATTTGATGCCTTACTGGGCTCAACAGATGAACTTCCAAGAAAACCAGATCCTGCCGGTGCGTTATATCTGGCCGAAAAGCTGAATGTTGCGCCACAGGAGTGTTTGTTTTTAGGTGATAGTGGCACAGACATGAAAACAGCCGTGTCGGCAGGTATGTATCCGGTTGGCGCTTTATGGGGTTATCGTTCTGAAGATATTTTAGCTGGATCGGGAGCTAAAGCCATGATTGAAAAACCACAGAAACTGTTGTCAATCCTGTAAGTATTGATGTATATTTAATCAAAGGTAAGCCTTAAGCTTAACTTTATGATGTGTTGCGTTTATTGTGCAAAATAAAATAGAAGTAAAGCAAGAACATGCATTTTATAGTAAGTTCAACTTTGATCTAGAGAAATATCATGGATTTTGATTCTAAACTTGTTAATAGTGCCATTATAATTAATGGTGTGGCTGCTACCGAAGCCGCATCAGCGATGACTCTTAATGGTGTTATGTTTGGTGACGATGCTGCCGTAACGGCTTTGACTGCCGGAATGATTCTTGGATTGGGTAAAGTCCACAATAAGAATTACTCGATGAATAAAGTTCTGGGCTGGCTGGTTCCGAACGTCGGCTTGTTTTTGGGTTCCCGTCTGGCAGCCATGACCGTTAAATGGATACCGGTTATCGGTGGTGCGGCTAATGCCACCATTTCATTTACAACCACACAAATTATCGGCTGGACGGTTTACTTGATTTTCAAGGATAATAAAGATCTTGATCAGGTTGGTAGTAAAGAACTTCATATTTACAAACGCAGAGCTCAAAACATGAAAAAGCCCGATGTTGAGCAATGGTTTAAAAATATGCCAAAAGAAAAAGTATCCGAGTATAAATCAATGGTGGAAAAATTAGGCCAGGATGGCTTATCTCAGAAAGAACAAGATGAGATTTTGCACAACATGCAGGAACTTGTGGCACCATATGCCGATTCATAGCTTATGATCCAGGACCTGATAAAAAAAAACCGAAGCTATCGAAGGTTTTATCAGGATAGGAAAATCCCCTTCGAGAAGTTAAAAAAATGGGTGGATATGGCACGTCTTTCACCTTCAGGCGCCAATCTCCAGCCCCTAAAATATTATCTGTCCAATGATTCAAATGAAAACCTCGAGATATTTGAAACACTGCGTTGGGCAGGCTACTTAAAAGAGTGGCCGGGACCAGCTGAAGGTGAGCATCCTTCTGCCTACATTGTGATCGTACACGATAAACAAATTACCGAATCAATCGGGTGCGATCAGGGGTTTGCTGCGCAGACTATTTTGCTTGGTGCTGTTGAAAATGGCTGTGGTGGTTGCGTGATTGCCTCCATAGATAAACCCCGTTTGGCAGAAATTCTTGCACTGCCAAATCACCTTGAGATTTTAATGGTTATCGCCCTGGGATACCCAAAGGAATCTGTCAGAATTGAGCCCATGACAAATCCCGATCAGGTGTCTTATTGGCGCGATGCCAAGCAAATCCATCATGTGCCTAAGCGCCCGATATCGGAAATACTCTTAAATCCCCGTTAATGCCAGTTTGGATATGAGCTTTAATTTACGGTCAAACGCCTTCCGGGAGGGTCAGGAAATTCCGGCGCGTTATACATGCCAGGGTGAAAATATTTCACCTGAACTTTCGTGGGAGCATGCTCCGAAGGGTACCAGGAGTTTTGTACTGATTGTCGACGATCCGGATGCGCCAGATCCCAAAGCCCCAAAGATGACTTATGTGCATTGGCTTCTTTATAATATCCCTTCAACCATAAACTCATTGCCCGAAAACGAAGCTTCCTATTCACTGCCTGAAGGCACAAGAGAAGGTTTGAACGACTGGAAACGAACAGGCTATGGCGGTCCATGCCCGCCAATTGGCAGGCACCGATATTTTCATAAACTATATGCCCTTGATATTGTGCTTGAAGATCTAAATCAGCCTACAAAATCGGATTTGCTGGTTGCAATGGGCCCACATGTCCTGGCAGAAGCTGTTTTAGTGGGAACCTATCAAAAAAAATAAGCCACATCAATATTTCTCAAGGCTTTTTTTATATTACATCATCATATCAAACCTTCACAGGATCAGGTCTCTCATCTCGGATCATTTATAAATTCTTCTTTTATGAATGAGCCAATCAGAAATCTAGCTGGTTTGGATGGTGGCTGTACAATAATACCCTGTTAATCCAGTAAGTAAATAAAGCATCACTGGTAATATCCCCGATTTTTCATGATTTAAGATCTGTAAACTCGGGTCCTTAAGTTGTGATACCATGCCTAAATCACCTACATACGAGGAATTGCTTCAACGCATTCTCAACTTGGAGAAACGTGAAGCCAAACTTAATGAGAACCTTAAAACGCTTAAGGCCAGGTATGAACAGTTCGATCTTGCCATGTCGATAAAAAATGAAGGGATTTGGGACTGGGATTTAAAAACCGATACTTTTGTTTTTGAAGATCGATACTACACCATTGCCGGATATAAGCCTGATGAATTTCCTCATACCCTCGAAGAATTTCAAAAACGGGTTCATAAAGATGATCTTGATCATGTAATGCAGTGTGCCAAAGCGTACATCAATGATAATTCAGATCGATTTGTGGTGGAGTTTCGGTTTAAACACAAAAATGGTTCATGGATATGGGTTTTAGGACAGGGTAAAATTGTTGAGCGAAATAATTCTGGTAAACCAACACGTTTTATTGGTACTCACACCGATATCACCGACAGAAAAGTTGCCGAACAAGACCTGCGAACCAACCAGTTTAAATTGCAGCAGGCGCAGTATGTAGCCAAAATGGGCGATTTTACATGGGATATAAATTCTGGTCAGATCACCTGGTCCGAAGGCATGAGACACCTGTTAAAATATGATCCTGATGAAGAGATTGATTTCCGGAAAGTCAATTCAGCGATCCATCATCCCGAAGATCGTGCGCAAGTAGAATCCTGGCTTCAAGAAAGTATGGCTCAAGGGAAAACGAAGCTACCGCCAAACAATTATCGTCTGATTCGTAAAGATGGCATGGTTATCCATGTGCTTACCGAAGGAGAGATCTATTATGAAAATGGAAAACCTGTCACGGTTTTTGGAACTTGCCAGGATATCACCAGCCTAAAAAAGACAGAGCAGGCGCTGGAAGAAAACGAAAAGAAGTACCGGACTATTGTCGAAACATCACCCCTGGGTATTCTGTACTTTAATACAGAGGGAGTTATTGTTGATTGCAACCAGGCATTTGTAGATATCTTGGGGACTTCGCGGGAGGCCCTGATCGGCCTGGATATGTATCATGATCTTACTAATCAGAAACTGGTTGGTAAGGTTAAAAAAGCGATGAGAGAGGGTGCAGCCACTTTTGAAGACTGGTATGCGTCTGTAACCGGAAGCAATACGGCTTATGTGAATGTAAACTTTAAGGCTATTCAGGATCAGGGTGGGCGAACAGTTGCCGGTATTGGTATAGTGGAAGATATTACGGAGCGCATGCGTGTTGAAATGGCATTACGCGAAAGTGAACTGATCCTGCAAACAAAGAATGAAGAATACCAGGCCCAGAACCGGGAGTTGATGAGCGCTAAAAGTGTGCTGGAAGAAAGCAAGCAACTTTTGCAGGAAATTACCGACAACATGTTTGATCTGGTATCACTTGCAGATGCAAAGGGACAGTTATCCTTTGTCAATAAAGCTCATGAATTGTTTGGATACGAGACAGAAGAGTTAATTGGCATGAATGTATTGGAATTGGTTCATCTTAAGGACAGGGATATGGTTCAGAACAGATTTAAAACCTTTTTAAAAAATCAACATCATACTCGTGTAGAATATCGCAGCCAGACAAAAAGCGGACAGATCTATTGGTTGGAAACCATAGGCAAATGGCTCAATAACCAGACTATTCTCTTCAGCACCCGCGATATTACAGAGCGAAAACGGGCAGAAGAAGCCATCCAGCGCGCTTCAAAGTTAGAGTCTATTGGTACCCTTGCCGGAGGTATTGCTCACGATTTTAACAATCTGCTTACAGGGATTTACGGTAACGTGGAATTGGCAAAAATGCTTTCAAAAGCCGCTAACATAAATCGTTATCTGGAGAAATCACTCAATACCATAGATCGCGCTCAAAACCTAACCGGTCAGCTTCTGACCTTTGCTAAAGGAGGAGCGCCAATAAAACGGGTGGAGAAATTAGAGCCATTTTTACGGGAAACTGTAGATTTTGCCTTAAGTGGCTCATTAGTTTCCTGCGAGTTTGAAGTTCAGGACAATCTTTGGCATTGCCATATAGATAAGCATCAAATTGGGCAAGCTATTGATAATATTGTTATCAATGCTCAGCAAGCTATGCCGGATGGTGGCTCTCTGAAGATCACAGCCCAAAATGTGGTTTTCAAGAATACAGAGCACAAAGACATACAGCCAGGTAATTATGTTAAGTTGGTGTTTCAGGATTTTGGAATTGGTATTCCCAAAGAGTATCTCCCCAGGATATTTGACCCGTTCTTTTCAACCAAAGCTACCGGGCATGGAATCGGGCTTTCTACAACATTCTCGATCATCAACAGGCATGGCGGCTCAATAGATGTTGAGTCTGAGCCGGATAAAGGCACCACTTTTTATGTGTATCTGCCAGCTGCAGATCAGGCTATTCTGAAGGGAGAAGAGCAGGTGATAACCAGCCATCGAGGGTCTGGTGTATTTATTGTTATGGATGATGAGCCTGTTGTGCGTCAGAATTTGAAAGATCTGCTGGAAATGTTTGGTTATACGGTTGTGACGTTTGAAAAAGGGGAGCATGTGATTGAATTTTGTGTCTCCGAGCTTGAACATAAAAACGACATTGCAGGTATGATTTTTGATCTGACCATACCCGGAGGGTTAGGAGGCAAGGAAGCTATGGCAAGTATCAGAGATATTGGCTGCGATATACCTGTGTTTGTTGCCAGTGGTTATACCGAAGATCCGATTATGGCTAAACCGGATGATTACGGTTTTAAAGCAAGTCTGAAGAAACCGTTTAAGATTAAAGATCTTATTGATCTACTCAATAAGCATATCGCTCGTTGAGTATTGGTTTAAATTTCATCTACTTCTTTATCACTGACAAGTGGAAGCAGTTCTTTTACAATCAGGTAATTGAGCTCGTCGCGGCATTCTTTAAAGGCTTTCAGGCGGTCGGCCGGCTCTGCCAGTTCATCCGGGTCCATCATCGACCAGTGCAGATGTTGTTTGGCGAACGGGAATATCGGACAATTTTTTACAACCGTATCACATACGGTAATGACGATATCAAAATCCTCTTCCAGAAACTGATCGTAAGTTTTTGAATAATGATCAGAAATATCTATTGCCCATTCTTTCATGACTTCAATAGCCTCAGGCTTAATATGGCTTAATTCCGTACCGGCACTCACAGCTTTTACATTATCATCTCCAAGATGGCGCAACAATCCTTCGGCCATCTGAGAGCGGGCGCTGTTATGCGTGCATAGGAAGAGTATTTTATATTGGTTTTTTGAGCTTGACATGTATGAATCAATAGTTATTTGAATTGGTAGAATTCTTAAGCGCTTAAATTAACAATTTACGGGGGGTATAAAAATCGGGGTTAAGGATAGGCTTAATATAAAAAAAGCTGAAGTTATAATAAAAGCCCCCATGTAGGGGGCTGGTTTGTTTTATTCCAAACCCATTTCGTTAAGCTTCTTTTCGGCACGTTCAGAAATCTCGTTGAACCTTTTTTCATATTTCTCATTGGAAGCACATTGGGCCAGATGCGTGTTCCATTGCGATACCCAGTTCATGGCTTCCTGCGAAACTTTCATGTGCTCCTGGGCTAAAGCAGCATCGGCAGGATTATTCATGTAGCGTTCCAAAAGGGCAATGTAATTGTCCATCCACTGTTCATACTGATCTATAAACTCTTCACAATCTTTTGCGGCTTTAAAATCATCCGAACGCATATCTTCCAGCGATTCCATTTTTTCTTTTACTTCGGACTCCTGAGATTGTGTTTCTTTGTTCTGGCCGCCACAAGCTGTTGTGAGCATTACCAGGCAGATAAAAAGACTGAAAAGATTTTTCATGAGTGTATTGGATTTAATATTTAACGTTATGAATTGGTTTTTAAATATAACTAATTTTACTCAACCGACCTTATTTTCTTGGTTTAGATTGGATCACACTGTTTTTTCCGGATTCCTCAAGCTTTAGTTCATAAATCTGTCTCCCAATATCGCCCGGCCATTCTTCATCTGTGATATAAAGGGTGTGTTCATCAATAAAACAAATGGCTTCTTTCTGGGTTTTTTCCGGGAGGTCAATCCTGAGATGCTGCCCACTGAAAAAATTATCTTTTTTATAGCCAAAGAATATCCAGATTTTTGCGCTTGAGAGCAGGGCCAGCCTGTTGCCACTTGGGCTGATGTCGGCAGCAGTGATCCAGTGATCGGTCATATCGCCCCGGCCACCGGTGTCAAATACACCAATTTTCCTGGCTATATAATTGTCCGGTTTATCGGGCAGGCGGTAGAGGTAGGTTTTGCCGTCGAAGGGTTTGGTGCGGTTTTTAGTGCAGATATACAGATGGTTGTTGAACCAGAATAATGATTCGGCGTCAAAGTTCAGTTTGGAATTTGCAGGTGGAAACCCTTTCTGATCTTCATATTTAAACAAGATGATCCCGGCATTAACCGATTTAAGTTTTGAAGAGCCAGGTAATTTGTAAATGCGAAGGTCTTTGGCTGAGTTATTGTTGTTGCCGATATCACCAATAAAAATATTACCCTGGTTGTCTTTGGCCAGATCTTCCCAGTCGCGATTCCGGGCGTTTTTAATTTTAAGAATATGCTTGATCTTGCCAAGGGTATCAAGGAGAAAAAGCCTGCTTTTACCACCACTGTCGTTTAAACTCCAGATCGTGCCGCGGCTGTGCATTTCAATACCCGAAGACTCATTGAGTTTCTCAGGCAGTCGAGCTAATGTTCTAAACGACTGCGCTTCGAGTTTCACGCTCATTATCAGAAAACACAGAGCAACGAGGTATGGTTTGTTTGATTTCTTCATTTCTACTAAGAATTATCTTCTACCCAGACCGACACCTTGCCACCCCTGGTTTGGAAAGGCGCCCATCCGTGCCGGTTGGTAAGCAGAGGATCGGGACAATGGCCCGTGATATCCCGATAGGTGCAATGTGGCTTGGTGGTTTCCATCCATTTATGACTATCACCGGCGTTGGTCATGATAACAGCCATGCTTTTATGTGAGCTATCGCCCTGGAAAGTCCAGCCAATGGTGTGGCGGTCGTTAAAATAATCACGACGCTTTCCGAAAGTATAGTTCTGCCTGGCTTCCAGAAACAAGTCCAGCATCCATTGGTGAGAGTCCATCCAGATATCATACTCCTGACCGTTTTTCCAACCTTTATAATGAGTACCTTCATAATCAGCACAGAACACACAGGGATAGCCTTCATCTCTTAAGAGAATAATGGCATAGGCCAGCGGTTTGAACCAGGATTCCACCAACGATTCCAGACTCTGTAAAGGCTGGGTGTCGTGGTTTTCGATAAGGGTAACAGCCAGCCAGGGTGCGCTTTGAACCAGTGTGTGGTTCAGAATGCTGCCCATATCGTACCAGGCCCCGGAAAGCGAAGCTTTGTGGAAATTATAATGTAGCGGAGCATCGAACAGATGCATGGTTCCTTCGGTCTGCTGAATATAATTCAGCAACCGGCTGAGATCCTGCGACCAGTATTCGCCAACCGCAAACAGATTTTTCCCGGCATGGTTACGCATGTCCCTGAGCCAATCTTTAAAAAAAAACGACCGGATATGTTTGATGGCATCAATTCTAAACCCATCAACCCCAAACTGATCCAGGACCCATTTACCCCAGTAATGGACTTCACCACGAACCTGATCCATATCAAAATCCAGGTCGCATCCCATCAGAAAATCATAATTGACATTTTCGTGGTCGACATGGGTTTCGAAGTGTTTGTCTTTGAGTTTATATATGGTGCCATGCTGCTTTGTGGCATCAAAATGCCACCACTCCCATTTCATACTTGAATACTTGTTGCCACGACCGGGGAATGAGTAATAAGTCCACAGCTCGCGCTGATGCCAATGGCCGGTTGTTCGGTTACGGTTGTAGGGATCAACCGGTACAGCGGTTACAGATTGTTTGTGATCAGCCCCCATTTTATGATTCAAGACCACATCGGCATAGACACTCAGGCCACAATCTTTTGCTTTAGAAATACAGGTTTCGTAATCCTTTCGCGAGCCATATTTGGTGCGAACGGTTCCTTTCTGGTTGAATTCACCAAAATCGAATAGATCATAAATACCATAGCCCACATCATTAATGCCACCCATACCTTTACAGGCCGGTGGTAACCATAATGCAGTAAATCCTTTTTTCTGAAGTACCGGGGCATTCCCGGCCAAACCTCGCCAGAAAGAACCGTCATTTTTGGAATACCAATGAAAGGTTTGATACAAAGTGCCTCTGATATCATGCATAAGACCGGGGTGTAAATAAAATTTTGGATTGGGCTTAAGTTACGAACCCATAGGCGGAATTTCTATTATTGGCGGTAATGAATTCCGTACTTAAACAGCAAAATATCAATAAACCAGGCTACTTGTGTAAGTCCGATGAGGATATAAAATGCCTGGATATATTGAAATTTAAGTAAAAGTATGGCCGAGCCATACAAAATCCAGACACTCAAACCCAGGATTATAGCAGCCACAAGAACCGGGTTCATGGTTGTGTATCCCATTTTAAGGGCAGTTACACCCAGTTTAGGAAGCACCACAACCAGAATATCGAGGCCAATTCCGGCAATCATGAGGAGGTGTCCGGTTTTGGAGACATAATCCCGAAACGAGAAAGCCGCACCGCACATAAATAAGATAAAGGCAATTATTGTAAGAAGCTCAGCTGGTTTCATTATATCTTGCTTTTGTTGGTTTTTGAAGCTGAAATATATAAAAACAAGCCGAGCTAAGAGAGGTTTGGGAAAGTTTCTTTAAGCGCTGCGTTTGTGATCTGTCCGTTTTGCAGGTTCAGGGCTTCTTTATGTCCGTGAGATAAGTCCAGAAATCTGTCCAGGCCAAGGTCGGCCAGTTGTTTTGCATATGGCAGCAAAACATTATTAAGTGCCATGGTACTGGTTCTGCTCACAGCTCCCGGAATATTGGGCACGGCATAATGCACAATACCATCAACCACATAAGTTGGATCCTGGTGTGTTGTGGGGCGGCTGGTTTCAAAACATCCTCCCTGGTCTATGGCCACATCAACAAGAACGCTTCCGGGTTTCATAAGCGAAAGCATGTTTCGGGAAAGTAACCTGGGTGCTTTTTTGCCCGGTATCAGCGCGGCACCGATCACCAGATCAGTCTGAGGCAACCGGTCTTTTAAGGTATCGGGTGAGCTGAAGCATGTTTTTACATTTGGCGGCATAAAGGTTTCAAGCTCGCGCATCCGATCCGGGTTGATATCCATGATCATCACGCTGGCTCCAAGTCCGGAAGCAACACGAGCTGCATTTTCGCCCACCAGTCCACCCCCCAGAATCAGTACTTCTCCGCGCTCTACACCCGGTACACCGCCCAGTAAAACCCCTCGGCCCTGCATCGGATTTTCAAGGCATTTTGCCCCCTCCTGAACCGAAAGTTTCCCGGCTATCTCGCTCATGGGTGCCAGAATAGGCAATCGGCCATGCTTATCGAAGAGGGTTTCGAAAGCAACAGCCTGAATGCGTTTTTCAAGACAGGCTTTTGTTAGGGATTCTGAACTGGCAAAATGAAAAAAGCAAAACAGAATTTGACCGGGTTTAAGCAGGTTGAACTCAGAAGGCTGAGGTTCTTTAACTTTTATAATGATCTCGGCCCCCTCGTACAGAGCTTCGGCCGAAGATACAATCTGGCCACCGGCATCGATGTAATCTTGATCGGTAAATCCTGAGCCATTTCCTGCTCCGGTTTCAACCATAATGTTGTGTGAGGAGGAGGATGATAAAGCACGAACGCATGATGGGGTAAGCCCAACCCGGTATTCAAAAGGTTTAACTTCTATGGGTATGCCAATGGTCATGTTAAAATCTATTCAGGTTCCAAAAATATATAACCTAACAAAAACAAAGAGTAAGTCGTTTGAGGTTTTCTTTAGGTTGCAACCCAGAATTTTACGTCGTGTTGTTCGATGGGTTTTGCCTTGCCGGTATGTTCAAGCTCAGCAAACAGTTTTTTGGAATCCAATATGGATTTACCCAGTTTTTTTAATGCAGCTTCAAGCTCTTTCTGCATGATGGGGTGGCGTTTCAGGATACCTGTGATTTCAGCGATGAGGTTCTCAGGATCGTGAAGCTCAAAATGGCTTTGTGACGGATTTACCAGTTCGGCGATACCTGAAAGAATAGCCTGGGCCCGCATAAGTCCTTGTTGCTCAGGAACGTGTACCCATGTTTCTGAAGGCGGCCGGGTTGGCAGGATTAAATGAACGGCATCCGGGTGAATTTTCCGCAACGTTTCTGCCAGTTCCTGCAAGGCTTCGGTGCTGTCGTTCAGGCCTTCAATCAGCATAACTTCAACCCAAAGTTTGCCTTTAAACACATCCCGGAATGCTTTAAGTCCTGAAACCAATTGTTTGAATGAAAATGAACTATGCGGACGGTTAATCTTTTGATAAAGCGCTTCATTACCGGCATTCAGAGTAGGCAGAACAGCATCGGCTTCCATGAGTTCTTCTCTAACATCGGGACGGCATAACAGGGAACCATTGGTAATAACAGCAATGGGGATATTGGTCATGGCCTTGGTTCGCCGGATCATTTCACCAAGATGGTTGTGAAGCGTGGGTTCGCCTGAACCGACAAACGTGATCCAGTCTATTTCACCGGGTGCATGATGCTGCAGAGCGGCTTTAAGCTCCTGAATAACCTCTTCTGTAGGAACATATTCCTTACGATCGATGGAATATTCACGCGTTTTACCTAATTGGCAATATACGCAGTTCCAGGTGCATGTTTTGGAGGGAATGGTATCAACACCAAGAGACTGTCCTAAACGGCGCGATGAAACAGGTCCGAAAATATAACTCATAGTAAAGCGTGCTTACTGGTTGGCCAGATTGGTCATAAAATCACGAAAATCATCGGTATTATAACTGGCCAGACCGCTTTTCTGAACAACAATTTTCCCTTGCGGGCTGATGACAAAAGTGGTTGGAATGGCACTCGATTGAAACACTTCTGGTCTGGGTCCATCAGGAAAATACACCGGCAGTGTAAAGCCTTTTTTTTCCATAAACGGCTTAACCTTACGCTTATCTTCATCGAGAGAAACCATCACAAAGTTGATCTTGTCGGTTGGCAACGCCTCGTACAGTTTTTGAATATCTGGCATCTCTGCCACACAAGGCGGGCACCAGGTGGCCCAGAAATTAATAAACACCACTTCGTTCTTAAACGCTTCAAGGTTTAAGGGCTGGCCCTGGATCGTTTTCAAGGCCATGCTGTAATCGGCCGGAACCTGCTCCGACTCGGGTAGCTCTGTGTCGGGCTGCAGCACACCCGAAGCCACCACCATTTGTTGGATATACCCGACTACCGGGCGAAGCACACCGGTAAAGTGCAGGAAGATAAATACCCCAAAAAACACAGCCCAGTTCTTTAGTTCTTTTTTTAAGCGATCACTCATAAACTTCGGTTTTAGATAATTGTGGCAACGATATCGTTTCGTCTGGTAGTATTGGTTTTCTTGGATGCTTCAGGACAACCCGTTGTAAAAGTTGATTGTTTGGAATACTGATCTCACCGCCTTCATCATTGGTGACATAGACAAAAATCGTGGTCATATCGGTGATCTTACCCTTAAAATCTTCTGAACCTTCTTTAAACGATATGGTGTCTCCGATTTTATATGGCGATGTGAAAAACAGGATAAACGATGCCAGAATGTTACTGAAAAAACTCCAGCTGGCAAATAAACCAATACCAATAAAATTAAAACAGCGCTTCCGACAATCCAGATGTTATCGGGTTTGAATCCCCATATGATCAGAAGCGATAAGAAAAAGAGAAGATATATACCAATTTTTAAGACTTTCTGGATACGGTATCCCCGGCTTTGCTTCAGATTAAAGCGCCGGTTAGCGATTTTTAACCATGTACCCGACCAACTGGTTGAGCACAAACGTCATGATTAAAACGACGAACGTAAATATGGTTTGATACTGAAAGGTGGTCATATACTATACTGCCTGGCAGCGATTCTTCTAAGTAAGCTTATAAACGACTATTCTTCGGGTAAGATTAAAAGACTTTTCCGGCCACATAATAACCTTTTCTGCGCAATTCTGTTACGGATGGCTCCAAAGATTGTCCGCAGGGAACAATCAGTTCCAGACGTGGTTCATTTGGGTGCTCCAGGGGGTTTTTCCTGCAATAGATGATCTTCTGGCCACAAGACACCTGACCCAATGGTTGAGATGAAGATGTTGATGAAGAAAGGCTCATATGTTCGGTTAAAATGTGATTAATATGACCACAGAAAATAAAAAATATTAGCAACAGAGAAAACGACTATTTAAGAAGCTTTTCAGCTGCTTGCAGCTTCTTGTAGATCTCGGGTATAGCTTTGTTGGTTGCTTCGTACCCTTCTGTAATTATGGCATTGGCCTGGTCGTAATCAAACATGTTGTACTGGTTCAGGTGCGGTTCAATTAATACATCGGGTGGGTAGGAATCCAGTATGTATCGTGTTACTCGCTCCTGCATAACATTTACAGATGTACCGATAATATCAAAAATGTTAGGCTCAGAGGGCTTTTTTTCTTCCTGTTTGGGTAACCACTCATCCAGCTTTTTTTGAAGATCTTCCTGTAGGGTAGCATAAGTTGACTGGACATATTCAATTAGGCCCTCTTTGCGATTTTCAATTTCTTTAGTTTTTGCTTCAGACAGCTTGCGTTCAATCTTAACTTTTTCTAATGAGGAGCGACCGTTGGCGTCTTTCTTCTCTTTTTTAGCCATCATTTCAGGCGTTATTGGCCAATTTCGGTTGAGATTAATAGCTATTACAACATCGGCACCCATTTGCTGAACCACATCCACAGGCAGTGGATTTACGATACCGCCATCGCTTAAATACTTTCCATCCTTATGCAGTGGGGTAAAAATACCTGGTATGGCTATGCTGGCCCTGACCGCATCAACCATGCTGCCTTCTTTTATATGGATTTCCTTGCCGGTCATAATATCTGTAGCCACGCAACAGAAGGGGATGGAAACGTCCTGAATATTTAATTGCTTTAAGCGGTTGGAAAGTAATTCGGTGATTTTACTCCCGTCTAACAGACCTTTGGTTGGAAATACCATGTCAAAATATGAGACCACACTTTTCCAGTCCAGCTCTCTGACAAACACTTCCAGTTCATCCAGTTCATCAGCAGCATAGATGGCGCCAACAAAGGCGCCAATACTGGTACCGGCAATCATATCAATAGGTATGTGAGCGTTTTGAAGGGCCCGTATAACACCAATATGTGCCCAGCCCCGGGCACCGCCTCCGCTTAAGGCCAGACCAACTTTTTTCTGATGTGGATTAACTTTAAGGGTTTTTAGTTTCTTGATCGTCTGGGTCATTGGTTTCTACAGATTGATTTTCCTCAGCTTCCTGCTCCTGTTTTGCTGCTTTAAATTTCTGCAATGCATTTTGAACAGCTTTTTTAATGTCCTGGACCGCCATTTCAAGACCATCGCGAAACTCTTCCCAGGCTTCTGAACCTGTATCTTTTAATTCGGAGAGTTTTTCGGAGACCGTTGAACGCTTTTCCTTAATATCACTGATCTGTTTTTCATACTCGGTTTTAGCAGCAGAACTTAAATCTTTTACCTTGGCTTCTAGTTTGATGATTTCATCATCCCACTCTTTGAGTTGAGCAGTCAGTTTTTCGATGTAAGTTTTTCTATCCATGGTGCAATACTATTAAAGTGAAAGAAATACGCCTGAAAACTACTCTTGTTATATGGGATATCGGCTGTTAAGATGCACATTTTTAATGGCTAAATTGAAATTTAATATTAATTTTTCAGATGGTTTTAACTTAGTGCATACAATTTCCGCTAATACAAGGCATTAAATTGCTTTTAATGGTACAGGTTATCACAGAACCCGTTATGTTTCCTCCGGGAGCCTTTCAAATAAAGGCATCCATTCCTTTAAAACAGTTCCGGCAGTCTTGAACCTAACAAACAGATAGTATGGAATATCTTCATTATGGCAGTGAGGTCTGAAAATCTGATATTATTAACCCGGTGCTATGATAATAGTATTATAATTTGTTACATATTTCAAAATCAGTGTTTTCTAGAGTTGGTTGTTGAGAGTTTGCTGAGCTTGCCGAAGTACAACCGAAACAACAACGAAAGGAAAATAATCGCTAAAATCGGCATTTCGGCAAGCTCAATGACCGATTTCGGCAAGCTCAATGACCGATTTTTAAAACACTTTAACGATTCGGATTCCTAAACAATGCCCACCGGATTAATAGTAGCCGAAAAAAGCCATTATTTCACATACACAATCCCGGAGAAGTTTTTGATATTTATGGTATATACTCTTTCAAGTTTTGCATCACATCACCAAAACTATTGGTTTAATCTTCAAATAAAAACATGGTTGTTTTAACTGTAGAAGGCATAAAAAAACATTACGGGATCAAGAAATTGTTCAGCAATGTCTCTTTTGGTATAGACGATAATGATAAGATCGGGATCATAGGCGCAAATGGTTGTGGGAAAAGCACATTACTTAAAATTATCGCCGGTTTGGAAAAGCCCGACGCCGGGAGAATTATGATGTCCCAATCAAAGCAAGTGGCCTACCTGGCCCAGGAACCGGCCTACAACCCAGAAGACACAATATTGGAAGCGGTGTTGCGCTCCAATGATCATCTCATGCAATTGATCTACGAGTACGAGCTGTGTTGCTCAAAAACAGAACAGGCAGAGGAGCCCGATCCGGCTGTTTTGAATAAACTGTCGGAGCTTTCCAATATGCTCGATACCAGCGGAGCCTGGGAGCTTGAAGCCAATGCCAGGGCTGTTTTGGGAAAGCTGGGTCTTCAGGATGTAACCCTTAAAATGGATAAGCTTTCCGGCGGTCAGCGAAAACGGGTGGCCCTGGCTCATACGCTTATTTTGCCCAGTGATCTTTTAATTTTGGACGAACCAACCAACCATCTTGATGCCGATACCACCTCATGGCTCGAGAATTACATCCAGCGCTACACGGGCGCAGTCTTGATGATCACCCACGACCGGTATTTTCTGGACCGGGTAGCCACGCGAACCCTGGAAATGGATCGTGAATCTGTTACAAGCTTTCAGGGCGGCTATGAAAAGTATCTGGAGCAAAAAATCCTGCAGGAAGAACAAGAGCGGCGGGAACAACGCAAAAAAGAAGCCTTCATCCAGCAGGAACTCGAATGGATGAAGCGGGGATGCAAAGCCCGCACCACCAAGCAGAAAGCCCGCATTCAGCGCGCTGAAGCCATAATACAGGCACCCAAAGTTAAAGCCGGAAAGAAACTGGATATTGGCACGGCAACCGAGCGCTTGGGAAGCAAAATTATAGAGTTGCACGGTGTATCTAAATCGTACAATAACCAGGCATTAATAGCCGGGTTTGATTATCTGTTCCAGAAAAACGACCGAATTGGCATTATCGGACCAAATGGTACAGGCAAGACCACACTTTTGGAAATGATCGTGGGGCGCGACAACCCCGATAAAGGAACCATAGAAATTGGCTCAACAGTGCGTATTGGTTATTACGACCAGGAAAGCCGTGAACTGGATGAGAGTCTCAGGGTGATTGAGTATATCCGAGAGGCCGGTGAACAGATCAGGCTAAAAGACGGATCAACGATATCGGCCTCTAAAATGCTGGAGCAGTTTTTGTTTGCATCCCAGGCTCAGTATAGCTATATCCATACCTTGTCGGGAGGAGAAAAGCGTCGGTTGTACCTGCTTCGTCAATTAATGGCCTCTCCTAACGTGTTGTTACTCGATGAGCCCACCAACGATCTGGACATTCCCACACTTCGTGTTTTGGAAGATTACCTCGACTCTTTTTCGGGATGTGTTGTTGCAGTAAGCCACGACCGGTATTTTCTGGACCGCGTGGCCGAACATATTTTTGCCTTTGAAAAAGATGGCCTTATTAAACCGTATCCCGGTAATTATAGCCTGTACCTCGAGTTCAAACATGTGCAGGAGGAGAAAAAACCAAAAGCAGAGAAAAAAGAGAAACAAACACCAGTTTATAACCCAACAGCTAAAACCCGCAAACTCTCTTATAAGGAAAAACGGGAGTTTGAAGCCCTTGAAAATGCCATTGCTGAAGCAGAATCGCGTCAGGCTGAAATCGAAGAGCAACTTTCAAGCGGGGAGGGAAGCTATGAAACCATTCAGGCTTTAACCACTGAACTTCACGAGGTGAGCGAACAATTAGAAAAAGACATGACAAGATGGGCTGAGCTGGAAGCGTTTGTGTAAAAACAAAAAACCCACAGAGCTTATCCCTGTGGGTTTTTAAGGTAAAACTGCATTAATAGTTAATGATCAACATGGGTTTCTTCCTCGGTTTTGTTCCTGGTCTTTTGCCAAGTTTTCTTAATATCTTCCAAACCCAATTCAACACTGTTTCTAATATCATCCCAGGCATTTGAAGTGGTGTCGCGAAGTTCTTCGAGATGACCGTTCAGTTCGTTTTTCTTGGTTTTGATTTCTTTCAGGTGAAAATTATACTCTTCTTTGACCGAAGAGGAAGCCTCTTTAACTTTTGTTTCCAAATTAGAAATTTCTGTGTCCCATTCTTTCAGTTGATTGGCAAGTTGATCGATATATGCTTTCCTATCCATAATAATCCTTTCTGCTTTTTTTGTTCGAACTGGTTAACCTTACGCATATTTTAAGTTAGAGTTTCATATTGTTTAAATAACACTTTGTTAGTTTTTGTTAGGGTAATGGGATATGAGAGTTAGGCGTTTATGGCCGGTTCAGCCTAAACATTGCGTAACGCATCTACAACTTTTAGCCGTGCAGCCCGAACAGCCGGTAAAAAGCCACCGGTAAATCCCATAAACAAAGAAAAGATCAATACATCCTGCACAATATCTAAGGTAAGCGAGAAGCGGAATTCCATTTCAGAGAAGGAGTCGAAATTGGTGGTTGAAATTGAAAACTGGGTCAAGAAAGAGGCAACCACCAGACCGATGAGCCCGCCGATAACAGCAAGCAGCAGCGACTCGATTAAAAATCCGGATAAAATGCTTTTGCGAGAAAACCCCAGAGCCTGTAAAGTGCCGATCTCGCGCGTCCGATTCGCAACAGCCGCATACATGGTGATCATAGCACCAATGATGGCCCCGATGCTGAATATGGTTGTAACCACTGTACCAAGAATTCGAATAAAACCGGCCAGGTTTTCGGATTGATCCGCATAAAATTGCGACTCACGCTTAACATCTACCCGAAGCCGTTTATCGTTATCGGCCAGTTCCTGGTAGCGTTTAAACTTATCATTACCCGGGATTTGCACAGTCATGGAGGAGTAAAGCGGCCTTCGGAACGCTTGCATGAACTGCTCAACATCGCCCCAGATTTCCGAATCGAAACCCGTGCGGCCTGCATCAAAAATGCCTACCACTTTCCAGTAACGCTTGCCAAAGAAGATCTCATCTCCGATATCACAATTCTCATAGTTCCGACGCGCTGCAGCACCAACAATAATTTCTGATGTACCGGGCTGGAATACACGTCCTTCTATCATTTTTATGCCGGGCCGGAGATCAAACGTGTTCAGAAGTGTGCCTCTAAGCGGGGCATTGACCATATCGGTTGTATTTTTCTTGGCCAGATTTACCAACACCATTGCTTCGGGGGTGGCAATCAGTTCACCTTCCGGGGTTAGCGCAATGCCCGGAAAGCTCTTGAGAATGTTGGCATGCTCGCGGGTAAGCGTACTGGTGGTTTCTGAAATGGATGAGCGCTGCACAATTATCGCATTTTTTGGAGATCCGGTTTGCACCAGGGTTTCTTCAATACCCGACGAGAGCATTAATACCGCAGCATAGACGAACGAGACCAATGAGATACCGAAAATGGTGACCAGGGTAGTGGTCTTACGGACAAAAAGGCTTTTTGAGCTGTATGTAAATGGCAATCTCATGGTCTAAGACAGTTCCCTTAATCCTTCAATAATATTGATGTGTGCTGCCCTGACAGCCGGAATAATCCCCGATAACGCTCCAACCCCTAATGTGGCCAATACGGCGGCTATCAGGGTTTCGGCGGAAATATCAAATGAGGGGAAAAATGAACCTACCGCATCAGCAAACAGATTAACGATCGGGAAGGTGATAGCCAGCCCGACACCTGAGCCGATAAACGAGAGCAACAGGGACTCCCCAATGATCAGCACATAAATAAACCAGGATTCAAAGCCGAGTGTTTTGATCACGGCATACTCCGACGTGCGTTCCCTGGCCGACATCACCATGGTATTGGCCAGCACCAGCATAATAATGGCTATGATCACAAAGGAGACAATTTCCAGGCTGGAAATAATGGCCGAAGACATGGTCACAAAACTGAGCTGAAATGCACTTTCGGTTTCTGTGAGCGTTTCATTGGCCGAGTTTTTAAACCGGGCATCAATGGCCTGGCAAACTTTGGCTGCATTTTCAGGGCGATCAATAGTAGCAATATAAAAACCCACATTTCCGACAAAATCCGGAAAGATCTCTGCCACGCGCTCATCAAGGTATTTCCAGTGGAAAAAGAAGATGGTTTCATCCGAGCTTTTCTTGGTGCCGCGGTACAGGCCCCGAATGGTCAGATCCCAGTCGCCTTCGTAGATGGTGCCTTGCAGGCGAATGATATCTCCCACCTTCCACCCGTAACGTTCTGCAAGTTTTTGGCCCACAATAGCCCCGGAGCGGTCGTTTAAAAAGGCCTGCATGTCTTCGGGCTTTACGTCGTACTCGGAGTAGACATTAAAATAAGAAAC
The DNA here is from genome assembly GCA_964642175.1 of uncultured Chlorobiales bacterium. GTDB lineage: Bacteria > Bacteroidota > Chlorobiia > Chlorobiales > Chloroherpetonaceae > JANQGG01. The sequence continues at coordinate 44,694 of CAZXOK010000008.1, read as the reverse complement.
GGGATCAACTGCAAATTGAGCAAAGAAATTACCCGGATCTTTGTAGATACCTCCAAACCAGTTGGCGTAAGTGACTTCTTCAATTTCGGGCATGGCCTGAAGCTTGGATTTATAGGCCAGCGGCAGGGGAAACGCAATCGAGGTTGAATTTCGTGTCACAATCCGGTTTGAGCTTGAAGCTTCAACACCCACATACCATGCCGTGATCACCGTGCGAATAAATCCGAATGATGATACCGCAATAGCAACACCTAAAATCGTTAGTAAAGCCCGAAGATTATGGCGGAATACATTGCGGAAAACGAGTCTGAGGATCATGTTTCGGCTCCGTTCAAAAGACCCTTATCGAGATGTTGCTGAAGATGCGCCCGCTCGGCGGCATGCGGATCGTGCGTAACCATAACGATGGTTTTACCCAGTTCATGATTGAACCGACACATGAGGTTTAAAATCTCCTGAGCTGATTTGCGGTCAAGGTCGCCGGTGGGCTCATCAGCCACAATAATGGAGGGGTCGGTAACAATAGCCCTTGCAATCGCCACGCGTTGTTGCTGGCCGCCGGAAAGCTGGTTGGGGTAGTGATCCATGCGATCGGGAAGGCCAACCAGGTTTAAAACCAGCCGTATCTTTTCATCGCGCTCGGCTTTGGAGAGATTGATTAAATGAAGAGGGAGTTCCACATTCTCGTAAGCTGTAAGTACCGGCATCAGGTTGTAAAACTGAAAAATAAATCCTACATGCTGGGCGCGCCAGGCCGAAAGCTCAGTTGCCGACATTTGGCTGAGTTCGGACCCGCATATTTTTACACGACCCGATGTGGGTGTGTCCAGACCGGCGATCATGTTTAAAAGTGTGGATTTGCCTGAACCGGAAGGCCCCATCAGGGCTAAAAATTCACCTTCTTCAACCGTCATGTCTATACCCGAAAGCACCTGAAGTTCTTCGGCATCGCGATGGTAGGTTTTGCACAAATTCTCAATTTCTATGATAGACGCCATAAGCAAAAACTATAATGGTTTAACCGGTAAGCACAATTTTACCGTGTGGGTGCGGCCATTGTTCAAACACGGATTCTGGGGGTAGAGTTCAAAACATGGCCGGTTATCGGGCTGAAAGCCGCTTTCGGGAAGCCATACCCCGAATAACGTGTTCCATGCTTTGATATAATCTTTTGTTCTGATCTCAAAATAGCCAACCGCATACAAACCCGGTTCGATTGAGATATGATCAAATTGATCCGAAGGTGCATAGCTTCTGGTGGTTTTTAAGCAAATACTGGAGGTTTGCATCTCGGGCTGGATCAGGTCGGAATTGTGATGATATAACCGGTAAAACTCAGGCACCTCTTCATGAAATAAGTTGGCCGAGTCCAGAAAGCGGCACAGGTCCTGGATCTTTTCATGTGAGGCTTCAATATCTTCGTATGGTCCGGTATGATGAATGGCATAGGTTGGCACACTTTCGAACTCTTCCACCCAAAACTGATCATGAGGTTTTACCGCGGATTTAGACCAGCTGTTAAGCTGGGGCAGCCGGGCGTATTCGGGAAGTTGAATTTTTGGGTTGTGCCTGGCCAGGGTTTCATCAGTGCTGTTTCCTGGCGATTGCTTGCGCCGATGTTTCAAATTAGCCCGCATAAGCTTGCGCCAATCTGAAGGGCTGGCTTCGAAATGGCTTTTAAAGTCTTTTGATAAACAGGTGGTTTTCTCATACCCACAGCTTGAAGCGATATCAGTAACAGAGGCCTGTGGCTCATGTATCAATAACTGGGCGGCTTTTTCCAGGCGAAGCTTCTCGGCAAATTCAGGAATGGAAACCCCAACTATTGATTTGAAGATGCGATGAAAATGACGGGGTGAAAAATAACACAACCGGGCTAATGCAGCCTGGTCTTCGGCTTTCTCGGGCTGGTGCTCTAAATAGTCAATCACCTTGTTGATGCGGCATATGTACTCATCCTTGTAATACTTACGATCGGCTCTGGCCAGTGTTTGAAATGGTGATATGCCCATAATCTGGTGAATCGGTTTTATTGGATAAGTTCAACTTTCTGTCCGTCTGATAGCGACTCAGTAGGATCCAATACAACCTGATCACCCGATTTCAAACCGCTTAATACCACTGTATCATCCCCAATTTTCTTACCGGTAGAAATCTCGTGTTCTTCGAGCTTGCTTTCTACAATCACATAAACGAGCGATGTATTCTCCTTTGTTAAAATGGCCCGTGTTTCAATCAGTAAGTTTGGCTTCTGGGTTTGAAGCTTGCCGGATATCGGTTCAGAGAGAAAAGTGGCCTTGGCGCTCATTTCGGGCAACACTTTTTCATCAATATCCAAAAATTTGATTTTGCACAATATAGTGGCTTTGCTGCGATTGGCGGTAGGTACAATCTTATCCACAACACCCGGATAACGGGTTTGCGGATAAGCATCCAGGATGATCTCGCAGCTTTGGCCAATACTGACCTTTTGAATGCTCGATTCAGATACATCGGCTTCCAATTGCAGGGATCTCATATCGGCCATGGTAACCACAGCGCTTTTGGCATTGACCGATCCGGCAAAAGGAGCTACGATCTCACCGATATCGGCGCCTTTGGTGAGAATGGTGCCATTAAACGGGGCACGGATTTCGGTGTTGTCTAACCTGACTTGTACGGCCTGCATTCGCGCACGAGCCGATTTAATATTTGCGATATCCACGTCGGTCTGGGCCAGGGCTACTTCGTAGTTGGTTCGTGCATTGTCCAGGTCCGATTTTGAAACAGCCCCACTTTGATGAAGGTTCTGCAAACGGTTGTAATCGGTTTGCAAACGATTCAGCTCAGCCTGGTTTCGTTTCTGAACAGCTTCTAACGCTGCCACAGCCGATTTGGCATCAAGCCACTCAGCCATGATATCATTATCTTCAATTTTGCCGATCAGATCACCTTTTTTAACCTGGTCGCCCTCCACAACGCTTAGGTATACCAGCCGGCCTGTCGCTTTAGAGGCTACCGAGGCTTTGCGTTGCGGTATAATATAACCGCTTGCAGTAAGTCCTGAACTCGGTGCCATAGAAGCAGATACAGTTGCCGTGGTGGCTTTAACCTGAACCGGAGCAAAAAACAAACTTATTATTTTAAAAAGGGCAATAACGGCTACAACACCTATCAGGCCGTATTTAACAACTGGCGAAAGTTTGGGTTTTTTAAGTGTTTGGGTAGAGCGATCAATTTTTAGAGCGCTTAGATCGGAACTTTCCATAATTGTTTTTGGGTAAATGAACTGCTAAAATACAAGCTGATGGCTGAAGTTAAAAACAACTTGTTCAAGAATGTTATAATATATAAACATTACCCGGGCACATAAAGATTTCACAGACATATACACCCGATTTCAACCCCAAAACAGACCTCCCGGGCCTTGTATTTTGATCTCTGCCTTTTTTTCGTTTCATTACATAAGCTCAAAAACCTCATACAATAATTAGAAACATAACATATTGCCGCAACGAACCTTAATTAATTTTATATTTACCCCTTAGTGTATTACTAAATTAGGTTTTCTGAGCCAATGTGTTTTAACGGAGAAATTTACATTTATGTGTGGCATTTGCGGAGAAATTCGATTTGATCATCACGAGCCCTCATTATTAGGCATTCAAGCCATGACCCAAAGCATGTGGCGGCGGGGACCCGATTCCATGGGTGTTTTCCAGCAAAAATCCATTGCATTCGGGCATCGGCGATTAAAGATTATTGATGTCAGCGAACGCTCCCAGCAGCCCATGGTCGATAACGATCTTGGGCTGGCGATCGTCTTTAATGGTTGTATCTACAATTACCCCGAACTGCGCCAGGAACTCAAGCAAAAAGGCTACCACTTTTTCTCGGGTGGCGATACCGAAGTGATCTTAAAAGGCTACCATGCCTGGGGTGAAGATGTGGTAAATCACCTGCAAGGTATGTTTGCATTTGTGATCTGGGAACGCGAGAGCGGGGAGGTTTTCGTGGCACGCGATCGTTTGGGTATAAAACCCCTCTATTATATCCAGGATAAACAGAGCTTTCGTTTTGCTTCGTCCTTGCCTGCATTATTAAAATCGGGCGAGGTAGATACCAGCATTAATCCCGTAGCCCTGAACTATTACATGTCTTTCCATGCCGTTGTGCCAGCTCCCCATACCATTTATAACGGCATTAAACGCTTTCCGCAAGCTACCCAAATGCGCATTTATCCAAATGGCAATTACAACCAGAAAAAATACTGGAACCTGACATTTGGTGCGCGGCCCGAGGAGAAAAACCTGTCTGAACTGGAGTGGAAAGAACGTATTTTTGATGCCCTGCGCCTGGCTGTCAGGCGGCGTATGGTGGCTGATGTACCGGTTGGTGTATTGCTTTCGGGTGGCCTGGACTCTTCGTTGATCGTGGCCCTGCTGGCCAGTGAAGGTCAGCGCGATCTGAATACGTTTTCAGTCGGATTTGAAAATGTTGGTATCGAAGAAGGCAACGAGTTTAAATATTCCGATATCATTGCCGATACTTTCCAGACCCATCATCATAAAATTCATGTGGAAAATCATGAATTGTTGGATGAGCTTGGCCATTGCATCGGGGCCATGAACGAACCCATGGTAAGCCACGATGTTATCGGGTTTTACCTGCTGTCCAAAACCGTTTCCAGGCATGTTAAAGCGGTGCAAAGCGGCCAGGGTGCCGATGAAGTCTTCGGGGGTTACCACTGGTACCCGCCCATGATGGGCATATCACCCAACGATGCTTTAGCTACTTACAAAAAAGCCTTTTTTGACCGCGATTTTCAGGAATATGCCTCGGCTGTTCTGAGCGATTATGTGAAAGAAGATTATGCCGAGTTGTATGTCCGGGATCATTTTGCTGAACCGGGTGCCGATGCACCGATTGATAAGGCCTTGCGGCTGGACTCAACCGTGATGCTGGTCGATGACCCGGTTAAACGCGTCGATAACATGACCATGGCCTGGGGCGTGGAAGCCCGCGTGCCGTTCCTGGATCACGAATTGGTGGAACTGGCCTCTCGCATGCCACCCGAACTTAAAATACAAAGCGGTGGGAAGCATGTCTTAAAGCAAATCGGCTACGACATGATCGCCAAAGAAGTCATAGACCGGCCAAAAGGGTATTTCCCGGTGCCGGGCTTAAAATATATCGATGGCCCATACCTGGATATGGTTAAAGATGTTCTGAGTGCCAAATCGGCCCGGGAGCGTGGATTGTTCAACCCTGAATATGTAAATCACTTACTTTCAGCTCCCAAAGATCACATCACACCGCTGCGTGGTTCAAAACTCTGGCAGATCACATTACTGGAATACTGGTTGCAAACACATAATCCTGCATGAGGAGAAAAGATGTCTGGAAAATTGCCAAAAGATGAAAGCAAACTTGACCCGTTAAAATCCCCCTCACTGAAAAACTGGGGCCGACCCCCGCAACAGGAAGAACTGAGGATCTCCCGAAAGAATGTCTATATCAATTGCGGTTGGGGACGGTTAATATTTGCCCATACATATGATGAAAACCACAATATTGCCAATCTGATCCGTGGCGAAGAACAAAAAAAGCGGGATATTGCCTTTTACATTCGCGATCCCCATGTGGCCCTGGCCCAATCTCCACAAGAGCTGTTTTTGGATCCTTCGCATACCTACCGGTTTTGGATGAGCGAGAACGATATTTTTTACCCGCCATGCCAGGGATTTACGATCCGGGTATGCGATCCGGAAAAAGACCTCGATGCCATAAACCGCATCTACAAAACGCATGGTATGGTTCCTATCAGCAAGCGATTTCTGGAAAATAACGAGCAGCAGGATACGATCACGTATTTTGTAGCCGTGGATGATAAAAGCAACAATATTATCGGTGTTGTGATGGGGGCCGATCATGTGAAGGTTTTTGATGATCCTGAAAACGGGTCCAGTTTATGGGCTCTGGCCGTTGATTCCCAGGCGCGTGTCCCCGGTGTCGGGGTTGCCTTAACCCAGCATTTGATCCACTTTTACCATCAGCGCGGACGCAGCTTTATGGACCTTTCTGTGTTGCACAGCAACCAAAGTGCCAACCAAATGTACGAGAAAATCGGGTTTTGCCGGGTACCGGTTTTTTGTTTGAAACGCAAGAATGCCATTAACGAAAAGCTCTTTGCCGGTCCGGAAGTCAAGGAAAACCTTAATCCCTATTCGGAGATCATCATTAACGAAGCCCGTTTAAGAGGGATCTCGGTTGATATTATTGATGAAGAGAACAACTACTTTGCGCTCAGCTTTGGCGGCAGATCCATCACATGCCGTGAATCCTTAACCGAACTGACTTCGGCTATTGCCATGAGCCGCTGCGCCGATAAATCGGTTACGCACAAGCTTGTCGATGAGGTTGGTATCAGGGTGCCCAGACAGAAAGTGGCGTCGGATCAGGATGAAAATGAATCGTTTTTATACCAGTGTAAATCCCTGGCTGTAAAACCGGCTGATAATGAGCAGGGCAGGGGCATCAGTTTAAATATTACCACCAACGACAAACTTAAAAGCGCCATCGATATCGCCCGGCAATATTCCGAGAAAGTTGTCCTGGAAGAATGTGTTGAAGGCATCGACCTGAGGCTGATTGTGATCAATTACAACGTGGTGGCGGCAGCGATCCGTAAACCACCTGAAATTATCGGCGATGGCTCGCATACCATCGATGAACTGATCCGGAAACAAAGCCGACGCCGCTCGGCAGCCACACATGGCGAAAGCTCCATTCCATTGGATAACGAAACCCGGCATTGTATCGATTCACAGGGTTTTCAGCTTTCCGATGTACCCGATACCGGGCAATTGATAAAAGTCAGACGAACGGCAAACCTGCATACGGGCGGAACGATCCACGATGTTACGCCCCTCTTACATCCTGATCTCAGGGCTGCGGCGATTGTGGTGGCCGAAACATTAGAAATTCCTGTGGTAGGTGTGGATTTTATGGTAACTTCTCCTGATGCACCAGAGTATCACTTTATTGAGGCAAACGAGCGTCCGGGCCTGGCCAACCATGAGCCCCAGCCGACAGCCCAAAAGTTCATTGACTTCTTATTTCCTAACACCTTGCCCATTAAAGGACAGCGTCCATAATTATTATGAAAGATGTAAAGATTGATCAGGATTACATATTAGATATACTCTTTAAATTACTCAATATTCCCAGCCCAAGCGGTTACACCGATCAGATCGTCCACTTTGTGGGGCACGAGCTCGAACACCTTGGCGTTCCTTACGAACTGACCCGTGTTGGCGCTATTCGCGGCACTATTAATGGCAAGGTTCACTCACCCGACCGGGCTATTGTGGCTCACCTCGATACCCTGGGCGCTATGGTGCGTTGCATTAAGGAAAACACCCGCATTGGCATTACACCGATCGGGCACTGGTCTTCGCGATTTGCCGAAGGCGCCAGAGTTACCATTTTTACCGACAAGCGTTCGTATCGCGGAACCATTTTACCCCTGAAAGCCTCCGGGCATGCTTATGGCAATGAAATTGACACCCAGCCGGTAAGCTGGGATACGATTGAAATCCGAATAGACGCCATTTGCGACACCAAAAAAGAAGTGTGTGATCTGGGCATTAATGTGGGCGATTTTGTAGCCATAGACCCGATGCCGGAGTGGTCTCCTTCTGGTTACATCAATTCCAGGCACCTCGATAACAAGGCCGGCGTGGCCGCTCAACTCGCCGCCATAAAAGCGATTCTGGACAACATGATCGAGCTGCCCGTGGACTGCCACCCGCTCTTTACCATTCATGAAGAGATCGGTTATGGAGCCTCTTCCATTTTATTCAAAGATATTTCGGCCATGGTGGTTATCGATAACTCTATTATTGCTCCCGGGCAGAACTCCTCGGAGCGCGGGGTAACCGTTGCCATGAAAGACTCGGTTGGGCCGTTCGACTACCACCTGACCCGCAAACTCATACGCCTGTGCCAGGAAAACCAAATTGTTCACCACCGCGATACATTTCGATACTACCGCTGTGATGCGGCCTCGGCTGTAGAAGCCGGTAACGATATTCGTACCGCACTGGTCTGTTTTGAACTCGATGCCTCGCATGGCTACGAACGAACCCATATCGACTCGCTGACATCTCTGGCCAAATTACTGACGATATACATGCAAAGCCCGGTCGATATTCGCCGCGATGCCAAGAACCTTGGCTCGCTACAAGGTTTTCCACGACAGGTGGAAAAACCGTTCCGCTCAGAAGGAAACTTGTATCAGGAACCTGAAAAAACTAACTCTAATGACCATACTCCTTAACATTTTAATTATAGCCGTCGCCGTGTTTGTGGTGGCTAAACTTCTCCCGGCCGTCCATGTCGAAAGCTTCATGACCGCACTCGGTGTAGCTATTGTCTATAGCCTGGTGAATTTTTTCATTGGCTGGTTGCTGATTCTGCTCTCGTTGCCATTTCTGATCCTGACCTTCTGGCTGTTCAAGTTTGTCCTGAACGCCATTATGCTCTGGATAACCGATAAGTTTATCGAGGGCTTTGAAATTGACAACTTTGCCTGGACCTTAGTGGCCGCCTTCCTTATCAGCATTATTGACAGCGTGCTTCGTTGGGTGGTGTTGTAGCCTAACCGATTATCTTTATTGGCTATACAAACGGGTTTTATATCCCTCTCTTTGAGAGGGTGGCCAGAGGCCGGGAGAGGAAAGCTATTCTTCTTTGCTTGTACTTTGTATGTCATTCCTGCGAAAGAAGGACTCTCTGAGCTACATGTATATCAAATCATCACTCAGAATGGCTTACACCCAGATGGTTATGTCTAATTGGTTAACGATCGCTAAACTCTCTTTTTTTTCTGATCTCGGCTTTTATGGCCAGCAGGTAGGTGTTGTATTTGGTATCGAACCACAGGGCGGTTTGCCACTCACTCCGGCCGATTTTTACAGTGGCATTCATCCGGCCCCAGCCCTGTTCTTCAGATTGTAGCGCCTGTCTGATCTCCGAGGCTATCCCTTTTGGTAAAGCCACAAAATGCCACCCGCCCGGCACTTTCACTCGCCAAAGCTCCGCTTTGAAACGGTACTTGATCCCTTTGAATGCCATACGATGGTTCATTTGTGTCTAAGCTCCCGGGTCGGAAACCGGGTATGATGATGTTGCGGGAAGTAAATTAACGAATATTAAAAGGGTTTAAAACGCTCTTGACCTGTGTGTGAGGGTTAGTTAGGTAAATCATATCCTGAGAGTATGGTGTTTGAGGGAAATCTTGTAGTGTTTGAAGGCTGAGCCCTCCGACAAACAGAACGGCGGCGGCCGTCGCTTTGGCAACGCTTACCAGTCGGTCTCTACGATTTGGTGAAAGTTCGTCCACTGCGTTTGGCCTCGTGGGAGTTAACGCTTAGCTCACCGGAAAAATGCGAGCGCAGCGAGTATTTTGTCCGGTGAAGCTACTTGTTAAGCGATCTTTTATAAGCAACACCAAGAACAAATGTGTTTTTTCCTTTGCAATCCGGGCAGTTCCAATTGGCTCCAAGACGGATTTCTTTTTCCCAGACTACTATTTTTTTCTCACATTTTGCATTTGCACACTCTATTTCTTGTTGCAAAGGCTCCCACACAGATTGATTAGCGCCAGAACCGCTCACACGATAGGATGCAATACAATTAGAACACTCGACATGTATGGTTTTTTCTCCCTGCGGAATTCTCTTTCTAATTTTCTTACCGCATTCCGCACATTCAAGCGAAGAAAAGACCCCAAGAGTCGAATTAAAAACAGGAGACGATAGCACTTTTTCTAAATAAGCCCTTATCTCCTCACAACGCTTGCGTAATTTTTCGTAATCTACTGTTTTCCCTGTCTTCGTGCTTTTTATAGTCTGAATGTGCAGAAAACTACCAAGCGCATCGTAGTGTTTTTTTAACACACCCATATTCAGAACTGTTTCTGTTCCGAGTGATGTCATTTGTTTTTCTGGAACTCCATATTCTTCTTCCAAACCGAAAGCTATTGTGCTGTCTTTGTCGGTCATAGGATCAATTTCGAGAAGCACTGCCATTACTTTTTTTGGCTGCCAAGTATCGTATTCTTCGGTTGGAAATTCTTCTTTAAAAGCTAACGCTCGATCGTAAGTAACAGCTTCCATAGCCATCCTTAGCTCAAGGACAGCATACTTCAGAACCGAATCAGATCCAGTTTCTAACTGTTCTGATGCCGCCTTTAGATGCTCTCGTGATTTACCCCTGTAGTTCATGGTTCCATCTCTTGTCGCTTAACGCCTTGCTCAACGGAAAATTAGGAGCGCAGCGAGTAATTTTTCCGAGTGCAGCAAATTGTTATATTTCACCAGCACCTCTCAGTTTCTCCAAAGTCAACAAATATTGGTTGGCCACAAGTTGTACAGCATACCCAATATCCAATACCGGAAAATTTACTTGCTTACCGAATGCCTCTTGAAAGATGGTGTCGAGGCTTTTGCCATGCGTGTCAAAACTAGTTATGCGGTAAATAAAGTAGAGGTAGTTTAGCCTGTCGCCATAATCGTTCCTAACTTGCGCGAGCAGACTACTCACATCCATTGCTCGATTGAGACTCGACCAAGAGGGCTCAGAAGGCTCCAGCTGATCTTTATGGGGCAACAGCGGCTCATTTAGCAGCTTGTGATAATCCAGCTTAAACGCATCAACTATGCCAGTATATCGAATTGTTTTTTGAGTAGGATCGTCAAATAGGTAGATCATCCAGAAATAGTTTTCAAGGATAGATCTGGAAAGAATATGAGTTATATAGCGCTCATCTACGCTAGCACCTTTGTCGCATTTGAAGCTTTCAAGAAGTGTTCCAGCAATAGAGTAGAAACGCAACGCTTCTTGGCCAAAGAAACCATTTGCACCACCTTGCGATGCAAGCTGTTTGATGGCATCAAGCTCATTCTCCAACTTTTTAAAATAGTCTTCCATATGCTTCCTTCGAAATATAACGATTTGGTATAAGGTGATTTGCCACTGTAAAAACTCTATACCTGAAAATCATGCCCCGCGTGGCAAATTCACCTTGATACCCGTGTTAGCAGTCGGCATACTTTTACAAGTAACAACTAATTTTTAATAGTTTTTAGGCTGCCAATTTTTTGCCAATCTTTACTTGGTTGAAGCACTGTGAAAATATAAATTCCGTTATCATTCTCAATTAATTCAAAACCATCTTTTTTCAATTCAGCATTCAATTGTTCCGGTGACAAATTATATAGTCTACCAGATATTGCATCTACTGCTAAACCGATTAATCCACCAAAAACAATATTTCCCCAAACCCAGCCACTTACACTTTTAGTTATTGTTAGTTCAGCAGTTTGATAACCTTCAAGTGAGATTTTTACTATATGGTCATCTCCACGTTTTAATTCAGCAAATGTTGGAGTCATTCCAAAATCTGCATTATCTACGATTACTTTAGCCCCGGATGGTGAACTGGAAATTCCAATTTTTTGAGAAGTTCCGTGCATTATTGTTGCTCAACTCCACGCTAAAACTGCAAGAGACATAATTAAAACAACTACTTTGAATTTGCTTAACATAAGTAACTCCTTGTTTAGGTTTGTGAAATGAAAAAAATAAATTTAAAAATTGAACTAATAAACTTGATACTACTGATATTCTTTTTTGATACGATGAATACTAAAACTGCCAACGCTCCGCATAACCGGCTGGCAATGGAGCGCAGCGGCGTTGCCAGTCCGGATTGATGTGGTTGTTCGCCTTTGATCAGTTGTCTAATCAGCATCCTTATCGTCAAGGACCTCACGCAGCTTCGCCTCCAAATCCTCGAACGAAAACGGTTTCTGGATGAAAAACACGCCTTCGCCCAGTACGCCGTGATGGCCGATGATATTGGCGCTATAGCCGGACATGAACAGGCATTTGATATCGGGATAGAGGGACAGCAGGTTCTTGGCCAGGTCACGGCCGTTCATCTCGGGCATTACAACGTCTGTCATGAGCAGATCGATGGTGCCGCTGCACTCATGTGTCTCACGGATGGCCTCGCCCGGGGAATCGGCCGCAATCACGACATACCCCAGGCGCTCGAGCATCCTCGTTGCCATGCGTAGGAGGGCCGGCTCGTCCTCCACCAGCAAGATAGTCTCGCTCCCGCTTGCCGTTGGGGTCGCCGTTGCCTTATCAGCCTGAAGCGGCGTCCCGGCCTCGTGCCGCGGCAGGTAGATTTTGAAGGTCGTCCCCTGGCCCGGCTCACTGTACACGTTGATAAAGCCGTTATTCTGTCTGACCGCGCCATACACAGAGGCCAGTCCCAGGCCGGTTCCCTTGCCCACTTCCTTGGTCGTGAAGAAAGGCTCGAACACCTGGCTGACGGTCTCCGGGCTCATGCCGCAACCGTTGTCGCTGACCGCCAGCATTACGTACTCGCCGGGCGCAAACCCTGCGTGATCGGCGCAATAGGCCTCGTCAAACGACACGGCGTCCGTCTCGATCGTGACCTTGCCCACGTCGGCGATAGCGTCGCGGGCGTTGATGCACAGATTGGCCAGGATCTGGTCGATATGGGAGGGGTCCGCCTTGACCGGCACAGGGCTTTCCCCGGGCAGCCAGGCCAGATCGACATCTTCACCGATGAGCCGGTGCAGCATTTTGAGCATACCTTCCACCGTGTCGTTAAGATCAAGCACCTTGGGCGTAATGGTCTGTTTGCGGGCAAAGGCCAAGAGCTGGCGCGTAAGGTCGGCGGAGCGCTGGGCGGCCTTCTGAATCTCTTCCAAGTCAGCATGCAGGGGATCGTCCGGTCCGATGCGGTCCAAGACAAGTTCCACGTTGCCCAGGATGACTCCCAGCATGTTGTTGAAGTCGTGGGCCACGCCCCCGGCCAGCCGACCCACCGACTCCATCTTCTGGGCCTGGCGCAGCTGCTCTTCCAGTTTCTCATGCGCTGCTTTCTGGCGGGCCTCTTCCTGGATGGCAAACAGAATCGGGGCCGTTTGCGCGGCCGCGCTTTCGAGGAGTTCCCTGTCGTCCTCGGCGTATCCCCCCGCCTTGTTGGCGACGACAAACTGACCGATCAGGTGATCGTGGTGCACGATGGGAGTCGCAAGGGCGTTCTCCAGTGCCACGTGCCCCTGGGGAACCCGGAGGTCTTCGTTGGCGACCAACGTCTGCTTCTGCAACAGCGACCGACCCCACAGCCCGCCCCAGACGGCTCGGGGGAACACGATGCTCTTCTCGGCCACCTGGCATTGATCCCAGACGTCGCGCGTCATGGAGGGGCAGACCAGGTCGCCGGCCTCATCGATGTACCCGAAATAGCCGAACCGGCTGTCCAGGGCCTTCAGCAGGACATCGAGAACATCGGCAAAGACCTCGTCCATCGAGGATGTCAGGAAAACACTGGCGATCAGGCTGGATAGCTCGATGGATCGTCGTTGTCGGCTGAGCGCCGCCTCCGCCAGCTTGCGCGTGGTGATATCGCTCAGGACACAGTGGCAGACGGGGGCGCCGTCTGCCGCTCGAGCGGAGGTTGCCGTCAGATGCGCCCAGAAGTGTGCGCCATCCTGTTTGACCAGCCGTAGTTCGAATTCCTGCGGCTCGCCCGTCTCGATGAGCTTCTGGCGGTGCAGGTAGTAGATATCCTGGTCATCTACGATGATGAAGCGGGAGATCGGCTGCTTGACCAGCGCGTCACGGTTCACGTTCAACAGGGTGGCGGCGGCGAGGTTGGCCTCCATGATCAGTCCCTGTTCGGACAGGGTGCAATAGCCCACCGGGGCCAGGTCGTAGAGGTCGAAGTAACGCGCCCGTCCGGCCTCGATCTCCGCCTGGGCCGTGCGAAGCTCCTCGTTCTGCATCTCCAGTTCGATCTGGTGTACCCGCAGTTCGTGGAGCGTTTTCCTGATTTCCCCGGGCGAGAGAGCCGCGCTGTCTTCCGGTGTCCGGGCGGCCTGTTCCCTGGCGAGCGCTTCGGCCTTTCGCCGCAAGTCTGCTGCGTCTCTGGAGCGGCTGTCCTGGTTGGTCATGGTTTCTCTCCCGCATCTTCGGATGGCAAGGTCCCGTTTGTTCCGGAATCCGTCCGCTCCTCGCCTTGCTGCCCGGTGACATCCATCAAGGCGCCGGTGATCCCGACCACGGCGGCAGCGGCATCGTGCAACGGTTCGACGGTCAGGTCACCCACAACGGCCTTGCCCTCGATCGTGGTCCGGACGATTTGCCGCGTGCCTTTTCCGGTTTCCAGTACTTTTTGCTTGATGGCCGTCAGTGCGGCGGCCTCCTCTTCCGGCAAAAGGTCGGCGTCGGTCTTGCCGATGATCTGTTCCGCCGCCAATCCAGGGTCGGGGTTGTGAATCCAGGTGTAGCGCAGATTCATATCCTGATTGAAAACAGAAATGGAAGCAGTGCTGAGGGCGACCCGCAGCCGCTCTTCGTTGACCCGCAGTGCCTCCTGAAGTTTTCGCGCCGCCGTTATATCCACAAAGGTGAGCACCGCGCCCTCGATGACGTTATCCATGGTGCGGTAAGGCTGAATGCGCATGTTGTACCACCGGCCCTCGGCGGTTTGCACGTCGGCATCCTTAGGAACCAGGGTATCGAGCACGGCCTGCGTGTCCTCCTTCAGGCTGCCGTAGCCGGGCAGGTTGGAGACGATGTGGGACACGGGTCTGCCGATGTCGCTCTGAATCAGGTTGATGATCTTCGTGGCGGCGGGGGTGAAGCGCAGGATGCGCAGGTGATGGTCCACGAATACCGTGGCGATGCCGGTGCCGGCCAGCAGGTTGTTCATGTCGTTATTGGCGCGCGAGAGGTCGGCTACCTTGGTCTGCAACTCGGCGTTGACCGTTGCCAGCTCCTCGTTGACCGATTGCAACTCCTCCTTGGAGGTTTCCAGTTCCTCGTTGGTGGATTGCAGCTCCTCGTTAACCGACTGCATCTCCTCGTTGGACGACTTGAGCTCTTCGTTGGATGTCTCCAGTTCCTCGTTGGTGGCCTGAAGATACTCTTCCTTGGCCCGCAGCTCCTGCTTCAGCGCCACGATGCGATCGTCGGCATCCACACCGGCCGGCGTTTCTGGTGACGGCTTGCCGGCTGGCCCATCAGGCAATGACGACCTGTCACCGACCATCGGTGCCTCTGCCGGCTCCAGAATGATGAGGTACAAGGGCGGCTCGGGCGAGGCCGTCGAGGCAAGGACCACCGGACGGACAATCACATTGACAGTGGTGAAATCGCCGTTGGTCTTCACCCGCACTGTCGGGCACCGCACGGTTTCCCCCGTTTGCGCGGCTTTGTGCAGGGCCGTGGTCAGGTCGCGCCGCAATCCTTCCCGGGCCATTTTCAAGATATTGCTGGGTCCGCTCTCCCCGGGGGCGGGTTCCAGGTACATGCCGGTGCGGCCGTGGAGATAAAAAATATCCCCCCCGGCATTAACCAGCACCCCGGCCTGAACAACCTGTTGCAGCAGGGCCTGTTCAGTCAGCTCGCGCAACGGCAATTTGCGGGGCTGGACCGTCTTCCCACCGGGAGGTAAATGCTCTGTAACGGGCGCCGTCATGGGTGGCAGGAACCGCCCCAGGCCGGCGCGCTCGGCGCCGAGGATGCTTTCCTTGCGCTGGTAAATCTTTTGCTTACGGTCCAGCGCTGCAAAGAGATCGCCAATCTCGCCCACGGTTTCGGAGGTTCCCAGAAAGAGATATCCTTTAGGGCTCAAGGCGTAGTGGAAGAGCGGGATGAGCTTCTTTTGCAGAACGCCGCCCAGGTAGATCAGCAGGTTGCGGCAACTGATCAGGTCCAGCCTGGAAAAGGGCGGGTCTTTGATCACATTCTGCTCGGAGAAGACCAGCATGTCCCGGATGCGTTTGTTGATGCGGTAAGCGCTGTCGTCCGGCTCGGGCGTGAAATAGCGCGCCAGCCGCTCCGGCGTGAGGTCGGTGGCGATGGAGGCCGGATAGATGCCGGCACGGGCCGCGGCAATGGCCTGGCTGTCGATGTCCGTGGCAAAGACCTGCACCTTGAAACTCTGTTTCAGCGCCTCCTGACGTTCGGCCAGCAGGATGGCCAGGGAATAAGCCTCCTCGCCAGTGGAGCACCCCGGCGCCCAGATGCGGATCGGGGCATCCGCGGCCTTGCCGGCAAAGAGCTCGGGGATGATCTGCTCTTCCAGGGCCTTGAAGGCTTCGGGGTCGCGGAAAAAGCTGGTCACACCGATCAGCATGTCTCGAAACAGCGCCTCCACCTCCTCGGGAGCCTGCTGGATGAACTTGACGTAGTCATCCACGGCTTCGATCTGGTGGACGGCCATGCGCCGTTCGATGCGGCGTTGACTGGTTGTGGGCTTATACTGGGAAAAGTCGTGGCCGGTCTGGGCGCGCAACAGGACGAAGATCTTCTTGAGCGCGCTCTCGGTCCTGGGGGGCGGCGTGGCGGGTCGGGGCGGCTTGCCGAAGGCATGGGTCGTGTAGGCAATCAGCTGGGCGGGCATTTCGGCCGGTGGCAGTTCGTAGTCCACAAATCCCGTGGTGATGGCGCTGCGCGGCATGCCGTCGTATTCGGTGGACTCGGGATTCTGGGCCATGAGCATACCGCCCTCGCCCTTGATGGCCCGTACCCCGAGCGTGCCGTCGCTGCCGGTGCCCGAAAGCACCACGCCGATAGCCCGCTCGCGCTGGTCCTGGGCCAGGGACCGGAAAAAAAAATCGATGGGCAGTCGCCGGCCGCGCGGGGCCGCCGGCTCAAGCAGTTGGAGCGTGCCGTTCAAAAAGGCCATATCACGATTGGGAGGGATGATGTAGGCGCAGTTGATCTGAACCGTCATGCCGTCCTCGACCTCAAAGACCTCCATACGGGTGTAGCGCCGGATCAGGTCGGTCAGGATGCTCTTGTGATCCGGGGCCAGGTGCTGCACCAGCACAAAGGCCATGCCCGGGTCAGCGTCCGGGGGCATCCCGGAAAAGAAGGCCTCGAAGGCTGCCAGGCCCCCGGCCGAAGCCCCGATGCCCACGATGGGGAAGCGGTCGGCCTTCCGGTCAGGCCCTGCTTGCGCGTCAACAGCGGTGGCGGAACGCTCCGGAGACATTCTGGTTTTCGCTTCATCTTGTTGTGAGCCGGCCGGCTTGATCGGGTTGTTGTTTCTCTTTGTCATGCCAATCTATTCCTTTAAGATGGACTATACGTTCATTGCTGATATTCTGTGAATGCCTTTATCTTGCCCTAATTTCTTATGGCGAACGTTACGGGTCAGGGGCGCTTGGAGCGTAGCGGAAAGCGTCACCTGCACCCGGCTTGTTGGGCATCTTCAACTTTTGGCAATATTTTTTTCATTATATTAGTAAACGCCTCTTCCCATTTTTGAATACGAATTGTTTTGGGATGGGGTGTTCTGAAAGAATATTCTGGTAAGGAGGGATGGCGTAACCAAACAAAGTGATTGAATGGTAATCCGTCTATGGCCTCCATTTGAATTTCAGGGTAAAGTTCATGAAGCCGATAATCATACTTTCTATTTGTGAAGAACAGGCAAACATCAGGTCGGATTACAGAAATCTCTTCAACAATAAGATAATCCAAAGTTCTAATAGCATTTAATATATCTCCTTTGGGTTCGCCTCCATTATGGTCATATCTGTTAATGTTTGACCAAGCGCAAGAATAGTGAGGGATACCAATTATATCCTCGATTTTTCTTGTAATATTCCAGAACGGAGAACTGTAATAGTTCTTCCCCATTTTAAAATCTTTATACGTTTCTAAAAGAGAGTTGTGATCATTGTAATCACAACACCATCCAGCTGTTTCTTGCCCGATGATGAAGAGTTTGACAGGTTGCTCATAGTAATCAAAAAGTTCCATAAGCAAAGGCCCTTCAAGGTCTTCGTTTATGAAAGTTTCTCTAACCTTTTCCAAGGTCACCTTATTGTCTTTATAGAGTTCTCGTATCGATTTTATTTATTTATATGCCCAACAATTAAATCAGCCGTTTTAACCGCATCAGATAAACTGGCGTAAACAAACTGCCATTGAAATCGCCCCGAATTGTGCTTGAACGAATCGGCGGTTAAAATCGGCTGCATTTTGATGTTATGTGTTGATGTTAGAACTATGGTAATTTATTGACATCATCAAGGTCTTTGAAGCGGCCACTTGCTTTTTTGTTTTTTTTAAGATTATCCAGATCAATAATATTGACGCTTATCCCATCAATTATATCTTCAATTCGATTATCATGGCAGGCTTGAAATTCTACCCCAGAAATTGTTGTAAGTAGCTCTATACGTATCGGAGCGTTCCCCATGCGCAATACTTTTTCTTTCTGAAGGAACAAATTTTCATCCACTTCAGGGAGATCAAATCCAAATTCTTTGAGAACGATTACAAGTTTTTTTGCATTTTTATGACTCATGCCGATCCATATATCCATGTCAGCAGTGGCGCGTGGATAACCATGATATCCAACGGCATATCCACCAATGAGCAAATAGTCAACTTTGTGGGAATTCAGCAACTTCAAAAAATCTTTGAAGTCTTGCGGTAATGATGTCATTGCCATAGTTTATTTTTCTCATCATTTCTATTGCGGATATGCGGTCTTGTGGTGATTGACTCAACCAGAAAATCAGGTCATTTTGATCATCATAAAGACTATGAACAGCGAATATATTTTTATCGAGACGATTTTCTAACATGAATTCGGCCTATTTTCTCAAGTACAAATACCTTTCAATAAAAGCAGATATTTTAAAAGTAACAAGGGAAATGTTGATTGTTTTATGACACATAACGCCAAGCTCAGCGGCAGCAAAAAGCAGAGCGAGGAACGAGCGGCGCTTTTTTGCTGTCCGAGTGCATGTGATTGTTAGAGATTTTTTGTTCCTTTTCCACGGTTACACTCAAAACAAAGCGTCCATAGATTGCTCATATCATCCGTTCCTTCTTTTGCCACCGGATTTTTATGATCTACCTCAAGACGCGCATTATCTGAGGCAGTTGCTCCACATATTTGACACCGGTAATCATCTCTACGGAAAACTTCAAACCTAAGTGACAAAGAGAGGCCAGAACGAACAGATTTATTATTCTTGAACTCTTTGTGAGCCTCTTCTAATGCTTGAACTGCTTCATTACATGCCAATCTCGCTATAAGATGATTTCTCAGTTTTTCTAATGAACTGGTTTCGAGCGGAAATTCTTTGTCTCGTTGCGCATCATTTGAAAGATCTCCAATGGGATCATCACGATCTTGTTGTTTGACGAGCCATCTATAGAAAGTTCCAGTTTTTGGCTTCTTGAGATTCGGCAGGTTAGAAAAGAGATTTGATGCGTTATTGGGGCGTTGAAGTCGCCCAGCCGAGTTTTTCTTGAGAACCTTCCAGCCTTTAACCGAATGATAGTATATTTCTTTATCACTTCCCGAATGCGTGGTTTCTGAAAAATGTTTTTCACTGACAAATAAATCGCAGTAGGCGCAGTAATACTGTCCTGGTTGCTCTTCGACCTCGTCCCCATGAAAGTAGCTTCGTTTCGCCATTTTTATCTCTAACGCCCGGCTCACGCGCCGGTTTGGAGCCGCGAAGCGGCGGAAAACCGGTCGCAGTGCAGCCGATTGTTATGTGACATTCTCAACCAAACTCGGAGTACAGGAGCAATATTGCAGAGGCGGTGGAGTTCACTGCGTATGTCGCCACATGCTCCGGTATTATTTTGGCTTGAGCGCCAGCGCCATGTGAAGAACTCAAGCGATTTCTTAGGGTCCCGATCAAGATCAGCGGCTGCTCCCAATATTGATCAAGCCGTCCATTTGCTAGCAACGCCTTGAGCAGCGCAGACGCTGTATCTTTCTCTTTGAATGGTACCCGGTTCTTGGCGCAGAGAACTTTCATTACGCTCTCGAAAGCGCTGCCGCACTTAGTGAGGCAATCCCGATAGTCTCCCTTTCTATGGTCTTCCAATGCCTTCAAGAATTCGTCATTCGCATGCTTGAGCATGGATCCACTCAGTAGATTGAGTGTGGGCTCCATCGCATATTGATGCACCAGCTCACTATCTTTTCGAATAATTTTCGGATACTCCACAATTCGGATTGCCGTGGTTGGTGCGCCGTGGAACGACGACTCAAATTCTTCTATCGAGTAACCGGTCAGGTGGTAAGGAAGCGCATCAATACGGAAAAATTCGTTGATGCCAGGAATAAGAGGGTTATCTGGCCATGTCACACCGGGAAGGTCGGATCGAAACACTAGCTCGATTATGTCTAGAAAATGCTCATCGCTACAGATAGCGAGAAAATTTAGCAGATCGTCTTCCGGGGTGGAGTGAGCGGATGTTTCGGCGAGCCCAAACTTTCCATAGAGGTAAGCGGCCTTCTGATGCAGGCCACCCAAGAAGGCGCGAAAGTCGTATTGCAAATTATCGCGCAGTAGCATCAACACGCGATTCCGAAACTCTTCTGTCAGCGGTTTGACCTCAGCATTCGTGAGGTTCTTCTCACGTTTCGAGAATACATCAAATAGCTTTTCAAACACGCCGATGTCTCCGTGTCACATAACGGACTGGCGTTCAGCTGCGGCCGCGGCCCCGAAGCCGCTCTGAGACGCCTTGGTTTCGACCCTAGACTACCACGCTCCGGGAGCGCCCCGGAAGCGGCCGACAGCTGCAACGCCTTGTTGGGCAGCCCGGCTATTGCTCGCGAGAAATTCGGCGCTCCAAGTACTCGAGCGCCTCCTTCTCACCGGGGCTCACCTTCTTCTGCGTTGCGACTATCTCGTGGCACGCGTTCTTGAGCGAGCCTGGCTCGACAAGTTGTTCTGATAAGACCTTCCCGAGCGCCCGCTTGAACGCGGGCAGTGTGGGGACCTCCATATCCTGGAAGAGGCTATCAATTAGCTCGTCAGACACGCGCGCGTCGTTGACGATGCTCCGAAGGTACCTCCTTACTACCTCCTTCTCCTCACGCCGGTACTGTCCATCAGCCTTTGCAACGTAGAACAATACTCGAAGCAACTGCTTGTAATCTTCGCGAAGCGTATCTCGTGACTTCTCCGGAGATGCCTCATATCGCTGCTGTAGGTAATCACCGACGTCCGAGACTACCTCCCCAGTGTCGGTATCAACTGCCTCTCGAATCCGATCAAATCTGAATGTCCGCGTACCGTTTCTGAGCTCGCAATGACCGATCATAATTCCGCCGTAGAGGGCTGGATCGAAAGACCGCACCCGAACCGTGCGTTCAGACGGCGATCCGTTCCCGTCAGTGTATTTGATCGCGAGGCGTGCACTTACGTCTCGCGGGTCGGTCGCGTCCCAGAACCCCCCTTCCCATGCGTCGCGATCACGCTCCCGCTGGGTATCGGGCCAATCGATACCCTCGGATTCAATGCGAAGCGTAATGTCGTCGCTCTGCTGGCTTCGACGACCGAAAAGGAACGCGATCACAATGGCGGCGACGACGAGCAGAACTATCACTTCCATACTGGACCCGTGCGGGAATGCTGTGGGCGTCGGGCTGCCCAACATAAGATTAGGTGTACTAATAAAAAAAGCAAAGGTTGCTCTTCATGACTACCTAATCTATGTTGCTTGTTTATTGATATTTGTTTACTATTATTGCATTTAATCATCTTTTCTCCTTGTTTATCTCCTTGTATATGTTGCTCATATTGGCAACCTAAACTAAAAATCGGCAGGGCTTCTTACACCCTTACCACCTTGATTAATTACATGGGTATAAATCATAGTAGTCTCCACATTTTTATGTCCTAATAATTCCTGTATTGTTCGTATATCATAACCTGATTCAAGAAGATGTGTAGCAAATGAATGCCTGAAAGTATGACAGCTTGCATGTTTCGTTATACCCGCATCTCTGATCGCCTGTTTAACTGCCTTTTGAATAACCGTATCATACAAATGATGTCTTCTTTCTACTCCTGATCTTGGGTCAATATAAATTTTGGTAGCAGGAAAAATATATTGCCATTTCCATTCTGATTTTGCATTGGGATATTTTCTCTCTATAGCATAAGGTAAATATCCCGATCCGAACGCATTTTTCAAATCTTCCTCATGTATTGTTTTTACTTTAATCAAATGCGCCTTTAATGGCTGAACAATTTTCTGTGGTAGCATTGTAGAACGATCTTTTTCTCCTTTTGAGTCTCTTACTCTGATTTGATTATATCCAAAATAAATATCTTTGACTCTTAGCTCCAAGCTTTCAGAAAGTCTCAAACCGGAACCATATAAAAGCATTCCAACCAGCCAATGCGTACCTTTTAACTTGTCTAAAACTTCAATGGCTTCATTTTTTGTGAAAACCACAGGTAGTTTTTTTGGTCTTTTTGACCAGTATATTGAAATTGTATTATCTAATTCTTTATTCAATACATTTTTATACAAAAATACAATTGCGCATAAAGCCTGATTTTGTGTTGATGCAGATAATTTTTATTTTTAGCAAGATGAGTAATAAACTCACCTATTTCTTTTTCTCCCATTTCAATAGGATGCTTTTTGTTATGAAAAAATATAAACCTTTTTATCCAATTAATGTAAGACTCTTCGGTTCTCAAGCTATAATGCTTAACCCTAATAATTTGTCTTACTTGGTCTAATAATCGAGGTTTATTCTCTGTCATATTATTTCAGTCCTTTTGTTTCTCCAAAATTTTACTGATAACGGGTTGGTTAAGAAACGTAGGGCATTTAGAAGCACTTTCTTGTCGGCTTGCACCAAAGTTACTTAAAAGCACAAAGCTTGAATTTACCACTTTCCTCGCCATAAGTTATATGCGCTGTTGGCAGTAGTATGGATTTTCAACTCAAAATTTAAACTACTTATATTTACTTCACGGTACGCCACCACTGGCTAAAAGTCTGATTTATGTCGTTTAAATCAACCTTTTCTCCAATCATGGGTATAATACTATTTAATTTTTTCATACATTATTGGCTTCATTAATTAGTGAAAAAAACTTAAATTTTAAACTTTTCTTTGATTGCTTTTTCTGAAAATTCCCAAAGTATTTGTGCCATTTCTGCGTCATTTCCATTGCCACCTACCTTGTCCTTTTTGGGAGCTCCTGTCATGCCGTTTTCGGGTCCCAGGTAATCTCCGTTTTCAACGTTTTTACCCACCGCTGCCAACAAAAGTGGAAGACTCCCGTCTGCTGCCGATTGTCCTTTCTGCGGATTATTTTTTAAATATTTACCTAACTTTCCTGTTGAAGTATTTGGTAGATTGGTGTCTGCCCAACCCGGATGGCAAGATAGACTGATAATCTTATCCTCTATATTTTTACTTGAAATTTTGCGTTGTAATTCACGCATAAACAAAACATTGGCTAGTTTACTCACGCTGTAGCGTTTCCACTCGGCTGTTAAACCCATAAACCGTCCTATGGTATTCATAAATAAAAAATTACTTCCAAGAAATCCGGAATTGTAGCTAGGATTTTCAAGTCGTTCTGTATCAAATCTGACTTTGCCAGCTTTATGGCCACTAGAAGAATGCTGAACAACTCTCGATTGCCCTGGGGTGCTCACCATTTTGTCCCAAAGTAACTTTGTGAGCAAAAAGTGCGACAAGTGATTTGTTTGTAATTGTATATCGTACCCGTCCTTAGTGAGCGTCCATGGCTGACCCATGATGCCCGCATTGTTGAGAAGCATATCGAGCCTGTCAAACTTTTCGTGAAATCCCTTTGCAAAAGCTCTAACCGATTGAAAAGAGTTATTATCCAACGGAATAAAAGTCAGCTTTGCTTCGGGAAATCTTTTAAGGATTTCGCTTTGTGCCGCTTTAGCCTTTTCTTCATTTCGGCAGGCTAGCACCACATGGCACCCTTTACCCGCAAGAGCACTCGATGCCCAAAAACCAGTACCCGAGTTTGCGCCAGTAACAATGGCAACCTGTCCCGTTAAGTCTTCGATGTGCTGTTCTACCCAGTCATCGTACCACTTAGTTTCAATTCTACTCATCATTCCCTCTTTTCATTTAAGGATTTTGTGTTTTAATATTGTCCTAATTTGGCTTTACGAACTAAATCCGTGTCGCAGAATTCTTTTATTTCTTTAATTTTTCCGTCTTTTACTTGTATGACAAAGCAGTAGGTATTGTTGTATTCCATACCATTTTTGGCAACACCACCTTCACCATGTCCTAATCTTATCACATAATCGTCTTCAGCAATCATTCGGTCTGGAACTATAATGGGCATACTTTCAAAAGAAGCCATAATTTTTGGAAAATAGACTTCTAAAAGACCTTTAGTGTCATACGTTCCTGAAACTCCCGTAGAGCCAATGGTTATCCATTTAAAATCATCAGATAGTGCGTTGATAAATCCCACGACATTCCCTTTATCCGCTTGTTCAAAAGCGTGGTTTATAATTTGTTTGTTTTCTTGACTTGTGTTCATTTTACTAGATTTTTATTTTTAATAAATTATGTTTTAGATTGAATACAGAAGGTGTTTTTATATTACTGCCAACGGATGGCGGTATGGTTAGTTGCCGATTTCGAAGCACATTCCCATCAAGTTACAACTACTTTTGATACGAGCTGTGCCGCACGAATACCCACTGCACCGGCAATTAACTATACCGCATGTTGGGCGTTCGTTGTTTTTTTCGTTTGCTGTTGTCTGTTTCATTTTTTGTCGTATTTTTGTAACCATTGTATAAGGTTAAACAACTTGGTTATGAAAGAATATTTATCACTGGCAGAAGCATCTGAACTTATTGGTAAAAGTAAAGAAACGCTTAGACGTTGGGATAGGGAAGGTAAACTTTCCGCTGTCCGTGAGCCTATGAGCAACTACCGTGTCTATAAGCGTGAACAAGTCGAAACTCTTTTTGCTGATTTTTTCAGTCATGATTTAGAAGATACTATTTCTAACTTTGTTGTACCGCATAATGAATATACAGTCTTAGAATTATTTGCGGGAGCCGGTGGCTTGGCAGTTGGTTTGGAAAAAGCTGGATTGAAATGTGTCGCATTGAATGAGATTGATAAATGGGCTTGCCAAACTTTACGAAAAAATCGTCCAAACTGGAAAGTTTTGGAGGGCGATATTAAAGACTTTGACTTCAAAGAATATCATAATTTAGTTGATGTGGTTACTGGTGGTTTTCCTTGTCAAGCTTTTAGTTATGCAGGTAAAAAACTCGGGCTTGCTGATGCTAGAGGAACTTTATTTTATGAGTTTGCAAGAGTTGTCAAAGAAGTTAATCCACCAATTTGTATTGGAGAAAATGTCCGTGGCTTACTTAGTCACGAAAATGGAAAAACTTTGCAAGGAATGATTTCAATCTTAGATGAAATTGGCTACAATGTGGAACCTGTCCAAGTGTTAAAAGCCATAAACTATAAAGTACCACAAAAACGTGAGCGTTTAATATTGGTTGGTGTTAGAAAAGACATTGAGTTGAAATATGAATATCCAAAACCGCACAATAAAATCTACAATTT
Organism: uncultured Chlorobiales bacterium; assembly: GCA_964642175.1. Classification (GTDB taxonomy): domain Bacteria; phylum Bacteroidota; class Chlorobiia; order Chlorobiales; family Chloroherpetonaceae; genus JANQGG01. The sequence continues at coordinate 19,217 of CAZXOK010000008.1, read as the reverse complement.
AAAAGATGCTTTAAAGAAAGGCGAACTTTACGATTCCAATGTTCCAAAGTCGTCTGGTGCAAAATATCCACAAAGCAAAAAAGCTGTTTTAGATTTAGTGCCGCAAAAAGGATATTGGCGTGATTTACCACTTGATATTCAAAAAGAATTTATGGGTGGAAGTTTTCATTTAGGCGGAGGAAAAACTGGAATTGCAAGGCGTATTGGTTGGGATGAGCCTTGTTTAACTTTAACTTGTAGTCCTGCTCAAAAACAAACTGAAAGATGTCACCCCGAAGAAACGAGACCTTTTACAGTTCGAGAATATGCTCGTATCCAAACTTTTCCTGATGATTGGGCTTTTGAGGGTTCTATGGCTCAACAGTACAAGCAAATTGGAAATGCTGTTCCAGTTAATTTAGGTACAGAAGTCGGCTATTCAATTATTAAGTTTTTAAATCAATATTACAACTTGTCAAAGCCAAGATAGTAGCTGTAATTCTCAAAAGTAATCTGGTCTAAAACAGTTCTTTTGCTAGTTTTAGTTTCTGATTTAATTTCTTCTAATGCAGAGTTTTCAGCAATCTCTGCGGTCTCTTCAACTGATTTCAGATAGTCTTTGATTGCACTTGGAAGAGCTTTGTATAACTGAAACAATGCATCTTCTTGTTCTGATAATAAAGCATAAAATTGGTCGCCCGAAATTTTATAAACCCTGCTATGACTGTATTCTTTCCCATTTATGTCGCCGCTCCATAATTCACAAAAACTACCTTTTGCGAGTATTTGTACCCAATAGCATTTTGCTTGTTTGTAGTCGTCTGCATATCGTTTTAACTTTTGAAAGAGTGCTTCCGCTGCACTACTGTTCATAGTATTGTGTTTGTTTTTTATGTCTGCAAAAAGCGTATTGTCAGTTGCTTTGATGTCATAACCGCTCAAATTTCCTGCTTCAAAACCTTTTATACCGCCCAAAATTTGTTCGTGAAAAGTTCCGATTGAATTATTGATTGATTTGTCAATCTGTCTTAAAATCTCTGATTGAATTAACTTTTCTTCGTCAATGTCATTGAATTTTGAGTCGAAAGTCAGTTTGATTGTGTCAACCTTGTTTGAATAAAAGTTTTTCTTTGTGATGTTGTTTTTCGCCTTCAAATATGCGTTGTGAAGATTCCCTATACAGGTCAGCAAATGTTCGTCCGATATAAAGTTTACGTATTTATTTTTCATTCAATCGTGTCGTTATTAAAGTAGTAAAGTTAGCATTTATTATTGATTCTCTGTCTCGGGCACGGTCTTTTTACAATGATGCCCAACGGATGGCGGTATGGTTAGTTGGTGTTGGCGCCGCAGGCGTCATGGCGCACTTTTTGCCCATCCTGTTAGAGTAGACCAGCGTTCTTTTCCCACGCCGCTTTCTAAGTGCTTTGCAAAAAGTGTGACAAGCCAATTAACTATACCGCTTGTTAGTGGCAGGTGTTGATTTATGCTCTAGTTTTTATCTTTGTAAGATGTCCAATTTAATTGTATAGTTTCTTTTTTTTCATATTCTTCAATTTTCTCAATAATTGATTTTCGGTGTACTGCACCACACATAAATATTGACGTATTGAATGACTTCTCTTTGCAGAACGAATAAATATTACGAAGCATAGAGTTTTCGTATTCGTCTATATTTGCATTTACTTTTTGTCGCATAATTTCATCGTCAGCTATGCGATTTTCCAACTTTCTCAATTCTTCTTGTAAAACGATGCTTTTTTCGCTGTTAAGAAATTGAAACCCACCGTCTATTTCTAATGAGCTGTAATTATCTAATAATCTTTGACAGTCCTTATTTTCAGATACAATTTTAATTTTTTTTTCAAACTCATCAGATAATCCAATGTCAAGCACTGAAACATATTCAAAAGTGTGATTTTGACTGTATTTCTGTATGGTTTTTAATTCTAACCGTTCTTTATAGACACCGAATTGAGAAAATATCATTTGGTCATATTTGGAATAATTGTCTTCAAATGCCTCTAAGAAAATCACGTCGGGACAAATATTTTCTATAATTTTTAGTAACTCATTTGAGTTACAGTTTCCACATTCTTTGTGAACTGTTGATATTAGGGTAATGTTATACATTGCTAAGAAAAATCAGTTTTTTTCTGATAACAAGCTTGCTAAACATCTTGTTATTGCTTGTCTAATATCGTCCGCTTCAGTAGATCCTTGTCCTTCTGCCGTACAAGAACAAACAAGTGAACTTGTCTTTGCAGAAATAAATTGAATTGTTACTTCAATTGTATATCCACCTAAACCAGTATTTCGCTTTCCGCTCTCACCATAGTTAATTATCAAGGTTTCATTTATTAATTCTGGTTTAAGTTCAGGTAATCGAATCAATCCTTCTTTTGTTAATATTCCTGTTATCACGTCACTTGGATTGACTGTTTTACTAGAAGAATAGTACTGTCCGCTAATTGTCGCTCCAGAACTTGAAGTCAAGCTATTGGTAGGGGTGATGTAAATGTATTTGTAACTGTCAAGGCTACCGTTCTTTATACTTGTTGCTGGTCGTAAAGATGCACAGCTACATATCAAGAGACTTATAATTAAAAGTCCCGACAGTTTGAGTTGATTTAGAAATCGTTCCATTTTAGTTAAGTTATTGAATTCTGGTTGTCGTTTTACACTTGCCACTAACGGATGGCGGTATAAAATCGTTGCGCATTTCGAAGTACAAACCTATCAGCCCGCTAAGCAGTTGATTAAATGTTGTTTCGTTCAAATACAGCACTAACCGCGCAATGTTTTATGACCGCGTGTTAGCGGCTGGGTTTTATTCTAAAACAGGTTCTTTATTCTGTTCTCTAAAGTCTTTATTAAAATCAATTTCACATTCATCTTTGTGTTTATTCCTAAAAGACTTCACTAGTAATAGCTTTCCTGCAAATAGAATATTTTTCGTATTGAAAAATGAACGAATTGTCGTTGCAATAAAACCAACAACTGCAACTATACCTGAATAATAAAGCTTTGATGTTTCCGTAATTTCTATTTCTAATTTAGTCAGAACGAAATCACGCATGCAAATGAATAGAAATATCATTAAGATAGCTGATAATATAAAAATCAAATACCACCACAAATGCCACTTCCTTGTATTGTATTCATTTTTCCATTGCTCCTGAATATACGTAGTCAGTTTACTGTTAAATTTCTCAATTGCTGCTTTGTAATTTTTCTTCTTTTCTTCTATTTCCTTTTCTTTTTTCTCCTTAAGAGCTTTCCTTTCTGCTTCAAGTTCCTTTTCTCTGTATTTTTGTAATTCTTTCTTTAGTTGTTCCTTTTCCTCAAGAGTTTCTTTAAATTGAGCTTCTTTTCTTGTTTTTTCCCGTATGAAATCTTCGATAAAATTCTCGTCATCTAAAAATTGCAACGATTCGTCAATGTTTTCAGGTGTAATTAATTCGGGTGAATTAGGTTTTTCCTTATAAGCATGACTAAGTTCAACAGCAACTTCTTCTGAGAATTCTCCTTTTTTAAACTTAGCTTGTAATTCATCGTAGTTTTCCGCCAATGAACTATTGATATGTGAAGACATTATAATTTTTGCCTTATTGACTAAGTCAAATGTTTTTGGGAGTACAACCTTATTATTAAATCCTTTTTTTAGCTTAAACCAAAATTTAGTTATGACGTAATCTATATCTTTTGCGAATGCAATATCAGTATCTTCAAATTTGACAGAATTATTGTGACCTAAGTATTTTGCAAAGCCATTCTCTGTAACATAAATATGCTGAATTTTCTCAAAAGGTACATTATTTCTCCCTCGTCTAAAAGTGTTTATTTTCGTAAATAGGCGAAGACAAATGGTACAGTTATCCTCATTAAAAGGCATTTTCTTTTCCTCAGAAATCTTCTTAAGATTATCGATTACTGATTGGTCAACGATATTATATTCTGAGTTTTCTATGTCAAATGAGTATTCTTGAAACTGAATTCCTTTACGCTTAAGCTCTAAAAAGAAATTGACTTGTTTCTCTTTTATATCGCTTACATCTTCACATCCCTTAAGAATGTTTGACATTGCTAATTTTGATGGGTCAAGCCTTTTGTAGCCTCTTTTTATTGATTCTGCTGACTTAAAAAAATGGTCTATTTCATCTTTAGTCTCATCTAAATATTTTAATTCAATTAGTTTTATGCCTGACTTATTTAGCTCTCCTCTATTTATTTCATTAACTAAATTTAGTAAGTCATTAAATATTTCTTGAAATAGTACTCCGTTATATCCCAAACAATTAAACAAATGCTCTGTGCTTAAATAAATTGTAAGTTTATCTTTCCAACTACCTAACTGATTAATATCTGCAGAGTAGTTGATGCCTTGATAAAGTATTAAGCCTTCCTTAATGGCATTCAATTCTCCTTTAAATGCTAAATCTTCTTGTTTTGATATTACGAATGCACTTATCAGTTCTGAATATTCATCTGAATACCCATTATCCATTAAAAAGTGAGAAAAATTTCCAAAGACTTTTTCCTTTTCCTGGTCTGATAACTTGTCACCTTTTTTAGACTCAATATAACAGTACAGCTCATGCAATATATCGTCTTGTTTACTATTTATTGATTCAACATTAGGCTTAAATTCTTGGTAATCTTTTGTTATTGAACTATCAAAATGAAAAGTATCATGCTCCTTTGTTACTACATCTTTTAGTCGATTTCTAAGAGTTGTTCTTAAAACAGACTCTGGAATTGTAAAATCATATACTTTCTTTAGTAAATCCTTTAATTCAGTTGAATTTATGCTAAACTGTTTTTCAAAAACAATAGCGCCTTTTATAAATTCTGCAAGAATATCAGGGATGCTTTTAAAAGTCTCACTGTTATATAGTTCACTAAATAAAGCAACTGATGCTAGTAAATTATTTTTTTTCATAGTTATTATTGTATGTATCCTGCTCGTCCTACCTTGCCGCTAACGTTTGTGTATATACAATTGCGTTTATTCCCCCAAATCAGCAGTATAAAAACAATTGATCTTATTTATCTATATAATAGAACCAACCCGCAAGCAGGGGATTGTTGTTTTGGAATATTACATAAAGTTGGGTGTACTGGCAACTGGGTTTTCAAGATAAGGGTTGTTATCGTGGCCCGATCAGCCTGAAGCATAAAGCAGAAATCCGGGGAGAAGCAGGACTGGTGTTAAAAAAAAGGCCCCGGTTTTTAACGCGTAAAAACCAGGGCCAATAAGGAAAGAGGCTTGTTTAAAGCAGGTTTCTTACAAAACCAGTTCTTTAACAGGCGGTGTGAACTTGGTGAGCGAGATGCCTTCTACAGCGTCTTTGTACTCGTCCAGGGTAGGCGTTCTGCCAAGAATGGCCGAAAGCACCACCACAGGCGCAGAAGCCAGTAAGGACTCACCTTTCTTTTCATCGGAGTCGGCCACCACGCGTCCCTGGAACAAACGGGTAGAGGTTGCCAGAACAGTATCGCCTTTTACGGCTTTTTCCTGGTTACCCATGCATAGGTTACAACCCGGGCGTTCGAGGTACATGGTGTTATCGTACTCGGTGCGGGCCGTGGTTTTTGGCGCGGCATCATCAAACTCAAATCCGGCATATTTCTGGAGAATATCCCAGTCGCCTTCTTCTTTGAGCTCATCAATGATGTTGTAGGTTGGCGGTGTAACCACCAAAGGTGCCTTGAACTCAACATTGCCGTTGGCTTTTTCGCGATTTCTGAGGATCTGGGCCGTAATTTTCAGATCGCCTTTATGGACCATACAGGAACCCACAAAGCCGAGATCTACTTTTTTCTCACCGCCATAGAAAGACAGCGCGCGGATGGTATCGTGGGTGTAGCGATTGGACACATCTTCGTTATACACATCCGGATCGGCGATCATAGGTTCTTCAATCGCATCCAGATCCACCTCAAATTCGGCATAATACTTGGCATCTTTATCGGGTGTTAAGGCCGGCTTTTCACCTGATTTGATTTCAGCAATGCGTTTGTTGGCTTTATCAATCAGGCCCTGGAGAACTTTGTTGTTGTCCATGCCTTTATCAATCATGATCTGGATACGGCTCTTGGCGAGTTCAAGCGACTCAACCAGGGTTTCATCCTGTGAAATGCAGATAGAGGCTTTGGCTTTCATTTCTGCTGTCCAGTCGGTGAATACAAACGCCTGGTCGGCCATCAGGGTGCCGATGTGAACTTCAATCACACGGCCCTGGAATACATTCTCGCCGCCGAATTTTTTAAGCATCTGGGCTTGTGTGGCATGAACCACATCGCGGAAATCCATGTAATCCTTCATTTTTCCTTTAAAGGTCACTTTTACGGATTCAGGGATCGGCATAGAGGCTTCGCCAGTAGCCAGCGCCAGGGCAACGGTTCCGGAGTCGGCACCGAAGGCAACGCCTTTAGACATACGGGTGTGAGAGTCGCCACCGATGGTGATGTCCCAATCGCTGACTGTAAGATCGTTAAGCACTTTGTGGATCACGTCGGTCATGGCAGGGTAGTTGCCTTTAGGATCGCGTGCGGTGATCATGCCGAAATCATTCATAAACTTCATGAGTTTCGGGATATTGTTCTGGGCTTTTTTGTCCCAAACCGAGGCGGTGTGGCAACCCGACTGGAAACCTGCATCAACAATCGGAGAAATAACTGTGGCCGCCATTGCTTCCAATTCCTGGGAGGTCATCAGACCGGTGGTATCCTGCGAGCCAACAATATTGACTTCAACACGCACATCCGAACCGGCATGGAGTGTTTTGCCCGGTGTTGTACCAACGGCGTTTTTATTAAAGATTTTTTCAACGGCTGTCAGGCCTTGTCCTTCGTGAGAAATCTCTTTGGACGGGGCATAAACGGTTGGCATATCTACGCCAAGGGTTTTGGCGGCAAAGGTCTGGAGTTTTTTACCAAACACCACGGCATAAGAACCGCCGGCTTTGATGAACTCTAGCTTCTGAGGTGTTAAAGAAGCCGATATATCAATCAGTTCTTCTGAGCCTTTGTAGAGCTTCTTTGTTTTGGTGTTGATTGTCAGTTCTGTACCGGTGGCCACAGAGTAAGCTTGTTCCAGGACAGGCTGGCCATCTTTATCCAAAACCGGGTTTCCACTGGCGTCTTTCTGTTTAACCCAGTTTTTAAGGTCGATACCAATGCCGCCTGTTACACCAACTGTGGTGAGGAAGATCGGTGAAATACCGTTAGTTCCGGCTACGATCGGGGCGAAATTCACAAATGGCACATACGGGCTGGCTTGCTTACCGGTACAGAGGGCCACGTTATTCACGCCCGACATTCTGGATGAACCCACACCCATGGTGCCTTTTTCAGCGATCAGCATGATATTTTTGCCGGGGTGTTTTTCTTTTAAGGCTGAAATTTCTTCCTGGGCCTGTGGCGAAACAAAGCATTTGCCATGCAATTCGCGGTCGGAGCGGGAGTGAGCCTGGTTTCCCGGAGAGAGTAAATCGGTTGAGATATCACCTTCGCCGAGGATGTAGGTAACCACATCAATGGTTTCAGGTGCTTCGGGAAGCTTGGTAAAGAACTCGGCTTTCGCGTAGCTTTCCAAAATGTCTTTGGCCATTGCGTTTCCGCTTTTGAAGGCCTCTTCCAGGCGCGCCATATCGGCATCGTACAGGAAGAATTGAGTTTTCAGAACATCAGCAGCTTGGGAGGCAACAGAGGCATCACTGCCCAGGGCCAGGTCCAGCAATACGGTAATGGACGGGCCGCCCTTCATGTGAGATAATTGCTCAAAGGCAAAGGCAGGCGTAATTTCTTCAATTACAGATTCTCCAAGAATGATCTCCTTTAAGAATGTGGCTTTAACACCGGCAGCACTTGTGGTGCCAGGTAAAACGTTATAAATAAAGAAATTAAGCGAGTCTTTGCGATGCGGATTATCGGAGTCTTTGATTTGCGAAATCATTTCGCTCAAGAGATCGGCATCATCAATCGGCTTTGGGTGCAGACCCTCGCCTTTTCGTTCTTCAATCTCCTGAAGATATTCATCATATTTGCTCATGAATCTTTCTTTTTTATGAATGATTAAAAAGGTTGTTGTTGTGTTTAAAATGTACATGCCCGGCCTGTCTTAAGCCGCACACAGAAAAAATGTTGAAATAAGGTGAATTCTTACGTCTAAAGAACAGCTAATATTTTTGTGCAGAAGAGCCGTATGTTACTTCTTTATTGCCTTAAAGACAAATACCTGAGACGATTTTTGCGCTTAAAAATACAGATTTATTTCTGAGAATGCATTCTTATATGGGTTAAGTGCCGGGGGGCTCAATTTTTATTGGAAGGGGGTTTCTGCTTTTTAAGATTGCTTTAACCGGTTACCAAATCAAAAAGGTGGGGGTGTGCAGTATGCAACATTTCAGCTTGACAGCTGCTGGCTTAAAGCGCAGACCAGACCGGCTTGCCCAAAAATGTGGAAAGCTGCCGGGCGTCGGCCAGGATATGCTCATACGAGCCATAATCGGTTATATTGATCCGTTTACCGTTGAACAGAACCAGGTTAAGCTCGTAACTGTAATACGAGTTGCTTTCGCCGCTGCTCACATATTCGGCGATAAGCTGAATGGCATGTATAGCGGCTATCTGGGTCTAGAGCTTGGCAGATTGCTGCGGTGAAAGCGAAGCCGGATCTTTCCAGCCTTTCCAGAACAGGCCTTTTTGGAGATCGAACACAACCGGTGACAGGAATGCATAAAGCATGCCGGCGCCGGAACCCGAAAAGATCAGTCCAAAGATAACGGGAATGGCCAGTTCAAATCCAATGGCAATGTCTTCTGACGTTACAACCAGCAGCACCAATCCCAATAAAACCACCAGTCCAATGCCAAGGAAGATCAACCCAAAGGATAAGGCGCCAATGGTGGGGCGAAATTCCAGGCGGGCAGGATTGGCCGAAGAGAGTTGATGGGTTCGGAAGCTGGCCCCGCCTTTTTCAAGAGGTGTCCAGTCGGTTTGAAGCGCAACCGGATCGTTAAGAGAAGCCGGATCAAATTCACCTGAAACATCCCCGGTACCCCGGGCAACCCTGAGAATCTTTTTAATCATGATGTGGCGTATGGAAACGATTCGGTTTTCTTACCAGGCATAAATTTAACAAGGAACGGGGTTTTTTCCTTTTTATAAAATATACATGCCGGGCAAGCAAGGATCAGCAGATGGTAAAAATGTGGCACGGGTTGAGTGTAAACTATTCCGAAAACCTTATCTTACGCTGTTTCAGCATGTTTTTACCAGACACATTAGCTAACGCGCAATATGACCAGTCCGTTAATCCAGGCCGATTATACCACAAGTTCAGCCCAGAAAAGTCATTGGCTTAAAGCCCTTTCACCGGCGCTGGCGTTTTACCTGCCCATGATGGGCACCGTCTGGCGCTCCTCGCGTGCAGCCAAGCATGGAAAGTACCACGATCAGGAGTGGGTGGACAGCAGCTACGATATTTTCCATGCCCTTGAGAAAGCCGGGGTAAATTTCAGGGTGGAGAACCTGGATGTGGTCAAACGCTTAACGGAGCCCTGCGTCTTTATCGGCAACCACATGAGCACGCTGGAAACCTTTGTGCTGCCGTGTATTGTCCAGCCGCATCAGCCCATGGTTTTTGTAGTAAAAAAAGAGCTTACCGAGTACCCGTTTTTTCGCCATATCAATAACAGCCGCAACCCTATTGTGGTTGGACGAAAGAATCCCAAGGAAGATCTCCAGAACATGATGTCGCAGTCGGCCAATCGGCTGCAAAAAGGCATTTCTGTGATGATCTTTCCACAGACCACCCGCACGCCACAATTCGATCCCGAGCAGTTCAACTCGATCGGGGTAAAGATCGCCAGGAGAAACAACGCCAGGGTGGTACCCCTGGCCCTGAAAACCGATGCGTGGGGCAATGGCAGGTTAATCAAGGATTTTGGCAAGATCGACCCGAAAAAAACCGTGCATTTTGCCTTCCACGACCCTGTAACGGTTGAAGGGACGGGTAAATACACCCAGAAGCTTATTGTAGATTTTATCCAATCCAAACTGGCTGAATGGAACACCCGGGGCTGAATTTACATGGCATTCAAACAATCATCTCCGGGGGACAAACCGGAGTGGATCGTGCCGCGTTGGATTGGGCGCTCAAAAGCGGGGTAACCTGTGCGGGCTGGTGTCCGAAAGGCAGGCGTGCCGAAGATGGCCCGATCAGCCTGAAATATCCCCTGAAAGAAACCCTCTCGGAAACCTATGCCGAACGCACGGCCTGGAATGTTCTGACCTCGGATGCCACGCTGATTATCTCACCCATCCCGCTTAAAAAAGGTTCGGCCTATACGCGCTTGGTAGCCGATACGGCCGGAAAACCCTGGATGCAGGTTGGCCCGGAGCCCGATACCGGAGAATTGGAGGCATTCAGAAGCTGGGTGCGGTGCCACAAGGTGAAAACATTGAATGTAGCCGGGCCAAGAGAAAGTTCGGTTAAGGGGATCTATGAACAGGCTGTAAAAAAACTCTGTGAGTTGTTTAACTGAACTGATCGCGAAGATGGCGGATGCGCGAGCTCATGATCCTGAACAGGAGCCTTTGCTTAAAGAGTTTGTAGGAACCGTAACGAACCTTGGGCGGAAGTGAGGCCAGGGTATAGCTGTTCAGGCTGCGGGCAAAGCTGGGCTCAAAATAGCAATTGACGGTGCACCCCTGGCAAAACTCGTGACGGCCTTCCATGCTGATATGTGCTTTCACCGCCTTGCAGCTCCGCAGGTCCAGGAGCGATGTGCCGATGGGCAGGTGTTCTTGTGCAGCGTGGTAACAGGGCAGGATCAGCTCATTTTCGGGCGAGATAACCACCACTTCCGAGACTGCCTTGCACAAGGGATTGTTGATGTCGTTACCGCCGTTTTTCCGCAGTTTAATAAAGGCTGAATTCAGATACACGCCATGCTTCCGGGCAAAGCGCTTGATAAAGTTGAACATCTCTTCGGTTTCGCTCTCAGAGGTGATAGAGCCATATTCAAAGATCGGATTGATGATCAATGCCAGTTTATTGGGTTTGCAGATCTGGGCAAATACCTCAGGGATTTCGCGGTAGTTGTCGGCCTGTACGGTAAAGAGAATATCTGGGTACTCTTTCAACGACCTTGCAATCCGGATGCTTTCCAGAAGTTTATCAAAACAAGGCACACCGCGGATTTCATTGTGCTTTTCCGGATGAATGGAATCCAGGGAAAAATGCAGGAGATCAATTTTTTTGGCCAGCTCTTCGGCGCGTTTCGGGTAGAGCAGGGTATTGGTGGTTACACTGGTTATAAAGCCCATGGATTTGGCCAGGTGCAGGATCTCGGGCAAGTTGGGATGAAGCAGCGGTTCACCACCGGTAAAGTCAACAAACCGAACATTAAGGCGTTTGAGTGCTTTTAGATTTGATTCAATATCGGGAAGTTTTGCCAATCCGGAGGGCTGTTGCCAGATATCGCAAAACGAGCATTCGGCATTGCATCGGTAGGTCAGGTAATAGTTACATAGAATAGGCATACAGTGCTTATCTTGTCCGTGTCGTGATCTCAGGTGAGCAAAGCATTCAGAAACGAATTAGGCCATTTTTGACTTTTCTGTAAGATTAAGTAAAAGAAAATATTAAAACCTAGCTAAATTCCTTATCCCCTAAACCGAATTTTAAAAATTACTGGAGATGACTCTATCCAAATCCATTTTAATTATTGAGCAAGATCCTGGTGTTCAACAAATGATCGTAGCGGCATTAACAGGATTATCCCTCTCGTTTCATTCCTGTACGGATGGTAATGATGGTTTCAGTGAAATGACGTCCGAGAGTTTTGATGCCGTCATTTTAAATTACCCTGTTGCGGGCGTGGAATCGAATGATTTTTTTATCAGGCTGAACCAGGAGGCAATTAAATATCCTCCAATTATTGTGATCGCTGATGACACAAATCACCATCTTCAGGAAAGTATGATCCAAAATGGTGCGGATTATTATCTGTCAAAACCCTTTAATATGTCTTTTTTAAAGTACGTGGTAAAAGAAGCCTTAAAGATTGAAGATGTTACCGACGAATCCTTAAGTGATGTGATTGATGTCTGCAAACAGGAAGAGCGCTCAGCCATGATTTGGGTGAAAACCCCAAACGGACAGGGGGTGATTAACATAGAAAAGCATCATTTAGCATCCGTGGCCTACAATGGTTATACATCGGAAAAAGCCCTTAAACTGCTCAGCCAGGCCAACCATTTCAAGGTTGAGCGAGTCTGGAAACAGTAGAACCTACGAAGAGATCATAACGAGAACAGGGCGCTTCATGGCGCCCTGTTTGATTTAGATATAAACGGCTTGGGATTTAGCTTACATATTCGTTGAGGCTTTTGACTTCAAACGATTGTTTTCTCAAGCATTCGATACCCATTACAGCAGCTTCGGCCGCTTCCATGGTGGTTACAAACGGCACACACGAGAGCACGGCCGCCGTTCCGATGGCTTCTTCATCGTAACGGGCTTTTTCACCACGCGGGGTGTTGATCACGAACTGCACCTTACCCAGGCGGATGATATCAAAAATGTTCGGGCGGCCTTCGCCAACTTTATAGACCGTTCGGCACTCGATGTGGTTTTCTATCAAGAAGCGTCTTGTCCCCACGGTTGCCAGGATATCAAAACCGATCTCGTAGAGTTTCCGGGCCACACTCAGGGTTTGCTCGTTTTTATCGGCATCGCTCACACTGATAAATACGGTTCCGGAAGTTGGCAGTTTAACACCGGCTGCCATTGTGGATTTGGCAAAAGCTTCGCCGAAATCTTCGGCCAGTCCCATCACTTCACCGGTGGAGCGCATTTCCGGGCCGAGGTACACACCAGACTTGATGAATTTTGAGAACGGGAACACCGGCTCTTTTATGGCGATGTGTTTCAGACCCAGTTCATCGCAATCTTTCAGGTTGTATTGGGTTTTCAGGTCGCTGAGTTTTTCGCCCATCATCATGCGGCAGGCTACTTTTACGATTGGCAACCCGGTGGCTTTACAAACAAACGGCACGGTGCGGCTGGCTCGGGGATTGACTTCAATCACATATACTTCACCGTCCTGAACGGCATACTGGATATTAACTAATCCAATCACGCGCAGGGCTTTGGCCAGCTGGCGGGAGAAGTCTTTCATTTTAGCTAACACCTCGGGTTTAGCATTGTATGGTGGCAGAACGGAGGTGGAGTCGCCGCTGTGCACACCGGCGGCTTCGATATGCTCCATGATCCCGCTCACGATGCAATCACTATCATCAGCCAGGGCATCAATATCAAATTCCTGGGCATGCTCTAAGAAGCGATCGATCAGAAGCGGATGTTCGGCTGAAACCAGCAGGGCCTGGTCGATATATTCCTTGAGCGACTCGTTGTTGTAAATGATTTTCATGGCTCGTCCGCCCAGAACATAGCTGGGGCGAACCAAAACCGGGTACCCGATTTTTTCGGTGATGGCATAGGCTTCCTCAAGGCTGGCGGCAATGCCGTATTCGGGATGCGGAATCTTGAGCGAGTCCAGGAGCTGGCCAAACCGCTTGCGGTCTTCGGCAACATCAATGCCATCGGAGTCGGTGCCTAAAATTTTAATGCCGGCCTTTTCCAGCGATGTCGAGAGCCGCAGCGGAGTTTGGCCGCCAAAGCTTACGATCACACCGATGGGTTTTTCGAGTTCCAGTATGTTCATGGTGTCTTCAAAGGTCAGGGGCTCGAAATAAAGCTTATCGGCAACATCGTAGTCGGTTGAAACCGTTTCGGGATTGCAGTTGATCATGATGGCTTCATAACCGGCTTCTTTCAAAGCAAATACGGCCTGAACGCAGCAATAATCAAATTCAATGCCCTGGCCGATGCGGTTCGGCCCGCCGCCAAGGATGATAACTTTTTTGTTGTCTGTTGCTACAGATTCGTTTTCATGCTCAAATGTGGAGTAATGATACGGGGTTTTGGCATCAAACTCAGCCGCGCAGGTATCCACGGTTTTATAGACAGCAGAAATATTCAAAGATTTCCGGTATGCCCTGATCTGAGATTCGGTGGTATTAAATATATGGGCCAGCTGCACATCTGAAAATCCAAAGCGTTTGGCTTTGTGCAGCGTTTCAGGAGTGAGTTTTTTTGAGAGGGATGCATGATCTAATGATGATGTTGTCATGTACAGAACTAGATTTTTTTTATTTGGCTAAATCAAGACAATATAAGAAAACCGGCAATTTTAGCCGTTACATTATCTGTAAAATCGGCCGATTTTTTACATCTGTGTATTAAGCTGCCCCGGCAGGTGGCCATAAGCTTAACGGCCATCTACACAGATTAATAATGCCGGCAAGTGTTAAGCTGATGTAAAAAGATATGATATAGCGTTGAAATTGAATAGTTTTTAAAACATTTAGCCGGATTTGCAACTCTTTTGTGAAATTTTATTTTAGATTATACGTGAGTGTATAAGTGAGCTAACATTAAACCACTGATTAAGCATGATCCATGAGCCATTTGATTCCATAGAATCAGCCATAGAAGATTTAAAGAAAGGCAAATTTGTAGTTGTTGTTGATGATGAAGACCGTGAGAACGAAGGCGATGTTATAGCTGCTTCAGAGTGTGTAACCCCGGAGATGGTTAATTTCATGGCTAAAGAAGCCCGCGGGTTGATCTGTGTATCTGTTTCCATGCAGCGCGCCCGGGAACTGGAGCTTAAACCCATGGTGCAGGTCAATACCGCCATGCACGAAACCAATTTTACCGTTTCGGTAGACTCCTGCCTGCAAGGCGTAACCACCGGTATTTCGGTCCAGGATAGGGCCATTACCATTCAGCAGATGGCCAACCCGGCTGCAAAAGCCAACGAGTTTGCCCGACCTGGTCATATATTCCCGCTCAGAGCCATGGAAGGTGGCGTTTTACGGCGTGTCGGCCATACCGAAGCCGCACTGGACCTGGCCAAGCTGGCCGGATTCGAACCCTGTGGTGTGTTGTGTGAAATTCTCAAGGAAGATGGTTCCATGGCCCGCGTGCCCGACCTGGTTGAGTTCGCTAAAAAACACGATTTTAAACTGATCACCATTAAAGACCTGGTGGCCTACAGAATGAAACGCGAAAAAATCGTGAGTCGCGCGGTTGAAACCCTTTTGCCAACTCATTTTGGCGATTTTAAACTGATTGCTTACGAAACCCTGATCGATAATAAAAATCACCTGGCTCTGGTTAAAGGTGAAATAGATCCTGAAAAACCTGTTTTGCTCAGGGTGCATTCCCAGTGTGCAACCGGGGATATTTTTGGCTCGATGCGTTGCGATTGCGGCGAGCAATTGGCAACGGCCATGCTGAAAATTGAGCAGGAAGGCGCCGGAGTATTGCTTTACATGATGCAGGAAGGCCGGGGCATTGGGCTGGTCAATAAGTTAAAAGCCTACCAGCTTCAGGACCAGGGCTACGATACCGTGGAAGCCAACGAAATGCTGGGCTTTAAACCCGATCTGCGCGACTATGGCCTGGGTGCTCAAATTCTGCTCGATCTCGGAGTCAGGAAAATGAAACTCATGACCAATAACCCAAAGAAAGTGGTCGGGCTCGAAGGCTACGAGTTGGAGGTGGTTGAACGCATTCCACTGGTTGTGGAGCCTAACGAGATCAACAAGGCTTACCTGGATACCAAGCGCGATAAAATGGGGCACGTGTTTGGCTCGGCCCCGGGCCACGATGATGTGCTGATGCAGAAAATTATCGGCTCGCACTAAGCCCGTTCGGCCCCGGTGTTTTCAAACACCGCAAATAGAACTTAAGCTTTATAAAGGATTTAAGATGAACTGGTCTTAAATCCTTTTTTTATGCTGAACAATCCATGTGGTGTTAGATTCAGATACCTAATTTATCGGTGTTTTGATATCAGAATTAAAAGAGTCCAAGAGGGAGCGTGATCATATGAAGACAATGAAATGCATCATATTAGGAGGAAGTGGCGAAGTGGGCGGTGAAGTTGTTCAGGAGCTGCTTCGGAGTCATATATGTTCTGAACTGACGATTGTTGGCAGACGAGAAATTGATGCCATAAAGGATGAACCAAAAGTCCATCAGGTAGTGATTGATACAAGATCACCCGACCTGGAACAGATGGTGCAGGACATTGCTAAAGGCCACGATGCTGCGATCAGTTGTCTTGGCATTGGAAGTGGCACCCTTACCATGCCGGAAGAACAATTGATGGCAGTTGAGGTACATCTGTTTGGCAAATTTGTAAGGGGATGCAAAGCAGCGGGTATTGGGATCTTTGAAGTTTTAATGGCTGTTGGTTTAGAAGAAAAACAAGCCAACTCCAGGCTAAAGGTGCTGAGGGTAATGGGTAAAAAGTATAAAACAGTGCTGGATGCCCGGTTTGAGAAATTAGCTGTATTCAAGCCCGGCATGATCGTAGGAAATGCCCATTCCCCGCGATGGATCACTTACCTTACTCAACTCATACCCGATTCTATGGGTTGGGGGAATATTCATCAGACTGAAGTGGCGCGGGCATTTGTGGCGCACCTGGAGAAAGGACTTGGCTTTCAAAAAGATCCTGTTGTGTCCTATGGTAATAAAGAAATGAAAGCATTGATCAGGAAGCAGGAAAGCTCATAGTTTATTTTTTGATTGTAGACTGTTATTAACCTGGTATTTTTATAATAGGTTATAAAAATAGTGTTTCCAGTGTTGGTTGTTGAGTCCGCCGAAACACATACCGAAGGTGTTCCCTGAGCGTGCCGAAGGGAACTATGATACAAAAATCGGCGCTTCGGCAAGCTCAGCGCACACATTTCGGCAAGCTCAGCGCACACGCTTCGGCAAGCTCAGCGCACACGCTTCGGCAAGCTCAGCGCACACGCTTCGGCAAG
>CAZXOK010000008.1:0-2218 GCA_964642175.1 uncultured Chlorobiales bacterium | reverse complement strand
CTCAATGGCCGAATATTACAGATAGTTAAACGATTCTGATACCTAAATACTATCCACAGGTTTAATAGCATTTAGAAATTTAAACAGAAAGAAAATGGGGCATGTATTTGTTGATATAGAACTGAGTAATTCTTTGAACCAAGAGTTGAATCCTGTTAAATTTAATGCATTAACTGATACAGGTGCCTTATGTTTGACCCATTAAGGTAAAATTTGAAAATAGAACATGTTTTGTTGGTGCTCTTGTTCTTGGTGATGAGGTGCTTTTAGGTGCAGTTCCAATGGAAGATATGGACGTAGTTGTAAATCCTTCAAAAAGAACGATTACAGGTGATCCTTCAAGTCCAACTATCCCACATGCCAGGGTTAAATAATTAGCTATTACGTTGTAGATTTTTATACGCTAAGACCCCAGAACAAAATACAACAAACAAGTATTTCCCCTTACCGCCCACATAAACCGGCAACTTCATCAAAGCCCTAAGCGATCCGATTTTTTTGCGAGATAAAACCATTCTTGGTTCACCTGAGCCGCTGGATTCGGGAATACAATCCACCCATCTTGGTCGGCCACGAGTTCAGTCCCATCCTGCCGCACGGCAAGCACTTCACCTTGTTTGATTTCTTCAAAACCCTGCCAGTTGCGGCAGAAACGGTCATCTGGGTGCAGTCGATCCACCACTTTGTAGAGGCGCATAACTTCCGGTTTTGAGGAGGGCAAGGGTTTCGGCCCGGCGGCAGTCATCCCCAGGTGTGAGAGGGCTGCGCGGATTGCCCGATAGGCGACTTGTGGGGCATTGGGGTCGTTATGTTGGCCGCACTCCAAAGTGAGTCCCATACCGCCGTAGCGTCGGATTGTTTCGGTAGTGCCAACACCGTAGCCCAGATGCGCCTCGGCGCCACGTGCCTGACGATCATGCACACCCTGGGCATAGGTTTTTAACCATCCCTCTACGAAGCGATCAACACCCAAATGTAACGCCAGGGCTTCTTCCTTTTCAGCCTTGTCAAAAGACTCCAGGTGGTCGCGGTTATTTTGCGGGCCTAACAGCGCAAATGGTATGCCGGGTGTATGGAAGGAGTGCAGATCCAGCAAAACATCATGGGCTTCCAACAACGGGCAAAGTTTATTGGACAGCCTGTCCTCGAAGTCTTGCGGATTGGTGGTAATGCGCATATTTCGATTCAGGTTGCGATCACCATGGCGCCGCTTTAGCCGATAAGCCAACGGATTAGTCACCGGTACCAGGCTTAGCGTACCTCTCTCCAGACTGAGCGTGTTGTGCTCAAACTCCTCAATCAAGCGTGTGATGGCAACGGTTCCGCATGTCTCATTGCCATGCACAGCACCCAAAACAACTAGTTTTGGCCCGGGTTGCAAACCCAAAAACTGATGGAGCCTGATGGCGCTCGGAATAGGTGAGTCAGACATATATTTTTGACGCTAAAGGGTAGACAGAAGAAGTTTATCTTATCTGGTGAAAAAAATAACAATGGCGTTTGGCGCTATATTCCAGGTTTATAATCCTGAAAACTTTAATGCTGCAAAACATGTGCGGTTCAGGAAACGCATGAACCAAAGCGCAATATAACCATAAAAGTACCGAGTCTCATTCACAGAGATCAAAAGCCCTACACCCAACAAACACCTGGCCCTGTATTAAATAGTTTGGCAGTAACCGGAAACCACAAGCAGAAAAATCAAGAAGTAAGAGCGCAGTTCATTGGCTTAGGCGCACGCCGGTGATGCACCGGGGTACTCACAAAACGCTTAAACGCCAAACCGTTAGCCCCTGCAATAAATGATTATCAAAAACAAAAAGCAGGGATGTTTTGCCGGGGTTGAAAAAAATGCTATTCGCAAAGAAGCCTCAGCAAAATAGGATTCGGCCATCATAAAAAGGGGGTTACAGCCCATGGAAAAATCAAAAATTGCGTTACATTGCGCAAGTTCGCCTTGTTGCTGAATATCAAGAACCAATGACTGTAAAAGTAAGAGAGATGTACCAGTTAATTGTTAAGAGATTAAAAAAAGAAGGTGCCGATTTGGTCTCAAATTGTGATTTGACTGATCTGCCCCAAAATACTCGAAGCAATCTTGACACCGGGATTGTAATAGCCTTGAAACTTAACCCTGAAGTTATTTCCAACATAGCTGCCGGACCTGTAGTCTACCCAAAAACGATACAGTTCAGAAAAAGACTTTTAATTATAAAAA
>CAZXOK010000007.1:0-158769 GCA_964642175.1 uncultured Chlorobiales bacterium | reverse complement strand
AAAGCTTACAGCAAAAAGCTGAGATGTATCCAAGAGAAGGGGGTTGGAAAGCCTACACATATAAGAAGACCATCTAGATTTTGAAATTTCAAAATGAAAAAGCACAATTACGAAATAAAAGTTGTATGGACTGGAAACGAAGGAAACGGAACTCTAAATTACAAGTCTTATAACAGAAACCATAAAATCATAGCCGACGGAAAATATGATGGAATTAATGGCTCATCTGACCCTTCATTTTTGGGAGATAAGACGAAATATAATCCTGAAGACCTTTTTTTGTCATCATTGTCGGCTTGTCATATGCTGTGGTATTTGCATTTATGCTCTGTAAATAAAATTATAGTAACTGAATATTTGGACGATGCAACTGGGATTATGGAAGAAACTGAAAATGGAAGCGGGAAATTTACAGAAGTTACGCTTAACCCAAAAGTGAAAATCACGGACGATAATATGATTGAAAAAGCAAACGAATTACACGAAGAAGCGAATAAAATGTGCTTTATTGCTAATTCTTGCAACTTTAAAATCGGACATAAACCGAATACAACAACTCAATAAAAACGGCTTACAACACACAATAGAAAACAGTTGGGGTTTTGTGGTTTGCGAGCATTTGTTTTTCAAACCAACTTTTCCTCTATGGACTTGGAAACGCTCCGAAAACCCAACCTTATCATACCGCCAAACCGTTTTAGAGCATTTGACCGAACCATAATCGTATAAAATAAGCTCATATCGTATCGAATATTTCGAATATTTATCGAATAAAAACGAATCATATCGTATCATATTGGGGTTTTAATGATATATTTGGAGTATGGATAATCATGTACATACATTCACTCTTAACATTGACTGGGAATTGATCCGATTGATAAGTCAGATTGACCGATTTGATGCTTCATGGACAACGATTGAGAAGAAAGAAGCTCAGAGTTTAAAGCAACTGAAGACTATAGCAACAGTTCGCAGTGTTGGCGCTTCTACAAGGATTGAAGGCTCAAAGATGTCTGACGAGGAAGTTGAGGTCTTGCTGAAAGAAATTGACATTACAAAAATTGCAGACAGAGATTCTCAAGAGGTAGTCGGATACTTTGAAACCTTAGATTTAATTTCAGATTCGTATCAGGATATTGAAATTTCGGAAAGCAGCTTGAAAAACTTGCACAATATTTTACTTAAATACAGCAAGAAAGATGAATGGCATAAAGGAGATTACAAACAACACAGTAATGCGGTAGAAGCAAAACAGCCTGATGGAACACGACAGATAATATTTCAAACAACTGAAGCTGGATTTCCTACTCAGGATGCAATGAGAATGTTGATTGATTGGTATTTAAATGACAATGAAACACATCCTTTGGTAAAATGCGCCTTATTTGCTTACGATTTTGTGAGTATTCATCCATTTCAGGACGGAAACGGACGATTGAGCAGATTGCTTTCGACTTTACTTTTGCTGAAACACGGATATAAATGGATTCAATATGTAAGTTTTGAACATGAAATTGAAAGTCGAAAGACTGAATACTACCGAGTTCTAAGAGCTTGTCAAGCACAAAGACCAAATGAAGATGTTTCGGAATGGATTCGCTTTTTCTTTGATGCTTTAGGTAATATTCAAAAACAATTAATGATAAAATTTGAGAGCAAAGGAGTTGAAACAAGATTATCTCCAAGAGAGAAATCTATTCTGACCTTTATAGAAAACAATTCGGGTTGTAAATCTGGAGATATTGCAAAAAGACTAGGTATTCCTAATCCGACAGTAAAACGGATTCTGCCTGAATTAATTAAGAAAAATCTGATTGAAAAATTCGGAACAGGACCAGGAACTAATTATTCGATAATTTAGAAAAAACGGCATACAACAAAATTTATAAATAATAGGGGTTAAGTTTGTTACGTAGGTTTAACTCGCGCTTCAATTTTTGGTCTCGGTGGATAGTAGTGCAGGCCGCAACTTCCCCAACTTTTCATACATGTAAACGTTGCATGCCATGCTGAAAAAGCCGACCGAACAAATAGCACATTCGGTTTTTACGCCGCTTCGCTTCGTAAATGCCAGAGAACGCAACCATTGGGAATGGCTGCAATAGCTTGGTGGTTAATATATTAAGACTATCATTTTATAGCAGTTTCATTAAAACCATTCTCAGGGGATGCAACAAATCATCAATCACTCACGAATGGAATCTAAACTTAATTTAAACCAAACATGGAGTTAGCCGAACGATTCAAGCGGGTTGTGAAAGCCGAAATTGCTTCAAATCCTGCTATGGAATGGCTTGATAAATTATTATCAAATGATGATAAGGAATTTGAAGATTTCCTGAACAAACGCTATTCTAAATCACAAAACACAAACCGGGAGCCGGGTCGCTCACAGTCGTCTGATTATCAAACGGCGCACTCCTCGCGGGATCCGGAACTGGCCGGCTACTATGCCAACCTGGAAGTGCCATACGGCGCCGATCTGGAAACGGTTCGCACATCCTGGAAGCGACTGTTGGCCAAGTACCATCCCGATCTGCACAGTTCAGACCCTCAAAAACAGCATGTGGCTACTGAACTGACCAAGGGTTTAAACACAGCGTATAAAGCATTAGAAAAAAGACTTAAATCTTAATTATTATTTAAATCAAACCTTAAAAACCATGTCAGAAAAATTTGAATTGGTGAAAAGTTATGTCCTGGATATGGACCTTAAAATCACCCATGAAGACGAGCCGGAAGAACTGGTGATCGTCGAAGATGAAGAAAACGGCATCAAAAACCTGGTCATTGACTGCGAGGATCCCATTCTGATCCTGGAGCAGGTGATTATGTCGGTTCCTGCCGATCCCAAAGACCTTTATACTTCCTTGCTGAAAATGAATCGCTCGCTGGTTCATGGAGCATTTGCCATTGACGAAGAAGAAAAACGGGTCTTGTTCCGCGATACCCTGCAGCTTGAAAACCTGGACTTTAATGAGCTGGAAGCTTCTATTGAAGCTTTGTCATTGGCCATGGCCGAACACAGTAGCCAGTTATTGAAATATGTATAATCAACCCATAACAACCTCAAGGTTAAAGGAGAAGTCATGAAATTATTCCAACGTATTTTTAAAATGGCGCAGTCCGAAGCGCATTCTATAGCCGATCAATTGGAAGACCCGATTAAACTGACCGAGCAGGGTATTCGCGATCTGAAAAACGATCTGAGTCAGGCCATGCAAAGCCTGGCCCAGGTAAAAGCCACGGCCATTCGTTTGAAAAAAGATGCCGACGATCAGCAAAAAGCTTCCGCTGATTATGAACGCAAAGCCATGATGCTGTTGCAAAAAGCCCAAAGCGGTGATATGGATATGTCGGAAGCCGAAACACTGGCTACCGAGGCCTTGACTAAGAAAACCGAAGCCGAAGGCCGGGCCAAATCTTTGCAGGCCGATCATGTAAGCCAGCAGCAAATGGCCGATCAGTTGAATGGGAAAGTGGCTAAGCTGAAAAATACCATCACCAAGTACGAAAACGAACTGGTAACGCTGCGTGCCCGCGCTCGTACGGCCGAATCCATGAAAAAGATCAACAAACAGCTTTCTAATGTGGATTCATCCGGCACTGTAGCCATGCTTGAAAAAATGAAAGACAAGGTTCAGGAAGAAGAGTCTTTGGCCGAAGCCTATGGCCAGATCAGTGATTCAACGGCCAGCACCGATGAAAAGATCAACAAAGCCCTTGAAGGCGCCTCAAGTACCGAAGCCTCCGACTCGTTACTGGAGCTCAAGAAAAAGATGGGCATGTTGCCTTCTGCCTAGGTTGGGAAAACAAAATACCGTTCATAAGCCGCAGGTCTTCAAGAGGTCTGTAGCTTTTTTTATTTGAGGAAATTGCAATGAGTGCTTTGGATTGGCTCCGGCAGGTTCAGCATGATATATCATATAGGTGAAAGCAGGTATCTCTAAACTTTTATATTAAAACTATAAAAATCACTGCGACGGCACATTACGCTTGTTGGTCTTGAGAAAAAAATGTATAATTGCCCCGCAAAAAAACTCACACGTGGTAACCTATTTAATTTTAACATTAAGATTAAGTTTAACGAAAGGAGAGACAAGTTATGTCTGATTCCACAGCAGAACATATTCAGGAATTTAATTACCAGGCCGAAATGAAGCAGTTGCTTCATTTGATCGTCCATTCACTTTACACTCACCCCGAGGTCTTTCTGAGGGAGTTGATCTCCAACTCGGCCGATGCCCTCAATAAAATCCGTTTTCAACAGATCACCGACAAGGAGATTCTGGATGCCGATAAGGAACTCAGCATTAAGATTGCGATCGATAAAGACAAACAGCTTTTTTCGATTGAAGACTCTGGTGTGGGCATGACCAAGGATGAGCTTATCAAGAACATTGGAACCGTTGCCAAATCGGGTACGCTGGAGTTTTTAAGTGCTATCAAGGAGCAGAAAAAAGCCCTGGACGGCAACCTGATCGGGCAGTTTGGTGTGGGCTTTTACTCGGTGTTTATGGTTACCGATGAAGTGACCATCGAAACCCGGCACGCGGCCAGTGATTCCAAAGGGTATCGCTGGAAATCCAAAGGCGAGTCCAGTTTCACTATCGAAGAAATTGATAAACCAACCCGTGGTACCAAAATTTCCTTTAAGCTCAAAGACGAGCACAAAGATTTTGCCGAAGACTGGCAGGTGCAGAGCGTGATCAAGAAATACTCAAATTTTGTGGATTTTCCGATCTACCTGGGCAAGGAGCAGATCAACAGCGTTCAGGCGTTGTGGCAAAAATCTAAAAATGAGCAAAAAGAAGACGAACTCAACGAGTTTTACAAATTTGTCTCTAACGACTACCAGGAGCCCCTGGATCACCTGGCCATCTCGCTGGAAGGGCGCGTATCGTTCAAAGCGCTGTTGTTCATCCCGAAAACAGCGCCAATGGGATTGATGCGAATTCAGGAAGAAAAATCCCTGCACTTGTATGTCAATAAGGTGATGATCCAGGACGACTGCAAAGACCTGTTGCCCGAGTACATGCGCTTCTTAAAAGGCGTGGTGGATACCGAAGACCTGCCGTTGAATGTTTCCCGCGAAGTCGCCCAATCCAGCCCGGTCATGACCAAGATCAACCAGGTGCTCACAAGCAAAGTCCTCGGTTGGCTGGAAGATCTCTCAAAAAACGATAAAGGTAAATTCGAGACCTTCTACAAGGAATTCGGCCCGCTCTTTAAGCAGGGGGTAAATATGGATTTCACCAATCGCGATAAGCTCATGAATCTGTTGCGGTTTGAAACCACCAAAACCCAGCCGGGTGAGATGATCTCGCTGAAAGAGTATGTTGAGCGCATGAAGGACGATCAAAAAGAGATCTACTACATTTCCGGCGAAGACCGCAATCAGCTGGAGCGCAATCCAAACCTGGAATACTTCAAACAAAACGACCTGGAAGTACTTCTCCTGCACGAACCGGTGGATGTATTTATTGTCCCAACCCTGAATGAGTATGAAAAGAAAGCCTTTAAATCCATTGATAAAGCTGAACTGGACATCAAGGACGAAGCCAAAGGAGATGAGGAAAAACTGAGTGATTCGCTCTCCAAATCCCTGTTGGAAGTCTTTAAAGATACGCTGAAAGACAAGGTGGAAGATGTGGTCGAATCTAAGAGACTGGTGAGTTCACCGGCCACACTGGTTGCCGGAAAGGACGCCATGGATCCGCAGATGGAACGCCTGATGCAGATGATGAGCCAGGAGCAGCAGCAGAAGTCCAAGAAGATCATGGAGGTGAATATGTCGCATCCGCTGATCAAGAACCTCTCCAAGCTCAACATGGCCAGCTCTACCGATCCAAAACTTCGCAATTGCATCATGCAGTTGTTTGAAGGCGCCATGCTCTTGGATGGTCAGTTGGAGTCACCAACCGATTATGTCAGCCGTATGAACGACCTGATGCTGGAAGCCACCAAGTAAGGCTTTTGCTTCAGTTGTCCATTTTTAAATACAAGCGCCCGGTTAAGCCGGGCGTTTTTTGTTTACTTGGCCATCACCATTTTCCAACGTCCATCTTTCTTAACCAGCCGGTGAGTGTCTTCATCACTGGCGCCATCGTTGTAATTGATTTTTAAAACTACGGTGGCCCGGTTGCCATTATCCGTGATCTCTTCTTTGAGAATCTCCACGGATTTAACCCCCTGATGCCGCTGCTGGATATCGGTGTGGGCTTTTGTAAGAAAGTCTGTTAGCTTTTTCTTCTCTTCGGGTTTGGCCTGGTCCATGGCCGCAATCATTTCAACAGCCCCCTCAATATCACCATTGGCAAAGGTTTCGGTAAAAAGCCTGGCGGTTTCGCCGGGTGTTGAAGGATAGCTGCTGCAGGCTAAGCTAAGGATGAACAGGCCAAAAACTGAGCAGAGCCTTGAAAATGAAAGTTGTGAAGTCATAATAGTGTTAGAGTTAAAGGATTTATCGGGCAGAAGCAAAATAGCCGGATTGAAAAAATGCGCTGGGGTAGATGATCCGGGAGTTGGAAAAGGGTGCCTGAGAAAAGTCCTGCTCTGAAAGCAGTTCCAGGCCGGCTTTCTGATACGCTTTCCAGACCAGTTCGGTGCAATAGAGCGCTTTCGGGGTGGCCAGGTCGAATTTATCATCAAACCAATATCCGTTTATGAAAAACGAATGGGCGATTTCAGCAGCTGCCCGGGCCGCATTGCGATGCTCGTGCCTTATACGGCAAATGCGATAATCGATGGCCAGATCACCTTTTAAAAAGCTTTCAAGCGGTTCACACTTCAGGGGCTGTTTTTTTCCGGGGGGTTGCTCACCGGGTACAGCGTGGATCACCATTACCTGGTTACGGGTTTTATAAACCATCCCCACATGCGAAAAAACAGCTTCCGGATCGCAGGCCAGCACAACGCGGCTGGTAAAACTCTCTCCGCGGCGAAAGACCAGATCACCATTGTGGCACTCGAGAAGGGGTTGTAACGTTATGGTTTCAGGGGACTTAATACGGGCTTGCCGCTCAGACTGAGGCCTGCCATAGAAGAAGAGCGCGCCACACAGGCAGCAAACCATAACAACAGCACTGAGCGTTCTCACCGATCTCATGGAAATGTTCAGGGATTGATTTGTCATGTTTAAAGTTACAAAGAACCCGCTGAAATTCAATTCATCTGGCAAACCGGGAAGGCCCTCCGAAAGCGCAGCGATCTGATTTGGCGCTTTGGCCGAAATTGGTTATAAACCAGAAATGAGCGCCAAACATTATGAAAATACTCCATACCGCCGATATTCATGTCGGCTACACCACGCACGGCAAGTTGGATGCTAAAACCGGACTCAATTCACGGTTGCTGGACTTTAAGCGCGCTTTCGAGTTCATGACGCGTTATGCCGTGGATCATCACATTGATCTGTTCCTGTTTTGCGGGGATGCGTTCCGGGATGCCACCCCCAGCCCGACCGAGCAGAACATCTTTTCGGAATGTCTGAAACCACTTTGTGAGGCTCAAATACCCATTGTGATGCTGGTGGGCAATCACGATCACCCGTTTGCGTATGGAAAAGCCCATGCCTTGCAGATTTATGGCGATCTGCTCAGCAATGTGACCCTGATCTCCAAACCCGGCGCATTCGATATTCAAACCCACAGCGGCCCTGTTCGAATTATTGGCTTGCCCTGGCCGGTTAAGAGCAATATTTTTTCCAAAAAAGAATTTGCCGAGCTTTCTCCCGAAGAACTGCGCGATAAAATTCATGAAATTTACGTGGAGTTTATCTCACTTAAAGCCGAAGAGCTCCGGCAAACACCGCCCGGCATGCCGCTGATTTTAGCCGGGCATCTGCACCTGGATACGGCTGTGATCACCGAGAATTCAGAGCGACAAACCCTCCTGACAAAAGATCCCTTGTTTTCGGTCTCCAGCCTGGCTAAAGAAGCATTTCAATACGTGGCGCTGGGCCATATTCATAAGCACCAGGACTTAAACGAGGGGCAGCAGCCCCCGGTGGTCTATTCGGGAAGCCCGGAGCGGATCAGTTTTAACGAGTGGCAGCAGCCCAAAGGATTTGTTGAAGTTAATATTGATCAGCACAACGGGGTCAGATATCACCACATCCAGACACCGGCACGGCCATTTGTCTCGATTGAGCTTGATGTAACCGGAGCGTCCGATCCGATGAGCGCAATCCTGGCCAAATGCCAGAGTCAAGAAATCTGCGATAGTGTGGTGCGCATGAAGGTGCGTTGCAACGAGGCTCAGAAATCCGACATTGTTCTGGCTGATATTAAATCAGCGCTCTCCAGCGCGTTTTTAATCACCCAGATCCAATTGGATGTGGCTGAGAAAACCAACCGCATTCGCCAGCCGGGTTTTACGAAAACACTCTCGGTAAAGGAGGCCCTGGACGCTTTTATTGAGAACGACCAACGCATGAAAAATAACAAGGAAAATGTCCTGCGCCTGGCGGATGAGTTGATGAATGAATTTGAATCGGGCCAGGAAAAGACTTGATTTTACATCACGTATCTTTTTAAAGACTCAGGCTTATCAAAAACAATCTTATCAGCAAAACACTAACTGAAAGGATAATGGTTATGCTTTCAAATAATCGGTTCTCTCTCGTTTCCGTATTACTTGCAGTATTGCTTTTTTCAGTTGCCTGCGACGATAACAGCGTCGGTGATTCTGATCCGAAGGATAGAGCAGGTGAAAAAGTCACGATCAGTTTAGATTCAACCAGTTTCGACCTGGTTTATGCAAACAGCTCCAGTAAACCCGTGAGCTTTCCGTTTGGTGTGGATGATGACACCACCGTTGAACTGAGCAGGCAGTTTTTTATTGCTGAAACAGAAGTTACCAACAAACTTATGGCCAAAGTTCTCCAATGGGCTTATGACCAGGGTAAGTTCAGTGCAACGGAATCGGATCCAAACGGCCTGAGCACCACAACTGTAAAATTCGGGGGCCAGGAATTGTTAGAACTGGATGCGGCGGATATTAAAATTGCATATGATGGGTCGGGCTCGTTTAGTGTGGTAACGGGATTTGAAAATCATCCGCTAGTTGAAGTGACCTGGTACGGGGCGATCATGTTTTGTAACTGGCTGACCGAGATCAGCGATGGCAACACTGTCAATATTGTTTATACCGGTGTCACGGATACATGGATTGATGATAACACGTTTGCCAATGACGCCAAAACAGGATTCAGACTTCCTTCATCCAGCGAGTGGGAGTTTGCGGCCCGCTATATTGATGGATCAACCTGGCTGTATGGCGACCATGTGAGCGGCGATGAAACCGGGGCCTGTTATGATGATGGTTCTATCCTGGGTGGGCAGGTGCTTTCAACCGAGTTTGGCAGTTATTCCTGGTATTTAGATAATTCCGATTTAGGAAGCGGTAACCAGGTTCAACCTGTAAAGCAGAAACTACCTAACAAACTTGGCCTTTACGACATGAGTGGCAATGTAAATGAGTGGTGTTTTACCGAGACTCCAAAAGGCACAAAACGCATAACACGCGTGGGGTGCTATTTAAATGATCCTTATTACATACGTGTTGGTTATGAATATGTCAATAATTCGGCAGAGATATCAAGCAAAACCAATGGATTCAGAGTGGCCAGATCCGGGTCTTTATAAACCGGTGATACATGATCTTAAACACAATGGCGGGCAAATATGCCTGCCATTTTTATTTCAACTTTGCTTTGAGGGATACCCTAAAGAAATCTGTGACGTGCTGAAGGCTGGATCACCATGCTCTCTCTGGTCGCTCGCGATGACATTCTATGAAGCGTATTTTACTTATCACTCACCCTGAATTTATTTCAGGATATCAGACTTCATCAAGACTGTGAAATACTTTAACCAGTTCTGCAAGTCTTACTAGTGTTGGTTTTCACAAAGTATAAAAGTCACACTTTAAATAGGAATCATTTTAAAACTTATTACATTGAGTTCTGAATAAGAGATAGCAGGCATATTTGTAAATAATTAAGAATAATTATGGCGAACGAAGCTACTAAATTAGAGTTGATTGAATGGTTATCTAAACTAGACGATGAGGATACCATTAATTATATCAAAGTGGTTAAGGATTCAAGCAATCAAAAAAATGATTGGTGGAACGACTTAACCAAAGAACAAATGCAAGGAATAGAGAGAGGTCTTAAAGACATTGATGAAGGAAAAGTAATCCCTCATGACCAAGTCCGTAAAAAGTATGGATTATAAAATTTTATGGTCAGAAGAGTCATTGAGAAACCTTGATGACATTCTGGCTTATCTGAAATCAGAATGGACAGAAAAAGAGATAAAGCGGTTCAAAAACAAACTTAGCAAGCAAATTGGATTGATCTCAAAACATCCAAAACTTTTTCCGATTTCTCAGTTTCAACCCAGATTAAGAAAAGCCGTTTTAAGTAAACAGAGCACCATTTTTTATGAATTAAAAGCGGACGTTATTTTAATCGTGTATTTGTTCAATAATAAAATGGATCCTCAAAAAATCAGGTAGTGAATATCAAAATCATTATGTTTTTGTTTCTCCAGCAAACCCATTGGCCAGCTTTTGAAACTCCTCCGGGCTGAGCTCTTCGGCGCGCTTTTTACCTAATGCTTCCGGCAGATCGCCGCAATCAAACACCCCTTTTAAATTATTGGCCAGCGTTTTACGCCGTTTAGAAAATGCCGTACGTACCAGCTTTTGAAACAGTTCGGTATCGGCTACAGACAGCTTTTCGGGAAAGGTGAGTTTGATGACGGCGCTATCCACATCCGGGCGAGGCATAAACACGCCTTTTTTTACCTTAAACAGGTACTCAACCGTTGCAAAGGTCTGCAATTGCACCGATAAGATCCCGTAGGCCTTGGTGCGGGGTTTGGCGGCAATACGCTCGGCCACTTCATCCTGCATCATCAAGATGGCCGAGTGCAGGGACGATTGATGTGCAATCAAATGAAACAGGATCGGGCTGGTGATGTTGTAAGGAATGTTACCGAGGACCTTTAACGGGGAAGTGGTGATTGTGGCCAGATCAACCTTTAAAAAATCCTGTTCAATAAGCGAGCAACCCGGAAGTTCTTTGCGCACAAATCCGGCCAGTTCAGGATCCAGTTCAACGGCGGTAAGGTGAGTGGTTTTCTCAAGGATCAGCCTGGTTAGTGCGCCAAAACCAGGACCGATTTCAAGGACATGATCGTGCGGCGTTATTTCCGCTGAATCCACGATTTTTTTTGATATATTCTGGTTCAGAAGAAAATTTTGTCCGAAACTTTTTTTGCTACACAGGTCGGTATCCTTATATTTTATCTTCATTTTTTAATCCACGGTGGTTGAGATAAACCGCTAAGTTAATCAATTTTTAAATGGAAAAATCAAGTAACGGGACATTAACTCAGCACAGGCTGGAGTCGAGAGGAAATAAAGCTACACGAAAAGGATTTGGAGAAGCCTTGTTGGACATTGGAAAAGATGAACGCGTTGTATCGCTCTGCGCCGATCTCACCGCATCCGTAAACATGCACTTGTTTCAAAAAGCTTATCCGGAGCGATTCTTTAATGTGGGTATTGCCGAAGCCAACATGATCAGTATGGCGGCCGGATTTGCCACAGCCGGAAAAATTCCATTTACGGCCACGTTTGCAAACTTTGCAACAGGCCGTGTCTACGACCAGATCCGCCAATCGGTTTGTTATTCTGAATTAAATGTAAAAATATGTGCCTCACACTCGGGTTTAACCCTCGGTGAAGACGGTGCCACGCACCAGATCCTCGAAGATATTGGCCTGATGCGCGGGTTGCCCAAAATGACCGTGGTTGTCCCTTGCGACTACAGCGAGACCATTCGTGCCACCAAAGCCATTGCTACCTACAACGGCCCAACCTATTTGCGGTTCAGCCGTCCGGCACTGGCAGATTTCTCACCTGAAGACACCCCGTTCGAAATTGGCAAAGCCATAACCCTGAAAGAGGGTACCGACGCTACGATTGTGGCCTGCGGTGTGATGGTCTGGAAAGCCCTGCAAGCGGCTTACCAGTTGGAAGAAGAAGGCATCAGCGCAAGGGTGCTGAACATACACACCATTAAACCCATAGATGAAGCGGCCATTCTTGAAGCGGCCACCCAGACCGGGGCTATTGTTACCGCCGAGGAGCATCAGCTCTATACCGGTTTATCTGAAGCTGTTGCCGGGGTTGTGGTTCGTCATAAACCCGTGCCGATGGAAATGGTAGGCGTGGAAGATAAATTTGGAAAATCAGGTACTGCTGAAGAATTGTTGAACAAATACGGACTCACAGAATCACATATCATCGAAAAAACAAAAGCTGCGGTTGCTCGCAAAGTATCATAGCTTTTACAAAAAACCTTCATACATGAATATCAAGTTTGGCACGTCGGGTTGGCGTGAAATTATTGCCGATAAATTTACCTACGACAATCTCAGCCTTGTGCTGGAGGCTATTGTTGATTATCTGAAAACCTCCGAACTTGGCAATAAAGGCATCGTGATCGGGCGCGATACCCGGTTTTTGGGAGAAGAGTTTTCTAAACTCGCCGCCGAGGTACTGGGCTCGCATGGTATTAAAGCTTACTTGTGCGACAGGGATTTGCCAACACCGGTGATCGCATATGAGATCACCCGCCGCAAAGCCGGTGGTGGATTAAACTTTACAGCTTCGCATAACCCACCCGACTACCAGGGCATCAAATTTTCAACCGATGATGGTGCACCCGCCCTGCCCGAGATCACGAAAAAATTTGAAGCCAAATTCAGCGAGCTTTATGAAGCCAGGCAAGCCGGCTCATTATCCACATCCTATGAGTCTTATGATGCATTGGTTGAAAAGGGCATGATTGAACTCATCAATCCGCAGCCAACATATCTGGATCGTTTGAAAGAATTGGTTGATACCGATGTTATTGCCAGGTCGGGCATTAAGGTTGTCTATGATGCCATGTATGGCACGGCTCGTGAATACACCGACAAGTTCTTAATTGACCTGGGTACAGATGTGGAAGTGATGAACAACCACAGAGATGTATATTTTGGCGGCCGTCCGCCCGAACCTTCCGAAAAAAATATTCCTGAGCTGATTGCCCGCACCAAAGAGCGTGGCCAGGCTGGTGAATTTGTGATTGGTATAGCCAACGATGGCGATGCCGACCGTTATGCCGCCATTGATAGCACAGGAACTTATCTTCAGGCCAATAAGCTGTTGGCGATTTTGTTCCATTACGCCTTAAAACATAAAAAAGAATGGACAGGCTGCGTGGTTCGAACCTTGGCCACTACCCACCTGATTGATGCCATTGCCAAAAAAGAAGGCATCGTTTGCCACGATGTACCGGTTGGATTCAAGTATATTGGTGAAGTGATGATGCGCGAAGATATGATCTTGGGGGGTGAAGAGTCCAACGGGCTATCGGTTTATAAACATATCCCGGAAAAAGACGGTGTATTGGCGTGTCTGCTTTTTGTTGAAATTGCCGCACAAACCAAAAAACCACTTTCGGAATATCTCCAGGAGCTTTACAAGGAGTATGGCTATTTTTATACCGAGCGCCAGAATTACAGGCTCTCCGAAGAAAAGAAAAATGCGTTGCTTGAATCGTTGCAGGAAAACACCCCAACCGAGATTTCGGGTGTTGCAGTTGATAAGGTAGATCGGCGAGATGGGGTGAAAATGATCTGCCAGGATGGCAGTTGGTTCCTGGTTCGATTCAGTGGTACCGAGCCTGTGGTACGTTTTTACGCAGAAGCAGGAACAAAAAACCGACTGGATGAAATTCTTAGTTTCGCAAAATCATTATTATAATACATAGCTTCAGGCTAATGGATTTTTCATGTATAACAGATAATAAACTCATTCACTATGCAGCTAAATGATATGTCCTCGATGTTGAAACAGGTTCAGCAGATGGGTAGCAAAATGCAGGAAGTACAAAAAGAACTCGAATCAATGACAGTTGAAGGCCAGGCCGGTGGCGGCATGGTTAAAGCTGTGGCAAACGGCAAACACGAACTGGTATCGATTACCATAGATAAAGATATCCTGGATGATGTTGATATGGTGCAGGACCTGGTTGTGGCAGCCGCTAATCAAGCGCTGACAAATGCCACAAAACTTGCCCAGGATGAAATGTCCAAGGTAACGGGTGGTATGCTCGGAAACATGGATTTTCTAAAAAACATGAACCCGGGAGCTTAATCGAGCCAAGCCTCTCAGGTTTATGCGTTATACCTCTCAAACCATTGAGCAACTCATTGAGCAATTCGCAAAATTGCCGGGTATCGGACGTAAAACCGCCCAACGCCTGGCTATGTTTGTCCTTCAGGAAGAAAAACCTCAGGTCGAAGCCCTGGCTCAGGCCCTGTTAGATGTTAAAACCAAAGTCACATTTTGCTCTAAGTGCCAGAATGTGACAGACAGCGGCCAGGACCCATGCGCCATTTGCAGCAGCCCAAAACGAAATCATAAAACTATTTGTGTGGTGGAGTCGCCAAGCGATGTGCTGGCTTTTGAGCGAACCAACCAATATTATGGTTCCTATCATGTGCTGCATGGTGTTATTTCCCCGCTGGATGGTATCGGCCCCGATGATCTTAAAATCCGTGAGCTTTTAACACGGCTTCAGAGCCCGGATGAAGAGGTGACGGAAATTATTTTAGCCATTAATCCTACCGTGGAAGGGGAAACCACCGTACTGTATTTAACCAAGTTGCTTAAACCAGTGGGATTAAAAATTTCGCGTATAGCCAGGGGGATACCTGTGGGCAGTGAACTCGAATACATTGATGAAGCCACTCTGACAAGGGCTTTACAAGGTCGTGATGAACTTTAAAACACGGCAAGGATTTTATAAACAATAACATTTTATATCAATCTTTAAGTAGTAATCAAGCACCATGGTTTCAGCATCTCAGACGTCTCAGGCATCTCCCAGAAAACATGTCATAATATTAGGTGGTGGTCTGGCCGGACTTACGGCAGCCAAACGCCTTATTGAAAACGGCTTTTCCGTTCATGTGCTTGAAAAGCGCGATATTTTCGGCGGCAAAGTCTCTTCCTGGAAAGATGAAGAGGGTGATTGGATCGAATCAGGAACCCATTGCTTTTTTGGCGCCTACGATGTTTTGTACGATCTCATGAAAGAGATTGGGGCTTACGACTCAATTTTGTGGAAAAAGCACGAGCTTACCTACACCCTTGATAAAGGAGAACGCTTTACTTTTGGTACCTGGAACACATTCAGCCCTTTGCACCTAACACCGGCCATCATTAAAAATGGCTATTTCACATTTTCCGAGATGTTTGCCTTTGTGAAAGCACTGGTGCCATTGGTTTTGAAAAAAGACAAGTACCCGCCAACCCAGGATCATATTACATTTGCCGAGTGGGCAAAAGCTCATGGCATAAAAGATCGCTTTCTGAAGAAGATGTACCGTCCGATGGCCCTGGCCTTGAAATTTATTCCGCCCGAAGAGATCTCTGCTAAAATCATACTGGATGTTACAGAGGTCTTTTTCCGTATTCCCGATGCATCCCTGATGGGCTTTCTAAAGGGCTCACCACAAGAGCACCTGATAGGCCCGCTTGTGGAAGATGTCAAAAACAAAGGCGCGATTCTGGAAATCGGCGTGGCAGTTAAAAAAATCATGTACGACGGCCAGAAAGTAACCGGTGTTGAGCTTCGCGATGGTGAAGCATTGGGCGCCGATTATGTGATTTCAGCTTTGCCCATTCATAACCTCAACCAGGTGTTGCCGGCCGATATGGCTCAGAAACATGCCGAACTCTCGGTGCTCAGGCATTTTAAAGGTGTACCGGTGATCTCGGTACAGATCTGGTATGATAAAAAAATCACCCCGATTGATAACGTCTTGTTCAACCCCGATGGTATTATTCCGGTTTATGCCGACCTGGCCAACACCACACCCGAATACAAAATGCTACGTGGTGAGCCGTTTGAAGGAAAAACCCGCTTTGAATTTTGTGTAGGCCCGGCCAAAGAACTGATGGGCAAGTCTGATGAAGAGATCATCCACCAGATCCACGAGAACATATGTTCCTGTTACCCGGAGAGCTCAAAAGGGGCTAAAATTTTAAAATCAACCGTGGTTCGTATTCCGCAATCGGTTTATGCGCCGTTGCCGGGATTTGATGCCAAGCGTCCGAGCCAGAAAACACCTGTACCGAATTTCTTCCTGGCCGGTGGTTTTACCCAGCAGCCGTATTATGACTCCATGGGTGGGGCGGTCTTTAGCGCCAACTTAGCCTCGGAAATCCTTCTAAATGAGGCTAATAAAAAAGCTTAAAAACACTTAATAAACGCTTGACTGTAACGGCTTCTTTCGCAAGGTAGCGTTAGGGCAGGTTAATCGCAGTTCTCAGACATATATTTTTGGGCTACAAAATGGTTGATCAGGGCATCCTGCAACGCAATCCCGGTTGAAATAAACATAAAGGGGATTTTGGGCTTTTGTCTTATCCTGAAAAGGTCTTTGAGTTCCAGCACATCTTTTTTCTCGATTAATTCCTTTTGTTCCCATTTTTTCATATCCCCCAAAAGCATGGAATCCACAGTATCGACAAGCACAGTTCGCTCTTGCTGCAACAGCGTCTCGTCCAGTTCCGAGAGGTTGCCTGCGTCGGCCCCGACACTGGAAATAAAGCTGCAATCACTGGCATTGTCCTGATTGAGAATCGGTTGTTGAGACGTGGTGGTTAAAAACAACGTATCGCTGCAATGGATGACATCATGATTTGGTAAGGTCTTGAACCTGAGATCAGGGGTATAAAGTGAGAGCAGCTTTTTAAATGAGTCTATGGTGGCGGGATTGGTATCTGCACCAACAAGAGCCTTTACATCCAGCCAGTTGTGGAGGATATAAGCGGTATAAAACCCGATTCGCCCTAAACCGATCAATCCGATAGATTTTGCTTCCGGGTAACAGAGTTTAAAGCATAAGGCGCTGATAGCAGCAGTGCGAAATGAAGAAAGCGCGCAGACATCCAGCAGGGCATAGGCGTGATTATCGTATTGATCCATCAGCAACGTCTTGCCAACACATATTTTATCTTTTACGGTACGGTTCTCCTCGTTGGTGCCAATCACCTTCACCGATTTAATTACCTCATGTTGTTCAATCACGCAGGGCATCACCCGAAAATCTCCTTTCAGGCCACTGGTTTCAAAGACCTGTTTTATGGGCAGATCAACCTGAAGCTTTTCCTGGCCCCAGGACTCATAAAAATCACTGAGCAAGTCCATAAATTCCGGAGTATGTGTCATGATAATCTCATGGGCCTTGAGATCGTCTATATACACCAACGGTTCATCGCCATACCTGAGAAGCGTTTTAACCAATGCTGATTGACCGGTGTGGCAAGTATTGGATACAAAGTGGTTGGCACTCATGCTTTTTTTATTTGGCATTGCCCTGCGACTCGCTGACCTTATCTCTCAGGATCTTCAGGTCGTTATCAATACGGTTAAGCAAATCAATCACTTTCGGATCAGCTGCCCCCAGTTCCGGGGTTAAGGCCAGTTCCTGCATGGTTGAAACAATAATCCCAATAAACAGATTTAAAATGGTGAAGGTGGCAATGATGATAAACGGGACAAAAAACGCCCATGCAAAGGGATGCACTTCCATCACCGGTCGAACAATACCCATCGACCAACTCTCAAGGGTCATGATCTGGAAAAGGGTATAAAAGCTACCCCCAATATTGCCGAACCACTGGGGAAAAGTAGCCCCAAACAACAATGTTGCCAGAACACCCATGGTATAAAAGAAAATGCCCATAACCACCATCACACCCAGAAGACCAGGAATAGCATGGATAAAGGCCGCTACAACTTTTCTGAGTGAGGGTACAACAGTCAGCAGACGCAACACCCTCAATACCCGTAATGAACGCAGCACAGCCCACGGCCCGGCACCCGGTACCAGGGCCACACCAACCACCAGAAGGTCAAAAATATTCCAGCCGCTGCGCCAGAACTGGGTTTGGTAACTGGCCAGCTTAACCAGGAGTTCAATAATAAAAATAACCAGGCATAGTTTATCTACAGCAATTAACCAGGTGCCATAGCTGGCCATAAGCCCGGGATCGGTTTCCATACCCAGAATTACGGCATTAACGAGGATAACACCGATAATAAAATATTGAACCGGATCAGACTCAACCCTGGCGGCCAGAGTTTTACGCCATTCGGCAATATTTGGTAATGCAATAAAACGTTGAAGTTCTTCTTTACTCATGTTGGCTATGTTAATTTAATATCCTATGAAATGAACACAGGGTTCATTTAAAAACAGATGTTGATTTTTATGTTGGTACAAATTTCAATCATCCTGCGATCTTATCCAAGACAACAACCATGGAAAAGCTAAGTTATGAATATTCTTATTGCCCCGGATAGTTTTAAAGGCACATTTCGAGCGCCAGAAATGGCTGAAATGATCCGGAAAGCATTGCCTGCAAAATACCAGGAAAATCTAACACTCGTGCCACTTGGTGATGGTGGGGAAGGGACGGCTGAAGTGGTGGCAAAGGTATGGAAGGCCAGCCCAAGATCGGTTGAGGTAATGGGCCCGTATCAAAAATCCGTTATGGCAAGATATTATGTATCAGGTGATAAGGCCATTCTGGATATGGCATCGGCTTCCGGGTTAGGGCTTGTTAATGAGCATGACTTAAGACCAGAAATAGCAACAACCTATGGCACCGGACAACTGATCAATCACGCTCTTGCCGAGCCCGGAGTAAGCTCAATCTATGTAGGATTAGGTGGCAGTGCTACGGTAGATGGAGGGGCCGGGGCACTAATGGCCTTAGGTGCCAGGTTATTGGACAAGCATCACCGGCCGATTTCCCTGGGGCATATTGGTCTGAAAGATCTGTTTATGGCTGATTTGGAACCTGCGATCCAGGCCATCAAGACATCTGAAATCACCCTTTTGGCTGATGTTAAAAATCCGCTTCTTGGGCAGCATGGGGCAATTTTTAATTATGGTATTCAAAAAGGAATATTAAAGAAAAATCTTAGTGACTATGAAAACCACATGGCGCATTATGCCAACATTATTGAGAGCATTTTACAAAAAAAGCACTCAAATTTAGAAGGAAGCGGGGCAGCTGGCGGACTCGGTTTTGGATTGTTATCCCTAGGCGCCACATCCTTAAACGGGATGGATTATATCTCTGAACTGGTTCAAATAAATAAAAAAATTCTGCACGCGGATTTGGTGATAACCGGTGAGGGTCAGGTAAATGAGACCTCATTTATGGGTAAGGTTATCGGAAGTATATACGATAAATGTAAGGTAATTAATAAACCTTTAATTGTAATAAGTGGGGGTAAAATAGATAATAAACTTCGAGTAAAAACAGGAATTATGTGTCAGATGATAGAGTTATTTAGTGATAAAAAAGAAATATTATATTATATAAATCACACAGAAAATAGGTTAACTGTTATTTTAAGTAAAATAATATAATATATTTAAATTAAAAACTTTAATGTGGTTTATATGTTTTCCATATGGAGTCTATAAAATAGTTTTTTTCATCAGAATAATGCGTGATAACCTTAAACCCGGTTTGTCTGGCAATATGCCTGATATCAGATTCAGAATATTTATATGATGATTCAATATGTATAGGTTCATAAATATCAAAATGAAATAATTGCTTAAGATAATTGATATATACGGATTGTTTTTCGAGGCTCATTAAGTAGCTTTCCATGGCCCCTGTATGCACATTATAAAACTCGTAGTGAGAGAATTTATTTAAGTTAAATGTGCCACCAAGTTCTTCATTAATACGTTTTAAAAGGTTTAGGTTAAAGTCTCGGGTGATACCTTTAGAGTCGTTATAAGCATTTGTTAAGAGTTGAATATCCTTCTTTAAATCAAAACCAATTAAGACAATATCATCAGGATTAAGAACATTCCACAAGCTCTGAAGAAACCGCCTGGATTCTTCAGGAGAGAAATTGCCGATGCTTGAGCCTAAAAATAAAACCAGGTTTTTCAGGTGGGTGGTTTTATGCAGCCACTTCAGCCCCTGTGTGTATTCAGCCACCAGCCCGATGGCATTCAAATCGGGGTACTGATTCTGGAAGGAATGCACAAGGATATCCACAGCCAGCTGTGAGATGTCGATCGGTACATACTCGAAATTCAATTCCCGGTTAAGAAAATGCTCTACCAGGATATGGGTTTTCTGACCATCTCCTGCACCCAGTTCAACCAGGTTAAAGGGCTCATAGCCCATCAATTCAGCCAGGTTTTCCTTGTTCGATTCAAGGATTTCGGCTTCGGAGCGCGTCAGGTAATACTCGGGCAACTTGGTGATCATTTGAAAAAGCCGTGTTCCTTCATCATTGTAAAGATATTTGGTAGGAAGAAATTTTGGGGTGGAAGAAAGCCCGTAAAGCACTTCAAGCTCGAAGTCTTGTTTTTCAAAAGCAGGAGCTTCAAACTCCGTATCGGTAAGTTTTTGGATGCTAATCATAAAATAGATAAAGTTAGTCAGCCAAACGCAGGCCGGTAAATTGCCAGCGTTTATCGGCATGGAAAAAATTTCGGTAGGAGAGACGAATGTGGCTTAGAGGAGTTACACAAGATCCGCCTTTAAGCACCATTTGATTGATCATGAATTTACCATTGTACTCACCCAGGGCATTTGAGCTGTGGCGATAACCGGGGTAGGGCAGGTAACTGCTTGATGTCCATTCCCATACATCACCGATCAGTTGGTGTAAATAGCAGTTTTGATCCGGTTTTAACGCTTCCGGGTGAAAGGTATCACACTCAAGGAGATTGGGTGTCGGGCCATCTGTGGTTTGGTGTCTTTTGGCAGCCACCTCCCACTCAGCTTCGGTGGGCAGACGTTTGCCCGACCAACTGGCATAAGCTTCGGCCTCATAAAAACTGATATGACACACGGGTGCCCTGAGGTTTAAAGGTTCTAATCCAAAAAGGGTATATTCGTACCACTGGCCTTCATCTTTTACCCAGTATTCAGGGGCTTGCCACTGATGCTGTTGCAGGGTATCCCAACCGTCTGATAGCCAATGCCTGAAATCGGTATATCCGCTATCCTGAACAAACGCGAGAAAGTCGCCATTGGTCACCAATTGATTTTGCAGCGCAAAATCCTGCAAGAGTACCTCATGATTAGGGCATTCATTGTCGTAATGAAATCCCGCACCGGCATGACCAACAGTGAAAACTCCGCCACGGCACATCACAAATTCATGTTTCACAGGGTTTTGTGGTGGTTGCGATTTGGGCTGTTTGGTGTAAGCCGGAAAGAGAGGATTGTGCCCCAGGATATATTTAATATCTGTGAGAAGCAGTTCCTGGTGCTGTTGCTCGTGATTTAATCCCAACTCTATCAGATCATGAACAGATAACCACTTATTGTCGGGGCACTGATCGATCAGCTCACCCATGGCTTTATCCACTGCACGTCGATAGGTAAAGATCTCTTCCAATGTTGGTCTGGAAAGAAACCCGCGCTTGGGGCGATCGACCCGTTCGCCTACATGATCGTAATATGAGTTGAACAGGAAGGTGTATTTTGGATGAAACACCCGGTATTTTTGAAGGTAGGGTTCCAGCAAGAAGGTTTCAAAAAACCAGGCTGTATGGCCAAGATGCCATTTGGGCGGACTGACATCCAGGATAGGTTGGACCACCGTATCTTCTTTTTCTAACGGTGCTATAAGATTCTCGGTGGTTGCTCGAACAGTTTGATACTGCTCATAAAGTTCAGAGCGGTTCATGAATGAGTTTGGTTTTTATGAGAATAACGAACATAAACGTCTTCTTAAGACAAATTAAAACTATAACCGGATGTAAACCCGAATAATTTCAGATTACTGAAATAAATCTGCCGGTCGGGGTCTGATGTTGCTTTTTGTAAAAAAAAGGGGAAAAAATCAGGAATCCTAACGCACAGGTGAATTTTGTGAATGAATAGCCACAGGTTTTGTGTTTAGTTCTCAACAATTTAATCTAAGCACATCAGCAATGGAAAATATTTTGAAACAAGAGTCTGTTTGGGATTACCCGCGGCCACCAAAATGTGAACAGGTACCTCAACGGCTAAAAGTTATCTTTAACAACACCGTTATCGCCGATACCACTCGTGGGTACCGTATTCTGGAAACCAGTCACCCGCCAACCTACTACATTCCGCCGGAAGATATTAAAATGGACTATTTAATCCCGCAGGAAAAAACATCTTTTTGTGAGTTCAAGGGTATGGCTGTTTACTGGACCCTTAAGGTCGATGGCCAGATCAGTAAAAATGCGGCCTGGAGCTATCCGGCACCATCCTCAAAATTTGAACACATACGCAATTACCTGTGCTTTTACTCGACCAAGGTTCAGGAGTGTTATGTTGGAGACGAGAAAGTAGAGCCCCAGGAAGGTGATTTTTACGGGGGATGGATCACACAAAACTTAAAAGGCCCCTTTAAAGGTGGAAAAGGCACCTGGGGTTGGTAATTAACATTTATACAGGAGTATGTAACATGTT
The DNA here is from genome assembly GCA_964642175.1 of uncultured Chlorobiales bacterium. Taxonomy (GTDB): domain Bacteria; phylum Bacteroidota; class Chlorobiia; order Chlorobiales; family Chloroherpetonaceae; genus JANQGG01. The sequence goes on along the minus strand of CAZXOK010000007.1, from coordinate 136,191 downwards.
TGATAATGACTTATCACGATTTTTTGGGTATCTGAATTGGTTGTTTAATCCATTTCACAATTTAAATACAACCCAGGTTTATGACCTAATCGGGACATCTTCTCCAACCGAAGGTAAGCTCTACCTGAATCTTGGCTATTGGAAAGATGTGGATACCATCGATGAGGCCAGTGAACAACTGGCTCTTTTAGCAGCCAATAAAGCCAAAATGGGCAAAGGGGATACCGTTTTGGATTGTGGATTTGGTTTTGGTGATCAGGACATTCTCTGGACAACCAAATTAAACCCGGACAAGATTATTGGCTTGAACATTACCAGAACTCAGGTTGAACGGGCCAAAGAACAAGTGGCCGGGGCCGGGCTTCAGGACCGCATTGATCTGCGTGAAGGGTCAGCTACTGAAATGCCGATTGAGGATAATTCTATCGACCTGGTTGTGTCTTTGGAAAGCGCTTTTCACTATCGCTCGCGAGAGGACTTTTTCAGGGAAGCCTTTCGTGTACTGCGTCCGGGTGGCAGATTGGTAACCGCCGATATATTGCCCACAACAGAACCAGACGATCTGTTTAAGAAAATTGAGCACTGGTTTTCCTGGAACCTGATTGCCGGCAAGTTCAACATACCTGATGAGAATTATTACCTCATCCCAGCTTATGAAGAAAAACTGATCAAAGCCGGATTCGTGGATCTGGATGTGACCTCTATTCGAGATGATGTATATATACCATTGCATGACTATTTTTCCGGGAATCAAACTTTTCTGGAGAAACAGCATCCGCTGGCCAGAATATTTGCGCAATCTACCTTTAACCGTTCAGCCCATAGTGTGTATTCGGGTTTGGACTATATTCTGGCTTTTGCACAAAAGCCCTCGAAGGGGTAGTGAATTGATAAATTAATTTTTTAAATTTACTTGTTAACAGGGTTTTCAACGGTCTGTTTTTCGTGATTGGTAGTGGCTTGTCATTACTATCTATTCAAATTCAGCCTCACAAAACCTTGATTCGGGGTGTGGCTCAGTTGGTAGAGTGCTGCGTTCGGGACGCAGAGGTCGGAGGTTCAAGTCCTCTCACCCCGACTCGTCTAAGCCGAAATAACCGTTTAACAGATTAAGTACATTAATTCGGCCTTTAGATAATGAAATTAGGTATTGATAAATACCTTATCTTACATGAATAACGTTTGAAAACGTTCATATTTGATATTATATTTGCTATTGTAGTTTTTAATTGTTTATTTGATTTCAACCTCAATATCAACCAAAGGAATAATAATGGCAGAAGAAAATCAATTCTCAGAAGCGTTTGAAAACGTAACCAAAACCGCCGGTGAAATTGGCCAGGCTCATAATGATATTTTGGGCAAAGCTGTCAATGCATTGGTCGCTTTGTCCGGTAACATCTTAAATGGCTTTACCGGGTTTATCCAATCTTTCACCAACATGGTGTCAAAAACATTGGATAATGTAACCTCACAACAAAGCTAAGCAATTGCTTGGTTTAGAAATCAAAGGCTAAAGTGATAAATATCATTTTAGCCTTTTTTTATATCCATTGTTTTGTATTAAATTAACCCCGTTTTAACCACGTTATTTTTAAAAACCAAATTTCAGAGCTATGTCAGAAGGGCAAAACCAACTCAATGAAGCATTTGATAATGCTATTAAGACTGCCGGTGAAATCGGTAAACAACACACCGAAATTTTAAACAAAGCAATGGGTGCTTTAGGTCCAGTTGCACCAGTAGCTGGTAACGTGTTAAATGGCGCAACTGATTTGCTTAAAAATATCACCAATATGGCCAGCCAGGCAGTTGATAGCGTTAGCAACAGCATTAATCAGTCACAAAACCAGGCTGAATCGTAATCTCAGTGACCTTTTAAGCACTAAACCTCATGTTTTTTTAGTTAGGATTAATAAAAAATCATGGGCTTTTCTTTGAATTTTAAGTCGTATCCATTAATTTGCAGTAGCTAAAGCAAGTTAAGTTGTTTTTTTTATTTGTTACTTTATTTCAACCAAAATTAAATTAACCATGGCAGAACAAAACCAATTAATGGGAGTTTTTGACGGTATTTTTGGCACAGTTAACTCAGTTGTAAGCAATGGCGGAAAGTTAATTGAAAAAACTTTCACAGCTGCTGGTACAGTAATTGATTCTGTAAGCAAAAATGCTGTAAGCGTTTTAGATAACGTGACCAAAAGAGCTAATGACACTGTTGGTACTTTACTCGCTGGCTTCAGCAAGTAAGTAACCATTCATATTTGATTTACAAAGCCATCAATAATAGGGTTCTATTGTTGATGGCTTTTGCAATTCTTCAGTACAGAATTTTCCCGAAACACTAAAATATTTCTATTCTTATGGCTGAAGATCAATCTCAATTAGATGAAGCCTTGGACAAAGTGCTTCAAACCGCAAAAGAAATCTCTGAGCAGCAATCGCAATTGTTTGGCCGGGCATTGGATGTCCAAAGCTCTCTGGCCGGCACCGTGATCACAGGCGTAAATGATGTGATGAAAAAACTAGCCGACTCGGCAACCGAAGCATTAAATACGGTTACAGAAACCGTAAAAAAAGAAAACCAGTAAGTTTATCATATGCCTGTGGCAACTCATAAGGGTGCCACAGGTTTTTTAATTTATAATCCAACCCTGCTTTACGGATTTGGTTTTTAATGTAAATCTTTTATATTTCTCCCCAAGTTTAAAAACCAGCTCCTAATAAACTTCTCGCAAACCACTACCCGCAGTAAAATCGCTTGATAGAACGGCGTTTCGGTTGTAGGTATTTTAAAAACCGGAATGATACCATTCCCTGTTTGTTTTTTTTGATTTATGAAACAAGTCTTACGTCTATTTAAGTGTCAAAGTAAATTTGATCTTAAAACTGAAATTCTTTCCGGGCTTACCGTTGCTCTGGCGTTGGTCCCGGAGCCAGTTGCCTTTGCCCTGATTGCCGGACTTTCGCCTCTTACGGGATTGTACGCCGCTTTTGTAATGGGATTGGTTACCTCGGTGTTTGGCGGCAGGCCGGGTATGATCTCAGGTGCAACCGGTGCCGTTGCAGTTGTAATTGTGGCATTGGCGCAGTCGCACGGGGTGGAGTATGTGTTTGCTACGGTAATTCTGGCCGGCAGTATTCAACTTGCAGCAGGCTTTTTAAAACTTGGAAAACTTATTCGCCTGGTGCCCCATCCGGTGATATTTGGCTTTGTCAATGGCCTGGCGATCATCATTTTTATGTCGCAATTGGCGCAATTCAAATCACCGGAAGGTGAGTGGCTAACAGGTCAGCCAATGTTGGTATTGATTGGATTGGTAGCATTAACCATGCTTATCATCCGGGGCCTGCCAAAACTGACAAAAGTAGTCCCGGCATCATTAACCGCAATTTTGGTGGTTTTTGGGCTGGTGACTTTCCTGGGTATCGAAACAAAAACCGTGGGTGATATTGCTTCCATTCAAGGCGGCTTTCCACCCTTTCATATTCCCCAGGTTCCATTAACTTTGGAAACCCTTCAGATCATATTTCCATATGCCGCCATAATGGCCGGGGTAGGATTAATCGAAAGCCTGCTCACGTTAAATATTGTAGATGAAATTACAGAAACCCGTGGCTACGGGAACCAGGAAGCCATTGCCCAGGGCGCGGCCAATATGCTTTCGGGTTTATTTTCGGGTATGGGCGGTTGCGCTATGATCGGCCAGAGCCTGATCAACATCTCCAACGGGGCACGGGCCAGGATATCAGGCGTGGTGGCTTCGGTGATGCTCCTGGTTTTTGTGATGTTCGGCTCGGGATTGATCGAAAAAGTCCCCATGGCAGCCCTGACGGGCTTGATGATCATGGTGGCGATAGGGACGTTTGAATGGGCAAGCTTGAAAACGTTTACCAAGATGCCAGCCTCCGACATACTGGTGATGGTGCTGGTAACATTAGTCACTGTTTTTCTTCACAATCTAGCCCTGGCCGTGGTGATCGGGGTGATCATTTCAGCATTGGTCTTTGCCTGGGACAATGCCAAGCGTATTCGTGCCCGCAAGTATATGGATGATAACGGCGTGAAACATTATGAGATATACGGCCCTCTCTTTTTTGGTTCCGTTACAGCCTTTAATGACAAGTTTGATCCCCTGAACGATCCTAAAGAAGTCATCATTGATTTTGCTGAAAGCCGGGTGGTGGATATGTCGGCCATAGAAGCCCTGAACCGATTGACCGAACGTTACCGAAAAGTTGATAAAGTATTACATTTAAAGCACTTAAGTACCGACTGCCGCAAGTTGCTTAAAAATGCCGATGAGATCATAGATGTTAATGTTCTGGAAGATCCAACCTATAAAGTTATGGTAGATAAGTTGTAATCTGATCTGATCGTCCTAAGCGTATTGACCATCCTGATTTCAAAAGTGATTGTAAAGGATGAACAGTCCATAAACGGATCGGGCAAGTCATAAAGAAGCTTTCAGACATGGTTTAGCCCGAATTGGTGGCGGTTGGCATGGAGGAGGGTCGGAACAGTTTCTGAACCATGGGATGCAGGTTTTGGCTGGAGAGGGATCCCTGCTGCAAATGCCGAATGTAATGCATACCAAGCAAAGCCCACACGCCCGGCGCGCAGATCATGGCCACAATGCCCCATTCCAAAAGCCCCAGCACGGAGATTTCATAAAATGCCGTTATCATGCCCAGCACAAAAAAATCAACCTGGATCGAAGAGATCAGGATATAGGTGCCAACGATCAGTAAAGCAAACTGGACATAGGGTTTCAGGTTTTCGGGATCGTCGTAGATAATGGTGCTCAGGTAATTCATGGTGGTCAGGATCACCAGCGTGGCCATCATCACGTTTGATGCCTGGGTGGTGTTTAGCTCAAACACAAATTCTGCCAGGTAAGCTCCTAAATAAGCCAAACCCAGAATAATTGGTGCAGAAACCAAGATAAACCAGACCAATTGCCTGAAAAAGCTCACCGGTATACGCGTATTGCTGTTTTTAAGCGCAATAAAATAGGCCGGCAATCCAATGCCAAGCATACTGATCAAGGCACCTTTTCGGGGTGTGAGCGGATAGATCACATTCATAAACCAGGGCAACATGCTCAGAACAATCACCAACACATTCTTGGATAAAAACAAATTAGACACATAACTGACGGTGTTGATAATCTTGTTGCCTTCATCAAAGATGGTCGGCAGGATGTTAAAGCGGTTTTTAAGCAAGACAATATCGGAGACCTCCTTGGAAATAATGCTGCCTTCTTCCATGGCAATGCCCAGGTTGGATTCTTTTAGGGCGAGCAGGTCGTTGACCCCATCACCAATCACAGCCGTCTCCAGTCCTAAATGCTTTAAGTGTTTTATGATCTCCAGCTTATGCTCGGGACTTAGCCGGGTAAAGACAGATCTTTCCTGAACAGCCTTCATTTTTTCATGCTCACTTAGCCGGGCAAAGCTGGAGCCTTCAATCACACGTTCAGCCGGCACCGGCCAGTCAATTTCATGCAGGGTGCTGAGAACGGAATCTGTGGCATCCCCGGAGATGATTTTTGTGCTGATATTATTTTTTTTGAACAGTTCCAGAGCATCACGGGCATCGTGGCGCGGTTCATCGCGTAGAGAAACAACAGCCAGGGGTTCAATGCTGCACTCTCGCAGAGCATCGGCCCCAAGTGCGGTGCCGGCCTTTAGATTTGCCCGGGCAAATAATAGATTACGGTGCCCGGATAAGTGCTCTCGCTCAAATATGTCTTTGGCTTCTTGCTGCCATTGGCCGGGATAGGCATTTAAGAGCACATCATACCCACCCAGGATATAGGTGGTATGCTCACCATTTGAGCCGAGCTGCATCGCACTCATTTTCAGCTCGGAGCGAAAAGGGAGCTCATCCATTTTTTCAAGCTCAGCGCCTGTATTGAATACATTCAGTGCCTGAACAGTGGGGTTTTGTTCCGTACTCAACCGGCTGAAGGAACCCAGGGCCGTTTCGACCTGCTTAGAATTGTTGCCTTCAAATGTGCGGACTTTATACACCGAGATCTTGTTCTGGGTAAGCGTACCGGTTTTATCCAGGCATACCACATTGATGGTGGGAAACAAGTCAATAGCGTTCATTTTCTGGATAATCCCCCCGATACGGGCAATCCGGATGATACCAATGGTAAAGCTGATAGATGAAAAAAACACCAGGCCTTCGGGGATCAGCGAGGTGGCAATGGTGGAGATTTTACGAGCTTCTTTCAGATCGAACGCCCCGACCGAAAGGCTATGGATAAATTCATACAAAACCAGCAAAATGGTTACCACAAATGAGAGAACAAACAGCAGGTTGATCTTCTTTTGAAGCGGCGAAATTGTAAACTTGTATTTTTTGGCATGGTGCAAAATATTTGAGGCGTAGCTCTCTTCACCCACGCCGGTTGCCTGGTAGTAGGCTGAGCCATAGATGCAAAAACTACCTGAAAGCAATTCATCCCCGGGCTTTTTGTTAATGGCGTGTGACTCGCCCGTGAGCAGCGATTCATCAATTTCCAACAGCCGTGCATCCAATACCTTGCCATCAACCACCACCTGGTCGCCCTTTTGCAGCATCACCACATCATCTTTAACGATGGTATGTTTGTTAATGCGTTCTTTTTTGCCATCACGTACCACGGTAACATCCTGGCTTTTTAGCAACTCCATCTTTTCAAGTGTGCGGGAAGCCTTGGTTTCCTGGACAATGGCAATCAGGGTGTTGGCAACGGTAACGGTAATAATCCCAACCGAGTCCAGTAAAAGCCGCATATCCTGGGCATCAAAGTAGAAATAGAGCAGGAAACTGATAACTGCCAGGTTAATCATGTTGAACACATTAAAGGCATTACTGATAAAAATATCCAGGTTGCTTTTAACGTGTTGTTGTTTGGGTTTGTTCGTTAGGCCTGCTTTGATGCGTTGTTGAACTTCATGATGCGATAAGCCCTCAAAAGACTTTAAAAAATCAGCCATAGACAGTGCTTATGCAACCTCAGTTAATGGGGTTCGGCGTTCCTGGGTAATGAGCGGTTTTATGGTGGTACGTTTGTTAAATTTATCAAATGTGCTTTGATACATTGGGATCAACTCCACCATTTCTTTAGCTGTAATGGTTGAGATATGAACATTTTCAAATTTAACAAATGTGATTTTTTTATATGAAATACTTTGCAGAATGCACAGTTCAATGTAGTTCATGCTGAACATGAGCATTTCAAAGCCATTGAGTTTTCGGGTATGAAAACCAAACCTCTGAACCGTATTCGGATTCATGTAATACATGTACCCGCGTAATTTTGTTTCGGGATGAACTTTCCCTTCTTCAACCGCTTTGGCCAGATTTACCAACCCCTCTGCCAAGTATTTTAATATCAGGGTCGGATTGGCATTCTGAAGTTTAAAAAAGTCCCAGGTGGTGCCAATGTGCAGTTCAAGAACTCTGAATGGAAGTGGCAGGGTAAAAAACATGGGAGAGTAGTAGTGATAGTAACCGAGTCTTTTGAGGAAGGGAGTAGTGATATATCTGATGAAGCGATATAAAAATAAAAAGAATCCAATATAGAGAAGCGTCTTAAGAAAGATAAGCATACTGTTCAAGGATAATTAAAATAAAAAACAGCAACCAGTTATTTCGTCTCGATGCAAATATAGTGGTTTTTGAGACTTGTGCTGTTACGAAACTGTTAATTTTAAATCCTGATAGAACCTCTCTAAGTTATTTTATTTATTTAGTTTATCTTCAAATTGCTTTTCAAATTTTTTAAGTTTTGGACTGATCACAAACTGGCAATACGGTTGGTAAGTATTCAGGTTGTAATAATTCTGATGATAATCTTCGGCCTCGTAAAAGTCGCCTAAAGCTGTAATCTCGGTGACAATAGGATTTTTCCACGATCCTGAAGCTTCTGCGGCTGCTTTGGAACGCTGGGCTTCCTGTTTCTGGGTGTCTGAGTTGTAAAATATCGCCGAGCGATACTGTGTTCCTACATCGTTCCCCTGACGGTTAAGTGTGGTTGGATCGTGTGTTTCCCAGAATATCTCCAACAGATTGGAAAATGAAATAACTCCAGGATCGAAGACAATTTGGGCCACTTCGGCATGGCCTGTTTTACCGCTGGTAACCTCGTTGTAGGTTGGATTCTTGGTATGCCCGCCGGTATAGCCAGAAACCACCGATTTGACGCCATTTACGCGTTGAAAAACAGCTTCAACGCACCAGAAACAGCCGGCGCCAAACGTGGCTGTATCCAGTTGAGTAGTTTGATTGGACATGGGTTTTGACGCTAATGTTGATTGTTGAAATTGAAATGTGCTGAAAAGAGTGGCACAGAACGCAAAAACTAAAACAAGTGGTATTCGCATAATTAAATTTTATATCTTAAACAGCATTGCAATGGGAATCGTTTTTATTGACTGACAATAAAAATTTCCGTTATTGCAATCACCATATGGAATTTTGTAAAAAAAGTGTTAAATGAAGGATAATTTATAACATTAAATGCTATTGATATTATGGAAATTATCCTTTATGTGCTTATTGGCGCATTTGTTTTTTTATTTGGGATGCAATTTTTTGTAAAGATCAAATCATCGATGAAAAAGGGCAAGCCGGCCCCGGAATTACCCAAGAAATATGAAAAAGGCCTCAACAGTAACAGCCCAATGTTGATGTACTTTTATTCCAGTTCCTGCCGCGCCTGTGAACCCATGACCCCGATTGTAGAGCGTTTGAAACGGTCAAATCCCTTTATTTTTAAGGTAAATGTTCAGCAGGAAATGAGCGTGGCTCAAAAATTTGGCATTATGGGTACACCTTCGGTTGTGATAATCAAGGATGGACAGATCAAAGAAATTTTGGTTGGCCCTCAGCCTGAAACCAAAATTCAGGATGCTTTAAAAAGTGCGTAACCGTTTAGGTTTTTCGCAAATTAAGATTACATTAATCTATTGCAAACGGTTTTCATTTTGATAGCCTATTTGTTATAGTATGGCCAGGAAAAGATGCGCCAGGTTATTTGATAAGATGTATTGAGGTGGGGAAGGCTTTTTCATGTTTTTTTAAACCCTAAACCCGTCAATCATGAGACGACTTTTAGAGGAACGCCAGAAAGCCAGATTAGGCGGTGGCGAAAAGCGCATCGCCGCACAGCATGCCAAGGGAAAACTCACTGCCCGCGAACGCATCGAGTTAATTCTGGATGAGGGCAGCTTTGAAGAGTACGACATGTTTGTGACCCACCGTACAACTGATTTCGGACTCGACAAGCAATCCTACCCAACCGACGGTGTGGTTACCGGCAGAGGCACCATTGATGGCCGGCTCATCTTTATTTTCTCCCAGGATTTCACCATTTTCGGCGGCTCTTTATCAGAAACATACGCCCAGAAGATCTGCAAGATCATGGATCAGGCCATGAAAGTCGGAGCGCCGCTTATTGGTATAAATGATAGTGGCGGAGCCAGGATCCAGGAAGGTGTCAGAAGCCTGGCCGGATATGCCGATATTTTTCAACGCAATATTTTAGCCTCCGGCGTTGTGCCGCAAATTTCTGCCATCTTCGGACCGTGTGCCGGTGGCGCTGTTTATTCTCCTGCTTTAACAGATTTTGTATTAATGGCCGATAAAACCAGTTACATGTTTGTAACCGGGCCAAAGGTGGCCAGAACCGTTACCGGTGAGAATATTACCGATGAAGACCTCGGAGGAGCTACCGTTCATGCCACTAAATCCGGTGTGGCTCATTTTGTGGCCGAAGATGAAAAAGAAGGTATCCTGCTCATTCGTAAATTACTTTCCTACCTGCCACAAAACAACCTGGAAGAACCCCAGGTAACCGATTGCGACGATCCGATCGACCGGTTGGAAGATGCCCTAAATTCTATCATACCCGAAAATCCCAACATCCCTTACGATGTTAAAGATATCATCTATGCCATTGTAGATAATGGCGAATTCATGGAAATCCAGCGCCAGTATGCCCGCAATATCGTGATAGGTTTTACCAAGTTTAATGGCATGCCGGTAGGAGTTGTGGCCAATCAGCCCAATTATCTGGCCGGCTGCCTGGATATTGATGCTTCCCGTAAAGCGGCACGGTTTGTCCGCTTCTGCGATGCGTTTAACATTCCGATCGTAACCCTGGTAGATGTCCCGGGTTTTTTACCCGGCAGCTCCCAGGAGTATGGCGGGATTATTATACATGGAGCAAAATTGCTGTATGCCTATGGCGAAGCCACGGTGCCGAAAGTAACGGTTATACTCAGAAAAGCCTATGGCGGTGCATACGATGTCATGAGTTCAAAGCATTTGCGTGGTGATGTTAATTACGCCTGGCCGGCTGCCGAAATTGCCGTAATGGGTCCTCGGGGAGCTATTGAAGTGCTTTACAGCAAAGACCTGAAAGGTATTGAGAACCAGGACGAGCGCGCCAGTTTTATTGCTGAAAAAGAGGCCGAGTACCGGGAAAAATTTGCCAATCCTTACGAAGCGGCTAAGTATGGCTATATCGACGATATTATTGAGCCCCGAAATACCCGTTTCCGCATCATTCGGGCGCTGCAAACCCTTTCCACCAAGAAAGATCAGAATCCGTTAAAAAAACACTCAACCATGCCGCTTTGATATGCAAGGAATGACTTTATACCCGGTGTCGATGATCGTTGATTTTTCAGCCATTAATGCAGATGCCATTTCGGTGGCCGTTGTCGGTTATTCGGTGGTGTTCCTCTCGCTGATCACCCTGTATCTGGTCTTTAAAAACCTGCCAAAACTCTTATCACTTGCCTTGAAACGAAAACAGAAACGACAGGGAAAAGAGCAGATTGTAGCACCGCATGAAGAGGAAATACCCGGGGAAGTGAATGCCGCTATTGGTATGGCTATTTACCTGTACTTTAACGAATTGCACGATACCGAAAAAACCATACTAACCATGAAAAAAGTTTCAAAGCGTTATTCGCCTTGGAACTCAAAGATTTATAATGTCATCAACATCAGACCTTAGCCTCTATGAAAAAGTATAAATTCAATATTGCTGGCAACGAGTATAATGTTGAAATTTTGAGTTTTGAAGATAATGTAGCTGAAATTGAAGTTAATGGCACCCAATACTTTGTTGAGCTTGAAAAAGAAGTTCAACGACCCAAAACTCCAAAACTGGTGCAATCGAATACCCCACCACCCAAAGAGATTAAACCACTGGCAAGCACCGGCGTAAGTTTGGTGAAAGCCCCGCTTCCGGGAACCGTTTTGCAGGTAATGGTGAAAGTAGGCGATAGTGTTAAGAAAGAACAGACCCTGATGGTGATGGAAGCTATGAAAATGGAGAACAATATCCTGGCTGAAAAGGATGGAACTGTAAAAACCATAAAAGTTTCGGCCAATGATAGCGTCCTCCAGGGGGATGTTTTAATAGAGATTGAATAAAAAAGCCATACTATGGAAGGTGTAATTAAATTTTTAGAGTTTTCAGGGTTTTATAACATGACTCCCGGACATGTTTTGATGATCCTGGTGGGTCTGTTGTTTATTTACTTGGCTATCAGGTATGAATATGAACCCCTGCTTTTAATTCCAATCGGGTTTGGTATTTTGATCGGCAATACCCCGTTTTTGGAAAACCAGGGCTTGCAGCTGGGCATCTATGAAGAGGGAAGTGTGATGAATTACCTCTACCAGGGCGTTTTACGGGGAATTTATCCGCCTTTGATCTTCCTGGGCATTGGCGCCATGACCGATTTTTCTACCCTGATCTCAAGCCCACGGCTGATGCTTTTAGGGGCAGCCGCCCAAATTGGCATCTTTGCCACGTTTCTGGGGGCTTTAGCCCTTGGCTTTACCATGAACGAATCAGCTTCGATCGGTATTATTGGCGGGGCAGATGGCCCGACAGCTATTTTTCTCTCCTCACGCCTGGCCCCGGATCTCATTGGATCTATTGCTATTGCGGCCTACTCATACATGGCCCTGGTCCCGGTTATCCAACCGCCGATCATGAAGTTACTGACCACCAAAGCCGAGCGTGTTATTCGCATGAAGCCACCGCGTTCGGTAACCAAGAAAGAAAAAGTCTTGTTTCCTATAATTGGCATGCTACTGACCTGCCTCATCTCCCCGGGAGCCTTGCCGCTGTTGGGTATGTTGTTTTTTGGGAACTTGCTGAAAGAATCCATGGTAACCAAGCGCCTGGCCGATACTGCCCGAAATGCCATGATTGATATTGTGACGATCCTGCTGGGTGTTACCGTTGGCGCTTCAACCCAGGCCACAACCTTTCTAACCCCGCAATCCTTGCTGATTTTTGTCATGGGTGCCTTGTCGTTTATGGTAGCCACGGCCGGTGGTATCCTGTTCGCCAAAACCTTAAATCTTTTTCTGCCAGAAGACGATAAAATTAACCCGCTTGTTGGTGCGGCCGGGGTATCGGCTGTGCCCGATAGTGCGCGTGTGGTTCAACACGAAGGTCTAAAAGCCGATCCCTCCAATCACTTGCTGATGCATGCGATGGCGCCAAATGTTGCCGGTGTTATCGGCTCGGCTGTTGCGGCAGGTATCCTGATGAGTTTTATGCTTTAACGGGCAGGGAAGGGAAGTTTCTTATACAGCGTCGGACTGAGGCGGGAGAGTTTGGCTGCCATGTTTCGCGCTTCTAATTCCTGTCCGGTCTCATAATACAAGCGTGCCAGGATAAAATATGTTGATGCATTATCCGGCTCAATGGTTCTGGCATTGACAAACGACTTGATCGCTTCCATGAAATTATTCTGGTTGATATAAATGCCGCCAAGATGCTCATGGGCTGATGCCAGTCCCGGATCAAGTTTGATGGCCGCTCTGATATGAGTTATGGCAATATCGGGATAACCCATCGATTTATAAGCCACTCCTAAACCCAGGTGATTCTGGGCTCTCTTCGGATCAAATTTAACGCTGTTGTTAAACGATTTTATGGCTTTGGCATAAAGCCTCAGTTCCATGTAGGCCATTCCCAAAGCAAACTGGGCTTGGCTGAAATCCGGTCGAAGTCTCACGGCACGTTTCAGGGTTTCAAGGATCGACTGGTAGCGCTCCTCTTTTTGGGAATCGATGCGATAGGCCGAAGGCGCGCTGTTCAGGGGCAGGAATTCGTTTAACGGTGTCTGCATCAGTGCCAGGGCTTTCATCTTGTGTTCCTTTCTGTGGTAAGCCATGGCAAGACCATAATAAGCACCGGCCAGATCAGCATTCAGCTTGATGGCTGATTGAAATTGGGTGATCGCCGGTTCATATCGATCCTGCTTTAAGTACGCATGACCCAAATTCATAGCGATAACAGGGTTTTTCGGGGCAATTTTGGCTGCTTTTTCCAACAACCCGATAGCTTGTTGGGGTTTATTTTCCTGTAAATAAACAATAGCCAGGGCATGAAGGCTTGCAGCATTATTTGAGTCATGGGCGAGACTTTTTTCCAGCCAGGATTCTGCTTTTTGGTATTGCTGAACCGACAGGTATGAAATACCCAGTTGAAAAGACAATTTGGCTTTTATGCGCGGGTTTTTTCTGTGATTATAGGCCTGGGCCAGGTATGCCAATTGATTTTCGTGGTCGGTTCGGGAAGTTATGATCTTCTCATACAGCGTTTCGGCAAGCGCTGCATCCAGCAGCTTAAGCTGATCGTATTGCCCGAGTGCTTTATCCCATTGTCCACTCTTCATATAAGCTTCGATTAGGGTTTGATGCAATTTTATTGAGTCGGGGTAGATTTCCACCTGGCGCTCCATTAAACTCATTGCGATCTGAAAATGTTGCATGGCAGACTCATAGCGCTCACTGTTGATCTGGGCTTCTGCCAGCCATATATGGATTTCAATATCATCGGGTGCGAGTCGACTGGCTTGTTGAAGGTAACCTGCAGCCGGTTTAAACTGCATGGCCCTGAGATATATCAACCCAAGCCCGCTGTAGGCGCGTGTTAACGTGGAGTCGAGGTTAATGGCCTGGTTTAAAGCTTCGATGGCCTGTTTATCATTCCCCCTGCCCATTTCAGAGAGTCCGTACCCAAGATGATATCGGGCGTCAGACGGATGTTCTTTCAGCGCTTCCAGAAAAAGTGATCTTGAAAGCGCATATTTTTTGGATTCCAACAACTTCTGGCCTTTCTGAACAATTCCAGTGGTATCACTTTGGGCTTTAGCCAATAAAAGTTTAGGGTTATCAAAAAGGAAACCAATGATCAACAGCATTGAGGCAAAGCAATACAATGGCCGATATGATAAGCAAATCTTGAACATCTGATAAACAACGTCTGGATTAAGAAACCAATGAAAAGTAGTGTATTCGACCCGATCTAACCAGCGAATGTTTAATGATTTAATCAGAGAGGGGATTTAAATTATATCTGCAGGCAGTGAGGTTTTAGATGTTTGCGGTAAAACTTGAGCTCTTAGTTTAAGAGTTGAGATAAAGTTAGCAAAAGGGTATCTGCCGTATAAGGTTTAGCCAGGTTCGAGACCTGCTTACCGTACTTGGCTTTCAGGCCTGATGTGTCAATAAGGCCACTGACAGCCAGAATATTCATCTCCGGTTTTATGGCAAGAAGGGCCTGAATGGTGGAGTGGCCATCCATGATCGGCATCATCATATCTACGATGGCGCAATCGATATCAGATTTATGCTGCGTGAATATGGCCAGGGCTTCGCTGCCATCCTGCGCTTTAAGCACTTTGTACTGGTGGCGCTTGAGGATGTTTTCTGTCATGCTCAGTATGGCCGGTTCATCATCAACCACAAGAATGGTTTCGCCATGGCCTAAAGGAATCTCTTGTGCGGGTTTATCTGATTCCTCATTCGATTTGGGTTGCGAAGCCGGCAGGAAAACCGATAGGGTAGTCCCCTGGTTGACTTTAGAGGAGGCATCTATAAAACCCCCATGATTTTTAACCAGGGAATAAACAGTAGAAAGCCCCAAGCCCGAGCCTTCGGAGTTTAGTTTTGTAGAAAAGAACGGATCAAAAATTTTCTGGATATTAACGGCTTTTATGCCCTGACCGGTATCTGTGAGATTGATTTGAATAAACGGGCCGGCGCTGGCTTCGGCATTCTGCTGAACATAATTCTCATCTATGACCGTATTTTTAGCTGAAATTCTTAATGAACCACCTTCCGGCATGGCATCCCTTGCATTCATGCAGATATTTAACATGATTTGTTGAAACTCACTGGGGTGGGTAATAACAGACCAAAGCTGTTCGTTGATATCAAGGTTGATAGAGATGTTTTTTGGGAAGGTGTCCTGCAGAATGGATTCAACATCGTAGAGCAGACGCGAAGCATTCAGGACGGTATGTTGTGATTCTTTTCCGGTTGCAAATGTTAACAGCTGCTCAATTAATGCCTGACCTTTCTTAGAGCTATTCTCCAGGGATATCAAGCATTCCTGTGCATCAGGATTCGTAACAAGGTATTTCAGATATTCAAGGCTTAGAAGAATCGGGGTAAGCACATCGTTCATTTCATGAACTATACCGCTTGTAAGCATGCCAATACTTTCTAAGCGCATCGAGCGCATTAATTTCTGCTGCTGCTGTTTGCGATCTGTAATATCTGTAAGCAGGGCAATAAGCATATCTTGCCCCATGATATTTATTTTGGTTATCGATATATCGGCATCAAATATATCGCCATTTTTTTTCTGGCAATAAATGGTTTGGCTATAACTGGATTTATAGGTTTTGGCTTTTGAAGAAACAAAATTCAGGATACCTTCCAGAATATCATTACGATAATCCTCTGAAAACAACTCTTGAATCGGTTTACCTTTTAATTGATTTTGGTTGTACTTGAACAATGTCTCAGATGTTTTATTGCAAAGCTTAATGCTTAAATCTGAGTCGAGTGTAAAGACTGCAGCATTCAGGGCAGAGAGAATAAACGAGAGGTTTTTTTGAGATTCTTCTATGGCCGCGATCTTTTTCTGCTCTTGAGTGATCTCTCGCGCGAGCGCAATCACGCTTTGAACTTCACCTTCGTTATTGGTCACAAGCCCGTTCATCCATAAACAGGATATTAATTTGCCGTTTTTATGCTGGTTATATGTTTTTTCTTCGAAGCCTCCTGCTTTTCTGAGCAACGTTTTAAAAATCTTATGGGCGTGTTGCTTTTCTTCTTTTGGAATAATAATGTCGGCGGATTTATTTAAGGCTTCATTTTCAGTGTAGCCAAACATCTTCTCAGCCGATTTATTTAAACCGATAATCCTGAAGTCTTTGTCTATTTCAACATAAGCCAGGTATGTATTTTCAATAAACAGGTTAAGTTTGGCGTTGGTCTTTACCAGAATATCTTCAGCCATTTTGCGATCTGTAATATCGGTAAACATGCCCAGGGCTCCCGATATGAGATCATTTTCATCCTTGATCAAGGTCAGGCTCACCAAAACCCATTTAATTTCCTTTGTTCTGGTCGTGATTTTGCAATCAAACCTGATCGGGGTTATCCATTGCGGATTGTTTAAAATGGATTTAAAATGATCAATAGAATCCGTATCCAAAAGCTCATAGATAGATTCACCAATAATCTGATCCTGTTTGCAGTTGATCAGTTCTAAAAAGGCTTTATTAACAAACCGTATATAACCCTGTTGATCAATTTCCCATAATCCTTCAGAGGCTGTATTAACAATGCTTTCGAGCCTTTTCTTGTTTTTTTGAAGTGCTGTGCGGGTATCGGCAAGTTCGGTAATATCGTGAAGAGTTATCAGAAAAGCAGGCTCACCATTCCATTTGGTATTCAGGACTTTCATTTCGACGGTTTTGGATGTACCGTCTTTATTAGCAATATCCAGCTCGGCCAACTCATTTACAATGAGCGGGAAGCCAAATTCATGACCAACTAATTGATTTTTGGGTTTATTGAACAAATCATGGGCGAAGGCATTTGCAGATTGTATGATGCCTTCATGATTTACAATCAACATCCCATTGCGGGAGTCGTTGATGATATGATATAAATTGGCATTTATTTGCTTGTACTCTTCATTAGATGCCTTAAGTTGCTCAAGCTCTGTTTGTTTAGACCTAGTCATGGCAAGAATGAAGTTTGGTCCTGTTTGTTTTTAAGGACCATGATGCAAAAGCACAGACATATTTTAAAAACCGTATTGCTACAAAAGAGGACCGGCTTTATCAAATCTAATCTTTTCAATGTAGTATCTAAAAAGAAAAGTTTATGGTAACTCTTTTTTCAATGATCAGATCGGTGGAATATTCGGATCGTTGAACATGCCGCCTAAACGGTCTTCATTTGCAGAAATAATATGCTGCGGATGACCGGCCAGGATACCCACAATATTTTTGAAGGTTTTGCCAAAATGGATGCCATGGTTATCGATGGTAAATTCCCGAATGTCTTTATCGTGCAGAGATCCGCGCATTTTCAGAACGGTAAGTCCGCGACGCATTTCGCCAAACATTTCTACATACCTGAGCAAAATAATGGAATCGGTTATGGTAGAAATATGCGATTCAGTTACAGACGTGCCACCCATCAGGGTTGGGGTAGTGGCGGTAAAAAAACCGGCGATCTCGAAATGTTTGATAAATGAGGTTAAACTGATCACAAACTCCCGGAAACCGCGAACCGTAGAGACACGTTCCAGGGCCGAAAGGCTATCAACAGCCACCCGATTGGGTTTAAATTCTTCAATGGCATCTTTGATCTTGATCAGGTGATCTTCCAGGCTGGTAACTTCGGGATATTCGCAAATAACCTTCAGGCGGCCGTCTTTTTCATATTTTTCAAAATCGATACCCCAGCTAATTGAATTTCTGAATAACTGTTCGCGGCTTTCTTCAAAGGCAAACAACAGGCATTTTTCATCATTTTTAACCCCACCTGAAATAAAGTGTGTGGCCAGAAGGGATTTGCCATTTCCGGTCGGGCCGGAGACAAGGATAACCGAGTCGCGGAAAAATCCGCCACCGCACATATTATCGAGTTCGGGAATACCGGAAGAAATACGGGTATTTGACGAGCGTTGAGCCAGCTCAATGGCTGAAATAGGTATAACAATAATACCATGATGAGAATTTATGGTAAATGGAAACTCACCTTTTTGGTGAGAGGTGCCGCGGAATTTCAGGATCTCAATAGTGCGGCGACGTTTTTCATGCTCCAGAACATTACGCAGGATAACCACGTTATCGGCAACAAATTCTTCAACACCATTTCGGGCAATATCGCCGTATTCATGAGCGCGCTCAGCGGTCATGACAGCGGTAACCCCCATTGTTTTAAGGGCCGTGGAAATTCGGAACAACTCACGGCGAAAAACATGTACATCATGAAACCGGTTCAGGATAGCTCCAATAGAATCAAGGGTTATACGCTTGATATTATGTTTTTGAACCAGGTTTTCAATGCGTGCCAAGAGTCCGCCTAAATCGAAATCACCGGCTACAATTTCGTTATCTGTTGGGCGGGGTGCTGCATCCACAAAAGACCATTTATGGTCTTTTTCCCATGATTCAATATCCCAGCCAAATCCGTTCATGTTTCGGCGGATATCATCGGGTAGTTCTTCGAAGGTGACAAATAAACCGGCTTCATCGAATTTTGTGATTCCGGAGGCAAGAAATTGGCTGCCAAATACGGTTTTGGCACTACCTGCTGTACCGGCTACTAATGTGGTACGCCCTTTGGGCAAACCGCCGTTAGCAATATGTTCAAAACCTTCAATTCCTGTTTCTAATTTTTCAATCAACATTTTTGATGAAGTTGGTTTAAAAAAAATCTGGTTTCAGTTTAAAAATCTTTATGAGTTCAGGTAAAAACATGCGTCTGTAGCAACCTAAAACTCATGAATAAAGCTATCAAGGTCTAAGCCCGATAAAAGCTTTTCATGGTCGGATAAATCCCCGGTTATTCTCCTGGTGGGAGCCGGCGAAAGTTTAATAAGGGTAGGTGTAGCTAATATGCGCTCTAACTCTGCTTTGTCAGGATTTTCCAGTACATCAATTATATCTAACTTGTAGTTACCTTTGAGCTTGGTATCACACAATTGCCTTAAATTGTATATGGCCATATCAGATCTGGGAGTATGACCGGTAATAAATAGTTTGAATCGAAATTCTGACATTCAGCTAATGGAAGAAGTTAAAAAGTGTTTTTTCCTAAACCGAAAGAATAATTTCTGTAGAAAGATACTAAATGCCCCATTAATTCTAAAACAACCAGCCTTGCTTCAGCACTATAGTAATGAAATTGCTTAACGGCCAGTTTCTGGCTTTTTATTCTTAGTGCTTTCAGGTAAATGTCGATCACATCCTGGGGTGAGACATTCAGGCTGCCCAGGTCGCTGGCCAGGTGCCGGATTCCATTTATATACGAAGGGTTCTCTTTATACATTTGATATTCAAGAGACTGATCAACCAGGGAATCAAATTGTATAACCAATTCGGTAAAGAAATCAGGATTGGCTTCGTTTATCGGCTCCAGGCCGAAATGCTTGGCGGTAACCCTGGTATGGTTTGAAAAGTGACCCTGGGCTTTTTCAACACTAACCTCTTCATGTTTATTTCTGTCTATATCTTCATTGGATAAGCGAGTAATCTCAGTTTCAAGTTTTTTAGATGAGAGCGCTTTTTGAATTGTAAAATCAACCAGGCAAATAATAAATAGATTGGATTGGGGTAAGTTTATGCCTTTAACCAGCCAACTCTTCAGGGTGTCTTTAATGTTGCCTGAGATCTCAAATTCAATAGAGGAAACCAAATGATTGGAGAGCTTGGTGATTCTGTCCTGAAAATCCTTGCGGGCTTCCAGAGAAAAATCAACCAAAGCAGTCATGTGCTTTACAAAATGGGTCTCTTTTTTTGTTGTATTTTTATTACAAGCCTTTTCTAATGCTTCCCATTGATCATTACAGTCTAAGAATTCAAGCTTGGTGTTAATAATAACAACAGGAAAGGGGAGATGCTCAAAGGCGGATTGGTAGAGTTTCAGCGTCTCTAGAGTCTCCTCCAGAGATTTTATTCGTTCATTAAGCTCAGCAGCCATCTATTGCCAGTTTAAAGTCTTATTGTACATGCACAACCAATCTTTGTAACGTACTAATTAAAACTCAACATAACTAATGCCGGGTGCATATTAATACAATGGTGAAACGACCGGTTCAGCCTGAAAATAATCCTTTACCGAGCTTTTATATCATCTTACAGGGTTAAATACTGCCATAAGCCAGTGCTCCAACCGGCAACCAGATCTATACCGGCGGCACTTTTAATCAGGTAACCAGTGATCATGACACTGGAACTGATAAACACAAATACCCCGATCAATAATAAAACCGAGAGTGCAAGTTGTAAATCGGAGTCAATCACTTTTACATAATCACGAACACTTTGCCAGTTAATCAATTCATAAGAGAGTTGAGGCAATGCTTCGAGATGCATTTGAGGAGAGAAGCAAAAAATTAAAGATTCAACCGAGCTCATGATAGATAGATTTGTGTTTAATAAGTTTAACATCCAAAATCTATCGTAAGCACCTAAGAATTTTATTAATCCTGCCTAAGAGATTACTAATTCATTCAGGCCAACCTCAAAATATTGTGTGCATTTCGTTTAATGCCCTTTTTTTGGAGATGAACACTTAATTTAAGGCCGGAAATGTTTCCAGGACTTTATTATGCAGTTCAGGCTGTTTTGGATTAATCAGAACTTCCACCCTTAAGGCTTTCAAACCCTGGATGCCCTGCAGATCTTCCAGTTCCAGTTCTTCTGTCGTTTCGCTCAGTAAACCGCTGGCCTGGAGGTACTCAATGTAATCTTTGTAAGGCAGGATATCCTTCGGGTTGGAGTAGATAAGAGCAATTTTACCCGGTTGGGTTAAGCGCTCACCGGTTCCTTTTACCCTGGACTTATCAATGCGTTTTTTCATGATCTCGTATCGAACATTGTAGCTGCCATCTACATCAAACTGGCGCTCATCGGGTCTGAAGCGAATAGATAGCGGGATGTTCTGGATCAGGATCAGATGCGCGGTTTCAAGAACCTGTGGCATTTTGGGTTTGATGGCTTCAAGTTTTTGAACAATGCCGCACATCACCATAAACTGCCATAACCGCAGGTTTTTCAGACAAAATGGTGAGTACTGTCCATTGGAGATTAAGGATTGGCCGACATATAAATTAAAATCCACACCATCGGTTTTGTGTTTCTCGAAGTAATGCGGGCACATGTTCTGGGCCATCTGCTCCTGGGCCTCCAGGTAGCTACTGATGGTATCTGCAATAAGGTTTACGCTGTTGTCGTATGATTTTCGATGCTGATACACAATGCCAAAATGCGGATCAAGTGCCTGGCTGTAAGCCGAGGTATGTTCTGAAAGTGATGGATCAACCCCGCTGATTTCTTCAAAGACGGGTTCAATTTCATTCTGAAGAAAATCCAGGATCACTTGTTCATCTTCGGAATTCAACCCATCAGAAAGCAGATCCATTTTTTTGTTCAGCTTAAAAATCACCTCGTTAAACAGTGGCATGGGATTAATAGCACTGGCCTCTTTAAGGCAGGTTTCGGCTAATTTTAACTGAACCATCAGGTCGTTGATAATCGACTGTTTGCGCTGTATGGTGGAATTTCGAATATCAGATGCACTGTAGAGCGGGATCACATTTTCAAAAACAATATCACTGATATCGGCTGTTGGATCGGTGTTGCGCTTTTCGAGTAATTCAATGGCAACCTGCTGAAACCGCCATTCCACGGTTGGGTGAATAAACGTGAATTTCTCTTTAATGATGCCCTGGACTTTTTGATTTAGCTCTTCCATAGTTTGTTGAACAGCAATGGCAAAAAGCGGCAGAACCGCATTGATTTTCATCGCATTGAGTTCATTAAGAAATCCCGGTGTGGGTGAAGCCAGTTCCAGGCCCCCGATAAGTTTATCCTGGTAATAGAGAGGGGCAACAATTACACTGCGAAGTTTATAATTGATAAACATTTGTACAATGAACGTGGGGTTTTCGATGTCCAGAATGTCTTCAATGACCCGCAATTCGGTTTGGCAGATGTTGCAATCGTAAATGGTATTTTCAAATTCGTTGCGTTTCATGCGGAAACAGGGCTCTTTTTCAAATCCTTCCGATGGGTTATAACCGCTGTTGAGCATCAGGGCATCCTCGTTTTGGAATGCGACCAGGCCCAGGTACAGATCCTCAGAACCAAGCAACTCGCGCAGGCGCTGTTGAATATTCCTGAAATGGGTGTCGGATAAAATGGATTCGTTTTCGATAAAATGGCGCTTTAGTTCACTCACAATTTCCTGGTCGGTAACATCGATGAGCTTTATAATTCCAAAGCCGTGAAACTCAAACTTATCCGGTGGCAGGATATCCATCCAGGTATTCGGATCAGCCAGGTTGGCCATCAGGTCTTTTCGCCGGGATTCGGTTAGTTCAGGAAGATCACCCTTGGTTATAATGCGCATAAAATTGGTGTCGAACTCAATTTTATAGTAAGAGATCATTCCGGTATGCCTGTCGGGTAATTTCATAACCAGAGGGTAGTCGAACTGGATATCCAGGTCAAAAATTTCCCTGGCAATGAAAGTGTAAGCCTGAAGCACTTTCACATACTCCAGGGCTTTGAGGTTGACTTTGATTTTTGTATCGGGATCGTTGAGCCACCCGCTGCTTGTAATAAGTTCTTTAAACTGAGGGGTTTGATAGACGATATCAAATGAAAAGGGCACAATAGCAGCCGAAATATCGCTTTCTCTGGAGCCAACCGGAAAGATCATCATAAAGAGTAACTCTATCAGGTCGTGATGCTTTTCAACCAGGCTTAAATCCTCAATGGGGCCACGAAGCTCATCGGTAAGGGTCAGGCTTTGCATGACTTCTTTTTTAAACGAGTCTCTTAAGACGGAAGAGGATTCCAGGTAAGATTTCCATTTGTCAATCAGGATCGAGAGATCCAGAACGCCTTTAAAAGTAGGGGATGCTTTCTTTATTAAAGAGTCAGCAATTTTTTCGTAAGAAATGGTTGTGTCAGAAATCTTCATTGGCTTAAGGGTTTTATTACCTCAGATGTGTTACAATAATGGTACTAACACAATTGGAAGATAGCAAATTTCAAATATTGTGTTTCGGGCATTGAGATCAGTACCGGGTGATCGGGCGCCTGAAACCCTTTCTCCAGTAATCTCAACCGGCATTTCTGTTCATATGCGGCACGGAAAATAAATCCATAAAAAGCCTCTTCTGTTACATGATGCGAGCAGGAAGAAGTGGCAAAAAACCCGCCGTTACGCAGCAGGGCTAGACTTAGCTTATTAAGCTTTTTATAGGCTTGAATAGCATTTGGAAGTGTCTTTTTCGATTTGGTTAAACTGGGTGGATCAAGGACAATCAGATCGTATTTATCCTGCTTTCCCTGAAGTTTATTTAACGCTTCAAATGCATCACTCTGGATTGAAACAGATGATATTAAATTATTTAATTTAAAGTTATTATCGCACCTTAACAAAGCACTCTCCGAGCTGTCTATAACATCAATTTCAGTTGCACCACCTCTGGCAGCATGCAGGGCAAAACCACCATCATTTGAAAAGATATCCAGCATTTTTGCATCTTTTGCATATCTGGAAACCCGCATTCTGTTTTCCCGTTGATCCAGAAAAAAGCCGGTTTTTTGACCATGCAGCGCATCAATTTCAAACGTGAGTCCATAACTATGCACCTGGGTTAGCGCGGTCTCTTTGGTGCCAAAAGCGATGCGTTGGTAACACGCCAATCCTTCCTGCTTGCGAAGCTGGGATTCGTTTCTCAAAACAATCATTCGGGGTGAAAAAAGCTGTTTCAGGGTTTCAACGATCGTATCCAGGTGGCGTTCCATGCCTGCTGAAAAGGTTTGAACCGACAAGATATCGTTAAACTTATCAATAATAAGTCCCGGAAGGAAATCAGATTCGGAATGCACCACCCGGAATGTGTTGGTTTTATGTGGCGGGTAAAGCACATAACGCAGTGAGCAGGCTGTTTGAATGCGCTCCAGGAAGAACTCAGGGCCTATTGCTACATCTGTATGGGTTAGAAACCTGAAGGAGATCAGAGAGTGGGGATTGTAAAAGCCTATGCCCAAGTGTTGCCCGCCAAAAGCCACAAGCCGCACCACATCGCCTGGCTCAATATGCCCGGGCACATCCACCAGTTCATTGCTGAACACCCATTGGTGGCCTTTGAGCAAACGACGCTCCTGCTTTTTTTTAAGTTGAATGGTTTCCATGTGTAAAAAGAGTTAAACCTTTAGTATACGACCCAGTAAAGAAAATGCATTAAAAAAAAGAAATTTAGTTGCGGTTTTTTTGGAACAAATCCTAAAGCAACCTCGTTATAGTAATCAGTAACTATTATAATTATCAATAACCATGCCTTATGGACTTAAATTTAATCTCTACGGTCAACACCATTTACGAGATCCCTCTAAGCAAATCTCAGTTGAATTCATTTTTATCCAATCCAAGAAATTTTGAATCCTACATGCCGGGTGTAGAAGAATTAAAATTTGTTAAAACCGATGAAAATGGCGTTAAACATTTCCTTTGGAACCTGAAAATTGATATCCCGTTACTTGAACCGGTTGATCTTATGATTCCAACAGAATTCTTAAAGCAAGACCTGGATAGTAAAGGGACATTAATTAGATATATGTCCAAGGATGATAATGACGAAAACCAAATGGTTTGTAATCTTGAATTACGCGAATTAGACAACAATACCACCGAAGTGGAAATGTATTTGAAGATTGTGGTTAAAAAGGTAGCCGACCAGTTTTACCCGTTGATCGCAATTCTGGGTGAGTCGCTTATTCAGTCGCAGATGAAAACAAAAATGAATTACATCACCGAAAGCTTCCTACAGCAAGGTGTTAGTGCCATCTACTCAGACATGGGTAACTACCAGCCAACGGTAGAAATGGCATAAGTTTATGATAGTTTAAACCTTAACTCTACGATAAGCGTTAAAAAAGCGGATTAAATATGTTCCGCTTTTTTATTTTAGAGTATGAAAAACAAATCCATTACCATAAGTATTCTAGTTGTTGCTTTAATGAGCTTGCTGCAAGCTTGCTCAAGCACCAGAGAAGCTGCTGATATTGATCTGCCGGATAACCGGGTTGCAATTCAACCCAGGTTTCTTGACCTCCTGAACAAAGCCACGCAACCGGCCAGGGAAATTCATTCCATTGAAGGCGCAGCCGATGTCTGGATCAAAACCCCCGAAATCAGTCAGAGCATGTATTGCAAGATTAAAATTAAACGGGGTGAAGCCATCCATATCCGTGGATCGGTGTTTTTTGGCATAACGGTCCTTGATGCCCTGATCCGCAAAGACAGCATTTTTATATACAATGTTTTTGGCGGGGAGGTACTGATTGGCGAAAATAATGCGCAAAATTTTGAGCGGGCTTTAATGGGAATGCCCTTTAATTTCTCTCAGCTTACCGATGCGTTTTTAGGTTTGCCCAGTTTTTCGATTCAACCGGATGACATCCGGAGCATAACGGCCAGGGACGGAAAAATCGGTTACTATTTAAAAGGGGAGCAGCAAAGCGCTATTATGATTGATTCGGCCATGCAAACCGTGGAATCTGTTCAACTCTTCGACAGCACCGGCCAGAAACGCGCTATGGCCAATTACAGGGAGTTTGAACCGGTCTCGGTAGGCTCTTACAAGACCCTGCTGCCCGAAGTAATAGAGTTTATTTCTTTGCCCGATCAAACCACCACGCTTGAAAAAAATGATTCGAGAGAATTTATCATTGTTTACGCCCAGCGATCGCTGAATCCGGATGATTTCAGCATTGAGTTTCAAATGCCCAGTGGTGCCCGGGTTGTGGAGCTTAAAGGCCCGCCCATGCAAATGATTCAACCATAAAAAAAAGCGACTTTTTATAAGTCGCTTTTTTTATCGCTTCTATCGCTTTACATGGCCGCCTGTAGCTGAGACTCTACAAACTCCCAGTTGATCAACTTATCCATAAAGGTATCAATGTAATCCGGGCGGCGATTCTGGTAATCCAGGTAGTAGGCATGTTCCCAGACATCAATTGTCAGCAATGGGGCTTTGCCTTCAGACATTGGATTGGCTGCATTTAGTGTTTTGGTAACGGCCAGTTTTCCGTTATCCAAAACCAGCCAGGCCCAACCGCTTCCGAATTGAGTAGCTGCAGCATCTTTAAAGGCTTGTTTAAACCCATCCATGCCACCGCAATCGCGCTCGATGAGTTCGGCTATTTTTCCACTTGGGGCACCGCCACCATTTGGCGACATACAATTCCAGTAAAAGGTGTGGTTCCAGGCCTGGGCGCCATTATTGAAAACAGCAGCTTTCGAGGCGTCGCCGGCGGTGGCTTTGATCACATCTTCAAGGGACATGGAATCGTATTCGGTGTCTTTGACAAAACCATTGTACTTGGTGATATAAGCCGCATGGTGCTTGCCATAATGAAACTCCAATGTTTGAGAGGAAATGTGAGGTTCAAGTGCGTTTTTTGCGTAAGGTAAATCAGGTTGTTGATATGCCATAATGTAAGAGATTGTGTTGTTAAGATTTTTTAAACGAGCCATGCATTGTGATGCATGTAAGATAAAAACGAATCAAAGGGTATCTTCGTTTCAGGTGAGTCTACATTGTTGTTTTTATCTGAAAAAAGGTTGAAAATGTCCTGAAATAAATATATTTCAATACCATTTTATACCTTCAGGCCTGAAACGTTAGGTGTAACCTGTATAACTCGCAATGAAAGTTAATCAATTTATAGATCCTATCCGGGTAGTTTTTTCTGCTTTGATCCTGGTACTAACCGGTTTGGCTGCCTGCACCACTTCCCCAAAAACGCATACCGACGCCGAGTATGCCTTTGCCCGGTGTTATGCCGATGTGATGGTTTTGGAGGCCGAATTTGAAACCTTGCCCGATTCACTCAAAAATGGAAACTTCAACAAAACTGACAGCCTTAGAAAAGTATTTGCCCTCTACAATACCTCTAAAGACCAGTTTATTGATGAACTTAAGCGTTACCAGCAAGATGAAAAAAAGTGGCAGTTGATCTTAAGAACATCTCTGGAACTACTGGAAGAAAAACGTAAGGAATTATAAAAAGTATGACATCAGACAACGCACAAACGCCTCTGCTTACTGTAGGTATTACGGGGGGAATTGGCTGCGGGAAAACATCGGTGTGCCGGATCCTGGAAGACCAGGGATGCCTGGTGTTCCATGCCGACCAGGTGGCTAAAGATCTTCAGGAATCCCATCCGGATGTGATTTCGGGTTTAAAAGACCTGTTTGGCCCGGATATCTACCCACCGGAGCCCGACCCTCAGATCCCCGACAGAAAACGCATTGCCGGCATTGTATTTCGGGATAAAACCAAGCTGGCGGCCATTAATGCCCTGATCCATCCGAAAGTCTTTGAGGCTTACGAAGCGGCCAAACAAGAAGCCATAAGCCAGAGCGCAAGTGTGTTGATCAAGGAAGCGGCCATTTTATTTGAATCCGGCGGGTACAAGGGAGTGGATAAAGTGATTGTGGTAGCTGCTGATGAAGCCCTGCGAATTGCCAGGGTTCAACAAAGCACGGGGCTTTCTGAAAAGGCTATTCGTGCGCGCATGGCCAGCCAGTGGCCACAGGAAAAACTCATAGAAAAAGCCGATTGGGTGATCTACAACAATGGTAACCAAGAGGAGCTTCGTGCACAGACCAAAGCAGTGCTTCAACAACTGCTGGAACCACTAAAGACTTAGGGATAGCTTCGTGAGTGAGTTGGCGCAGGGCTTTGCCGAAGCACCTATCGTCTGGAATGCCATGGCCAGATCAGCCATAAAAACCTGATAATATCAGTTTCTGAAGAAGCCCGGCCATTGAGTCCTCTCCGGCAGGAGAGGATGCAGGTGAGTAAAAGATTAACGCCTGCCCAGGTTGGCTTTATGCCAGGCCAGTTGCTGTTTTACCGATAGAGGCGAGCAGCTGCCCTGCGATTTCTTTCGGCCCACACTCGACTCGGGTGTGAGCGCTTCAAATACATCAGCCTCAAATACCTCTGAAAAGCGTTTATAATCTTCCAGTTTGATATCGGGCAGGGCTGTTTGTTGCTCCAGGGAAAAACTGACAATTTTTCCCGTAATGCGGTGTGCGTCACGAAACGGGATGTTCTTTTCCACCAAATACTCGGCAATTTCGGTAGCCAGGCTCAGGTCTTTTTCAGTCAGCGTTTTCAACCTCTCGCGGTTAATAGAGGTGTTTTGCAGAAGCTTATCAAAGATCTTTACGCTATCCAGGGTGGATTTAGCCGCATCAAACAGCGGTGGTTTATCTTCCTGCATATCGCGGTTGTAGGAGAGCGGCAGGCCCTTCATGATGGTGAGAATGTTCATCAAATCGCCATACACACGCCCGGTTTTTCCGCGCACCAACTCGGCAATGTCGGCATTTTTCTTTTGTGGCATAATAGAGGAGCCGGTAGAGAACGCATCGCTGAGCTGCAAATACTTAAATTCCTCTGAGCTCCATAAGATCACATCTTCGGCAAAGCGCGAAAGGTGCATCATCACAACAGCGCAGTCCGAGATAAACTCAATAATGATATCACGGTCGCTGATGGCATCCATGCTGTTGCGAAAGGGCTCGTCAAATCCCAGCAGCTCGGTGGTGCGATTGACATTCAGCGGCAGGCTGGAGCCTGCAAAAGCCGCCGCACCAAGCGGGGAGCGGTTAACGCGTTTTAACAGATCACCCAGGCGCTCGCCATCGCGGGAAAACATTTCCAGGTACGCCAGGTAGTAATGCGAAAGCACAATTGGCTGAGCGCGTTGCAAATGGGTGTAACCAAAAATAATGGTATCCTGGTAGGTTTCGGCTTTCTCCAGGAGCGTTTGTGTGAGGTTCATCAGCGCTTCATTGAGGGCCCCGATGGTGCGGCGAAGGTACAATCGGGTATCGGTGGCCACCTGGTCGTTTCGGCTGCGGCCACTGTGGACTTTGCCGGCTACGTCACCAATTTTTTCTTTTAACCGGTTTTCAATCACCGTATGGATATCTTCCAGCTCCCAATCCAGTGCAATGGTGCCGTTCTCAAACTCCTTTTCAATTTCCCTGAGCCCCCTGATAATCTCCTGCGACTCATCACTGGAAATAATGCCTTCTTCACCCAGCATGGTCACGTGGGCGATTGAGCCTTGAATATCATCCTTGTACATTTCCCAATCCACGTCAACCGAGGAGGAATATTTAAGCGCGTCGCGGTCGAACGGTTCGGAAAAACGGCTTTGCCAGAGGAGTTCTTTGTTGGATGAGTTGGATTCGGGCATACATCTTGTATTTGGTTAAAAACCTAAATTATAAACGAAAGTTGCTTTAAATTCAAATAAACCAATAAAGCTTCCAAAAGATAACTTACGATTGCCAATCCAAACCATACCCTCCACACCGACCTTCAAAAAAAAAGTGACTTTAGCCTGTTTTTTTTGGCATCAGATTCAATTACAGATACCTGTAACGGTCAGACTTTTTTAAGTCTTAAGACAGACCAATCACGTTAATATCCCCCCAACCAGGCCATGTTCCACAGTAAACACCAATGTTTCACAAATTGAGAATCGGATCTGACCGCCCATGAATACGGGGTTTGGTGGTTTTTGTCCAAAATGTTTCACGGGCAGGGGCAAGGTTTCACGCCGCATCAGAACAGGGTTCATGAGTTCATGGGTATGAATCAATGGGCATGGGTAAAGCCTGTTCTGCTATCGGCAGGCCCGGCGAGCTTTCAGCTTTTGAAGAGCATCCGGCGTTAAGAGAATTGATTGTGATTGACTTATGTAAAATGCTACATTTAAATAGGCTTCATGCAATCAACTAAAAACTTTTAAAACCAGATTATATCTCGTTAACCACATATACTTATAAAGATAAGGCATACATATCTGGGTTGTTTATGTTGGGATAATCAAATGAAGGTTTAGAATGTCTGAAAAAAACACCTACCGGGAATTCGATAAAGACGCACTTTTTGCAATCATGTCCGAGACAGAAAGGCTGGCAAATGTTGGCGGATGGATGTGGGATGTTACCGCGGATGTGTGGACCTTTTCAGATAACTGGCTTCGCATTCATGGATACACCGATCAGTATTTATCCACTTCTGAGTTGATGCAATTGGCGCATCCTGATGATGTGGCTGAAATTCAGCATGCTTTTGACCAGGCAATCACAAAAGGCATCAATTATAACATCCAGCACCGCATTATCCTTCAGGATACAGGCGAAGAGCGTTATATCAGAGCTTGCGGAAAATGTCGAATGGATGCTGATGGAAATGTGGTAAAACTATTCGGCTCTTCACAGGATATCACCGAGCAGAAAAAGGCAGCGTCTGAACTGAAAAGAAACAAGGATCGTTTGCTACTGGCTCTGGAAAGTGCTGATGAAGGCATTTGGGAATGGGATTTGAAAAACCATAAGGTTTTTTTCGATACTGGTGCCCTGAAAATGCTTGGTTATACCGAAACTGACTTTAACACCAGCCAAGACTTTGCGCTGGATTTGATTTAGCCGGACCATAAAAAAGCAGTTCTTCAGAAAGTAGATGACTACATCTCCGGCAAGGTGGATATTTATGAAACTGAATTTAAAATTAGAATGAAGGGCGGCGATTACAAATGGATATGGTCTGTTGGAATGATAACAACAAGAGATGAGAGTGGTAAGCCAACAGTTCTGACAGGTATTCATCTTGATATCAGCAATCGCAAACGTATAGAGCAGGAATTAACGAAAAGCGAAGAACGTTTTTCATTGGCCATGAAGGCTTCTAAAGAGGGGATTTGGGACTGGGATTTAAAGAGCGGAGAAAATATATTGCAGCCCCAGTTTAACATCCATGCTTGGACTGACTCGTCTGATATTATCAAAAATGTGGATCAATGGCGGGCGTTAATTTACCCCGGGGACCGGCAAAAAGCCTATCAGGCAAACTACGACTGCGTAAATAACCTCCGGGATTCCTTTGAGGTTGAATACCGCATGATCACCAGGAATGGCGATTTAAAATGGATTTTAGGGCGCGGAGAGGTTGTTTCAAGGGGTTCAGCCAGAAAAGCCTTGCGAATGATAGGAACTCATCAGGATATATCGAAGCGAAAACTTGCTGAAGAAGCTCTGAATGAGGCCATTCTTAAACAAAACGAGGCTGTTAAGGCTGGCAAGGTGGGGCTTTGGGATTGGGACCTGGAGACTAATGAGGTTCATTATTCTGCAGAATGGAAAAGGCAGATCGGATATGCCGAACATGAAATCGGAAATGACTATCAGGAATGGGAACAACGTGTTCACCCGGATGATTTAGCGAAAACATTACAGCTTGTACATAACTCTGTGAAAACTGCAAACCAGGATCACACGGTTGAATTCAGATTTAGACATAAAGATGGTCATTACCTCTGGGTTTTATCCCATGCCTCCGTTTTATGTGATGAAACCGGAAAGCCGGTACGCATGCTTAGATCCCATATGGATATTACTGAACAGAAACGAACAGAGAAAGCACTTCGTGAGAGCGAAGACTTTCTTAACCGGACCGGTGATATGGCAAAGGTTGGTGGCTGGGAGGTAGATCTTAACACCAACGAGGATTTCTGGACAAAGACGACTGCACAGATTCATGAGTTGCCAGTGGAGTACACACCAAAAATCGACGAGGCGATCAGCTATTATCATCCCGATGACCAGGAGCGTGTACGGCAGTATGTTCAGCGTGCCATTGAGTTTTCCGAGCCATACGATTATAGAGTTCGCCTTATCACCGCCAGGGGTCGGGTGCGTTGGGTTCGGGCTATTGGCCAGCCGATCTTTGAATCTGGCAAATGTATCCGGCTTTCAGGGACTTTCCAGGACATCACCGACCGCTTAAAACTTGAAGAACAGTTGCGGCAATCGCAGAAAATGGAAGCTATCGGCACACTGGCCGGTGGCATTGCTCACGATTTCAACAATATACTCTCTTCAGTTTATGGATATACCGAGCTTGCGTTAGATTATGTTGAAAAAGGATCTCAGGTCGAAGGGTCGCTGCACGAAATCTACAACAGCGCCAAACGTGCCCGGGATCTGGTGAAACAAATCCTGGCCTATGCCAGGCATTCCGATGAAACAAATAAACCAATCCGGATTGATCTCATCACCGAGGAAGCCATAAGGCTTCTGAGGGCATCGTTGCCATCTTCTGTTAAAATTGAGCAGAACATTCAAAAAGACCTGACCATCCTGGGGAATTCAACCCAGTTTCAACAAGTTTTCATTAACATCTGCACCAACGCCGCACAGGCAATGGAGCAAGATGGTGGTGTTCTGACCATCAATATCGGCGAGGTTGTGCTTGATAAAAACCATACGGTGCATAACCTGGATGCGGGATAATATGCAGAACTGAAAGTATCTGATACCGGCGTGGGGATCGATCCGGATATTATGGATAAAATTTTTGATCCTTATTTTACCACAAAAGGAATTGGCAAGGGCACAGGTAAGGGGCTGGCCCTGGCTCAGGGAATTATTGCATCCTTCAATGGAACAATCGTGGCTGAAAGTGTGCCTGGTGAGGGTTCGGTATTTACGGTGTATCTGCCTTTAATCAGGGCTACACCGAATAAAGAAACGAAAGGATCAACCCCTTAATGTCCCTACAGGCGATGAAAAGATCCTGCTTGTCGATGATGAACAATCCATTATAAAATTGAACAGCTGGGTTTTACAAAAGCTCGGCTACAAAGTTGTTGCCGCAACAAGCAGTCTTGAAGCACTGGCACTGTTCCGGGAAAAACCTGATGAGTTTGATCTGGTTATCACCGATATGACCATACCGGATATGATGGGCGATAAACTGGCTGCCGAGTTGATAACCCTTAAGCCCACTATTCCGGTTATTTTATTTACCGGGTACAGCAACAAAATAACAGAAGAAACAGCTTCAGAAATTGGTATCAAGGCATTTGCCTATAAGCCGGTTACCAACACCGATCTTGCACACCTTGTGCGCCGGGTGCTGGACAAGGCTAAATCTGATAAAGAGGGATAATACCAGGTGTTCCTGCCCGGATTTCTTTCGATCGACAAGACACAGATACTGTTTGCCGTAGTTGCATCAGATCTATTTCACCTTGCCTTTACTTATTGTGAGAAGGAAAGGGATTTTAGTTTTTACAACAGGTTGTAAAGGGATGAGTTATTTATAACTCCAGGGCACTTTTAGCACCGGCCTTTAAGAGCACCTTGCGTTTTCTGTCTTCGTAATACCCGTTACCGAGCTTATCCAGAACCGTCTGGCCATTTTTATCAATCAAATTCACATCGGCGCCATGTGTGAGCAGCCATTCAAGCGGAAAGGTTGATTTTCCATACTTGGCAAAGTACATCAGAAGGGTAGTGCCTCGGTGATCGATATTGTCGATATTCACACCTTTATCAAACAGCATTTTCAGGATCTCTTGTCGAAAGAAGCGGCCTTTTAATGCGTAAAACAGGGTATTGCGGCCATCGCTGTCCCTGGCATTAACATCTGCACCTCTTTCCAGAAAAAGCTTAACCATCCAGATGTTATCGTGATGAATGGCCTGCATCAGGGGCGTGACATCGTAGCGCGCTTTATACTCCAGGTCAGCCCCATAGTCCATGAGCAACCGAGCCATGTTTAACGAGGTGATCTGATCGCCACGGGGATGTTTGTAATAATCAGTTGGCATATCGAAAATCGGGAAAAAAAGCAGGGATTGATCACTATTGCTGGTTCGAATGTTGGGATCGGCTCCTTTTTCCAGCAAGTCTTTGGATTGGGCTAAATCCAGTTTCTGAACCGCTTCCCGCAGCAACGAGTAACCACCTTTACCAACCGCATTCGGATTGCCACCCTTTTCAAGCAGGTAATTGATGAGATACTTGTTTTTGGATGAAAGGGCCTTATGCATGGCCGATTGCCGGGTTTTTTCACCGATGTTAATATCAGCACCGGCCTCGGTGAGTATTTTAACCAGGTTGGCATCTTTTCGTTCTACCGCCAGCGCCAGAGGTGTAAGCCCGGCATTGACATACTCATTGATGTTATAGCCTTCATCAAGCAAAGCCTGAACCTGATTTTCATCGCTTTGATAAACCGCCCCATGCAGCGGGCTGTAGTAAGCGATCTGTTCTTTGCTCATGTTATACCGCCTTCCGCTATCGGCAAAAAGGCCCGAGAGGAAATTTGAATTGGGCAACAGGTCGGGAAGCGAGAGAAATAAAAGGGCAGCGAGCATGGCACTTAAAAAGTATCGAATAAAATGCATCTGGCCCGAGTCCTCCCGATAACCCAGAATTATGCTGAACCGGCCCAGTAAAAACGAGACGGGGATGCAAATGAGTATCACGATAAATACAACCAGGGTTGTAAAGGAACCGACGATGGCGGCATTATATTCAATCACGCCCTGGTTGCCATAACAAATAATATCGGCAAACCATACCGGAAGTAAATAATTGGCCGAAAATACGGGCACTGAAAAATCAACATTCGGGTAACCTTCCGGGCAAATGAACCTGGCCGATAACAGCCCCCAAAAGACTGCGATTTGGGAAATAATGATGGCATATACAAAAACACCCGCCAGAACGGCTGCATTATGACCCGAGAAAATGCTCCGCCAATCTAAAAAATACAGCACACTTACTGGAACAAGGATTAAGGGTGGCCCAAGAAGCAACGAGGGGTGTTCGTAGGCAAAGTGATGAAACCAGGTAGGTACCAGTCCAAAAAAAGGAAGAACACAGATAACAAACAGGACGGCTGTCAGAGACTTTGTTTTAAGAAAAGTCAGTAGTGCAGACATGGTCCGGGTAGAGTTTATATTGGTTTTTCCGGTTGCTTTGATAAACAGCTTATCTCAGAGCCGAGCATTCAGATTGAACGGACTTTTTCATGATTCTTGTAATTTAAACCGAATTGACCAAAACTTCAGCTTTTGATTTCTTGAAGAATGTCTCGCTATGCCGAATTGTAATGGTTTTTAAAATGTCCATCATAGCGCATTGGCATTTGCCTGTCTAAATTTGTGAAGACATATTCTAACCAAGTACTTTGTTCAAGATACCAGGGTGGCTTTCACCCTTGTAACGATCAAATGATTCCTTTTTTTGATCACCCTCTGTGTATATGAGGGTCTGGGTTTAGGGCAGGAATCCGGGAAAATGAAACCAGTTCATCTTGGCCCATTATGCTATTATCCGGTACTTTTCAAGCCTACCGAAATGGCATTCACAAGTAAGAGTAGCCTGAGAAGAATATCCTCGCTTTCATCCGGATCGGATTCCCGCAAAACCCGCCATTTAACCAGGTTGCTCAGTTGCATCTCGTGAAGCTTGTTCAGGGCATCAGCTCTTAGTTTATTGCCTTCTAATTTTGAAATCCGCCGCGTCTCTGCCGTTGAGCCCATAAGAACTTCGATTTGTTGTAAACAGGTCTCAAAATCGCCTGAAATGAGGGACATGATCTCTTCCTTGACCGTTTGTTCTTCAACCAGGTTGGCCAGTGCCGACATGATCTCCCGGTTTGAACTCAGGAGGTTCGACTCAATTTGAATCAAAAGGTACCTCAGGAATGGCCACTCATGAACAAGATCCTTTAACCGCTGAAAATCATCCGGGTACTCTTTTTGAAAGGTATCCAGTGCCGTGCCCGATCCAAACCAACCGGTGATATTGAACCGCGACTGGCTCCAGCTAAACACCCAGGGAATTGAGCGAAGGTCGTCCAGGGAGCGCTGCCCGGTTCGGCGTGCCGGTCTGGAGCCAATTTTGCTTTGTTCCAGCACATCGATGGGTGTGGCAGTGCCGTAGAAATCAATAAAATTGGGATGATCGAGCAACTTACGGTAAGTTTGCCGGGCTATGGCTATCAATCGATCCATCATCTCATAACGCTGCTCATCTTTTGATTCGGGCGCCGGGATAAGGGTTTGCCGGGCGGTTCCGGCCACAAACATTTCCAGGTTGTAGGTGGCGTTCAGGCGATTGGCAAACTGGTTGGCAATGGTTTCACCCTGAACGGTCATTTTAATCCGGCCACTTAGCGAGCCGGGAGGCATGCTGTCGAGGAACCGGTGAATTTTACCCCCGCCCCGGCTGATTGTGCCGCCACGTCCGTGAAAGAAGCAAAGGTTGACGCCCAGTTTTCGGGCGGCTTGGGTCAGGTTTTCTTCGGCTTTGTAAATGGTCCAGCGACTGGTTAAAATACCGCCATCTTTATTGCTATCGCTGTAGCCCAGCATCACTTCCTGGGTAAAGCCGGGGATGCTTTGGCGCTGCTTTTCAACAACCGGATGGGTTAAGAAGGCCGATAAAATATCGGGGCCCGCCACCAGGTCATCAATGGTTTCCAGAAGCGGCACCACCGGAAGGGTGGTGTGTTGAAGGCCGACTTCGCGCAGAAACAAAAACACCAGTAAGAGATCGCTTAAATTGTGGGTCATGCTCACAATCAAAGACCCAATGCCATCTGTGCCGTAGCGCTCAACATAGTTTTTTACTTTGTGGAAATATCCAAGTACATTATCAGCTTCCGGGCCGCATGAGGTACCCGAGACCAGGAATGGACGGTTACTTTTCAGCTCCTGGTTGATAAAGGTCAGTCGTTGTTGTTCCGACCAACCGGTATAATCAGAATTTTCGAAGCCGGAAGCGGCCAGGATCTGGGTGATGGCTTTTTCATGATAAGCGCTGTTTTGCCGGATATCGAGCCTGGCCAGATGAAACCCGAAACACAGTACAAGGCGTTCAACGGGAAACAGCCATTGTTTGGCGATACGCCCGGCATTTATTCCGATAAGCACCTGGCGCAATCGCTTGAGTTCTTTCGATAACTCGCCGGCTGATTGAAAATATCCCTCCGGGCCCAGTGTGTGATCATCGGCAATGGTTCGATCCAGCCTGATCAAGAGTAAATTCAAAAACTGTCGAAATGGTTCGGACGGATTCCGATCCAGGGCTTGTTGGCCCAGCCGGCCGAATAAGCGGGCTTTGGCAGTAATTTCATCCAAAAAATCCTGGGGAAGTGAGACACGCTGTCCCGAAAAACTGAATTTACTGGCCAGTTCGTAGAGGTGCTTATGCAACATGTTCAGGGCTGCATGTCGGTGGATACGCAGGGTTTCGGCTGTGAAGGCCGGGGTTACCAACGGATGGCCATCGCGGTCGCCTCCCACCCAACTGCCAAACTGAATCAGGGGGTATTGCTCCGGCCACTCCAGGAGATCTTCGGAAAAGCCCATCGAAAGCCAGGCATCCCGGAGCCGCAAGTCGGTTAAGCGAACGGCTTCGGGAAAAACATTAACAAAGTAGTGCATCAGGTTGCTGCGCTCATCTTCGAGGCGAGGCTTTTGAAGATAAATTTCACCTGTGCGCCACCAGCGTTCCATTAAGCTGATAAATTCCTGCTCAAGGGCCAGTTTTTCCGATGTCGACCAGTTTGGGTTCTCTTTTTTAACCAATAATAAGTAAAGCTCACGATGAATAGACAATACCGAGACACGCTTGGCTTCGGTGGGATGGGCCGTAAGAACCGGAACCACTTTTATGTCGGATAGCTTTTGGGCGATCTCTTCCTGAGAGATATTCTGGCTTTTCCACTTTTCCAGGGTTTCGCCCCACGATCCCCGGATGGATGCCAGTCCCAGTTCGGTTTCGGCTTTACGCCGGTATTGGGTGGCAGCATTTTCTTCTGCCAGGTTCAGGAGCTCAAAACATATGCCGATGGCCTGGGTTAATTTCTCATCGGAATGCCCGTTTTTTTGGGCAGCATTTTCGGGATAAAAGGGCAGGTCTTGCGCCAGGTCTGTTTCACCAATTGAGATCAGCATCTTTTTAAACAGCGATGCCAGGTAATGGAAATCAGCCTTGATTTTCTCAAGTCCTTTAAGCTGGAGTTGTTCTATGGTCATGGTTATTTATAAAGGGTTTTTGGATCTGAAACTAAGATAATGAGGTGAATTTAAATTACCACTTAAGTATAACAACGCGTTGGAAGATTATAATTCAGAGTTCAGGATTAAAACAGCAATATTTTAAAGCCGATTGCGATCAGGATTATGCCTCCAAGACATTCTGCTTTGCTTTCCAACCATGTCCCGCTTTTTGTGCCTACAAATACACCCATCCAACTAAACAAAAATGTAGTAGCTCCAATGATAAAGCAGGCCAGGAAGATATCTGTTTCCAGCAACATAAGCGTAAAACCGGCTGCCATGGCATCAATGCTGGTTGCTATAGCCAGCATGAACAAAACCTTGTGTGTAATCTGGGCAATATCTTCCTCGATACCTTCAGACATGGACTCAACAATCATTTTTCCGCCAATCAACAAAAGAAGGAAAAAAGCAATCCAATGGGCGTAATGCTCAACCCAGCCAAGAATACCTTTACCGCCAAAGTACCCAATCAAAGGCATTAGTGCCTGAAAGAGACCAAAATATACAGAAGCTGTGATGGCAAACGATCTTGACTTCCTGACGTTCTTGGAGCCAAGCCCGACAGATACGGCAAACGCATCCATACTCAGGGCAACAGCCAGGATGAATACTTCAAACATATAAAGAAACGATGCTTTAAGTTAAAGTCAGGCAGAATTTTGCAATATCATTTTGTTAAATAATAACCCAAAGAGGCTTTTTTTAGGATTCCAGGGTTGTTGTGCATCTATTTCATCACGTTAGCCCTGAACAGGACGCAGGATTTATCGCCAGTAAAAACTCTAAGCATAAAGTGGCTTACCGAAATACTTGATGGAAATAGGGTCCAGAACTTTAACCCATACCCACAGCAGAATTTGCTTGATGGGATTTCTCGAGGCCACAAGGCTGTAACGAAACACGGCCAGGTCGTATTCTTCGGGGGTATCAAAATCGTCGGTAAAGTCGTCTATTTCAACAAAATACTTCTTTTCGGTTTTCTTTTGATCCAGCTCAAAACCGGCTATGCTGCGGTAAAACTGCCAGGCTTTGCCGTGGCCCATGGATTTGGCGGCTTTGATCACCTTTTGGGCATGCTCGTGGATGAGTGCCCCTTCGTTTTTGGAAAAAGTGATGCCGAATAATTCACCATGCGCCTTATGTGAAAACAGGCTTTTGCCGGCGCGTCCATAGAATTGCAGGGAAGCGGTGGTTGGATTTAAAATGGTTTTCAGGGCTTCCGGGGTGTAGAATACATCGCCCATAAGTACAACGGTTTGCTCATCCCAGAGCGATTCGGTGGAAATGAGGGTTTCAACAAACCAGCGCGAAGACTCGGGTTCAAAGAAATTGTAGCCGGGTTGTTTTAAGATCGGATCGGTGGCCACAATGGTGATGTTTTCAGGACTGACTTTTTGCTTTTTAAGCAGGCGCAGCGTGCGTCCGAGGATGGATTCTTTATTGAGTAATATCAGCGGCTTGGGAATGCCAAGGTAATAGCCCCATTTGGCCGAACCACCGGCACAAAAGATTAATACATTCATAAACGACACTTATTCAAAGGTTTGTCTTAAGGTAGAAGAATGGTTGAAAAATAAAAGAGTTACGGGGCATATTTTTTCGGGGCATATAAAAAGCCCATCGACACTTCGTTTTCTTTACCTTTCACCACATGATGAGCAACATGAGCCCGGGTAAGCCGGATCAGGTAAGGATGTTGTGGCCGGATATGCAGAAAAGGGATGCGTTTATGAAAGATCAGGTCGTGCAGAACAAAGTACATGAACCCATAGGTGGCAATGCCTAAGCCGATGGCAGCCAGAATATCGTTATGGGAATGCAGGCCAAATATAATTAAAGATGCTGTAGGCAGGCCGAATATGAATGCAAAGAGATCGTTTTTTTCAAAACGTTTGTGGTTGTTTTCATGATGATCTTTATGCAGTACCCACAAAAAACCGTGCATCACATATTTGTGGACGGCCCAGGTAATAAGTTCCATCATGGCTATGGTGAGCAGGTAAATAAACACAAGAGGGGCGATTTGAAACATACAAATTTGG
Organism: uncultured Chlorobiales bacterium; assembly: GCA_964642175.1. Taxonomy (GTDB): domain Bacteria; phylum Bacteroidota; class Chlorobiia; order Chlorobiales; family Chloroherpetonaceae; genus JANQGG01. Next base: position 96,102 of record CAZXOK010000007.1, on the reverse strand, counting down.
TTTTTAAGGTGAATAAACGCCTTTAGTGCTAAATGGCTTAAGGAGATAAAATGTTTCCATCACCAAATCTTATTTATTTTTTTCCGGGTTTTGATCCATACAACCCCACAAAAGTAACGATTTATGTTTGTTTATCTAAAAACAAGCCCTGGTTTTAAGAATTTATTTAAAGCTTAGCTCATATTAACAAAACTGTTAGCGCAGCAAGATAGATTGGGCGTGTAAAAAAAAGGTCAGGTTTGTAAGAGAGCCATCCTAAAGCGTTTTTTTGTTAATATGAAATCAAAAGAATCATGAAGATAACTGAGAATAATTACCGAATGTTTTTGTTGCGCCCGATCATCTTACCTGCCCGGGTAATTCATGAAGAGTCACAATTGGAATTGCTTCGCCTGGAAACCTACAAACATCCTGACGAGATTAACACCTGGTACAACCTTGGGGCTCTGTATTATGAAAAAGGTGAAACAGACCTGGCCATTGAGGCCTGGCAGGAAGTAATTAAGCGAAACCCTGAAAACGCCGATGCTTATCATGAGATGGGGGTGGCTTTTGGCTCATTAGGTCAGTATGATGAAGCTTACGATTTATTTAAAAAAGCCATTTCCTGTAACCCCGACCATATTCAGGCGCATTATAATCTTGGGGTGATCTCAGACGTGCTTGGCATGCGTGCCGAAGCCTGGAAGCAAACCAAAATCCTACGGCGATTTGATCCGATCCTTTCTGAAATGTTAAACCGTCAGTTGAAACGTCGCTACAAACAAAGCAACGCTGCCGCCTGATAATGCCGGATTTTTTCATCGTATGATATAAAAAAGGACAGCTTTTGGCTGTCCTTTTCTGTTTTTAGTAAGATCTGAAAGCCGTGTTACTTAAAGACCACTTTTTTGGCTTCGGATGTTTTTACGGAAATAGATTTTTTCTTGGGCATATTACGCTCAAGCGACTGGCTGAATGTTTTCAGTCCTAATCCGTAAATATGGATAAAGCCTTCCGAGGCCTTATGGTTAAAGGTATCAGCTTCGGTATAGGTGGCCAGGTTTTCGTTGTATAAGGAATGTGGCGATTTGCGACCCTGCAGGATAATGTTGCCTTTATACAATTTAAGCTTAACCACACCTGTTACAGGTTTCTGAGTTTCATTTACAAAGGCATCAAAGGCTGAACGCATGGGTGAGAACCACTGGCCGTTATAGATCAGGTTGGCGTAATCAATCTCAATTTGTTGCTTGTACTGGAATACAGATTTTTCAAGCGTTAAGCGTTCAAGTTCTTTGTGAGCAAAGTGAAGCACGCAGGCTGCAGGTGCCTCATAGATTTCACGCGATTTAATCCCCACCAAACGGTTTTCTACCATGTCCATACGACCGACGCCATGCTTACCGGCGATGCGATTGAGCTTTTCGATCAGTTCCAGGCCATCCATGTTCTCAAAATTTAATCCGACCGGTGCCCCCTGGATAAATTCAATATCAATGATCTCAGGCTCATCGGGAGCTTTTTCCGGGGAAACCGTGCTTTGGAAGGCATCTTCGGGAGCCGGGTTCATGGGATCTTCAAGCTCACCACATTCAATGCTGGTGCCCCAGATGTTTTCATCGATGGAGTAAGGATTATCCTTGGTTGCTGTTACCGGGATATTGTTGGCCTGGGCATAGGCAATTTCCTGTTCCCTCGATTTGAACTCCCAATCCCGAAGCGGCGCAAAGACTTTCAGTTCCGGGGCAAGGGTAGCGAAGGCCACTTCAAAACGTACCTGGTCGTTGCCTTTTCCGGTACAACCGTGCGAAAGCGCCGTGCAGTTTTCTTTTAAAGCTACTTCCACAAGGGCTTTTGCCAGAAGCGGGCGCCCCAAAGCTGTGGCCATCGGGTAAATACCTTCGTAGAGCGCACCGGCTTTTAAGGCTGGCCAGATATAGGAATTGACAAATTCTTTCCTTAAATCCAGAAAATGGAAACTGCTGGCACCGGTTTTAATGGCTTTTTCTTCCAGGTTTTCTATTTCTTTTTTCTGTCCTAAATTTCCGGTTACGGCTACAATTTCGGCGTTGTACTTTTCAGACAACCATTTAATCATAACCGAGGTATCTAAACCTCCCGAGTATGCAACTGCAATTTTTTCAAGTTTTGTTGAACCCATTAGACACTAAGATTGATCAATTTTCAGAAATTGAATGTTGAATAAAAGATAATACATTGCTTGTTGTGGCATTGGATGATGGAACCACCAATACGGTATCATCACCAGCCAGTGTTCCGATAATATCCGAATTTTCAAAGGAATCTAAAAATGAAGCCACCCCGGAAGCGCGTCCGGGAAGTGTTTTAATTACAATCATCGATTCATTGGCTTTCACGCTCAGTATTTCAAGCCCGATCAGGTTGCGAAGGCCCTGAACTTCCTTGGGGTAATCTATGATCAGTTTGTAACCTTCAGGTGAAGGCATACGGATCACACCCATTTCTGAACAATCACGCGAAAGCGTAGCCTGAGTTACTTCAACGCCCTCCAGACGAAGTTTTTCAAGCAAATCGGTTTGATTGCTGAATTCAAACCGAGCCAGCAGGGATTTAATTTTAAAATGGCGTTCTTGCTTGGTCATACCTGATCATTGAATCGTTTCGGATAACTCACATCGCTTAAGCCTCTCAGGCTTTTTGAGATTCGTATTTATGAGCCGCATTATACAATCGGTGGGTGAGCCCGAAATCTTTATAGAGCTCCCGGTTGAGCAATTTTGCCAAAAGTGCTTTTTGTAAGTGCAGGCGGTTTTCGGCTTCATCCAGAATGATGGATTGCGGCCCGTCAAGCACCTCGTCGGTAATTTCCATACCACGTTTGGCCGGCATACAATGCATGATCCGGGTGCTGTCTTTGGCATGGCTGAGCAAATCGGCATTGACCTGGAACCCTTCAAAGGCTTTCATGCGGGCGTCTTTTTCCGATTCCTGACCCATGCTGGCCCACACATCGCTGTAAATAACATCGGCATTCTGAACCGCTTTTTTGGGATCGTGCAGAATTTCAATGGTGCTGATACCTTTTTTCTGTGCGGCTTTCAGGATCTTTTCATCGGGTTCATACCCTTCCGGGCAGGCCAGTACAAAATGCATCGGTATAATTCCGGCCAGTTCCAGCCAGGAATTCACCACATTGTTACCATCACCCACAAACACCACTTTTACCCCATCGTACCAGAGTTGTTTTTCATACAAAGTGAAGGCATCCGTAAGCACCTGGCAGGGATGTGAGAGATCGGTAAGGGCGTTAATAACAGGAACCGTGGCATATTTGGCCAGATCTTCCATCATCTGGTGGCTGTAGAGCCTTGCGATAATGGCATCGTTGTAGCGCGAGAGCAATTGCGCGATATCTTTCACCGATTCTCGCTTGCCAATCCCGATATTATCACCCGTAAGGCTAACGGCGTACCCGCCAAGTTCATAGATGCCAAGCTCAAAAGAAACCCGGGTTCGCAGGGAAGGTTTTTCAAAGATCATGGACACGGTTTTACCCTGAAGCGGAAAAATCTCTGTTCCATCGTTATCAATCAGGGTGTTTTGCTTCAAGAAGAGCCCAAAATCGAACAGCTCATAGATCAAATCCTGGGTCAGGCCGGTGATGGAGACCAGGTCGCGGACTTTTTTTGGTTTTTTTTTCTTGGGTTGTGATTTCACATTGCCAACTTGATAATTGTATTGCACGGCTGGTTGGGTTTAATCGGTTATAGTGTAATAGTCTTTGTCGTCGGCCAGCACAAACTGGGTGCCAACCCCGTCGTCGGTAAAGATTTCCAGAAGCAGGGAATGGGCATAACTGCCATCAATAAGGTGGACTTTATGCACCCCGGCATCCAGGGTTTTAAACGCCGAAAGCACTTTTGGGATCATACCACCGGTGATGACACCGTTTTCGATAAGATCGGCTGCATCTTTTTTCTTGACGGTCTTCAGGATATTCTTGTTGTCGTATATCCCGACCACATCGCTCACATAAATCAGCTTTTCAGCTTTCAGGGCAATGGCAATGCTGCTGGCGGCATCATCGGCATTGATGTTGTATTTATTTCCACGATGGTCAAATCCCACAGGCGCAATCACGGGAATCAGCCCGGCCTGGCAGAGCAGATGGATATAGTTGGTATTTACATCGGTCACTTCACCAACAAAGCCCAGGTCGGAGCGGTTGGCGGTTTTAACGGGCGCGGCTTGAATACAATCGGCATCAAAACCCGAAACACCTACAGCTTTACCACCATGCTGGCTGATCAGGCGAACAATATCCTGGTTAAGCTTACCGGCAAGGGTCATTTGAACCACATCCACCATCTCCTGGGTGGTTTTACGGCGGCCATGAATAAATTCGGTTTCCAGGCCAAGTTTATCGGCAAGCCCGGTAATTTCTTTGCCCCCGCCATGAACAAGGACCACATTGATGCCCACTTTTCGCAGCAGGGTAGCATTTTGAGCAAAGGCCGATTTTAGGGCTTTCTCTGTCATGGCTGCGCCGCCATACTTGACCACAAAGGTTTTGCCTTCGAATTCCCGGATGTAGGGAAGGGCTTCAATGAGGACTTTTTCAATAGCAACTTGCTTGCTTGTCACAATAGGTTTGATGTCTTTTTTAGTCATTATATCTGTCTAAGATATTAAAATAAAATGAATTAGGTTCTGTAATCGGCGTTTATATGAATGTACTTATCGCTCAGGTCGGTGGTCCAGAACCGGGCTGAAGCCTGGCCCATGCCCAGATCGATCTGAACCTTTACCACCCGATCCATCAGGTGTTTCTTGGCGTCTTCTTCTTTAAAGACCACCTGGTAATTGGGTTTCAGAATGGGCAGGCCGTTAAAGCTGATAGAAACCTTTTCAGGCTCGATGGCGGCCCCGGCACGACCCATAGCGGCCAGGATACGGCCCCAGTTGGCGTCTTCGCCAAACATAGCGGTTTTAAACAAGCTTGAATGGGCAATGGTGTGGGCATGCTGCCGGGCATCTCCCAGGGTTTTGGCCCCTTTTACATCCAGCTCAATAAACTTGGTAGCGCCTTCGCCATCCAACACAATTAATTTTGCCATCACCAGCATCTGGTAATGCAGGGCAGATCTAAACCGGTTGTAATCCTCGGAACCGGCTGTAAGTTCAGGGGTCTCTGAAGCCCCGTTGGCCAGGAGCAGTGCCATATCGTTGGTGCTGGTATCGCCGTCTACCGAAATGGCATTAAACGTTTGGGTGTTGAGATCCGAAAGCGTTTGTTGCAGCAGGCTTTGGCTCACAGAGGCATCGGTTACAAAAAACCCAAGCATGGTGGCCATGTTGGGGCAGATCATGCCGGAGCCTTTTGCTATTGCGCTCAGGTGAATCGTTTGCCCGTTTTCCAGCTCAACTTCCAGCGAAAGAAATTTGCTGAAGGTGTCGGTGGTCATAATAGCTTCGGCAGCACGATCCAGGCTTAAAGAGCTAAGCTGGGCCGCCGATTCACTGATGCCGGATTTGATCAACGCTATTGGCAGGTTTTTACCGATCACACCGGTTGAAGCCACAAAGACAGACGCATCTTGCAATTTTAGCGCCTCAGCAGCCAACTGTGCGGTGGTTTCGGTATCGGTTTTGCCCTGGTTGCCGGTGCAGGCATTGGCATTGCCTGAGTTACAGACAATAGCGCCAATATTTGAGCCTTGTTTTACCAGTGCCTCGTTATAATCCACACACGCAGCTCTGACCTGGTTGGTGGTAAACACCCCGGCCGATACGGCTGGTGGGGTGGATTTGAGCATCATGAGATCGGGATAGGTTTTTTTGATCCCGGCATTGACACCCGAAAATTCAAATCCTTTGGCAACCGGCACAGGCTGGTTATCCAGGTTTTGGTTCAGGCATTTGACATGCTGAGGCAAGGGCTCGCCGGTGGCGATCTGAAACGCCTGTTCAGCAGATATGGCAGAAATGAAGGTATTAACCATATAAGATCTAAGAGTTAATGAATTGGGCCGACATAGCCGGGTTTTAAACCGGTTTGTTCATCTATACCTAAAATCAGATTCATATTTTGAATGGCCAGGCCTGCGGCGCCTTTCAGCAGGTTATCAATGGCAGTGATCACCACCAATGACCCCTGTTGGCTGGCATGGCCAACATGGATATCGCAATAATTGGTAAGAGCAACCGCCCGAATCTCGGGTGGTGTTGTTCTTAACCTTACAAACGGTGCATCCTTGTAGAAGCTTTGGTAAAGCTCACGGGCGCTTTCAAGCGACATGGCATCAGAAAGCTGCAGGTTCAGGGTGGTATAAATCCCACGCATGAACGGTGCAACAGTTGGCACAAAGGTAAACCCGAACGGCAATTGATCCACCCGGTAGCCAAAGGCCTGCATAATTTCGGGTGAATGCTGATGGGTGCCAACTTTATAAGCCCACATGTTGGCCGACATTTCGGAGTAAGACAGTTCGACCTTTGAAGCTCGGCCGGCTCCCGACAGGCCCGACGTGGCGAAAACCGTTATATTTTGAACATTGTTTTTCAGCGACGCGTTACCCAGGATCGGTGCAAGCCCCAGCACAATACTGGTGGCATAGCAACCCGGGTTGCTGATATGCCGGGTGGCCTGTATCTCTGGTTTAAACAGTTCCGGCATCCCGTATTGCATGATGGCATCTGCGGGTTTTTCGGACTTGTAATAAGCTTTATGCAGTTCTGTGGATGTAATTCTATGATCTCCAGATAAATCAATCACCATTTTACCGGCTGCTTTTAAAGCCGGCACCAGTTTTATGGCCTCGCCATGCGGGAGGGCCAGAAAGTAAATATCCGAATCCGTTTGGCCGTTGTACTGTTCGTATATAAAATCGGCTTCCAGGTAAGGATATACCTCAGTTACATGCTTACCGGCCTGGCCATGTGCATAGAGATGATGCAGGGTCACATCCGGATGGTCGTACAAGAGCCGGGTCAGCTCCGAGCCTGAATACCCTGATGCACCAATGATGGAAACTGTTTTCTTCAAGAGCGAAATAATGAATTTATATTCAGTAAAAGGCATAAATATACAATCTATTCCACCGCGACCAAAATTTTTACCGAATATTTTTTGATACTTTCACAAAAATAGGCGTTTTTTAAAGGGATTTATTTGAAGATTAAAATCGCATCCTATCCCTCCCGTTACTCAATTCGTGTTGAAAGGGTCTACATGATCAGTGCGCTGGCGCAAAACATAGGTGATGGTATTGTTATCTGGGTAAAGCATCAACAACAGTTTTTGCAATTTCTCAAACGTGTGTTGGTAGGATTTTTGGTCTTTTACCAAGAAAAACAGGTCGGATACATGGTTCTGATGCGCCAGGTGCTCTTTACCGGTTACCAGGCGCTTTCGCTTATTGTTCTCATCTCGGCAGCCATTGGCGGGTTAATTATCCTGGAAGGCTATTCATTGTTGTCCAATTTTGGGCAAAGCGACCTGTTATATGGTATTCTTGTCGCTGTTATCACCCGCGAGCTCTCGAGCCTCATAACGGCCTTTATTATTATTGCACGTTCCGGAAATGCCATTGCTACCGAACTGGGGAACATGCGGGTAAATCTTGAAATTGATGCGTTGAAATCCATTGGCCTTTCACCGATCTCTTACCTGGTGTTGCCGCGCACGATCGGGGTAGTGGTCTCGATGCTGGTGTTAAATGTGTATTTTAATGTGTCGGGTCTGCTTGGCGGGTGGCTGGTCTCATCGTGGTTTTACCCAATCGACTTTAACGTGTTTTTTTCAAAGCTGTTAGCCAAGCTCACACTAACCGATATTTTGATCTCGGTGGTTAAGTCGTTGTTATTCGGGTTTTTTATTGCCGTTATTGCAAGTTACCAGGGGTTAAATGTCCGGTATGCCACTACCGAAGTGCCGCAGCGTACCATACAGGCCGTGGTGCAGTCGATAACGATGGTTATATTTATCAATATCATCATTGCGTTAATCTATTATTTTTAGCATGGCAGGGATTGAATTTTCGCAAGTATCCTTTAATTCGGACGGCCGCGCAATTTTGCAGGATCTCACGTTCAGGCTTCCCGAATCCCGGCTTACGCTAATTCTCGGGCAGGCCGGCTCGGGGAAAATTGTAGTCCCGAAACTGATCGGGGGAATATTGGAGCCAACAAACGGCTCCGTTTTGATTGATGGCATCGATACCAGCACAAACGATCAGAAACAGGCCAAATCTATTCGATCAAAAATTTCATACATATTTAGAAATGGCGGATTAATTTCTAACTTAAGCATTGAAGAAAACATCCGCCTGTCACTCGACTATCACTGCCCGCAGCTTCGGGAAAATGAAAAAAAAGAACGCATCGAGCGTTTCTTAAGCATTTACCAGCTAAATACATCTATCTTGGCCAAACGACCGGCAAACCTAACCAGGTCTGAGCAAAAACTGGTAGGGTTTATCCGGGGAATAATCATTGAGCCTGAAGTGGCACTTATTGATGAACCATTGGAGAATTGTGAACCGCAGGCACAGCGTTTGGTGCTGAACCAGATTAAAAACAATAAGTCTGATGGCGTTACACAAACCATAATTTCGCAATCATTGGAGCAGATCATACCCTTAACCGATTACATACTGGTGCTGGATAACGGGCAGATTGTTGAGCTGGATAAACGCGACGATATTATAAATTCAAACAATTTAACGACTCAGAAAATTATTCTTGATTACACATTAGTTTAATGAAGTTCATTTTTAAATATACCGAGCGTATTGTGGGCATATTTGTGATTGCCGCATTTGCCATTGTGATTTTAGTTGCCGCCCTGGTGGCGATCAATAACAAAGTCTTTGAGCAAAAATACCTCTTTAAAACCCGGTTTTCTGATGCGATTGGACTGACCAGCACCACACAAATTTCTTTTAAAGGTTACCAGATCGGGCGAATTAAAAGTTTTCAACTCAACCAGGAGAATTTCATCGATGTGGATTTTGAGATCTATGAAGAATTCCGCGACCGCATGACCACCAAGTCCGTTCTGAACAAATCCAAAAGCCTCCTGGGCGGGGCCACCACCATTGAACTGATCCAAAGCTCTGATCAGGGCCAGCCGATCGAGGAGCTTGGTTTTATCCCATCGCTGGATACACCGGAAGGACGGGACTTTGCCCGAAAAAACAACATCAAGCTCTCGGGCGATGCACTGGTTTCAATGATGTCGAACCTGGACAATTTACTCTACAAGCTCAACCAGGATAATAACCCGGAAGACGGGGCAGTGTTTCGAATGCTGGTAAATCTGGCCGACGCCACTAACGAGCTCAAGAATGTCCTTTCGAGCACCGATAAAACCCTGGCCGAGTTACGCGGTATAAAATCATCCGGAAATACCTCGCTGGCAACCGTGGTCAGTAACATGGGCACCATTACCGGTAATCTGGAGCAAACCACGGCCCAGCTTACCCGCACCTTAAACCGAACCGATTCGGTGTTGATGGCCTACCAGAATCCTGAGGGCCTGGTGCCTCGGCTGCTGGATACGGAAGGTAAATCCATTATGGGCCCTTTAAGCCAAAGCCTTGTGCAGCTTTCGGAATCCCTGGAGCGGTTGAATGGTTTATTGGAATTTGTTGATACTCAATCTCCAGATATTTCCATTTTGCTTGATGAAACCCAACAGGCCTTAAAACATACCCGCCGTACCATGCAGGGGTTAAGTAACAATCCGTTTTTGCGTGGCGGCATCGAAAATGAGCCGGGAAGGGTTCGGCCAAACGGGGAGAAAATCAGAATTAAAATTAATACAAAAACCTACAATTAATGGCCAGATCAGCCTTACATATTCTTACGATCCTGTGTCTGGCCTGGGGTTGTTCGAGCTTGCCCGACCCTCTTGATCAGAAGGCCCGGGAGGTATCGGACGGGTATGTGATGCTGGAGAAATCGCACCGGATGATCGGGAAAGGTGAGCCCGGACATGCTTTAAAACATGCCCGGCGAGCCCAAATGCTATTTGCACTGGCCGATGATGAGACAGGTATGGTCTTATCTAATCTTCATCTCTCAAAACTCCTGGCCGTATCAGATCCTGAGAAATCTCGTCGTTTGCACCGGCAAGCCAAACAGCTGATTGAGCTGTTTCAGCCCACACTCTGGCCGCATTTCCACCTGCACGAAGTAGAAGGTCTGTTTTCGGCCGGGGCCTATACCGAAGTGCTGAGCTACCTGGAGCCCTTGATGCCGGTCAGGCATGAAGACTTAGAGCCGACATTTTATGCCTACAGACTGATGTCCAGAATTAAACTGGGCCAGGATCCAACAAGCAAAACATTTCAGGATGATCTGGCCATGCTCGGCGAACTGGCTTTGGAACAGGAAGAGAAGTTTTTGGACTCCCGGCTCAGCGACCCGACTTCGGCCAGCTTTGCCCTCTATGTATGCGGTTTGGCAGACAGTTACCGGAAAGAATGGAAATCAGCTGAAATCTTCTATCTCAAGGCACGGCGCATAGATCAACTTGTCAGTCATTTTAAAGGCACAGCCGATAATTTATTCGGGCTGGGACAGTGTGCCATGAATCTCAACCGGTACCAGGAGGCGGAAAGCTATTTTGAGCGTGCCGGCGGACTTTATCACTCGTTGAACGATCAGGAAAGCGCCAAAGACTCGCGGCTTCTGGCCAGCCGTTGTGCACAGTTAGCCAGGGCCAACATCAGCAAACATGGCTCAACTTCTCAGATTCAAAAGCAATAACCGCGGCCAACTCACAGAAAAAACTTATTTGGTTAATCAGCTCCCGGATTGCCATTTCCAAACACTTTGCTTTATATTTATAGTAACACCGGACTGATGGTTTCAGGTTAGTATGTATAACCTCAGTAAAATTAAAACCTCAATAGCCATGAACAACATTAAAAGACCGATTCGAACCCTCCTGTTGTTGCTTACCATTGCTTTATTTTCTACTGGATGTGAACCTGAGCGTACCATGAACCTGGCTGAACTGCCAGAAGGGGTGACTTTTTCCGGCGAGCTGGCCGATAAGTTCAGTTACGATATGCAGGCAGGTCTCCTGAAAAGTAAAGGAGATCTTACCGCAACTGAACGGGATGCACTTCTGGCCTTATCCCAGGACTCACTCTACCAGGTTGCCGTCAGAAAACTGTTTGAGTTTAACCAGGCAGATGAATTAGCAACAAAAGGATTTCTAACGGTCTATCAGGATCATAAGATAGTCCCGTTGATTGATTCGCTGGCTGTTGCATTTAATGAGTACTATCCCTTTGGGGTAATCGAAACCCGCGTAGCCATGTCCGACGATGAGGCCGTGAAAGGATTGATGAACAAAGATGTACGCCTGGCTTTTATGACACGAAAACTCACACCGGAAGAACAGGCGTATTTTGATGAAAAACAGATCGTTATTGCCCAGCACTTGATTGCCCGGGACGCGGTCTGCCTGGTTACCAATCCTTCGAATACCGTTAAAATTATTAAAGAATCTGATGTTAAAGGTGTTTTATCGGGAAATATCACCAACTGGAAAGCATTGGGAGGAGAAGATCAACCTATCAGAATGATATCGAACATGGAAGCCAAAGGGATTATGAAAGTGGTTCAGGATTCATTGATGGGGCCGGAACACACCGTTATAGAGCCGGAATGGCTTGAAACTGCAATGGATTTTCGCCGTGCTATGAAAGACGATCCATCGGCTTTGGGCGTTACCAGCCGGCGGTTTTCTTATTGGGCATTGCACAGTAAAACCTCTGATCGGGATACCTCTGAATTTAAAGGGATGAAATTACTGGCCGACAGCACAAATGCCGAACCTATCGGCCCGTTTATCTATTTCATTTATAAAGACCTGTACCCACTATCTTATGATGTTTATGCGGTTTATGACCGATACCAGGACATGGCCAATGGCCTGGCGTCCTTTTCCATGGTTGAAGGCCACCCAGTCTTTAAAAACAAGGGCCTGATGCCAATGCAGGTAAAAGTGAGGGTAAATCCTTAAAGCAAATCAGGCATAATTTATTTCAAGGGTTGCGTGTGTGAACGCAACCCTTTTTTTATGACAGATGTACCGGTTAGGTAATGTTTAAATCCTCAGTAATACATTAGACTTTTTAACCCTTTTGTATTAGTTTTGCCCCAACTTAAACAGAATTGAGTACCAAGATCCATGAAAAAACTTGCCTTTTACCTTCCGATAGTCTTTTTCGTTTTTCTGGCCGTTACATCAAAAGGGTGTAGTTGTATTGAACAGTTCACTGAAATGAACCAGCAGCAATTTGAAAGGGAAACAGCAACCAAGGGTTCATTAAACATACTAACCGATTACTCGCTGACACCCATTATAGAAAAGCAGGCCCAGGAGTTTATACGTTTGTACCCGGAAAGTGAGCTTAAAGTCAGTGAATTAAATGCCCGTAAGGCTGTTGAAGGGTTTTTGAACCAGGATGGTCGTTCGGTGGTATTTGGTTATAAACTCACCCCGGTTGAAGATTCCGTTATTGCAGAATTGAACCTTCAGTTAAAGAAAAGCCTGGTTGGACGTGATGCTGTTTGTGTATTGGCTCATTCATCAAATCCGGTTAAAACTTTAAGCGTAGGTCTGTTTAAAGCGATCCTCTCGGGTGAGATCACAAACTGGCAAACCTTGAATGGTCCTACGATGCCAATCCGGGTCTTTACCACATCTGTAAATGATACCCGATACAACTATCTTCAGGATTCACTTCGTATCCCTGGATTTTCTTCAACAGCTTATCCCTGCACAAGCGCATCCCAGATGAAAGAAATGGTAGGACAATTTCCAGGTGCTCTGGGACTGGGAAGTATTTCAAATTTCAGAGAAGTAACCGATCCGGATGCCCGGCTGGATACGTTAGGCTTTAAACTTCTGGCACTCTCGGCTGATAGTTTAGGGGCAAAGGCTTATTATCCTTATCAGAAGCAAGTCCATGAGGGGTTTTATCCGCTGACTTACGGGATTTATCACATGTTTGACGAATATGAGCGGCTTCCCCGGGGATTTGGGGCCTTTTTAAGCCGTGAAGGCCAGAAGATCTTTGTGCGTAACGGGGTAGCACCAGTCAAAAACCCTGTAAGGGTGATCTACTTTAAACAGGATGAGTAATGATGATAGAAGTGATCATCAAAGAAAAGAAGCCTCCAATAAGGAGGCTTTTTTTATGACGATCCCGAGGTTTGTTCTTTTGGGACTTTTTTGGATTTATCCTTAGACTTAAACATGTCCATATCTGTCTTTTCAAGCAAATGAAACTCCTTGCTTAATCCTTTTTTTAATCCCAGCATCATCAGTAAGATTACCATTGCAAAGGGCAGGCCGGTGGTTATGGTGGCTGTTTGCAAGGCTTTTAAGCCACCGCCAAGGAGTAAGACAGCAGCTACAACCCCCTCCATAGTGGCCCAGAAAACCCGTTGAACAGTCGGTGGATTTGGATGACCGCCCGCTGTAATAATATCAATAACCAGCGACGCCGAATCCGAAGAGGTTACAAAAAAGATCACGACCACGATAATCCCTAAAAAACTGCTGATTTCGGCCAATGGAAAATTCTCCAGCATCACAAACAAGGCCACGGCGATGTTCTCCTGAACTGCTTCAACAATACCACCCTGACCAAACAACTCTACATAGAGGGCGGAGTTGCCAAAAACGGTGAGCCAGACAAAAGTCAGAGATGTGGGCACAAACAGAACACCCAGCATAAATTCGCGTATGGTGCGTCCTTTGGAGACTCTTGCAATAAACATTCCCACAAACGGTGCCCAGGAAATCCACCAGGCCCAGTAGAAAATGGTCCAGTCGTGCTGCCAGGTGGTTTGGCTGTAAGCTTCACTCCACAATCCCATCGATACCATATTGGTGAGGTACAAGCCCATATTTTCAAGAAAAGCATCCATCAGGAAAAAAGTGGGCCCGATGAGCAACACAAAAAATAGCAGAATACCGGCAAAAACCAGGTTCAGTTCACTCAACCGGCGAATGCCTTTATCGACCCCTAAAACAACAGATATGGTTGCTATAAGGGTTATCACTGCAATTAAAATGATCTGGGTATTGACATTAAAGGGCAGGTCGAACAGGTAATTCAGACCCGAATTTACTTGCTGAACACCTAATCCCAATGATGTTGCTAAACCGAAAAGGGTTGAAATAGCAGCCAGGATATCGATAAGGTTTCCAATCGGGCCATGAATACGCTCACCAAGCAATGGGTAGAAAACCGAACGGATGGTCAGGGGTAATTTTTTATTGTAAGCAAAAAAAGCCAACCCCAGGGCTACAATGGCATAGATAGACCAGGTATGAAACCCCCAGTGAAAAAACGTAAACCGCATGGCCACTTTAGCCGCACCGGTGGTTTCGGCCGGCCCGATAGGCGGATTGTTAAAATGGTATATCGGTTCAGCCACACTGTAAAACAACAACCCGATGCCCATACCGGCGCTGAAGAGCATGGCAAACCAACCCCAGTAGCTGAACTCTGGTTTGGCTTTAGCACCCCCAAGCCGGATATGACCAAATCGACTAAAAAGTAAATACAGGCTGAAAACCAGCGTAGCATTCACCGTTAGTACAAAAAACCAACCCGTAGCAGAGGTTAAGGTATTTTTGATCAGGTTAAACGTGGATTCAATTTGGGACAGATTCAGAAGGGTATAGACAACAAAAAAAAGAATCAGGCCGAATGAAGCCCAAAATACCGTTGGATGGATCTCAAGGTTACTGAGCGGTTTTTTTCCATTGAAAGGAGACTTTTGTTGTGATTTTCCCATAATTGTAGCGTGTTAATCAGAAACAGCCGGCTCAGTTATCTGGCAAAAACTATTTCTATTCATCTAAAACGGTTAAAAACATAGAAACCGGCAAGCTGGGCTCTACCGGTTTCAATACTTAAGGCATTTGGCTATAATCAAAGGGTTTAACCTTTTTTAAACTGGAAAATACCCCAGGCCAGATAGCCGTTATTTCCACCATCAATCCAGTACTTCAGGCCTTTTTTCATATTGTTGATATAGTTCTGACTGACATGCTCGGTTAATTCAGATTCCCGCTGAGTGGTTTCTTGTAAAACCCTCGAGTAATGATTAATGAGCTGGCGGGTCATGTCGTTAAAATCAATTTCTTTCAATCCTAATGCCTGGCATGTTTCCCTGTAAAATCCGGGAGAGGCCAGATTTTTAAGATGAATTCGATCGTAGATGGGTTGAAGCACGCCATCCGGACACGTATCGGATTGCATGGGATCGGTGAAAATTAAACGCCCGCCAGGTTTTAGCACACGGCATACTTCAGAAAGCACTTTTTCGCGATCACCGCTATGCAGAATGGCATCCTGGCTCCATACCAGATCAAATGAGCCATCCGGAAAAGGAATATCTTCAAAACTGCCATCGACAACATCTACTAAATGATCAAGCTGTTGCTCCTGGTTCATCAGGCGGTCTCGTTCATTTTCAGCTTCACTTAAATTCAACGCTACAACTTTACAACCGTAGGTTTTAGCCAGGTAGCGTGCCGCACCTCCAAAACCGGCACCGATATCCAGAACACGGTGCTGATCTGAAATGGGTTCCAGGGATTTGGCCATGGTTTCTACCGTTCGGCGCGAGGCATCAAATATTGGTTCAGACTCAGACTGGTATAGCCCAACATGGATATCTTCGCCACCCCAAATATGGTAATAAAAGTTATCGGCATCCTGGCTGTTATAATAATCGCGCGCTACGCTTACATCTTCTGAATAGCTGCTGCTCATGAATTGCCCTCCGCTGTTTCTTCTTCAACAATATATTTCTTCTCAGCCACATGGGTAAAGAAGTCCGGTTCTGATTCGTGGTAAGTTTCCTGGTAATCCCCGTATGTTTCAATTCTCTGGAATCCAACTTCTTTCATCAGGCGTTGCACGTACGATTTACGCAACGGAAACATATTCAGGTGAAATTCGGATTTGTCGGGGAAGGTATATTTAAAACGGGCCAGGCCATCATCCATGTGCTCGGGTTCAGCCGTTACATCTTCACCGCAGTAATGATAGACATGCTTGCTTGAGAACCCATGATCTAAAATTGAATCGTAATTGCGCTGATCCAGAACCAGAACGCCATCATGTTTAAGCATCGCGTAATATTCGGCAAGGGTTTTCCGGCGATCACGTTCCTGGAATAAATGGGTAAAGGAGTTGCCTAAGCATATGATGGCATCAAATTCACCATGAACATCACGATTTAAAAAACGCCAGTCGGCAAGAACCGTTCTGAGAATGTAACCATGATGCTTAGCGTTTTCGAAGGCTTTGGCCAGCATGTAGGCGCTGCCATCTACGCTAACCACCTCAAAGCCGGCTTTTAAGAGGCGTACGGAGTGAAATCCGGTTCCGGTAGCCACATCCAGTACGCGTCTTACACCACGCTGCTTGAGGTTATCAATAACAAAACTTCCTTCACTTTTAGCTCGGGCATCCCAATCAATGAGCTCATCCCATTTATCAACAAAGCTGTCAATATATTCCTCTCTGTAGTGATCGGTTTCACGCACTTCAATTGGATTATCACCAAAAGATTGTTCTTTGTTAGATTGATTAATCATTTGCTAGTATTTTTTGGTTTACAAGGTTTGTGTATTCCTGATACAGATACCTGAAACAACTGCTATCAAACAGACCTGGTAAGCCTGAGGAATGACATGAAAAGTCTGAGCAGTAAAAAATCTGCTAACTCATCATGAAATTGAGGATTGCTATTCAATTAAACACGTTGGTACAAGAAAGACGGATAAGGTTTAATTGTCAGCAAAGCTTAGCTATTGGAGCTAAAAAAAGTGGCGTAAAGCCAACAGAAGGGTGCACAGCCAGAAAAATGCCTGAAACACCATAACAATCCCTAAAAAGTATCTGCAGTCAAGAATAAAATCGCATCAATAAAGTCATCATCGTCATGTAATGTATGGAAATGATCAGGGAATACAAAATGGCCGGCTTAATCCTAACAGTTTGTTGATATCTTCATCACATAAACTTTATCAGTATTGTTTATCTTAACTTCTTTACCTTACATATAAAACCTCCATAGTCAGAATTATAGAGCAAAGGTAAATGATTAACTAAAATCAGTTAATTGCCATTTTAAAGCTGTGACTTATTTTTTTGTTTATGAAATTAAAAGCAAAAATCACAATTCTGTTATTGTTACTGGCGATCGTAGCAGTTGCTGTGCCCATAGGTATTATCTATGAGTTGTATACCATGGAGCAAAAGCTGGCTGAAGAGAACAAGCGAAATCTGGATAATTTTATTGCGATCAATTCCATAAAAACCAGCTTCACCCAGTTCGATAATCACTTTACACGATATTTACTTACCAGAAATCCCAATTGGTTGAAAGAGGCCAAGAAAGCCAGAGCTCCAATTGAGACTTATTACGAATCTCTTCCTGAAAAAGATGATTCAGATAAGGAATTCTCTAAAACGCTTGCTGAGATACGCCAGAAACAAGAGAGTTATTTTAAAACCGTAGACCGATTGGTGAAGCAGGGAAACCGAAACTGGAATACCATAACCCGCCTGTATAACAGTGAAGTTGTAGATGTCTACAATGGTATTAATACCCTGATCACATCTAAAGCGAACATTATGATTCAAAATAACCGGGATTTGGTAAAAAAACAGGAAGAGCTGATCTATTTAGCCGCTTTGGTTGAGTTATGTGTAATCCCAATAATTATTGGCTTTGCTTACGTGGTATATATCACTACCGTTCGGCCTATTAACCAGATTACCGAAAAGGTTAAAGGTGTTCATGCAGATAATCCGGAATCTATAGCCTTGATGGTCGATCAATTGGTTGCTTTTGTCAAAAAGCGAAAATCACTGGATGAAATTACTTTTTTGGCCCGCACATTAAGTCAATTGGGTAAACAGATTGAAGAAAAGACCATTGAACTGAACCAGTTAGTGATCACCGATGAAAAAACCGGGCTCTTTAATTTCAGGCATTTTAAAGAGCAATTCCATACCGAGTTTGCCCGGGCACGTCGATTCAGTGAGCCATTATCTTTAATTATGATAGATATAGATAAATTTAAACATTACAACGATACCAATGGCCATTTACTGGGTGATGAAGTGCTGATAAAAGTTTCGAGTCTTTTGAAACAGGAATGTCGCGAAACTGATATTCCGGCAAGGTTTGGCGGGGAAGAGTTTGCTGCCTTGTTACCGCGAACCGACAGCCAGGAAGCGTTTCAGGTGGCCGAACGTATCCGGCATACCATCGAGGAGTCGGTTTTTCCAAACCAGGATAAGCAGCCGGAAGGAAATCTAACGGCCAGCCTGGGTGTAGCTACATTTCCCCATGATGCTTCTGATGTTGAAGCCCTGATTAATGCAGCCGACGACGCACTTTACCAGGCCAAAGATAAAGGTCGTAACCAGGTTGTGTCGTTCGTGAATTTACAATCCTGAGTTGTGGCCATGTTCAACCTTTTAAGCCAGTATTTGTGAGCTTTGAATTTGTTTTAGCCAAGCGCTTTACTTTTCCAAAAACCGTTGAGGGATCCAAGCGGCCGGCCTTTATTGTGCTGATTGGTACTGTAGGGATTGCGATTGGTACCGCCGTTTTGATTCTGGCCCTTTCGATTGTCCAGGGATTCAGCCATGAAATCAAAGCCAAGATCCTGGGTTTTGGTTCGCATATCCAGGTTAGCCAGGTGACCGGTCATTCATTCTCGACTGCTGAAACCAACATGGAACAATTAATGGCATTGCCGGGTGTAAGTGCCATGTCGCCTTTTTTCCAAAGTCAGGTTATTGCCAAAAGCCAGGCTATGTCAGAAATTGGTGGCGGGCTCATAGAACCGGCACAGTTAAAGGCCATTGAACCTGAAACCGATGTCTCGTTCATACGGCAAAAAATTACGGAAGGCTCTTTTTTTGGGGTGCCGGACTCTGTTTTAAATCCCGGTATCGAGTTGCCTGTAGTTATTGGAAAAAAACTGGCCCGGAAGCTTCGCCTGGAGTTACATGATGAACTGATCCTTATCCGCTCGGATATGCATGAACTGGGTCTGGTGGATGCGCACCGTCTCTCCATCCAGGAGCTGTTGCCGCGGTTGTATATCTGGCCGGCTCAGGTGGTGGGTATTTATGAAACAGGCCTCGCCCAGGGATTTGACGAGTCCATGATTTTTAGCTCGCTCAGCCATGCCCAGAAAACGCTCTCCGACAGTAAAATAATTTCAGGGTACGTTATTCAATCCAACCAGGCCGATCGTATTGAGCCGCTCACGGCAGATATCAATTATAAACTCGGTTACCCCTTCCAGGCTCGTTCAATTTTTGATATCTATTATAATATTTTTGCCTGGCTCAGGCTTCAGGAGAATATTATCCCGATGCTGCTGGTAACAATAAGCATTGTGGCCGGTTTTAACGTGATATCCACGTTGCTGATCATGGTACTGGATAAAAAAAAGGAAATCGGCATTTTACTTTCAATGGGACTGAAAAAGTCAAAAATCAAGCAGGTATTTGTTTCGCAGTCGTTTCTGATGGCCGCGCTCGGGGTTCTGGCCGGTAATATCCTGGCCTTGGGACTCACCTGGTTTGAGCGGCTGTTTCATGTGATTTCCCTTACCGAAGAGGTCTATTTTTTAAACCAGGTCCCGATACTCATCAAGCCCGAAAATTATCTGCTTGTTTCAGCTATCACACTCCTCATCAGCCTGGTGGCCTCTTATTTTCCTTCACGGTTAAGCGCCAGGCTCAACCCGATTGAAGTGATTGAAAATTAATCTTTGAAAAGATGGCCGAGATCACCAAACATAAAACCAGTTTATTTATCGCGTGGCGGTTTATTTTCTCCGACAAACGCCTCAAGGCCATCAATATTATTACGCGTATCAGTATCCTTGGCGTGATTATCGGGGTGATGACAATTGTTGTGGTGATGAGCGTTCTCAATGGCTTTCAGGAACTGGCCCGCTCACTCTTTTTGTCGGTAGATAGCGATATCCAGGTTACGGCGGCAACCGGCAAGCATGTGCTGAGACATGACAGCCTGTTAGTTGAATTGCAAAGCATGCCGGGTATTGAGTCGGCCGGGTATTACATTGAAGACAAAGCCATATTGGTGGCCGATGAGAAAAGTGGGGTGGTGATGGTGAAAGGATTGCAGGAAGATGCACTGAAGCGGTTCCAGAACTACACCGATTTAGCTCAACCAACCGATTCGGTATTTCAGGGATTGGTTTTAGGCCGGGCCCTGGCCATGAAATACGATCTTTACCTCCAGGCCCGGATCCGCTTATTTGGCTCAGCATATTTGGATGAGGCCCTGGATTTGCTGGATCAGCCTTTTGCTTCGCCACCAGCCGAACCACCCGTCTATGAAGTGAGCAACTTCTTTTCATCCCATCGGAATTTTGATGAAAATTATATTATTCTACCTCTTGGCACTGCCCATGAGCTGCTTAAATACGGGCATGAATGGGCAACAGGTATCGATGTGCGACTGGCACCGGATTCACGCCCGGAGGAACTGCAACCGGGTATTGAATCTCTTCTTCAAACCTACAGCCATACCGGTTCGTACCAGGTAACCACCCTGAAGGAGAAATACAGCCAGCTCTTTGAAGTGATGGAACTTGAAAAGTGGGGAAGTTTCCTGGTGCTGATGATGATCATCCTTGTGGCTTCACTCAGTTTGATCGGTTCGCTTACGATGACTTCCATAGAAAAGAAACGGGATTTGTATTTTCTGAGGTGTGTCGGCATGCAACCCAGGCATATCAAACAAATCTTTATCTTCGAAGGAGCGTTAATTGCCTTACTTGGTGTTGGAATAGGCATTATTTTAGGTGGTGCGGTTTGTTATCTGCAAAGTCAGTATGGGTTGGTAGGTTTGCCCTCGCAGGATGCCTTTATTATTGATGCTTACCCGGTTTCGGTTGAGTGGGTTGATTTTGCCGTAGTATCTCTGGGTGCAGTGTTGGTTTGTTTGGTGGCCAGCCTTTATCCTGCAGCCCGCGCCATAGAACATTCTGAAACGCGTGCTACTCATTAAGCATGCTAAAGAGGACAATTTGGAACACAATTTTAGGGTTCATATTGAAAAGATCAAGCGTAACCGCAAAGCCAGGCGGGGTTTGGGGTATGCATCGCTGATCACCTTTATCATTTTCTTTGTTGAGCTTGTTGGCGGTTTCCTCAGTGGTAGCCTGGCCTTGCTGGCTGATGCCGGCCATATGGCCAGCGATATCCTATCCCTGGGTTTAAGCTACCTGGCGGCGTGGTTAGCCTCCAGGCCGGCTTCGGCAAAGCGAAGTTATGGGTACTACCGGGTAGAAATACTCGCGGCGCTAACCAATGGTATTATCTTATGCCTGGTGGCCGTTTTTATCTGCATGGAAGCCCTTGACCGTTTATCACTTGAACGCCCGATCCAGGCCGAAGAAATGTTTGGATTTGGTTTGATCGGGCTTCTGGCCAATATCGCCAGTGCCATACTGCTCTTTAAAAACCAGTCGGAAAGTGTAAATGTTCGTGCAGCTTATGTGCATGTATTAAGCGATCTGGCCGGTTCGGTTGCTGTTTTGATCGGGGCTGTTATCATTTTCACGACGGGAAAATACTGGGTAGACTCTCTGCTGAGTTTTGTTATTGCAGCGCTCATTCTGAAAAGTGCCTGGGAAATTATTCATGAAGCACTGGATGTGTTAATGGAAACGGTGCCATCTAATATTGATATCACGAAATTGGAAGCCGATTTCCGTCAAACCAGCCATGTGAAAGATATTCACGATCTGCATGTCTGGGCCATTACAACCGGTATTAATGCCCTGAGTTGTCATATACTGGTGGATGATTACAAGCACAGCCAGGGAGTACTCCTGGGTTTAAACAAGATGCTTAAAGAACGTTACAATATCGATCATGTAACCATTCAACTCGAAGACAACCATGTCAATAACTTTGTATTAAAGCGGCACTTAAATTCACCTCTGTCCCAGACTGAATACCCGAAACATTGGTATCATTAGCGACAGTTTCGTCTTGTTTTGGCCATAAAAAAAGATATATTAGAAAAAAAAGCATTGGGAGCACCTTAACTCTAGGTTTAAGTTATGTCAAATACCGATCCTTCAAGAAAAATTGATCCTTCAAACATTGCCATTTTTGCTGGTATCTCACCGGAAGAAATGGAACAAATCATTAAATATGCCTTCATCAAGAGTTTTGATCCGGGGTATGTGCTGTTTCGGGAGAATTTAATTGTTGGTCAGATCATGTATGTGATCCTGTCCGGAAAAGTTGATCTCTCCAAAAAGAACCCGAATGGGGAAGAAGTGCCATTTTTAACCCTTGGCCCGGGTGCTTTACTTGGTGAGATGTCGCTGTTTGAGCAGCAAAAACGATCGGCCACAGCTATTGTTAAAGAGTATTCCGAACTGCTGGTTCTGCCAAAATACAATTTTGACCGGATGCTTCAAATGCGCCCGAACGAAGCGATCAAAATCTTATTAAATTTCATCACTATCCTTTCGCAACGCCTTCGCGAAACCACCAATAAAATGATCCGTGCCCAGGATCATCACCATACTTTACCGAATATGGATGTTCCCGGTGAGCCCCTGAGCAAGGAAGATGGCGTTAAACAAGGTGAGGAATTATTTACAGATCGGGCTAACAATCAAGCAGCCACAGGTGAAAAGCCCGATCAGCTGCCCGATCAACAGGAAATTTCAAAACTGCCTGCCAAGGCAAACGAGTTGTATATACTTTCCACCGACGAGATCAAGAGCGGCAACCTGGTCAAGATACTCGAGGAAAAACGCCGAAAAGGATTTACCATCGACAGCAACACCCGCATGTTAATGGTTCGTGATATCCTGAATTACTATCTTCAGTTGCCCATGGAAGAGCTTCAGCTTAAAGTACGTGAAATGGAACTTCGTTTCAGAAATAAACCCAAACAGTATTAATCATTTCGATTCATCATGGTTTCTGTTTCTCAATCCGACCCGGTCTATCATCATATTACGGTCTATAAGCACAATGCCCCCAACAAGCCAATTGAACTGGACGTAGAAGAGGGGACATCTATTCTGGATGCTTTGCTCGAAAATACCATTCACCTGCAGCACAATTGTGGCGGCGTATGTGCCTGTTCAACCTGTCATGTGATCATAAAAGAAGGCATGGATAACCTGCCTGAGATCACAGATGAAGAAGAAGAGCAGTTAGATGAAGCAGTGGGTTTAACTTTGGAGTCCCGCCTAGGATGCCAGTGTAAAATTCATGGCCCGGTTACCATATACATTCCCGACCAGTCTATTTACCTCGGCCATTAAAATGCCGTGAGCTGTTTTACCTCTTTTCGCCAATAATGAAAAATGATCTGGCTGCATAATCCCGGATGCTCCGGGCCTAAAATCTCACGTGCCTGATCGGCCAGGTGTCGGTAATGCACCGTGCTCAGGGACTTGGTAGGTGTTTTCAGGTTAAAAAGTTCAGCCAGGTAATCCCTCACATGCCGATCGATGGGGATGGCTTCCGGGTGCCCCAACCCGAACAGACATACACAATCTGCAATTTTTTCCCCAATGCCGCCATGCGTAACCAACGTGTCCCGGGCCCGGGTATAAGTGGCGTTTCCCACCGAGAGTGCATTCAAATCCAGCCGGCCATTAGAGATACTGCGGGCCACTTGCCGGATATTTCTGGCCCGGATTGCATTGTTGTTGGTGCAGGTCTTAAGCGTTTTTAGTGTGGCGTTGGCCAGGCGCTCGGCTTTCGGGAACCCGTACCCTAAAATGTTTTGGTTTTCCGGATGATAGATCGCTGGACCTAAGGTGAGGCATAAAGTGGCAATCTGGTGCCTGATTAGGCTCAAGCCCAGGCCCTGGGCACACATAAACGAGATCAGTACTTCATAATTATTTTGGTCTAAAAGATGCAAACCGTTATATTTTTGAATAACAGGATATATGTCCGGCAATTTTTGTTTTATTTTAGTACTGATAGGGTTCTTCCGGAACACATTACACCCCAGATATCTCTTAATTTCAGCTTTTAGCTTAAGGTTAGCTTCTGATTGACCGTAATACTGACAATGGATATGGTCAGGGTGATCTGTTAAAAAAATCACTTGATCTGTTATAATGCCTTTGTATGTCTGGCAGGATAACTGTGAGTGTGAATGGTGAATCTCTACCCAGCGAAAGGCCTGGCCGCAAAACAGCGTTTGCTGAAGATTGTAGCCGGGAGGTTTAATTATACGAAATGATCTCAAACCAAGAAATTCTGATTGATCCTATAGTGATTAATTATAAAATAGTAGAACCGGCATGAATTTGAAAGCCAGAGTGTATGATAGTCGATCAAACGACATGCTCACCGTGAGATCGTTATACTTCGATATGGGTATAGCCTACATTGGCCAACTGGATAATTTGAAACGAATTCATATTACAGACGAACTCGTTATGTTATGGACGGGGTATGAAGATAAGGATGGGCATGAAATCTATGAACGCGATTATATTATTTCAGATGCCTATAAAAAACCCATCTTAATTCAAGACCTGTTGCATTTTGGCTATATGATGCACGAAGGTAAATTGAATAATATGAAAAGGGTCGGGCACGTGTTCAATAAACCTTCTACGACTTGAGTTCAGTTGCTTTGTACTCTCTGAATACCCAAAATATCTCACCTAAAATTCCGGCAATCGTTTCACCATAGTCTTCGGCATATTGATTGATCCATTTATGGATGGATTTGGGTATCGAGGCCTCTTCAATGGTTACGGTGATCTTGTCATTCATTTCATCATAAATCTGCTTCGGCATGATTAACTCCTTGCTGTTACTAGTTATTTAAGCGACCTAATTACTGACTAACAATCCAATAAATAACTTTTAACTCAAAATCATTTCTTGATTTCTATCACAGACAGAGTTTTATCGACGAACGTGTTTTAATGTGGTCAGTTTGTTAGGGAATGGGATGAATATAGCATTTTCCGGCAATTTTAAAAACCTGCCAGGGTATTAAATATTTATGAAATCTCAGCCGGGTGTTGATTGTGATCTTCTGGCAATGCGTTTAGCCAAAACTGACTCAGTGTTAAGGCTTGATCCTGAACAGACGTTACACCGTGTGCTCAGGGGGAGCGAAAATAGGATTGAATGTCTTTAAGAAGGGCTTTGTTGGCTTTCGGGAAGGCGTACCGGTTGAGATCCCGGGGGGCCACCCATTTTATGGCCTGGGAGGCCTTAGGTTCAGGTGTTCCCGATTCAAGGGTGCAGATAAACGCATGCAGGGTGATTTTAAAGTGCGAGTAAGCGTGTTTAACCGGGGTTAAGGGCCTCGTAGGGCTTACATCAATCCCTAATTCTTCCCTGAGCTCACGCTTGCAACATTCCTCCAGGGTTTCATCAGGTGTTTGCTTGCCGCCCGGAAATTCCCATAGATTTCCCAACAAGCCGTCTTTGGGCCTGAGGGCAATAAGTAGGTCGCCCTTCGAATTGGTCACCACGCCAACAGCAATCGTGTAATGCGGTACGGGTGCTTTTTTGGGTTTAAACGGTATTTGGTCTATAAGCCGGCGTTGAAAGGCCCGGCAGTCGTTAGAAAGGGGACAGGCATTGCAATCCGGGGATTTCGGCGTGCAAATCACAGCGCCCAGTTCCATCATGGCCTCGTTGAACACGCCTGCCGGATGTTTGACGCAAAGCGATCTGGCACATGCGGTGATCTCTTTAAAGGTTTGCGGTTTTGAGATATCGGCACGAATAGCAAACAACCGGCTGATCACACGCTTAACATTGCCATCCACCGCCACAACCTGCTGGCCAAATGCCAGGCTGGCCACGCTGGCCGATGTATAAGGCCCAAAACCTTTAAGCTTCAATAAGCCTTCCTGATTGTCTGGAAACTCTCCCCGGTGATCGGCTATTATCGTTCGGGCAGCAGCTTGCATGTTGCGTACCCGTGAGTAATACCCAAGCCCTTCCCAGGCTTTCATCACCTCATCATCAGGTGCGTTGACAAATGAATGCAGGGTTGGAAACCGTTCCAGAAACCGATAGTAATAGGGGATAACGGTTTGCACCTGAGTTTGCTGCAACATGATTTCCGACACCCAGATTTTATATGGGTCTTTTGTTTTTCGCCAAGGCAGATCGCGTTTATTGGACGAAAACCATTCCAGTAAAACGGTTATATTGATATTATGTATATTCAATTATATACTTATTAATAAATAAGTTAAGTAAAATATATTCATGTATATATGAATGTTATAAATCGAGAAATAAACACGCATTAATCGTTTATGAGAGTGAGACTAACAACTCTGGGAGATGGAATAAAGAGGGGATAACATGGCAATCTTTGCGATGATAATACAGGGTATCAATCAAAATGGGTGTCAGGCCGGCAGCTCTTGAACCCACCACATCAATAGAATAAATATCACCAATATAGAGGCAATCGCCGGGGTAGAGCGAAAGTTTTTCCAGGGCAAGTTTAAAGATTTTCGGGTCGGGTTTTTCAATACCCACACAGTGCGAGTCGATCACAAATTCCAGGTGAGGCCTTAAGCCATATTGCACGGTTTTTTGCTCCGCGCGTCCGTCCGAGTTAGAGATCATGGCCAGACGGTAACTGCTTTTGAGGGTTTTGAGCAACTCTTGCGTGCCCGGTAACACGTAGTTCCACAGGTTGTGGGAGGCATGCCGGGGTTTTAGCCGGTTCAAAATAAAGTTGTCCCGATCCAGCTCCACCTGCAGTTCATCACAAAGCCAGTCGAAATAAATTTGCCAGCGCGAGGCATCGGTGGAAGCCGGGTTGGCCGCCAACACTTCTTCCATTTTATGGTTGATCCGGGAAACCGATTCAAAAAAATCCGGCTCGGCAATCTCGTAGCCATGCTTGCGAAGTTCAGTGGAAATGTATGGGTAATCCAGGTGCAGGAGTGTGCCGCCCAGGTCGAAAATGATGGCTTTAAATGAACTCATAACAACAGGTTTAAAAATCTATGGTTGTGATGCCCGATACACACAGCAACAGGTGTATGGGTTATAAAATACACATTTCATGGATTAATTTTCCGGCAGACTGAAGACTCTGCGGGTTTCGGGCCAAAAAAAAAGTGGATACAACCAACAATCGATTGTATCCACTATGATGAGATTAATGTACTTAACTTTTAAATTACACGGCCATGCTCTCTAAACTATCAAAATAAGGTGCCAGAGATTCCTGTTTTTCATCGCCGATGCTGATCATTTCAAAGGTTTCGTTTTTGGCATTTTCCAACCACAACGAAAGTACGGCTACCTCGGCTACATCACTGCGGTTGACCGAACCAGATGAGAGCTTATCACCTTTATCGAACATGATTTTCTGCTGGAACGGCTCGCCATCTTTCAAGCCACCCGGACGAACAACCGTGTAAGAACGGCCTTCTTCAGAAAATACTTTTCTCAGGTGATCTTCACCGGCCAGTTTCATGGTGAGCACACCGCCGAACAGGTTCATCGGATGGAGCGGGCGGGTTACACACAAGGAAC
The DNA here is from genome assembly GCA_964642175.1 of uncultured Chlorobiales bacterium. Lineage (GTDB taxonomy): Bacteria > Bacteroidota > Chlorobiia > Chlorobiales > Chloroherpetonaceae > JANQGG01. Next base: position 68,506 of record CAZXOK010000007.1, on the reverse strand, counting down.
TCACGATCACGAACTTTTTAATGCCGGCTTCCGCAGCAGCATCTACCAGGCGAATAACGCCGTCTTTATCCACTTCGGAAGGAGAGGCATCTCCAAAAATAGCACTGGCGCCCAAAGCAGAGATTACAGCATCACATCCATCTACTGCTTTCTTTAAATCATCTGAACTTTGTACTCGACCTACAACATAATCAATACCTTCGCCAAGTGATTTGCCTTTCTCGTCTGAGCGAACCAGTGCCCGTACCGGTATTCCGTAACTTTGTAAACGATTGATAATCCATTGTCCGGTTTTACCTGTTGCACCGGCAACTAATACTTTTCCGTTGAATTGGGGTGTTGTTTGATTTTCCATGGTGTGAATGTTAGTTATATTTATTAATAGTAATTGTTATTGATATTTACATCAACTAACGACCAAAACTTACATGAGGTTTCAAGAATTATCAAAAAAAATTAAAATATTTTCAGGTCTTCTGTTTTGGACGTGTTCAGGCTGATTTGGCCATAGACAACGCCTCCAGTTCCCTCTGCAAGCCGAAGGGAACAGCATGTTGAAAATCGGCGCTTCGACAAGCTCAGCGCACACATTTCGGAAAGGTGTTTCGGAGGTGCTTTGGCAGGCTCAGCATACCTCTCAGCACACCGCTTCGGCAGGCTCAGCGTTCCATTCTTTATAGCCCGACTTTTTACTTATCAGACGAATTGGCATTTGATTAAAACGCTTGTGTTCCCTAAGCTTGCCGAAGGGAACAGCATAGGGAATGTGTTTCCGGATGCCGGACATGATCCGGCATGACACAAATAAGCGCTCTTTATGTGGGGGCGTCCCCGGTATGGCCAGATCAGCCTAAGAGAAAACGGGTGGGAAGAACGAAAACCTTACGCAATACACCATGGTGGCATCCACGAGACCGTGGAAAAGAAAAATGGCGTAAAGGTCGCGGTACCAGAAAAAGCTGAGCGACCAGCCCAGGGCGAGCATGATTTGAATCGGCATGAACAAACTGCGGTAGAAGGCATTTTCGGGCGTATCGACGATGTGCTCCGGCAGGATATCTAGCCAGAACAATCCGTGAATGAGCCCGGAGTAGATCATAAACACAAAGAAGCCGGATATAAATAATACCCAGGGATTTTGAGACACTTTTCCCACCAGGTTTTCTGCAATTTTGAACAGGCTGAAAAAGACCAGGGTTTCGGCGATGCCGTTGCCAATGGAAAATACGATCAGGGTTAGCATATCCAGCTCCCTGGAGCCATACGAGGTAGAATTGCTGTAGATCTCCACATTTAACAACACCACAACGGCCATACCTATGATGAGCAGGATGCGGCGGGTATCAAAGGTGGTGTTTATGGTTTTGAGTTCATCTTTTAGGACAACATAGCCTAAAACAAGGCCAATGGCCCAATAGAGGTAAATTTGCAGATCAGGTGACATAGTAAATAGCGAATGTTTTTTTGAATACGTTTATGAGTTGATGTGTAATTTGGGCATGGCCGCATGGTAAGAGCTTCGAACCAGCGGCGCCGATTCAACATGCATAAAGCCGAGCTCCAGGCCATAAATTCGGTATTGCTCAAATTCCTCGGGTGTTACAAACCTTTCCACAGCGATATGGGCCGGTGTAGGTTGCAGGTACTGGCCGAGGGTCAAGAGGTCGCATTGGGCAGCTTTGAGCTGTTTCATGGCATCCTGAACTTCACGGGGGTCTTCGCCCAGGCCAACCATGAGTCCGGACTTGGTTTTAAGCCCATATTGGCTTTTGGCATAGGCTAACAGATTGAGCGAGCGCTGATAGATGGCTTGCGGACGAACAGCGGGGTAGAGTCGGGGAACGGTTTCAAGGTTGTGGTTCAGGATATCGGGTTGCTCTTGAAATACGGTATCCATATCCGGGGTGTGGCCTTCAAAATCAGGTATGAGCACTTCCAGGGTGGCTTTTGGTAGCGCTTTCCTGACCTGGCGAATGGTTTCGGCCCAGATTCCGGCACCCCCATCGGGCAGATAATCGCGGTTAACACTGGTGATGACCACGTGTTTCAGACCCATCAGCCGGGCGCTTTCGGCTACACGGCGGGGTTCATCGTGATCAAGTTCCATGGATTTGCCCGTTTTAACCGCACAAAACCCACAAGCCCGGCTGCAGGTATCCCCAAGGATCATGAATGTGCCGGTGCCGCAGGCCCAGCACTCGCCAATATTCGGGCATCGGGCTTCCTGGCAAACGGTATGCACCCGGTTGGTATCCACAATAGACTTGATCCTGCGGTAACCATCACCTGAAGGCAGGCCCACTTTTAACCAGGCCGGGCGTTTGGATTTCTGCGGTCTTTCTGTTTCTTCTGACATTGGCTAAAAACAGTTAATGCATTTATATTCAACAAGTTATACTAAAATTGTTTCGTGCTATCTTTGAGTGTCACCAGCTTCAGAGTATGGTTTGTTCATTATAGGATTCCAGGTTTTTAACCAATTGCTGCAGGAACGCCCCGGCAAGCGAGCCATCAATAATGCGGTGATCGTACGAAAGCGAGCAATACATCATAGACCGGATAACGATGCTGTCGGTGCCATCGTCCAGGGTATGGACCATCGGGCGTTTAACAATAGCACCGGTGCCTAAAATGGCCACCTGGGGCTGGTTGATGATGGGTGCGCCAAACAGGTTTCCGGAAGTGCCGTAGTTTGTGAGTGTAAAGGTGCCGCCCTGGATTTCATCGGGTTGAAGTTTCTTTTCGCGGGCACGCTGAGCTAAATCACCGATGGAGCGGGAAAGTCCAACCAGGTTCATTTCGTCGGCATTTTTTATGACCGGGACGATCAAACCGCCGGCGCCATCTTCGCCTAAAGCAACTGCTATGCCGAAATTGATGTATTTTTTCAGAATGATCTCGTTGCCATTTACAGACGCATTTACCATGGGGTACTGCTTCAGGGTTTTGATGCAGGCATCTACCATGAAGGGTGTAAAGGTGAGTTTAATACCATTGGCATCCTGGAAGGCTTTCTTCCTGGATTTAACGAGCTTAACCAATCCGGTTACATCGGCCTCGGAGACAGAGGTTACATGAGCCGAAGTTTGCTTGGAGCGCACCATGTGTTCGGCGATCAGGCGGCGCATGTTATCCATAACAATAACTTCGGAGCGTTCCGGATCATAGACCACGGGTGGTTGATGTGATCCCGGAGAAGAAGCTGCAGGTGTTGAAGAAGCTGCCGAAGCTGGTGCGCTTGCTGGCGCTGCCGGTGCAGCGGCAGGAGCAGCGCCGGAACGGGTTTTCAGGTAACCTTGGATGTCTTTCTTGGTAACACGTTGGTTTATCCCTGAGCCTTTGATGGCATCAAGTTCAGACATAGGTATGCCTTCTTGCTGAGCTATGGCCATAACAACCGGTGAGTAAAACCGCCCGGAAGCCGGCTTTTCCTGAGATGGTTCGGATTGGGCTACAGTTTCGGTAGCAGGCTCAGAAGATGGTGCTTTTTGCGGGGGCGCCTCCTCGTCAGCTTTATCGGTTTTCACCGGGGTCTCAGGTGTTGGTTTCTGAGAACCGATATCTGCGTTTTTATCGGTTTCAATCCGGGCTATGACATCACCAACCGGCACATCAGCGCCTTCTTCAAATAATATTTCAGCCAGGATGCCGCTTTCCGTTGCCGGGACTTCGGCATCGACTTTGTCCGTGGCGATATCCAGAATATTTTCGTCTTTTTCAACGGCATCGCCAACAGCTTTATGCCATTTTAAAATGGTGCCTTCCATGATGCTTTCACCCATTTTAGGCATCACCATATCAATCTTTGCCATAAGAGGTCCTTCTAATTAAAGGATGTTTTTTAAATTAATGTCTTGTTTATTGAATATACCTAAAAAACAACTCAAGCCGAAAACCACATCCAGTGAAAGTAATGAGAACATCGGGCTCATAAAGACTAAAAACATATCAAGACCATAAGTTTGATATTCAAAATACTCCCATTAACTTTACATAATTTATATTATACAACATTTATACAGGTGTGGGTGGGGGCTTCCCCAAAGGATGTGTTTGAAAACCGGCACTTACCGTGCTGTTCTCACAATGGATTGGATGAACATCCGAATACCCCTTTTGGGCTTAGGAGTTAATTTTTTCTGTAGCGGTTTGCTGATTATTTTATAACCGAGTTGCTTAAGGCGTTTTAAAACCATAAATGGAGATCTATGACTGAAAAAAATAGTTACGATCAGGAGGCTGAAGCCACCGGTTGGTTTGGATCGGAAATCCTGTTTGGTCTCTCATTCAAATTTGTGCAAACCCGTCAAACAATCCTGGATCTTGGTATCGGCACAGGTCTGAGCGCCGAATTGTTTCATAAAGTTGTGGTCTGGTGGTTCATGGTATGGATAATTCACCAGAGATGCTTGACTATTGCCGGACGAAGGGTTTCCATAATTTAAACACGCACAACCTGCTGGAGACACCGTATCCCTATGCCAGTCGGTCGATGGATCATATTATCTGCAGCGGGGTTTTTCCATTCTTTAAATCGTTAAAGTTGATTTTTTGTGAAGCGGCCCGGATCTTGCGTCCGAATGGTTTGTTTTTGTTTACGGTACTGGATCAAACCGCAGATGAATCCAACAGCATCGAGGTGAGTGCCCGGCAAGCCAAAGCTTCCCATCCCGTCACCATCTACCGCCATGCCGGGTCTGAGATTCAATCTTTCTGCCAGGCAACTCATTTTCGTCCGTTACGCGATCTGCAGTACACAGCTTATATGGATCCCCAGCGAACTCAACGCTTGAAAGCTCGGTGCTATGTGGTTCAAAAATAATAAGATATGTATCCCTGTTTCATAGTGGCATAATCAGGAAAATGATTGGTTTTATTTCCATAACGGAGAGGCTGCTGCGAAACATGTTTGCATGGGCCAATCATACCCATTCTATGATTAACAATATTCAGAGAAATTTTGTGAAAGTTCAGTAAAGATTATTTTACTTACCTGAACAATCACAATTTACTTTAACATCATTTGTTCTTTGGGTGATGATTAGGTCTTAAGCCATTGATCTCGCACTTAGATGACCAGCAAAAGCTTATGAAGACTTTATACCCGTTTCTGAATCCCCTGCAATGGATCAAAGCGTCAGGATTTGCCAAGCAGAATCAAAAATATGATAAATCCTCTTACGACCTTGAGCTATACCTTTATTCGCAGATCCTAACCAACAACATGTTGCATTACGGGTATTTTGAGGATATCCATATAAAACCTGAAACCATTTCGTTTCAGCAGTTCGAAGATGCCCAGATCAGGTATGCTGAAAATATTCTGGAACATGTTAAGGATACAAAGCATCCGGTGTTGGATGTCGGATGCGGCATGGGTGGATTATCAAAATTATTGAGTGATAAGGGCTTAGACGTGGAAAGTTTAACGCCTAATAAAAACCAGATTGAGTTCATCAACCAAACCTACACCCAATTGGTGACCCATCACAGCAAATACGAGACATTTAAAGCTACCAAATCGTATGGCACGGTCATTAATTCCGAGTCGCTGCAATACATCTCCCTGCAAAAGGCCTTTGAGCAAACCGATAAGATAATTTTACCGCATGGCCGATGGATCGTGATCGACTACTTCAGTTTGAACAAAACAAGTGAAAACCAGAGACCCCATCACCTGGATTCTTTTTTTGCCAAGGCAAAACAGTTCAAATGGTCGGTAACTTACGAGCGGGATATCACCCAGCATATACTCCCGACACTCGCCTACGCCGATATGTATGTGAATCGTTTTCTGAAACCGGCACGGCATTTTGCCTATGAAAAATTAAGGTATAAACTCCCGAAACTATTTTATCTCTCGGCAAAACTTCGTGAGTCCATCGACAGGAAAATTGAAAAAGAGCTTAAAACCGTTAATCCGGAGATTTTTAAAACTGACCGTAAATACGTGCTCATCGTTCTGGATAAGCTTCCGGCATAAGCTCTTCGGTCTGTATGGCAATAAAGTGCTTATGAAGGCCTTTTTTAGGTGTTTGGACACCCGACGATCACGTAACCCAGTTGTAACCAGCCAAATTGCCTGACTTTTTCAATCTTCCATTGGTATTGATCCTCAGGTTCCGGAAGCAACGCCCGGATATCATCAAATGAATAGGTTCTTAAAAACGAAACCAGGCTGTCCCAGATCACCAAAAGTGGGATCACAGGTATTATGTAGGTAAAAAAGATATCCTGCCAGTGCAAGGGTCTGACAAATGGCACCAGAAGAACCGCTATCAGAAGCATAATGGGCACTGTTACGGGCAAAAGCAACACCCACCCCCAAAATGGCACAATATTGTCGGTCATTTCATAGATCACCAGGGGTTGATAGCTGTCCCGGGCCGATTGCAGAATGCTTCTGGCCTGCTGTGGTGTCATATGATGAAAGGTATTGACAAGCGTTTTAATCCCCGGAGGAGCCAGGTCTAACCGGGTTGCATCCAACGGCTGCCGGCTATACAGAGCGCCTGGGTGTCGGGTTTTGTTAAAGGCTTCAACAAAATCTGGATCGGGGTACAAATCGGTTAAGGTTAACCTGAACTCAGCTTCCGGGAATCGATTGCTTAACTCAACAACCACATCCGGCATGCTGCTGCCTGAACCCGAGCCCAAATCGACCAATTGCCTCTCCCCTGTTTTCTTATAGATATCTCCAATAATGGATGAAAGGATATCTATACTGCCAACCAGCCGATGCAGAACAACGATCAGCTTGGTCATAGTTGAGCGCAAGGTGTTGGGAAACCAATCAAAATCCATGAATTCAATCACCTCAATACGCTTCATTTCTTCTTTACTGATTCTTTTTTTGATGAACGTGATTCCGTTTAATTACAAATGATGCAATTGCCTGAGACAGGTTTCGGCCTGATCCATCAGTCGTTTTTTCTCGTCCGGTGTTTTTTTATCCAGCAGTTTATAAACAAACGAGAGCCTGTTATTGGTTTTCAGTCGCTCCTGATGCACCATAAAAAACCGCCAGTATAAGGCGTTAAACGGACAGGCTTTTTCGCCTGTTGCCAGTTTGTGATTGTAGTGGCAATTTGAGCAATAATCGCTCATTTTATGGATATAATTGGCCGAAGAAACATAAGGTTTGGTGGCAACCATACCTCCATCGGCAAACTGGCTCATGCCCCGTGTATTGGGAAGCTCTACCCATTCAATGGCATCCATATAAATGCCCAGGTACCATCGATCCACTTCATCGGGATGCACGCCGCACAAGAGTGCAAAATTCCCGGTTACCATCAACCGTTGAATATGGTGGGCATAAGCCGTTTGCAAAGATTCATTTATGGCATGATGCAGGCAATTCAATTTGGTTTCCCCCGTCCAGTAAAATGCCGGAAGAGACCGCTGATGTTGAAAAAAATTTGATGTTTTATACCCGGGCATGCCATTCCAGTAGATCAAACGCATGTATTCCCGCCAGCCCAGAATTTGGCGAACAAATCCTTCTACCTGCGAAAGACTGATCTCATCCATTCTTGCCTGCCAGGCATTAAGAGCAGCCTCAACCACTTCTTTTGGTGAGAGCATTTTTGTATTCAGGCTGAACGATAAGCGCGAGTGAAACAAGGCGCCTCCTCCCTGTTTCATAGCATCCTGATAGGTGCCAAATACAGCAAGATAATTCTTTAGGAAAAAGTCCAACATGTCAAGCGATTCAGCGCGCGAGACCGTCCAGGTAAATGCTTTTGGATTCAATGTTCCAATGGTTTTTATACCCGCTTTCTGAACCATATCATAGAGATCACTTACATCGTGTTGAAACATGGCAGGTGCTTGTTGTTCAATGCCTTTTGGCAGGCGTTTGCGGTTGTCCTGATCATAATTCCACTTCTCTCCCACGGGTTTACTGTTCTCCATCAGAATACCCGTTTCTTTGCGCATGCGTCTGTAGAAGGTTTCCATAACCAGTCGCTTTCCTTTTTGAGGCCTGTAGCCTTCCATATCCTGAAATGGAATAAAAAAATGCTCACTCTCTACTGAGCAAACCGGCACATTCAGTTCGTGTGGTAATGTCTGAAATAGCTTATAAAGGCGCCATTCATCTGGGATTTGGTATTCAACCCGGTTGATTGGGTTTGTTTGGATCAATCCGATTAAATTCTCGGCAAACGACTGCTTGTTCTCGGGATCATCCAGCTTAACATAATGCACAACATGGCCCTGGTCTTTAAGCTTACCGGCAAATGCACGCATAGCAGAAAAAAATCCTATCACTTTTTGAATATGATGCAGCGCGTAGTCGGTTTCCGGCCGGATCTCCATCAATACATACAGCACATCAGGATCGGTATGGTTAAACCAGCTGTGATTTGAGTTGAGCTGATCACCGAGCAACAAACGCAGTGTTTTGGCCATGGGTTATCTGTGTTGAAAACGCTCGTTAAATGATCGGGCATTAAAAGGTGCATGCCCGCCTATGTTGTTATTAAAGAAAATATAAATTTCTTCGGCACCTTTTTCTTCCAGCTCCTGGCAGAGTTGAGCAAGACTCTCAAGCTGTTGAGGACTGTAACGGTGTTTATACCACTCCGAAAAACCGTGCATCCGAATGTAGGCTTTTTTGGAGGTCAGAGCCGGCAGTGGTTTAATATCCGGTGAATCCACGATACAAAACGTTGCACCGTGATGGCTAAGGATTGAACTGATCTCGTCGGTAAAAAAACGGGTGGTTCGAAACTCAACCACCAGCTTTTCGGGATGCTTAAAAGCTCCCAGTGCGTCGTTCAGCCGATCGGGAAGGTATGGCATTTTAGGTGGCAACTGCATCAGAAGCATACCCAGTTTATCCTGAAGGTGCTCTACCAGTCCTTCGAAGCGTTGAGCAGGTTCTGTGATATCGTTCAATAGTTTCTGATGGGTAATGGTCCGGGGCAGTTTAATCACATACTTAAAGCCCTCAGGGGCTTTTATGCGCCAGTTTTCGTAAGTTTTTTCTTCGAACCAGCGATAAAATGTCGCATTAACTTCAACCGAACTGAATTGCTGACTGTAATAGTTAAACCACTTGGCCTGAGAGAGTTTTTGTGGATAAAAGTTCCCTTTCCAATCCTGATACGACCAGCCCGATGTTCCGCAATAAAGTTTTATCATACCCGTAAAATATCACTTCCCACATACTAAGCATAAAAAAAGCGAGCCCGAAAGCTCGCTTTTAAAAACATATGATCAGTGAAAGTTTAGGCTTCCTGTTTCTGAGGAAGATCCGGAACTTCGCGTACATCTTTAACAGCGTAGTTAATGAGATAGTCGTAAAGACGAATCAAGCGAGAGTTTTGTTCTTTCTGATCAATCCAGTGTCCGATCATACCGATAGTTCTTGCCAAAACAAAGAAACCGTTTAGGGTATGAGACGGATAACCCAGATCCACCAGAATACAACCCATGGTGCCATCCACGTTCAAAATCAGGTTGTCTTTCTTGGAAGTGGTTACTTTTTCAACTTCCAAAGCAAAGTTCAGCACAGGTGTATGTAAATTGGTGTGATTTTTAACATAATCAACCAGGTATTTTACACGTTGGTCTGGATTTTTAAGGCTTTTAATACGGTGACCGATACCAGGAACCGGACCGACATTTTTTTTCATCCAGCCCAAAAAGCCGGGAATATCGTTCGGGTAATCTTCGGCACCCATTTTAAAGTATTTACCGGCATTGGTTACCGCACCACCAAAACGTGGTCCGATCATGGTCATACCAGCTGAAACCGCCTGAGGCATGTCTATACCGGCACAGGAACCAATAATAGCACCAAAAGCACCAGAGACGGCAGGACCGTGGTCTGCCGAGATCATAATAATGCGTTTGATAATTTCAGCTTCTTCCGGTGAAGGAAGTTTTTTACCCCAAAGCAGGCCGATGGTATGCTCAATACCATATCCTTTTCGGCACAGCTCGGAAGCCGGATAGCCCATGTACATAGGTTCTTCGCCACGATCATCAGCAATGGTGGTGGTTACCAACGGCTCAACCACAACTTCACCTTCTTTCATGACCTCCTGAACGCGTTTTGGCAATTCAGGCAGAACAGATTCATCTAATTCCGGTTCAGGTTTAATGATACCTTCAGCTTTCAGTTCTTCATAAACCTGCTTGATGCATTTGCTCAAACCACCAAATGTATCTGGAACCAAGGCACCTGCTGCACTTAGTTTTTCCATTTTTGAGCGGGCTGAACCGGCATTGCCTTTACCTTCTTTAGCACCGGCATGACCAAATTTCATACCCTGTGGTAATACTTCCTGACAGGTACCGCCAACCACAGCAATCAGGCGAATACGGCGTTTTTCTTTGGTTAGCCATTCAGCAGCTTCTTCTTCCAGGCTGCCACCGACTTCTCCAACCAGGACAACTGCTTTGGTATCGGGATCTTTTTCAAACATTTCAAGATAAGTGACAAAGTCGGTACCCGGGTAGGCATCACCACCGATACTTACGGTAGTCGAAATACCATCACCATTCTGGGCACACAGCCACATGGTTTCGTTGGAGAGACCACCGGATTTGGTAAGAACTCCAAAGGAACCCGGACGGAATAACAAACATTTTTTAAGGTTGTTGAACTCGCCACCGATTACACCTAAACGGCACATTCCGGCAGAAAGGATACCAATGGATGAAGGACCATTAAAGATTTTGCCTTTTTCATTGGCAATTTTTGCCAGGCGTTTCGCATCACGTTCCGGCACGCCTTCGGTAATCATGGATACCAGGCGAATATTGTCGGCCTCTAAGGCTTGTTTTGCTGCATCAAAGGCACGTTCTGCGCCGATGTAGATCAATGCAACATCAATATTCGGATTCTCTTTTAAAGCTGGTTCCAGGCTTGGATATACAGCAATATTTTCAATGCGTGCACCGTGGTAGATTTCCTTTTGCTGACCCTGTTCGGGAGGATACACAAAAGCTTGTACGGTCAGAGGTTTATTACATAAAAAGTCGAACTCTGCCATGCGTTTCGCAGCATTCAGACCGGCCCTTCCGCCGATGATAACTGCACCAGAGTCTTTATTTACAAGTATGCTCACTGTTGAATTAGAATTTTTAGGTTTAAAATTTATGTCGTTACTAAATGGGTCTAAGATTTCATCGCCATATCAACGATGTCGGTTAATGGCATGGAACGATCAAAGACATGAATATCGAAGCCTTCTTCAGCGAGTTTTCTCATCATTTCCAGACCGGCCAGTTCATTAGGTCCGCCACGGCGTACCCAAATTTTTACGCCATCGAGTAACCCTTTTTCTTTACTGTCTCTGAACCCATTAATGATACCGGTAAAGGTAGCTTTAACATCTGTGAAGTTTGCAATGGCACCACCCACAATAATGTGTTTGATATTCGGCAAGGCACAGATAGTTGAAGTTAAAGCTTCAACCGCCCAGTCTGGTGGATCACCAGAGTATTCGGCGTAGTTGGCAATGGTTCCGCCACGAGCAACTACTGCATCAGAATAGAATACCGATGCACCACCACCAGCAGGTAGTAGAGCCACTTCCCCGTCTGGAACTTCCACAAATTTAACTGATCCTTTAATCCTGGAATCGATATCCATGATTTGAAGCTCAGCTTCGGAGTAAGGACGGCCGATTTCAGAAACCGGTTTGAAATCCCAATCCGCATGACGGTAACGTGCATCCCAGTCCACGTTCATAACCGCATCAAGTGCCGCAAAACGCATATCGCTCTTACGAATAACCAACGGATTGATTTCAATGGATTGAGCATCCTCGTTTTCAAAGCAAAGTTGCACACGACCGGCAATTTTTGCTACACGTTCTGCAATTTCACCTTCAAAACCAGCACGCTGTGCCAAATCGGTCAGTTGTTCTTTGGTAGGTGTTTCATCAATGCCGATATCAAGCCGTTGAACTTTATCCCAGTTTTCTTCAACATCAATACCACCATACTTGCTGAGTAATAATTCGGATCCGTAACGATTGGAGTGAATAGAAATATAGTATTCTTCATCATGCTCAAGCTGCTCAGCGATAATGACCTGCTTGATTTCAGCAGTGCCGATCTTTTTGCCGATCATTTCGCGTACAGCTTTATCTGCTTCTTCCAGATTCAACCCAAGCTTTACGAGCCCTAATTTAAAACGACCACCAATAGCCTCATGCGCTTTAACAACCAACTTGGACTCGTGCATCCATTTGTTGGCTTCGGCAAGCTGTTTGAGCCTATCTGGGTTCATGATCACTACATAGGATGGCGTGGGAATACCCCATTTCTGAAAAAACTTCATCGCCGATCCTTCAAGTATCTTAGCCATAGTTTTTGGTTATATGTTTTAAGTGTTAAATAATCATCATTTGAACAGGAAGCTTAAAATAAAATTATATATCTAATTAAGAAAACAAACCCGAAACAAAATTAGTAGAAAACAGCGTTAAGTAGTATATATCCTGAAATTACACATGAAAACTTTCAAGTATGCCCATTTTAAAACCGTTAGCGCTCTGTTTAGTTTTAGTAGCAAGCTCACTCTTCATTTCAGAAAGTCTCAAGGCTCAGGGACAACCTTCAGAAGATTCGTCCAGGAATCAAACTCAACCTTATCTTGATGACATATACGGGCCTACTTTTAAAAGTAAAAGTGGCATTTCGGGTGGCTTTGGAATTACCAATACCGGCTTCAGCGCAAACATTAGCTATCTCAAGCTTTATTCCCCCGATCTTATCGGTTTTGCAAGTTTCTCCATTACCTCAGCAGGTGATGAGAATGAAAGAGAGGTATTTGATCCATTTACAGGACAATCTATATCGCTCAACAGGCAAGAGTCTATGCTGATCTTTCCGTTAACCTTTGGCGTGCAGCAACGCCTGCTTAGAGAGAGTATTGAAAGTTCTCTACGCCCGTTTATAGAATTTGGCTTAGGACCTTCTCTGGGATATGTAACCCCGTATGAAGATGGGTTTTTTGGCGGATTCAGTAAAGGACAGGCAAACTGGGGAGCAAATGGTTATATCGGAGCCGGTGCTTATTTTGGAACTAACCCGGAGTCTATTCAGGGATTAACGTTCCGCTATCAATTCAATTACTTCTCAAGGGATGTTAAGATTATAACCGATACACCAAGACGTTTTTTTGGAAATATCTCGATCACGTTGCTTTTCGGAACCTTTTTCTGATGAGCATTTAAAACTACTGTAAAAAGGCCCCCAAAATATAAACCGATTCTTTCGCCAGAGCTGAAAGTGGTGTAAAATACAATCCGAAAACCACCGTTAAGATCATCAGAAATGCAACCAGGCTGTTTGAAAGAATTCCAATATTGAATTCCTCGTTTCCTTTTTCTACCTCAGATTCCCGTAAGTACATATACAATGGGATTTTAAAGTAGTAATACAAAGATACCACACTGGTCAGGACACCAATCAGAGCCAGCCATATGAAAATAGTGCCTTTGTTGAGCAATGCCGAGAAGATCATCAGCTTGCCGATGAAACCCACAGTTGGTGGCAGACCAACCAGCGAAACCAAAAAGATCGTTAGTGAGGCGGCAGCCAGAGGCATACGGCGGCCCAGGCCTTTATAATCCTGGACATCTTCACTGCCAATCTGGTTGGAGATTAAAATTATCACATAAAAAGCACCAATATTCATGATGGTGTAAGCAGCCAGGTAAAACAAGGTGGCTTGTGTGCCCAAATCATCAGCAACCAAAACACCAAGCAAAATGTATCCGGCATGAGCAATGGATGAGTATGCCAACAGACGTTTTACATTGGTTTGCCATATGGCAACCACGTTCCCCAGAACCATGGACGCAACTGAGGTAGCGCCAAGAATGGTTACCCAGTCAAGGGTGAGCACGGTTTCGTAAGCTACCGAATCATCAACCGGGATAGCTACACGGAAAAACCGGATTAAAATGGCAAAACCAGCTGCCTTGGATCCAACCGATAAGTAAGCCGTAATCGGTGTTGGTGCGCCTTCATATACATCCGGCGACCAGAAGTGGAAAGGTACAAAACCAACTTTATAGCCAAACCCACCCAGGATCAACAAGATGCTGAGCATCAATGTCAGAGAATCCACATCATTTTGTTGCAGGAATGCCTGGATCTCAAAAATGTTGGTTTGACCTGTCAGGCCATATAAAATCGAAAATCCATAGATCATGAAGCCAGTAGAGACCGAACCGTAGATAACATATTTAAGCGCGGCTTCAGACGAACGAACAGATGTTTTATTGTAACCGGCTAAGATATAAGACGGAATACTGACCATTTCAACGGCAATCAGCATCATCACCAGATCAGTTGAAGAAGCCATAAGGAACATGCCCAGTACCATGGCTATGATCAGTGCGTAATACTCACCAAGTGAGCGTCCCTCGGGGTAAGTTATTTCGTTTGAGTCCAGAGAAATCAGAGCAGCAAAAATACCGCTTACCAGAGAGAGATACTTGAAAAAGATGGCAAACGGATCAACCGCATACATGCCAAGAAAAATTTCTTCATGCACCAGGGAATGCTGACCGGCCACAAGAAATATGGTGATCACAAAGCCGACAATCGAGACAACCGGTAAAATGATCCTGTTTTGTTTCAATCCCAGAACATCTATCATCAGGACAACAAGGAACAACACGCCAATAGCGATTTCCGGTAAGAACGATGGAATGGCTCCAGTTAAGGCGGCTATAATTTCTTGAATCTGGGATTCAGAAGGTATTTCAAACATTCGTTTTTGGTCTTTTATAAATTCATAAAAGTTAGATCATGGCTTGTTAAAAGCCAGATTAGTTCATGGCAATGCTTCCAAAGGAGACAACCACTTCAACCAATTGATTGATACTTGATGTCATCAATCCTAAAATCGGCATGGGATATACCCCTAGAATAACCACAATAACAGCTAATGGAACCAGCATGGCATATTCGCGCATATCCAGGTCGTTAGAGCCTTTCCAGTCGTGGAAATGAATTTTCAGGTCGCCATTCTCATCTTTATGCAGTTCATAAAGGGCATCTTCACGACGTTTTCCAAGGAACATGCGTTGCAGCGACCATAGTAAGTATGCCGCACCGAACACAATACCCAAAACAGACACAATGGCAAGCGGACGGGTAACTTCAGAGCTAAAGCTGCCTACAAACACAAACGCTTCTGAAATAAAGCCACTTAAACCGGGCAACCCAAGTGAAGCAAAAAATGCCAGAGTTAAAACAAAGGTGTAAGCCGGCATGTAAGAAGCCAAGCCACCGAATTTTTCAATCTGACGGCTGTGTGAGCGATCATAGATCACACCAACCAAGAGGAAGAGCATAGCTGTAATAGTGCCATGGTTAAACATCTGGTAAAGCGCTCCGGCCATACCTTCAGTGTTGATAGCAGCCATTCCCAGGAGCACATAACCCATGTGGCTGATAGATGAGTAAGCAACCATTTTCTTAAGGTCTAACTGAGCCAGGGCACAAAGTGCGCCATATATAATGTTGATAGCACCAAACACACCGATCACATAAGCCAGTTCCTGGAAGACTTCCGGGAAAAACGGGAAATTAATACGAAGCATGCCGTATGTTCCAAGTTTCAACAAGACACCGGCAAGAATAACCGAAATAGGTGTCGGGGCTTCTACGTGGGCATCAGGAAGCCAGGTGTGGAATGGGAACATGGGTACTTTAATGGCAAATCCAACAAACAAGGCAACAAAGGCAATTAAACGCCAGAGAGAATTTTCTGGGCCAAAAATGGAGCCTGGAATATAGTTGGCCTGATCAACCATAGCCACCATATTAAAGGTATGATTACCAGTTGCCGGATCAATCACACTGAAGTACAATCCGATCAACACGAGTAACATGAATACAGAACCAAATAATGTGTAAAGGAAAAACTTGATAGCGGCATATTCGCGGTTAGGTCCGCCCCAGATACCAATCAGGAAGTACATCGGAAGAAGCATCACTTCCCAGAATACATAGAAGAGGAAGAAATCTAATGCTACAAAACAGCCCATCATGGCAGTGCTGAGCAAGTTATAAAGAAGGAAGTAACCTTTTACCTGCTTTGAGATGGTCCAGCTGGAGACCACACCAATAATTGATATCAAAGCGGTGAGTATAACCATTGTGATAGACAAACCATCTACACCAAGGAGGTACTCAATATTTAAGGTGCCAAATCGTCCAAACTCCAATGTTATCCAATCAAAGCGCTCTACAAACTGGAATGTTTCATGCAAATTTCCACCTTCACCGGCAAGAATACCCGGTTTGGTGCTGTCGTAGCCATTCCATATAACAAGTGATAAAATCCCTTGTCCGATGGCTGCCACCAACGAAACGATCCGGATGATTTGCTTTTGGGTTCCGGGTAAAAAAAGTATCAGGAAAAAAGCAATAATCGGTAAAAAGACTATAAGTGATAACATGTTTAGTAGTTATTAATGGTTAAGACGTATAAAGCTTCCTTATGTGTATCAAAAATTAATTAACCTAAAAAGAAATAAACGAAGTAGCCTAAAATAGCCACCAGGGCAAGTGCTACATAAGTTTGGACTTGACCGGTTTGGATCTTACGGAATACCAATCCAAAAAACTGAACGGTAAATCCAGTGAAATTAACAGCCCCATCAACGACCAGCTGATCGAAGCGGCCATTTTTAAAGGCAAACCATTTGGTGCCGCTACCTACAAAATTCACGAGACCATCTACGAGGTTTTTATCAATCCAAGCCAGAATATTGGCCAGCATAAAACTTCCTTTGATAATGGTCGCATTGTAAATTTCATCCCAGTACCACTTGTTGAACGAATACAGGTACAGTGGCTTAAGCTTTTCGGCCATTTCATCCGGATCTATAATTCCTCTGAAATAGACGACATAAGCCAGGCCAAAGCCTAAGGTCAGCATCAGGATAGATAAACCAATTGCAAAATAGTGAGCATCGTGAGCGGCGTGATCTATGGCAGCCTGCCTTGGGTCGGTGAATTGTGAGGTATGCTCCCCTCCTCCAACTTTTGTAATAGATGCCGTATGTGAATCAGTATCAGCGTAGGCATCGTTGATAATAAAACCACCGGTATTGGCATGTTCTTCAGCAGTTTGATGCATGAAATTCCCATCTTGCTGAACCACGGTATTCGGAGTTTTGATCACATGTAAAAACCAACCATCCGCACCATCAAGCGGGTTGATGGAATAGACGAAAAATACGGATAGAAATGCCAGGATCACCAGCGGCAGGCGCATGACCCAACCCACTTCATGGACCTCACCATGATGGTCGTCATGACCATGATGGTGATCGTCGTGGGGATCTTCGGGTTTCAAATGAGCCCGGTTTTCACCAAAAAATACCAGCCACATTTGGCGACCCATGTAAAAAGCGGTCATCAAGGCTGAAGCAAATCCAAGGAAAGGAATAAGATAATAGATACCACCACCTTCAGCAGCAGCAAATCCTATGGAACCTGCCAGTATGGCATCTTTACTCATAAATCCACTTGTAAGCGGCAATCCTGCCAGTGCAAACATTGCTATAGTGAATGTAGCAAAAGTCCATGGCATTTTAGTTCTTAGTCCACCCATCCAGCGCATATCCTGCTCATGGTGAGCCGCATGGATAACGGCACCTGAACCCAGGAACAAACAGGCTTTAAAGAAAGCATGGGTTACCAGGTGGAAAAAGGCCGGTGCGTAGGCCCCAACACCCAGGCCAAGAACCATATATCCGAGCTGAGAAACAGTTGAGTAAGCCAGAACGCGTTTGATATCGTGCTGTGTAATGGCAATCGTAGCGGCCATGAATGCAGTAAAGGCACCAATAAAGGCGATAACATGAAGCGCATCGGGAGTTAAAAGCACAAAAATTCGGGCTACAAAATACACACCGGCTGCAACCATCGTAGCTGCGTGGATCAAAGCTGAAACAGGTGTAGGGCCTTCCATAGCATCCGGTAACCAGACATGCAGTGGGAACTGGGCCGATTTACCGATACAGCCACAGAAAAGTAAAATACCGGCAGCTGTTAGCCAGCCTTCGGATAAGGAGAACTCCGCGTCCTGAATACCCTGGAAGATTTCCTGGTAACCAAATGTGTGGAATTGAGAATAAAGAATTAAAATACCCAACCACATACCAACATCGCCAATACGATTGGTCATGAAAGCTTTTTTCTGGGCATCGGCTGCGGAGTCTTTTTCGAAGAAGAAACCAATTAACAGATAGGAAGAAAGACCTACCAGTTCCCAGAAAATGTAAATAGCAAAGAGGTTATCGGCCAGGACAATACCCAGCATGGAGAATGTAAAGATACCCAGGTATGCAAAAAACCGTCCATAGTACTTATCGCCTTCCATATATCCGATTGAGAACAAATGAACCAGGAAACTGATAAGTGTAACCACAACCAGCATAATGGCTGTGAGGTTATCGATGAGGATACCCATTTTTATCTCCAGAGGGCCAACACCGGGAACATTACCAAAATCAATCCAAGTGAAATTCCAGGTCATGGAAAAGTCGGGGTTGTATTCCCCTATGACAACCTGGGCAAAGATATAAAGCGATAAGATGAGAGAAATGCCAACAGCACCTGTAGCTATAAAATCACCTTCGCGGGGTAGTTTCTTATTGGTGAGAATAAGAAAGAAAAATGAGGCTAAAGGTACCAGTAACGCTATAATTGAAAACAGTATAAGTGTATCCATGGTTTTTTAAATCAAAAAATATAAATCTTGGATTGGTTATGGTTTAAGTTTATTCGCGCATCGTATCAACTTCGCTAAGATCAACCGTTTTAAAGGTATTGTATATATTTATAATGATAGCCAGAGCCACGGCGGCTTCAGCGGCTGCCAGAACAATGACAAATAAGCTGAACATGATCCCATCCATTGAGCCATTGTATTTGCCAAAGGCCAGCAAATTAATATTAGCGGCATTCAAAATGAGCTCTACACCCATCAAAACCACCACGGCATTTTTCCGGGTCATGACACCAAAAAGTCCTAAAGAGAACAGGATGGCTGAGATTACCAGGTAATGATTTAATCCAATTTCAGGTAGCATATTAAGTCCCTATCAATTTTTAATATCTATAAAAACTGTCTTTATTTTTCTGATGGCTCTTTATCGTAAGTAGCCAGGTATGCCGCCCCGATTAAGGCCGCAAAAAGTAAAAAGGCTATAATTTCGAACGGTAAAACATAAGTCGACATAATCTCATAGCCGATTTCCTCTACTACACTTTCATTAATATGGGTGTCGGAAAGTTTCCAGGTTGAGCGGGTCAAGAAGGTATAAACGATAACCCCTAATGTAGCAATCGTAATCAATAAACCCGGCACAAAATTGAATACATCGGTTCTAAGCTGGACCTGGGAAACCTTGTTTGTAAACATCACACCAAATAAAAGCAGTACGAGAATACCACCAACATAAACCACGATCTGGGTAACGGCTACAAAGTCGGCACTTAAAAAGACATACAGGGCAGCTACTCCGAAAAAGGTAAATAGCAGCGAGAAAGCCGAGTAAATGATATTTTTGGAAAACACCACAAATACTGCCGAAATAACAGTAACGGCGGCAAAGAAATAGAATATCAATTGGTAGGTTAAATCTTCCATATGTTAAAGCACCTAAATAGTTTTTTTATATCTGCTTGCGCAATATCAAGTAATTTATCAATCAGATCTGATTAAGAGGCGTTTTCTTCACCACCTTCATCTTTTTTCTTTTTCATGGCAGCCATTCTGGCAGCCAAAGCCGGTGAGAGTTTAGGTTTTGGTTTATCAGTACTCTCCTCTGCTGGTTTTGATTGTTCGGGCTCAGTCGAAGCACTTTTTTCTTCCTCTGAAGCGCCTTCGGCTTTTTTCTTTTGAGCCAGACGAGCGGCCATCATTGGAGACATTTTTTTCGCTCCGCCAGCTGCGGCAGGTTTAGCAACGGCTTCGCCGGAAGGTTTTGGAGCGGCTTTTTTAGCAGCTTCATCAGCTTTTTTCTTCTCGTTGAACTCATCGAGCTTTTTGCGTTTAAAGGCAGCCTGTTCTTTGGTCATATTACCAAAGTGGTAGATCATATGATCGCGATCAAATTCAGAGAAATCATGAACCGGTGTCATGGTAATGCACTCAGTTGGGCATGGGTATGTACACAAGCCGCAATACATGCATTTAGCCATATCTATATCAAACACCGGGAGCCATAAACGCTTTTTTGTGCCATCAGACGTGGTACCCAGTTCTTCTATATCGTCTGGCGTAGCTTTAAATGATTCAATGGTGATGCAATTAACCGGACATGCCTTGGCACACTGATCGCAGGCAATACAGTCGTCAGATTCATTATGAAGCCGGTAACGGGCAAATCCGGGAGTAGGAATGGCTTCGGTTGGGTACTGCAAGGTGCAAAGCCCATCAACCTGATCGAAGTACTGATCTTCGGCTATACCGGCATCCCCTTTTCGGTTGGTTGCATTCAAGAAGTGTTTCCAGGTAATACCCAAACCTGTTAATACAGTTGAAACACCTGTTTTTATAGTATTTATATACTGACTCATTTATACAAAATCGTTATATGATTCAACGAAGCTGTCTTTACCAGCGACCGACATAAATTTCCCAAAACGCGGTAATTGTAAAAGCTAAAAACGCAAACGGAATTAACACTTTCCAGCATAAAAACATCAATTGATCCACACGGAGCCTTGGCAGGGTCCATCTGAGCCACATTTGAATAAACACAAAGAAAAGACTCTTGGAAAGCATCCAGAACACACCCCAAATCGGGCCGTTTGTCCAGTCGTTCAGGGCAAAAGAACCAAAGTTAGGAAACGGAGAGAGCCAACCACCTAAAAAGGCCACCGTTATAATGGCACTGACCATGAACATGGAAGCATATTCAGCCAGAAAGATGATGGCAAATTTCATACCACCGTACTCGGTAAAGTAACCGGCAACCAGCTCAGATTCGGCTTCCGGGATATCAAAAGGCGCGCGGTTTACTTCGGCCAGTGATGAAATAAAGTAAATGATAAAGGCCATCCAGGCGATAGGCGACTGGAACAAGAACCAATCCAACAAACCTTTGGGTCCGGCTTGCTCCAAAATCATGCCTTGCATGCTTAAGGTGCCGGCCATCATGGCAGCACAAAGTAGTGCTGTAGCTGCAGGGATCTCGTAACTCACGATCTGAGCCACACTACGAATAGCGCCATAGAGCGACCATTTATTGTTAGAGCCCCAACCGGCTGCCAGAATACCAACAACTTCAAGCGAGACAATCGAGATGGCGTAAAATAAACCAACATTCAGGTCTGCACCAATGAAGGCTGAACTGAATGGTAAAACCGCAAAAGCAGAAAACGCGCCCACGAATAAAATACCGGGGCCAATTACGAATAGAAATTTATCGGCAGCTTTCGGGACAATATCTTCTTTATGGATCAGCTTTAAAATATCAGCCAGGGTTTGGAGCAATCCCCACTTACCCACTTCCATTGGTCCGAGGCGATCCTGCATGAACGCTGAGACTTTACGCTCACCATACACCCCGTAATAAAGGGCATAAACTGCAATAAAGACAAGTGGTATGGTTGGTATAAGCAATAAACCAACAATACCCAGATCTGTGAGAGCGTTACTCCATTGATTTATTTCAGCTAAAGCTAAATGTTGCATTCGTTTAATAAGTCTGGTTTTTTATCTGTCAACTTCTCCAAGAACAATATCAATACTACCAATAATGGCCACGACATCGGCCAGGTACTGACCTTTGGCCATTTCACCCAAAAGAGAAAGATTTACAAAACACGATGAGCGTGCTTTACACCTATAAGGCTTGGTTCCTTTACCATCACTGACAATGTAAAATCCTAATTCACCACGAGGCGCTTCAGTACGGCCATAAATTTCACCGGCTTTTGGTTTAACGCGTTTGGGTACAGCGGCATGCGGATCAAAATTCGGGACATCCGGGATTTTATCGATGCACTGCTCAATGATCTTTAAACTTTCTTCGATCTCAATAGCACGAACCAGGTGTCTTGAAAGGCAATCGCCAATTACAGAGGCTTTACCATCCGGCAAAGCAATATCGAACTCAAGTTCCGGGTACAGCGAATACGGATCATCGCGGCGAAGATCCCACTTAACAGCCGAGCCTCTGAGCATTGGTCCGGATGCCCCGGCATTAATAGCCACATCTGCCGGCAACAGGCCAATATTGCGGGTACGCTGAACAAAGATTTCATTTTCTGTAAGGAGGCGGTAAATTTCGCGGGCTTTGGGTTTGAAATACTTAACAAATTCTGAAACACGTTCTTTGAATTTTGGTGGAAAATCGTGGGAAACACCACCGATCCAAATGTAATTGTAAAGCATACGAGCACCACACAGCCACTCGAGGAGGTTCAGAATATGTTCACGATCTCGGAAACAAAACAAAAACGGGGTAAAAGCACCTAAATCAATAGCATAAGTACCAACAGCCACAAGGTGCGAGGCAATACGGTTTAACTCAGCCACAATAATGCGCATGTAGTCGATACGCTCAGGGATTTCAATCCCCATGAGTTTTTCCATAGCTACGGCAAAGCCAAAATCGTTATTCATGGATGCCAGGTAATCCATGCGATCGACATAAGGAATGATACCCGGGTAGTCTATGTTTTCGGCATGCTTTTCAAAACAACGATGCAGATAGCCTAAATGCGGGGTGGCTTTTACAATCACTTCCCCGTCGGTTAATAGCTCAACCCTTAATACACCATGCGTTGAGGGGTGTTGAGGCCCCATTTGTACCAGCATGTATTCGGTATCCAGATCCTTTTCCAATATGGTCAGGTTTTCATCTACCGATGTAAGTTTTACTGTAGGCTCTATGTTCAAATCATCCGACATGATAAATACAATTAATTTTATCCATTAGTATGGCACGCGGATGCCATGATAATATTCCTGAACTTGATAATCTTTTCTAAGCGGATAGCCTTCCCAGTCGTCCGGGCAAAGGATACGGCGCATATCCGGATGTTCATCAAAGACAATGCCTAACAGATCGTAGGCTTCACGCTCATGCCAGTCGGCAGTGAGCCAGACTTCAGCCACCGATGGGATATGCGGATCATCTTTGGAGCATTTAACTTTTACAGCAAGCTTATGATTTAGATCTCCTAAAGACTCCAGATTACATACAATGCCCAATTGGCCATCATTATAGTCCATTCCCGACAGGCAGGAGAGATAATTGAATTTCAAACGCTCATCGGTTCTCATGAAATAAGCAATTGCTTGCCAGTAAGATTTATCGGTAACTTCAAAAAATGGCATGTGAGGGTTGTTGTCCAGATCGGAGATAATATCACCAAATTCTTCTTTGATCACGTTGTAGGCCAGATCATGAGGCTGCGGTTCAGCCGGTGGTTCTGGTTTGGCAGGTTCTTTTTCTGATTTTTCTGAAGATCCCGATTCGGATTTGGTTGCTTTTTTGGCAGCCAGGCGAGCAGCTAAAGCCGGAGATAATTTAGAAGGTTTGGCTTTTTTGGGGGGCTCTTCCTCACCTTTTGGTTCCTCCGAAGATCCTTCCTCTTGTTTTTTCTTCTTCATGGCTTCCATCCGGGCAGCCAGTGCCGGAGAAAGTTTCTTCTTTGGTTCGTTTCCCTGATTTTCTTCAGTCATAATATCAACTTCTGATTAAACCTAAAATTTACTTGATTATGATTCTGATATAGACATATTGCTGGCGCTAACGCTGGTCTCTTTGATCACCCCTTCAGCCTCGTAAGATTTCGGGCTGATCTTGTCGATTGCTTCTCTTCGGCTTCCGGCAAATTTTTCCACACGAATCAACTCCTGAATTTTCATCAGTCCACCAATAAGTGCTTCAGGGCGAGGTGGACAGCCCGGTACATAGACATCAACCGGTATTACACGATCAACCCCTTTTACCACGTGGTACCCATGCTCCCAGTAAGGACCGCCGCAGTTTGAGCAACTGCCCATAGAAAGCACATAACGTGGTTCAGGCATTTGTTCATATAAACGTCGAACACGGTCGGCCATTTTAAAGGTTACCGTGCCGGCAACGATCATTAAATCGGATTGCCGCGGGGAGCTTCTCGGGAATATCCCGAAGCGTTCGAGATCATAACTGGAAGCATTTGTGGCCATCATTTCAATTGCGCAACAAGCCAGTCCAAAGCCCATTGGCCATAAGGATGATAAACGTGCCCAGTTAAAGACATTTTCCACAGATGTGACAACAACGCCACCTTTTTCAAACTTTTTATCTAAAAGACCCATATCCGTATAAACTGATTAATCATTTAAATTGGCAGTTAATTTATGTACTGACCAATTAAACTGTTTCTGTGTCAGGCTCCGTTTCCTGTTTTGGCTTGGAAATTGGTTTTTTAAACGATTTAGTAGGCATTGAAGGAATATTAGGATTTGGACGAACCCAATCGATATAACCCTTGGCCCATTCATAAACCAATCCAACAATTAAAACAGTTACAAATATCATGGCAACATAAAGCGCATATGGCCCAAGTTGCTTAAAGACGGTTGTCCAGGGGAACAGGAATAAAATTTCTACATCAAAAATGATAAAGATCAATGCAACCACATAAAAACGAATGTTAAACTGGATCCAGGCCGATCCGATGGCTTCTTCGCCACATTCGTAGGAGGTTAATTTTTCTTCGTTTGGTCGATTGGGTCTGAGCAGCCTGGAGGTTACAAATCCACCAACAACAAAAATCAGCCCCATGAGCAGGAACACAAATACTTTACCAAATTCTGAAAGCGTATTATCCATAGTAACAGGATTTTAATCAAATAGTAATGAGAAAAACCAACGAAGATATCTTTTTTTAAACACGCAGAATATCCTAATTCAGGATATTTTCCTTAAAAGTTTAACACCTTTGTAATATGGGCGGCAATATAATGAAGTTATCTGATAATACCTTGTTAGTTATTAAAATTTTCGACATTCATATCCTGACTGCCAACTTCAGTTCTGAATGAGTTTCTTAAAGAATTCTGGATCATAAAAAGCGTGAAAACACTCAACAGGCACGCCAGTCCGATATAGACCAATCCGGGCATTGTCAAAGAGAGAAAACTTGATAAAACCCATTGCAGTGCTGCACTGTAGATCAAAGATAAAACAGGAAACCACACGATCATGAAAATGATCGGCAAAGCGGCATTCATAAATGATTTTCGTTTTTCAAGGGGAATAAACCGACTGATACTAAGCCATTCCAGGGTACCTGCTATTGCTTTTCGAAACTTATCTAACATGATTCCAATGCGTTTATCTGGCTGGCCATACGATTATGAACATCAAAGATAAGCATATCCTGACAGGAAGTTCAAAGAAATAAAAAAAACTTTCGATAAGCATTTATTTTGTGCCCGTCAATAAACCAAACTTAATCAGGTCTTTTTGGTAGCCCTCAGACATTAAATTAAGAGAGAGTGCTGCCTGAATGGTTTGCCAACCTGCAGTGATCAGTCCCCACAGGGCATCCAAACTGAAAGCTGAGGTAATAACTTCATCCCAGAACGGTGCAACAGCTTTTGACCAGTCATCTGTTCGGATGTCTGAAAAACCCGAATCTTTGGCCATCTCTTCAAACTCATCCAGCGAAACAATATAAGGCAGGCAATAGACCTGGTAGACTTTTTCCAAAAGTTCGTTTTCTTCGGCAGTGAGAGGTTTTTTTCCGGCCTGGGTTGATCTATGGCACCATGCAGCCATTATAAACCTTCCCCCGGGTTTGAGCACACGGTAACACTCGGCAATAAAATGTTCTTTGCGTGGCATATGCTCCCCGCTTTCGAGTGACCATACCATATCGAACGTGTTATCTTCAAATGGCATATCTAAAGCATCAGCCTGGAGAAACACTGCCGTATCTTCCAGCCCGGCATCTTTAGCACGCTCTCCTGCCCTTTTGGCCTGATAGCCCGACAGGGTTATACCTGTAGCAGATGCATTGTATTTATCAGCTAAATACAGTGTTGAGCCACCGATGCCGCATCCCACATCCAGAAGTGTATGCACTTTGGGAGAATCTACTTTTAAGTAAGACCACTCAAGAAGTTTTTCTATTAGGTTGATCTGAGCCTGACGCCGGTTGAGTTTCTGATCACCTTTCGGGCCATAATATCCGTGGTGCATATGCTCACCCCAGATACCTTCCCATAAATGGGAAGACTGATCATAAAACTCAGCGATTTGTTTTGAGAGGGCTGTCTGAGTCATGTTTGCTTAAGCTTTTACTGCAAAATAGGTATAAATCTTTAAATAATCGCGCGATTTTCTTTAGAGCAAAACTTTAATTCTTGATGTGTTTAGCCTGTATATCTGAAAAAAGCGAACGGGCCAGCACATTATCGATTGATTTAATGGCTTTATAAGTGTTAATGGCGCCTTGCATATTCCCATTCTGAAGATAGGCAAAACCAAGATTGCTATAGCCTAACATGTGATTCGGGTCGTATTGAACCACTTTGTTAAAGTAATAAGCCGAACGGGTGTAATCTTTTAGCTCATTATAAATAATCCCGATATTGTAATAGCTATCAACGCGATGATCGTTCAAAGAAATTGCCCGTTTATATGATTCTATGGCATTTCTGTAATCTTTGAGTGCCGTATAACAAGTTCCCAAACGGTAATAGATCTCTTGCTTAACAGTGGCCGAATTTGAAGCAACCAGGTAATGTTTAACCGCTTCTGCGTAATTACCCATGTGTTCATTGCATGAACCGATTAGATAGATCAATTCATAATCATTCGGATTAACTTTAAGAAGATCTTCAAATGTCCGTTGGGCTTCCTGGAACTGTTCCATACGCATTAAGGCTAACCCAAGATTAAAAGAGGCTTTTTTGAATGAAGGATTAATGCTAATTGCTTTGCGATAAGCATCAACCGCTTTTTTGGTATCACCAAGTCTTACCCTTGCTTTTCCGAGGTTGTAAAATGCATCCAGGTCGGAAGAGTTCTTTTGTGTGACAATTCTAAATGCTTCAGCACTCAGTGAGTATTGCCCCAGATTGAAATAGGAAATTCCAATACCATAGATAGATTCCAGGTCGTTTGGATCCAGTTTCAAGGCTAAAGTAAATGCGCCGAGGGCAACATCGTATTTTCCCTGCATATAGCTGGATGTTCCTAAATTATAATATGCGTCACGGTTTGTGGGGTTTAGATTGGCCGCGGCCTGAAAAAGCAAAGATGATTTGAAATAATCGTTTTGTTTAGAATAGTGAACACCTAATTTGAAAAATTCCTCAGAAGCCAGTGCAGTAGGTAAATTTTCAATTTGGCTTATTTTACGTTTTAATTCCAGATTGCTGTTAGGCTGAGCCTGGGAGTCGATTGGCATGGTCATTGACACCAAAAAAACCAGTATATAGATCCGCTTCATTTTTCTTGCTGTTTAATATGTTGGTCGATTCTAAATGTCTTTCTGGTTGTAAAATAATGGCCATACGTAAGTATTTGATAAGTTTATTCTGTCTAAAGTCTTATTAAGATTGCATTTATGTTAAAAATAAAGATTTGATCTTTTCAGCAAGTTCTGAATTAATGGGCAGAATTTTTTCGTATTGTTCTTGCAGCCCTTTTAAATCACCTTGAGAAAGAAAGAACATTGCCAGGCCCATCTGACCATCCAGATTTGTTGGATCCAGGTCGATCGCTGTTTCATAAGAGGCCTGGGCTTCGGCTATTTTACCCATCTCAAGGTAAATATCGCCTAAAACGATATAGGCATCCAGGTATTCTGGGTCTATGCTGCAAGCTTCCACCAGTTTCTCCATGGCTTCTTCAATCTTGCCAAGTGTCATCAGTGCCGCACCCATGTGTTTATAGGCTTCCACATAGGATTTGTCGTAATCGATAACAGTGGTCATGTTTTCGACAGCCTTGTTGTAGTCGCCGGTGCTCATATGAACAAGCCCCAATGTATATCGGGCATTGGTATGGTTAGGATCTGTTTCTAATACCACGGCCAACTGATCTTTAGCCTGGCTGAAACGATCCACATTGAAATAGGCCATGGCCAGCTCGTAATGTGTCTCAATATCCGGCTCAGGGGTTTCTGAGATCATAGCTTCTAACTGGCTTATTTTCTGCAAATAGTCTTCTGAATGCATCTTGTCTTAAACTGATTATTTTAAAGCGTTGATTTGCTGACGCAGTTCTTCAGCCATTCCCAAATCAACTTTTTCCAATTGCTCTAACACCTGATCGGCCTGGGTCGTTTGTTTTAAAGATAAATACCCAAGACCCAAATTCAGGAGTGCCACCGAATCGTAAGGTTTTCTTTCAACCACTTGTTTGTAAGTTTGGATCATCTTGGAGCTCATACCCAGTTTGTTGTAAGTCTGGGCTAAATTATAGTAAGCATTGATATAATCGGGGTCTAAAGCAATCACTTTTCTAAAGGCCGAAGTAGCCCGGTTAAGCTGGTTGGTGTTGGTTAAAGTTAAGGCATACATAAAATGAGCTTCAGGGTTATTTGGCAGAGCCACAACCACCTGCTCGAGGGCGAACAAGGCTTTTTCATACATACCCGCCTCTACAAGCAGTTTAGCATAACTGAAATTGGCCTCTGCATCGTTGGGTTTAATACGGAGGACTTTTTCAAAAGCATTGATCGCCTCCTCGTTGCGGTTTAATCGTTTTAAAGCTAATCCTAAGTTATACCCGGCTTCAGCAAAGGTTGGATCCAGCTCAAATGCGTTGTTGTAGTTTTCTGCTGCCTTGGCATTATTGTTCAGACGGACATAAGTTTTGCCAAGGTTGTAGTAAAAATCGCTTTGATCAGGATTGAGCTTTATGGCCTCTTTGTATGAAGTAATTGCGTTCGAAAACCGGCTCATCATAAAATAGACATTACCAATATTGTAATGCAGATTGGCATTCGAGGGGTTTTTGGATAAGGCCAGTTTAAACTTCTCCAGTGCCCATGTATACTTACCCTGAATGTATAAAATTTCACCCAGGAGCATAATGGCCTGATGGTTATCGGGGTTAATCCGAGAAGCTTCTTCAAAGGCCATCATAGCATTGTTGTATTTTTTTTGCTCAAAAAATACAATGCCTAATTTATAAAGGACCGACGGATTATTGGCTTTTACATCGAGGGCTTGCCGGAAAGCATTTTCAGCTGCGGGATAATTTTTTTGGTTAAGATACAACTCTCCTAAGCCTTCGTAGGCTTCTATTGAGGCTTTATTTTTACCAAGAATCGACTCATAAATAACTTCAGAGCCCCAGGTGTCGCCAATTAGTCCTTTGGCTTTAGCCAGTCCTAATCTTACAGATTGGTTGTTTGGATGTTCCAGCTGAAGGCTTTTAAAATGCGAAAAGGCTTGTTTATACTTTTTTTCACCAAGCATCACATGCCCCAGGCCAACTTGAGCATCCAGATTTGTGCTATCAATAGCAAGCACTTCGCTGTAATGGGATTTGGCTTTAGGATATTGATCTAAATTGAGTTCTGATTCTGCCAGGGCAAGCAGTATTCCTGTATCTTTAGGTTTGTAAGTATTGGCCTGATTGAGGGCTTTGGCTGCTTCGGCATAATTTTCAAGTCTCATGCTTATAAGCCCGTATGTAACATAGTTTTCACCATTTTTTGGATCCAGCTTGATCGCATAATCCAAAAACTCCAGCGCTTCATTGTATTTTTCCAGCCTGACATGGGAAACGCTAAGGGCTAAATAAGCTTCTACGAAATCGGGTTGAAGCCGAACCAGGGCTTTAAATGGAGCAATAGCTTCTCTGAATTCCTGTTTTTCAAGAAGAGCCATTCCTCTTTCCCAATAAATCTTTGTGGAATCAACCGCCTGCGATTTGGTTTCAGGCGAAGTTTTTTTCTGGGTTTCCCTGGCATAGAGAGGGCCAAAAGTGATACCACCCAATAAAAAGCTAAGCGTTAAAGTTTTAAGTATTTTCATTGATTGTTCTCTTATAAATGTTAGGGTTTAAGATAATGCATCTCGCACCAACGCAAGTTGCTCTTTATTATGAATACTTAACCGGCCCGCCGCAGGGCTGGATTTGCCGTCTCTGCCAGCATAGTCTAATGTTTGATGTTCCAGGATATGCTCAGCGAGCATGGGTGAAATAAAATGCCAGGCACCCATATTCCGGGGTTCTTCCTGGACCCAGACCACTTGCTTGGCGGTTCTGTATTTATCAAGTAATATCTGGATTTTTTTGCGTGGGTAAGGATATAATTGCTCTAAACGTACCAAGGCAATATCTGTTATTTGTTGTTCGTGACGTTCTTTGACCAGATCGTAATAAACCTTACCGCTGCAGAACACCACTTTTCTTGGATCCTTGATAGAATGGGGATCATCAAGTACATTATGGAATTTATCTTCCGAAAAATCCATGGGTGAAGAAACAGCCATGGGATTTCTAAGGAGACTTTTTGGTGTCATGATCACTAACGGCTTTAAATTACCTGCCCGCACCTGTCTTCTTAAGACATGAAAATATTGGGCCGGTGTGGTGCAATTACAAACCTGCATATTTGCATTAGCACATAGTTGCAAAAAGCGTTCCAATCTTGCCGAAGAATGCTCAGGGCCCTGACCTTCGTAGCCGTGTGGGAGGAGCAACACTAACCCGCTGCATTGCCCCCATTTAGATTCTGAACTGGCAATAAACTGATCGATGATAACCTGTGCCCCGTTGGCAAAATCACCAAACTGAGCTTCCCACATCACCAGTGCCTTGGGATCTGCTATGCTGTAACCAAACTCAAAGCCAAGTGCAGCCACTTCAGAAAGAAGACTGTCATAGACATAAAGTGTGCCCTGGGACTCATTTAAGTGTTGAAGCGCTATAAAAGGCTTGCCGGTGGTTTGATCAAACAGGGCCAGGTGGCGTTGACTGAATGTTCCCCTCGTGGAATCCTGACCGCTCAAACGAATATTATACCCTTCCAATAAAAGGCTCCCGAATGCCAGGGTTTCAGCAAACGCCCAATCCACTTTGGCCGAATCAGGATTCTTCCGGAATTCATTACGCCTTGTAAGTTGTTTGGCCAGTTTGGGGTTTATTTCGAGCCACTCCGGCCAGGTTAATGTGGTCTCTG
This sequence comes from uncultured Chlorobiales bacterium, assembly GCA_964642175.1. GTDB lineage: Bacteria > Bacteroidota > Chlorobiia > Chlorobiales > Chloroherpetonaceae > JANQGG01. The sequence continues at coordinate 37,348 of CAZXOK010000007.1, read as the reverse complement.
TAATCTGGTTTAATACTTTTTGTAATACATTGGTTTGCGGACTTTTGCTGACTGGCGGTATAAATTCAGGTAATGTGATTGGATCAGCCTTAATTTCGATGGCCTCTGTGTTGTTTTTTGCTTTTTCATAGGCTTCATCCAATACGGATTTTATCTCATCATGCATGGCCTGCCCTTCTTCCTGGCTGAGCACACCGGTATTCTTGAGCTTATCTTCGTACAATTTTGCTGTGGAAGACTTAGCTTTTATCAGCCCGTATAATTTTGGCTGGGTATAAGAGGGGTCATCGCCCTCGTTATGCCCATGCTTTCGGTAGCACACCACATCAATAACCACGTCTTTTTTAAATCTGAGCCGGTAATCCAATGCCAAACGGGTGACACGTATGCAGGCTTCAGGATCATCTCCATTAACATGAAATACCGGTGCCTGAACCATTTTGGCAACATCGGTGGCATAAAGTGATGAACGGGCATCAGCTGGTGCGGTTGTAAAGCCAATCTGGTTGTTGATGACGATATGAATGGTGCCTTTTGTGGTATAACCCTCCAATAGCGAGAGATTAAACGTTTCGGCCACCATGCCCTGCCCGCTGAACGCGGCATCCCCGTGCAACAATACCGGCAAAACCGTGGGTTGTGAGTATTGTTTTTGCTGATCCTGCTTGGCTCGAGCCACCCCTTCAACCACGGGTGATACAGCCTCAAGATGGCTGGGATTCGATGCCAGCCAAAGCTTTATCTGGCGACCATCTTGTGTGTTTCTGGTATTAGATGCACCCAAATGGTATTTAACATCCCCAGACCCATGAATCAGGTCATGTGAGTCCATTGGCAGCGGCTTGTCTAAAAACTCTGAGAAGAGTTTATGATAGGGCTTGTCAAATATATTTGCCAGAACATTGATGCGTCCCCGATGCGGCATACCAAAAACCACTTCCTCGGTAAAACACTCCCCGGCATAATTGATCAGAAAGTCCAGAATGGGAATAACGGATTCGGCCCCCTCAATGGAGAAACGTTTATGACCTAAAAACTTTGTATGAAGATACCGCTCAAAATGTTCAGCTCGTAAAAGGTTATAGAGGATGCGTTTTTGAGATTCCGGGCTTATTGTGAGTTGATTTTCCCGGGGCTCTACCCGGTTTTGGATCCAGCGCTTTTCATCTATGGATTGGATATACATGTACTCCACGCCAATCTTATCACAATAAGCTGCACGCAGCAAACCAATAATATCGCGTAATTTATGCTTGGGTTTTCCGCCAAAGCCAACCGATATAAATTCCCGGTCCAGATCCCAAATGGTAAAATCGTAATAATCCGGATCCAGCTCTAAATGGTAATTAGGCTCGTACATCAGGGGGTTGGTATTGGCAATCAGGTGTCCGCGCACCCTGTATGAATTGATCATCTGCAATACCCTGGCCTGTTTTACGATTAATTCTTCGCTATCAATTGCACCTTTAAGCGTAGGACTCTGATCTTTGCTGTAATGCCATGGTTTGTATGGCATTTGGAGACTGGCAAATATCTCCTGGTAAAAATTCTCTTCACCAAGCAGGAGCTTATAGATGCTGCTTAAAAATGCGCCGGATTCTGCCCCTTGTATAATCCGGTGATCGTAGGTGTTGGTGATGGTCATTACTTTGCTGACACCCAGTTGCGAGAGCAGGGTTTGGTTCATAGCCTGGAACTCAGAGGGATAATCAATAGCTCCGGTGGCCAGAATGGTTCCCTGTCCGCTCATAAGCCTTGGCAGGGAAAATACGGTTCCCAGGGTGCCGGGATTGGTAAGCGAAGCTGATGTGCCCTGGAAATCCTCCAAATCCAGTTTGCCATTTCTGGCTTTTTCAACAATGGTGTTGTAAGTGTTGAAAAATGTTTTAAAGTTAAGGGTTTGGCATTTTTTTATGCTGGGTACCACCAGCATGCGCGAACCATCTTTCCTGGGCAGATCTACGGCCAGACCCAGGTTGATATCCTGCTTGTGGACTTTGTAAGGCTTATTATCCTTGATCCCAAAAAAACTGTTCAGTGAAGGGTGCTGCTGAAGTGCTTTAACCATGGCCCAGGCGATAAGATGGGTAAAGGCAACTTTCGGGCTCGATATGGCCGACATGAACTGGTTCATGATACGGCGGTTTTCATCCAATACAATCACGGGTATTTGCCTTACCGATGTAGCAGTTGGAATACCCAGGCTTTGGGTCATGTTATCGACAATCCGTGCTTGTGCACCTATCAGAGCTCCTAGTTGGTCGTTTTCGTTAAGTTCTGAGATAAAAAAAGCCTGGGGCGGCTGCCCTGAGGGTTTCTGTTCTGGTTTTACTGCCTCTGTTGCGCTGGGCTCAACAAGCTGGTGATACCAGTGACTGGCTTCCGTTATCGGAGACGAGAGATCGATTTTGCCAGATTCTACATCCCGAAAAAAGCCTGCCCATCCCGGTTTAATAGCATTGGGGTTGTCTTGGTACTGATCGTAGAGTTCTAAAACAAATGTTGCATTGGCTCCAAAAAGTCTCACCAATTGCTCAATGGTATCAGTTGAGAGTGCCATAGCTTGTTAAACAGTTGAATTTATGTGTGAAGTTATCAGCAAGCCGAATACTGTTTTTCAATGGCTTTTTCAATTTTTAGATTTCGATTGATGCGTTTAATTAAACGCCAGGCAATCCAATTGGCAAAAGGTTTGGAATCATTTATAGCTTCGATATAATGCGCTTTTTCAAATCCTGCACTCAGGAGGGCGTCTTTGGCTTCAAGGTCTACTTCGCTGTTATCGGCAAAAAAGCCAAACGGGAACAAAGCAACGGATTTGGACTGATCTGATTTTAATTCTGTAATCGCCCGGTCTAATGATTCTGGTGTCCACTCACCTCCAAAGCGATGGTTAAGACAGCCCAGTTTTATGGAAGAAAGCTGAAAGCGTTGATCATTTTCAAGAGCGGTTTTGAGCTTGTTAAAAAACGATTTGGTTTCATCCAGTCCGGTAAGAAGTTTTAAAGGCTCACCGTATTGATCCTTTATCAGGGTACCATGAATGGCAAGTATGAGACTTAAATCGGGATCTGAAGGTTCAATATTGGAGCCCGACAGGGAGTCAAAGATGTGATCGAGGTATATTTGAATTAACTCTTGATCGTCCCATAAACTGCCTATCACATCCACTTTATGCTGGTCTTCCTGAGGAAGGTCTGTTAAAGCTATCTTGCAGGCCACCCCGCACGAAAATTCCGATTCTATGGGCAGCATAGATAAAATGATAATGTAGTCGTTATCGCGAAGAGATTTAAGTGTGTCTTCGAGATAAGGTGGAATAAAATAATAACTGTCCGTTACCACGATGTCTGCCGGTGCAACCAGATCATCTATATGCTCATTTATGGAAAGTTGGATTTGTTGAACCTGGGCCCGTGTTATCTCGCGTAAACGGGATCGGTATTTTTTGCTGCGCCAAACAAACAAGCGCTTAACACTTCGGAACAAGGCAATGCCCAGTTTCATAGGCCCAGACAGCGAGGCAATCTGACTGGTAATCTTATTTATAATACGCCTGGAATTCTTATATAGATTATTAAATGTTAATCGCTCAACCTCTCCATAAGTAGATAGTACAACCGCAATTTTTTTTGACATAAACAACTCTAAACTTTAGCGGTGTTTTTTTTGCTGAATCACATATAAATGATTTTTAAACCTTCTGAAACCATCATTTGGGCTTTCAAAAAAAACACTGGTGTATAATAGCTTTAAAATAGTTTTTTTTATTAAAGCGATAAAGCATTAAATTAGTTTATTTTAAGATCATTTTACGCTAACGCATCTTACTTTCGGTCTTCAAAAACCCCCCCAAAAAAAGTGCTCTATCGATTTTATATCACAAATTTTATAAGTATTATTAGCTATTAACTATATAGCTATATACTTAATTATCTAACTTTTTAATTTATAATAATATGGCCAGAGTAGTCGTTTTAGGCGCAGGTATATCTGGACATACCGCGGCTGCTTTTTTAAAGCAGAAATTAGGTAAGAAGCACGATGTGGTGGTTATTACCCCAAATACGTATTACCAGTGGATTCCTTCCAACATATGGGTTGGTGTGGGACGCATGTCTGTTGATCAGGTTCGATTCAAGCTCAAAAAAGTTTATGATCGCTGGGGTATTGAACTTATTCAAGCCAAAGCTACTGAAATTCACCCTGAAGGGGATGATACAACCAGCAATGGGTTTGTCACTTTTGAATACACCAGCGAAGCTAAACAGGGCGTAGTGGATCGTGTTGAATATGATTTTTTGGTTAATGCAACCGGCCCAAAACTTAATTTTAATGCCACGCCCGGTTTAGGACCCGATGGCAACAGCTTATCGGTATGTACGTATTCTCATGCTGCTCATGCCTGGGAGAACCTGCAGGAATGTATTAAAAAAATGGAAGCCGGAGAGAAACTGCGATTTTTAATCGGTACAGGTCATGGGATGGCTACATGTCAGGGTGCTGCATTTGAGTACATTTTAAATATTGCTCACGAGTTCAAAGAGCGTAAACTATCGCATATGGCCGATATCACCTGGATCTCAAATGAATATGAACTGGGTGATTTTGGCATGGCCGGTGCGTTTATTAAACGGGGCGGATACATCACACCAACCAAAGTATTTACAGAATCCATGCTGGCCGAGTATGGCATTAAATGGATCAAGCAGGCGGCTGTCAATAAAGTCGAGCCGGGTGTGGCCCATTACGAAACCCTTCAAGGAGAGTATAAATCGCAGGAATTTGATTTTTCCATGCTCATTCCACCTTTTTCCGGGGTTGGTTTAAAAGCATTTGACAAAGAAAACAACGATATCACTGATCAAATGTTCGCTCCAAACGGGTTCATGAAAGTAGATGCCGATTACACCCCGAAAGAATTTGAGGATTGGAATGCCAACGACTGGCCGGAAATTTATCAGAATCCGACTTACGATAATATTTATGCTGCCGGAATTGCATTTGCTCCGCCGCATCCGATTTCAAAACCACAAAAAAGCCCGAATGGTACTGCCATTTTCCCAACACCACCACGAACCGGAATGCCTTCGGGTGTAATCGGAAAAATTGTAGCCCTTAATATTGCCGAACGCATCCAGGGCAAAGCTGATCACCAGCATCGTGCTTCCATGGCCCGCATGGGTGCTGCTTGCGTGGTATCGGGTGGTTATGGGGCATTTTCAGGCCTTGGGGCTACCATGACCGTGTTTCCGATTGTACCAGATTGGGAAAAATATCCCGAATGGGGGCGCGATATCGACTACTCAGTTGGTGAAGCCGGTTTAGCCGGACACTGGTTAAAATTCTTGCTTCATTACCTTTTCTTGCATAAAGCAAAAGGGTATCCATTCTGGTGGCTTGTTCCGGAATAAGAACAGTTTCAAAAACTCAGCAAGGCAATGTGGCTTTCTTTATAAACCCTGCCCGGCATGTTGAACACTTTTTTTTAACTTAAACGGACTAAGAAAATGGGAACCAATCAGGTTAAAGGCTATTACGATGAGGCTTATCCGCCATACCCCTCACATAGCACCTTACGTTGGCGCAAAAACATCTTCTGGCAATTCTATCGTTTTATTGTGTTAAACCTTAAAATGATCAGGATTGTAGCTGGCGGACACTCTTAACAGATATAAAAAAGGCAGCTCAAAAGGCTGCCTTTTTCTTTGTGGTATTTCCTCGCAGTTATTGGGGTCTGCTGGCTTTTAGAATACTCACCCCGTTGCTTTGAGTGCCCACCCAGATATTCCCCATCTGATCTATTTTGATATGGCTTACATCATTTGAAGAAATCCCGGAGTTAAAGGTATTGTATAAACGCCAGCTTAAGCCATCATATTGAACCAGACCTCCCAGGGTACCAATCCATTTATAACCAAATTCATCAATGGCGATGGCATAAATGCGGCTATCCGGGAGATCGGTATTTGCTGGTGAATAAATTTCCCAGTCTTCGCCATCGTACTTGCATAACCCATTCCATGTTCCGATCCATTTATTGCCTGCCCCATCAACCTGAACAGAAAAAATGTAATTGGAAGGTAGGTTGGAGTTATTAATATTATAGACCTGCCACCTCTCACCACTTTTATAGACCAAACCTCCCAGGGTGCCAATCCAAACACCTTTTTTATCCTTTGTTAGGCAAAGTACATGATTATGTGGTAAATCAGAGTTGTAACGGTTCAGAACAGACCATTTTCCCTTGTTAAACTCCAGCAACCCTTCGTCGGTACAAAGCCATTTCTGTCCTTGTTTTCCCATTACCAACTGGTTTACCTGACGCACCCGGAATGTATCCGGAATGGCGTATTGTTTTACAGCGCCTCTGGTTAGGTGCATTAGAGTTCCGGCTGAAACCATCCAGAGGTCATCATTTTCATCAAAAACGATATCATTGATTTTTGAAGCTTCCAGTGGAGAGTTGTCTTTATTATAAACCATCCAGTGATCCTGAATGTTTTTTGCCAGTCCCCTGTCTGTTGCTACCCATACAAAGCCTCCGGCATCCATTTCAATGGCATTGACATGCCGATCGGGTAATCCTGAATTTGAATAACTGTAAACCGACCATGAAAATCCGTCAAATCTTGCCATACCATTGCTGGTTCCGACCCAGGCATGCCCTTTTTCATCAATTGCAATAGCATTTACACGATCGTGAGGCAAATTGGAATTTATGGGTGAATAGATATTCCACTTGGTATTATCATAATGTAATAAACCGCCATCACCACCTAAAAACGGCCGGTCTGTTCCAACACCGATCCATTTATGATCGGCCTGGTCTATCACTATGCAATTAATATCATTAGAACCGAGGGCTTCGTTGGTTGGCCGGTATAAACGCCAGGTTTTACCATCAAAAACGGTGATACCACCGTCCTGATTAAACCCCTGCATGCCTGCCCAGAGATGACCTTTTTCATCTATAGCTAAAGCATGGATAGAATTTGAGTGAAGCTCACTGTTGGAAGAGTTGAATACGGTCCATTGATTATCAGGTGTGATTTTTACAATTCCGCCATTAGTGGTGCCGACCCACGTATTGTTATCACTATCCACCACGATGGATGAGATTTGGTCGTAAGGCAGACTGGAGTTTTTGCTGTTATAGACCTTCCAGGATTTCCCGGATATCTTAACCAGGCCATTCCAGGTACCCACCCATACATTGTTTTTTTGATCTAAAGCTAAAGCTTCCACATAATCCGACGGGAGTTTTGAATTTCGGTTATTGTATAAAGTCCAGTTGTTATTGTCATATACAGCCAATCCCCCGTTGAACATGCCTATCCATTTTCGTTGCTTCTGGTCAATCATGAGACACTCGACCTGGTTTGAGGGCAGCCTGGAGTTTAATGTGTTGAATGTTTTCCAGGAGAAACCATCATATTTGGCCAATCCGGCAAATGTACCAATCCATTTGGTATCCTGTTTATCGATTACGATGCTGGAAATTTCATTTGAAGGTAGTCCGGCGTTGTAGGAAATCCATTGACGCTCCTGGGCAAGAAGTGGTAAGCTCCACAGACATAAGGCCAGTAAGACGAAAGTAAAGGTGTGTTTCATGGCATTATTTTTATTAGGGTGGTTTATCGGAAACGGCAAAGTACTAAGTAAAATATAAACAAACCCTGAGCTTAATACGCAGTGTTCAAAGTTTAATTTGCTTTAATGCATGGCTTAAAATGTTTGCACTTTTTTCAAAGGCCTTGGTTTCAGTTGCATTCATTTCAATCCCAATTAAATCTACTACCCCGTTGCCACTAACAAGTCTTGGCAGGGATAACGCCACATCATAAGGATCGCAGGTTGTAGATACTGTTAAAACAGCTTTATGGTTTTTGATAATTATTTCGGTAATCCTGGCCAGAACCGCACCGATACCATAATACGTGGCCCCTTTACCCTGTATGATCTGATAGGCTGCGTGGCGAACATTTTCCGTAATAGTATTCTGAATGGTCGTATTCCAGTTTATTTTTCGGGATTTGCAATAAAATGGAAGTTTAAGACCGGCCACAATGGCACTGCTCCATGCCACCACTTCACTGTCGCCGTGTTCGCCGATCACGTAGGCATGAACATGTTGCGGATCGATCTGGATTTCATGTCCGATTAAGGCTCTTAAACGGGCAGTGTCCAGAGTGGTACCCGATCCAATGACCCTGCCAGGCTGTAAACCGGCAATGCGCTCGGTTATACTGGTGAGAATATCAACTGGGTTTGTGGCTACAATCAACACAGCATCAGGTTCGGCGCTGAGAATTTTTGGAACGATATCATTAAAAATGGCTGCATTGCGCTCAAGAAGCTGAAGACGTGTTTCGCCGGGTTTTTGATTGACACCGGCTGCAATAATTATGACTTTAGCACCGGATAAATCTTTATAGGCTCCTGAGCGCACGGTCATAGCGTTTGAAAATGGAACGGCATGCTGAATATCGCTGGCCTGGGCCCAGGCTTTTTTATCATCAACATCCACGATCACAATATAGCTGCAGGAACCACGCATGGCCATTGCAAAGGCAGCTGTGGCGCCTACATATCCGGCTCCGACAATACCAACTTTCATGAGCGTTATTTAAGTGTTTACTGAAGATTTTTTGAAATCTGCCTGAAAAATATTTTTCTGAAAGCCAATGCTAAAACAGAAATTACGCATACGGCAATAACGTAAGGAAATATTAACGCCAGTGCAATAATGAGGGCCGTAAACAAGAGTTCTATCACAGCCACGTAACCATTATAAGACAATTGGATCTGGGGTTCATTATCATCTTTTACCAGTAAGAACAATCCCTGAAAAATACCTGCGGTGGTTGCACCACAAAAAATGGCAACAGGCCACTTGTATTGCCCAAAATTTTCGCCAATGGTAAAGAGCATGATCAGAAATCCTGTGATCATAGCCAGGGCTATAAAAAAAAGATTATTTAAGAGTATCCGGGTTTTATACAAATAGCCAAGCGTTTCCAGGCTGAACAGCATAAAAATGATAAAGACCACCTCATGCGACACCATCCAGGCATAAGACACCGATATGTCATATATACCCAGCATACTGGCTAAAGCTAAACAGAGCAAGGTGAAAAACGGGCGGATGCCACCTGCAGCCGATAAAGATACTCCAAGAGATACAGCATAGAGGGTGTCCATAACAAAACCGGATTAGGTGACCAATACGTGCTGTAATGTATTAAAAATACTTGTTATCTATAAAGATTTGAGGCTTAAGGCTTTGAGCCTGAACCATTTAATTTATTGATGATTGTTTATCGGTGGCCACTACTATATTGATCGGCTTGCCCAATGGCGCCACCTGCCCGGCTTCTGGGGACTGGTTGATAATGGTGTTTGGGATCAGTTTGGTTGAGTAGCGAAAAGAGACAGCGCCCATAGTGAAACTGTTACTGACGATAATTTTTTGAGCTTCCCTTAGTGAAGTGCCGGTCAGTTCGGGTATAAGCGACTGCTTCTGGCCGGAAGATTCAGCCATTTTTCCAACTGTAAAGCCTATTTTTGTTCCCGGATCCAAAAGCGTTTTGGGTGGAATGGACTGTGAAAGAATTAACCCGTCTTTATCTTCGTCATAAACAACTGAATAGGCAATATTGCCCATTTCCAATCCTAATTTTTCCAAAGAAACCTTGATATCCGATAATGCCCGGCCTTTATAATCCGGAAGACCTACCGGTTTTTCTGATTTTTTATTTACAGATAAATAAACATGCCGGCCTCGTTTGACTTCTGATCCGGCAACCGGATTTTGGTTCAGAACTGTATTTAATTCACGGGTTTTATCGTAGCGGTTGTAACCCGATTTTGGGATTAAACCTGCTTTAGTAAGCGCGGCCATTGCGCTGTCTCTGTCTAATTCTCTAACATCAGGAACTTTAACTATCGAACCTCCGGATGTGTATAGTGGCATCACCACTTTATCCATTAATAACGCAAAACCAATTAAAAGTACGATGGTGAGGGCTGATTTATAAAGGAAGCGTATAAATGGCGATCTAAAATTCATCTTAATCCAGGATTAATAAAGTATGGTTTTATATGCTGGATAAGATGTGAAATTTTTCTGGATTTTTTTGCACCACGAATCAGAAACTCAAGTAAATAGCCTCATATTTTTTTAAAAAGGCCATCTTAGGCTAAAAGCTCCCGATAAGGTTTAGACCACACTTCTTAAGTATTGTTTAAATTCCCTGCGGTACGTGCCGCCAATAGGAATCATTTTTCTTCCAATTACAACCATCACATCCTCAATGGCGTCTATTTTATCCCAGCGCACGATGTAGGAGCGATGAACACGCTTAAACTCGGATTGAGGCAAGCGTTTTTCCATACCTTTCATGGTTGAGTGAACGATGTATGATTGACGCGGTGTTTTAATGATTACATAATCCGAATAGGCTTCAATCCAGAGAATACTCTTCAGATCCACTTCAAAATACTCTGAGCCTTTTTTTATGTATAAGTGCCGGTTCATGGGTTTGGATTTTCCTGAGATCAACAGATTGTTCTTTACCCTCTCAATGGCTTTTTCAAACCTGTCCTGCGAAAAAGGCATATGCAGGTAATCAATTAATTCGTGCTCAAAAACCTGTATGCCATATTGATTGCTTGAGCTCACCAATACGACTTTTGGTGAGAATTTTAACCCGCCAATCAGCTCAAACCACGAGAGCTCCTGAAGCGTTGCATCCAGGAACAAGAGATCAATTTCCTCAGATTTAAGTAATTTTCGCCCACTTTCGATATCTGAGCAACCAGCAACAAGCTCAAGTTTGTCTGAGTCTTGAATCAGAGCCTTTAAATAGGCCCGGGTGTTTTCGTTACTGTCTATGATCAAACATTTTAACATCATACGACCTTGTTGTTTAGGGTTCATCAAAAATTTTAACATATCTATCTCTGTGAAAGGGTTAAGTTGTTTTTATTTCATCTTTTAAGTATACAATCAAAATGTGTGCCAAAATCGCACAAGCACCCGGATTTATATTCAAATTCACTTCTTTTTGGGATAAAGGCTTTAATTATCAGGAAATTAGGTAGAACTTTTTCGGATGGTTCAAAGCGGATGGAAGATTTGTAATTGCTTGTTTGTTACTTATCGTAATTCATGATGGGTGGTTTCAGTCAGGTACTACAATAAGTTATGTTGTGTTTAAAGGTTTTAACCGCAAGTCACTAAAACCGCGTGTTCTAATCACTTGCGGTTATGTTTAAAGATGTCTTAAAGAACGATCTGCATAAGATGCAGGACAATACTTTTGTATTGCACAGCGTTTAAACTGCAATTTTATGGCTCAGGAATACTCGTTTAAGCTTTTCTTGCAGATTATGTATGCTATCAGTTACTTCAGCTACAAGACCCGGTAAAGTGTCAAGGTTTTCAACAGCTTTTGAGCTGGTCTCAACTTCTCTCAGCATTTCGGCTTCCCGGGTTAATCCCATGTAGCCAACCGAAGAGAGAAATTTATGCGCCGTTTTGCTCAGGTCTGCCCATTTACGCTGTTTGAGCTGGTAGTTCATTTTATCAAGGTAATCGGGCGACTGACTTAAAAAGAGCTGTATCATTTCAATAATAAACTCGGTGCTGCCACCGGATAACGAAACCAGGTAATCCAGATTTATGCCACTTTGTTTCAGTTCGTCTTCCAGTGATAAACCCGGTGTTTGTTCAACTCTTTCATTTTGCAGGTACAAAGAAGGTTCTTGGTTTTTAGGCAGGTAATTAGCCAGAAGCGAGGCCAGGTGTTTCGGGTTGAACGGTTTGGATATATAGGCATCCATACCGGCTTCCAGGCATTTTTCTTCGTCGCCTTTAAGTGCACCGGCGGTCATGGCAATAATTGGAATCTTGCTTAACGGTTCGGTCATGGAGCGAATCTGAGCAGTGGCTTCGTAGCCGTCCATTTCAGGCATTTGAATATCCATCAGGATCAATTCGTAGGAATGGGCCTGTAATTTTTCCAAAGCCCGGAAGCCATTTTCGGCTACATCACAATTAATTCCAAAGGATTTCAGGGTTTTTTTCGCAACAACCTGGTTAAAATAGTTGTCTTCAACCAGTAATATTTTGCGTCCTGAAAAATCGATCTTCTGGATGGTCTTTTGCTTGGTTTCTTTTGGCTCCTGCTCTTTTTCAGACAGCTCAAACGGAATCGTAAAACTAAATTTGGAGCCTTTATTAACCTGGCTTTGCAACCAGATTTTGCCACCCTGCAGCTCGATAAGTTGTTTGGTAATGGCTAGACCCAGTCCTGTACCACCAAACTTGCGGGTGGTATCCTCACCTGCTTGTGAAAAGCTGTCAAAAATGGTATTGAACTTAGACTGATCAATACCAATACCGGTATCTTTAACCGAAAAGTGTAAGATAACCATCTTCTCCAGCTGCTTTTCAATCGACACATCAATATCGATACCGCCGTCGGATGTGAATTTAATAGCATTACCCACCAGGTTAATGAGGATCTGGTTCAGACGAACCGAGTCGCCAATCAGCATATCCGGGCAGTCGGCATCGACGTTATGGTTGAGATATAACCCTTTATGAGGGGCTTTTACATTTAATATCGAGACCACATTCTGGATCATATTCTTAAGTGAGAAAGAGGTAGACTCAAATGTTATCTTGCCGGACTCAATTTTTGAGAAATCCAGAATATCGTTGATGATGACCAGTAAATTATCGGATGATTCTTTTATAATTTCCAGATATTCGCTTTGTTCATCGGTAAGCGAGGTGTTGTTGATCAACAGATTGGTCATACCAATCACGGCGTTCATAGGTGTTCGGATCTCATGGCTCATATTGGCCAGGAAACGCTCTTTTGATTTCATGGACTCTTCAGCCATAATTCGTGCTTTAATCAACGCCTCTTCGGTGTGTTTGCGCTCGGTAACATCACGATGAACCGATACCCAGTGGGTATAAATCCCGGACTCATTTTCCACAGGTACGATGTTGATATCGTTCCAGAACACGGCGCCATTTTTTTTATAGCAGATCAGTTCGGTGCGTACCGGTTTGGTATGAAGCGATGCACGTCTGATCCTGGCCAGTTCCCTGCGCGAGGTTTTTTCGCCCATAAGTATATCTATGGTTTGTCCGATAAGCTCATCTGAGCTATACCCGGTTACATCGCTAAAGGCCTGGTTGGTATAGAGAATGCGGGGATAATACTGCTCAATATTCGGATTATTGGTGATCAGTACAGCATCGTTACCGTTTACAACCACGGATTCCAGCAACCGTAACCGCTCAGCTGATTTTTGATCGTTTATTGCCCGCTCAATGGTTACAGGCAACACCATCAGGTAGTTTCTGTCGGGATCTTTGATTAAGTAATCGTATGCCCCGGAGCGCATGGCTTTAACAGCAATTTCTTCATCGCCGGCACCGGTTGTAAAAATAACCGGTGTGTTGCTTACATGATTTAAAATGTCGCTGCCTGTGCCATCTCCAAGGTTGTAATCGGTTATGATCACATTATAGTTGTCTGTTTTGATCAACTCAATGGCCTGGTTTGCAGAATCTGCGATTGAATACTGGTACGGTAATTTGTTTTTCTTGATCAATCGCTCAAAAGCCATTTGATCTATCCGATCATCTTCTACCAATAGGATATTAATGTTGTCGTTCATGACGGTGTGGTTTTATTTGTCGTTTAAACTGTATTCCGGATAAAGCTTTTCGGCACAATCCGGGCATAGGCCATGGCTGAAATCTGCTTCGGAATGGGATTTGATGTAAGATTCCAGGACTTTCCAGTCACCACCATCATCCCTGATCTTTTTACACGACGAGCAGATCGGCAACAGCCCGCTTAACATGCGCACATTTGCCAATGCCTTTTTCAGATCGTTTAAAAGCTTCTTTTGTTTTTGCTCAATTTGTTTCCGGCGGGTAATATCCCGGGCTATGTAGGCGGTTGCTATAGCATTGCCATTCTCATCTTCTATTAAAGTCTTCGAGCGCGAGAGGTAACAACGTTTTCCGGTTGTATTCAGGTAGCTTACCTCATTTAACGATGCATGAGGTGTTTCAAGCGTTTCTTTGCATTCCCGATGGATATGGTATGTCTGTTCCAGTTCATCAAGTTTTTTACCGATCAGGTTGTTACAGGTATTATTATGCTGTGTGCAAAATGCATCATTGGCAAATATGATGGTGTTGTTTAAATCTGTAACACAAACACTATCGGCAACATGCTGAAGTGTAGATAAAAGCATGCGGTTTATGCGGCTATCAACCTTTTTGGCAATTACTTTCTTGAGAGTGATCGGTAAAAGATTAATATTTTTATGTTTAGCATCTTTCACATAATAGTCGTATGCACCAGCTTTCAAGGCTTTTACCGCAATTTCTTCATTGCCGTTCCCGGTTAACATCACCACAGGCATGGCTTTAGCCGCTTTTATAATTTCAAGTCCTGTCCCGTCTTCCAGATCATAATCGGAAATAACCACATCAAATGTGGTTTCTTCAAGGATGGATTTTGCCTGGGCAACTGTTGAGGCAACGCGTAGCTCGTAAGTTTCATCACATGCTTTAAGAATCTCACGAATCGCAAGCTGATCCATGGGATTGTCTTCAACAAGGAGAATATGATGAGTATTGGGTTTTAACATGTTCGTTTAAGCTTTAATGATCTATAAAACATCATCTCACAAAAACTACATGCTGAACCTTAGTAATTGCTTAACACGTGCTTAACTCTCAATAAGTTCTCAATGATTAATTTCTTTCCGGAGGTTTTTTGGGGTGCGCTATAAAAAAGCAAAAAGCTCAACTTTATAGTGAGCTTTTAACGAAAAACGCTAAGACGTTTAAGGCGTATATTTTAAAAAAGTATTTCGCTTAATCAGGCATTTCGCTTAGGGTCCAGTACATATTGATGGCTTTCATCACTTCGACAAACTGGACATAATCGACCGGTTTCAACATATATCCGGCAACCCCAAGTTTAAAGCTCTCGACACGGTCCCAGTCTTCTTTGGAGGTCGTGAGCATGATTACCGGAATATGTTTAAGCTCATCATCGCTTTTAAGCTGTTTTAAAAATTCAATGCCATTCATTTTGGGCATGTTAATATCCGTCAGGATTAGCGCCGGCTTCTCCTGGTTCTTATCGCGAAGAAATTCCAGGGCTTCTTCGCCATTGCCTGCCATGTTAAGTTTGTTGGTAACTTTAATTTCACGAAGTGCTCTTTTAACGGTCATGGCATCTACCCGATCGTCTTCAACGAGCAACAGTGATCTGTTTGCGTCCATTTTACCCATGATAATACTGTTTTAAGCTGCTTTACTAAATGATTTTGGCATAGTGATCCAGAAGGTGGTTCCTTGTTGAGGAACCGATTCCAAGGTGACCGATCCACCATAGTTTTCAATAACTTTTTTAACGATCGTCAGGCCAATACCGGTACTTTCACGCTCATCTCGCGCAGAGAGAGTTTGGAAGATCTGGAAGATTTTTTGATGGTATTTTTCATCAATGCCCGGACCGTTATCCTTAATGTAAATACGCCAGGTATCGCCTTGTTCTTTACACCCGATTTTTATTTCACCCTTTTCCTTATCGTTGTATTTAACGGCATTGCTGATAAGGTTTTGGAAAACCTGCATAATTCGGGTTGGCTCTCCCTTTATTGTTGGCATTGCTGTTTCCACGCTAACTGAAATATGTTCAGGAACGCCTAAAAAGTCAACAATTTCCTCAATATTCTCTTTTAATGGTATGTCTTCAATTTTTTCATGCACGCGTCCAATTCGGGAGTATTCCAGAATACCTTCTATCAGATTGTGCATGCGTTTTACCCGGCCCACCAGCAGCTCAAGGTTCTCTTTTCCGTCTTCGTCCAAATTATCGGCATAATCGGTATAGAGCCAGTTCGAAAGCGACCCGATGGCCCGTAACGGGGCTTTAAGATCGTGAGAGACGATATAGGCAAAGTCTTTTAACTCGGTATTAGCCGATTCGAGGTCTTTCAACAACGTTTCAAGCTTTTGCTGCTTCTCTTTTAACGAGGTTATATCCACTGCAATTTTCAGTTCGCAAATATCTCCATTGTGCAATTTTAAGGGTTTTTGAATAATGCTGAACTGCCGCTTGTTTCCCGATGAGTCTTTTAAGGTTAAGGTTTTTAAACGGGAAGAATTATCCGAAAGCGTTTTTTGATCGTGCGAAAAGAACTTGCGTGTTTCTTTGTTAAAATGCTCACTCTTGCCCATGTTGTTGTTTAAGAAGAATTCTTTCGGCAAAGAAAAGAAATCGGCAGCGCTTTGATTGATCAATTCCACCTGGTCTTCCTGATTAAGCACCATAATTAAATTCGGATCGGTATCTATCACATGCTGGAAGAACAGTTTCTGATCAATGACCATATGCTCCATTTTTTTCCGATCGGTGATATCAAGCATACTGCCTACCAGTCCGAGAGGCTTGTGGTTAATATCGAAGAAAGCGGCTTTGTGGAAAACAACATCAAATTTTTGGCCATTGGCTTGTTTAAGTGAGGTTTCATAAACTTGCTTCTGATCCTTTAATTTAAACAATTCCAGATCCTGGGTGTTATAAAGGTTGGCCTGGGCTGTTGGTGAGATATCATAGACGGTTTTGCCAATAATTTTGTCACGGTTCAGACCAATGTATTTTTCAAACTCTTTGTTACATCCCAGGTATCGACCTTCCATGTTTTTATAAAACACCGGGTTTGGAATTGAGTCTATCAATTGCTGAAGGAAGTACAATTGGTTGTTGATCTTTTTCTCCGACACCATTCGTTCGGTTATATCCCTGATGATGATCAGGTATCTCTGAACTTTGGTTGGCACTATCCGTACTTCCACATATTTTTCATCAGTTTCATCCCCAACCTGCATTTCAAAAATCTGGATTTCATTGGTAAATTTTGCTTTTTCAAATGCAGGCAATAATTGCTCCTGAAGCACTTTTGGTTTGGTATCAGCAATATTGGCACTCGTTAAAGAATCGTCACAAATTTGGTGACCTTCTCTGATTTTGTGATTGGTATTCAAATAGTTGCCATTTGTATCTACTTCAATTAAAAAGTCAGGGATAGCCTGGTTGATGGCCCGGGTTCGCTCTTCCTGGGTTTTAAGCTCATCCATGATCCGTTTGCGCTCAGTAATATCTTTTGTGGTACCCTGCAAGCCAATAGGTTTGCCTTGTTTATTTAAAAGTAATCTACCGGTAATTTCAATCGGGATAAGAGTGCCATCTTTTCGGTACATCTTGGATTCAAGCGTAATACTTGTAAATGTCTTGTAGTTCTTAACCGCCTTAAGAACTTCACGGCCAAGTTTAATAAATTCTTTAAAGGGGATATGCTGGCTTAACCGAGTCTTTGTAAATTCATCGGCCTTGAAACCTGTAACAGATTCTACCGAAGGGCTGGCATAAGTAAAAGTCAATGAAAGGTCGGTTTGCCAGATCAAATCCACAGCGTTTTCAGCCAGGAGCCGGTATTTCTCTTCATTTAACTTTATAAGATCTTCAATCTTTTTTCTCTCGGTAATGTTACGCATGGTGCCCACGATCTTTTCGGGTTCTCCTATCGGGCTCAGAGTTACCGAAGCATTGAATGAACAGACCTTTGTCGAGTTATCTTTATGACGAAGCCTTACTTCATAGTCTTTTATGGTTCCGTATTGCATCAGCTGTTTATGGCAATTCTCGCACTCTTCCATCGACTCGTAATAGTCGGAGATTTTTTGGCCGATTAATTCAGTTCGTTTATAACCACTGACTTTTTCTACCGAAGGTGAAATTTCCAGTATTTCCCCATCCAGTCCGAGTTCTGCATAGACATCTTCGATGTTGTTAAAGATGTTTTTATATTTTTCCCAGCTTTTTTTGAGGGCTTCCTCCGATTCTTTGCGTTCAGTAATGTTACTGACCACGCATATCACTTCTTCAACCTCGCCAGTTTCAGGATTTTTCTGGGGATAAGCTATATCCTCTACCCAAATGATCTTGCCCGACTTGGCTTTAAGTCGAAGTTCTGTATGCGCCGTTTGCCCCCGGCTTATATTTTCAATGCGCTTCTCCATACCGATCCGATCATGGCCATCAACCAGGTTCATCCAACCCAATGCTTTAACTTCCTCTGGAGAATACCCTAACATATTGAAAAAGCCCCCTGTTAAGAGCCACTCAAATTTAAAATTCCCTTTTTGTTCAGGGATAAGTTTATAGGCATAATCTGAAATCAGGTTCGAGATATTTTTAAATTTCTTTTCTGAGCGTTTTATGGAATCCAGTACAATTTTTCGCTTGGTTGTGTCCATTAGTGTGCCAAAGGTACCTGTAATGGTGTCTTTTTCATCTTTCTGAGGCAAAAGTGTAACCGATACCCAGCGCTTGGAGCCTGTGGTGGTATATAAATGAAACTCTTTATGTATTCTGTGTTTATCTCCATGTAAGATGGCTTTGTGAGCATTCTTGAGAAAGTCTAGATGCTCCGGGTCAAAATACTCAAAGAAGCATTTGCCAAGACTTTCATCGGCTGAATAACCCGATAGTTTTTTCCAGGCATCATTTATATAAATGCACTCCCCTTTTTCGTTAGTTTGAAATACAACTTCCTCGATGTTCTCAACCACCGATTTATATTTCATTTTGCTTTCGGCCAGGTGGCATGCCGTAAGCTCTTTTTGTATAGCACCGCCTAAACTGGCTGAAACCGTTTCAATAACGGCCTGCTCACCCTGCGTCCATTCTCTTGGTTCCAGGCAATCATCAAAGCCAACATAACCCCAGAATTTTTCTTCAATAATAATCGGAACAATAATGATAGATACGATCTTCTGATCGGATAAAAGGGTTCGGATTTCTTGCGGCACATCTTTGACGAGCCCTTTAATGGTTTGTCCCAGCGAGAGTTTGTTGTACCACATTTTAAACTCACCACTATAAGGCAATGATTGTAAATCCGGATTTGCTATTTCGGGATGGGCATGTCTGGATACCCATTCGAAACGCTGGCGCATGCAATGCTGGTTGTTTTCATCCGTAAAGTTTTCAAAAATATATACCCGGTCCACTTTACTGGCTTCACCCAGTATTTTTAATGATTCGTTTATGGCGGTGTTGAAATCGGTATTCACAAGAAGTGCTTTGGTAACATTGGATGCACCTCGCAGAAGCGTGATTTTACGGTCTACAATTTGCTCAACCAGTGTGCAGGTGAATTTATTGTACAAAAACGCTACCCAATTGGTACTCTGGTTTGAATCGGCGGGTAATTTTGCAATCGTGATATGAAACCATACCGGATTACCGTTTTTATCAGCTACCCGGCATGGGTTTGACAGAACCCCTTCAGACCCTTTTTGGGTCAAACATTTTATATCGCTATTGAATTGAGTGCGGTCTGAAGGCAAAACCAGGTCTTTGAGGGAAGTCGGTGTATTTTTAAAATCTGATTTTTCGTAGCCCAACAGGTGTTTTGCAGCATCATTAGCGCCCGTAATCAGTAACTCTGTCGGATCAGATATGTTTAACGCAATCATTTGGCCGGGTGCATACTCGACGGGGGTTTGATCTACACGATAAGGTAAAAACTTGATTTTTGGTTTTTCTTCATCAACGTTGTGATTTCCGTTGCAATGGTGATGATATGTATGATTTTCCGAGCAATGATGAGTCATGATAGTCACATTTTATGAGATGTATTTCCTGTTTTACACTGGAACATACATCCGGGGGCTATGAACTGGGTAAGAATTACCTAAGTATTTACTAATTATAGCTCAGACCTTCAGCCCGTCTCAGGGTTGATTAAAGCCCAATTCCACTGTTGAAACCACTCGGTCTTCGATGTTTTCCTGGCGATAACTGATTCCCATATCTTTTTTAATAAAGGGCTGGTTATAAGCCGTTTGCAGGCCATAAGTCAGTTCTGTGTCCTGAAGCCCAACAGTGCAGCTTCTGGTTTCAAAGGCTTTATCCACGGAGGTGTAATAGATATCAATATCGCCGAACTGGTTTAAGGTGAGAACAGCTGAAATCGGCGCACTTGAACCTACGCGGGTAAATGCATCAAACTTTATGCTGATGGCTTTCTGGCTTCTGGAAATTCCAATTTGGGTATCAGGACCGGGTTTCAGATCGTCCCAGCACCAGGCAATTATTGCTCTTGGGGCAGCGGCTTTTTGCCCGGTGGTGCAATTGTTATTGAGTGTGGAGCCTATAGGCATATTCAGTGGTAAATTGTAGCATTCAGATGGCTCAAACCCGATGAATCCGTTTGACGAGATGTACAGCTTCCGGTAGGTTTGATTGTAAAACGGGAAGTCGAAGCCGATCTCAATGGCTTTGGAATACGCATCATCTTCAAGGACTTCTAAAGTCTGCCACCGGGTCTGTTCAACATGCTTTTCCGATAAGATGCTATAAACTTCACTTGAGTAGCTTACCGGCAGGTTGATGTCTTGTTCATCCATAACAGATGATCTTAACCCAAGGGTTTGGTTAATTTTGTTCAGCAAGGGATAGGCCATGAGTTTTTCAACATCAATAGCATCAAAATCCAATTCCAGGCCATTGCCATCAAAAACAACAGGCTCAGTCAGTGATGTTTCACCCAGATGTTTGACACACTCCACACCATGTACAACTGCACGTGCAATCAGGGACTGGGTTTCGGTTAAGCGAACCTGGGTTAAACATCTGCCAGAACCATCGGTAAGTCCGGTTGCTACAATCGTACCATCTAATTTTGTGATGATAATAGGCGTACCTGCCACATCGCAACCGGCATTGCTCTTAACATTAAAGACCATTTCGGCATGCATGGATTCGGCATCCTGAGCTGCATGAGTATGTTGCAAACTCATGGAATTGGTTTTGCAGGATGTATTGAGCATGAGCGCAACAAGCAGTCCCAAAATAACACTCAGTACCCGTGGTTTTGGTGTTGCGCTTGTCAAAGGTTTTGATGTATTCGGTTTCATATTTCACCACTTTCTAATCTTGGCATGTTTATTTATTCATCTCTAACTTACCCACCCGACATAACTCTTTTCTTAGCTTAGGGTTAAGTAGACTTTAACCATTCAATTATTTTTTAATAAATCTGCGTATTACAGCATATTTTTTGTTGAATCCGGGGGTTTTTAGAGAGGTGAGATCAAAAAAAGCAGGCTTAGCCTGCTTTTATCTTTTTACATCTGATTGCGTTACTTGAGATCTACAAACAGATTGTTTTCAGAGTCGTTTGAATGGGTTGGTTTTGGTAGTTGGTTCTGCCAGATAAACCCCGGATAAGAAACGTTTGGATTGATCTTCCAGATATTAGTAAAATCCCAATCTGTAAAGCCATTTTTACTAAGCATTTCCCGGGTGTTTTTTCCCTGGCCGCTATTACTGAAGAGCTGTCCTGAAATATCCATATCCCAGAACGAGTGTTGGATATTAGAATTGTTGAACACGCCTATAAACCCACCGACATGGGCCTGGCCCTCTGTTTTTAAAGCAGCGTATATATTGCTTATTCGGCTGTCGGCAGCATACCCAACAGCACCACCCACGATCCAGCTCCCTGAAAGTGCGCCGGTTGAGTAGCTGTTGTTTAAGGTTGATCTTTTCATATAGCCTAAAAGCCCGCCGGTATGGCCACCTTTGGCGCTGACTTTGGCATTGGTATAATTTAGCTTAATTTCGGAGTTGTCGGCAAGACCGATCAAACCACCTACGTTATTACCATAGCCCGACACGCCGCCTTTAGCGGTAGAACGTTCTATAACAGATTTTTTGCATTTACCGACCAATCCGCCAATATGATCACCCCAACCCGTTACAGTACCATGAAAAGTTGAACCGGATACTGATGCATGGTAGGTCATTTCGCCAATCAATCCGCCGCAAAGTGATTGCTCACCCTGGACATTTCCTGAAACAAAACAATGCTCAACACGGGTGTGGTTGTTGAAACCCATTAATCCGCCCACGTTGGTTTTTCCGGTGATCTTGACATTGACCAGGCGCACGTTTCTGATGGATTTTTTATGTGAATAAGTCTGGACATACCCAAACAAACCAACATTGTTTTGTATCGGTCGGTTGATATAGAGATTTTCGATCACGTGGTTTTGCCCGTTATAAGAGCCAGTAAAGTCCTGCAAGGCATTTTTACCTATAGGTGAAAATCCCATGGGCCGAACCTTGGTTTTAGGATTGTTATCATGATCGGCCTCATTCCAGAACTTCGTATTTGAGGCGTTTATAGATGCGGTCTGAACAAAGTAGCTGCTCCAGGATTCAGGATTTTCAGATATCCAGCAAAGGTGTTCAAGGGATGAAACCTTATAAGGATCATGTTCAAGCCCGGCGCCTGAAGGCTTTTGAACGACTTGAGCGTGCGATGTTTGAACCAAAAGCATCATCAGCACGATTGCGGTTAAGGTTAATATGTGTTTCATAGCATTTCCAAGACCATTTGGTTGATTATAGTTGATTCTAAAACTCTATCGGATTATACATAGTCGCTCTAAGCATATACTTAGAATCACCTAATTGTTTTCTAAGAGTTTTGGCCTGGATGAAAGTTAAGAAGCAAAAAAAAACAGGCCTGTGTGGACCTGCTTATAAAATCGGTTGTGGAACTAAAAGGCTTATTTAACCAACAGCATTTTCATGGTTTTGCTGAACCCTTTAGCACTGAGCTGATAAAAATAGATGCCGCTCGTGAGGTTTTCGGCATTAAAATACAGGCTGTTTTCACCTTTTTTAGCCTCCAAAGTCTTTTCAAAAACATTTCGGCCAAGAAAATCAAAGACTTTTACAGAGGCCAGGCCATCGGTTTTCATGGTAAACCGAATGGTGGTGCCTGGATTGAACGGGTTGGGATAGTTTTGGCTCAGGGCATACTCATATGCTTTACCGGAACCATCTGGTGCTTGTGTGACTGTAACTTCCACAGATTGCGGGTAACTATGCCGCAAGCCCGAGTAGTCCATGCTTACGAGTTGGTAGGTATAAGAGGCATCCAGCGTAACATCATTATCAATGTAGGTGTAGCTTTGAGCCTGGTTGGTAGTCCCATGTCCTTTTAAAGCATCCGTATTTTCATAGCTGGCCACTTCCACACCATCTCTGAGCAGGATGAATCCGGCATTATCTGTTTCGGTTTAGGTTAGCCAGTTCAGTTTTATTCCAGATGAGGTGTTTTTGCCATTAAACGAGCTTAATTCTACAGGTAGTGCATTATCGCCGGTGCCGCCAGCGGTCCAACGTGAAAATGAGGTAATACCGGATAACGTAATCGTGTTTTCGGTTGTATTTACCGAGCCACCCATAGGTTGCCATGTTGAGCCGCCATCTACAGAGCAATATAGGATCAGGGTGGATTCATCCAGGCCGTTGAGCTCGGAGTCGTCGTAATGGAACACAAGGGTTGCGTTTAATTCCGAGTTGTTGGTTGGAGAGATATCGTAAGTGCGCAATATGCTTTGATTTCCATTTCCGGTTTGCTGGCCATGTGAGCGTGTAATTGTGGTTGAACCCATATTGCCGGCTGTTGTAATTTCTGCACCAAGCCCTCCAACATTCTCTGATGTGATGCCACTTAGAGTCTGGGTTACAGTAGCGTTTCCATTGGAATTAATCAGGGTATTCCCCGGGCTTTCTATAAGCTGGCCGTTTGTACCGAGAGAAATTACCTGGCCGTTAAGATCTAAATCGTTGTCCAGAAATAAATTTCCATTCAGGGTAAAACCAGATGTTAATGAAAGCGTAGTTCCGGAGCCCAGGTAGATGTTTTTCAGGGTCGGTGATCCGTCTAAGGTTGGATTAACGCCGCCACTGTAAGCATAAATACGCAGGTTGTCGGTTGATGAAGGCGCACTGCCACTGCTCCAGTTTTAAGCCTCACTCCATGTGCTTGAGCTGGTATTAAGCCAGGTGTTAAAGGCATCAGAAGTTACCCAGTCTGAATCATCCATATTTGTTAAGGTCCCATTATTGGCATTTCCACTGAAATCCTGAAGTATAGTTCCAGTGGTATTATCGCATGAGTAGTATGCCACAAGGTTTGCTTCATTACCGGTTAATGTCTTACACATATTTTCTCTGATTTCAGCTTCTGTTCTTACGTCATCCCATATTCGTACTTCATCGATCCTACCATTAAAATATCTTTGAGGAGAGCTTTGTCGTTGCCCTATTGTAATAGGTATTGAGGCGTCTAAGGTCATGGTTGCATTTGCAGAAGAAACAAATTTTCCATCTACATACACTTTCATTTCACTTCCAACATAACTGCCAGCAACGTGATGCCAATTATCACCATCAATGCCAAACCACAATTGAACTCCACCAATTGCAAACATTGCCCCATAAACATTTTGTATTGTAAAGAAATACCAATTTCTATTAGTCTCAGCATTTTTATCAAAGATTCCTTAAAAAAAAACAGGACGCCTATCCATTTTCAACCAAAATTCAGTGGTAAAAGAGCTTGATGTATTCGCAGCAGATCCCGGAATAGAAATAAAATCATTGCTTCCGTCAACAGCCAATGCATTTTTGGGGCCGAACATAGCTCGTGAAGTTTGCCAATAACCAGATTGCCCTCCGAAATTAGTAAGTGTTCCATCATAACTGCCTTTGGTATCGGTTGCTGATGTGCCACTGGTTTCATTAAATTTATAATAGGCAATCAAATTTGTCTCACCGGAAGGATTGGGTAATTCCCGGTACATATTCTGACGAATCTCTGTCTCCGTGCGTATGTCATTCCATATCCTGACCGCATCAATTTTACCTTTAAAATATCTATTTTGTGAATCAGGATAGGTCATCCCAATATTGAAATCATTCCAGGGTGAAAAGGCTCCAATTAAGTTGTTTTCTCCAGCCAAAACTCCATTTACATAGACTTTTATGTAATTCGAACTGCTGATAATCATACTTACATAATTCCATTTATTTAAAGTTAGTGGGACAGTTACACCCGTTTCAAAACCTGACCCATTACCAAAGGTAAACTGCTATCCCGAAGTATTATACTGTCCAAAAACAATACCACTAGGCCCACCGGTACTGCCCCCAATTCCATGATAATTCATTTCTACGGTGGGATAAACCCATGCCGAAATGGTGAAATCAGCTCCAAATGCGGATTGATTTATCCCGCAATTGACATAATCATTTGTGCCATCAAATTCCAAGCAATTATTTTGGGCCATTGATGAAGAGGCAAAAGTAAGTAAGATAACGAGGGTTAAAACGTATTTCATGTGTTCTCCTTATGTAAATGTTTTGTGTTTTTTATGAGTCCGGATACAATCAAATTACTCATAAGGATTTTATGATCTCTACATAAGTTATTACTAACCCATTCTGTTATATGAAACGACTTAATTAATTTATTTATAAATAGATATGGTATTTTATCTGTATGGTGTGGTAAGATATGGTTAGCAGGGTTTTTTAATAAATGGAGAGCCCTTTCCGTTAGCTGGAAAGGGCTTAGTGTTGTATCAGGGCAAGTGCTTCGGGCGACTTGCCCTGGTAAGTTCTTTTGATCAATAGATCATCTTATCGTTGCGATACTTGGATTTTTTTCTGAACCAATCCGAGTAGCGTGTTCCGGCACTTTCGGCCCATTGTTTGAGGTAGATAAATGCCTTGACGATATCATTCTTTTCGGCCGGGTAATCGAACTGTTCGGGTGTATGAATGGCCCAAGGATGCGATTTTTTGGTTTTAAAGTAATTCTTACTTCCCTTGTTCGTGTTATCATCACCGGTGCCAAACAACTTTGTATCACACAGATCTGTAGGCGCATCACCCGGCAGGTGAATCTCGTATCCCCGGCGTTTATTGGATATAATAAAGGCACGGTATGGCGATTTGCCCAGGCTGGAAGCTGAAAGCGGTGTTACAAAATCTACTTTCACTTCGGCAACAAACGGCTCTACCTGTGGGCTCCCCTTTTCGGCATTTACGGTATACCCAGATACCGGGCTCATGTGAGCAAACGCATTATCATAGACCACGACTACGGCTTTTTGTTGTCCCGATTCTGTGCCGTTGGCATTTGTGGATATGATATTTTCGGTTAAATGAGTACCCGTTACCGATTTTACCATGTCCGGTGCAATATCCAGCACATAACCAAAGCCGTTCTTAAAAGCACCACCAATGGCACGGGTTTTGAATGTACTCACCATTTCAACCACTTTATTTTCGGCATTTAAGACCAGTTTATGGTTGTAGTCGACAACGAGATCGTTAAAATCGTAGTCCCCTTTTAGTGGCCAGAGATCTTCGTAAGCCAGTGAGCCATCAACATCCTTGGCAGGAGAATACTGGTTGTAAGCCCGCTCCGGATCGTTGGGGTAGGCATCGGAAATATCATCCACGCCATCCTTGTCGGCATCAGATTTGGTTTGCATGCGTTGCATGGTCTGGGTTTTAACAGCCGAGTATGAACTGGTAGTTACATAGAACACACAATCGTTGAAATCGGCATCCCAACTTCTTGGTCGCGTCATGTCTTCAAAACCAAGCAAGATAAGCTCGCGGGAATCATCCTTTAGCGCGACCATGTGTTGCCGATTCTCTTCTGTAGCATATGTATTGTATGCTTTGGTTGACCATTTGATATAAGGCGACTTAGTCACTTTTAGGTATCTTCTTGACCAGCTGGCCGGCACAAGAAACCAGCCAATAGCAGTTCCGGCTTTAAACTCACCAATTTTCACTTTATCGCCGCTTTTTAAACCGCCGCCGCTATTCTTATAAGATGCATTCGGAAATGCCATGAATAATGAGTCTATATCATCCGGAGAAGCCGGTGGATTTTCCGGATCGTAGGTATAGAAACCCAGGGCGTTTTGCCAAAGGACACCTTCATGCACAAACGTAACCCATACAGAGGCATCTTGCTGGAGTATGGTGTTCATATCCTCATCATTAAAATACTCCGGATGCAAATCTGGAAGTTTTTTGTATTCAGGCAATGTCGTATTCAGATCTTCAAGAAATTCTTTACTGAGCTTATCGCGTTTTTCGAGATAATCGGGAACACCCATTCTATCCCAACCACCGATGGTATAATACCAATCTTTATCCCATATAACGACTTTAGTTGAAAGCCCCTGTGTGGTTTCTTCCGGTACTTCAAGCACGGTTTCATTCGGACCACCTATAGTTAAATCTATCACTTCGCTGTTGAGTGGGACGTAAGCTTCACTTAAGATGCCCATATAAGCAGGGCGGATAGACAGTGAGTCCATGTATCCGGGCAGAGACAGGTTCAGTTCCACTTTACCCTGCTCATCAGTTACACCCGAGGATATCAGATTGCCGCCTTCGGTAGTCTTATCGTCATAAATCCCAACTTTAACCGAGCTGATTCCCACACCATCATCATCCTGAAGGGTGAGTTTAACCAGGTAAGATTGGGTTGTATTGTAGTTAAAATCTTCGGCTACCTGTATTTCTTCCATGTTTTCAGCCGGAGCATCCCCACCAACCGAGTTGTAAGGTCCTTGTTGCTGGCAGGCCGATATAATAAATACCAGCAGGAAGGGCATCAGAAATTGTGTAAAACTTATCTGTCGCTGATTTGCTTTTCCAGATGTCTTCATAGTTCTAAATGAGTTAAGTACTTCAGTTGTCATGATTAAACTTATTGCTGACGAAACATAAAGAAGGGGCATAAACTCCGGATAAGCTTTACCTAAGTATTACATAAAATGCCACACGTCGGTATGATTATACACGGGTGAGAAAATCACCGGAGAGGGTTAAGCAGGGGCAAAAAAAAAGGCAGCCCGAAGGCTGCCATGTTTAGAAGCGTTAATAAATATAGTCGTTATTGCGATAAATGCCGCTGTTTTTATACCAATCCGGGTAAGCCATACCGCCACTTTCGGCCCAGAACTCAAAGTAGTAGTAAGCATTTACAATGTCGGACTGCTCTGATGGGTAATCAAACTTTTCAGGTAAATGGATCGCCCACGGGTGGTTACGCTTAGTTTTGAAGTAGTGTTCCATCATGTGGTTGGTGGCATCGTCCTCTGTGCTGAATAAGGTTTGATCGCACAAATCAGTTGGTTCAAAGTTTGGTAAATGAATCTCAACGCCGCGTCGTTTGTTGGACATAACAAATGGATTGTAAGGAGAGCTGCCCAAACTGCTTTCGCTTTGTGGTGAAACAAAGGTGACTGTAATATTGGACACAAATGGCTCAACAAACCGACTCCCCTTTTCGGCATTTACGGTATAACCTGAAACCGGGCTCATGTGGGCAAACGCATTATCATAGACCATGATCACGGCTTTTTTCTGACCTGCTTCTGTACCATTGGCATTGGTTTTAATGTAGCCGTCGGTCAGCTCTGTACCTTCAACGGATTGGATCTTATCCGGGGTAACATTTAACTGGAAACCAAACCCGTTTTTATATGCACCGCCTATTGCGCGTGTTTTAAAGGTGCTCTTCATTTCAACCACTTTATTCTGAGCATTCATAACCAACTGATGATTATAATCAACAACCAGATCGTTAAAGTCATAATCTCCCTTGGATGGCCAGAGATCTTCGTAAGCTACTGTGCCAAATACATCTTTAGCCGGTGAATATCTGTTGTAAGCGCGTTCAGGATCATCAGGATATTCATCGGAGTTATCATCCACGCCATCTTTATCTGAATCTGTAGTGGTTTTAATGGTACGGATCTCGTCTGTAATTACAGCGGTAAATGGATTGGCTGAAACATAAAAGACACAGTCGTTGAAATCGTTATCGCCTGCCGGACGAGAAGTATCTTCAAAGCCAAGCAGGATCAGCTCGCGCTTTTCATCTTTTAAAGCCACCATATGCTGTGCATTGGCTTCATCGGTAAAAGTGTTGAAACGCTTATCCGACCACTTAATGCTGTTGCTTTTGATCACAGATATGAACCAGGGATTCCATCCGTCAGGAACCAGGAACCATCCGATACCGGTACCGGCTTCAAATACACCAAGACTTACTTTATCGCCGCTTTTCAGGCCACCACCGTCGTTATTGTAAGAGGCATTCGGGAAAACCATAAATAATGAATCAATGTCATCAACAGTTTCCGGTGGATTGTTAAGGTCATATTTGTAGTAACCCAGAGAATTCAACCAACCGGCTCCTTCATGGACGAAAGTGAGCCATACTTCGGCTTTTTCCTGTAAGCGGGTATTCATGTCCTTGTTACCTTCAAGATAATCCGGATTGTATGTCGGAACGGGTTTAGCTTCCGGTAAAGAGGCATTTAAATCGTAAAGAAAATCTTTCTTGATGTGGTCGCGTTTCTTTTCAAGGTAATTCGGAACTCCTTTTTTGTCCCAATCTCCTAATTTATGGAACCATTCATCCCAGTAGCTGATCACTTTTGTCGACATATTTGCCTGGGTAGCCATAGAAGTGGTTTCAAGAACACTTTCGTTAGGGCCGCCGATGGTGAGATCAACCACGCCACCTTTTAGCGGCACATAGGCTTCGGAGATCAATCCAATATAATTAGGGCGAATAGATACAGAATCCATGTAGGATGGCAGGCTAACAGCCATTGAAAGCTGACCGGAAGCATCGGTTATACCCGAAGCTACCAGGTTGCCACCATTTTCTTTTTTATCGTCATAGACACCGACTTTAACCTGGTTGAGTGGTGAGCCGTCTGTGGCCTGTAAAGTGAGGTTGATTTGGACTTCGGAAGTGGTTTCAAAATTAAAATTATCCGGTATTTCTAATTCTTCCATGCTTTCGGCAGGTTTAGAACTTTTAACCGATCCGCCGGAAGGCTCTTCCTGGCATGCTGAAAAAAGGAAGCTCAATGCCATAATGGCTATGATGAACTTCTTAGAGTAAGTATTGTTATGGGTCATTTTCTGTTTCATTTTCGTTTGTATTTTATTTGCTTTTTTTCAACTCTTGTTCAATTAAATGCTTATCTCGGGTGAATGTTG
The DNA here is from genome assembly GCA_964642175.1 of uncultured Chlorobiales bacterium. Taxonomy (GTDB): domain Bacteria; phylum Bacteroidota; class Chlorobiia; order Chlorobiales; family Chloroherpetonaceae; genus JANQGG01. Next base: position 7,313 of record CAZXOK010000007.1, on the reverse strand, counting down.
GTGATCTTCGATTAATGTTGATGTTAAGACGATCAAGACCCTATATGGTACGATGAGCACTCTTAACACTGGAACTAAATCTGGTGCTATCCTTAAACTTCAGGATTTCCCTGTAAAAGTGCTTTGTTGTGATTGGGTAATAAACCTGTTAAAATCAACTCTTTTTTGGCCTGTAACGGCCTTAAAACCAATCCGCTTTTTAACACCCAACAGGTTAAAATTTTGCTATTGGCGAATCAGCTAACGAACTTTAAATACTGCTTGAACTCCTTTCTGTAAGTGCCACCGATCGGGATCAGCTTACGGCCAACAACGATCATCATATCTTCTATGGCATCAATTTTATCCCAGCGAACGATGTATGAGCGATGGACGCGCTTGAACTCGTTTCGTGGCAGTCGTTTTTCCATGCCCTTCATGGTTGAGTGAATGATATAGGATTGGCTGGCCGTTTTGATGATCACATAATCGGCATAAGCTTCAATCCAAAGAATATCTTTCAGATCCACTTTTACATAAGAAGAACCTTTCTTGACATACAGGAAGCTGTGAGCCGGCTCTGATTTACCGTTTGAGTTCAGTTCGCCCTTTACCTTTTCAATGGCCCGTTCGAAGCGTTCCAGTGAGATGGGTTTATGAAGGTAATCGGAAACTTCATACTCAAATGCCTGGATGCCGTATTGGTTGCTGGCACTGATGAGAACGATTTTCGGAGTGAATCTTAATCCGTCAATCAGTTCAAATCCGGTCATTTCAGGTAACTGGATATCGAGAAAAACCAGGTCGATATCGGCATTCTCCAGCACTTTGCGGCCTACTTTGGCATTTTCACAACAGGCCACGAGGGTTAGGTCTTCAAATTCGCCGATGTATTGTTTCAAATACTTTCGGGTCATTTCGTCATCGTCAATAATGAGGCATTTAATAGTCATAATGAACTCCTTTAATAGTGTTGAGAAAAAAGATCATTCAAGTCGTTACGATTTTGCCCGTTCAGCCCTTACCCATAACACAGACTGCTGGCCTTTCATGTAGCGGAAAAAGCCAAGGAAAACAGCCAGGTTCATGATGAAAAAGTAGTACGGTACAAAAAAGAGCTTAACGCGCATGTGCTTGTGCTCCAGGATCCAACCCGGAACAGCCATCAGGTAAAACGCGCATTGCAAGACAAACATCACGGTATAAATACCGCCAAATTGGATCATTAATGGAAGGCTCACAATTGCCATTAAAAGCAGGCTGATCGGGGCAAGGCTCCAGCGCAGGACCCGGTGCGAGACATATTGAAAAGTGAGCAAGCCATATTTTAAAGGATTTAATAAGCCTTTCAGGCGAACAATGGATTGGATGCCACCGGCGCAGATACGAACTTTTCGTTTGAGTTCTTCACTCACATTTTGTGAAGGATATTCCTGGGCATAAGCTTCCTGTTCATAAACCACTTTGTAGCCTTGCTGGGAAATACGAAGCGATATCATAAAGTCATCCAGGATAGTATCACGCTCTACGGGCTGGAACAGGCTGGTGCGAATGGAGAACAGCTCGCCAGCAGCTCCTACAACTGAATTGAGCTCGGAGTCCAATGTTTTAAGCATAGACTCATATTTCCAGTACAACCCTTCGCCGGCAGCGCTGGCTTGGGCAGCTTCTTGGATGCGGATGCGTTTTTCGCCGGCAACAGCACCGACATACGGATTCTGGTAATGGCGGATAATGGTCCGAACCGTTTGTGGTGAGAGCATAGCGTTGGCATCGGTGTAAATGGTAAATGGCTCTTTAATCTCTGGCATTACGCGGTTAATGGCCGCTATTTTTCCTTCCCGTTCCGGTTTATGCATCACTTCAATCCCGTTGTAATGCTTCAGAACATCAGGTGTGCCATCATCCGAGCCATCGGTTACAAAGATGATCCGGAGCTTGTCTTTCGGGTAGTCCAGTTCAAGGCTGTTGCGAACTTTTTCTCCCACATCATATTTCTCGTTATAGGCCGGAATAATTAAAGCGACTTCAGGCTCAAATTTTTCCTCCAGGATCATATCCGTTTGAGATTTACCAAAAACAGATTTCAGTTTTACCATGGCAAATAACACGATGCCGTAGCCCAGGTAGGCATAAAAGACCACAAATAGGGCTCCCCAAAATGTCCATTCCAATCCGGTCATGACTTGTTTATTTAGATTGTTGATTGATCAATAAGGGCTTATGTAAATTGGCTTCCAGGTTCATGTGCCATTTTAACAGCTCTTTATACTTGATAAACTCTTCGTGGGCACCTGTGATGTGTAATCCCGATTTAACACCATAGACCAGGATCCAGACTAGGATAAAGCTCACGGCACGCAGGCGATAGAGTTCATAGTCTAATTTTGAATAATGTTTCTTGATGAACAGGTACAGGCTCTTGTAGTTTTGGATGAACATGATGGTGCTGTGCTGGCGAGAGCTCTGTTTTTCGTGATGACGGATCACTGCGCCCGGGAAGAAACGTATTTTCCAACCGGCTTTTTTTATGCGATAGCACAGGTCGATCTCTTCGCCATAGATCCAGAATTGCTCATCAAATGCGCCCAGTTCATCCAGGATGGATTTTCTGACCATCAAAGCAGCGCCCTTGGCCCAATCCACATCCCGTTCTTCATCATGTGCCCAAAACGCATAGTTCATTTTCCGGAACCATTTGGCATGTTTAAAGACATATGGGAAAAGACGGTTATCGATGAGCGTATCCCAGAAGGAATAATATTTATGGACCGACTTTTGCAATGAACCGTCGGTATTGATCAGCCTTGGGGCAACCAGACCCACATCCGGGTTGTTATCCAGGTAAGCAATCAGGGTATCAACGGCATCATCAATCACTTCGGCGTCGGGATTGAGGTAAAACACATATTCACCTGTGGCTTCAGGAAGGGCAATATTATTGCCGGCTGCAAACCCGTCGTTGGTTGGATTGGCAATAAGATTGACCCAGGGAAATTTCTCGCGAACCATCTCAACCGAGTTATCACCACTGGCGTTATCTGTTACGATAACTTCATACTCTGCTTTTACTTTGGCTTTTATGCTTTCCAGGCAAGCTTCAAGAAGCTTGCGAACACGGTAATTGACAATTATGATGCTAACTTTCATAGTCGTATCCATTTTTGTTTAGAAAAATCATAGGCTTTGATCAGACGTGCAGGATTACCAACAGCCACATGGTAAGGCGGTATGGATTTGGTAACCACACTTCCGGCACCCACTACCGAATGCTTTCCGATGGTTACTCCGGCAGCGATGCTTACATTGGCGCCGATCCAGCAGTCGTCTTCTATCACCACGGGTTTGGTATCCACCGGTTGATCTTTAATGGGGATATCCGGATTTTCGTACCCGTGGTTGAGTCCGGAGATCACGATATTTTGTGCCAGGATGCAATTGCTGCCCACCGATACCGGTGCGATCAGCACGTTGGAAATCCCTATGCGTGTATTTTTTCCGATACTTAAATCACCAACACCGTTGTTAAGTGTTGCAAAGTCTTCTACCCGGCTGCCGCTACCCATTGCAAACTTATTAAAGGGAAACAGATCCACACGAGCACTGCGGGCAATAGAGGCGCCCTGCTGTTTGCGATGGAAAAACGGATTTACAAACCACCTGGTAATCCAACGCGGCCTGGCTTCTCCTTTTGGGATCAAGAGCCAGTGAACCCATGCTTTTAATGATGGCGATTGCGTGATATAGGCTTTTAGCGTACTCATACGTGAGCTCCTCTCAGCGAATGGAAATGGGTATCGTGTTTGATTTGTGTAGATTTTTTATGAACAGCCCCATTGATGAGCCGATCAAATTGCAAACCTCGGTTTTCCCAGGTATTCTTGCTTGCCACTTCTCTGCGGGCTTTTTGTTTCTGATCAGAATTCTCATCTATGGCCCGGGTAATGGCTGCATAACAGTCCTCGGAATTGGTATAGGTGTAGATCACCGACTCAAAATCGCTCAGATCGGCAAAGCGTGAGCTTACCACAGGTTTGCCGGTAGCCAGGTATTCATTGATCTTTAAGGGATAGATATACCGGGTCAGATCGTTGGGCTCAAACGGGATCATGCACACGTCGCAGGCATGGACATACTCTATAAGCTCTTGGTATGGTTTGGCGCCCAGGAAATGAACATTGGAAAGCGATTCCAGGGCCTGCCCTTTAAACTCCCGCTCGTCCTTCGGCCCAACTAATACCAGTTGCAGCTCAGGATGTTTAAGTGCCAGGTTTTCCAGCAAATTGTAATCTATTCTTAAACCGATGTTACCCATGTAAAGCACTTTTAGCCCGGTAATACCTGCCATATCCATCGGTTCTTTTGTGGCCGTCTTGGAGAACAGGCTGAAATCAGCTGCATTAGGCACACATACCGATTCCGGATTGAACTCGGAGAGTTTTTGGGCCAGTGCCGAAGAAGTGCTTATAACCATATCGGCCTGAGCGGCAAATTCTTTTTCACGTCTCACACCATGGCGTGCGATGTACCGCTCACCGGCAATATTATCCACACAATGATAGACCTTTAAGGCGATATCGAGGTGAGTAAAGACCTGGCTGAATACCGGGTCGAACGAGTTGATGTAGATGAATTTTTCTACCTTGTACTGAGCCAGAACGCTGTTAATTGATTGCCAGACACTCCAGTTGGCATATGATTCGGCCCATTGGTACAAAAAAGTAGGTGGCAGAAAATTAAACATGGGAACAGGCTTTGGTGAGATCACCACCAGGCGGGGATAGTCCTCAAAAGGTGCATAAGCGTTATTGGCCTGAGATTTCCAGATGGGTTTGCGAAATGCAACATCTGGTTGATGGCCGTTAAACATCACATCTTTTTTGGTGAAAGGATGATCCACAAAAAAGACCCATCGAGACTTTGAGAGTTCTTTTGCAATATTAAGCGATGTTGAGGCATATTTGCCATCCCATCGTGGCAGGGCCTGCATTACAACCGGTAGTTCATGTCGGAATGTCATAAGGCACCTCCATGATATTTATGCTCATAAAACCGGTTTGCACTCAGATAGGTTGGGAACAAACGAACCAGGTTAAACCACCAGGTCAGATGAAGCGCCAGGCCTATAAACAAATATTTAGGCTTGGCCAGGTATTTAAAATCAGATTTCAAATGACGTAACTGATGGATAAAAAACACATCCCAGTAGATGGTTTTCCAGGGTGAGCCGGAGCGATACTTTTTATACAAGGCCGGGTTTTTGTAGTAAAGCAAAAACTCACTTTGGAGCATTTTCATGCGGCCGGCTAATTTCTTGAATGTGTCGCGGCGTGGCGGATGGATAACCACAACATCGGGCCGGAACACGATGGTACCGATTTGCTTGATGCGCCAGGCCAGGTCGGCATCTTCGTTATGGGCAAACGGGAACGAGCAGTCGAATCCACCTACTTGCTCAAAAGCAGATTTACGAAATGCAGCGTTACAGGTCGGCAATGCCGGATGCCCGGTTTGATTTTCAATCTGATGGGTCAGCGGTGTTCGTTTTTCCCGATATGTGGTTGTGCGTCCCTGGATCCCAACAGCCGATGTGGTCTCGAATATGTCAATGATATTTTTCAGCCAATCCGGATTTACGTAACAATCATCATCTGTGAAGGCAATGTATTGAGCTTTTGCCTGAGCCACCCCGTTGTTACGGGCTGCAGCAGGTCCCTGGTTTTTCTGGGTCAGATACCGCAGGTTAGCATGTTTGGATTGCATGCTTGCCATGTACTCATCAGTCCCGTCTTTAGAGCCGTCACTTACAACAATCACTTCGTAGTCCTCTTCAGGGAGGTCCTGCCGGTAAACCGTATCCAACAGCTCAGCAAGCAGCATTTTCCGATTATAAGTCGGTATAATCAGAGAGATTTTTGGAAAAGTCATATCGTGGCTCCTTTCGAACTCATTTTTTGGCGAACTGTGCCATAGAGGTTTTGATAACTTTTTGGGATCAGGGCAAAACAGTTTTGAAAACGAATACCCAGTTCTTTTTTAAGAATGATGCTGATCCAGAAAAATCCGATGGTTTCTGTAAGAAATGGTGCCAAAACTGCACCATAGAGGCCTACAGTTGAAATAAGAAGTACCGATAGCGTGATATTGATGGCTGAATTAACCGAAACCACAATCACGTTTAATTTTGGTTTTGCCAGCGCATTGATCACGCTGCCAAAAGCATTACCAAACGGAGAGTAAAGTGCTACGGTAAAGACCATAACGATTAAAAGCGGTGCGGCACCCAGGTACTCCGAGCCGTTGAACAGCTCAATAATATTCCGTGCAAACAAACTGATCAGGACAACCAATGGCAGAAACATAGCCAGCAGCATGGCTACCGAGCTTTCGTAGAGCTCTTTTAAATACCCGGTTTTGTTCTGATTGGTCAGTTCACAGGCTTTTGGAAAAATTAACGTTTGAATGGCTGCATTCGGGATCAGGACAAGCTGGGTAAAGCGCTGGGCGATACCAACCAAACCGGCGTCGGCAAGGCTTAACAAACCGGCAGAGAGGAATACATTAATGCGTGTGGAAAGTGTGCCTGAGATTTCGCGGAACAAGCCAAACTTCCCAAAGTCCAGTAACTCTTTAATTTCATTGTATCCGGACCTTGCTTTGATCAACGATCCGGGGTCCAATGTGATTAATCCGAACAAAGCCGCATTAAACGATCCGGAGCCCAGTACCAGAACCATGGCCCACAGCGGCCAGTGATTCATGATCAGAAGTCCGAATCCTGCCGTTAACATCAGAACGATGATCAGGTTCATCCTGAATATCTGTTCCACTTCCAGACGGCTTTGAAAAACGAACAAGCTCCACCGATACACCGACCACCCGATAGCATAGACCGGGTAAAGCATAAATAAGGCACTTAAGTCGGCAAACAGGTTCAGATAGCCCACCAGGCCAATGGTTAAAGACATCAGAACTTCTATGGCGAGATTGATATAAAAACTGGCTTTTAAGATGCTCCAGTATCTTGGGCCTTCTATGCCGGCGGAGAATTTAACAAGTGCGGTCTGAACGATACCTTCCCTGATTTTTGTCACAAAGAAGAACAGTGCGGTAAAAACAGTCCATGCACCAACCGCTTCCGGGGTATAGACACGGGTAACCAAAACAATGGTGCCAAGTCCTATAAGTATCTCCAGGCTATTATTAACAAGGGTCCAGGCTATTTTGCGGTAGTTCAGCATTGAAAATTTGTCGTTTTTTTATCTAATTTTCAACACTAAGTAACCAAATGAACCTAACTGAAACTTAAGTAGCTACATTAGTTTCTGATAAAT
>CAZXOK010000006.1:0-157500 GCA_964642175.1 uncultured Chlorobiales bacterium | reverse complement strand
CCTGAGAGGTGGCTTCGTCTAAAAACCGTTCGTAATGGCCTAAATCCAGGTCGGTTTCTGCACCATCATCGGTTACATAAACCTCACCGTGCTGATACGGCGACATCGTTCCGGGATCAACATTGATATATGGATCATATTTTTGGATTGCAACTTTCAATCCACGCGACTTTAACAACGCACCCAAAGAGGCCGAAAGGATTCCTTTACCTAATGAGGAAACCACTCCACCTGTAACAAAAATATGTTTAACCCTTTTTTTACGTGGCATCAGAATAATAAATCAAAAATTAGTTGGAAGGCTTAACAAATAAATTAAAAATAGCGTCCCGAAACAAAAGCATTAATATAAATAATGAAAATTTATTAGAGATTTAGGTGGATTTTAAGAAAACTTATATCGTCTTCCTTTCCATAAGGCACCCCGACCAAACTTTATCCAACGTACCGAATTAATCGCTATTAAAATAAAGACTGATATTGAAAGGAAATGCAACAAACTCTCGGGAAGCGATAACTTAAACCATATGGCAATCACCACCCTTAAGAGAAGCCCAAGCAGGATCTGAATGAGTGGTAATATAAATAAGGTAAGGGTGAATTGTCCGGAAGTGAAACCGTAAGCTAAAAATCCAAATGGCACAATATAAAACAAGGCGCTCAAAAGGCTGATCATTGTGATAGCCAGCAAATTATACCCCAGACCCGGAAATAGATTTTTTGAGAACCCTTCATAGGCATCCTTGAAATTCCTATACATTCGGCATGAAACTTCTTCAACACCACGGAATACCATAGGTTTGCCATTCACTTTCTTCACTGCTTTACAAAGCCACACATCCTCCACCAAAGCATTTTTTACTGACTCATGACCGCCGATCTTATTATAAACCTCTCTTGAAAACAGCATAAATTGCCCGTTTGCAAATACAAAAGCCTGTGAGGTGCTTTGCCAGACGTTTTTAACTGGTAAATAGCACAATACACTAAAATGAACCAAAGGCACGATCACCTTTTCCCAAAATGTCTGAGTCACCTGGTAGGGTATAAGCGTAACCAATCCGGCCTGGTTGGTTTGCTGTGCTAAAACTGCCCTAACAAGACACGTAGGCTCATGCTTGGTATCGGCATCGGTAAACAGAAGTAATTCGCCGGAAGCCGCTTGTCCGAGTTGATGGCAGGCCCAACATTTGCCCAGCCAATCCTCCGGAAGATCCTTTCCGGCCAAAACCTGTAACCTGGGATCCTGAGATTGAATAGAAGCCAGAATTTCTCCTGTTTTATCTACAGAATGATCGTTTAAAACAATCACTTCAAAATCGGGATAATTCTGACTGAGTAATGACTCAACACAATCCCGGATATTATTTTCTTCATTTCGAGCCGGTACTAATACAGAAACTTTTGGATATGAAACCGAAGATGTTTTCGGGAGAGATTTTAAATCAAGAAGGTTTTTAAGCAGAATAGCAAGAAAAACAAGTAGAGAAAATGTGATGCATAGTTGGTAGATAAGCATAACCATTAAAAAAAGGGCTATTGCAAAACAATAGCCCAATTTCTGATCTTATACTGTAGAAGCTTCAGGTTGCCCTTCTTGTTCAACCTTTTCTTCTTCAGAAGGCTGAATAAAGTCGATGCAAAGCCATTTATCTTCGAAACTGGCCTCATCTGATTGAAGTCCGGCAAGGAAGATCGGCAAGGTGATGGTTTTCTGGTTATCACCAAGACGAATCGTAAGATCATCGCCCTGCTGAAGCACTTTAATATCCATACCCGTATCGGCAAGAAATGGCAATTTGATCTTCAATTGGAAATTACCGTTTTCTTGTTTCTTGATTTCAATCGGATTTTCTTTAAAGAAGATTTCAGATGGATCTGCATCACCATAAACCTGATCAGCCATTTTTCTGAGCATGTCTAATCCAACAACTTCACCCGGGAATAATGGCGCTTTGGAAACAGGGATCGGGCTGAACGAATCGTTGATTTCTTCAACATACTTATGCTGGATGTTCTTCCAGTCGTTCAGATACCCACTATCCTGATCTTCAGGCAGCAATCTGTTGATCATGACACGATCTACGGTAATACCGTAAAGGTTCAAATAAGTCAACGCACGCATAGACTCTTTAATAACCATCTTTTCAGCATTCATGACCAGACGGACTGAAGTTTTAGAATTATCTGCTAAAATATCAATAATACCGTCAGTAGCGGAGAACAATTGCTCAACTGCATCATAAACCTCCGCCGGTGCCACCATCTTGTCAATATTTTTTGACACTTTGGACATTGGACGGATCAGTGGTTTAACTGCATATTTTTCAAGATTACGGATAAGTTTCAACACCCAACCGAAGGTTTCAGGCAAGGACAACAAACGCAGTGTTTCACCTGTAGGTGCGCAATCCACAACCAGGAGATCGTACTCCTTACTTTTTTCATATTCTTTTATGTAAGAAAGAGAGAAGAGTTCTTCCATTCCTGGCAGAATACCCATCTCTTCGGCATACACGTCTTCAATTCCTTTACTATGCATCAACTCAGCAAAGTGAGCGCGAACAACTTCCCAATTTGTATTTAAGTCGTTATAAACACTTACTTCCTGGCCCCATAGGTTTTCTTTTACTTTAACAGGAGATGGGCCGAGCTCTACATCAAGCGAGTCAGCCAAACTATGTGCAGGGTCGGTAGACATAATCAATGTTTTTTTACCGCTCTCTGCAGCTCTTAGTGCTGTACTAGCTGCAATGGAGGTTTTACCAACTCCACCTTTACCTGTAAATACAATAATTCTCATAACTCTACGACATCCTTTCTCAAAAGAGAATCAATTAAAATTTAGATTCTAAGACAAATGGTGTTGAATTTAAAGAAACTTTAGTTAGAAAAAAACGTCCTAACATATTTGTACTATTAAAAATGTTTAAAATCAATACATACAAAACCAAAGAACTACAAAAAACTTTAGAGATATTACTTAAGAATCCGACTGTCTTTTTCTTGGTTTTTTGAAAGGTTTTTAAACAAAGCGGGATAGTATCTCCTGAACCGGCCATTATTAATACTTACTTCATTTGTAAAACCGGCAGGATCAAAACTTAACGCGTTACTTTCAGTACCGCTTGCATCTCTGGTAAATAACATTATAGGGAGTTGTTGCCATGGAGCCCGGATTACATCTTCGGTTACTCTGCCGAGTTGCTTATCAGATATTTTTGAAGTGAAATCTGGAGTACCAAAAAGGCAAGTGAAGTCCGAACCATCTAAGGTTGAAGGAACAGCTAAATCTTGTTGATCAACGTAACCAATAAACGCAGTCTGGCTTACCTGCACTTGTTCCATTAACACCATTTCATTATGCGCATCATATAAGTCCAAATTCAACCTACATACTACCATCGGCACAGATACTACTTTATACTTACTAAGATCAGAAAAAACGCTTATTGAACACCTTCTACCTTTAATTCTGGTTTGAAGTACAACTTACAACTTTTTTTTCTTAATATCCAAACATTTATCAAAAACTGTCTCCACTTTACCGGATACTATCCCCTTATGAAATAAGCTTATTGAACTCGTATTCAAAAATACCTTCAGCACCAGCTCGTTTTAGATCAGGAATCAATTTACGAACAATTTTTTCTTCAACAATTACTTCAATAGCCACCCAATTATCATCGGTTAGATTCGACACGGTTGGCTTGCGAAGGGCAGGAATTTTATCGACAACTTCCTGGAGGTTGTTTCGTTCTACATTCATTTTTAAACCAACCTTACCCTGAGCTCTGATCGCACCTTCCAAAAGCATGGCAATATTTTCAATCTTTTCCCGTTTCCATGGATCTTCCCATGAAGCTTTATTGGCGATCAACTTTGTATTGCTTTGAAGAATGGTTTCAACAATCCGTAATTTATTTGCCCTGAGAGAATTTCCGGTTTCAGTGACTTCAACAATTGCATCTACCAGTTCAGGTGGTTTCACTTCTGTAGCTCCCCAACTGAATTCAACATCGGCTTTTACATTATTGCGGTCCAAATAGTCTTTGGCAATATTGACCACTTCTGTTGCAATACGTTTTCCTTCCAAATCTTTAACCGATTTTATTGAGCTGGCTTCAGGAACAGCAAGTACCCAGCGAACCGGACGCATCGAAGCTTTGGAATATATCAGATCACAAACTTCAACAACATCAGCTCCGGTTTCAATAATCCAGTCTTTTCCGGTAAGCCCTATATCAAAAGCACCTTTTTCAACATAACGTGCCATTTCCTGCGCGCGGATTAAAATGGCTTCAATTTCATCATCATCTATAGATGGAAAATAAGACCGGCTCGATACTGAAAAATGGAATCCGGCTTTGGCGAATAAATCTAAAGTTGATTCCTGAAGACTTCCTTTTGGTAACCCTACTTTTAATATTTGATTTGGTTTTTCTGACATGAAATAACAACGAATTTAGGTTTTGGTTAAAACTTAATACTAAAGATTGGCTTTGTTAAGAGTAAATATTTTGTGAGATCTCTTTGTTTTGTAGCCAAGGCTCCGAAAAAATAACTTCCCGATTTTTAATATTGATTATATGCATTCCCGATTCATCGTAAGTAGCATATGTTGGCTGATCATCAATCCAGGTACCCAGATTAACATAAAAACGACCCGGCTCGTTTAATGGCAAGAGTTTAGCCACATGCCGATGCCCGGCAATAAAATAATCGAATTGCTGGTTTTTTAACAATTCGTTTGCATAAATATAAAGTCGTTCCTGATTCCCATAATCTGTCGGGGCGTAGGTATGTTTTCTACTAAGCCTTGAGAGGTAATTCATTAACCCAACACCAAGATCGGGGTGTATTAACTTAAAGAGTTTAATATTAAACCTGTTTCGGATCAGCGAGCGAAACAGCTTGTACCCCAGATCACCTTTCCCAACACCATCGCCATGAGCCAGGATAAATGTTTTGTTGTTGTATTCGAAACTGAACTGGCCATAAATGGTCTTCACACCCATTTCCTGTTCAAAATATGAACCCAGATAAAAGTCGTGATTACCTGCCAGATAATAAACCTCTATACCATTTTGGGTTAACTCGAGCAATCCGTTAAAAAAACGAATGTGCCCTTTAGGAACTACATGCTTGTATTCCATCCAATAGTCCAAAATGTCCCCAACCAGAAACAGCTGTCGCCCATTTTGCTTTATTTCTTCAAACAACAAAAGCCATAAGTTGAGCTTTTCCTGCTCTTTTGATTTTTGTTGCAAGCCAAAATGGATGTCGCTGACAAAATATACCTGTCGCATCCTATACCCGCTACTTATTACAAGAACTGTGCAAGTATAATAACAGAAGCCGGGATAAAAAAGTTATCTAATTCTTTTGGACTAATACCTTCAGCAATGGTAGCTATAACTGAAAAGATCAGAATGCGGGTAATATCGAAATGCTCTGGGGCTAGTAACCACATAAAAAAGCACCCGGCAGCAAAACTGGCAGCAAATACAGAGAGACTGCCTTCAACACTTTTCTGGCTTAAAATCTTGTATTTGAGCTTGCCGTAACGTGTGCCGATAATTGGCGCAATACCATCTCCCCAACCCAGCGCCGCCATAGCCATAATTCCTTCAAAGCTTTTGTAATAGACCGTGCCGCATAAAATTGCAACGATCACAAAATAAAGTGGGCCTCTCAGAAGTTCTTTTCGATCACCGGTTCGGGTCATGGTCATGACGGCTTCATCATTTGGATCGGCAAAAAGTCCTTTCATAACCAGCAAAAACAACCAAAGCACCAACACGGAAATGTTCAGGTACTCGGTTCCATCACCATCGGCATACAGTGCCCAGAATATGATCAATGATCCTGCTCCGATATGTGTGATCTTTCGGCTGATGTCCTGTGGCAATCCGTGTTTTTTCACGAAATAGTCCATCAATGCAACAAGCCCGAAAACATAAATAAACGTGAAAACAGTCACGACCACATTGTTTATGAGTGGATCGTGACTAATAAGTTGGAATAAAAGCATAAATGACGGTTGGAATTGGTTTTTAAAAGAGTATTCCCGTGATTAACGTCCTGCCAGCATTACCGAAGCAGCAATAACATTAATCAAAAATAAGCCGTTATTTACAATAAGGTATCTCAGAAAAGTTTTGTGTTCCTTGACATCACTTTTACCTACAAGGTTTGTGAAGCCCATGCCCGAAACACTGGCATCAAGAGCTTTGGCACCATTTTTTGGATCGTTGAACAGGGTGACCTGCATTACTAATATAATGATCAGAGATACAAGCGATACATAGAACATTATATCAAATCCCCATGAATGCATCAGGTATACAAACCAGGCAAAAGGAATATCAACAAAAATAAAGGCAACCAGGTAAGTATTTCGGGCACCGATCATCACAGGCAACGATTTAAGCCCGCCTTCTCTATCACCTTCAACAGATTTAAAATCATTCAGAAAGATCAACCCTATAGTCATGCAGGTATTAATAACAGCCATGTAGATCACTTCCGGCCTGATCTCGGCATATATGGCATTACCGGATAACCAGGTGATAAAACTATAACTCAATCCAACTGCAGGAGCAGAGGCCAGGACGTTTCGTTTTAGTTTGAATGGTGGTGCAGAATAGATGTAACCCATGAGAACACCAACAATAATGGCAGCAATAATCACAATACGTTGCTGGCCTTCGAATTGCAGGCCAAGCACTACGCCAACCAGTAATGCCAGCAAACCTACGATTGACCAGTTCCAAACAGCTTCTTTTTCACTTAGGCGCCCGGAAGGAATCGGGCGGGAAGGTTCATTGACTTTATCGAGAAAACGGTCGTAGTAGTCATTAACCGATTGACTGAACCCTGTGCCAAGTGGACCGTACAACAGGATCAACAAACCCAATAATCCGAAATGATACCAAGAAACTTCCATTGCCCCTGATGCCAAGGCACCACTAACAATACCCTGTACAGCACTAATCCAGGTTACCGGGTCAAGCAGTTCGATGTGTGCTTTGATTTTATCTTTTATAGTTAAATCCGTTCGAAGAGGAAAGCTGGTTTCTAAGCTACTCATGTCTGCTTGGTTCATTTTTAAAATCTCAGATATCTGGCTATGATATTTTTCAAGTAAATGATTATGACCTTCAATATACTACACTTTGCGCACTTGTATTGCATTTGCGCCCTTTTACTAAAAAGAAAATATTAAAAAGTTTCAAAAAAAAACATCTTTTTTTCTCAGGTTATCCACAATAACTTCTTCTTTATCTGCACTTGTTTTCAAGAATGCCCCAAAAATCCTAACCAAGATAAATGAGCTATATCAGTGCTCTCGAACAACCTGGCCTATGAGAGTTGCACCGGTTGCTTTTTGAATTTCAACAAGAACGGTTTCCCCGATTTGCCCAGCCGTTTTTGGAAATACCACCACTCGATTGGTTGTGGTTCGCCCCATCCACTGCTCGTTTGAGCGTTTGCTTTCACCTTCAATAAGTACCTCCACGGTTTGTCCCAGAGATTTCTGGTACTCCTGAACCGAAATTCGTCTTTGCAGTTCAATAATCTCGGTTAAACGACGCTGTTTTAACTCCTGGGGCACGTCATCAGACAGGTCGCGCTCGGCCGTGGTATTAGGCCTTGGCGAGTAGGCAAATGTAAATGCATAATCAAACCGGACTTCTTCCAGAAGCGAAAGCGTTTGCTGATGATCCTCCTCAGATTCATGACAAAATCCCGCGATAATATCTGTAGAAATGGTTCCTTGTGGCAAACATTCTTTAATCCGCGAAATCTTATCCAAATAGTCTTCCCGGCTATGGCCTCTTTTCATGAGTTCAAGCATGCGGGTAGAACCAGATTGAACCGGCAAATGAATCGAATTGCAGATATTTGGCTCACGGGCTATGGTTTCAATCAGTTCGTAAGACATATCTTTGGGGTGAGATGTAGTAAAACGCACCCTGATACGACGATCAACCCGGCTGATTTCTGCAAGCAGTTTATGAAAAGGGGTTTGATTTTCATGGTCGTGATACGAATTGACATTCTGCCCCAAAACCGTAATCTCCCTGAACCCCTGGGCGCTTAAGGCTTCTACTTCTTTAAGAATGGTTGCTCTTGGGCGGCTGCGTTCCCTTCCCCTGGTATAAGGTACCACACAAAACGCACACATGTTATTGCAACCCCGCATTATAGAGATAAACGCCGAAATACCCTCTTTACGAACCGGGTTAATATCGGCGTAGGTTTCTTCCAGCGAAAGCAGGACATTGGCTGCTTTTTGCCCGCCTTCGGCCATATCTATCAGGCTGGGTAAACTCCGGTATGAATCCGGGCCGGCAATAATGTCCAGAACATCCTCTTCTTCAAAGAGCCGGTTTTTGAGCCGTTCAGCCATACATCCTAAAAGCCCCACCATTAAAGAGGGATTGCTCTTTTTGAGCGTTTTTAAACTTTGTAGTTTATTGCGGATTTTTTGTTCGGCATTATCCCGAACCGCACAGGTATTCAGAAAGATCAGTCTGGCCCCGGATTCGTCCTGTGTTATTGAAAAGCCCTCTTCCTGTAAAATAGCCGATACGATCTCGGTATCTGAAAAGTTCATCTGGCATCCATAGGTCTCTATATAAACTTCACCCTTACTCTGTTTGGCGATATCATGCATACTGCTACTATTCATAATTGTATAACTTCAACTGATTTTGGATCCAATCTGTCTTTGCCCTGGCGCCTCTCATCTTCAAAGCCATGCGCTTTGCTTCAGCAGCAACCACATATACTTTTTTATGTTGGTTTGTTTTTAAAACGGCATTAAAAAGAATCATAAGCCGCCTGAACTCGAGGCTTTGCTGCTCAAAGGCGGGTATGGACTCCAGAAGCTCTGAAACGTTAAGATATTTATAATTTTTATAAAAATGCTCCGCCAACAGTAGTTTAAGCAATGCCCGACGCCGGGGAGGATTGTCCTGTGAAAGCTCTTTTTGGATTAAGGTCACTTTTTCCTGCTTCGGCATAAGTTCCGAAAAAACGTCCATTGGGATCTCCAACCGATGCGCTTCCTGCCGTTTTAAAATAGCCACATCGTAGCCAAAAGAAAGTTGCATGGAAAGCAGGGAGTCCAGTTGGGCAGCATCTTTATTTCCGATGGAACCCTTATACCAGGAAGCAGAATTACTGATCAGAAATTGTGCCGCCCAGGGTTTTTCGAGCAGTACGGCCAGGCTATCACTCACAAGCCGGGCATCCTGAAAACTGACCTTTGGCGAAACCTCTGCATTAAACAACCTGGCTTTGATCAGGCCATATATGGCATCAGGACTTTTATGATCGGTATAGGTAAGTGCCTCGTTAAAGAATACCATGGCTTTAATGTAATTCTCCTGCTCAATGGCTTCAAACCCGTATTCAAGTGCCCGGGCAACCGTATGCGGGCATTGGGTTTGAAAAATGGATTTTCGTTCGAACCGATATCTTGCAGCCCGGGCCAGAGATGGCGAAATTTTGGTTTGCGCCAAAAAAGCCTGCCACTCTGCTATAAGCTCTTGAGGGGATTTCTGATAGACGTCTTGAAAATTGGCGCTGGCAAAGACTTGAGTGAATGGTTCAATGCCATAGGTTTCTATTAAATAACGGGTGAATGACCCCATCAGTGTATAACTTTTACTGCCCAGGCCGGTCCAGAATCCGGATGCCGAAAGAAGCTTTTCGGGCTTTTTTGGCGCCAGATCCAGGGCCATCATGGCTGCCGAATACTCATGAAGCGTCCAGTCCAGCGATTGGGTTTCGTTGGCTTCGGCAACACCTTCCAAGAGCCCGATACTGGTTGAAAGACCAAGTCCCGGCAAGCCATAAACACCAAATAAGATGTGTGCCAGCTCGTGACGAATAGAGCGTTGAAATCCTTGCCGGGTAATATGAATTTCATTTCGCCAGATTTTGGTAAACTCGGTTCTTCCTGCCCCGGTAAGGCGTTTTTTGGTTTTTACATCCGGGTAGATATAGATACTAACCCGGGGAGAATTGGCCAGTTTAAAATCAGTGGCCAAATCTGCCATCTCCTTTTCAAGGCGTTCAATAGTAAATTTGGTTTGCAGGGGTTCCCAGTCTTTAGGGCCATACCACTCGTAACGATCATCTAATCGTACAAGCTTAGATTTAATGGCTTTGTGGGATGAACTGATTCCAAGTGATTCGTGCAAAAGCATCATGATAAGGGCTGCCAGAATCAAACCGGTTTTGCCAACCAGAATTGAAAAGCGATGAAACCTATTTTTTAATCGTTGCTCAAAACTCAGCACCAAAAAAAGACCGCTTATAAACAAGGTTTCAAGCCGAAAGAAAAAATAGCGGCTGTCCAGTTCAATCACCCGATCGTAAATTGGGCCGGCAAAGTAACCAAAAAGATGATTGAAAAAATAGATCTGGGGTGAAAAATAAAACGCCATACCAACCGGCAGGAGCAACAGGCCCAGATATGCCATAACAAAAGCCGGCATCTGCATAACCTTAAGACGCTCTCTTATAAACAAGGCAAGGCTGCCCGAAAACAAACTTCCCAGCACCGGACCCAGAACATAAAACATAAAGCCCTGCAATGGGTTACAGTTTTTTACCACCAACATCACACCCAGCATCATCAGCGGGGGCAACAAGAAACCCACGCCAATAACCGGCCATGTTTCTTTCTTTTCCTGTGCTTTCAGGACAAACCAACCAACAAGGAAAGGCAGCACTATTCCCTGCAAAAGAGCAAACTCATAATCCAATCGGTGAAACAGAGGGAGAAAAGCAAGAAGCAAAGTAAATAAAAACACCCCGGCCAGAAACACCCTTGCCTGCCAGGTCTGAGGCCATAAATGAATGAACTTCATGATCGCGACACCTTAAAAGCCATAAGCACTGTACCCTATCCAGGAAATATCTTCCAGGCGGATCTTTTCTTTTGCCAGCTTCTTTAACATATCAGCAATTGAAGTTGATTTTGAGAGAGCCAATTCCAAAACAATTTTTTGTTCGGCCAAAGCCTGGCGGTCTAAATCCTGCCAAAGCAATACTTTTTCACGCTGATTGGTAAAAAACCCCAATTCAATCTGGCGGGTTTGGCCGGGTTTTATGAACTCCACGTATTTTGGCGGCTCAATAATGCGGGCCATTTGAAGTTGTTTAGCTGATGTCAGATAAGAGATCGCAACGTTTTCCTGGAGGTAAGAGCGTCGGCCAAGCAAATGAAACGGCACGTCCAGGTTTGAAAAAATAATCAGTTGATCGATATCTTCAAGCTCATCTTCCAGACCAGCTACAAATGCATTTGATAGCTTACGACGATGAATATTTTGCCTGAGCTTTTCAGGTTCGGCATCCGGATTTTCGATAAAATCCCATTTTAATACATCCAGGGCCATGTCCAGATCGTCCCGGGATATAGAGGCCTGGAAAACATTAGCTCTTTGCGGAGCAATAAAAATAACCGTGGCCTGACCGTCGGAATAAAAGATATCAGCCGCGGCAACACCTTGCGGAAGCAGCGATTGAAGTGTCGGCAATGTTATGGGCAAGGGCTCAAAAAGTTCAGCTAAATTTCGGTTCTGTTCTCTCAGGCTGCTGAGATTTGAAAAATATGTCCCCTGGTGGCGAGCCAACTGGCGCGAAAGCAGGTTCCGGCGAATTTTCTGATCTTCTTTGTCCAGAAATGCTGTGCTGTCCATTAAGCGCTGGAGAGCTATTATGGTATGGTGGCTCTGTCTCAACTCGTTAATAACCGCTTTATACCTGGATGGTAGGATTGAATAATCAAGGGTGTTAAGTGAATTAACCTGCTCTATCATTTTCAGGATTTCGGATATCTCGTAGGCTTCCAGGTAACGGTTTTGACTGATCAACAAAGAGATCAACTCATAAAAGCCGTTAAAAATCGTTTGGGTCATCACTTTCGGCAATTCAACAAAACGAGTTTCCCGAAAAATGTTTAACCCTTTCTTCAGATAATCGATGCGTTGCTCAGGTGAGTAACTCTCTTCCATTCCCAGAAGTGCATATGCTTCAACCATGCCTTTCTGGTAATTTTTTTGTTTAAAGTAATTCAGGGCGATCTCCAATGTGCTTGCACGACGCACAACCAGCGCATTGGCTTCAAAAGCCACGGTACGCTCCAGCATGCTTTCACCGGTTAGTTTGGCCTGAGCCAGAGCTTTGAACATAAAAAAGCTGCCGTTGCGCTTTTGGTTTTCAACCATGGAGAGTGCATAGGCGGCCTGTCGATAGGTCATGCATTTTTTGTATGGACTTAGCGGACTTTCTTCCAACGAAGCGGCCAGGTTTATGATGCGTTTAACCAGGGCTTTAGAGCTGTCGCGATAGCTTTTTGTGAGTGGCGGGTTTGAAAAAACCTTCATCTGGCCGTGATAGCCCTGCATTTTTATAAGCGGATCACCGGCCTGGCTAAGCTCCCTATACACGCGATACGCTTTGGTTAATTGCCCGGTTTTAAAAAAGCTGTCGGCCAGGAGCTGTTTATCGCTGTTGTTTTTTGGATTGAGTGCTTCCAGAATTTTAATGGACCGGGTATGGTCCTGGAGGAGAAAATGTATGTGTGCCTGTTGTTTAAGCAGCATGGCTCTTTGAGCCAAACTATCCTTGTGAAGCAAATCCAATGCACGCCGACTTGAGTTTAGTGATGATTCAAAAAGGCCGATCTTTGCCTGAATCTGGCTTATAAGCTTATAGGACTGTTGCAACTTTGGTGTTCTACCTGCAAGAGAATCCAGTTCTATGGCTTTTTCAAGCGCATCTATAGCTTTTACATAATCAAAACTTTTATTGTACTCGCGGGCCTGTTTAAAAAAATTATCGGCTTTTTGGATTTCGCGGGTATAATCGGGCTTGCAGTTGGAGAGTAAAACCAAACAGAAAAGTGCGCAGAAAACCCTGACATAGGTATTTAATGCCATAAAAGGTGAATAGGGTGTGATTTTTTTCAGGATCATGGGCACTCGTGTGACAACAATACTGTTAAGGTTTGAGATCCTTAAACAAAGGTAAGCACAAGTTGATGAATTATCAGATTATTTTCTTGCGCCTGAATTTATTATTTATTAACCATAAAAAACAAATAAGCCAACACAGTTCATAAGAATTATTTGTTTTTCATCCTAAAGCCTTAACCAGTTTTAAATCCGGGTTTAATTAATTATGAGATATTTGGGAATTGCCAAAAAAGAACAAGGCCTGATTGTTCTGCCCGATCTGAAAGATACACATACGGTCTCGGAATTATATGAAGCCTTTGAAATTGATCGACACATCGTTCTGCTTCACCCTCCGGTAAGCCGAATACGCCAACGCCAAATCCGGGAATTAACCCGAGAGGCGATTACTACTCACAAACCAAGTTTTAAAGAGATTAGAAAGTGAACTGGATTACACTCGAAGAACTATTATTTATCCACGAAAAGGTTGCATTCGAAATCGATTGTGATAATGGCATATTGAATGCCGGTGGTTTGGAAACGGCGCTGGTGCGTCCATTTACTTCTTTTGATGGCCAGGAAATGTTTCCGGATATCTTTTCAAAAGTTGCTGTTCTGATCCATTCTTTAATGGCTTTTCACCCGTTTGTAGATGGAAATGCCTGCACGGCTTTAATTGCAGCAGAGGTTTGCTTAAATCTTAACGGCCTGCTCTTGCAACCTTCAGAGGAGCATGCCATTTTCATTTCATCAGCTGCGAGAGGCGAGAAAAGTATTGAAGATATTCAGGAATGGCTAACAAAACATACCGTGACTTGTTCTGACACCTCAAACCCAACCTAAGTAGACTATCACAAGTGATTTATGGGTGTTGAAAGCAATCAATTTTCATTATTTGAGCCATCGGGTATAGAGCGCTTGCAGCAGCTAGCCTTCAAACATCATTTACACTTAAGCATTAAAACGCACCCACGATCCAAACGTGTAAGGATTAAAATCCGGCCTCATATCAGTATTGAGATCACGGCTCCCACGTCTTGTCCAAAATCTGAACTCGATCGATATATTTTAACACACTGGGATTGGATTGAACGCACAACACAGAAACATCTGGCCTGGGCTCAGAAAGCGGGCCTGGCTAACAGCAGAGAGCAATCCCTCCCCGACCGGCTGAATCTGAGAACTATATCCGAAGAGTGGCGGGTACTGAGCTGCTCAACCAAAACCGAAGAAACTTGCCGGTTGCGTGAGTCTGAACATTTAACCCTTAACTTAACACACGCTTCCGGATTGAAACAGGGCAGTTGCCAACGTGCATTAAAGTTGTGGTTGAATGAAAAAGCCAGGAATCATCTTACACCCCGTTTAAATGAGCTCAGCCAACTAACGGGCCTTTCTTATAACCTGGTACGTTTTAGAGCCCAAAAAACCAGATGGGGAAGCTGCTCGTCCAAAAAAAATATCAACCTTAATCAAAATTTGCTTTTTCTTCCTCCAGAACTCACCAGGTATGTGATGATTCATGAACTTTGCCATACCCTGGAAATGAACCACTCAAAACGGTTTTGGTTACTTGTAGAGCACGTTGAACCTCGATACCAACAGATGGAGCGAGCATTAAAACACGCTCAGGCATTGATTCCCTTATGGTTGTTGCAATAAGCTGCTTCAACGTTTATCTCTGTGGGTATTTAACTTTGAGTTAATACTACTTTATTAGATTTACGGCCTATGTTAAAGGAATGACTATGCCATTAGCATTGCTTTGTTCAACCATTTTTGCAATCACATTTTAAAACTATATGCCTCATCAAAAATTTTACCTGACCCAAACCTTTGGATTAATCGCTGTTTTACTCTTTTTCACAGCGTGCGGAAGCCAAACCGGTGGGAACGAATCAGAAACATCACAGCCTGTTGTAACGCTTAAAGAAACCTTCTTTACCGAGCGGGATGAAAAAGATAATGTAGACTCTCCTGCCATATGGAATCATTCAGATTCGGTCAACTGGATCATCTCCACGGCAAAGGAAACCGATGTATTGCTAATACATGATGCCTCAACCGGTGAATTTATTTCTCGTGCATGCACTTCAGGAACCGGCATGGGCGAGCTGGACCGGCCAAATGGTGTGGCTGTTATTGATGATATGGCCATTGTTGTTGAACGAAATAACCATCGTGTGCAAGTTTTCGGACTGCCCGACTTTAATTCACTTGGCGCTATTGGGTTTGAACATCTCATTAAACCCTACGGGCTTTCGGTACTTAAATCTTCTGATGGTAGCTATAATTTATATGTGACGGATAACTACGAAACTGCAACTGAAGAAATTCCTGCCGATAGCCTGCTTGGCAAACGCGTCCATCATTATCAGTTCAGTGTTCTTAATGATAAAGTTGAATGGAAACTTGTCAGGACGTTTGGGGCAACAGAGGGTGAAGGCATACTGAAAACCGTTGAAAGCCTCGTAGCTGATCCATTCTACAACACATTGCTCATCTCCGACGAAACTGAAACAGAAAAAAACATCAAGGTTTATAGCCTGGATGGCGTTTTTACAGGTTCCCTGGTGGGTGATGGTTTGTTTAAATACGAGCCCGAAGGTATTGCACTTTACCAGTCATCCGACAGCACCGGTTACTGGATATGCACCGATCAGAGCCATACTGAAAACCTCTTTCATGTATTTGACCGAAAAACATTAACCCATTTAGGTACATTTATGGGTGAGGGGACTAAGAATACTGATGGGGTAGCACTCAGTCAATACGCATTTGGTGATTTTTCTCAAGGAGCCTTTTACCCGGTTCATGACGATGGTAATGTATCGGCGATTTCCTGGAAGACCATTGCTGATTCGCTCAACCTTGAACAGTTACAGATCTATACTTATCAGTGATCAATAAAAAATAGTTGCGCAACCGGAATGTTTTTTATTCGTTTGCCTTTATATTAGCTGGGGGATTGCAAAAGTCAATCCCCTGTTTGTTTGTAGTGCTAAGCCATGAACTCAACTGAATATCCATACACCTTTAACAAATGGATGATAGTATAATCAAGATCCTTATCATTTTTGCCCTGATTCTTGCCAACGGATTTTTTGCTTTACTTGAGATCGCCCTCATTTCATCAAAAAAAACGCGCCTGCAACACCAAGCCAGCTTAGGCGATAAAAAAGCCGGTTTAACCTTAAAACTTACCGAAGAACCCGGACGGTTTCTTTCAACCATTCAGGTTGGGATCACCCTTGTTGGGGTACTTACAGGTGCCTTTGGTGGTGCACGCCTTGCCAAACCACTCTCAGAGTATTTTTATGGCCTGGGTCTGAGCGGAGATTATGTCGAAAATTTTGCATTTGGCCTGATTGTAATTGTCATCACATTCCTGACCATTGTATTAGGTGAATTGGTTCCAAAACAAATTGGGATGAGCAATCCCGAGCGGATTGCCAAGTCTCTCTCATCGATTACAAACATACTGCTGAAAATTGCCTCTCCTATCGTATCGCTATTAACAGGAAGTGCTAATCTTGTGCTTCGTTTATTACGAATTAAATCTAAATCCGAGCCTGTTGTTTCGGAAGAAGAAGTCAAGTTTATGCTTAAACAAGGCACTCAGTCCGGTGTTTTCGAAGCGATTGAGCAGGATATGGTGTTCCGGGTGTTTCGCATGAGCGATAAACGCGCCAGCACTATCATGACCCCAAGAAATGAAATTGAATGGATTGATATCAACGATCCGGATGATGAGATCAAAAAACAGCTTATCGAAAGCACCCACTCACGCTTCCCGGTATCCGATGATGACCTGGACAACCTGATTGGCATAGCCCGAACGAAAGACTTTACCATGGAAGGCTTTAACGATCCGACACAGGATTTAAAAAAGCTGATTAAAAGTAAGCTCCGCAAGCCGATTTATGTTCCGGAAACTGTACCGGCTTTTAACGTGATGGAAGCATTTAAAAAACACCGCGAGCATTTAGCCCTGGTGATTGATGAACATGGCAGCTTACAAGGCATTGTAACACTTAACGATGTCCTGGAGGCGATCGTGGGTGATATTCCTTATGAGGACGAACCCGACGATGAAGCCCCGATCATTCAGCGTACCGAAAACACCTGGATAGTTGAAGGCATGATCCCCATCGATGAGTTATTCGCTTATTTTAACATCACTCCTTCCAAAGATGATGAAGATAGCGGGTATCAAACCTTAGGTGGGTTTATTATGACCAAGCTTGGAAAAGTGCCGGCCCCAACCGACAAACTCAATGCTTACAATGTTCAGTTCGAAGTTTTGGACATGGATGGTAAGCGTGTTGATAAAGTTATGATAACTGACCCAATGCTAAAGCACTCAGAGGCTGAAGACAGCGCAAACACGGGCCCTGCATAAGTTTTTCAACAAGTTATCCACACCCGAAAACGTTAATCCACAGCATTGAATATCTTGAAATACCGGGTTAAGCTCATATAATAAAATACCTTATCCGATTCCATGTGATCTATTCACATGCTTTCACACACGTTATCCACATTGACATTTTTTCAGACATAAGGTCATACAACATTTACCTGGTCAAATCATGTAAAGACTTGTTTGAAAGTGGATAGGTGTGCCATTCTGGATCGTTAAAGTGCCACCATTCCCCGCTGACAGATAAAAATCCTTCGGCATTCATCGCCTTATGCAAGATTTCCCGGTGCTTGATTGCTTGCCGGGTATGGTTCATGTAATGGGTTCTGGCACGTATGGAAAAGTCGTCGAAGGCGGTTGGCATTTCGCATTCCTTCCCAAGCGAATCCAACAGGGTAATATCTACGGCTGCCCCACGGCTGTGCTTCGACCCTTTTTTTGGATTGGCTACATACCGACGCAGTTTTCTGGGTGTGGCATCCCATAAAACCTGTTGAGCTGATGTTGGACGGTAGGCATCCCATATTTTCAGTCCATAGCCACTTTTTTCAAGACGTCTCTGAACACGTTTTAACCGTTCAGCAACCGCTGGCCTCAAAAAGCAAGTCGATGTATCATAAACAACCTGGCCTGTAAAGTTTCGCTTGGATGCATATCTCATATCAATCTGCACAGAAGGAATAAGGGTTTGGACATTTACAAAATCGTCCTGGGCATTGACAGGATTTACTAGCGCACATAGAGCTAAAAAAAGTCCAATAATCTGCAGCCAAAGTGGTCTCTGAATTCTCTTAAAGCGAAGTTTTTTGCTAAATTTAAAGCCCATTAGCTTTTTTATTTTTATTCATTAAAACTACTCTTATCGTGGAAAGAACTTTAGCAATATTAAAACCAGATTGTGTTAAAAAAAACCTGATTGGTGCTGTTATTGAAAAAATCCAGTCTGCCGGCTTTAAAGTGATTGGTTTAAAACTTACTCGTTTAACCAAAGAGACTGCTGGTGAATTTTATGCTGTGCATAAAGAGCGCCCGTTTTATGGCGAATTGGTGGAATTTATGTCATCGGGTCCATGTGTG
Source organism: uncultured Chlorobiales bacterium (assembly GCA_964642175.1). GTDB lineage: Bacteria > Bacteroidota > Chlorobiia > Chlorobiales > Chloroherpetonaceae > JANQGG01. Next base: position 139,017 of record CAZXOK010000006.1, on the reverse strand, counting down.
CCGATGATCCTGGAAAAAGGCAATGCCGTGGCAGATTTCAGAACATTAATTGGGGCAACCGATCCGGCAGAAGCTGCTGAGGGGACGATCAGAAAACTCTATGCCGACAGCAAAGGTGAAAATATTGTTCATGGATCAGACTCTTTGGAGAATGCTAAAATTGAAGGCGCATTCTTTTATTCAGCCGAAGAAATTGTGAAAATTCATGCATAAATAGATGGGAAACGCAATTTGTTTATGGCAAATTGCGTTTACTTTCACTAATTATCTTCAGAGTACCGAAGCCTTATCAACATAACCCGTGGAAAGCATGTTACTGACCTCAGAAAATTTCAGCCTGAATATTGAAGACTGGCCTGCTTTGCCTAATATTCTCAGCGCCGAGGAATTTCGAAACCTCCCGCCAAATGCAAAGACATGTATTATTATTGAAGGCATGACTCGCTCGGGACGTTATACCCAGGCCATAACCATGAGTGAAGATCTGAATCTCAATTGCTTTGCTTTTACCGATTGGTTGGCAAAATACAAACCTGAAAATGATGCTGAAAAAGAGCAGCTTGAAACGGTTTTAAAAAAAGGATCTTATCTCAGCTCGGAACTAAGCATAAAAATTGCAGATTGGGCTCTTGAATCGTTTTTTAAAAATGAGTTTACTTCTGATGATTTTTACAATCGGCCGTTTGTTTGTGTTGGCTACCCCAGAACCATTGAGCAAGCCGCTCACTTCCAACAATTCCTCGAAAAGCATAATGTGTATGGATTAATGGCTGTTATTGAAACCAATGAAGCCGAATCCAAACTACGGATGCAACAAAAACCTGTTGATCGGATCGGGCATGAAACCGATCATATTCCTGAAGTTCAGATGGTTAAAATCGGGGAGTATTATTTAAAAACCCACGGCTTTTTAAAGTGGTTGGCATTGATGAACAAAGCCACGGTATTCAAAGTATGCATCGATAAAAAAGAATACAACATGCGGCCGGGTGGTCATTTAAGTGTTATTGACAGGGGAGATTATGTGGTTATATCACCGACGGATGTTTCAAAAATGATCATGATGTTTTTAAACATGGTCCATTTTATCAATTACAGCGGGGCTTAGAAAGAAGTATATCAGCAGAGGTATTCCTGACCACTCAGGCTTATGGAAAGCTTATCTTCCAGTTGATGCACTTTAAGCTGAAATAAATTGTGAGATTCCTGAGCACATTGATTCATCTCAAAAGCCCATTCCTGGGTTAATGCGCATCGCAGATCATCGCAATCGTTTTTACTGGCCTCTTTTTTACAAATCGGACATAAGGATGAAAATGCCTGGTAACCTTCCTTAGGAAAATTCATCACTACCAAATCTAGTTCCGGTAACCAAAGAAACCCTTCTGAGACTTTTAAGTCTGGAAAATGTGTTAAATCCAGAATCAGCGAGTCGCCGTTATGAGTTATTCCTTCAATAGACTTTTTTTCATGCTTTTGAGCAATATAGACAGATCCTGAAGTCAGCCCCTTAAATAAGATCGCAGAACACGTTCGTTTTAAAATAGCCTGATCCTGAAATACCGGATCTTGCTTTTTAAGAATTAACGTATTGATAAAATTTTTTAACTGCGTCTCGAGACTGTTTTCCATAACACTTCTTGTAACAACTTAAATAAATGCTTTGGCTAACTTACTTACTCTTTGTGGTGAAATACAAATATTATTTAGGTTTAAATTATAAAGACCTTTTAACAATCCCAAGAAACGCAAGGTTAGCTAAAACAGAAATACCCCTTAACAAAGCTTTTAATGGTAATACCCTGTCTTAACACAGGTGTGATTAGCCGGATCCGATTTAAACTTGGATAAAAAAATGTCTGATGGGGGATATATCTTGGTTTAGGATGATGACCGGATATCAGAAACATGCATACTGGTAAATTCGCCAAACTCCTGGGTTAGGCAGTGGGTTAAACGATTCTTTAGGTTTTCGGGCCCGCCCATTGGTTGTTTGATCGTTGCAGTGATAGCTATACTTTTATTTTGATTCTCAGAATAATTGCATAGCCATACTTTTACTTCTTTTAATATGGGAATGTGCATCAGATAAGACTCAATATCCTCTGTTGAAATCCAGTGTCCACCAATAAATAAAGAATCTTTGTACCAATCTTTTATGGTGATATACCCTTCATGATCTTTTGTAGCCATCACATCCAATGCCCCCTGAGGAAGTTTCTGATGGTGGAGTTTAACCCCGCACATTGTTTGATTCATTGAGGGTATCGGATGTTTTAGGGACAGATATCCTTCTTCATTATCCCCAAGGACTTTGTTGTTGCTATCCAGTATTTGAATAGCAACTCCGGGATAAGGTTTCCCGGTCCGGCCAAGCTTCTTATCAATGGATAAAACTGTTCCAATAAGTGGTGCGCCAAGCTCTGCATTGAACCAGGTATCGATAACCGCTCCGTTTTGCCCGGCTAAATGCTCTTTTATCCATAGCATTAAGTCGCTTTGGACTTCTGCACTTAACACAGATACCAAACGCAGTGTGGAGTGATCGAACTCTTCAGCTGCTGAGCAACCCAGGGCTTTTAATTCATAAAGAATATCAGGTGTTGTAGAAAGAATATTAATCCCGTGTTTGTCAATAGCCCGCCAGGCCATATCAGGACTTGGGTAGACCAGGGAACCCTCTCGAAAGTAAATGGTTCCGCCATTTAAGAGCGGTCCGTATACCAGGTTGGTATGACCTTCTATGGTGCTTAGATCGGAGGTGCACCAGGAAATATCGGACTCCTGAAAATCGTTTATGATTTTTGTGTAATAACCGGCACCAACCATATAACCGGCATGGCTATGAACAAAGCCATCCATTGGTGTATTGGGTTTTGAGGTAAATATCATGAACAGCGGATCGGAAGAGTACATAATTTCGGGATTGATCCACTTTAGTTGGCAGTTCATCATATCGTAAAAATCCACTTCTGTCTTTTGCCTTAACTCAACATGGGGTTCCTGGCGCCTGTGGACTATTCTGTAACCACTATAATTCACTTCAGAGAGTGCCGCATCCATTATTTGTTTCAGGTTGATCTTCTTCCCACCCGAATACAGAATATCTGAGAGAACTATGCATTTTGGTTGGATCACTTTCAGATATTCGCTGACAAATTTTCGGCCTAAACCGGCATTGAGAAGAATATGTGTAGCCCCGATACGAGCACAAGCCAGCATCGCATAAATGGTTTCGACTGTATTTGGCATATAGATCAAAACCTGGTCGCCTTTCTTCACCCCGAGACTTTTCAAACCATTAGCTACCTGGCATACCCTTTTTTGAAGGTTGTCGTAAGTAACGGTGACTTCCTCACCAGTTTCGGTCGACCAAAACAACGCCACTTTATTTCGCCGAGACCCGACAACATGCCTGTCCAGGGCGTTAATGGTTATATTTAATCTGCCGCCATTAAACCAACCATTGGCCGGCTGATTATTATCAAAAACTTCGTGCCACTTTTTTTCCCATAGAAAAGTCTTTGCAATATCTTCCCAAAATGCCAAAGGGTTTTCAATCGAGGCGTTATAAGAATCCTTGTACTGAGGGATTACAGATGATTTTTTCAGATAGACCGGAGATTTAATGTATGCCATGGCTTAATATTTTCTTTCTGAGTGAGATGAAGTTTTAAACGAAAATATTATTTAAACCATTTACTTAATTTGTTTTTTTCATGCTGCGAAACCAGCTTTTGATGCATCATTGCACAGGCATAAATGGCTGCTGTTTCAGCCCGAAGTATATGCTCACCAAATGAACAAACCTGAAAGCCCTCAATTTGGGCCGCTTCGATTTCACTTTCAGTAAAACCACCTTCCGGACCAATACAAAACAGAACAGATGATGAATCTTCAGGAAGCGCAATCGGGTTACCGGAATTTTCGTAGGGGATCACTTTTGTATTGTAATTGAGCTGAAGGGCTTCTTGATAGGAGATGGGATGATTTACAACGGGAAACCACACTCTGCCGGATTGTTTGGCAGCCGACTTTACAATTTTTGACCAGCGCTCTGTTTTTTTATCGAGTTGTTTTTTTTCAGGTTTTGAGACCGTTCTATGTGTAACAATTGGATAGATATCGGACACACCCATTTCTGTTGCTTTCTCCAGAAAGAACTCAAAACGCTCCTGGTTTCTGAGCAATGCCATGGCTATGGCAAATTTTGCTGAAGGCTCCGGGATATTTTTTTTATTGAGAATGCAGACAGAGGCATGTTGCTTATGTACTGCTTTAAGTTCAGCCTTAAAATGCGATCCCTTTCCATCAGTCAGTTCTAACTGATCACCTACTTTATGGCGCATCACCTGAGAGAGGTGCTTGAATTCCTGTCCACTCATCTCATAAAGCTGTCCTGCCTGAAGGTTTACATCAGGTTCAATAATAAATAAACTCATGATCAGGTATCGGCAATGGCTAAGGCAGCTGCCGAAACCGCCTGCGCACCTGCTTGTTTTAAAATGGTGGCAGCACTAAGCAATGTTGCCCCGGTGGTAAACAGATCGTCGACCAACAAAACATGAAGGCCCTCAATTTCCTGGCCGCAAGAAAAGACATGCTTTAAATTTTCTTTTCTTTCTACCGCGATAAATGTGGTTTGCGACTGGGTATAAGATGTTTTTCTGAGCCCATCAGGCTCAACGGGAATCTTTAACTCCTGGTTGATTCCCCGGCTGAGGCATAAGGCCTGGTTGTAAGTGCGTTCGATTAATTTCACCCGGTGAAGCGGAATTGGGATTATTAAATCAACATCCTGAAATGGCATATCCCGTTTGATGGCTTGAGCTAACTGCCGCCCAAACTGAACTGCAAGATTTTGATAACCCTTGTATTTAAAGGCATGGATGGCCCAGGCCAAAAGGCTGCTTTTATGGAACCTGTAACAGGCTGTGGTATGCTTTAATATGGACTCATCAGGAAAGTTTTTATCCAGTGTGGCCATTATATGCTGGTGAGCCTCAAGTGGTTGTTCAAATGCATCAAAGCCTTCGTAACAGGCCTGGCAAATATCCTCTTCATTAACATCCAGCAATTTGTGGCAACACAAACAGAGGTTTGGATAAACCAGTTGAAGGGCTTCTCTGAAGAAAGACTTTAAGTAAACTGGAAAGCGCTCATTTGTATATCTATAAATCCTTTGTGAATTGGGGATGCTCATCATTCCAAAATCTTGGTTGTGGTGTTTATCCGAAATTAAGACACGAAAAATTTACAAAAACTAATAAATATACAAATCCGGGAAAGAACTGCTCTGAAGTTTAATACTTATCAAATACCCTGGCCGCTGCTCCCATTATTCCGGCATCATTACCCAACCTGGCAGGCAATAGCTCCAACTGCTCATGAAACGCAGGCAAGCTGTAGGCTGAAATGGTGTGGAAGGTTGGTTTAAATAAGAAGTCTCCTGCACCGGCTACTCCTCCGCCCAAAATAATTTTACGAATATCCAGAATTGAAACTGCTGTTGCCAGCCCAACACCCAGATAGTGCCCTACTTTTTTCCAGATCTCCAATGCGAGCTGATCGCCTTTTTGGGCTGCCTGAGTCAGATGTACAGGCTGCAAACCGCTGCCTTCTGTTTCAAGCAGGTTATGAAGAAGTGAATCCGGATAGTCATCGAGGGCATCCATGGCCAATGTTGCAATTTTACGCTGGCCAATAAAACCTTCCAATGAGCCGGGAATACCTGCATGGCGTTTCTGGCTCTGGGATTCAATGGAAATGTGTCCTAATTCTCCGGCCGCACCGGTTTTACCCTTGTAAATCTGATTATTGAGAATAATACCGCATCCCACACCTGTCCCAAGTGTGACCATTAAAAAATCATCTAGGTCTATACCAGCACCATATCTTGCCTCACCCAGGGCTGCTAAGTTGGCATCATTCTCCACCACAATGTTTTCAGGTAATATGGCTCTGTTTAATTCGGCTGATAACGCCTCACTAAGATTGATCTGGTCCCAGCCGGGCAGGTTAGGCGGATGGCTTACGGTTTGGCTGTCCAAACCAACAATACCGGGCATACCAATACCGACTCCTTTAAAGTAAGTGCGAATGGTGTCTTTAGAAAAGGCCGATAGTGAAGTTTGGATGGCCTGGGCAAGAATGCTTACAATATACCCGGGCCCTTTTTCGGCTTGGGTTGGAACAGACTTGAACGAACTTAGTTTTCCCCGTTTAGTTACAAGGCCAGATTTTATAGCTGTGCCACCTAAATCAACGGCAATACAAAATGGTTCTCTCATCTGAAGTGAGCGCCAATAGATTAATGAGAACTGCTGTAAGGTCGGATAAATTTTCGCTTTGCTGAGCCTTCAAAAAATTGAATAATCTCCTCAACTTCCGGAATGGGCTCACAGGATTGTTTTACTTCTTCAACAGCATTTTTGATCAGCAATCCCGATTGAAAAATAATTCTATACACATCACGAAGTTGCTTGATGGTATCATTAGAAAATCCTCTGCGTCGCAAGCCGATTATATTAAGTCCTTCAAACCGGTCTTTAGCTGTCATGACAAATGGCGGAATATCATGAACGGTTTTTTGCATGGCTCCTACCATGGCGTGGCGTCCGATACGGACAAACTGGTGCAAACCGGTCATGCCCCCCATAACCACGTGATCCCCGACTTCGCAATGGCCGGCAATCTGAACCGTGTTGGAGATAACCACCTTATTGCCAATAATGCAATCGTGTCCTACATGTACATAGGACATCAACAAACAATCTTCCCCGATCCTGGTGGTACCCAAAGCACTGGTACCGCGGTTCAGTGTGGCATATTCGCGGATAACAGTTCTGTCGCCTACTTCGATGGTGGTTTTTTCACCCTCAAATTTTAAATCTTGTGGCTGTGTGCCGAGCACCGCGCCCGGGAATATTTTACACTCTTTACCAATTCGTGTGCCACTTGCCAGAACAGCATGATAGCCGATGGAAGCGCCGTCACCAATTTCAACATCATCTTCTACAACGGCAAAGGGCTGGATGGTAACACCGCGGCCAATTTTAGCATCAGAACTCACATTGGCCAGGGGATGGATTTTTGTTTCTTCAGACATTCAGTTTATGGTTTTACAACCGAATCACTCAGCGTATCGGCTGTTTCACTTTTGATTTTTTTTCTGCGAATATTTTCAAGTTCGTTCTTGATCATGGGATCCTTAAATTGCTCGTAGAGTTCTTCAAATAACACTTCGGCCTGCTCATAAGCTTGTACATCTTTGTAAGCCTGCGCCAGTGTGAATTTAGGCCGAGGGTTTCTGGACAGATCATACGAATTTACTTTCTCCTGTAGTTCCGGCAACAGTGCACGGGCAATGTCCATTTCTTCCAGATCCGCATATAAAGTAATCATTCCGCTTAAAATCCGGTAATCAATTTCATAGCGATCATTAGGCAGAATGTGGTTGGCTTTGTTAAGTACGGACACAGCAAGGTCGCGATTCTGTTTTTCAAGAGTCTGGCCATCCACTTCAACCGGTGTGCTCAGACCTGGCCTTGAGCCAAGTTCTGCAGCCAGCCTTAAGAATATATTTTTGTAGTTGCCAACCATACGCCGGGTGGTCTCTTCAAAATAAACACCCGGATCGTTCAAGCCCCGGTACTGAAATACATTCATGAGCTTATTGTACAATATATCCGGTTCGGTGTAATCAAAAACCTGGCTGGATTTAATTGGTACAATTTTATACGCCAGTCCATCCAGTCGCAAATGCTGGTTAAGACCAATCATATTTTGCTCACTGACTGTAATAGCAAAATAAACCGGTCGCTCCCACAAGTTGTTCGTGACCACTTCATAGACAATCACATCCTGGGCCCGAATATATCCCTGGGTTTGGTTGTTTGGGCCGGGAACAGTAACGGTAGGTTTAAACACCCACTCGATATTCTCAGCTAGGCGTGCCGGAGGTGTCGGTGGTCTCAAACTGGCGCTATCGGTTTGGGCCGGGAGAAGATCACCTCGCGGGGTGAGCTTGCTTATTGGCACTTGCATGGATATGGTTCGATCTCGCCATCTCATAAATGAGAGTTGCCGGATCTGCTCGTCGGTTAATTTAAACTTAATCGGCTTGGCGCCACGGGGAGAGGTGTTTTTAAGCTGCCAAACATACCAGTCGGTATTGGCCAGGCTTAAGTTCACAACCCTTACATCGGTTCTTACCCGATCAACTTCCTGCAAATACCAGAGTGGGAATGTATCGTTATCGCCATTGGTAAAGAGTACGGCGTCTTTCTCACAACTCATTAATAAATTGTAGGCGTAATCCCAGGGGCTATAATTTTCGGCGCGGCTGTGGTCGTGGTAATTTACCTGAAGCATCCGGCCATTGATAAGAAATACCCCAAATAAACAGACAACAGTGGCGCCTGCTACCCGTTTTTTTTCATCTTTGAAGCTTTCCCTTATCGTTTCGAATAGTGCATCGATGCCAATACCGATCCATATGGCAAACGCAAAAAAACTACCTACATAACTGTAATCGCGCTCCCTGGGCTGGGGCTCGGTTTGGTTGAGGTAGAAGATCAGTGCCACTCCCGTCAGGAAAAAGAGTGCAGAGACCACCAATCCCATTTTCCATTGTCGCCTGAAATGGAAGTAAGCACCAAAAAGCCCGATAGCAAATGGCAGTCCCCAGAATTTGGTCCAATCTACCCCACTATCCTGAACATCGCCGGCACGCCCAATAAATTGCCAGCCAAAATAACGGGCATACATATGCACAAACTGGTAATTCCATAAATAATCCAATTCGCTATCGTATTTCTGATAATTGCGCTGGTGGGTGGGATCGGTTGACCATTTACGCGGCCATATGGGCAGATCGCCATATTGTTCACGATTCAGGTATGAATGGAAGGTTTTCATGGTTTTGGGCGCATTCTCGTTGATGGGAGGATCAACCTGCGCGCGAAGGAAAATAACCCCATAGGTGGTATAGCCCACAATAATTAAGAACAAGGAAACCACAATGGTGTTAAGGATCTTGAGGCGTTCTTTATGGGTGTAATAAATGGCGTAGCCAATAGCACCAACCAAAACTACAGCGATCCAGGGAGAGATACTGTCCATTATCGCCGGCACGCCTTTGATAATACCCGGGTAGATCAGGAAAAACAAACCGGAAGATATTACCACTAACCCTGCAAATGTTTTTGGGTTGAACTCGTAACGACGATAATAATAAACCAGAGCAATAGCAAACAGTGCCAATAGATTAAGCAAGTGAACCCCTATCGAAAGACCCATCATGTACATCAGTATCATCAGCCAGCGTTCGTTACCTTCTTCATGGGCATGCTCGTCCCACTTTAAGATCAACCACATGACAATAGCTGTAAAGAAGATGGAAGGGGCATATACTTCGGCTTCAACAGCATTAAACCAGAAGCTGTCTGAAAACGCCAAAGCAAACGCACCGATAAACCCGGAGCCATATGCCGATATTTTTTCGGAGAGTATCCACTCGCCTGGTTTGGTTTCGCGATACAGGATGATAAACCTGACAATGATCAGGTACGTGAACATAACTGTAGCTGCACTGGCAAGTGTGCTGATCAGATTCACCCTTGCTCCGATATCTTCAAAAAAAGGAAACATTGAAAAAATACGACCTACAAGCAAGTAAAACGGCGCACCCGGCGGATGTGGCACTCCCAAAGTATAAGCTGTTGCAATAAACTCACCGCAATCCCAGAACGATAAGGTGGGCGCCATGGTCAGCAGGTATAGGATTTCGGCAAGTATAAATACAATTGCAGCGTTTATGGTATTAATTTGCTTATGCATATAATTTGGTTTTTTAAAAACAGAGGGGTTCTTGCAATGATTAATAGTGTTAAACAAATAGTTCTTCGGCCACTGTGTCGGCCAGTGTAAAACCCTTCTCGGTTAAAGACAACCCTTTGTTGGTTCGGCTTATGAGACCCATTTTATAAAGTCGCTCAATTACAGATTGAGTTATTACAGGTTCCGAGCCAGCGAATTTACACCTTTTATTTAAAACATCCATATCAACCCCAAAATCCTGACGCAGACTTAATAATATGGATTCGTTGAGTATATCTTTTTCTGAGAGAACCTCTTTAAAAGCCAGGTTGTTTTCAGGCTCAGAAATATATGCGCGTATGTTTTTCTGATTTGCCTGGCGGATTTGTTGATCATCCAAAAGATAAAATGAATGCGCTGCCGGGCCAAAACCAAGATAAGGCTGTCTGTTCCATCCATTGACATTATGGCGGGAACGGTAACCGGGTTTCGCAAAATTTGAGACTTCATAATGCTCATATCCTTTGGATTTTAAATGCTGAATTGCCCGTAAAAACATTTTTTCCTGTAGTTCATCATTTGGGGGCCGTTTTTTACCCATTTCAACTTCACGAAAAAAAGGGGTTTTTGGCTCCAGGGTTAATGAGTAAGGCGAAATATGCTGAGGCTGGAATGACAGAGCCATGTCCAGATCTTTCTGCCAGTCTTCCAACGATTCATCCTGAACCCCAAAGATGAGATCAAAATTGATGTTACCCGTCATCTCTTTGGCTTTGGCAGCTATTGCCAAACTTTGCTCAGCTGTATGGCAACGGTGTAACGGGATCAGCTTTTTATTCTGAAACGATTGAAGCCCCAGGCTTAACCGGTTGACCTTCAATTGCTTAAGTTTTTGCCAAAAGGTCTCATCACAGTCTTCCGGATTAGCTTCCAGTGTAAATTCCAGATCAGGCTCAAATTGAAAATTTTGATGCAATGTCTCACACAAATTGCCCAATTGTTCAAAAGAGAGTAACGTAGGTGTGCCACCACCCAGATATAAGGTATGGATCGTATGAGTCTTAAAAAGTGGTGCCTTTGATTGAATTTCCTTATAGAGAGCCTTGAGGTAAGGCTCAATAAAGCTCTGGTTGGTGGTGAAATAGAAGTCGCAATAATTGCATCGTCTGCGGCAAAAAGGGATATGCACATAAATCCCGGCCATTGGACCTCCAGAGCACTAAATGGTCGTTAAAGGTTAATTGGAAACCGTGTAGGTAATCACAAGTCTTGGTCTAAGCCCTACTGCTTCAGTTGAGCCAAAAAAGCGCCAACGATTAAACGCACTCAACTCCTGAAACGGACGGATAATAAACCCGTTATTCGGGTTTTTATTCAACGCCCAGTTCTGAACCATTTGTGTAACCGTAGCGGTGTATAATGTAGACGTTGAATCTATAGTGAAAATCTTGATGGAGGTTCCGGCATTGGTACTTAAATCAGCTTCTGCCAATCCAACACCAACCGAAAACTGTGTCTGATCAACTTTATTATACAACGTATCCAAAACAAGGCTTAATGTGGCTTTACTGATCTGGAAATTGGGCTCAAGAAAATTCAGGTCAAAACTTAACTGTGCTGCATCGGCAGTTACAGACTGCAGGTATAGCGCATCACTCTCGAACTTGGCATAGTTTGTTTCAACTGAGTATGCGGAGCGGCTGATATCCAGTAACTTGCTAAGCCTTTCCTCTCCTCCGGATGTGGTTTTTCTATTCAGGGTTAACCTGAGCTGAGACTCGGAAAAATCTACTGAAGCAAGGGTTGTGGCTGATGTGGTTAAAAGCGCCAATCCTTTTGAGCTATCCAGCAGATAGTCTTCACCTTTCTGGATATCAGAGAGGAGGGCTTGGGCAAATGAAAGCGGTAATTCCAGTTCCTGAGAACTGCTGTCGTCAATTGTAAAACTGAATTCGGCTAACTTCTCAGTACCGATGGTAAGTGAACCTTTGGAACGCATATCTGAGGAAACCCAGCTTTCTGTAACAGAGCGGATCTCAAATTGAAGGGTTTGCCCCGAGAGAGAGTCCTGCCAGTTTTCCATCCGAAGTTTTAAACGCGCACTTACTGCAGAAGCTGTATCGAGGTTTGGGAACTCCCCGGCCCAAAATGAAAGATAGGTGGTTGCGGTAAGAGATTTTGTGCCGTTGGTCTCCGTACCAACAAACGAAAACCCACCGGTTGTGTAACCACTGTCAATTGAAAAATTTTGAGTGCTGTTGATTGGATTGGCCAATGAATCTGAATCAAAACTCAGAAACTGGTTTGGTGTAATAAAAGGATTTTCCGGAGAAACCAGGTTTACTGCATCTTCAGAACTGCATCCAAAAAATGTTATACCCAGGCTGAAAACCGTAATATGTAAAACCTGGCGAAAGACTCTTTTCATAAAATGAAAATTAAACTGTGATTAAAACGTTAAATATTACGCAAGTACATGTTGGGTTATAGCCATGTAAAGATTGTCCGCAATAAAATCCGGAACAATACCCTCTTGTTTGCACCGCTCTTTTTCGGCGTGGCCGGTGAGTACCAACCCACTTTTTATACCCCAGTTCTGACCACACATCACATCCATCACTTTATCACCAATAAAGTAGGAGGTGGATTTATCAATTTCAATGCCTTTTTTAAGTAAATCCTTTACGGCTTGTTCTATCATTCCGGTTTCAGGTTTTCGCCAATGCAGCTTTTTATCGTACTCGGGATTTGGACAATCCGGATGAGAAGGTGCATAATAGCAGAGATCGTAAGTGGCCTCGGTGCGGAGAAGTTTCTGCTGAAGGCTGGCATTGATTTTTTGCACCATTTCCTCCGAAACAATACCTTTTGCAATACCACCCTGATTGGAAGCAATCACAATAATAAAACCGGCATCTTTAGCCTGCCTTATAGCTGTATCAGTGCCGGGAATTATATTGATCTGGTCTAAACGGCGAATATAATGACCAAGTAAATCCTCGATGATTGTGCCATCGCGATCCAGGAATAAAACACTGGCTTTTTTAGGCATGCTTACTTTTTTTGATCCCCCAATTGCTTATAAAGCTCGTTGTATTTTTCAGCAGAGCTTTTCCAGGAGAAATCTTCGTCCATGCCATTTTCAATGACTGTATTCCAGGCCTTTTTATCAGCATAGGTCCCGATTGCGGCTTTAATGGCTCGAAGCATATCTGCAGCCGCATACTTTTTGAACATAAATCCATTGCCCTGCCCATCTTTATATGGTTTTACCGTATCGGTTAACCCACCGGTAGATCTGGCAATAGGTACCGTGCCATATTTAAGACTAAACATCTGGTTCATACCACATGGTTCAAAACGGCTTGGCATAAGAAACATATCTGCACCGCCTTCGATCAGGTGGGCGATTTCTTCGCTAAAACTTGAGTCAAAACTGAATTTTTCAGGGTATTTAGATTTAGCTGCTTCAAAAAAGTCTTCATACTCTTTTTGGCCAGACCCAAGAACCACAAACTGGGCATCAAATTTCATCATTTTCTCAAAACCTTCAATTACCAGGTCGATGCCTTTGTGGTCAACAAGTCTTGCGATCAAACCGATAAGCGGAACATTTTCCTTGTATGGCAAGCCCATTTTTTCCAGCAATGCTTTTTTATTCTCCAGCTTGCCTTCACCCACATCACTTTTGGTGTAGGATTTGGTTAAAAACTCATCTTTTTTAGGCGACCACACCGACTCATCAATACCGCTTAAGATACCGTGGATCTTGCTTTTACGGGTTTCAAGTAAACCTTTCATCCCGCATGAAAGCTCTTCATCGTTGCTGATTTCTTTGGCATAAGTTTCAGAAACAGTGGTGATCATATCCGAATAAACCAGGCCGATTTTCATAAAATTAAACCGGTTATAAAACTCGAGGCCATCGGGTTTGAACTCGTCTTCAGGAAAGCCGGCTTTGGTTAATGCCGATTTATCGAAATCACCCTGGTAAGAGATGTTATGAACGGTATAAACGGTCTTGGTATTTTTAAAGAATGGATCGTCTTTATAGACTGTTTTAAGAAACGCCGGGATAAGGGCTGTCATCCAGTCGTTGCAATGAATCACATCCGGGGCCCAACCCAGGGTTTTAAGAGTTTCCAGAACGCCACGGTTAAAAAAGATGAATCGCTCGTCGTTATCGGGATAGTCTTTTTTTGTTTCGGGATCGGTGTATAATGCGTTTCGTTTAAAGTACTTTTCGTTGTATAAAAAGTAGGTCTGAATTTTACTGGAGGGTAAAGCGGTTACTTTAACACTTAGAATCTCAGTTTGGTTGTTGATTTCAACTGGAATTTCTTTAAGCCTTAAGACATCATGAAGCCTGAATTTGCGGTCATTGATCACACCATACTTTGGCATCATTATACGTGATTCATTTCCTAAATCTTCTACGGCTTGTGGAAGAGAGCCCATTACATCGGCAAGCCCCCCGGTTTTGGCAAAAGGAACAACTTCTCCGGCTACAAATAAAACCTTAAGCTTTTTTTTTGGCATCAGTTTTTGATTATATTTTGACTCTTGGTGTGTTTTGTCTCTAATTTGAATGAAACTTTAATATATTAAAGAATTCTTACATTACCAACCTCAACTTGGCCTGTACCCGTCGTAATCAAGCGTTAAGCGCCATCAGCCGATTTTTAACACGCGTCTGTATGGGTGTGTCGCTTTTAGTATGTTTTAGTTGTGCCTCCCAGAAAATGCCATCGGGTGGTCCGAAAGATTCAACTTCGCCAACCATAAGCTCAACCTATCCCGATTCAGCATCTGTAAATTTTTCAGACAACCGTCTCAGGCTTTCATTCGATAAATGGATGAATCGAAGCTCCATTAACTCAGCGGTTTTCTTTTCACCGGCAATTCGTGATTATGATATCGAATGGGGTGGTAAAGATGCCGAGTTCATCCTTTATGAGCCTTTAAAACCTGAGCGAACTTATAGTTTAACACTTACCAATGCACTTAAAGATATCAGGGGAAACGCCTTGGGCGAATCTTACACCCTGGCTTTTTCAACCGGATCTGTTCTGGATTCAGGAAGTATTACCGGTCGGGTATTTGATGAGTTGAACCGGCCTGCTTCAGGTATTTTGGTTTGCGCTTTCCTTTTACCGGATTCCGCTTCCATTGCGCCAGACACATTAAACCCAAGCCTGACAGAACCCGATTATATTGCACAAACCAACCGCAATGGTGCCTTCAAACTCAGCTACCTGGCCGAAGGCCGCTATCGCGTGGTGGGTATTAAGGATGAAAATTCAAATCTTAAGCTCGATTTCGGCCGGGAACAGTTTGCCGTACCTACCCAATGGCCCCTGAGAACCGGGATGCGCAATTTAAATATGCGGCTCACGATGCGCGATACCCTCTCTATTGAACTGCAAACAGTTACACCACTGACAAGGCACCTGATTTCAGCGCGTTTCGATCGAAAGATTCAATTGGATTCACTTACAACAAATAGATTCCGGTTGTATGACTCCACCGGTTTAAAATCGATCAAGGTGTATGATTTCTACGAGGAAACTCAAAATAAAACACCATACCTGTTTTTGATAACCGATTCGCTATCCGAAGACCACTTTTACACGTTGCAGGTTGAAGCGGTTTGGGATAAGATGGGAAACCGTGGCACGGATCTGAAAGGTGAGTTTTTTGGCATTGCTGAACCCGACACCGCAACAGCATTATTCAAAACGCCCTTTCCCGACAGCACATCCCGGGTTCTGCTCAATCAAATCCCTGATAAAACCGGCTGGCCATTGGAATTGACATTTTCAAGAGCCATCAACCGGGAGTCGCTCAGGCAAGCACTTGGCTTGTTTATTCAAACCCCCGACACACTGGCATCAACACCGGTTTCGCTCAGCTTTAAAGATGCCCGAAAACTTTTATTGCAGCCAGAGCAAGGTTTCCGGCTGGGGGTTTGGTATAAGCTGGTTGTAGACCATAGCAAGATTAAAGATGCCTTAAACCGTCCCACACTGGACTCCACATTTAATATTCATTTCCAGATTGCTGATTCAGATCTGTTTGGAGGCATCGAAGGAATTCTGAACATTCCACTTTCAGAAAAGGCAATTGTATCGGCCTGGCCGCTGCGGCAATCAAAAGCCTATCGTACCATCAGTTCCAACAACGGCAAAACTGCCACATTTGAATTCAGGAACATACCGGAAGGCAACTATGTGCTTTCAGCATTTATTCCGGCCACCCCGGACAGCCTAAATCGTTTCCAGAGCTGGTTCGGCGGCAACTCATTTCCAAGCGTTCCGGCCGAAACATTTACAATAGGGAATGATACACTTCGCGTTCGAAAAAGATGGACCACATCGGATGTGATGCTGAATTTTAAATAATCATTCAATACTTCCCATGAATCGCCTTTTTAAGCAAGAAACCACAGAGCTTATTGTGGCAGGTTTTGTATTAACACTCCTGGCTGGTTATATAAATGTTTATATGCTACGTTTTTTTGAAAGCCCGCTCAGTCATTTAACCGGTGCTTTTTCAATGCTTCCACTCTACCTTGCCCGACACGATACCCACCATTTATTAGGCCTGGGATTAATTGTACCGGGGTTTTTTATTGGCGCAGTTCTCTCTAGCTATATCATCAACCAAAACTATTTTGTTTTGGGCAAACGTTATGGTGTGGTTTTAATCTTTGAAGGGGTGCTGTTGCTTGTCACTGAAGTTCTGGTAGTGAAACATCTCTTTTATGCCTTATTTAATGCGGCGATGAGCTGTGGATTGCAAAATGCAATGGCCAGCTTATATCGAGGTATGATTATACGTACCACCCATGTAACCGGTTTAATCACCGATTTTGGTATTTTGGTTGGTAAACTGCTACATGGACAAAACATTGACACCTGGAAATTACACTTCGATTTTGCTTTAATTATCGGGTTTCTGGCCGGGGGATTTATAAGCTTGTTAGTGCCCCAATCCCTTCAAAACACAGGGTTGATTTTTCCAGCCGTGTTTTTATCGGATCAGGTTTGATATATTTTTTATGGCGAATTTTTCGCTATGAAAAAAACAAAAAAACGCCAGGGCTCATCATGGTAATTTTTAAGCCGATCACTTGACACTAAGTGCTTTTAAAATTAGATTTACTTTCAAAATCAGTCTCAACCCGTTTATAAAATCTTATGACATGAGAAAACTGATCACGATGACCTACAATCCTTTTTATGATATGGATGAACAAAAGCAGGAAAAACCTGTTGATGTTGATACCCTGATAGATGATCCTTACATGGTGGTGCTTTTCAACGACGATTACCACACCTTTGACGAGGTGATAAACCAGATCATAAAAGCTACCGGGTGCTCACGCGAAAAAGCCGAACGCCATACCTGGGAAGTTCATAACAAAGGCCGCTCGGTGGTTTTTGATGGTGAGTTATTAAAATGCATCCGGGTAAGTTCGGTGCTGGAGGAAATTCAACTTAAAACCGAAATCCAAACAGCCAGTGTCTAAATCCGCTTCCAGGTTTAGTCTTTCCCGTTTTCTTCAAACCTCAAAAATGCCCCGATCAAAGAACTGAAAGCTGTAATTAAAAAAAACAGCAGGCTCAGGCTGATAGCTGAAGAGATATCCACATTCAGCAGACGTTGACCCCATAAAAAAGCAAGTTCTCTGGCGCCTAAACCACCGATGGTTATTGGAACAATGGTTACAATAGAAGAAAATAAAAACAGGGCGATATACTCCGGCCACAGATCGCCAACATCCATGGCTTGCAATAAACACAAAGCGCACAGGATTTGAGAGAATTGCACACCAAATCCAAGCACGCTCATAGATATAAATGCTGGTTTAAACTCCTTTAGCAGATAATTTAAACCTAAAAAAAATAAAGGGTAAAGTGCCAAAAGTAAAAGGTATATAACTGCGGCATACATTTCAGGTATCTCCAGTTGCAAAATCCCAACGATTATCGCACCAATCAGGAAAACAATGGCCAACATTCCTGACAGCCGATCCAGAAATACAGCCAGCGTTGTTTTTTTCACAGCGCTTTGCTTGTGCTTTTTAAGCATTACAATTTTATAGGCATCGCCTCCAATACCTCCGGGCAAAAATAAGTTATAAAACATCCCTATGTAATAAAGCCTGAGATTCTGGACTTCTAACAGGTTTAGCCCAATAGCGGCAAACAACCGGTTCAGGCGAAAAGCGCTGAGAATTTTAGAGAGGTTGAACAGAAGGATGGCCAGTATAAGCCAGGCCACATTCAATGATTTTAAGATTGAGAGGGTTTGCGAAACATCCAGCTTACTAAAAACCAACGCCAACGCCAGGCCAGAGAGGAGTATTTTGCCAAGAAACAGCAGTCTTTTATGAACCGGCCATTTCAATTGTAACAATCTCTCGAACAAGATATGGTTTTTTGTTTTGCGATTCGTAATAAGTGCGCATCAAAAGCTCGGTGATAATCCCAAAGGTGATGATCTGCAAGCCGCCGATCAGCATCAGCACACCGGCGATCAATAACGGACGACCCCAGATATCATGACCGGCAATTTTCAATGCGATCAGGTAGAAGTTGATCAAGACACCCAAACCAAAAGTGGCCAGCCCTACCGGGCCAAACAAGTGGATCGGCCGCTGAAGATACTTCTGCATGAAAAGCATCAGGATAATATCACTGGTAACATTAAATGTGCGTCCAATACCATACTTGGAAACACCATGGATCCTTGGGTGATGCTTCACATCCATTTCAGTGATCTTTGCACCCTGCAATGCAGCCAAAATAGGGATAAATCGATGAAGCTCACCATATAAACCCAGGTTTTTAGCAATTTTGCGTTTGAAGACTTTCAGGGTGCAACCGTAGTCGTGAACATGGACATCTGTAAGCCGGCGAATCATGAAGTTAGCAAACACACTGGGAAGCTTTCGCATAACCATGCCGTCTTTACGGTTTCGGCGTATACCGGCCACCACATCCCAACCCTCGCGTTCTAATTTTTCGACCATTGCCGGAATATCGCTGGGATCATTTTGCAAATCACCATCAAGGGTAACCACATACTCACCGATTGCTTCTTCTATACCGGCCGACATGGCTGTGGTTTGCCCGTAATTCTTATTCAGCAGGACCAGCTTAACATGCTCGTCCATTGCGGCTTTAACCTCATTAACGGTATTATCTATCGAGCCGTCATCAACCAAAATGACTTCATACTCAAAATTTACCAACGCATGTTTAATTTTAGCCAATAAAGGCTTCACATTCTCTTCTTCATTAAATAACGTTATGATCAAGGATAATTTCATGCCACCCGCAATTATGTGTCTTTTTAAATTTTCATTACATCCTGTTTCGGATATGCAAATCTGTTTATATTAAAACATATGGTTTAAAAATTAGCGACGTTTGCAAAAACTTAACATAACCGCAAAATCCAACCTTGAAAACCTATCTGCCGCTCATCACTCTATTTGTTTTAAGTGTTGTATTGCTTTTTTCAAACATATGGGGACAGCCCATATATATTCTGGACGAAGCAAAAAACGCCACATGCGCCCGTGAAATGCTGGACCGTGGGGATTTAATTGTGCCTACATTCAATGATCAACTCCGTTCAGACAAGCCACCGCTTCATTACCACTTCATGATGCTCGCCTACAAGCTTTTTGGCGTAAATGAGTTTGCAGCACGATTTTTTTCTTCGTTTTTTGGCATGCTTACCGTGCTCTTTACCTACCTGTTTGCCAAGCGCTTTCTTAATGAAAAAGTGGGCATAGCTGCTGGGGTCATCCTTTTAAGCTCGCTCTATTTTAACTTGCAGTTTCATTTTGCCGTACCGGATCCTTACCTGATCTTTTTTATTGCACTCGCTTTGGGAAGTTTTTTTATGGCCCTGGAAGAACATCGCCCAAGACTTTTTTACCTGTTTTATATTGCCATGGCTATGGGTGTGCTCAGCAAAGGTCCGGTGGCCATTGCATTGCCCGGATTAATTTTATTACTCTTCCTTATTTTTTCCGGGCAGTTTACGATTCACAAGCTGAAAAACATGCGAATACCCACAGGGATAGTGTTGTTTTTAGGATTTGCACTACCCTGGTATGTTTTGGTGGGAGAGGCCACTGATAATGAATGGTTGGAATCCTTTTTCTTCAAACACAATGTCGGCAGGTTTAGCAAAACCATGGAAGGCCATGGCGGCCCGTTCTTTATTACCCCTTTGTTTGCACTGTTGGGCTTGCTTCCCTTTTCAATGTTTGCACCTCAGGCATTGTATATTACCTGGAAACAACGCAAATCACCAGATCGAATCTTGTTATTCTCACTGATTGTTACGGCAGTTTTTGTTGGCTTTTTCTCCATATCCCAGACCAAGTTACCAAACTACATAGCCCCCATGTTCCCGTTTTTTGCTCTCATTTTAGCTTACTTTATTACCGGGCTTGATGAACTGAAAATGCGGCAATACAAGACTTCTATCAGTTATAGTGTCTATTTCCTGATTTCACTGCTTTTACCAATCGCTGCCTATATCGCCATTCCTACCGAGAAATCCATCATAGGCCTGGAATACCTGGCCTTTTTTTTAGTGTTGTTGCCCATAGGCGGCTTAGCAGCTTTGATATTTCATCATAAACGCGACCTTTTAAAAGCAAATCTCGCGATTGCGCTCTCGTTTATGCTGACTTCGTTATGTGTGTTTTATGTCGTCTACCCAACGCTATATAAAGATAATCCCGTTAGCCTCTCTCTTCAACAAATGGATACTTCAAAACCCATTGCTTACTACAAGAGATTTAATCCCTCATTTGCGTTTTATCTGAAACGACCGATTCCAAAATTTAACACCAAAAAAGAGGTTCAAGCGTTTTTTGAAAAACACCCCGAAGGATACCTGATAACCGAGCGAAAACGCTTTAAAGATATCTCAGATGTGGCCGACTTTCAGATCATTACAGAACGTAAAGATACCTTTGAAAGACCCGTTACGATGGTCTTAAAGCTTAAAAAAACAACCAGATGATTTTATTGAACAGGAGGCTTCAGCAAAGCTCCTTTTAAGGCGGGTTGGCTTTCGAGGTTCCAGAGCTTCTCAAGCATCCAAACCGATATTACCGCAGACAGAATCCCCACAATTGAGCCATAGACAATATCAACAAAAAAATGCTGGACCAGGTAAACTCTTGAAAACGCTACCAGCAAGGCAATTCCCACAAAAGCTACTGACCAGGATTTTCGGTTAATGGCTATGGCCAGAAAGAATGTAAAGGCAAAAATACTGGCGGTATGTCCGGAAGGGAAACTGTTGTAGCTATGAACTTTAACGCCCTCCACAAAATGCAGGATCACGTCTTCACCAAAATAGGCTTTAGGTCTTGGCATCTTATAGAAGACACTTTTTTTAAGAGAACTTATGGCTAATCCATGGAGCAAGCCGATAGATATAACATGAATGGCAAGGCTGTAGCGAATAAATAAAAATACGATAGCCACAATAACGAAAATGAGACCATCGCCAAAATGAGTGAGGTATTTAAAGAATTGGTCTAATACTGGCTGATGATATAAATTGGTTAGTTTTACAATATCCCCTTTTTTTACTAAAGAAGCGATTAAAAGCCCTATCACCATAAAAACACTAAACGTGCGCAGATACCACAATGCACCCTGGTTATTAAGTTGTTGAACCGAAAGCTCATCTTTTACAAACACACGCATAAAAACCCCTGGCAGGCAATAGATTTAGAAATCTTTTTAATGAAATCCGGTGGAATATAGATGGAAGATTTTCACTTTAGGAATTTTTATGTTTGATTTAATGAACTTTTAATAAACCCTGTCAGTTAGCGATTAACAGCTTCATAACTACATAACCATAAACTCATATAACATATGCAAAATGTCAATATCACCGATAAAGTATTCTGGGTTGGCGTAAATGACCGCAGAACCACTTTATTTGAAAATATGTGGCCGCTTTGTAAAGGCGTCTGCTACAATTCATATATCATCAATGAAGAAAAGGTCGCTTTAGTTGATACGGTTGAAGTAAGCGCAACCGACGAGTACCTGGAAAAATTAGAAGCCATCATTGGGTCTGAGCGCCAGGTAGATTACCTGATCATCAACCATATGGAACCCGATCACTCAGGTGCGGTGAAGTTTATTCGCCAGAAATACCCGGATTGTAAAATTGTCGGCAATAAAAAAACCTTTGAGATGCTGGAAAAATTTTATGGCATCAACACCAATCTTCATGAAGTAAAGGACATGGATGAAATTGACCTGGGTGGTAGAAAATTGCGCTTCTACATGACACCCATGTTACACTGGCCCGAAACCATGATGACGTACGACACCAAAGATAAAGTTATGTTTTCAGGTGATGCCTTCGGTAGTTTCGGTACCCTGGATGGCGGTGTATTCGATGATGAACTGAATCTGGACTTTTACGAGGATGAAATTCGTCGGTACTACTCAAATATTGTAGGTAAATATGCCAAGTTCGTTCAGAAAGCCCTTAAGAAACTCTCTGATGTGGATATAAAATACATCTGTGCCACCCATGGCCCGATCTGGCGCAGCCATATTGATAAAATCATTGGTGATTATGATCGCTGGAGTCGTTACCAAACCGAGGAAGGTGTTGTAATTATTTTTGGCACCATGTATGGCAATACCGAACAAATGGCCGAAGTTATCGCCAGGGAACTTGTAACCAGCGGGATTAAAAATGTACGGATCTATGATGTCTCAAAAACGCATGCCTCATACATCATCAGTGAAATATACAAATACAAGGGGGTTGTTTTAGGAAGCTGTGCTTATAATAACGACATGTTCCCAAGCATGGATGCCCTGATCCGGAAAATTGAAAACTCCGAGATTAAAGAGCATTTACTTGGTGTGTTCGGATCTTTTGCCTGGGGCGGGGGCGGTGTAAAACGCCTCAATGAATTTGCCGATACTATTAACTGGGAAATTGTCTCAGACTCGGTGGAACAAAAAGGCGGCATGCATGATATTAGCTTTGAGAGATGCGTATCTATGGCCAAAAATATGGCCACCAGATTAAAAGAAATGCGTGAAGCCGAAGTTCCAGCATAATCTGATCTGTGAAGCATTAAACAAAAAGCCCTTGTCTGAATAACAAGGGCTTTTTTATTTAACAACAAACTTATAATAAATTCAAGAATAAGATTATGCTATTATAAAATGTACCATACTTTGAAATAAAGTTTCACTGTGAGTTCATTTTATCAAATATCACCCTGATGGTTGTAAATCTTGCATTCGATGTTTATGGCACCTTAATTGATACACATGGCGTGGTGTCAAAACTCAAGGATTTTTTAGGCGAAAAAGCTGAAATTTTTTCTCAAACCTGGAGGGACAAACAGCTGGAATACTCTTTTCGGCATTCCCTGATGCAAAAGAAGGTCTAAAATTACTTCAAAGCGAAAGCTACCGCTGCTTTGCATTTTCAAATGGCGCAAAAGCAGATGTAGAAAAAGTTCTGGAACATGCTCAGATCCTAAAATATTTCCAAGGTGTCATCAGTGTGGAAGATATTAAATCATTCAAACCCAATCCGGGTGTATACAGCCATTTTCTAAGGCAATCCGGTTCATCCCGCCAGGAAGCCTGGTTAGTTACCAGCAATTCGTTTGATGTTTTAGGTGCACTCTCGGCAGGTATGAAAGCCGTTTGGCTCAAACCATATCCTAAGGCTATTTTAGATCCATGGGATATTAAACCCACGCTAACGATCACAGACCTTTGTGATTTACCCAAAAGCATTAGTTAATAAACTTAACTAAAGAACTATGGCATCTATTAAATCATATGTTTCAGGGCGTATTCTTGATGAAGTTAAATTGGCGATAGCGCTCCTAAAATATAATAGATTTCCTATTCTAGGTTCGTTGATCAATAAACTTCTCATGCAAAAAGTAACTCCGTTTGATGCTAAACTTATTGATTTGGCTGAGGCTACTCATTTTATTCATGAGGCAAAGTATTGTGCTAGTGGCGAGCGCATTTGCAGAAAAATCCATCCGGAGTCGCAAGTAACTGAATCGGTTTTTCTGGATGATTTAGCACTGGGTTTAGTTAAGTCCGGTAGTGCAGAATTATGTTCACCTCAAGAGGCGATTGACGTTTTAAAAAAGTACCGGACACCTATTATTATATCTAAAGTCTCAGGTCGGTATGTTGAAATTTGCAGTTCTGTGCCAAAAAGTTGTGTGTATTGGCAATTTGAAAAACAAGGATTAAGATGCCTTTCAAAAAAAGTCTAACTCAGGTCTAAAAGTCCTTTGCCTACCGGGTTATCTTATTTTACTTTATCAACCAGGGCAAACATTTCCTCGTTTTCCGGATGATTGGGCAATGAATCGGCTGCATAAACAAAAAGCACTTTACTATCCCGGTCAATCAGGAACTGACCCGGTAAAGGGGCACCAATTGCTGCACCTAATCCGAAAAGCTGGTATATCTCCCAGTGCTCATCGCTTAAAAGTGTAAAGGGATAGCCCTGTTCTTCGGCAATAGTTTTGGTCATGTCTAATGGTGTGCTATTAATTACCACAACTTCTACATCTTTGGCCTTAAAATCTTCATAATCCTTTTTAAGATTATTTAAATGAGGGAAACAAAGCGGGCAGAATATTTTATCTGTAAAGATTCGTGTAAAAACAA
The DNA here is from genome assembly GCA_964642175.1 of uncultured Chlorobiales bacterium. Lineage (GTDB taxonomy): Bacteria > Bacteroidota > Chlorobiia > Chlorobiales > Chloroherpetonaceae > JANQGG01. The sequence continues at coordinate 114,466 of CAZXOK010000006.1, read as the reverse complement.
GCAAGACCCGTTTTCCAAGATAATTTGATAACCTGACCTTATTTCCTGATTGATCAGGTAACTCAAAATCAGGGGCTAAATCCCCAACCTGAACCACCGACCTGGAGGTACGTGGGACGAAATTTTCAATAAACTTCTGATTTATTGGATTGATTGAACTTAAGAAAGAAGACATGGCTTAGGTATCCAAAAAATTTAAATAAAGATATTATATTGAATCGAGTTTTGAACAGATTTAATAAATCGTAATTCAACCCCGTCTTAATTGGTAAGATTGAACTCCTCATATTTAATGTTAATACCAATTGAATTCGTCGCTTAATCAAAAGCAACCTGCCGCTTAAAACAGGCCATATAAATCATGAATTCTGAACCCGTTTGCCAGCCCATGAAATTAACGATAATCCTCTTTGATCGCAATAATACTTATTCCATATTCTCAAAAATTGAGGCGGCTGTTTCAGATATAGTAGTGATTCAAAAATTCTCATCTATTCCGCAATGCCGTGATTATTTAGCTCAACACACGGTTCATCTCTTATGTGTTGCCCCGGAAGAAACCCAACCTGAAGACCTTGAATTAATAAAATCAGTCAAGCAGTTGTTTAATTCCTTAGCCATTATAGCATTACAAAATGAAGCGAATGAGGAATTTAAAAACAGGTTAATTGAAGCTGGCATCGATGATATTCTTTCACCCAATGAGCCGGAGCGGTTCTTGCTAAAACTTAAAATTTTAAGCCGCAACATACCCAAAGAGACTCTGCCTAATGCCCCTTTCGACTTAAACATGCAGTCTGGTCTACAATCGTTTGTTTTTCTGGATAAGGCGTTTCGGGTAAAAGGATTTAATGAGGAAGCCCGAAAATATGCCAAACGCATTATGAATCTGGACATTCAGATGGGCATGGATGGTTTGTTTTTTTCTGAAGGGCATCAGAAAATTAAAGCATACCTGGTTTCTGCATTAACCGGTAAGCCTTCCCTGCTCGAAACCAGTATTATTACAGCTGATAAAACCAAGCTCTGGTTTGCTATCAACTTTATGCCCATTCACGACAAACAGGGAAACGTTGAATGGATCTGTATTAACGCCATAGATATCACCCAGCAAAAACTTGCTGAGTATGCTATCCGAAAAGCCGAACAGACCAATCAAATGTTTTATGAAAACGAGTTGGTGGGTTTGTATCAAACATCGGTTACAGGTGAATTGTTAAATGCAAATACCAAGCTTGCTCAAATGCTGGGCTTTTCGTCCTCAAAGTCTTTATTAAATTCTCACCGGCAATACCCAAAGGATTTTTATCAGGCATCGAAACGTTGGCAAGAATTGATAAAAATTTTAAAGACAAAAGGTTCTTTATCTGAATTTGTCTCAGAAGTAAAGGATAAAAAAAATAACACCCTTTGGTTCTCTGAATTTATAAGAGGGCTTTACGATCTTAACGGCGAACTGGTCGGCTTGGAAGGTACGGTTGTTAATATCACCGATTATAAACGAACGCAGCAGAAACTTCGTGAAACCAAAGATCTGATCTATCAAATCTATGGTCATGTAAGTTTTGGCATTTGTCTGGTTAATGATGCCGAAATTATCCTGGAAACAAATCCAGCTATTCGAAAACTCAGCGGGTTTAAGGCTGGCGACCTGCATGGAAAACCTCTGAGTTTCTTGTTTAAGGACACCACTCAGGATGATTCAATGGAATATGACCGGGAGAAAAAATGCCACCGAAACTATGAACAAAAACTTGTGCATCACGAGGGTTATGAGTTGAATGTATTGGTTTCAGAGTCGCTTATAGAAGTCCAGAATGGACAAAAGCAAAAGATCATCTCTGTAAGCAATATCACCGAACAAAAACGCATCCAGGAAGAATTGTATCGCTCAAAGGAGCGTTTCAAGTCTATCATTTCCAATTTGCCGATTATTATTATCACCACTGATCAAGATGGCGTTTATACTTTTGTGGATGGGCGTGGTTTGAATGATGCCGGAATAGATCCAAACTCTTTACTGGGCAAATCTGCTTTTGAGATTTTTAAACATCATAAATCATTCATCCGAACAATCAATCGTGTTTTGAGTGGTGAAACGGTTCATGGTTCTTTTACGGTTTATGGCCGGCATTTCGAGTCTAGCGCCCTTCCGGTCTATGACTCTGATGGAAAGATTACGGGCTCCATGAGCGTTTCATTCGATATCACCAATCGGGTTAAAGCCGAAGAAGAAAAAGAAAAATTACACTCCCAGCTGCTGCAATCACAAAAACTGGAAGCCATTGGCACATTAACCGGCGGCATTGCGCATGAGTTTAATAACTTGCTGGCTATTATTTTAGGAAATGCCAACCTGCTTAATGCCACGCTCAAAAATAATAATCTCCACTATAAGCATTTGGATCGTGTGATCGCAGCCAGCAATCGTGCATCACAGCTTACCAAAAAGTTACTGGCTTTTTCCAGGCAAGCCGAGTCCGAATTTATTCCTTTAGATATTAATGAGTGTATTGAATCTGTGGTTGAGTTGCTTGAACATACCGTTGATAAACGCATCAAACTTTCGCGCTGCTTATCAGATAATCTTCCAAAGATCTACGGCGACCTGCACCAGCTTGAGCAAGTTTTCTTAAACCTGGCTGTTAATGCCTGCGACGCCATTAACACCAAACTCGATAGACTCGATTATGGTGAATGCCAGTTTAAAACCAGACTCATTGAGCCGGACGATTCCCTGAAAAATATATATCAGATCACAACTGATTCGCCCATGATATTATTGGAAATAGCCGATAATGGTATCGGTATTAAAGAGGAGTTGCAGGAAAAAGTTTTTGAACCATTTTTTACAACTAAAAGCCTGGGCAAAGGCACCGGATTGGGTCTTTCAATTGTTTATGGTATTATTACAACGCATAATGGCATTATTGATATCAACAGTGTTCCGGGTGAAGGCACTGTTTTTTCGATATATTTACCAACGATCGCTGAAAACGTTGCTGCAGAATGAGTAACCGTGCAAAAACCATTTTGGTGGTAGAGGATGAAGAACTCCTGCGTGAGCTATTCCATGAGATTCTCTCGATGCATGATCACCATGTGATACTCAAAGAAAACGGTCATACGGGCATGACCTACTATCAATCTCATGCCCATGAGATTGATCTGGTTATTCTGGACTTAAACCTGGGCGATATATCCGGTTTTAAGCTCTATGCCAATATTTCAGATATAAATTCTTCCCAAAAAGTGATCATTACTTCAGGTGATACCCAAACCAAAGATATTAAAGATCTGGCCAGGCAAGATAACGTGGCCATTTTAAGCAAACCGTTCGATAATGCTATGCTTGTATCACTTGTAAATCAACTACTTGAACGTTGATTATTGCTGCATAAGTCTGCATTTTCTTTTGTATTTTCAGACTTAAATCTAAATAAAACCCGCAAAAACTTAATTTGAATTTACCACATGAGTCAAGATAAATCTCACTCAAACAGGGTATCCGGCTCGGATAATCCTGAAAAAGTCATGGAAAAATTAGTTTCACTCTCTAAACGACGAGGTTTTGTTTACCAGTCCTCAGAAATTTATGGTGGGTTGGCCTCATGTTGGGATTATGGACCGCTTGGTGTTGAGCTTAAACGAAATATCAAAGATCAATGGTGGAACACCATGACAAAATCTCACGAGAACATTGTGGGCTTAGATGCCGCAATTATGATGAATCCAAGAGTATGGGAAGCCTCAGGGCATGTTCAAAGTTTCAACGACCCGATGATTGATGATAAAACCAGTAAGATTCGATACCGCGCTGATCACTTGGTAGAAGGATATATCAAGCAGCTTGAGAAAAAAGGGAAAACCGACCAGGCCCAACGCGTTTTGGAAGAGTACCAGCATGCCCTCAATAACGATCCGGTTACCAAAAACCTTTACGATTTGATCATCAAAGAAGAAATAAAATCCCCGGATTCCGGTGCGTTTAACTGGACGGAGGTTCGTCAGTTTAACCTGATGTTCCACTCACCGCTTGGCGCTGTGGCTGATGCCAGTTCAATTGTTTACCTGCGCCCGGAAACAGCCCAGGGAATTTTTGTCAATTTCCATACCGTTCGGGAATCATCTCGAATGAAAGTACCCTTTGGCATCGCCCAGATTGGCAAAGCGTTCAGAAATGAGATCGTTAAGGGTAATTTTGTTTTTCGGATGATTGAATTTGAACAAATGGAAATGCAATATTTCATTAAACCCGGAACTCAAAAAGAAGCGTTTGCTGACTGGCAGACTGAGCGCATGAACTGGTATGTCGAACGACTTGGAATACGCAAGGAAAAACTTTCCTGGTATAAACACGATCAATTGGCCCATTATGCCGATGCCGCCTATGATATCAAATACGAGTTTCCATTTGGTGTAGAAGAAATTGAGGGCATTCATTCACGAACCGATTTCGACCTGAAACGCCATCAGGAGTATTCCGGTAAATCTATGGAATACTACGATCAGGATTTAAAAGAGCGATACATCCCATATGTGGTAGAAACTTCGGCCGGTTGCGACCGCTTGTTTTTAACGGTTCTTGCAGATGCTTATTCTGAAGATGAAATTGATGGCGAGCAACGTGTTTGTCTGCGTTTCAAACCCAGTATGGCACCTGTTAAGGCTGCTGTGCTGCCCTTAATGAAAAAAGAAGGAATGCCGGAAATCGCAAGAAATATCATCAATGAACTTCAGCAAACTTATTCGGTTCAATACGATGAGTCTGGTTCTATAGGAAAACGTTATCGCAGGCAGGATGAAATTGGGACACCGTTTTGTTTTACGGTTGATCACGACACGCTAAACGATCAAACCATTACAGTTCGTTATCGCGATTCAGCAAGCCAGGAACGGATAAGTATGGATTCAATAAAGCAGTTTATGTTTGAAAACCTGAGTTGATTGGGGTTTTTACCTGTTCAAAGGCGCTTTAATACGCGTCTTTGACAAACAGGTTGAACTCGTCTTCGGTATTGATAACCTTAAACTCATCCCTCATGTGTTTTACAAAAACACGCACACCGTCCAGGGTTATGGCATCAGCATTCTCTGCATAGGCCGAATCGCCGTCTATGGTTAAATCACCATGATTTTGCTCTTTTAATACCTCAAAAAAGTCAGGATTGACTAAAATAGCTACGGCTACCTGCTCATTGATGGTATCAAAAAAAAGCTCTACTTTGTCGTCCATACTCATCGAGTCGGACATAAAAATATCTTGTCGTACCATATCTTTTATTTCTGTTTGATAAATTTAACTTCTCTTGATTAAAATTTCTAACTCATTTTCTGATAATTCTGGTTTCCGATTATACAATTGCAAAGCGGATGCCATTTTTATTGGCATAAAACCAAACTGGTTTTTTTAACCTTCTGAACACCTTAACTTATTTTGATTAAACGTCTTAATAATTTCTTAACGGAAATTGGGCAAATATCCGGATTGGTTGGCGGGGTTATCAAGTCATTACCAAGAGTAATAAAAGACCGGAAGTTAATCCTTTCCCAAATGTCTCATATAGGCGTTGATTCTTTACCTCTTGTTATCCTGGTATCAATCTTTACCGGTGCCATTGCTGCGTGGCAGGCAGCTTATCAAATGAAAGGGATGGCCCCCATGAGTATGGTTGGAGGGATTACCAGCCGTGTGATTATCATTGAATTAGGTCCGGTTCTCACCGGAATAATAATTGCAGGTCGGGTAGGTGCATCCATTGCTGCTGAAATTGGCACGATGAAGGTAACAGAGCAGATCGATGCCCTGGACATTATGGCCATAAACCCGGTACGATACCTGGCATTTCCCAGGATCTTATCTACAACATTTATGATGCCTGTACTTGTAATATTTGCGAATGTTGTAGCTATTGGTGGTGCTTTTTTTGTATCGAATTCATTCCTGAATGTATCGCAACAGGTGTTTTTTGATTCGTTAAAAAATTTTTTTCAGACCAGTGATGTAGTGGGTGCGTTATTAAAATCGGCGATATTTGGCTTAATAACATCCGTTCTGGGTTGTCATATTGGTTTTCAAACAGATGGAGGCGCCGAGGGAGTAGGCATTTCTACGATTCGAAGTTTTGTGATGTCTTCAGCCTTGATCCTGATTGCTGATTACTTTTTGTGGTTCTTTTTATTTTAATAAAAAAAGCCGCACCTGGTTGAGCGCGGCTTTCCGGTTTGTCTTGAGATCAAAACCTGCTTATTTAACCACTTTACCTGTTTGAACATTTGTTTCCCGCTCAATGGTTCTGCCGTCTGAATCGGTAACCTTTATTTTAGCGGTACCTGTTGAAGACCCTTCACCATAATCCACAACAAACGTGCGCTTAACGGTTCGCTCATCTTCAATTTCACCTAACTTGAATGTGATAAACGCATTGTACTCACCACTGATTTTACCGGAAATTGGTTGTACTCTCTTTCGTGCGTCCGGCCTGTTCAGACGAAGAGGACGTTTAAAGAGTTTGTATTTTACATTTTCAAGTTCGCAGGTGAGCGAATGATCTGATGTGCGTTGGGCTTCGCCAAAACGCAGGGTATCTAAGGCTGCTCGTTGGTATGTGTCCCTTGTATTAACCGTCATTGTAGAATCATTCAGGTTAATATCTCCTACCCAGGAACCTTCTAAGTTTTTAAGTTCATGGTAGATAAAAATATCCTGATAAATACCGGTGCAGCTATCGGCAATGAATGAAAAATACACCTGATCAACTACAATATTCCCAAAAATATCTCTTGGGTATTTTTTCTTTTCACCCTCTTTTTTGAACCAGACATTATAGCCACGTGTCCATTCTCCTTCGATATTAAGAATGCTGTTGGTGTAACTTCTGGTAACATAAACTATCCAGGTTGTATCGGATTCATTAAATGTTCTGGTATAAGAGCCTTCTGAATCAGCTTTATTAGTCTCTTCTGAAAGAGCTATTTTACCGCCACCCGGATCTTTAAAATCCATGAGAATCTGATCAATATCAGTCAATTGATCGTTAATACCACCATTATCACCACCAACAGATTCGGCAATCAAATCGGCGGCATCTTCTGTAGCCTGAGTCTCAATGGGATCGGTTTGGGTTTGAACAGGTGAGTCATCCTCCTGGCATCCAGTTAATAAAAGCGATCCGGAAGAAAAACACAGAAGCGTTAAAATTAGATATAAGCGTTTCATGATAGGTTTATTTATGTTTAAAAAGAATGATAACAAATCTGAATTCATTTCTATAGACACAACTTATCCGATATGGTTTAATTTGTTTTTAACTTAATCTACTGGTGTGACCATCATCACATATCCAGATAAACCATATGTCACCTAAAAATCTCTATTGATAATTTTTTCTACTAATGTTTGGATTTATGGGAATTTACGATAGATTTTACAACAGAAATTTTGTGTCATATTCAATAGTAGTTTCATGAAGTACGATGTTGCAATTGTTGGTGGTGGCCCTTCAGGGGCTTCAGCTGCAGAGGTTTTGGCAAAAGACGGGATTAAAACAGTATTAATTGAACGGGATTTAAAGAATGTTAAGCCATGTGGCGGAGCAATTCCGCTTGGGATTATTGAAGAGTTTCAGATCCCCGAAGATTTAATAGAACGCAAAGTAAGTAACATGGCTGTTCGCTCCCCAAAAGGCCGAACCATAGAAATGGTTATGCCAAACGGTTATGTTGGAATGGTACGTCGGGAGCGTTTCGATGCCTATCTCAGGGAACGGGCCCAATCCCTCGGTGCCGATGTTATTGAAGGAAAAGTCAATAAAATTGTTCCAAATGCCAATGGCTTCACGGTTCAGTTTGATCCTAAAAACGATCTAAAGGATATTGAAGCCCGTTTTATTATTGGTGCAGATGGTGCCAATTCAAAGGTGGCTATAGATCTTAATTTCCCGCGCAACGAAGCTAAAGCTATTGCCCTCCAGGAGCGATTTGAATCTTCTGAGGAACTCAACCGATACGAGAACCTCGTTGAAATCTGGTTTGATGGTGATGTTTCTCCAGATTTTTATGGGTGGATTTTTCCAAAAGCTGATCATATTGCCATTGGTACCGGAACGGATGATAAAAATCATAATATCCGGAATTTACAGGCCCGTTTTAGAGAAAAACTTAACCTGTCTCAAAAGCCCTATTTAGAAGAAGCTGCCAAGCTGCCCATGTACCCCAGGAAAAAATTTGTACAGGATAATGCAATGTTGATTGGTGATGCAGCCGGACTAGTAACGCCATCTAACGGCGAAGGTATATTTTTTGCCATGAAATCCGGTAAGATGGCCGCTGAAACTCTTGCTGAGCATTTAAGTAACCCTTCCGTACCGCTTGATAAGTACGAAAAACAATTCCGCAAGAATTATAACCAAATTTTTATGGGGTTGGGTATCATGCAGTCTGTGTATTACAAAAATGATCGCTTACGTGAGAGTTTTGTAGCAATATGCCGCGATAAGCATGTTCAGCAAATCACCTTCGACTCTTACTTATATAAGAAAATGGTTCCGGCACCCTTTTGGGTTCAGCTCAAAATTACAGCAAAAAACATATATCACTTAGCTTTAGGAGGTTAAAGGTCCGACCTCCTAAGATTTTGCTTCTTGCTTCATAATCTCATCGAGTGCAGTTTCTACATCTGAAAACTTCACTTTGAGATCATCCAACAAGCCATCAATACCTTCAGTGCGTCCTTCTTTTCCAAGTTTTTCAATTTTCAAACAGATATCAGCCAAACTGTTTGCACCCACCATTAAGCAACTGCCTTTTAAGGAATGAGCCAAATGTTTGAATCGATCGGGACTATCTTTGTCCTCTGTAAGCATTTCGATTTGGTTGCGGGTATCCGAGATAAACATTTCAATAATTTCACCCAGTTGAGAGCCGCTGCCTACCTGGCACATATCTTTTAAACATTGTAAAGTATATGGATCTATAATTGGCCTTTCCTCATGAGGATTGTTTTGTTTTTCGACCTGAGTAGCTTCAGAAATGACTTCACTCTGACCATTATGTTCCATAGATGGTGGTGTGTCCTCTAGATCCTCTTCCGGTGCATTTAAGACTCTTTGGCGCTCCAAGCCCCACTTTTCTATCGCTTTTTGAAGTTCTTTTAATCGAACAGGTTTTGAGAGATAATCATCCATTCCTGCTTCAAGGCATGTTTCTCTATCACCTTTCATTGCATTTGCCGTCATTGCTATGATAAAGGGACGCTCCTTTCGGGGCATATTCTGGCAAATGTTGCGTGTGGCTTCCAGCCCGTCCATTTCCGGCATTTGGACATCCATCAGGATCAAGTCGTAACTGATTTGTTTTACAGCTTCTATCGCTTCCAGTCCATTTGCAGCAACATCGGCACTGTAACCAATTTTTTCTAATATTTTGATAACCAGTTTCTGGTTTACAGCATTATCTTCTGCCACCAGAATTCTTAAAGGTAAGGGCTCTGATTTAGTTACATCACTTTCGGGGTATGGTTTGCCGAAATGAGCTAACGGACCGGTATAACCTTTTTCGAAAATGCTTACCAAAATATCGAATAATTGCGACTGTTTAACCGGTTTGTTTAAGTAGGCGGCAAGATTTACACCAACTGTTTCGGTAACCATTTCACGGTTCCCGGCCGAAGTTAGCATGATGATTGGCAGATCTATGGATTTTTGATTTCTACGCATTTCAGTTGCGAGCATCAACCCATCCATTTCGGGCATATGGAAATCAAGAATTGCTATATCAAAACTTTCATCACCGTTGATCAATTTAAGGGCGTCAGCAGCTGAAGAAACAGCATGCGACTCCATACCCCATGAAGCGGCCTGCATAGATAATATTCGGCGGTTTGTTTTATTATCATCCACAATGAGAGCTCTTTTACCGGCCAATTTGCTGGATAGATCCGATTTAGGCTCAGCAATTTTATCCATAAGCACAGTAAATAAGAACGTGGATCCCTGGCCATACTCACTCTCTACCCACATGGCCCCGTTCATTAATTCACATAAATGCTTACTGATGGTCAGACCCAAACCGGTTCCGCCATATTTACGAGTTGTTGAAGCATCGGCCTGACTGAATGAATTGAATATCCGATCAATTCTATCTTCAGGAATACCGATACCTGTGTCTTGAACCGAAAATTGCAAGGCCACTTTACTGGATTCAAAATCAAGATCATTTCCAAATCCTGGTTTGCCTGAACGCGATTTTATTTTTTCTTCATAAGATTGATCAACCTTTACTTCGACAACAATTTCACCTTCTTTTGTGAATTTTATGGCATTGCTTACCAGGTTGACTAAAATCTGTCGCAAACGCGTCACATCCCCTGAAACTTTAACCGGGACGCCATCATGGATATAATAGACCAGTTCAAGATTTTTCTCCAGGGCTTTTGCGGCAAAGATATCGATGGATTCTTCAACGGCTAATCTCAAATTGAAGGGGTACTGTTCTAACTCAAGTTTTCCGGACTCGATTTTTGAGAAATCTAAAATATCGTTGATTACGGTAAGTAACGCATCGCCACTGGTTCTGATGGTTTCAAGGTACTCACGTTGCTCATGGTTGAGCTTTGTCTCAAGCATCAAACCCGTCATTCCAATAACGGCATTCATAGGTGTGCGAATCTCATGGCTCATATTGGCCAGAAACTCAGCTTTAGTTTGGGCTGCTCTTAAAGCCTCTTCCCTGGCTTCAATCAACTCGCGTTCTACTTTTTTTCTAATGGTGATATCGCTGTTGATTGCCGCAAATGCCATTGGCTTTCCGGTTGTTAAATTCTTGATTGTAAAGGCACTGCATAACACCGGTATTTGCTGCTTGGTCTTTACATGTTGTAAGTGCAACTCACCCGACCACTGCCCCTGTGAAATCACCGATGGCACAACAATACGTTTAAAGAAGAGAACATCTTCTTCATGGATGAACTCGAAAACCCGTCTGTTTTCCAATGATTGCTTTTGCTGAAATTCCTCGTCTTTGGCTTCAATACCCAGGAGCCAGTGGCCGGCGGCATTCATAAAACTTACCCGGCCTTTTAAAGACACCATCATAATACACTCCGAACTCAGCTCAATCAATGATACCAGTTTCTGTCTTTCTTCATCGGCTTTAACTTTTTCTTTAAGCGTATTGTGGAATGTCTTTAATAAGTATATTGCGCCTGAAAGTATGATCAGGTAAAAGATCACCATCCAGCTTCTTGCGTACCAGGGCGAGGCAATTGAGAAACTCACTTCGGTTGGCTCACTCCATAAATGTCCGGATTGTTGTGCCCGCAGTTGAAGCACATAATTACCTGCCGGCAACGGAGGCATTACAAGTTTGGTTTGGGAAGTGGGGAGCGACCATTCAACCTGAAGCCCTTTTATCCGGGATTGATACTGAATATTTTCTCCGGGATAACTTAAAGCCAGAAAAGAGACATCCAGGGATGCATTATTTTTGTAATCACCATCCTGAAGGGTGCCTGGCATTTTTTCAAACCCATCAACCTTAAAACTGGTCAGTATAGGTTTGGGTGTTTTTTGGATTTTCTCTATGGGGAACTGCCAGTAGGATAACCCATTTGATGTCCCAACCCACAGCCGATTGTTTTTATCAAATGCAAGCGAACGGTGGACAATTGAGGAGCCCGGCAGTCCGTCTGTTTTTGTAAAACGAGTTACACTGCCTTCGGTATAAAGAAGCAGTCCCTGCTCCGTTCCAAGCCATATACGATCAAACTGATCAATCTCCAGTGCTTTGATCACCGGCTTACCAATTATATCGGTGATACTATCGCGAACAATTCGATCTTGAAAGTAAACAAACAATCCCTGGCTGGTACCAAGCCAAATCCGACCCGTTTGATCAATGTCCAGATCATGCACAATAAAAGGAGTACTTTGATCAATAGGTGGCTTAATGCTTAAATTCAGAAAACTACCCGTAATCTGATCGTATTCATACAAATATCCATTTGTATCGTTACCACCGAGATAAATTTTTCCTGTTGGACCTTTTTTTATAATGTTTACAGACGTTTCAACGCCCTTCTCTTTATTATAAACCTCCAACTTTCCTTTAGGGGTAAGCTTTAATAAGTCGCGGTTAACCTGATAGCACCAAAGATTACCATAATCGTCGAGGATCATTTTATTAGGCCAGAACCGACGATATTTCCAGTTAATATTGCCTAACCAGGTTGTTTTTATACCTTCGTTTGAAATATAAGATAAGGCGCCGGGACGAGTTGATATCCATGTGCCTTGCGTATCGCCGGTAGGTTTATAGAATCTACCTGTGCTTCGTCCATAAACTTTTGTAGCGTTGAACTGGCCTTGCGTTGTAGTTTTAATCCGAAAAACGCCATCATGCTGAACAACTAAAATATCACCGTTTTGAGCTGAACTGACGGATCGGGTAAACAAGTTGCGGGTTTGAAGTGGGAATGGGTCAAAATATGTTTTTTGAACAATGGCCACACCCTCGTCTGAAGCCACCCAAAGTGATTTGTTCTTATCAAATGCCAGATTGTTAATAACATTAAATGGAAGAGATGTGATTTTTTCAGCAGTGCTTCCAGCCAGAGCCGGATCCCATAAATAGAGACCTGAGTACCAGGAGCCGATAAACATCTTGCCATCTTCATTTTCAATCATGCAGGATACATCGTCAATGGCGACATGTTTTTTCCATAATGCTTTTAACAAGTTTTCATCCAGAAGCAATTCATAAAGTCCCTCATTGCTTCCGGCAAAAACACGGTTGTCTTTCGTTTTAAGAAGCGCATTTATTTGAAAATCTGATGTTGGAGGTTTTAATGGTAATACACGAAATGCAGCTGAAAGGGGATCATAATACAGCATTCGTCCATCAATGGTCGATACCAGCAAACGATTGAATTTATCTTCAACAAATTGAAAAGTCCTGGAATCATCCAGCTTTATGGCAAATTCTGTGTTAAGTTTAAAACGCTTAAATACATTGTTGGATAACCTTGATATTGCACCCGGTTCACTGATCCATAAAGACAATTTGGCATCCTGATAAACAGTTTTTGGCAGATACAACTTGGATTTCTGTAATGTATCGCTCCCTTCCATGATCGGCTCATAAACAAATTGATCCGATTTCTTCTCAATAAACCCGATACCTGAATCTGTAACTAATAATATTTTTTTATTTTGAAGTTTTATGAGGTCTTTAACTATGTTGGATGGCAGGTTTGTGTTTAAGGTATTAAATTCGCGGCCATTGTACCATACCAAGCCAGACTCGGTTGCGATCCATATTAAGCCATCCGAATCCTGAATAATTGATTTGGTCAGGTTACTTGCAAGTCCCTGATCATTGCTATATGTGTAACTTTTTAAGTTCTGTGCAAAGAGACTTGTGGGATTATATATAGGTACACAAAGTACCAACATCATCAAGATGCGAAGGTACGCTCTCATAAGTCATATAGTTGAATATTACCGCTGAGCATGTAGTCCTATTTTAATTTATTCAGATACAACGGCTTTATTTGCAAGAATCTTAGGCAGAAGACGCACTTAAAACATACAAAAATACTTTCGAAAATCAGTCTATGTTACTATCAATTCCAACATGGTTCATTCATATTTCATCAATGCTTGAGTGGTTCATTGCCTTTATACTCTTATATAAGTATGGAAATATGATCCAACGACCTGATATTCAACGATTTGCCATTCTAATGATCCCTCATTGGTTAGGCGGGATGTGTGTGATTTTATTTCATATTACTGGCGATCAAGTTGCATTTTTGCTGTACTTATCAAAAATAATCAATTTCTTTGGCAGCATGGCTTTAATCTCTGGGGCCATCCTTATCATAAGACATATTAAATCATCTCGAGTACATGAGCCTGTTGTTACTGCCAGCGCATTTTTAGGGCTTGGATGGCTTCATTTAACCGATTATCGGACTTTTATAGAGAGTATTTTTCAGCTATCCAGTATGTTTTATCTGGTCTTTTTAGTTTTAATCCTTTATATCTACCGATTAGATAAGCAAGTATTTTCAAAACTAACCGTGTTTGGGTTTTGGTTTGTTCTTATTTTTGTAGCCGTAACAGTTGTGACCATATATTACTCAACACAGGTCAGAGGTTTTGAAACTCTAACTCACGACGACTTCTATCACGGCTTTGCTGAAAGCTTTTTATCTCTTAGTAATCTGATGATAGCCATTGGGATCAATAATAAAATCAGACAACATCAACGGTCTTTTGAAGCTAAGGAAAGCAACGTCTTGTAGCGGGATTTATTGGTTAAAATATCAATAGCTTCATGGAATTGATTATCGAACTCGAAAGAATGCTCTCTGGCTTTGTCCCGATTGTATCTCATGTATATTTCCTGCACCAGGATATTTAAAATATACTTTTCCTGCCGCTCATATTCCTTTTTATTATCATCCATTACCAGCTGGTCGAGTTCATTGATCTTTTTTAGAATTTGTTTTTGATCTTTGTTGTTTAACTGGCTTTTCAGATCTTCTAGCATTTGCTGAGAACTGGACTGATATTCAAAGTTTTCACTATTAAGATAGGCGTAGAATGACTTTAAAATATTCTTGTTTATAAGAAAATCTGATGGGAGCGCCGGGTTTTCCCCTCTAAACTGATTTGCGAATTTAAAAAACATCGATTGTTGTAACAGTTGTTTCTCCAACTCCGAAAACTCACGCTCCTTGATCTCAACATCCGGAATGATGCCTCCGCCTCCATATACTTTTCTACCCTTAACCGTATTATATATCTTTGTAAGGCTGTCCATTTTTACCGACAATACATCCCGTTTTCCAAGGGTTTTATTGCGTTTAAAGTAATCGACCTTCTGGATCAATCGACCTGAAGGTGTAAAGTACTTGGCTGTTGTTATTTTTAATTTTGTGTTATAGGGCAACTGGGTAATGGTTTGAACCAACCCTTTACCAAAAGAGCTTGTACCCACAATTACTCCCCGATCCAAATCCTGTATGGCGCCTGCAACAATTTCTGAAGCCGAGGCGCTTCGCTCGTTTATCAAAACAACCAATGGGGTTTTACGAAGTTGTGGTTTTTCAGATGAGACATATGTACGCATCTTTGAAGAGTCCCGGCCTGCCGTTGTAACAATTGTACTGCCTTTGTCAAGAAATTTACTGGCAACTGAAACCGCTACTTTCAACAAACCTCCGGGATCGTCTCTTAAATCCAAAACAAGCCCTTTAAGCGGCTGTTTTTTAACTTTGGCCGAATCTTTGAGCATGTTTATCGCATCTTCTAACTCGTCGGCTGCTTTAACGCTAAAACGCTGGATATCTACATAACCAATATTCTCCTTGGTTAAGTGCACATAGGTTACATTTTTTATGGTAACTTCGTGCCGGATCAAATTAAAAGTGATCGGTTTTGATACGCCTTCACGCTTTACCGTAACTTCAACTTCAGTATTCACCGGACCTTTAATCAGGGTTTGTATATCCTTGATGGGCATATTTAGTACACTAACACCATCTACTTTTATGATTATATCACCGATACGCACACCTGCTTTATCGGCTGAATAACCTTCTTCAACCGACATGATGGTTATAACATTATCCTTGGCATGTATTGAAATGCCTACACCTGCATACTTACCCGTTGTAAGTTGCTGGAGATCTTCAGACTGATCTTCATCCATAAAGACCGTATATGGATCAAGCGTAGAAAGCATACCATCAATACCCGCCAGCATGAATTCAGCCACATCTATTTCATCCACATAGTTTTCAGCTACTTCCCGATAAACCCGGCCTAAAAGTTCAATGTTACGTGTGATCTGAAAAAAGTCTGATATAAGCGTAAACCCACTGATCACACCGGAAACCAGTAAAATGCCAACCAGCGTTTTTGTGCGAACTGTTTTTGCTTTCATGGTAAGAATAATTATGAAGGCATGTTAGAGATAACATGCCTTTTCAGGTGGAAATATTTTGCAGAAATATAAACCGATATTTACCGGGTCACCTTAAGAGGTCTTCAAGACTAACCGATCCTTCTGTTTTCTCATCACGGTATTTTATAATGATGGGCGTATAGATTGAGAGCTGCTCTGATTTTGCAAATTCAGTCCTGGTTATGGGACGGCTACCTGCAACCACAACTGCACCTTTCGGTATAACCAGTGGCCCTGATTCTTGTTTTTTTAATACACAGCCATTAACCACATCATAGACAGGAGTGGATGCGTTTAAGATTACACCTGTACCAATAACCGCTTTTTCTTCAACTATGGTTCCTTCATAAATACCACAATTGCCTCCAATCATTACATCGTCTTCAATGATAACCGGCATGGCTCCTATTGGCTCCAATACCCCGCCAATTTGAGAGGCTGCTGATAAATGCACATTTTTTCCAATTTGAGCACAACTGCCTACCAAGGCATGTGAATCCACCATGGTACCTTCATCCACATACGCCCCAACATTCACATAGGCCGGTGGCATCAGGACAACCGACGGTGCAATATATGAACCGTCCCTGACGGCCGTGCCACCAGGTACTACACGCACCTGATTATCTAACGTGAATGATTTTACCGGGTAAGTACTTTTATCAATAAAAGGAAACGTCCACTCAGAATGCTCAGACTTAATCTCTCCTGCTTTTAGATCACCTAACTTAAAACCCACTAAAATGCCTTGTTTTACCCAGCCATTTACCTGCCATTGTCCATTATTTTTTTCCGCTGAGCGAATCTCGCCTCTATTGAGCAGGGACTTAAACTCTTCAAAAACGTTAAAAGCATCTTTATCCTGCTTTAATTCAGCCGGTTTTAATGAAGCATATGATTCGATTTTTTCTTTGATCTCTAACATATCTTGTATTACTGCCATAAGGTTTAAATGGTTGATTAATTATAAATCCGCATACTCTGTGGTAACATCCTGATGATCTTTCTTCAGATAGAACCTGAAATCATCACTTCTCAAGCTATCATCAGACTTAATGGTGACGATTAATAAATGCTGCAAGAACCAACGCCAGGCTGGATTTAAGTTCTCACCCATGAGTGTTTCCATGACCGTAGGGCTAACATACAGATCCAGCTTTTTAAGCATTCCTTTATTTTTAAGGGCAAATTTCCTGAGCCAACGATCAATTTGGTGAATCGTGGTATGCTTAGCCTGTATAACCCCACTGCCGCCGCAAGCCGGACACTCATCGCCCATACGCTGCATCAGACTTGGACGGATACGCTCTCGCGTAATCTGCATCAACCCAAAATCTGATAATGGCAGAATATTGGACTTGGCACGATCTTTTTTCATTTCAGATTTCATGACATCATAGACTTTTCTGGAATTTTTCTGATCCTGCAAATCAATAAAGTCTACCACAATAATACCACCAATATCCCTTAAACGAAGCTGAGAGGAGATTTCGCGGGCCGCTTCCATATTTGTTCGAAGTGAGTTTTCCTCCTGCTCACGTTTTGCCGCATACCTGCCACTATTGACATCTACAACAACCATAGCTTCGGTATGTTCAATAATCAAATACCCACCCGATTTTAACCAGACTTTTCTCGAGAAAATGGATTCTACATCCTTGGCAATACCATAACTCTCATAGAGCGGCAATCGACCTTTATAGAGTGAGACTCGCTTCTCCATTTCAGGAGCTGCCCAACGTATAAAGGTTAAAGTTTCTTTATGGATAGAAGGTGAATTGGTAACAATTTCAGAGACATCATCGGTTAATGAGTCTCTGAGAACACTTGAGATCATGGTATCTTCTTTGAAGATCAACTTTGGTGGCTTGGCATTTTTAACCGTCTCTTCAATTTGCTTCCATTTCGATAATAGCTTTTCAAGATCTTGTCTTAGCAGGGTTTCGTCCTGTTCTTCAGCCACGGTTCTGACAATCGCCCCAAACCCTTTTGGAATCATAGAACGGACAATATTTTTAAGCCTGCGTCGTTCCCGGCGATTTACGATCCGTTTTGAAATGGCCATATGCCCGTTTCCAAAAGGCAACAGCACCATAAATCGCCCGGCTATTGTAATACCTGAAGTTAACCTGGCCCCTTTATTGCTGATGGGTTCTTTAATGACCTGAACCAGAATACTGTCGTTGGGATTTAATTTACCGGCTATCATCTGAGTGTATGATTGCCTTTTTTCTTTTGTTGTCTCGGAGCTGTTTTTTTTGTCCTTTTGATTCGAGTTGTTGCCTCCTCTGCTATTAGTTTTATGGGAGGCCTTTTTTTGGTCATCTCTGGTTTGTGATCCATTTTCGTCCGAATTTTCATCATCATCATCATCGTCGTCATCATCGTCATCATCAGATATGTCTTCACCCAGAAGCGATTTGTAATCTTCATTTGTGGTACCGACATCCGAGAAATGCAAAAAACCATCAGAGCTATGGCCAATATCTATAAATGCAGCCTGAAGACCCTCAACTACTTTCTGAACTCGGCCGAGGTATATATCACCAATATTACGAGTGGTTTCAGGTCTTTCAATAAACAGTTCTGCGAGCTTACCATCTTCAACAATTGCAACCTGAACTTCTCCACCAGCTTTATTCATTAAAAGCTGTTTATTAACACTTTTCATTTTTTATTTTATATCATTAATTAAATGGTATCCCTGCTTGTATTTTCTAATAGGATAGCATCATTAATGGATGATTATATTTATAATCATCCATTAAACTTATAGAAGCACTAAATATAAAAACATTGGAAATTGACCAAAAGTCTTGACCTGTTTTCCTCACAAGCTCCTTGCTCATGTTAGATACCACTTATGAAAGCACTCTTTGGGCCCAATATCCAAGTATTTGCGGGATTGATGAAGTTGGTCGCGGGCCCCTTGCCGGCCCGGTAGTTGCTGCTGCCGTTGTATTCCCCAGGTATTTTAAACCGTCGGGGATTTTATGCCAAACCAATGATTCCAAACGCTTATCAAAAACCCGGCGTTATGAAATATCACAAGCGATAAAAGATAATGCGTCCTACTATGCGATTACGGAAATCGATCACTTAACAATAGATCGATTAAACATTTTACAAGCGTCTATTCTAGCCATGCAGAATGCTGTTAAACAGCTGAAAGCTTTACCCAATTACCTTTTAATTGATGGCATTTCATTTAATGATAAGCTGAACTTGCCATACGAAACAATCAAAAAAGGGGATGGCAAGGTATTTTCGATAGCCGCCGCATCGATCTTAGCTAAAGTCCATCGCGACCAATTGATGCGATCTTACGATTCTATATACCCGGGGTACGGGTTTAAAGATCATGCCGGATATGCCACCAAAAAACACATTGTTGCAATAAAAACGCTGGGACGAAGTGAAATCCATAGAAAAAGTTTTAAATTAGCTTGTATCGATGAGCGATAATTCTCTTTTTCTGAATTTATTTGAATGCACCCACTCATGGCTAAAAACTCACATGTGAAAACCGGAAAACACGGAGAAGATCTGGCTTGCGACTATCTGCAAAAACGTGGCTATACAATAATCGAAAGGAATTACCGTTGTGGTCGAAACGAAATAGATATTATCGCACAAAAAGGGTCTATGATATCTTTTGTGGAAGTAAAAACACGCCATAGTCTAAATCATGGCCACCCGGTTGAAGCGATCACTGAAATAAAACAAAAAGAAATCCTTAAAGCAGTTCAGTGTTATGTAAAAGATAATCACAAACCTGGTCAAAATTACCGCTTTGATGTGGTTGCGATAGTTCTGGATGAAAACAAACGCAATCATTTCAATGAAACGGCAGAAGATATCTTTTTCATTGAAGATGCATTTCGTGTTCATTAAAAAAAACCAATAAAATATGAAAGCTCTCATCACTTCAGGCGGAAGAGGCACCCGATTAAGACCCATTACTCACACTAAAAACAAACACCTTATCCCCATTGCAAATAAACCCATGCTGGCTTATGCCATCGAGTCCGTTGCTGAAGCAGGTATCTCAGAAGTTGGTATTATTACAAATGCCGATAGTCAGGATGTTCAGGAAACATTCGGAAATGGGGAATCATTTGGCGTTCAGATCACATATATTCCTCAGGAAGCACCATTAGGATTGGCTCATGTGGTCAAAATCGCTCAGGATTTTATTAAAAACGAGCCGTTTTTATTTTACCTCGGTGATAATATGCTCGTTGGTGGAGTGAAAAAGTTCATTGATTCTTTCAACAAGCAAAAATCAAATTGTCATCTCACCCTGGCAAAAGTTAAAGATCCCCAGCGCTTCGGTGTACCTGATATTCAAGATGGCAGGATACTTGGGATAGAAGAAAAGCCTGAAAATCCAAAATCGGATTTTGCAGTTACCGGCTTGTATATATATGATCAGAATATTTTCGAGGCTGTCAATGCCATTAGTCCAAGTGCACGTGGTGAACTGGAAATTTCAGATGCCCATCAATACTTACTGGATAATGGTTATAAGATCACTTTTTCCGAAATCACCGGTTGGTGGAAAGATACCGGTAAACCCATAGACTTACTGGCTGCTAATCGTCTGGTGCTTGATCATCAGAAAGCAGAAAACAATGGTTCAATTGATAAAAATTCGATGATTTCCGGTAATGTACGAATTGGGGAAAATACATCTGTTCAAAACAGCATTATACGTGGCCCTGCCATTATTGGCGACAATTGTGATATTCGCGACAGTTACATCGGGCCGTTTACTTCTATTGATGATGAATCAACCATCATACACTCAGAAATTGAGTTCAGCATTATTTTAAAACGTTGCCAGATAAATGATGTGGGTTTTAGAATAGAAGAAAGCCTGCTGGGAACTGAAGTTGAAATTGTAAAAAGCAAGCGGCTACCAAAAACCAATCGCTTTATGCTTGCCGATCATTCAAGAATTGAAGTTAGTTAAACTTTACCCAAATATGATATGAAATTATCATCTTCAGAGCTACACCAGGAAATAGATGAATTCATATCACAGTACTTAATTGATAAGCGTCAAGATACGAAGGGCACATACAAACGTGCCCTTCATGAATTTGAGCGTTATTTCACTTTAAAAAGAGACACGTTCCGATTCAAACCCGAACACATTTCTGCTTACAAAACGTATTTATCCAGGGAAAGAAGTTTATCCGATGTTACCGTTTCAACTTACCTGACCTCAGTAAGGCGATTGTGTGATTACTTTGTATCAAAAGGGTTATTACCTGGCAATCCGGCAAAAAATGTCAAGGGCAACCGGCGACCAAAATCGCACTCTATTGGTGTATTGAGTTATGAAGAAGCACAAATCCTTAAGTCTTCGATTCCAATAAATCCCCCCCAATGTTTCCGCGATCAGATCATGGTTCGGTTAATGCTGGAATGCGCAGTTTCTGAGCAGGAGTTGGTAAATTGTAACATAGAAGATTTTAATTCGCAATCTGAGCCGCCTACCCTTTATGTTCAACCTAAAGGCCAGTCAACTAAAACAGATCTTATTCAACTTTCAACACAATTAAGCATTCAAATTTCTGACTATCTCAAACAAAGAGAAAATACATCATCAAATGAGCCTTTGTTTGTCAGTCATGGTCCCCGGATCCGAAATCAGCGTTTAAGCACTAGGGCGGTGAGGTACAGGATTAAATTTTGGTTGGAAAAATGCGGGTTAAAACGACCAGACATTACCACAAACAGTTTGCGGCACACAGCGGCCTATCTTTGGCTAAATCATGATAAATTGTCGCTGGAGGAAGTTCAAAAAAAAATGCGCCATGGTATGATTGAAACCACAGAAATTTACATCGGTTTAAAAAATACATAGCTTAAACATTGCCAAAATATTTAATGTAAACAGTCGTTAAAAACACTATTTTCTTGACGATCTGCGTCCGGCAAAGCCATCTATAAACCGGTGACTTAAATAACCGGCAAGTGCGGCTAAATAATAAGCTAATCCTTCATATGAGAATTTACCGGTATATAATACCGGTAACCAGATAAACGGAGTGGGGATTAAAATCGAAGCTAATAAAGAATGTGTCCAGCCTCTGTGTTTCCCAATCAGTGGCAACATGGCAAATAATCCCAGGTAGGCTGCTTCCTGATGCTTTTGTAATAATA
This sequence comes from uncultured Chlorobiales bacterium, assembly GCA_964642175.1. GTDB lineage: Bacteria > Bacteroidota > Chlorobiia > Chlorobiales > Chloroherpetonaceae > JANQGG01. Next base: position 92,320 of record CAZXOK010000006.1, on the reverse strand, counting down.
TTAAGGCAATATCTATCACAACAAAAATCCTGTAAAAGACCAATTGACCTTTGCTTTTTGTATCCACATCAGGCCAAAGCGAGAAAAGCAAGGTAATAGACAACAGAATGCCAACCTGTAATAAAAATTCTAAATTACTGAGTTCTTCATAATCGAATAAAAGGCCAAGAATAAAGGACAACGGAATAAAAAAAAGTGCCCCTCCAAAAATATGTCTTTTATAAGAACTCATTTCATCATACGTTTGAAATTATATCCTCAACTTAATGAATTCAGGAATAAAGACATGAAAACTAACACACGCTTTACCCTAACTTTGCTGCTTGTTTTCCTGATGCACGGTTGCGCCATTGAAGAACCGGCTGAACCATCTTGGGATGTTCAATCCTCTTTTCCGGTCATTAATACTCAATACAATGCGTTATCTCTGATCAATGAGAAAAGTGATGCCGGTACAACTGGTGATAACGATATTTTAAGCCTGCTTTATACCGAAAACTTTGAAACCCTTGAAGTTGGAGATACTCTGACCATACCCGATACTATTTCTGTTCTCAACTTCTCAATTGGCAAGCATATTGAAGTGCCCGAGTTTACCGAAAACGCCTCTCAAGACCTTGATGCCATATTCCAGGAGTCTGGCATTCCTGATGATCTGTTTGGTGAAACTGAAATCCCAGCTCCCGGATTTGATAATCTTCAATCCAGAGAATACGAATACTCCATTCAGGATTTTAAATCCATCCAGATAGCCAACGGTGGCCTTAATGTAACGCTAAACAATAATACCGGATTAAGATTTGAGAACATTAAAATAAATGTCTATAACAATACCACAAAAAAACAACTACTTGGCAGCGTTCAGTTTGGTTCAATAGCAGATGGATCCTCCGAAACTCAGTTCATGGATCTTTCAGGTAAAAGGATAGAGAAGGATTTAATCACTCAAATTGTCGATGGGTTTTTACCCCCACAATCTAATATCACGATTAACCCTCAAGCTACCATGGATTTATCGGTTAGCCGAAGCTCCACTTTTGATTTTTCTGAAGCTGAAACAAAGATAACCGCTCAAGTAGCACGAGATACCAGCCAGCTGACCATAGTTGGAGATCAGTTGTTAGAATTAGAGGAAGCTCTTCTAAAAAAAGGGACATTTTCTGTAGAACTTAAAAATGAGATCCCCATTCAAGGAACGGCAACTATCAAGATTGAAGAAGCAACTTTAAATGGAAACTCCTTATCTATCCCTTTTACTATACCTGATTCGGGTCAGACCACGAAATCCAACACGGTTGATTTAACAGGCTATCGTATTGTATCAGATGAAGGAACCACTATTGAATACACCCTGGAGTTAAATATCCAGTCAAATGATCAGTTTGTAAAAATCAAAGCCTCAGATTCTATTCGCGCTACAGCCATGGCAAAGAATCTCACAGGTTCCTACTTTAAAGGCCGAACCAAAGCCATCGATTATGAGATCCCTGAACAGGTTATATCTGTTAATGCCTTCGAACAAATCCGTTCTGATTTCAGTCTGGATCTTCTCAATCCAAAATCTGAAGCCATTTTCTACAGTTCTGCCGGCTTTGCCATCGAAGGAACCGCTGACTTTATTGCTGAGAATACCATCAATAAAACCTCATCTGAAATCAAATTTAATACCGGCAATATTGGCCTTGATATCCCAAAATTGGGCACTCAAACATTAACGTTCGATTCATCCAACAGCAATATTTCTGATGTGTTCAGTATTCTGCCAAATTCCGCAAGCTTAAGAGGGGATGTAACGGTTAATCCTGACCAAGAATTAGGTGAGGTCTACGACACCAGCACGGTTCGCCTTTCCCTTGATATTCTCGTTCCTTTAGCTTTAAGCATTGATTCAATTTCTGCATCTGACACTTCTGATGTTGATATCAGCCAAACTGAAGATTTTTCTGAACTGGCCCTGACTGTGATTTCAACCAATGGGTTACCATTAAATGCAAAATTCAGACTCACGTTTTACGATTCAAAAGATAAAGTGATCAAACTCGAGAGCGGCAAAGCGTTTTCGTTACCAAGAGCTGATTCAGCTATGGCTGGCATCAATTCATCACCAGTAAAAATTTCTTCAGTTAATTCCGATTTTTATGAAAGCAATGGTTTTTCAAAAACCACACAGGTCTTTGAATTAAACAATGAAGAATTAAGAGCCCTTGAATCGTCATCCTACGCCATATCAAGCCTTAAGGCCAATACAAAAACCAGTGGCAGTTCTCCTGCTACTAAAGTGATATTAAAAACTACGGATATTCTCAATATTAGAGCCGTGGGTCGAGTTAGTTATAAAGTGAATCAAGATCAATAAAAACCTTTACTTAACATGAAAAAGACGCTTTCAGATATTTCCTGCGCTGGTAAAAAAGTCCTGATGCGGGTTGATTTTAATGTTCCGCTCAAAGACGGACAGGTAACCGACGACATAAGAATTCGCAGTGCATTACCCTCAATAAATAAAATCCTTGAAGATGGCGGTTGTGTTATTTTAATGTCGCACCTTGGCCGGCCAAAAGGCAAGCCCGTACCCGAAATGTCTTTAAAACCAGCTGCCGATAAGCTTGAAGCATTAACAGGGAAAAAAGTGCAAATGGCACCGGATTGCGTTGGTAACGATGTAAAAGCATTGGTTGATGGATTAAAACCTGGCGATATTTTATTACTCGAGAACCTTCGTTTTCATAGGGCTGAAGAAGCCAACGACGAGAGCTTTGCCAAAGAGTTAGCTTCTTTTGGTGATATGTATGTTAATGATGCTTTTGGAACGGCCCATCGCGCACATGCCTCAACCGAAGGCGTGACACATTACCTGAAAGATTGTGTTGCTGGTTTTCTTATTGAAAAAGAGCTTAAATATTTAGGAAAAGCTACTGCCGATCCACAGCGACCATTCCTTGCCATTTTAGGCGGCTCAAAAATTTCCGGGAAAATTGATGTTATTGAAAATCTCATGCCTAAAGTGGATGCCATTTTTGTTGGCGGCGCTATGATCTTTACGTTTTTCAAAGCCCAGGGTTATTCTGTAGGAAATTCTTTGGTAGAAGAAGATAAAATTGATCTGGCCAAATCAATTCTGGATAAAGCCAAAGCAAACAATGTAAAATTCCTGCTCCCGGTGGATGTGGTTGTTGCCGATAAATTTGATGCAGAAGCCAATACACAAACTGTATCTATAGACGCTATACCGGATAACTGGATGGGTCTGGATATCGGCCCAAAATCCATTGATCTGTTTAAAGCAGAAGTTCTCAATTCCAAAACCATTATCTGGAATGGCCCAATGGGAGTATTTGAAATGGAGAAGTTTGCTACAGGAACCTTTGAAATTGCAAATGCTTTGGCTGAAGCTACTAAAAAAGGCGCTATTTCAGTTATTGGTGGCGGTGATTCTGCGGCTGCCATTGCTCAAGCAAAATTAGAGAAAGACGTCACCCATGTTTCTACAGGTGGTGGTGCCAGCTTAGAATTTCTTGAAGGTAAAGAGCTGCCGGGTATTGCTGCTTTAAACGATTAACAAATCTGTATTCTGATAGAAAGTCTATAACAATTAAGTTATAGGCTTTTTGTATTTTAAATTTTTAAAACAATTTCATGCAGAAATTGTTTTAAAGCAAGAAGGGAACGAATCCACAGGTTCTCATGTCTTGGATATTATCACTAACATTAATATGATGAGCACATCTTAAAAAGCTCGGGAGAGAACATGTCAAATTATGATGATGAATACCGGCCTGGTGGGTTTTCGTTGATGCCTCCGGCCATAAAAACTTTAATTTTAATAAATGTTGCCTTTTTCCTTTTGCAAATAGTCTCCCCTTTAGGAGGAATTGTAACAGGTTATGGTGCCCTTTGGCCTCTTGGCTCAGGTAATTTTGAAATATGGCAACCCATTTCCTACATGTTTCTTCATGGCGGATTCATGCACATTTTTTTCAATATGTTTGCCTTATGGATGTTTGGGGCCGAAATAGAAAACTACTGGGGAACCCGGCAATTCACCATTTATTATTTTGTATGTGGTGTCGGTGCTGCAATCATAAATATGATTGCCACCTTTGGCGATAATATCCCAACAGTAGGTGCATCAGGTGCTGTTTTCGGTATCTTACTTGCTTTTGGAATGATGTTCCCAAACCGATACATCTTCCTGTATTTTCTTTTTCCAATTAAAGCCAAGTATTTTATAGCTGGTTTTGCTGCTATTGAGTTTTTCAGCACATTTAATATCAACAGCAATGTCGCTCACTTTGCTCACCTTGGTGGTATGGTTATTGGTTTTATTTACATCAAGATCTTGAGTGGCGACTGGCCGGTTCAGGATTGGCTGCAATCAAATTTCAGTTCAGTAAATAAAAAGCATACCTCTCAGCAGCCTAAGCAAGGTTCAAGTGATAATGAAGAACGGATCGATCAGATCCTGGATAAAATTTCCAAACATGGCTATGAGTCTCTGAGTCAGGAGGAAAAGCGGATACTTCTCAATGCCAGCAAAGACAATAAATAACAGAAGGGGCTTTTTAAAGCCCCTTTTTCTTTTTCAATCTCTTTATATTCCTCACACAACAACCCAAAAGTGATAAATCATCAGGTTCATATGATTTTTTTCGTTCGTCTTTTTTTATTCCTGATTTTATTGATTACGCCATTTACTGTTTTAGCGAATTCGGGGTTATCCTTTTTAAAAATTGGGCCTACTGCCAGGGAGCAAGCCATGGGAAATACGGGTTCGGCAAGCTCTGAAGGGTCTTCTAACATTTACTATAATCCCGCCTTACTGCCCGGGTCTGGTCCCTCAACAATAGGTTTTTCACAAAATTTCTGGCTATTGGACACTTACGCCACTTATTTATCCAGTCAGTTTATTGAGAAAACAACCGCTTATGGTGTGGCATTAACCTGGTTATCTGTCAGAGATATCCCGATCCGGATCAAACCCACATCTGTACCGGAAGGTTATTTTAATTCACAAAATGCCGCCTTAAATCTGGCTTACGCACGCCGATATTCAGATCTCTCGGTTGGGATTACTTTAAAATTGATTTATGAAAAGTACTACCTTGATGATGCCAGTGGTTATGGATTTGACCTGTCGGGCGCTTACCATTTTTCTCCTCAGCTCAAGCTGGGACTATCCCTGCAAAATATCGGTTCCATGTCTGAGCTCCAATCAGTGCGCTCCACTTTGCCAACTCTTTTGCGGGGTGGGTTCGCTTACAGCTTAACCTTGCCAGCACTGAAAAGCATCTTGCATACTGAACTAAACTTTCTAACGGTCTTTTCCGAAGAAACTTCACTGCATTTCGGTCACGAATTTGAGTATAACGCTCTATTCTTTGCTCGGTTAGGGTATGTGTTTGGTAACGACTCTCGTTCATTTTCAGCCGGATTTGGAATTACCTATCAACAATGGCGGATTGACTATGCCTATATTCCCTTTTCCAATCAACTCGGCGCTGCCAGTCTTTTCACACTTGAATTTCAGTACTAAAAAAGTGTATTTTCAGCTTAGTCTTTAATCACCATTTATCTGCTTTCACAAATGCCGCATAAACATGCCCAGATCCTTCTGATATTTATCGTTATTGGCGTTATTGCCGGCTTGTTTACCGGATGGCTTTTTGGTGAAAGCATGCAAAGTGTCACCTGGCTTGGTAAGCTTTTTTTAACCACACTGAAAATGCTGATCGTACCCCTGATTGTTTCGGCAATCGTAACCGGGGTTTCGTCACTGGGAGATGTCAGAAAACTCGGGCGTATCGGCTCACTTACCATTGGTTATTATTTTATCACTACCGGTATTGCTGTATTTATCGGGCTCATTTTAGTTAATATTATTCAGCCCGGGCAAGGATTGGAATTTACATCCTCTGCTGTTCCTGAACGCATCACTGAAAAAGAAGCTGTTGGCTTTGTTCAGATCATTGAATCGTTGATTTCGCCAAACCTTGTTAAATCGGCTGCTGAAACTGATCTTCTTCCCATAATTATCTTTTCGATAGTCTTTGCAGCGGCTTTAACCACATTAGGCTCTAAAGGTGAACGCGTGATTGAGTTTTTCTCTACCGTAAATGAGGTGATGATGAAACTCGTTATTTGGGTGATGTACTTTGCACCTGTTGGAATTTTTGCGCTGGTAGCCGGCAGACTTGGTGAGGCTGGTGGTGGCGAAGCATTCTGGCTGGAACTACAGGCGGTAGGCTTTTATGTCCTCACTGTTTTAAGCGGCCTTGCCGTCCATATCATGGTTCTGGGATTAATATTGTTTTTTGTGGCAAAACGCGGATTCTCCTATTTTATGAATGTTACAAGGGCTTTGTTTACGGCCTTCGGTACAGCCAGTTCTACTGCAACTCTCCCACTAACGATGGAATGTGTTCGAGAAAATGGTGTGGATGATCGTGCAGTTGAGTTCACCCTGCCTTTAGGAAGCACGGTTAATATGGATGGGACTGCTCTCTACGAGGCGGCAGCGGTTATGTTTATTGCCCAGGCATACGGCATTGATATGAGCGCTACCGAGCAGGTGATCATCTTTATCACCGCCACGTTGGCCGCTATTGGCGCTGCAGGCATTCCGGAAGCCGGGTTGGTAACAATGGTTATTGTACTCAATGCTGTAAACCTTCCTCTCGAAGGCATAGGGTTAATCTTAGCTGTGGATTGGTTTTTAGACCGCTTCAGAACCGCTACCAATGTCTGGGGAGATACGGTCGGTGCTGCCGTGATTGACCGGTTCCTGGTTAAATCAAGTTAACTTATCCGATCATGCAGTTTCGATGGTTTAGATCACTGGCAATTTTATTTGTGTTGATCCTCCCGTCGCTATCCGTATTTTCTAAACAACAACCAACACTCAAAAAGCATCAAGGCTACCAGGCGCTTTCGGAGCAACTCCTTAGCGCACACCTCAGGTTCCTGAGCCACGACCTACTGGAAGGACGCTATACCGCCGAACGAGGCCAGAAACTGGCGGCCAATTATATTGCAAGTACCTTTGAACGACTCAGACTGGAACCCATTGGCGACAGCCTGAACTACTTTCAACCGTTTAAAACCATATCAAAAACACTAACAACCACCCCATCTCTAAGCGCATACTCAGCGCATGATAGCCTGAGCAGTTACCGCTCTACCCGATTTCTGACTGATTTTTTCTATTTACCCTCATTTATGCCCCTTCAAAAAACAATACGTGGGCAGGCTACCATCGTTGTTGCGCCTTCAATGGAATCACTAGTAAAAACTGATTTTGATGTAACCGATAAAATTGTGCTTATATCTTTAACAGCCGGTAAAGGAACTTATTCGGGGAACAATTCTAATGTTGGAAACTGGCTATATACAAGAAAGCAACTTCCGGCACAATCACTTTCAAAGGCAAAAGCCTTGCTGATTTTACTTGAGACAGCCGATAGTTTAAAGTTTGAGGCCATTTCTCTGCAATACAAGAATTGGGTTACGACAAAGCGCATGCGTCTTTATGATTCCCAAACCCAACTAGCCGACGATGCGTTTATACCTACCTGGTTTATTTCTACGGAACTGGCAGACTCCTTGCTCAGGATAAACCGCCAAAGCCTTTCCGGGATCAATAAGAAGAGATATAAAAACGGGAAACCTGAGGTGATTGAGTTTGAAGATGGTGAATGGACCTTGAAACCGGGAATTGAACAAACCATCCATAAAACTGAGAATGTAATCGGGCTCCTGCGTGGTTCAGACAGTCTGCTTAAAAAAGAAGCTATTGTGGTTTGTGCCCATTACGACCATATCGGGCTTGGTCCCGGTAATACCGTGTTTAATGGCGCTGATGATAACAGTTCGGGCACCAGTGCCCTGCTCGCCGTTGCTGAAGCCTTATCACGAAATAACATAAGGCCTAAACGAAGTGTATTGTTTATATGCTTTTCAGCGGAAGAAAAAGGATTGCTGGGATCAAAATATTATGCGTCTCATCCATTAATCCCTTTGGATAGTACCATGGCGGTAATCAATATGGATATGATCGGACGGACAGACTCTTTGCATCAACAGGTGGCTCAAACCGGTTATGTTTATACCATTGGCTCGGATATACTCAGCCTGGAACTGGACTCAGTACTTAAAGCCGCTAATCTTGAAACCGGGAATCTAATTCTGAATGATACCTATAACGATTTGTTCGATAAGAACAGATTTTATTACCGAAGTGATCATTACCAGTTCGCCAAAAATGGCGTGCCATCGGTATTTTTATTTACGGGGTTGCATCGCGATTATCATAAACCCACCGATACCTTTGAGAAAATCAACCTGAAAAATCTGACATCTATCGCCAGGTTGGTCTATGGCACTGTCTGGAAACTGGGACAAATGGAAAAGCGACTTGAATTAACAGATAAAGACGACTGATTAATCGGACATCCAGATCACCTCACCAGTTCGTTTGATATAACCCGATCGTCCGTCTTTTATCACAGAAGCCACACCCTGATCAAAATGAGTGGTGCGGCTGTACCGGGGTTTGATTACTATAGAACCGGTCGTATCTATAAAACCCCAAAACCCGCCTATGCTTACCTGGGCCAATCCTTCGGCAAAATGCATGGCATTCTCAAATTGTGGCGCTATGATCACATCTCCCAATTTGTTGATAAAACCCCATTTGCCATCTTCAACAATTCGCGCTTTTCCATTTGAAAAATTCCAGGCCTCTGAAAACCGGGGTTCAATAACCATATTACCTGTAGAGTCGATATAGCCCCACTTGCCATTTGTCTTTACCCGGGCCAGGCCATCGAGCACTACCCATGCATCATCATAAACCGGTTTTACTACCCATTGGCCGGATTTATCAACAAAGCCCCATTTTTGGCCATCGCTCACCTTGGCTAAACCAAAACTGAAATGTTCGGCTTTTTCGAACTGGGGTTTAATCACTTCCGTGCCACTGGTATCTATATAACCCCACATTCCATTTTCCTTTACCATGGCCAGACCTTGTGAAAAGTAATAGGCTGTCTCAAAGCGAGGCTCAACAACAAACTCACCATTTGGGTTAATCACGCCATAACGGCCATTCTTTTTAACAATGGCCCGGTTATTGGCAAATTGATACGCAAATTCAAATGCCTGATAAAATTGCTTCTGACCGTTTGAGTTAATAAAATACCAGTTATCCCCATCTTTAACACGGGCAAAACCATGATGAAATGGTGTTACACTATCGTAATCAGGCTCAACCACCTCTTGTCCGCTTTTATTTATGTATCCCCAACGGTTATTTAATTTTACCGGAGCTAATCCATCCTTATAACGAAAGGCGATATCGTATTTAGGCTGAACGGCCCAGCGCCCCTCTTTATCTATAAAACCATACTTGCCATTCTGTATAGCTACGTATAACGCACTGGTATCAGCAGGTATTAGGGTCTCCGAAGGTTTTTGTTTTGATGAACATGCTGTCAGTTGGCTTGCAAGGATGAGCAGGCAAAACAAACTCAGAGAAGCCCTGATCTGATATGAGTGTCTTAGCGGTTTATTCATTGGGCAACTTTTTATCTTTAAAGCCAATCTCCCATTTTTCAATTTTTTTCATGGCATCTTCAAAACCAGTTTTCAACTCATCTAAAGCCGTTTCTGAACGTATGGCCTCCAGATTCTCTTTAAGCTCTTTTTCACGGTTTTCTAACTCATCCAGTTGTACCTGGATCTCTTTTGCACCATGCTCGGCATCTTTTGCCGCATTTTTCAGACGTTCAATTTTCTCACGAATTTTTTCCAGGCGCTCCATCGCTTTTTCTTCAAAGGCGTCTTTTTCCTGAAGTAAAAAATCTTTGGAGAGTTCTATCGCTTCGCGCGTTTTTTCAAGAACTTCTTCTGAGGAGATATTTTTGCTTTTCTCGGGCTCTGAATCGCAAGCCTGAACTCCAAATACCAAAAGCCCTGCCCAGATTAGCGTAACAGTAAGTAATTTTTTCATAGATTTTAACTTGACAGATCGTTTTAAAACTTAGATATTGCTAAGTATGTTATTTATAATGATAAACGAATATCCCGTTTAAAAAAGAACGATTTGAATAATTATTATCATTTAATGCATTATTGATTCGGTCTTACCAGAGACCTCCCTTCAATTAAAACAGATATCTTATGAAAGAGGCCCGTTTTAAAAAAGCCCAGCGCAAAGCCGAAGAATACGCCAAAGATCCCAGGAAAGCCAAAAAATTGCTCCAGGATGCCGCCACAAAATCAGAGCAGCATAAAAATGGGGCACTGTCTGAAGTTTGGGTTTATCTGCAGGGCTTAATAAGATTAATAAAAGCCTACTACAATAACTCATATCGCGAGATTCCCTGGCAAACCATTGTTTTTGGAATAGCCGCTTTGATCTATTTTGTCTCCCCTATTGATGCCATATTTGACTTTATACCCGTTTTTGGATTAATAGATGATGTTGCGGTACTCTCTGCCGTTTTTGCCTCAATAAAAACCGATATTGAAAAATTCCTGATGTGGGAAAAACAAAACAAATCACTCATTGAAGAAGCTGAATTTGAAGAGGTCTCATCTTCAATAAATTCTGATCCATCAAATAACGGTTAAATCTGCTGCGATTTTGGGTAAATCCGTGGAAACGATTATATTTTTTAAGGTTTCTTAGTCGTAAACATATATTTCTATTTAATTTATGGATCCCCAGGAGCGCATTAAAAATCTGGCTCAAACAAGTTTTTTTACACAAGGCATTACACCGGTAACGATGGATAAGCTGGCTTATGAGCTGGGCATGAGTAAAAAAACCCTCTATCAATTCTACCAAAGCAAAGATGAACTTCTAAAACAACTTCTTTCGGAGTATTTATCCCAACGCAGATCCGAGCTTGATCTTCTTGAAAAAAAACCACAAGAGCATATTGATAAACTTCGGGAAATCTGGTTTTTTGGCGGGAAAACCGTTCTGGAGTTTTCTCCATTATTTATGAACGATCTCAAGCGCTTTCACCCGGAGTTATGGCAGCAGGTTGATGGCTTTTATCATGACGACTTGTTTGAAAAGATGTCCGGGATTCTGCAAACCTGTATAGATCGCTCATATATTGAACCCAAGGTATCTAAACATTTATTATTACATGTGTTTTTAAGAGGATTGCATCACTTACCTGAGTCATCTCAAGCCGATATGGGCAGCCAGGCTTCTATACAGGCAATATTGGACTTGTTGTTCATTGGTGCGCTCACAGATGTCTCGCGCGCTATGTTCCGCCATCAACTGACCAAGACTGTCACAAAGGATAAGACCTTTAAACGCGTTTCCCTGGATAACCGCGATTAATTCACAACTTTCGATTTACAGTAGTTTTATGTCCGATTTTAAATATAAGGTGGCTGTTATTACCGGCGCTACCAGCGGAATTGGTAAAGCAACGGCTGAAGCATTTCACAAAAAAGGGATTAAGCTGGTTTTACATGGCAGAAACCAAACCTTGTTAAATGAAATGGCTCATAAATTGAATGCAAAAATCCTTTGTGATGATATTACCGACCCGCTTGTTCCTCAACAATTGCTTGATATGGCAATTACCCATTATGGCAACTGCGATATCTGTATTAACAATGCTGCAGTAATGGAAGTTGGCAAAATAGAAACTATAGATATTGATGTGGTATGCCAAATGGCTAAAGTTAATGTTGAAGCGGCCTACCGCATGGCCTATACCGCCCTTAAATACTTTAAAGCTAAAGATTTCGGATATTTGATCAATCTTTCCAGCGTGCTGGGTGAAAAAGTTCGTGAATCAGCAGGGGCTTATGCCGGCACAAAATACGCTATAGAAGCTCTAACCGAAGCATTACGAATAGAACTGGCCCGAACTAATATTAAAATTACCAGCCTTGAGCCGGGATTGGTTCTTACCGGTCTGCATCGGAATTGGGAGATTCATCCGAAAGATGCCCTGGACATAGAAAAAGCATTACTGCCCGAGGATATTTCGGACACCATCATGTACCTTCTGAATACCAAGCCGCATGTTCGTATCCCCAAAATGCTGATCCTGCCTAAAGACCACGCCATTTAAATTACCGGTTTATTGCTCTGCCCGTTCAAACCGAGCCACGCTTTCGATGTGATTGGTATGAGGGAACATATCCACAGGGATAACCTCGGTAAGTTTGTACTGGTTTTCTTCACAGAACAACAACCCATCCCTTGCCAGACTGGCCGGATTGCAACTGACATAAATGATCGTTTCAGGATTGAGTTGCAAAAGTGTTTTTACAGCTTTGGGATGCATGCCGGCACGTGGCGGATCAGTGATCACCACATCAGGAAGCCCAAAACCCTGCAGTTCTGGGAGAATGTCTTTAAACGACTTTAAATCCAGGTGTTTAAATTCGCAATTTTCAATCATGTTCATCTCGGCATTGTGCCGGGCATCTTCCACAGCACTCTCAATAAGCTCAACACCAAATACTTTCAGGCATTTATCTGAAATATATTGAGAAATAGAACCAGTGCCGCAATACAGATCATACACAACATCTTGAGGGTTAAAGCGGGCATGCTCAATTATGGTGTCGTACAGAGTTTTGGCTTGCGCAGTATTGGTTTGAAAAAATGAGTTGGCCGAGATCATAAACCGGTAATCATTCAAACAATCGCTGATCCGACCCGGGCCATATATCACATGTTCGGTTTCACCAAAAGCAACCGTGTTGCTTCGGGTGGTAATATTATTGATGAGTGTGGTAAGCTTTTGTCCCAATCCTGACTGAAGATGCGCCAGGTACATGTTCATAAGATCGGGTTCAAAAGCTGAGGTAACAAGGTTTACCATCAGCTCACCGGTACGTTCACCGCGGCGTATAACAAGATTACGCAAAAAGCCTGTATTTTCCTTTGTTGAGTAGGCACTCAGATTATGTTCGAGGGCAAATTTGCGGGTAAGATTGAGAACCTCCACCATATCGGGATGTGCAATATAACAGGTATCAATATCAATGACTTTGTCGTAACGGCCCGGGGCATGAAAGCCCAAAGCAAATGTTTTTGGTTTCTCAAGCTCGGTTTGAGCCATTTCGTCGGGCAACAAATACCGGTGAGCTGAAAACGAAAACTCGATTTTATTGCGGTATCCGTATTCTGAACAGGCAGGTTTAGGTGGCTCTACTTCAATATCTTTAAATCCTCCGAGATGAACCAGAGCATCCTGGACTTGTTTGGCTTTCAGGTTAAGCTGGCTTTGATAGGAAATGTGTTGCCACTTGCAACCTCCACAAATCCCAAAATAGGGACAAACCGGCTCAACACGGTCCTTTGAGAACTCAAGTATTCTCTGCGCACGTGCTTCGAGATAATTCTGTTTTACTTTAAAAACATGTACCTCAACCCGGTCGCCGATGGCCAGCAATCCCTGAACAAAAACACTTAACCCATCTGATGTCTTAGCAAAGCATTTATTCTTTTCAGCAAGATCGGTGATGGTAAGCTGGAGCACATCTCCTTTACGGTATGTCAAAACGGTCTTATTTTGTTTAAAAAATCAGAAAGGTTAACTTAACGCTTAATAAAAGGTTTAAAGTCTGTTGTATTTAAACCTTTTACCAGGCTAGTCTGTTGCTATTAGGCACGGTTCAATAAACACCCATCATTACCAATAAAATCATGCTGAGATTCGTGCGATAACGTTAGACATTTATGAATACATCTTATTTCTTCAGGAACAAATTACATTTATCAATCTTATCTGCTCTCGGTACCGGAGCCTGGTCCATATTCTTTAATATTCCGATCAACTATTGGGCTGTTATTACGGTTTTTCTCCTCACCTTTTCAATCTACCAATACAACAGACTTACAGATGATGTTGAAGACTCGGCTAACACCCCCGAAAACTTTCAGGACGCCAAAAATAATTCGTTTTTAATCACCTATATCAGTTTTTACTTCTTTTCGGCACTGGCCCTTTTGATCGCTTATTTTTATGGCCCTGTTGCATTCTGGACAACGCTTATTATAGAGATAATCGGATTTTTATACAATCAAAAATGTTTCCCCGAGTTTATATCCAAACGCCTTGGCGGTGCCAGACGCTTTAAGGATATGTATGTGATAAAAAACCTTGTTCCGCCCATCGACTGGGCTGCAGCCATGGTTTTCATCCCGATTTTTTTTGCAGGCGAATCCTTAACCCTAAAGGCCTGGATCTGCTGGGGGTATGTTTTTATCTGTGCCTTTTTTATCGAAGTAATGTGGGATATGCGGGACCGGCGTGGCGATCTTGTGAGCGGCATCAAAACAATCGCCAATACCTTTACTTTTTCTCATACCAAAATGCTTTTAAACACATTAAGCGTACTCTCAGGCATAGGATTGTTTATTTCAACCTATTTAAATATTCTGCCCGATTCCAGTTATTTTCTTCTGACAAATAATATTGCAGTTATGGTAATTGCCAACTCCTACCGCGAAGGGCATAATCAGCAAATGAAAACCATCAGCGATATGACCATCGTTCTGGCAGGTGTTCTGTTTGTATCCTTCGGATTTATCGCTTATTTTTCAAACTGATTGCACTTATAAAATAACCCCAAACCCCAATCAGATATGAGATTTATACTTCTCATGTTGTTATGTGTGGTTTTGTATGAACCATTGCATGCTAAACCTCCTCTTGATAACAACAACACTACCCCGAAAATGGAATATTTCTTCTTTCAAACAACAGGCGATCCAGAATATCTCTTAAGCCCTGAAATATTGAACGCTGTTAAGCTATCGGCTGATCTTACAGGGTATAGCTCCAAAGAAATTGAAGTTACCATAACGGTAACTGATAAAAAGTCCAAAAAAACTCGCTCTAAACCTGCACGGAAAGCAACAGTCAGAAAACCCAAAATCAAAAAATTTGAGTGACTACAATTAGAGGGTTAAACATGCTGCCCCAAAAACGCCGGCACTATCTCCAAGTTTGGGTTTAAGGATTTGGGTATTCAGCCGATCATAAAAAAGATGCTTTTCAATCTCTCGCCTGCAGGTTTCTGAATACAGTTCATCAATATTGCCAACACCACCACCCAGGACTATAATATGCGGATCCAGAATGTTTATAACGGCCGCTATGGCTTTTGAGAAGTTTTTAACAAGATGAGCAATTGTTGCTTTAGCCTCACTTTGAGCTTCTTGCCGGGATAATTTGTATATCTCTTTTAAAGACATTTTATGGCCGGTAAGACTATGATAATAGCCTTCAAGTGCAGGTCCGGATATCACGGTTTCCACGCATCCTGTTTTTCCACAATAGCACGGTAAGCCATTGGGATGAAGTGGGTTATGCCCCCACTCACCGGCAATTTTATGACAGCCTTCCACAACCCGACCATCGACAACCAACCCACCGCCTACCCCAGTTCCCATAATGACACCAAAAACGATAGGCTCATGATTTTCAAAACAACCCCTTGCTGCGCCAATCAGGGTTTCGGCCAGGGCAAAACAATTGGCATCGTTAGCAATTTTTATGGGTTTACCCAGATATCTTTCCAAATCCGCTTTCAGGGACTTGCCGTTTAAGCATGTGGTATTGGAATTCTTTAAGGTATTGGTATTCGGATCAAGCATACCCGGTGTGCCGAAGCCTATGATGTCCGGATGTAATCCGGTTTTTCTTTCAAGTTGCTTGATCAGGTTTTGAATCTGGCTTAGAATATGCTCATACCCTTTTTCTGCTCCGGTCTCTACGCGCAATCGCGCCAGGGGAACTGTTTTGTTTTGGGCATTAAGCGCCACACCTTCAATTTTTGTTCCGCCCAGATCAATACCCCATAAAATGGATTTCATATAGTTTTGGATCAGGTATATGCTCTTGTTAAAATTATTCGATTAGATCGCCTTTGAAAATAAAAAAGGCCAACACATAAGTATCAGCCCTGTTGCAATCGTATACTTTTGTCTGATCTTTAGAGTTTATAATCTATTCCTCCCAGTATTGAGAACTTAATTCTGTCGGTCATACCATACTGACGCTTATTTGCGCCAACCAGGTTTCGGGCATTCATAAATATAGACAGGTTATCAAACAGGCTGTATCTGACAACTGTATTCAGAAGGAGATTTCCCTGCACTTTTTCCGTAGCGGGTGCAATACCGGCCAGTGTTCTGGTTTGCTCGGTATAAAAATACCCATTCAGGTTAATCATCAGTTTAGATACAGGTGTGTAACTGATATTTACGCCACCAAAAAATGTAGGCGTGTTTTTATTTGTAAAGCTGCTGTCTTTAATCGGCGCATCCAGATCCTCAACAAAACCATAAACCACATCAGGATTAAAGTTATAATCATCTACATTTGTTTCCTGCACCGTTACGAAACCATTCAGACGTAATTTCGGATTTGGCACATATGTAAGGCTTAAGGTTGCCCCGTAATTTTTGGCTGTTAAGGTTGAGATTTCATAAGCAAAAAATGCCTTTGGCGGCAGGCCTCCCGTTGTGATATCGTCGAAATTTTCAGCATACATATAAAACAGTTCGAGATCCACAGAGAGATCCTTTGTAAGCTTATACCTAAGTCCGATCTCATATACATCAATAGTTAACAAGTCTTCGCTTTCCTCTTCCGGGGAGACCAGGTACGCTAACAAACTAACACCGTTGGCTTTAAAGTGGGTGAATAAATCCGCCGCATAAGGCGATCGGGACGAGCGGCCATAAGATGCCCTTAATATGAAATCGTCTGTTGGTTGCAACGTGCTGATAATCTGAGGGCTAAAGAGATACTTGTCGGGCAAATTGTATTTTTCCAGGCGAAGCGCACCAATAAAACGAGCACGTTTGTAGTAATAATCTCCCCTTATAAATAGTGATGTAAAGTAATTGGATTCTTTTGAACCCTGCCCGTTTATTGCATCCAGTTCATCTATTTGTGTACTGGTATAACTCTGATCTGTAAATATCAAGGATGAATCCCGCGATTCAAATTCGGTCCAGTGAAAAGCAACACCTGGCTTAATACTGAAGAACTCATTGATTGGAAAATTGTATTCCAGGGATGTATTAAATGTTCTGAATGAAAAATCAAATGCTTGCAAGGTGTGGTTTCTGGTGTCAGAATAGTCGGTGCTGAATGAAAAATTATTCCAACGCCCGTTCAAATATCCATAGCCCGATTCGTTTTCTTCAGTACTTAGGGTGAAAAAATGATTCATGAAATAGACTCTCTGGTGGCTTGAAGACGCATAGCCTCCCATAAAATCCAGTTCAATATCTTTTGTGTTATAAGACAGATGAGAGTTCAAACCTAAACGCTCTGTTGCTAATGTCCAATCCGGAAATTGCTTTTCTGCGATTGGATTGTTCGATCCATTACTAATTATCGTCGGATCCGGTATGTATCCGCCTTTAAAGAAACCTGGATCACCCGAAAAAGCCCCTTCTGGATCGGGCAATAAGAAGTAGTCGACCTGGTGGCGATCTCTTTTATCAACATTTGTGCTGAGGCGAAAAGCGTACTTTTTATCATCAGTGGCATAACTTACAGAGGCATTCGCCAGAGCTGTGGTATGGTTTCCGTATTGCGCATAGGAACTGGCAGTCCAGCCGGCCTGTTCATTTGGGGATTTTGTTATAATATTTATAACACCTGTTGCTGCATTCGGACCATACAAAGCCGCTGCCGGTCCACGTACCACTTCAATTTTTTGAACATCATCTATACCTATCGAGAGAACATCCCAGAGCGTTCCTCCAAACACATCGTTATAGACAATACGGTTATTGATCATTACAAGGGTTGTGGTATTTAATTTCTGAATCCCAAGTGAATAAGGATCCAGTCCATCCAGTCCCCGGATGTGAATATCATAATTACCCGGTGTTTGCTCACGAACGATAACTCCAGGAATAAGCCTGAGGGCCTCCATAATAGATGTTGCCCCTGCTTTTTTTATTTCTGCCTCTGTAAGCACGGTCGAAGAGAGCGGGGCTTCAAAAACGGTTTCTTCTTTTTTAGACACCGTCACAATTCTTACATCCAAAAGACTTTTCAGGGAAAATTCTGAGAAAATATCTTTCAAAGACTGGTCGTTTTCCTGGGCTGAAGCGTTTGAAATATTAAAAAGTGGCACAATAAATGCCAGTAAAAGTCCACTACCGATTAATCGTTTTAAACTGGTTATCATGGTTTTGAGAGTCAATGGTTTTTGTATGTATAAAGGGTATTGAGGAAATCAGCATTTAGTATGGGGTAAAAAACATAATGAAACTTGTTTAAACTTTAACCGATCCGTTTGGCAAATAAAACACCTGTGGCGATGGGATTTTTAAATCCTACCCTGTAAAAAGAATGTACCAGAACAAAGACATGTTTGAGCGTTTTGATCAACCACAAACATCAGAAACAGGCGTCTCAGGCCGATTAAGCTCAGAGTATATGACCTGCCATATAGATTGGGTTTTCCTATACTAAGATGCTAAAAGTAATAAATCGCAATGCATTTCGAAAACTATTCCCGTACATCGAACCTGAGGCTATGCTTCCCTGGATTTGCAATAAATTTGTGGTTAATCAATTCCGGTTTCCCAATACCCAATTTTATAAGGCTTTATAACCCGATCGATGTAGCGAGAAAGCTTATCCGATAATTTCATCAGGGTTCCGGCTTCAAGAAACCCATACTCTTCTTCGGTATCTTCCATCATGCGTTTAAAGTCGTTTTTAAGCCGCTCCTCCATCACCACCATCAGCTTTTCTTCCAGATGCTCAAACTCTTCCTCATCAAGTGTTTCATCGAGTGTAATGGCCAGCCTGGCTTTATAGACACTTGGCCGATAGGTAACCTCTGCCCACAACCGCTTCTCCTCGCGGCCCTTTTCTGTACTCACATATACCTGCAACTCTTTAGCCACCTGTTATACCCCTGCTATCTGTTTCATTTGCTGTTCTCAATGGTTTTTCATTTTGACTTTGTTTTCATCTTCATCTTAAATGCTTTTTACCGATTGGTGCAAGCCAGCGTTTTCTAAATACAGTTTTTGGTTTGCTTGCCTGCCGTTAGAAAGTCAATCATGATCCTCTCTTTGCCATCATCACCAGCAGCAAGATGGTGTTGATGTCTTTTTCAAGTCAAAACAATTTATGATGCGAGATTTAAAAGTTCGAAGGTTTGAGAGGCGATCTCAAGTTCTTCGTTTGTAGCAATTACCAGTGTTTTCACCATACTGTTTTGCGAACTTATCTCTCTGACACCCTTGTCTTCCGACTTCCCGTTTTGGTCTATCTCAAGCCCAAGTATCTGCAACCCTTCGCATATCATCCGGCGAATTTTCGCGTTATGCTCGCCGATGCCTCCGGTAAAGACCAGCGCATCCAGCCTGCCCAGAACTGCAGTATACGCCCCGATATATTTTTTAATCCGGTAACAAAAAATATCAAGCGCCAAACCGGCTTGAGTATCCCCTTTTTCAGCAAGCGATATGATCTCCCGCATATCATTCACACCGCAAAGGCCTTTCAGGCCGCTTTTCTTGTTTAAAAGCGTATCCAGATCCTGGATTTGAAGATTGTTTTGGCGTGCCAGGAAGAAAAGAATACCGGGATCGATATCACCGCTTCGTGTTCCCATAACCAAACCTTCCAGCGGGGTCATGCCCATTGAAGTATCGATACTTTTCCCTTCCCTGATTGCCGAGGCGCTGGCCCCATTGCCAAGATGAAGTGTAATAATGTTGAGCTGATCGAGTGGTTGGTTTAAATAACTCGCGGTTTTTTTGGCCACAAAGTAATGCGAGGTGCCATGAAACCCGTAGCGCCTGATATGGTGCTTCTCGTAAAGCTCGTGAGGAAGTGCATAAAGATAGGCTGATTTGGGCATGGTTTGATGGAATGCGGTATCAAAAACTGCCACTTGTTTCAGATCCGGCGCTTTTTGTCGCATCGTTTGAATTCCCTCCAAATTGGCCGGGTTATGCAACGGGGCAAGCGGGTTGAGCGCTTCAATAGCAGTGATTACCCGATCGTCTATTAATGTAGGCTCATGAAATGCTTCGCCGCCATGAACCACCCGGTGGCCTACTGCATCAAGATCCTGCAAATCACTGATCGTTCCTGATTTTTTCAGCATTAATTCCAGCGTTTCAAGTCCTTGATGATGATCGGCAATTGCGAGCGTTTCTTCAAATATTTTTCCGGCAGCCTGAACCTTTGCATGGCCAGCCGGCTCACCAATCTGCTCAAGCACACCGGCAGCAAGTACATGGTTTCCGGGCATTTCAAAAAGCTGAAACTTTATAGAAGAGCTACCGGAGTTGAGGACTAAAATTTTCATTTTTGGCCGCCTTCCTGTGCTTGTATTGCGGTAATGGCCACCGTATTTACAATATCTTCTACCAGGCAGCCGCGGCTGAGATCGTTGATCGGTTTTTTTAGTCCCTGCAATACCGGCCCGATTGCTACTGCACCAGCAGAGCGCTGAACGGCTTTATAGGTGTTATTGCCGGTATTGAGATCAGGAAAAATAAAGACGGTTGCATTGCCGGCAACTTTGGAATTGGGCATTTTCTTTTTTCCCACGGCAGGATCTATGGCTGTATCATACTGCATCGGGCCTTCGATCATCAGATCCGGACGCATCTCTCTGGCTATTTTATTGGCTTTACGCACCATTTCAACTTCTTCCCCTATGCCTGAATCTCCAGAGGAATAAGACAGCATGGCTACTCTTGGTTCGATACCAAATTGCATACTGGTATCGGCTGATGATATGGCAATCTGAGCCAGTTGCTCCGGGGTGGGATGAGGATTTACAGCACAGTCGCCGTAGATGAGTACGCGCGTGTCCAGGCACATAAAAAAGACACTCGAGACGGTTGTTATTCCTTCTTTGGTTTTGATGGTTTCAAGCGCCGGTTTGATGGTCTCGCGTGTGGTATGTGTAGCCCCCGATACCATTCCGTCTGCATCGCCGTTGTAGATCATCATTGTGGCAAAGTAAGTGACACTTGTAACCAGGTCGAGTGCATTTTGGTAGATAATGCCTTTATGTTTTCGCAGCTCATAATACTGTTTTGCAAAGTGCTCCAGCTTATCGGAGTGTTTTGGGTTTATGACCTTTGCGCGGCTCAGATCCAGCCCCATTGCTCCGCTTTTCAGCCTGATCTCATCTTCATCACCCAGGAGGGTGATATCGACAACTTCCCGACGTAACAGGATTTCTGCAGCGCGTAAGATCCGTTCATCTCCGCTTTCGGGAAGCACAATGTTTTTTCTATCCTGACGGGCTTTCTCAAAAAGTCTGTACTCAAACATTGCCGGTGTTAAAATCGATGATCTGGTTGATAACATCTTGTTCTCGATGTCTTTAGTATCGACACACTTATTAAAAACACCCATCGCCAAAGCAATCTTTCGCTTGCTGTGAATACCAATTCGTGATCTGACGTTTTTCACACGCATGGTTGTGCAGAAAGTATCGTCTTGAACACTGATGTATGGAAGCACACACTCTTGTAAGCCTTGCAGTAATTTTAAGACAGAGGGTACCGGCTTTATTCCGCCAGTGAGAACAACCCCGGCAATTGAAGGATAATTTTTGGCATAGTTGGCACTGAGCATTCCCAGTAAAATATCACTTCTATCGCCTGGTGTGATAATAAGATCGCCATCTTCGAGGTGGGTTAATACATTGTCTAGTGTCATGGCTGCCACTTTACTCTGCCATACAATCCGGTTGGTTTCGTTACATTCTCCTAAGAGCATCTGACCGTCCAGTGCCTCCATAATATCTTTCACGGTTGGTCGATCAAGCTCAGGAATTTCGGGGAGTAAATAAACGGGAAGATCAAACTGTGATGTGAATTTCTTTTTCTGAAGCTCTTCCTGCAGATCAGGATCAATCCGATTGAGAAAAAGCGCAAACCGACAGCAATTTTCTTCAACAAGAACCGCGTTCCAGATCCGTGCTTCCTCTTCAACCTCAATCAGACTTTTGTTTTGGCAGCCAAGCACGCTCATGAGAGGACTCGAGAAATTTTTTGCAATATCCAGATTGATATCAAAATCAATCAGATCGGTAAACGCACTGTTATGAACACCTTCACAGAGCACAAAGTCATATTTTTCCTCAAGCTTTTTGTACTTTTCTATAAGTGATTCAAAAAAAGCATGGGTTTTACCATCGGCGAACATCTTTTCAGCCTCTTCGGTGGTAAATGCATAAGCATCCTCGTAGGACTGTTGCAATTCAAAATGATTCAGGACAAAATCAATATCACCATCCTTATGGTCCTGGGTCTCAATTATGGGTCTGAAAAACGCTACATTTCTCAATTGTCCTTTGAGAATCTCCATCATTCCCATAACAATCACAAGCCTGCCAACCGAAGTTTCTTTTGATGTAATGTAGACTGATTTTGTTTTCATTGTTATACTCCTGGTTTTTTAATGTTGTCCTGTTCATTTCCCGGCTGATGCCCGCGTGGATTATCGGGTCTGATAGCATGCTCCTTGATCATTTTTTGCAAGAAAGACGGTTTTGAGGAAGCTCACTTCTTAAAGAAAGACTTGCGTAACAGTTGAAAAAAGGCAAATAGGACTCCAGCATGCCTAATAGACTTGGTGTTATCGTGATTTAAATTAAATTTGCACATTCCCACCGACTTCAACAAGCCGAAATATGTTTTTAATTTTCATGCTATTTTAGTAGCAATACCAAACCTGTTTTAATTTTTAAGACCTATGTACCCGTTATATCTTATGAAATTACTTCTGACCCTTATTCTCCTGTTTTGTGTAGTAGACGCTAACGCTCAGGTTAACACGGAAAAATATCGCGACCAGACTTCAAATACTGGCGTATCGGCAGATCTTGAACTTAGTGGAGAATTTAAAACAGGTAACACCGATGAATTGGTTATTGAAATGTACGGACAGGTCTCATGGAAAATGCAAAAGACTGAGATGCTGGTTATTTTTGATAACGAATATGAATGGATTGATGGCAGTCGTGAAATTAATGAACAATTGATCCATTTAAGAACCATTTATAGTCTTGGTGGTGGCTGGAGTGCAGAAATATTTACCCAGGTTAATCTGGATCAGAAAATCAAAATCCTCAACCGTGAGTTGGTCGGATCTGGCTTGCGCTATTCTTATGAGTTTAATAAGCGAAGCAAGATGAATTTTGGTTCCGGTTATATGTTTGAACATGAAAATTATGATTTATCATCCAACGCAATCCATCCCGACCAGCTACAAGTAAGCCGCTGGACCAATTACATTTCTGTGTTTCATAAGATCAGGCCGGATATTACCTATGCCGGGGTTGTTTATGCCCAACCCATGTTTACAGATTTCGGAGACTATCGCGTATTACATGAGTCCATATTAAAAACAGCTGTATCTGATTGGCTGGAGTTGGTGATGTCTTTTAAATATCGTTTTGATTCAAAACCTGCCGATGAAGTAAAGCTAACAGATACTGAAACCAATATAGGGATTGCCATATCATTTTAAGCCCAAAAATCAGTTTCTGATCTTGACCCATTCGTAAGCTTCCCGTTCATTTATAAAGGCCTTGATATCCTTGTTAGCGTGTTTTGATCTGCTACGAAATGCGATGTAAATATTCAGCAATCCATAAGCCCGGGTTGAACGGACAATGAAAGCCAGCTTTCTGCGGTAATTCTGATTATCTGTAGTTGCTGCAAGTTGTCCCATTCTTTTTAAGCCCTCCATGGTTAGCTTTATACTGGTAATTTTAGAAAAATCTACCAGCTCGTTAAACTCAGAATAGTCGGGGTGGTTTTGGTAGTTTTTCTGGTATGCCTGCAGACTGTCATTAAACTCAATATCTACAGCATCGCCTTCCCAATGCGTAATAAGCAGTTTTAATTCATGATCTATTGTGTGAGTCGCTGGCATCTGGTACAATTGGTCTTATTGTCACTTATCTTACCAATCTAATCTGGATTTTTCTACTGGTTTATTCCCGGATTTACTAAGAGAATAGGGCTGAACATAATTTTTGAAGATGTAACTGTAGATCAAATATACCAGTCCACCACTTAAAATACCAATCAACATACCTGCCAAAATATCACTGGGATAATGAACACCGACATATACCCTGGAGTAAGCTACCAATGGGGCGTAGACAGCAAGAAAAATCGCAAATGCCCGATCAATAGATTTAGCCCTGTAAAAAAACAACCACACCACCGTCGCAACGGCTGCGGTATTGGCTGCATGTGAAGAGGCAAAGGAGAATGAGCGAACTTGACGTATGATCAGCCGCACATCTTCCATGGCATGGCAGGGCCTGACGCGCTCAACCAGGGGTTTAAAGAATCCCGAAGCTGTCTGGTCTGCAATCCCGATGGCAAGTCCGCATAAGAAAATGATTATCAAACCATCCCATTTTCGTCTGTATAAAACAAAAGCTGCCGAAAAGGCAGCTATTGGCCATGATTGTTTAAACTTGGTCAGAAATACCATAAACCAATCCATAAACGGGCTGGCCAACGATTCATTTCCCAGTCGGAACAGCCAGATATCAAACTCGATGAGTTGCTCAACCATAATAAGAATGGTTTAGTAATGGGTTTCGGCCTAAAACCGTTTCGTATTACTTACGTTTTTTAGACCTTGGCTTGGGTTTGGGTTTTGATGTCTGTTTCATGACCACCGGTTTTTTTTCGGTGGTTTGATTTATATAAAATTGCTGGGCAATGCTAAAGATATTGAAAAACAGGTAGTACAACCCTAATCCTGATGGGAGATTATTGAAAAACAAGAGCATCATGGCCGGAAACAGGTAAAGCAAAAACTTCATTTGCTCGTTGGACTGTGTAGTCGGTGTTAGCTTTTGCTGCCCATATACCGCAACTGCCATAAGGATCGGGATAATGGAAATATGATCGCCATAAAGCGGAATGTTAAATGGCAGATCTAAAATTGAGTCGGGTACCGACAGGTCGTTAATCCACAGGAAGCCATGCTGGCGTAACTCGATGGAGGACCTGAACACATAGAACATTGCAAAAAGCAGCGGCATCTGTATCAGCGTGGGTAAACAACCGCTGAGTGGATTCACCCCGGCTTCCTTATAAATATTGCCGATTTCGGCCTGCAACTTCTGTGGATTGTCCTTGTATTTTTCCTGGATAGCCTTCAGCTGAGGCTGAAGTTCAGCCATATGTTTCATGGATTTTGTAGAGGCCATTGTCAACGGATAAGTGATGATCTTGATGATCAGCGCAAATAGGATAATGATAAGACCATAATTGGCAATGTGGTTATCCATCACATTGAAAATGGGCAGGATCAGGTATTCGGCAAATGGACGTGTTAGCCACTCCCAGCCGAAATCAATAACTTTTTCCAGGTCTGAATTGGTGGCTTTCAGGCTGTTATATTTTAAAGGGCCAATATAGAGGCTAAATCGATTATTAACCGTGTATTGGTTAAACGGCATTTTCAGTTTTAATGCTGCGGTATAATCTTCAAAGACCTCTGTTGGCTCATCGGAATTGCGCCGCCCTTCTATGTAAGCCCCTTCTGTTTCATCCTTGGCAATAATTGAAGCCACAAAGTATTTATTTCTTACCGCTATCCAGCGAGCATCGCCTGAAGGCTGCTCTTTAAATAACTCGTCGGTACTGCTGGCATCCACCTTAAGCATACTTCCACCCAGATATACATCAGCAGAACTGCTTTGAGCTTCGTCTTCTATATTTTTTTCCGCATTGGCCAGACCACCTGTCCAAACCACCTGGTATTCGTTACCGGATACATACTCACCAAACCCGCTTAAGTTGGTTTCGTAACCAAATTCATATGAATTTCCCGAAAATGTGTAGATCACTTCAATCCGCTTGCCATCCTCTTTGATCAGCTTAAACGGGATTTTCAGCTTTTGCTCGCCTGTAATTTTGTATGCGCTTTCCTGGACTTTCGCAGAAAAGAAAACATCAAGAGTGTTGATCACCTTACCATCTCGTGTGGCGAAGAGCAAAGAGAGGGCACCTTTTTCATTGGTGATCAGATCAAACGGTTCAATAGTATGATCGAAATAGTCTTTTTGTACAAAGGATTTAATGGTAGCCCCTTTGTTTGATAAAACAATTTTGTATAGGTCGGTTTCAATGGTGATGTTTTTTTCTTCACCTTCCGAGAACTCGCTCAGTTCCCCAAGCTTAGAACTTTTATAAACCTGGGCCAGGGAGTCGTTCTGAAGTGAGGTATCCTGTACCAAAGCATCGGCCATGGTTTCCAGTCGCTGCTCTTCGGGTGTTTGTACCGGCTTGTCTGAAGATGTCATCATCTGGAACCAAACGATCATGACAACGGCAATTAATATGAATCCTATAAATGAATTTCTGTCCATCAGATATTTTAGTTAATGGCTTTTTTACTGAGTATTATGGTTTTGGTACCGGATCATAGCCGCCCTTTACAAACGGATTACAACGTAAGACTCGCCATACCGATAACCAAAGAGCATAAAAAAAGTTATGCGTTTTAAATGCTTCAAGCGCATAAGCTGAACACGTTGGGGTAAAACGACAGGATGGCGGAAAAAGTGGAGAGATCAGTTTTCTATAAACATGTATGAAAAAGATGGGTATGCTATTGACAATGGTCCAAAACATCGACATATGCTCGTTACTTCTTTTCTTGGTGTTGAATCGACTTGCTGATTTTATTTATACAGGTAATCATACATTGTTCATAATTCTGCTCAGCCAGAGTTTGCTTTGCTGACTTCTGAAAGATGAAAGCTATGAGCAACGTTTTACTATTTGTCTCTTGCTCTTCTAAACACCGGCTTAAGTGATGTTTATTCAATCGGTATGCCTCTTTCATCCGTCGCTTAACAAAATTCCGCTCTGATGCTTTTTTGAGATACTTCTTACTTACAGTAAAAAGTACTTTTGGCAGATATTTGTGAGCACGCTCTGTTTCTACCCATGAGTACTTTGCATTGATACATGACGATCTCACCCATTCCGTTGATTGAAACACCTGGTTGATCAGAAGTTTTGATCTCAGGATTTCGTATTTACGCAGCGTGTGTTTTGAGTGAGATCCTCCTTGTGTAAGATTTGAATACACGGGACTGACGTTCAGGCTTCAGAGCCGTTCATCAAGATTCTACTTCTTGTGTTTTAGCTCAGAACTCACTGAAACCTTATGGCGTCCTTTTGCACGGCGCGCCGAAAGTACCCTTTGGCCGTTCTTGGTTGCCATACGTGCTCTGAACCCATGCTTATTGCGTCTTTTCCGCTGATGAGGCTGATATGTTCTTTTCATCTTAACCGTCGTAGTTTATTTAATGGGAAAATAGGGTGAAGATATAACAACGTTTTTTCAAAAACAAGTTTGCTTCTTACTAACTTTTTAGTATCCTGTTTTCACAGCGTACCCAAACCCTAATAATGATGCAATATCAGGGTATTCCTGTACGAACCTTCGTGTTTATAAAATGTGGATAACTTGTTAAAAACTTTAATTAACTTAATTAAAGTTAGGTATTTTACAGCCCTGTAAAAACACAACACATCTGCAAAAACGTGAAATAAACAACATAAACTGTTTAATAATAACCACTTATATGTTATCCTCATATGTGGATAACTTGTGATTATCATCAATTATATTTTTTTTCTTAAAACTTAGTTTGTGAGCTAATAGGGATTTTAAAATTCTTTAATGTTGATAAATTAGTCATTTAAATAATTATTAAGTTTAACAAAGAGGCTGCTCACCATGACAAAAGAAGCCCTGGACGACATATGGAATCGCTGTTTAGAGAAGATCAAGTTAAAAATCCCTGCTCAGAGTTTTATTACCTGGTTCAAACCCATTAAACCACTTTCACTTGTAGATGATGAGCTGACCATACAGGTCCCCAGCCAATTCTTTTATGAGTGGATTGAAGAAAATTATTACGCACTTTTAAAACGAACCATCGTTGAGGTTATTGGCGAAAAAGCCTTTATAACCTATTCGGTTGTGGTTCAAAAATCTCCCTATCAGCCTGTTACGGTTGAACTGCCTCAACAAAATACCCAGATGCCGCCACCCGAAAAGGTATTGGCCAATGAAACCAAGATTCAACAGCAGAATTCACATTTTAAAACTCATGCTCATAAATTCGAGAGTTTTCTGAATCCTAAGTACCAATTCGATAACTTTATCCAGGGTGATTGTAATGCACTGGCCCTGGCTGCAGCCAAGTCGATAGCTGAGTCGCCCGGTAAAACGTCCTTTAATCCGCTTGTGGTTTATGGGGGTGTGGGTTTAGGGAAAACTCACCTGGTTCAGGCGATCGGTAACTATGCCAGAACTCATAAGCGTACCGATATGGTGCTGTATGTATCGAGTGAAAAATTTGCCATTGAATTTGTCAATGCCATCCAAAATGGCCGGATTCAGGATTTTTCAGCCTTCTATCGAAATGTGGAGCTGCTTATTATTGATGATATCCAGTTTTTTGAAGGCAAAGAAAAAACCCAGGAAGAAATTTTCCATATCTTCAATGCCCTGCATCAAACCAACAAACAAATTGTGCTCACCAGCGACAGGCCCATTAAAGAACTCAAAGGACTGGAAGAAAGACTGCTCTCTCGTTTCCAATGGGGACTTTCGGCCGATTTGCAACAGCCCGATTACGAAACCCGTCGTGCCATTTTGCAGCGTAAACTGGCCGATAACGGCTCAAATTTCCCGGAACCGGTTATCGAATTCATCGCAACCCATGTCAAGCATAATATTCGTGAACTTGAAGGCTGTATGGTGAAGCTTCTGGCTACATCCTCGTTATATAATAAAGATATCGATCTTAGCCTGACCAAAATTGTCCTGAAGGATCTGATCAGAGAACGCTCCCAGGTTATCACAATAGATACCGTGGAAAAAGCCGTCTGTGAGTTCTTCAATATTTCAACCAACCAGATGAAGGGGAAATCCAGGAAAAAAGAAATTGCGTTATCCCGCCAGGTGGCTATGTTTCTGGCCAAAGAACTTACCGCCTCCTCATTTAAAACCATCGGTTTGTATTTTGGTGGCCGAGATCACTCTACGGTTATTCATGCATGCAACACTATCGGAAAAGAAATTGGCTCTAACTTTGAACTCAACTCTTCCATCCAGGACATCAGAAAGAAAATTGAGCTTCAAACCATCTGATATATAACAGACCAACACATTGGCTTACAACCACAACCAGGATACTTTACTTAAAATTGCGCGTGGATAACCAGTTGAAAAGACGTGGTTAAACCTATTTAAATACGTTGATTGATTTGTTGATGAAGTGTGGTTAAAAATGTAAATTGATACGCAATTAAAAATCCTGTGAGTAATTCATACTGTGATTAACACTATATCCACACTGAAAGTGGATTTTGCATATACATTTAAGCTATTAAAACATTTATACTTAAGCAGGTTGTAAACAGAGTTATCCCGATATCCACGTGTTCAATAGTAAACTCAACATATTCTAAAATTAAAAAACAATAATACGTAGAATGATCTTTACTTCTCATATCAAAGATTTATCTGAAGCTGTTAGTAAAGTTACTTTAGCCTTACCTGTTAAAGCAGCTGATCCCAGATACGAAAACGTAGCCTTAAAACTGGATTACGAAAAACTGTATTTGTTTTCTACAGATGGAGATGTAGAGATGTCTACACAAGCCAAAATCAGTTCTAAAGATGTGGGTGCTGTATCGGTTCATGCCAAAAAGATTCAGGATACCTTAAAAAGCCTCTACGATACCGAAGCAGAATTTCAGATAGATAAAAAGGATTCGGATAAAGACTATAGCCTTACCATTAAAACAGATCGTGGTAAATACATGATCTCCGCCCGAAAGGCCTTGGATGAACGTCAAAAAGAGAAACTTAACTATGCCATAGCTTTCAGTCTTGGCGGCTTGCTCTTTAAGGATTTAATCAACAAAACTTTATTTGCTACAAGCAAAGACTCCATGAGACTCTCTATGACTGGTGTTTTGGTTGAAATTGAGCCAGGAACGGTCAGGTTTGTAGCCACGGATGGCCATAGACTGGTAAAAATTGCCCATCCTCAGGATACCGGTTCGGAGAAAACAGAAAAAATTATTATTCCATCACGTGTCCTGAATATTGTAGATAAACTTATTACTGAAGAAGATGTTCAGGTATCGGTTGATACCGAAAATCAACGCATATGTTTTGAAACCAATGAAACCATGCTGGTTGCCAGCCTCATTTCGGAAAGCTATCCAAATTATGAAGCCGTGATACCTTTGGATAATGAGAAGAAATTACGTGTTAATCGTGCCAATTTATTGAGTACAGTAAAACGTATTTCACGATTTTCTTCACGAGGTGATGTAAGACTTAACATTGAACCTAATCAGGTAAATGTGTCTGCAGAGAATATTGATGAAGGAGCTTCAGCTGATGAAACCATAACATGTGAGTACAGCGCTGAAGCCATGATGATCGGATTTAATTCAAAATTCCTGGAAGAATCACTGGCGCATATAGATACTGAAGAGATTGATTTTGAGTTCAGCTCTCCGACAAGAGCGGCTATTATAAAACCAATTCATGAAAAAGATACCGAAGATGATATCTTAATGCTGATTATGCCGGTTCGTATCAATGTCTAAAGCCAGAAGGTCTGTTAGGATAAGGGAGAAGGATTGCGTTTAAAGACTATTAACATTAAATCGTTTCGATCCCACAAGCATCTAGAGTTCTCACCGGATTCATCCATCAATATTATCTATGGAAGAAACGGCTCTGGAAAGACAAATGTACTGGAAGCTATTCATTTTACCCTGCTAACAAAAAGTCTGATTACGGCTTCAGATCAGGATGTCTTAAGATTTGATGACCCTTTTTTTGAACTGAGTTCCAATTTTATTTCAGATGGTGGTTTTGAAAGCAAAGTCAGGGTGTATTTTTCTCAGCTGGAAGGCAAGCATGTATTTATCAATGCTACAGAGTTACAGACATTTTCTGAAATTGTAGGAGAATACCCATGTGTGTCTTTAACCCCTTATGATATAAGCATTACGCAAGGTAGCCCGCAGGAAAGAAGAAAATTTCTGGATAACTCACTCTCTCAATCCAGCAAAACTTATCTGAACGACCTGTTAAGTTACAGGCGAACACTGCTTCAACGAAACAAGCTCCTTTCTGATATTAAACAATCTGGTCTATCACTCTCACAATTGAGTCCATTTACAGAACTTCTGGCTTCGATATCGGCCAGACTCATATACCACAGGTTAATATTTTGCAGAGATTTTTCGAAGAATCTTACCCAAGCATTCAACCAGTTTCAGGAATTTTCCGAAAAACCTGCACTCACCTACCAAAGTGGTCTGGATTTGGATGACTCTGATTGCGTTGAAACCATACAAGCTTCTGTTGAAGAAAAGTTCCGGATGTTGCAGCAGGATGAGATCCGAAGAGGCATCACATTATTCGGACCACATCGTGATGATCTGGAATTCAGCATAAATGGATTACCATTAAAAAAATATGCATCACAAGGTCAGCATAAAACCTTTGTGGTCTGTTTAAAAATTGCACAGCATTTATATTTGCAGGAAGAAAAGGATGAAAAACCCATATTTCTTCTTGATGATGTTTTCAGTGAATTGGATTATGAAAGGTCTGGTGAACTTATTAATTTGCTGAAAACCTTTGTGGGAGGTCAATGCTTCATAACCACAACAGAGCGTAAGCATTTCCCAGAAATAAATCAAGTAGAACTATCCCAATTAAGTATTAAGGTATAATCATGTCTTATGTAGAAAGCCCAAATAAGTTCGAGTCGGTACTTGGCCAACTCTACAAAGAACTGGGATTGGAAAAATGTGCACACGATTATAAAACCATTCAGATATGGGCCAGTGTAGTAGGACCGCATATTAACCGGGTATCTGAAGTAGAGAAAATATTTAACGGTGTATTGTTTGTAAAAGTCAATAACTCTGCTTGGCGAAACGAGCTGATATTTAAGAAAAAATTGATTATGGTTCAGTTGAACGAGTCGATCGGCAAAGAATTGGTCCGGGATATCATTTTCAAATAAATAAAGCCAAACAATAATGTCTAAAACGATATCCACGTTTTGACTACATAAAAACCAAAACAAAGGAGGCTCAAAAAATGAAATTATTCAAACTTAAGTACCTGTTTGTCTTTCTTTTCACAATATCGGTTTTTCATTTAACTGGTGCCGAATGTGATGAAGATGAAAGCCCAACTGGAAGTAGTGGAGTAGATGAAGCTGCAATAGGAAAATGGGTATCAACCAGAAATGATACGGTTAAAAGATGGATGGAAATTACAAAAACAAACATCACTGTATATGAATTATGGAATGAAGAAGGAGATGACTGGCCACCTCAACTTTATGCTCAAAAAGTAATTGATGGAACCTACTTAACTCCTTATCAAGATACCATTAGAGTTGATTTTTTTGGTACTAAATTAAATATAGGTATTTCGGTTAACTCAGGCGTTACACCAAAAACACTTAACTTTAGTATTCCAGTACTAAATGAAGTTTTAAATTTCGAAGAAGGTGAATTTACACCTGGGTCTACATTTAATGTCAACCCCGATCTGATAGGAACCTGGAAGAATATTAAAGCTGAAGAATATTTAAACGTTATTAATTACGACGACTATAAGCTTTGGGTCATGGGTGAAGGATGTTATAACAATGTGCAAAGTGATAGTTATGAATTTACAAGTCAATTCAGTGGTATTTATTATGCTGATGATCTTGATGGTGGTGAAGGTTCATTCAGATATAAAGAAAATGATACCTTAATATTAGAATATTATCCATTGACAGGAAATTTCAATTTGAACTCAAAATTAGAAGTTTTTAACCCACCAGATACAGACACATTGATTAAGGTATCGGATAATAATTTTGAAGGTAACGAGTGCCCATAACTGTTGAAGAAAAACACGAAATGAAATCCGCATGATATCCAATAGTTTTGATCATGCGGCTTTTTTCTAAGTTGATAAATCAGTTAAGATGATGTATTTCCCTAATTAAAAAACATTGGAGACAATATTTATGAAAATCTTTAGATTAAAGTACCTGTTTGTCTTTCTTTTCACGATATCGGTTTTTCATTTAACCGGTGCCGAATGTGATGAAGATAATAACACTGTTACCGGTATTAATGAGGCAGCATTAGGAAAATGGGTATCAACCACTTTCCCTGGTGAAACCCAGTATTTGTATATCACAACCGATTCCATATCTGTCTGGATTAAAGAGGATAGCAAACCATGTTACAATTTAGAATTTTCGTCTAAATACACTGGTAACGCCACAACATTAACCATATCAATACCAGATCAAGGCTCACAAAACGTGAGTTATTCCATTAATTCAGATACACTAACCGTTATTCCGCCTGATGGAGATGGAGGAAAAGATACCGTTGATTTTACGAAAACAGATTTCGATCCAACCACATTTCTTATCTGTTCCAATCTGGATGGCACCTGGCAAAACACCATGAAACCAAATGAGTATCTTGAAATTGTAGATGAAAATTATGAAATTTGGTTGAATTCTGGTTCTTGCTATAGTTTAGAGGAGCAAGACAGTTACACATTTGACCAGGATACTAAAACAGGTACGATTCAAATTTCAGGTGCAGTTGATGGTGAGGGAGACATCACCTACAATGAAGGAAATAATACCATTACGATCATTTATACACCTATAGCTCAACAAGCATCACAACAATTAGAAATAACTCAGGATGAAACCAATACATACAGTAAAGTATCGGATATAGATTTTTACAATAATGAGTGTTTAGATGATTAAAAACAGAAAAACATGACTATAAAGCCACCTGGTATATTTAAATCGGGTGGCTTTTTTTGTTTTCAGAAGTTTAAGCAATTTAGTTATACTCAAAGATCACGTAAGTAGTTTGTTTTATAAACTAACACTAACATTTGGAGACTCAGATCATGAAAGCAAAAAACCTTAGGTATCTCCTGGTTTTCCTCTTTACTATTTCAATCTTTCACTTAACCGGTGCCGAATGTGATGAGGATAATAACACTGTTACCGGGATAGACGAAGCCGCCATTGGACAATGGGTAACAGTCGAAATTGATACAAATACGTTTCACCTGGTAGGTTCATCTGAAAACATTAAATCCTCTAATGATCATATAAATGTTTCTTTTGAGATTGATACTACAATTACATATCTGGACATCACTCCATCCAAGCTATCGGTTTGGGAAAAAAAGAGTGATGAACCATGTGCCAGGTATCTGTTTGCTTCAACTTATTCAGCCACAGGTTCAAGTTTAACGATCAGCAACACCAATGGAGGACAGCAACAAGTGAGTTATTCGGTTGATGGTGATAACATGACCGTAATTGTACCGGGCATAGAAGGTCTTAAGATTGTATTTGATACCTTAAATTTTTCAAGGCAAACCTTTTCTGTTAATGAGCTAATGCCCTATTGTATTTCAGGAATCTGGAAATTTATCAGTAACGACAGTATTTTTATAGAAGTAGATGATGACGAAGTATATACAAAATGGAAAGATACAGGCTCTTGTTATAATTTTGAGAACTCGGGGCTTATAAGTATAAATTATTCAGAGAACTCAGGTTCATTTAATAATTATAACCAGGGATCAACAGCAGATATTTACTACAATGGAAATGATACTTTGATAATAAACCCTCTGTCTGGTATTAACAGTCTATTAGAAGCAAAAAAAATTGAGATTCCGCTTCCAGATACCTGTGTTCGTGTAACCGATACGTTTATTGACTTTGAAGTTTCTCAATGCCAAGATGACTAATAAAAGAAACGCCCCTATTAAGGGGCGTTATTATTTAGAACGGAACTTCTTCTCCAATATCAGCCGTATCTTTGTGCTGGATCTCTTTCAGCATTTCAATACCCTCTGGTGAAAATCCAAAAAGCTCATCAGCTGTAAAAATCTTACTAAAATCGGCATCTTTGAAAAACGGCCTGAATTTTTGTGTGAATTCATCAAGGCGTTTCAGGTAAAAATCTATGTTTTGATCGGGCGATGAAGCTTGCCAGTCTTCGGCGCGTTTTCCTTTGTTGAACAATCCACCGCTGCCCATACCTGAACCCGATATGTAATATGTGATCCGGGAGCCTTTGGATACATCCAGCTTATGGCGCCGGGCAATTTCGTAGGTCACGGTTTTTTGGCGTTTCCCTGCTTTTATATCACCCAGGTAATCCTGCATGCTCGATTTCATGGTTTCTGTCCGGCTGAATTCAGTAATATCCATCTGGCGATTGATGATTTTTTCCCGGTAGCCCAGGTATAACTGATGCAACCCTTCTATGTTTTCATCCAATAGCATCTTGAACCCTTCTTTAACAAACTCCCGACCGAATTTTTCCCCGCTGCGGCTCACGAGGGAAGACCCTTTGATTTTAATCTTGTCGTTGTAGTCAACCAGCATGTAATTTTTTTTCATGTAAGAGATCATTTTTCTGAACCGGCCATCAAATCCGATTAAAATCCCTTCAGGCATAATTTTTGAAACCTCTTCTACAAGCTTTATTTCTTCATCTTCGGTTTTTACATTCTGTGGTGGAATAAGAAAAATACCATCGGTATCGACTTCGACGATCTTGCAGCCTCGTTTTTCAAACTCAAAGATCATTTTTTTAGCAATCTCCTGCCCGGTTGTCGTTACCCGGTCGGCTTGTTCGTAGTCATTGAAAATGCCGGCACTGAAACCCAGGTAGCCATACATGGAGTTGATGAGAACTTTAAACGAATTCTGCATCGCATCGAAGTTGCTGGCCAGCGATTGGTTGCCATTACTTTCTTCTTCCTTGGCTTTCTTTTTTGCCACAAACCTCAGTGAACGCAAATCCTCCAAAATCCTGGGAAACAGTTTTAGTTCATCAGACTCCGGGCAGACATCGTAGCTAAGCATAATGGACGGGTAAAGCGACTCTACATCGGCATAGACGATAGGGCCCAGAACACCTTTCAGGAAAACTTCGGTAAAGCCACCCGTTTGCTGCTGACCGATCTGCGGACGGGGCAAAGCGCGTTTTTCTTTTAAATATTCCCGTACAAAAAGGGCTTCAATTTTTGCAGCCGGTCCCATTCTCGAGACCTGTGCAAATGAAAACGGCATCATTTGCGACATGTAGAAATTACTGCCGGAAAGCAGATTGGACAGCTCGCGGGTTTCAATCACATCGTCCAGGGCATATTTTAACAGCCGTTCGGGATCGTTATCCCAGGTTTCGGCGATATCTTTGTGATCAATGTAGGTGCGGTCTTCGGCAGCAAAACCAAAATATTTTGCTGCGGCTTTTAAACCGTAACTGGGCATGGCGCGCTTGGCCATATCGAAACTTTGTACCAGGAAAAATGTGTCGACCACATGCCTGCCGGCAATATCGCAAAAGGTATAATCCAGGGTGCGCTCGCCAAAACGGATGTTGGCCTGGTAAGATCTGGGCACCGATCCGTCCCGACCGATTTTAAATTTCACCTGGTTAAGTTCACAACGACGCAAAATAAAGGGCAAATCAAAACCAAAAATGTTGTGGCCTTCAATCACATCCGGATCCCGCTCCTGGATGATCTTCACCAGTTCGGTTAGCAGCTGTTTTTCGGTTTGATCTTTGGCATGGATCACTTTTTCCCAGCCCCGGTTATCACACATTGAGACAATGATGATGGGTTCTTCACCCAGTATTTTCTTTGGCTTCTGCTGAGCTTTTTTATCGTAGTAGGTTTCAATATCAAGTTGAAGGCGATGGACATGTTCAAAGGTCATGCCTTTAAAGAGGGTTTTACCGGTCTGAAAGAGGTATTGTGTGGCGGCATCTCCCTTAGCATATATTTCATCGATGCGCCAGCTTCCCGAGTCGTCAAGCTGGGTGTACATCTCCCCTTCCGATGACTCAAGTTTTCGTTTGAGATTAGAAGCATAATCCATCGCTGCCCGGTAATCTTTCCAGCTCTTGAATATGGCCAGGTGGTTGTAATAGTTTTCACCTTCAACCTGTTTCAGCCAAAATCCCTTACCTGCACTGGGTTTAAAACCTTTCAGGTAAGCCGGCTTGGCAATAAAGAAGAACGGGAAGAATGTATCATCGTAATGGGTAACGGTGTCCGACTGGCGTTTGTATATTCGTACTTGTGTATCAGAAATCTGATGGGCGCCAACAATGCCCTCTTCGTGGTCTTTTCCATAAAGCAGCTCGTTTTTTAGAAAACTTTCCGCAATATTGTCGCTTGTCGTCTTTGCCATGGTGATCATTTACTTCGATGGTGTTTCTCGCGAAACCCTTGTTTGGTATTTCAATTTCAAATAAGGTAAACATTAACCTAATAAGCGGCAAGTGTGACTAAAAACACAATATTGGATTATTCTCCGTTGCAGGCATACCGAAAGCATTCAAGCCTTTTGAAAAAAAGAGTTTTCTTTATAATTTACTTGCTTTATAAACCTTATCTCCAGTTACCATGAAAAAAACCATTTAATATCCGTTATTGTTTGCGGTTTCTATTTTCTTTATGATCTCCTGTGATGGGGATAACTCAACTTCACCATCAGAATCCGGGTCGTCCAATGTTCGGATAATTACAGATGATATTACTTCAACCACAACATGGTATAGTGATACCATTTACGTGATCAAAGCATGGGATTTTTATGTGGAAGCCACGCTTACTATTCAACCAGGTACGATCATTAAATTTCATCCGTCAGCCGGACCTTATTTAGGCTTGGGAACCAATGGTACCATTATTGCCAATGGAATGAGCCAAAAGCCCATCATTTTTACTTCCTACAAGGATGATGCACATGGCGGTGATACCAACGGAGATGGCTCTGTCACGAAACCCGGTAAAGGCGACTGGCAACATATCAACCTCAATGGTGAAAATGGCTCGGAGTTCAACTATTGCCATTTTTATTATGGTGGTGATGGTTCATATAATTACACCTTAACTTTGTTTGACAGCAAGAATGTTCAGGTAACCAATTGCACGTTTGCACACAATATTGGAGGAAAAGACGGTGATTTTTATTATGGTGCCCTTGATGCTTCTCAAGCAGAAACAGGAACCGTAATTACCGGTAACGTGTTTTATGATAATAACTTACCGTTATCTATCAGTACAGAGTACAGCCTGGATAAATCCAATAAATTCTTCAATCCGGACAGCCTTGCCGAAGGAAATACCATGAATGGTATATTTGTTTATGCCATTGGTGAAATTGAATCAAGCATTTCATGGCAGGAAGATGAAGTGGCATTCGTGATCAATGATAATGATCTTTGGGTTGAAGGTTCCAGTACTCTAACTCTTGGAAATAATGTCACAGTAAAGTTTACCCCGACAAGTACCCTGCTTAAAGAAGCAGGATCTGATATTTCACGTGAAAATGATGTGTATTTTACCTCATTTAAAGATGATACCAAAAAAGGAGATACCAATGGAGATGGTTCTGCATCCTCTCCCGGAAATGGCGATTGGGAAGGCATTTATGATGATGCAACTTCCAGCTGGTATGCTTGGCCGAGTATTTTATACGACAATCACTAACTCAGTTTTTCAGGCCGCTAAATGGGTTAGCGGCCTAACCTTACCATCAGCACCGAGACATCCGAAGCGCTCACCCCGGAAATCCGAGAGGCCTGCCCCAGCGAATCGGGTTTGAACTTCAGCAATTTTTCACGCCCTTCCGTAGAGAGCCCGTTTATTTGATGATAATCCAGGCCGGTTGGAATATGGATATCTTCCAGGCGGGTGAGTTTTTCAGCCAGTACCATCTCCCGGCGAATGTACCCTTCATATTTAATATCAATCTCGATTTGCTCATACACCCTGGGATCTGTGGAAATACGCTCTACCTGCTCACGGAAGCTTTTTAGCACCTGAACCATTTTCGTGAAAGGGTACATTTGCTTGCGAAACAGGTCTTTGGCTTTGGTTGTTTTGTCCAGCCTGGCTATACCCGAAGCTTCCAGGTCGGGATTCACTTCGCCCGGTGTAAATTTCCGTTCCTCTAAATAAGACTCAATTTTTTGAATGGCCTCTTCTTTTTTACGAAATGCCTGATACACATCGTCCGCCAACAAGCCCACATCATGGCCTTTTTGGCGAAGCCGCCGGTCGGCGTTATCGTGGCGAAGGATAATACGGTGCTCGGCACGGGAGGTAAACATGCGGTAAGGCTCATCGGTGTTTTTGGTGATCAGGTCATCTATGAGCACACCGATGTAGGCATCGGAGCGTTTTAAGATCAGCTCACCTTCTTCTTTGATCTTTAACGCGGCATTGATACCAGCCATCAAACCCTGTGCGGCGGCTTCTTCGTAGCCGGAGGTGCCGTTGATCTGCCCGGCAAAATAAAGGCTTTCCACTAATTTCGTTTCCAGGGTTGGGTGCAACTGGTGCGGATGAAAATAATCGTACTCGATGGCGTACCCGGCCCGCATGAGTTTTACATTCTCCAGCCCGGGAATGGTTTTTAATCCTTGTATCTGAATATCTTCGGGCAGCGATGTGGAGTAGCCATTGACATACATCTCCCGGGTATCAAACCCTTCCGGCTCCAGAAAGATCTGGTGGCGGTCTTTATCCTTAAACCGGTTGACCTTATCTTCAATCGAAGGGCAGTACCTTGGCCCGATTCCTTTTACACGACCCGAAAACAAGGGCGAGCGATCAAAGCCAGTTTCCAGAATGGCATGAGTTTCTGGATTGGTGTAGGTAATGAAGCAACTGATCTGGCGCCGGTCTTTGAGGCTCTTGGTTTCAAAAGAAAACGGCTCGGGATCCGGTTCAGGCGCCTGATGCTCTACTTTGCTGTAATCCACGCTTCGGGCATCAATCCGTGGCGGGGTGCCGGTTTTAAGCCGCCCGGCCGAAAAGCCCAGCTCAACCAGACATTCGGTAAGCCCCCTGGAGGCGGGTTCAGCAAGAGTTCGGCCCGCCGAGTAATTCTGAAGGCCGATATGGATAAGGCCGTTGAGAAAAGTGCCGTTGGTGAGAATAGCTGCTTTCCCTTCTATCTGTGCGCCCGAACGCAACACCACGCTGTGAAACCGATCGTTTTTCACGGTAATACCAATTACATCATCCTGAAGCAGATCAATATTTCCCTCGAGCTCAATGCGTCGCCGCATCTCCATGCTATAGAGGTTCCGATCGGCCTGGGCACGCGGCGAGTGCATGGCCGGACCTTTGCTGCGGTTCAGCATACGAAACTGAATGCCGGTGGCATCAATCACTTTTGCCATTTCGCCACCCAGCGCATCAATTTCTCGCGTGATCTGCCCTTTGGCCACACCGCCAATGGCAGGATTGCAGGACATGCGGGCAATTGCGGTTAAATCCAGGGTAATCAATAAACACGTCAGCCCCATACGTGCCGGGGCCAATATAGCTTCAGAGCCGGCATGCCCGGCTCCAACCACAATAATATCGTAAGTCATACTACATAAATTTGAGCTCATGTTCCACGTGGAACACTTAGGTTTGATTTTTTGCAAGGGCCTGTTTTTCAGCCACTTTTTTATCGAACGACCGGCGGTTGATGATAAACCTTTCGTGGTTGCCTTTGGCAATGACATCAATACCGTCGTTGACCTCTACTTCAAAAAACAGCCGCTTGCCATCACGTTCGGCTAAGGTGACCTTTGCAGATATCTCAAGTCCTACCGGTGTAGGGGCCAGGTGACTGATGTTGATATGTGTCCCAACAGTTTGCTCGCTCTCTTGCTCCAGATAAGGCTGAATTGCTTTCATACATGCCCATTCAATAAATCCAACCAAATAACCGGTGGCAAATACCTTGGGCATGTCTTGAAATTCTTCAGCTTCCGGGTATAGAAACGGGACGGTTTTGGATGCCTGCACCACAAAAACATGCTCATACGTTAAGCCGGGTTGAAGCTTGTTTTTCATAATTGGGTATTTAATGTTCCACGTGAAACATGGAGAGTGAAATAAATATTACTGTATGCAATATACAACGTAAATGGACTTATGGTAAAGAGAAATCACGTTAAGGGTTGGGCTTTACCTGAACAGGTAAATGGCAAGTGAGCCACAGATCAGGCAGATAGCACCAAAGATTTTGCTAAAAGTGGCCTTTTCTTTAAAGAGCACAAATCCTGAGAGAGAGGTAAACAAAATGCTGAGGCGTTTTACGCCGATGGTTTCGGCAACATTGCCATAGTCAAAGGCGTTCATCTGAAACATGGCTTCCAGGAAGTAAATTACCCCGATCAGAAAAAGCACGGCAAAAGAGCTGCGCGAGAGTTTGGTTGAGTGTTGGGAGGGGCTGTAAAAGTGATACCACGCCAGAAGAATGCCAAAAACAAGCGACCGTGCATAGGTGAAGATACAGACATAAGTCAGTGGCGAAGACGCTACAGTAGCGCTCTTATCGCACACGCTGGAGACAGAGTAGATCAGGGCAACCGCTATGACCAGCTGAACGCCTTTCTGGCCGAAAATCCGGCGCCCACCAAACTGCAGCGCGTCTTTTAATGAAGTGGTGTCCAGCGAGAATGCCCCGATCACAATTAACAGAATGCCACTTGCGGCTGCCAGGGAGAGTGTTTCGCCGCGAGCCATAAACGCAACGCCTATGGCAAAAACTGGTGTAAGAGATAAAAACGGGATGCTGTAAGAAAGGTCGCTTTGTTTTATGGCCTCAATAAGCATTAGAATAGCCACAACATTCAAAGCAACGCTTAAGAGAGCGGGTAGCCAAAAAGCCAGGGTTTGTGGGAACGCGATCCATGGGATCAAAGGCAGGATAATGAGGGCTGAAAAAATATGGCTCCACCCTGCCAACTGTAATGTTCCAACGCCATGCAGGCGCTTGGTTAAAATCTGGCTTGCCGATTTAGATAATGCCGAGCCCAGGGATAAAGCAAACCAGATCATACGAAAAGTGTTTCACGTGGAACAATCAAGAGCCTGCTTTTCGGCAGGCTCTCTTTTTAATGGAAGGCTACTTGTCGGTTTCGTTTCGTTTCAGGAAGGGCTCCAGAAGATCAATCGGGATCGGGAACAAGGTGGTGGAGTTGTTCTCGGCAGCCACTTCCTTAAGTGTTTGCAAATACCGGAGCTGCAGGGTGGCCGGGTATTTTGCAATGATATTGGCGGCTTGGCTGAGTTTCTCGGCAGCCTGAAATTCACCTTCCGCATGGATGATCTTGGCACGCCGCTCACGCTCGGCTTCGGCTTGCCGGGCCATGGCACGTTGCATTTCATTTGGCAGGTCGATTTCTTTGACCTCTACCTTGCTGACCTTAACGCCCCACGGTTCGGTGTCTTTATCCAGAATGGCCTGGATTTTTGCGTTGATCTCGTCGCGTTCGGCCAGAAGATGATCCAGTTCGGCCTGGCCGCACACACTTCTGAGTGTGGTTTGGGCTAACTGCGTGGTGGCCAGGTAGAAATTTTCCACATCCACCACGGCTCGTTGTGATTCCATAACGCGGAAATAAACGACCGCACTCACTTTCACCGATACATTATCGCGGGTGATGATATCCTGGGGCGGGACATCCAGGGTTACGGTCCTGAGATCGACCTTAACCATTTTATCTATCACCGGGATGAGAATGATCAGACCCGGGCCTTTGGCGCCAATTAAACGCCCGAGTCGGAACACGACCCCACGTTCGTATTCGTTGAGGACTTTGATGGCAGAGGCCAGGAATGCAAGAATCAGGATGATTACAAAAATGATTGAAATGCCAGTCATGAGAGTTGCTCCTTTGATTTAGTGACGTGTAACAACATTCCGGTTAATTGAAGAACATCTACAGGGTCGTCTTTAGATAATGGGGTATCGGTTTGAGCTGTCCAGATTTCGCCATGCACAAACACCTTGCCGGTCTCTCCGGCTTCTATGGCTTCCATGGCCTGGCCCGTTGCGCCAACCATGCCCTCTTCACCCGTGGCGGTTTTCAGCCGCGCCGACTTGCCTACCATCCATATAATTAAACCTGTTGCTACTGAAAATGTAATAAATGTTGGCGCCAATACACCCAATGAAATGGATATGCCGGTTTCAGCTTTATCAAACAGCATCAGCGAGCCGATCAATAGCGATACAAGTCCTGCAATGCCCAGTATACCCCCACTGGATACAAACAATTCCAGGGCTAAAAACCCTACGGCAAGTACCAACAACAATAACCCAACCACATTTACCGGAAGGGTATGCACGGCGTAAAGGCCCAGCAGTAACGATATGGCTCCCAGGGCACCAGGAAAAATGGCGCCGGGGTTGGAGAGTTCAAAATAAAGTCCGATCAGTCCGGCCAGCATTAGAATATAGGCCAGGTTTGGATCGGCTATTTTCATGAGAATATTTTCGCGAAGATTGGGCTCTATGGGGCTCAGGGTAACACCGGTGGTATTCAGGGTTAAAGAGTCTTCTTTGAGATAAACGGTAAAATTGTTGAGCTTTTGAAGCAGGTCTTCGCGTGAAACAGCAATAAAATCTATCACCCCCGAATCTTTGGCATCAAGTGCTGTGGAAGAGGTGCTGCTGCGGACGGCCGACTCGGCCCAGTCGGCATTGCGATTGCGTTCTTCAGCAATGCTTCGGGCAAAAGCGGCAATATCATTTTCGGACTTCTGGGTCATAATGCTGTCGCTCCCCGACCCGCCCAGGCCAACCGGGTGTGCGGCCCCGATATTTGTGCCGGGGGCCATGGCGGCGACATGAGCCGCAAGGGTAAGCAAAGCTCCGGCAGATGCCGCTTGCGCACCGGAGGGAGCTACATAAACAATAACCGGGACCTCTGATGCCATCAAGGCTTTGACCATTTCCCTGAGTGAT
The DNA here is from genome assembly GCA_964642175.1 of uncultured Chlorobiales bacterium. Lineage (GTDB taxonomy): Bacteria > Bacteroidota > Chlorobiia > Chlorobiales > Chloroherpetonaceae > JANQGG01. Next base: position 48,385 of record CAZXOK010000006.1, on the reverse strand, counting down.
ATGACCAGGCCGCCCGGGGTGTCCAGTTCAACCAGTAACGCCTGAGCCGAATCCTGCTCAGCCTGCTGAATGGCCCGAAGGAAAAACTCTTCGCTTCCGGGATTAACACTGCCGGAAAATTCTACTAAGTAAAAGGGTCGAAGCGAGGCATTGGAGTTGGCTTCATCCTGCATGAAGCTTACGCTCAGGAGAAGCAACATAAATAAACGCGCCATCTGTTTCATAACATGTGTGGCATCTGGGTTTATGAAAAACTTATTGCCAATATAACGAACTTTTCGGAGTTGATGTTCAATGTTTTTATGGATGGGTTCAATAAGCGTTCTGCAATAAGCCGCTGCTAAGAATGCACCTAAGTTGGCTTGTTTACAAAGGCGTAATAAAGTGGACGTGGTATAATTCTTATTTGCGCTTTCTGAAAATCGTATGAACGGGCAAGTGAGGCGCACCTGAAAACATGACCTGAACCCTGGTGCCGCATATGGAGCGTTCTAAGGTCTGGCGTTTTTCATTTACGATGTTTTCAACCCGGACTTCCCCGCCCGACATCCCCGGCCCGATCCACTCCAAACTTTCACCCACACTGAATGGATTTTTCACAGAGACTTTATACATTTTCTCATTGGCAGCTTCAACAAAACCAATAATGGTGGCACACGAGAGCGGTTTGCTGTCACTTTGCAGGCTGCCGGGATTCTGCTCCGGGTAGCCAAAGGCAAACCCGGTTTCGTAAGGACGGTGGCTTACCGCATGCAGTTCATCCATCCATAATGGATCTGCTTTAAAGTTATCGGGATTTTGGGTATAACGATCCAGGGCATCACGATACACCCTGGCTACGCTCGCCACATAATACTCGCTTTTCATACGGCCTTCAACCTTCAGGCTCGCTGCGCCGCTTTGAACCACAGCCGGAATATGTTCAATCAGGCAGAGATCTTTGGAACTGAGAAAAATGGTTTCCCGACCGGTTTCAAAAACCTCGATAGCCTCACCGGGGCGTTCTTTTTCCACCAACTGCCAATCCCACCGGCACGATTGCTTGCACTCGCCTTTGTTGGCATCTTTCCCGGTAAAGTATGCCGAAAGCAAACAGCGGCCCGAAACGGCCACGCACATGGCGCCATGTACAAAAATTTCAATGTCGATCTTACTTCGCTCAGCAATTGCTTTAGCCTGGGCGAGCGAACATTCACGGGCCAGAACCACTCGCTCTGCGCCAAGCTGCTTCCAAAGCGATGCCGCATGCGAGTTGGCCGTGCTCATTTGAGTGGAAATATGAAGGGCCAGCTCCGGCCTGGTTTCTTTAACCAGTTGAAACACCCCCATGTCTGAAACGATCAGGGCATCCAGGTTAAGGTGCCGGGTCTCTGTGAGCCAGGTTTCAATCCCGGAAAAATCCTCATCAAACATCATGGAGTTTAGCGCCACATAGAGCTTTTTCTGATGAGCATGAGCATAGCTTAACCCGTCTTCAAGGTCGCGAATGGAAAACGAAGCCCCATCCGGGCGCATGGAAAATCCGGACGCGCCCACATAACAGGCATCGGCTCCGTAGGCATACGCCACTTTGAGTTTGGAGAGATTTCCGGCGGGCATTAACAGTTCGGGTAAATTTACTTCTGGCATCGATGATCTGTAGTCTTAGAAGAATTAGCCCTGTAAATAGCCATAAGTCATTATATTATAAATACTTAATCGTTTATCTTTTGAATAGCTCATTGAGCTTTGTAACCACAATCTCGTCTAAGGTTTATCATAAGGCTTATTTTTGATATCGTGATGCTTGCCATGCTTTTTGGCTTGCTGGCGCCAGCCAAACTCGCCCACAAGGGTATAGAGCCAGTTAGGTATAAAAGATTTGCTCATCATGGTTTTAGCCTCTTCCGGCATAGGTTTTCCGGAGAGGATTGCCTCGGCTGTTATATCCAGCGCTGATATCACATGGCTTGCCATGCCGCCCTTGGATTCCAGCGGCTCACCTTTAATGGCTTCTCCGCCTCCAAGGCTCAGGCCACCCAGCCATTGCAAGCCCATAGCGTGAGAAAATTCTTCGGTGATCTGCAGGGCCAGCTTGTTATGCGAGGCTTCTGGAAAGCCGCAATTAACTGTTACCAGTATTTTTTTCTGTTCCGGGTTGCCAAGTCTATCGCGGATGCTCGTTATCCATTCCATCCATTTTACAACCATGTAAGGGGTAGCATCGATATAAAGCGGAAAGTTCAGGAGCCATAAATCGGATTTTTGCAAGCCATCCAGTAATTCTTGCCGACCGTTTTCAGAAAGCATATGTTGATGGAGTTTATACGAACAGCCATCTATGCCATGTTTTTTTAACTTGTCCTGAATATAAAGGCCCAGCGACTCAGACGTGCTTTGAGGGTGCTTGGCACTTCCAACAATCAGGGCGCAATGGTTGGGTTTACTCATCATTGGCCTCCACAATATCTAAGAGATGACTAAGCAGAGCTTGGTTATCCTCATCGCTGTTGGTGCCTATTAACACGCTGGCTGCGCTTTCAGGCGCATGAAAGTTAATCGCGTTTCGATGCACCAGATTATTAAAGATCTGTGAGTGAGTGGGATTTGGTGTGTCCTGCCAGCCAATGCCAAAGAGGTTCGGATAGCTGTGATAGCGTTTTTGATGATGGATCTCCCCATCGATGGTTTCAAAAAAGGGCGAAAGCGTACAAAGCAGCATATCCATGGCCTTTTTAAGTTCAGATGAGTAGCCGCCGTAAGTAATAGGGGTTAAGAGCATGCAGATATTGCTCCTCACAAAAGCCTGGGCAATATGCCCGCCCGGACCTTCAGTTTTACACTCGCCCGGTGTTTTTACCCAGCACTCAAAACACCCCTGGCAATAGGCAATGGTTTCATCTTTGAGTGTGTAAGAGGTAACATCAAGAGATTTCTTAACCAGGGCGTCTTCTACCCATTGCTGGACTTTAAATAATGGGGAGTTGTCTGTTAAAGCGCCGTTAAAGATTACTGCTTTCATAACTGATTGCCCGGTTAGGTTTGCTAATCCATAATCAAGACATATTCAGTCAAAATATACCAAAAATTTAAACTTACAGTAGGTTTGGAAGAAAATATCCTTTGAGTGGGAGTGCCGGCCATGGCGTTGGAGGGTTAGAGTTGAGATTGCCTGAGCCTGTTAAAATAAACAAACCGGAAACCGGGGCCTGTTTTTTAGGGCTGAAAGTCCATATCAAGAGCGTCTTTATCCCTAAGACATGGCTTTAAGGATATGATAAAATTCGGTGTAGTGTTTTTTACCATCAACCAGCGTATAATGCAGGCCTTCGATAAGCAAACGCTCTTCGTTGGGAATGGCTTGAGATTTTGCCTTTTCAACCAATTGATTGATCTCGCTCAGGCAATGTTTACAGTGGCAACCAGAACTGATTTTGTTTAAATACTCCAGGGTTTCATGGCTTAAACTAACTTCGGAACACTGGCAATTGGCAACATCATTCACTTTGCAGACAAACTCGCCACCACATCTCGGACAGTGTTTTATTTCATGTTTTGGTTTTATGTCCATATCATTCTAAACCGCTTTTGTACTTATAGTTCAACCTATTGGTTCGTTCAAATTAATATAAAAGTGTAAGCTATCGGCAGAAGAGGCATGCTTGAGTTTTAATTCGGGATGAAATATCCGGATAAGGTCTTCCAGGATTAAATTCGGTTGTGCTACCCCCTCTTCCCAATATGCATTGCCACCTTCCGGGTTCAATCGTTTGTTGTTGTTATACACACGGCCGGTTTTAACCGGCAAAAATTCACGATAACGGCTGTCTTTTGCCAACAATTCACTGATGGATCTTACGGTTCCGGTATTGATCCAATACTCGGCTTTGAGCGCGTACGGAAAAACCGCTTCTATATCCAGGTTCAGGCTGCCGCGATTTGGCGATGATTTCCAGAAGTACTTGGCACCGGCATCTTCAAAAAGCCTGGCCATGTAACTGTTTCCTCCCGGTACAAACCAACTGTCTTTAAAGGGAAGTCCCGACATTACCGTGGGGCGGTTTATGGCCCGGCCGACTTCATTTTTCAAATCCAGGTAACGCGATTTGGTTTCCGAAAACTTAACTAACCCATCGCTTGTTTTGCCCATTAACAGGGCAAATAGCTTAAGCCACTCGGCGCGTCCAAGGGGTGTGTTTTCCATCCATTCAGCCACGATCAGCACCGGTATCCCTGCCTCTATCAAGGTTTGGTACTGGTTGAATTTTGTGGAAGGAAGTACGGTCAGAAAAATAAGCCCGGGAGATTTGCTAAGGATCACTTCCATATTCGGATTAAAGGTATTGCCAAAATCGGCAATTTTACCCGCGTTATACTGTTGGCGAACAAGGTTGTTGGTGATGTTTTCGGGGGTTGTAACCCCAATAATACGTTCGGCAAGTCCCAGTTGATCTAAAAAACCGATATGGGTGGAAGAAAACACACCAACGGTTTCTATGGGCGTTCGGATAACCGGGTTGGCCCGAACACCATTGGGTACAGGCTGACCTTTTTTAAGCAGCACATATGTAATGCTATCGCTTCGGTCGTCAAAGCCATTGAAAATAGTGATCAGGCTAAGGCTGTCCTGAAACTCAACTCGGTAGCCATTGGCGTGATCAACGTTAAACAGCGGTGATTGGGTGGGGTTTGACCCAACGGTATAACCGGAAGCCGGTGTTTGGTCTGCGGCAGGTTTTCCGGAACATGCCAGCAGCATCCCGAGGCAAAGTAAAAAAAGCAAATGTAGAATATGGGTTGAGAGGTAAAACAGGGTTTGCATGGCTAGTAAGTACAACTAAGAGTGTAAAGGTTGATTGGGTCATAGAACAGGCATCTGGCAAAACCAATATATTAAAACCCGAAGGGTTTTCTATGAACGAACTCCCAAGCCGGTTTCTTAAAACAGAATTTAAAAGTAGGCTTCGGTGAGGGAGTTTATTTTAAAACAAGGAAAATATATCCTAAATTCTTAACTAAGATTTGCGGTATTCTCTTAATTAGAATTAAAAAACCAATATGAAGATTCCACGCTTTCTAATTGCCTCCCCTTCGAGTCACTGTGGAAAAACCACAATCACACTTTCGTTGATCAGGGCGCTGGCCAAACGCGATTATGCGGTTCAGCCCTTTAAGTGTGGCCCGGATTACCTGGACACTTACCTGCATACCATCGCCGCTTCGAGCAGTGAGTTTAAAAACCACGGGATCAACCTCGATACGTTTATGGCAAGCAAATCTCATGTCATGTCTCTTTTTCATCATTATTCAGCCAAAGCTGATGCCATTGTTGTGGAAGGTGTAATGGGGTTATTTGACGGCGCTCAGAAAAGCCAGGGCAGCAGCGCCGAAATTGCCATGCTGCTGAACCTGCCGGTGATTTTGGTGGTCAATGCCGGCCAGGCTGCCTACTCGGTTGCTCCGTTAATTTATGGATTTAAGAATTTTGAACCCGATTTGAACCTGGTTGGCGCCATTTTTAATAATGTAAATACCGAATCGCACTACCAGTTTTTAAAAGAAGCCTGTGAAGATATAGGTGTGGAGGCTTTGGGATATGTGCCTCATAACGAAGCCATTGAAATTAAAGAACGCCATTTGGGTTTAAACATCTCCACGGAATACGACCAGGACGGCATTATTGAACATATGGCAGAGCATGTGACCAAAACCGTAGATCTTGATAGGCTTTTAGAGCTTTGTAAAGGCGAAATTGAACAGGAAATATCTATTCAAAACAATCAGGGCAAGACGCGCGAGGCCAAGATAGCCGTAGCACGGGATGAAGCGTTTAACTTTATCTATGAGCCTAACCTGGATGCACTCAGAAAATATGGTGATCTTGTTTTCTTCAGCCCGCTTACCGACACTACCCTGCCCGAAGCTGATTGCCTGTATATTTCCGGGGGATATCCGGAATTGTATATTGAGCAGCTCAGCCAAAACGAAGCCATGCGCAATCAGATTAAAACATACTGCCAAAATGGCGGATTATGCTATGCCGAGTGTGGCGGCATGATGTACCTTGGCAATGCCATTATTGATCATGAAGGAAAACGCTCACAAATGTGTGGTGTGTTGAATTGCGAAACCACCATGGAGCATGCCAAACTCAACCTGGGATACCGAAAAATTGCATTAAGCAACGACCAGTTCACCCATGAACTTCGCGGCCACGAGTTTCATTATTCGCAATTGATCGGTACAGAAAACCTTGAAAATATTGCCAGTGTCAGGAATGCACGTGATATGGATGTGGCAACAGGGTTATACCGGTTTAAAAATACCTTTGGGTCCTATATTCACCAGTATTGGGGTGAAGAACCGGCATTTATTGAATACATGTTTCAGCAGACGTGCGAAATGCAAAAATAAAATGGATACCCAATAATATCAGAGGCGACCATTGGTCGCCTTTTTTGGTTAAAAGCACCTGCTGAATTTCTTTAAATGTTTTACTTTATGCCATTGTTAATTCAGTGAGCGATTATGTCTGATAAATTTATCATAACTGGCGCACCCGGAAGCGGGATTAGTACCTTATTTAAAGCATTAAAAAAACAAGGCTATACGTGTTTCCAGGACAACATCTCATTCAAGAGCAACGAAAAGTCAGGCAACCCGAGTAATAACCCGGGTAGTAAGAGTCGGGAAGAGCGCATGCTGGACGCGATGCTAAAGCGATACCAGGAGTCAAACAACCATCAGAGCACTTGTTTTTTTGAACGGGCCATTCCCGATCTCATTGCTTTTTTAAAATACCAAAAGACAGATGTACCGGAGAATACGAAGCATGGCTCAACAACTGCTCATTTAACGAAAATGTATTTATTCTGCCACCATGGCCGGGGCTTGTTGTTTATAACACAGAGAGATGGCGAACATTTGATCAGGATATGGATTTGTACTTTCAGCTCTATGACACATATAGCGAATTAGGTTTCCGTTTGTGGGAAGTACCTACATGTGAGCCTGAAGGTCGTGTGGCGTATATTGCAAGTGTGCTCTTGCATCTTAAACAAACAGAGGTTAGTAACGCATAACTAAGTTGTGGTTAAATATTGTTTAATTGAACGATGAATTTTAGGTGGTTTTACTGATGAACAGTGCAATGATACTTATACTGGCAGTCTTTCTCGGATTTGCCGATAAACAAGGGCTTGATAAGCCTGTACCTGAACCGGAGACACAAGAGACTCACGAGGTCCATGGCGGACCGGGAAACGATACCATAAAGGGAACAGCCGGGCCTGATGCTCTCTTCGGTGATCCCGGCGCAGATGTTTTTTTAATCCAGCTCAGTTCTACAGCCATCGATACGCTTAAAGATTTCAACCCTGCCGAAGGTGATCAGATTGTCCTTTTTTTTGGGGATACGGCTAAAACAAGAAAAAAGCTGAAAATCCCCAAGCATCTGGATTTAGGTAATTTTCAGATTGATTATAAAGGTAATCTGAATATTATGCTTAATAACAATACCTGGCTTCCATTTCTTAAAATGAACCGGTCGGATCTGAACATGAAGGTTGAAGATAAATCCAATAAAGTACGCCTGATCTTTAAAAAATCTTTTTAATCTCAGTTCGGTTGGCAGGCTTTCAGATTACTCTCACATTGAACGATTAATATCCGTATGGATTCTATTACACAAGCCACTTTAGGGGCAACCGTTGCCCATGCAGTCTGGCATAAACCATTAGGTCGAAAAGCATTTCTCTGGGGCGCAGCCTTTGGCACTTTGCCGGACCTGGATATTCTGTTGTACCCGGTTCTGGATGATATTCAAAAACTGTACTGGCATAGAGGGGAGTCGCATTCGGTATGGTTTATCTTGCTTGGTGGCACATTGCTTGGCTGGTTGCTCTGGCGATATTCCTGGAAAGATAAACTTTCCTTAAAGCTTGTAAACGTAGGCTTAGGGCTTATTTTTGCCACACATGTTTTAATTGATTATTTCAATGTATATGGTACGCAGCTGCTTGCGCCGTTTTCGCGTTACGGTTTCGGACTTGGCAATATGTTTATCATTGATCCTCTTTTTACAGGCCCGCTTATCCTTGGGTTACTTTTCGCCATATTTTCAACACACCCGTACCGGTTTAAACTAAATATGGCCGGACTGATGATCAGTTCAGCATATGCCTTGTTTTCGATAGCCTCTCATACTTATGCCGATACCGTATTTACCCGTCAGCTCGAAGAAAAACAAGTTGAGGTGAAGGATGCCATTACCGGGGCAACGCCTTTGAACAGTTTGCTCTGGCGGCACGTGGCGCGCACCGATTCAGGGCTTATGATCGGTTACTTTTCGGTGATTGGCGACTCACCCGATCAGGATATTGTGTTTTCAAACGTCTCAAGAAATGAACATATCCTGAAGCCTTTTGCCGGCCAACGAAATGTTGAAGCGGTGAATTGGTTTTCGAAGGGTTTTTGGACAACGAGAGAGCAAAACGGCCTGGTTACCATGATAGATATGAGATTCGGGGAATTTCGCGTCTTACCCAACGACCCTCCCGAGAAGTGGAAGTATTCTTTTGCCTGGGAGATCACCGAAAATGAAGATCTGTTGTATCAGCAACCGTTTGCCCTTAACAATACCCGGCAGGCGCTACTGTCTTTGTGGGAAAGAATGATCAACGGAGAAAGCAGCTGATCGTAAGAGATTTCAGATCCCCGATTTCTAAAGCAATCCTTAATCGAGAATCAATACCAGACTATGTTTATCTAAAGTTTAACTAATTAATTTTTCATAATCATTATTTAGATGAACTAAGTACCCACTCTGGATTTCTGGTAGTCCCTTTATTTATAATGGTTTCATCACGCTTTGACATTGCGTAAATAATATTTCTAACTTTGTTGTCTTTTTGTTTTTTTGTTTTTTGCTTAAAACTTCTGGTAGAATATCTAAAATCAATGTGTCAATGTCTTTTTTTGAGGCTTTTCTGTATTTAGAGAGATACTCTAATATCATCTTTTTGTAATGGTCATCTTTAAACCCTCTCTGTCTTATATAGGAAGACTTTTCTCCGGTAATGCCAGCAACGCTGGAAGATATATGAAAGTTTGGTTTCCTTCCCTCAATCAACTCTTTTTGCTTTAGCTCCTTTACCTCATAATCAGCCAAACTTTTCTTTTTAGCCACTTTATCTAGCAAGATGATTTCCTGCAAACTTAGATTTTTAATTTCTGAAAGTTTTCGTGCATAGTTGACATCTATAACTTTTCCGATAATTTGAACATTGACTTTATTTTCTGATAAATCGTATTCAGGTAAAGGAAAATATTTATCCTTTTGAATAATAAACATTCTTTTAATTCCACTACCTATAGAATCAATCATATTTAGATTTACCATAGCATTGGCTAAAAAAGGATTCCGATACACATTTTCTGGTGCATCTGCCTTTATAACTTTTTCAACATTTCCTGGAATAAATGAACCAGAATTGATAAAAGCCAGCTTCCCATCTTCATGCTCAACCACATTAATTTTACCACCTAAAGTGTAGTCTTGATGGGCAATACAATTGTTAAGTGCCTCTCGTATAATATAAGGATCATATTGATCAACCTCACCTGGGAAAAGAGAGCTTTCTTGAATATACCGGTATTTTAAGTTTCAGATTTTACTATACAGCTTCTCTACTTCTAAAATCATCGGGCAAGTAAAATGTGCATAATCTTTCTCCTGATTATCCCGATCTTTTAAAATCCATGTGATAGTAGGCATCGCTGGATTTAAATAATGCTCAGATTCAGGTTTGCCTAATAATAAAATTGCGGTTCTTGTTAGGTTCCCGTTTATACAAATTTTTGCTTTGTTTAGAAATGTAATATCATCCCAATCATTTATAGCGTTAGCGAGTTTTTGTTTTTAGAAGCGTATTCTTCTCTGGATTTCGCTATTGCCGTATCATCTAAATCTTTAAGAGTAGCTTCTTTTATAATTTCCTTACTCCAATCTTTTTGTTGTAGTTGAGAATAAATCATCCCATACTCTATATCATTTAAACCACTAAGACTTTCACCATTACGACCATATCGATGACTTTTCCATGCAATAGGTATTCCAGCAGGTGCTGCAGGTATTTCAAATATTAAAACATTTCCTATTGGATGCTTTATTCTATGTACTTCAACAAAACTCAATGTAGGGGAAGTATGCTCAGATACTTCTTGCTTCATTTTATTGATCTGATCATCAGAAATATTTGTGCCAACAATTTTTCTATCATTATTCACACCCAAAATCAGATAGGCTTGTTTTGTGCCTTTTAAATTGGCTTCATTACCTAGTGCAGATAAATATTGACCTAATTTATCAATTGAGAAGGTGTTTTTTGCCTCTTTAAACTCCAATATCTCTGTTTCAGCTGTAGTACTTAGTAATGAGTTTAAAATATCATTCATTAATAATATCCTTTTGTATACTTGGTTATAGGGTACACCAGTCACGGTCAAATAGTGATTTTTTCTGGTTTTGAAAAGTTACAAATTTAATGCTTCGAAAGAATCTATTTGGTTAATCAATAGTTTTGAAAATATTTATTTGCATGCATTAGCCTGTTAGACTTAGCCAAAAATGAATTAAAATCGAATAGGTTTCGGCTATTTCCATAATTTGTCACTGATACCAATACGATGAGGATATTTGGGTATAAATACCTTGATAATTAGGTCTATAACGTTGATTTTTATGTTTTTAAATTGGGAAAAGTTAGAGTTGAAAAAGCTAATAAAGATGACCTTTGATTGTTGGTGTATTGCAAAAAAATGTTTAAAAGCAGTCAATCCCATGCTGGTACTAAAGTATGCTAATCATTAGATAATCAATATAAATTGGGGAATTTGAAGTATTGAGAGCGTTGGACTTTTTCTTAGATATGTTTCTAATTAGCAATACATTTAACTGTAAAAAGCTGGATATTGATCATTTTCATTTTTAACTAGTTGTAAATCAAATACTTAGCAAGGAACGAACATCAATCCTGAACGGGCACAATCCTCACAATAAAGCCCGGTTTTTCCGCCGCCACATAAATGTAGCCATCAGATCCCATGGCCACATGTCTGACCCTGCCAATGCCTTCGAGCAGTTTTTCCTGGGCCACCGGGGTATTGCCATCCAGTTCAACCCGCTCCAGGTACCGGAATTTTAAAGAACCGATCAGGAGATTATGTTTCCATGCCGGATAGCGGTCGCCGGTTACAAAGACAGTTCCACACGGGGCAATAGAGGGATCCCAGTAAAGCTGAGGCTGCTCCATGCCTTCTTTTTCGGTCAGTTCGGTAAATTTTGTGCCGTTGTAGTTGATGCCGTAAGAAATCACAGGCCAGCCATAATTAAGGCCTTTACCAATCAGGTTGATTTCATCGCCACCTCTGGGGCCATGCTCGGTCATCCAGATCTGGCCGGTTTGTGGGTGGAGATCGATCCCCTGTGGATTTCGGTGCCCGTAAGAATAGATCTCGGGCAGGGTACCGAGGCTGTCTACAAATGGATTATCATCGGGAATCTGGCCATCGTCATGAATGCGCATGATTTTCCCGGCGTGGTTATCCAATGTTTGTGGGTAAACATCCCGGTTGCCGCGGTCGCCAATACCAAACCATAAATACCCGTCGTTATCAAACACCATGCGGCTTCCGAAATGCACCGTGCCGGATGTGGCCGGCAGGCCCTCAAAGAGCAATTCTTTGTTTGTAAGCGCATTGCCCGAAAGCCGGGCACGCATAATCGCGGTGTTGCCCGAATTGGGGTTTGAATCTATAGGTTTGGCGTAGGCAAAATACACCCAGTTGTTCTCAGCGTAATCAGGATGAAGCTGAAGATCGAGCAACCCCCCCTGGCCAATGGCCAGGATGTCGGGCAATCCGGTTATTTGGGTCAAAGTGCCTTTCGAAAGGCGCAGCAGCTCTCCTTTACGCTCTGAAATCAACAGATCGCCATTTGGCAGAAATGCCATGCCCCAGGGCACTTCAAGTCCGGTTGCAACCGTATCAAGTGTAAAGGAAAGTTTTTCCGACTTGATCACCTCCCGGTTGCCTGCCGGCGAATTGTTTTCAAGCGACGACCCCTGGCAAGCGGTCTGGATAAGAAACATGCCCAGGATCAGGGCAAAGCTCATGAGTTTCCCGGAAGGTTTATAAAAAGAAAGCATACAGGTCTTGAGGTTAGAGTTCTTTACGGTGTAACATTTGCATTAATAGAATTAAGCATAACGATCGAAAGAACGTTCTGCAAGGGCAAAAGGGTGGGTGTAAAAAGACGACTCCGTTTTACTTAAACATCCCTTTTGCATAGCCAAGCACTTCCTTCGGTTGAGTGATCACCTGCTCCCAGAGCACTTTCAGAGAATAGCCCGGGTATTTCTTTAACAGCTTTAAAATGCGAACCGGCTTTTTGAAGATCATAAAGCCAAGGTTGTCGCGAATGGCTTCCAGTTCCTCTCCCGATAAATGCCTGGTTTTGATATTGGCATGAAACAGATCATAATCGGCGTAATTATGAGCATTGGTAATGAGGTTTTCGGCCAGGAGCTCATCCCGGACTTCGGTTTTCGGGAAAGGGGTCAGGATTAAGAACAAGGGGATATCCAGGTCTATATCATTAGCAAATTGGAAATTTTCATTGATCGTCTCGCGGCTATCTTCGGGGTTGCCAATGATAAACGATCCGATAACGGTGATGCTATGCTTTTTGAGGCTTTGGACAATGGTTCGGGTGTCCAGGGTCAGTATCTGTTTGGAATCCAGGTAATTCAAGTTGTTTTGATCGCTGTTTTCAATGCCCATAAAGCAAATATCCACCCCGGCTTTTGCCATCAGTTCGGGTAAATCAGGCGCTTTTTTCAAACCCGGTATACTGGCCTGAACCGCATAGCAGATATCGTTTAAGTTGTGCTTAATAATGGCGTGGCACAATGTTTCCATTCGTTTGACATCCACGGTGATATTATCATCGGCAAATAAAAGTGCCTCCGCCCCATGCGCCCTGGCGTCTTTAATATCGGCGATCACCCGATCGAGTTCGTACTTGCGAAATTTCGGGCCGTACATTTGTTTAATACTGCAAAATTTGCAGTGATTGACACATCCGCGGGAGGTTTCCACCACATCGGCTTTTCGTCCCAGGATATGAAATCCTTCTTTAATCACACGGCTGCTGCGGTCGGGCATCGGGAGATATTGGAGTGGCAATAACGCCCCTTTTGGGTTATGACGCACCCGACCGCAATCAACATAAGATAAAGACGGAATGGACTCGAAGCCGGTCCCGGCGATCAATGCCTGAATAAATGCCGGAAAGGTAAGCTCGCCTTCGCTGCGCATCACAAAGTCAATCGGGGGATGATCCTGTTCCAGGAGGGTTTCGGCATCCACGGTCGGGTGGTAGCCGCCAATGATGATCTTGATATCCGGATGGCTGGCTTTTACCTGTTTGGCGAGGTTTAGAGTGTCGGGGTACTGGAAGGTCATACAGCTCAGGCCCACCACATCCGGGGTGAACGTTTGCAGGTAGTCTTTTAAATAACTTGGTGGATCTTTGACAAGCACCAGGTCGAGCACTTTAACCGTAACATCCAGGTGCCCGAGACTTGCGGCAAGGGAATTGAGCCCCAGGTTTGGCAACTTGGTAACCCGATCAAATCCCATCACAGATTTGGGGCTGCTGACCAGCAATATCTTCATGGGCGTGAAATCTTTGGTTCTGATATAAATACGCCGGACGATTCAGGGTTAAAATTATGCAATTTTAGCAAATAAATGCGCCTGAATGGAATTGGGTCGCAATCAGGCGCATGAGGTGGTTAATAATGATACATGAAGGAAATCAATGTGGCATAGTCGTAAGACGCGTTATCCAGGGGCAATTTTAATCCAAGGCCGATGTTGAATGTTTCATCACCCAGCGGGTAGATTCGGCTACCGCCTGAAATATAGTAAGTGGTTTCGCCTTTTTCCTTGCCATTGAGAACCGACTCACCTTTGAGCTCTCCGATAAGGTGCACATATGAGCTCAGCGGATATATGGCAAACCCGGTATAACTTACTGAATTATCCACATCATTACTCCCGGTTGGGATCTCAATGGCAAGCAATGCCCCGGTTTGAATGTCTTCTGTAGCATATCCAAATGCAAAATAAGGCTCCAGGCCAACACTGTTTCCATGATGCCCGCCTTCTTCCAGCGGAATGCCAATTCCAAGGCCATACCCAAACGCAAATTTATCCATGGCAAAATGAGCCGCTTTCAAAGAGAGGTGCATATCTCCAAAGCGGGATTTGGATTCATTGTCGTGGTTTTCGATGAAATAAGGTACAGCTACTTCAATCCCGAACTGGGGAAAGAATTTATAGCTTCCTTTTACAAAGAGCGTGTGCTGGTTTCCGTGCTCGGTATTAGTAAAAATGTGATTGGCAGTTGCAGATTGGCATGGCACAGGTTTTTCCAGAAACAGCAGTTAGTTGAACTCGACACTGCATCCCTCTTCTGTATTGCATGTCTCACAATCAGCGAGAAGTGTTGAGGGCTTCAGAAGCAGAAGAAAAAGGAAAACGGATAATAATGATTTCATGATATTTATAATGTCTGTTATAGTGGACACAGGGAGTATCCAGCCTATGGGTTGAAAGTAATTGTATTAATGAATGAGAGCTATTAAGAAACGCCTCAGGCATTGCGTATTACTCGGTTTCTTTAAAAAAGCTTAAGTAATACTACTTAATGGTAAGATGACCGTATGATGCCTTCAGGCTCAGCTTAAAAGTGACTCAACAGAAGGTGGCGCACGCAGGCATGTTGGCGGACTTGCAGAGTTGTTGTAACAGTGTTCAAAGGTTGGGATAATCCTGTAAGTGGTGTAAGACGGAAGAAATAATACGAATGAAGCTTGTGGTTTCTGACCAATGAGTAAGGTTGGCGTGGTGATATCGCGGGCAAGTTCATCAGCACAAATCAGGCATTCTTCACTGCCATGGTGGCAGTCTTTCTCCATATCGTGATGAGCAAAACCTTCTGAAGACGATAATAACAGGATCAGCGCCAGAAATACGGCTATAGCTGGATATAGACTGATTCTATAATTGGGCATAAACTTTCTGTTAAAATTCATTCCATTGGTTAATAATAAATCAACATAGCATTTATTCTACAGTATTGGAAGACATGTATGTGGGAATGGTGACTAAATAGGCGGTGATACCAATACCAACAAAATAGATGATGGCATTCAGCCAGGCCTGACCGTTAATGAGATACATGGAGAAAATCAACCCGGCCCAGGTCATGCCAATGGCCATAACCTTTGCTTTGCGCGGCATGCCCTGTCCTGAGCGGTAACGAAGAATATGATGCCCGAACAATTTATGCTCAATCAACCAGGTGTATAAACGTTCAGAGCCCTTGGCGTAGCATGCAGCTGCCAACAGTAAAAAAGGTGTGGTTGGAAGTAGGGGCAGGAACAGCCCAATAACGGCAAGAGCTACGCAGGCCGAGCCTAAGATTATCCAAATATATTTCATCAATCGACTCTTGTTCATCCAGGCATCAGATCATGAGAAAACGGTGAATCTGATGATACCAATAATCCCTGGAATCAACAAACATTCATAAACACTATGGCTTATCGCAATTGAGCAAATATGATGGATCTTTTAACAGTAACGGGATCTCATCAAGCAATTCCGGATAAGTGGATAAGTTAGCATGGATGGCTTTCAGGATTTGATATACCATTGTGGGTTCTCCGACAAACTGCTCCGGAGTTGGCGGTGTGTCTGGATATGCAAGACATCGGGCAACATGCTTCGATAGTGAGGGTATTTCGAGGTGATGTTTGGCAATGGAACTAAGCAGTTTTTCTTTTCTGCCTTGCCTGGCCAGGTCTTCGTCCCTCAGGATCAGCATATCGAGGGTTTTATACGCATCCGGGTATCGGGGTTCTAAAAGCGGCCGCGTCTGCCGCAATGCCTGCATCAGGTCGGAAGCACTGGCAATATTTAACGGGGTGATTGAAAACGACCCGTCCGAGAAAATGGTGATCGTTCGCCCATTGATCTCCTGAGTTTCCCTGATGTTTGGACGGCTTGTTTCGTTTTCACCGTCTACCATCCCTGGAAAAGATCTGGCAAATCTGACTTTCTCTTCCGAGGCTTTCCATTTTAATGTCGGGTCCAGCATAAACTTGTTATTTAATAATTTGGATAATAAACAGTTTTACGCTGCAGAGGGTTCAACAGCTAATGTTTTTTTAAGCAGATTGGCTTTTGGAAAAAGAATATGTTTAACTTTAAGTTTTTACATCTCAAGAAGATTAACAGATGTCTGCTGACGGAATACCCGAAATATTGCCCCTGGCTGCTATTTCAGACCTCAGAACAGTTGAAGCCCTGGCGCGTGAGATCTGGCAGGCTCACTACAGCGCTATTATTACGCAAGCACAAATGGACTATATGCTTGAGCGGGGCTACTCGCTTCAGGTTATGCAATCGGAAATTGCTAATGGGGTTGCTTATGAGGGCCTGTTTTTATACCAAACAATGATCGGGTATTGCTCCTACGGCCCTGAAAACAAGGCGGTGTTGAAATTACACAAACTTTACCTGAAAACTCAGATGCATGGTAAAGGCTACGGCCGGCTCATGCTACAGCATGTGTATAACTTTGCTAAAAAAAGAGGGTATGAAAAAATCACCCTTCAGGTCAATAAACAAAATACGGTTGCCATCCGGGTCTATAAAGGATTTGGGTTTGAAGTGGTTCGGGCATCAGTGAAAGATATCGGGTGCGGGTTTCAGATGGATGATTTCATCATGGAAATGAAAGTAAGCTAAATTTGTTTCTGCTACGTTTTTAATTCCGCTGCGTGCATGGCTTCCAAAACGATAGATTTTAACGAAGGGGATTTTTTTTCAAGCCCTTCAATTAAAACCTCTTCCGGTAGATCAGTTAATAAATTTTTAAGTGAGGCGCCCCGGGTAAGTTTAAGTTGCAGGCTGTTTTTCTTCAGGTGGCTTGTGGCGACCATCGGGTTTTGTTGCACTGCAGCCAAGGCCGGCTCTGGGGTGGTGGTATGAATCACCCACTCATTTTCGGAACGGAATCGGGATTTAATCTCCTGAAGGGTTCCCTGCAAGAGCGCCTTTCCCTGGTAAAGAACGGTGAGGGCATTGCAAAGCGGCTCCACCTGATCCAGTAAATGAGAGGAGATTACAAGGGTGGTTCCGGTTTTTTTAATCTCATCAATAATCTCCAGCAATTCGTCGGTGTTGATCAGATCCAGTCCGCTGAACGGCTCATCGAGTATCAGAAGCCTGGGATGGTGAGCAATGGCGGTTATGATCTGTAGTTTCTGCTGATTGCCCTTGGAGAGCGCATTTACCGGCCGTTTTTGCTGATCGCTGAGCCCAAAGCGCTCAAGCCAGTACAACGCATTTACTCCGGCCTTGGATTTAGAAAGTCCCTTTAGGCGTGCAAAGTACATCAACTGATCCAGGACGCTCATTTTCGGGTAAAGCCCCCGCTCTTCGGGAAGGTAGCCGATATTGGCCTGGTGTTCAGGTTTTAAAGGATGCCCGTTAAATTGAATATCACCGGCATCGGGACGCAAAATACCGGCCATCATGCGCAAGGCCGTGGTTTTCCCGGCGCCGTTCGGCCCCAGGATCCCATAGGTCTCACCAGTTTGCACCTGAAAAGAAAGCCCCTCGATGGCCCGGGTATCTTTAAATGATTTTGAAACCGTGTTGAAGGAGATCATAACTTGGTGTGGTCAATCGGTTTGGTTGCCATGAGCGCCTTTAAGCCTCTGTTTCGCTTCGTCCCATAACTCGTCGAGTTCGGCCAGAGAGTAGGCGCTCCAGGGTTTTTGGGATTGTTTAACCGCCTTTTCAATTTCAAGAAAACGCTCCCTGAACTTATTGGTGGCCTTACGCAGGGCATCTTCCGGGTTGGTTTTAATAAACCGGCTGTAATTGACAAGGGTGAATAAAATATCGCCGAGTTCCTCTTCCAGTTCTTCAGCAGTACGGGCCGCTTCAAACTCTCGAAGCTCTTCCCGGAGCTTTTGCCTAACCTCTTCTTTCTTGTCCCAATCGAACCCAACACCGGCGGCTTTTTCCTGGATTCTGTAAGCCCTCAGAAGCTCGGGCATGGCCGAAGGAACGCCCTCGAGCACCGAGGTGCGGCCTTCTTTCATTTTCAGCCTCTCCCAGTTGGATTTAACCTTGGCTTCGTTATCGGCTGTTTCGGTCCCGAAAACATGTGGATGGCGGTAAATGAGTTTTTCAGAAATGGCATCCAGTACATCACTGATCGTAAATGATTTCCGCTCGTTGGCCATCAGGGCCTGAAAGTTGATATGCAGAAGCAGATCGCCCAGCTCTTTTTTCAGTTCAGGATCGTTATGGGTATCGATAGCCTCTATCATTTCGTAGGTCTCTTCCAGGGTAAGATGAACCAACGACTCGGGGGTTTGTTTCTTGTCCCACGGGCAGTCTTCTCGCAAGACTTCAAGAATGGCTTGCAGGCGTTCAAATTTCTGGCCAAGGTTTTGCGGCACATGGGCCTTTAAGTGTTCTTTACGGTTGTTTTTCTTATCCAAGATAATATCCGGTTTCAGTTAAGGTGTTTAAAAAAAGGATTAAGCCTGTTGGGTCTGAACAGTGGTTGCAGCCGGCCGCATGTGTATAGGACGAAACGCCAGAATGGTGCGGTCGTTCACGGTGGGGTAAGACCAGGCTTTATCGAACAAGGCTGCCGGTATCTGGCGGGCGGCCATGGCCGGTGGGCCCGGATCGTGCAGGTAGATCTGTTGATTGGCCATACCATAAACCACCACAAAATGGCCTGCGTAACCTTTTTGAGCGTTAAGCGCATTCAAATTCACCCCGCATACGATAATGAAGCCTTCATCCAGAAGCTGGCGAATATGGCTGAAGTCGGGTGGCGGGGTTTTTTTGATATAAGGGGCATAAACACCGGCAACCTGCCGTTCGTAAATAATATCGCTATGGAAGATTAAGATCGAAGCGTCCTTAATGCCGAATTTTTCGATCAGGTAACGCTCCCCTTTTTCTGAAAAGGTTTTATAATCGAATGAATCCCAGCACCGCACATCAAAGCCCAGCTTTTGCATGTGAACCATCCCCAGTAACGACCAGGTCCATTTCCATGAGCGCTTCCCGGTTAGCTTATCCAGTTCATCCCAACTGTACTCTCGGGTTGGGTAGTAGTATTTCAGCACCATTCTCAGGCAGCACTGGTAGCAATGGGTATTGTCGGGATTCGGATAAAACGGAACAGCTTTCATAGATGATCAAAATCCAGGATTAGAATCTTTCAATATATAGCACCCGTGCCCGGATTTCCCAAAAACGGGTCTTCAGATTTTATTGAGGCCGGATGCCCATTACCGTTTATATTAGCGCACAACTTGCAGCCGGCCATTGAGCTTGCCAATATACACCGGCAGTGAGGACGAACTGCCATTGGTCGTTTGTGTTGAAATCAGCTCATTCATACCATTGAACACCTGCCATATCCTTTTCGTTGGCCCAACTGCCACGGCTCTCAGATCCCCGGAATTCAATGGATTGAGTGTATCTCTTAGCAATCCTTCGTTAAGCATTCGGCGCATTTGATCCTTTAAGTCCATACCGCCAATAGCCGTAGAATAATCTTCCAGTTTTATGGCTTGTTCTTGCAGGATCGCCCCGGTGTCTTTTTGCTGATAGAGTCTGAAAAGGTGTTTCGCGTAATTGAGCACCTCAGTTATGGTTGCCGGCTGGGCATCTTGAAGCGTACGGGAGAAATCCAGGCTTGAGTTGAAGGATTTGTTCAGTATAAGCGAGTCGGTGCTTTTCAGGCTGTCCCGATCAACAGATACAGACACCAGCGTACCGGTATCGGTGCTGGTTACAATTTCCCCCTGCACTCGCCGCGATACCCCGCAGGTAAAAGAAGCCGTGCTGCCGGGAGCGCTTTTTTTAAGCCTGATCTGCAGATTGTTTTTCCCCAATAGCCAGACATTAAGCGGTGCGCCCCCGGCAGCCGGAGAGCCGTTAAATGTAGCGATCTCAAACCCATTGATCAGAATCTGCCCGGAAACCCCGGTGGCCTGGTAGGTAAGCTGGTAATAGATGGCTTTGGGCTGCCGGGCTATGGCTGAGTGTGCGGTTATGAGTATAAGCACCAATCCGGTAATGAGGAGGGCGCGTTGTGTATTCATTGGTGATTCAATTAATGGTTGAAGTTCAGGGTATGGACACATCAAAAAAAATATCCAAATGGATCCTGGTTCCTATGCGGCTTTGAAAGTTAACTTATATTCTGGTTTCATGACCGGGTTTTTAAACCAGGCATTCCGGCACCCGGTGTTGAAATTTACAGAACTTAAACCGTTCAGGACACAATCACATGAATCACTTAACTCAAATAGATCTGCCGCTATGAAGGATATAAAGAACCCCAACGCGCAACAACCCTATCCTGAGAAACACTTAAGGCAACTTGAGCCGATTGCGGCCATTGCCACGCCTGTGGGGCAAGGCGCAATTTCCATTGTTCGCATCAGCGGCGAAGGCGTGCTTGAGATTGGTAACAAGGTGTTCCGGAAAATGGGCGATCAGGCCTTTTCATTTTCACAAGCTGCTTCACACACGGCCCATGTGGGGCAACTCCATGACCGGCGCAACAACATTATTGACCAGGTGGTGGCGGTGCTCTATCGGGCGCCAAGATCCTATACCTCGGAAGACAGCATAGAATTTAACTGCCATGGCGGGGTGATTGTAACCGAAACCGTGCTGCAGACCTTGCTGGAAGCCGGTTGCCGCCTGGCCGAACCCGGCGAATTTACACGCCGCGCGTTTTTAAACGGTCGCATTGATCTGGTTCAGGCCGAAGCTATTGGCGAAATGATCCATGCCAAGACCGAGGCGGCGTATCGCTCGGCCATGGTGCAACTGAAAGGGGACCTGTCGGAGACATTAGGCCATTTGCGCCAGTCGCTTCTCGAAGCCTGTGCCCTGCTGGAGCTGGAGCTGGATTTTTCGGAGGAAGATGTAGAGTTTCAGGATCGGGCGCAATTTATTGGTAACCTTGAAGACATGCTGGGCGAACTGGTGGCCCTGGAAGAGAGCTTTAAACTGGGTAAGCTGGTGCGTGAGGGCATCTCTACAGCCATTATCGGACGGCCCAATGCCGGTAAATCCACCCTGCTTAATGCCCTGCTTGGAAAAGACCGGGCCATTGTGAGCCATGTGCCCGGCACCACGCGCGACTACATCGAAGAGAGTTTTGTGCTCGAAGGCTTGCTGTTTTGCCTGGTGGATACAGCCGGACTTAGAAAAGCCGACGACGCCATCGAAACCGAGGGCATTAAACGCAGCTTTGAAAAAATACGCGAAGCCGATTTAATCCTCTACGTGCATGATGCCCAAACCGCTCTTTCGGAACTGGAGATCCGCGAAATTCAGGCCATCCGCGAGCGGGCCCCGCAGGCCAGGTTTTTGTTGCTTCTGAATAAAACCGATAAACCGGGGAACTGGGATCCGGGCAATACGCTCGGGCTGGACGAAGACATTGGGATTGTGGCCATATCCGCCAAAACCCGGGTGGGTTTCCCGGCATTGAAAGCACAAATGAAGTCGCTCGGCTCGGGGATGGAAAAGCTCCAGGAAGGCAGCGCTATGATTACCAACCAGCGCCACGCCGAGGCAATAAGGCTGGCGATTGAGCGGCTCCGGGTAGCCCGGGACCTGGCCGGTGAAGGCGCCGAAACCGAGCTGATCACCTCCGATTTGCGCGAAGCCCTGCACCAGATCGGCGGCATCATCGGGGAGGTTTCTACCGACGATATTCTCAATCACATCTTTGAGAAGTTTTGTATCGGGAAGTGAGCCAATGCCATCTTAACTGAAATCTAAACCCGCATTTTGCCGGAGCGCAAATTAAATCTGGTTCAACGGTTGTCTTTTCTGTAAATACTACCTGAAAAACCCGGTCATGTTGATAATTAAAAAACATCATTTTCCGGGCCAGCAGACTTGCAAAGGACGCTATTGTTTAGTTTGTGTTTTTTAATCTAACCCTGAGTAACATCCTGTTCTGAATACCTTTTTTGTATTTTTATAAAAACAAGTCTGAATCACGTTTTGCATTAATAATCATTACCAATGGATATGAAAAGACTTATCATTCTAATTATCTGTTTATGCATATATCAGGAGACAGTGGCCCAGCAATTGATCTCCAAAAAGTTAGCCGTTGAACAAGCCCTTGAGCGAAATTATAGCCTTCAAGCACAAAAATCTATTTCGGATGCAGAAGGCTCAAAAACATTAGAGATCATTTCACCACAAAAAACTGAACTCAGTTATTACGAGGAGAATACCCCATCTGATATGCCCGGGCACGAGCCAGAAACTTAAACGCTGGCAAATTGCTCAATCCTTTGAGTTTCCGCTCGCAACAGTTTATCACGCAAAAACCCAGAACGCAAGGGCGAATGCTGCTCGGTTTCGAACCGAGGGAAAGACGAACGATTTAGCTTCAGAGGTTCTGAAAGCATTTGCCAGGTTGCTGTATTTAGAAAAAAAGAATATGATTCTGGCCTTGAGTGTTCATATCTCAGAGGAGTTTTCCGGGAAATCGAACCGATTATACCAGGCCGGTGAGTCCGATCTGTTGAGTAAACTAAGAGCCGAAACCGAACTTGCCAAGTTGCACAATGAATTATCTCTAAGTCAATCAGATTTGAATGCGGCAAAACTCCACCTCTTAGATTTGCTGGTATTGCCGACAACTTCAGAAATTATTCTGACCGATTCTTTGAAAAACCAATTCCCGCGGTTTTCACTCGATGAGGTATTGAAAAAAGCCAGGGCCAACCATCCGGGTGTGAAATCGGCTTACGAACATATGTTGAGTTACGCTCGCGAGCGAGATGCGACGTGGACAAACATCTTTCCGGATTTCAGGATCGCTTATTTTTGGCAAAATTTTTCGCCCACTGCTCAAGCCGGCCAATCCTATACCGGAGGAGAGATAACCCTCTCGTTGCCTTTGTGGGCATGGCTTGGCGGCCGAAGCCGAATAAATCAGGCCAATGCCAGGCATAATGCCTCAATATTTCATTATCAGCAATCGCAGGTAAAGCTGGAAACCGATGCCAGGCTTTTACATTCTCGATATAAGGCGTTTGTTGAGCAGTTTACCACGTCTATTGAAAAATATTTGCCACTCTCCGAAAGGATGTTTAAAACCGCTCAAAAAACCCGGGATGCCGGAATGATAAATTATTTAGCTTTTTTAGACAGCAAACAAGAATATTTTAAAGCACAAATGCTGGCTCTTGAAAATCAATATCAAGCAGAACTTGCATGGATTGACATTTTAAAAACCACCGGCATGATCAAAACCTATTTGGAGAAACCATAATGAAAACCGCAAGTCTAATTTTAATTTGTGTGATCTTTTTTCTGGGGGTCTGCCAGGGAAATCCGGATTCAACAAAGGGTAATACCGAGGTGATGGATTCAGAAAGTCAAAATGAGATTGTGCTTTCACCAGAATTGATTCAATCGAATGATATCCGTTTTACCGACATCCGGTTTGAGCCATTGGCCTATGAGCTTGCTATACCGGCCCGGTTCAGCACATTATCGAACATGAAAGCTTATGTGGGCCCAATAGTAGCAGGTCGGTTGAAAACCATTTTGAAAGACATTCATTAATATGTTCGGGAAGGTCAACCTATAGCCATCATAGAAAGCGCAGAAATCGGGTTTGCAACTTCTGAACTTCTAAAGAGCCAAAGTAAATGGGAAGTTGCCGAAAGGAATTTTAACCGGGTTTCATCACTGGTAAATGAAAATATTCTCTCACAGAAAAGCTACGAAGAGAGCAGATCTCAGCTTATTACTGCAAAAGCAACCCTTGAAGCAAACGAAAATCGTGTGGCTGCGATGGGATTTACACCAGGTGAAATTAAAAAATTGAAAACCAATTCACTCAAAGCAACCAATCAAGTCTATTTAAGAGCACCAATCTCGGGCATTCTTGATTATATGGATGTGGTGCTGGGTGAGTATGTTAGTCCCGAGCAATCCTTATTTAAAATTATCAATTTGTCTAAGCTTACAATAACGGGTAGTGTGTTTGAAGCCGATTACGACAAGGTAAAGCCCGGGTAAAAGATTGAAATCCGTTTACCGGCTATTCAAAATGATATCATTTACAGCAAGGTTGAAAGCATCTCCCCAAATATTAATGAAAATACCAAAGCCCTGGATGTTCGGGCAGTTATAGATAATCCGAACGGTCTGATAAAACCGGCCATGCAAGCTGAGATGATCATTCATATTGTAACGAAAATTCCGGAGATTGTTGTGCCGCAAAGTGCGCTCGGGATAGAAGGTCGCCGTTTTTTTGTATTTGTAAAAACAACAGATACAACTGTAAAAAAACACTTTGTAGAGGTGGGAAAACGAACAACACGTGATGCCATAATTACAGGGGGCTTGAAGCGCGAAAGCAAGATAGTCTCTAAAGGTGTATATGAGCTGAAATCTTTACTGTCTTCAGCTGAAATGGATGAATAACCCCATTGCTTTAAGGCGCCAAAAGAATGGTCATCATGCAAGGAATAATAAACCAAATCGTGATTTATGCTTCATAAATATATTGAGACATCGCTCAGAGAACGTATTGGTGTGATCGCTGGGATATTTATTCTGGCAGTTCTTGGGTTCTACTCCCTTCAGGAAATACCTATAGATGCCCAGCCGGATGTAACAAACAACCAGGTCCAGATCATCACGTCGGTAACCGGGTATTCTCCTGTAGAAACCGAACGAATGGTAACATTTCCTATCGAAACAGCCATGAACGGCCTGCCTGATATGTTAGAGCTTCGCTCCATTTCTAAATTTGGTTTATCGGTGGTAACGGTTGTTTTTAAAGACCAGGTTGATCCGTTCTTTGCACGCCAGATTGTTATGGAACGCCTGCAAAGTATCAAAGGCAATTTGCCAGAGGCCTCTTCCGAACCCACCATAGGGCCTTTAAGTTCGGCGTTGGGAGAAATCTACCAGTACGAAGTTAAAGGGCGGGGTTATTCAGCAATGGAATTGCGCACGATTCAGGATTATGTGGTAAAACAACAGCTTAAAACCATCCTAGGGGTTACAGAAGTCAATAGTTTTGAACAGTACATGGTTGCTGTTGATCCGATTAAGCTCAGAAACTTTAATCTTCGCCTAAAAGATGTCTATGTGGCGCTTGAAAACGGCAATAAGATCAGTTCGGGAAATTTTATTGAACATAATAATGAACAGTACATTATCCGGGGTTTGGGTCTGGCCCAAACCATCGAAGACCTGAAACATTCTGATAAAAAGTAACGATGGGGTATCCTTACACATAAAGGATATTGCCGATGTTCGTATTGGTAGTGAAATCCGGCAGGGTGCGGTTACTCGAGATGGGAGAGGTGAAGCGGTAACAGGCATTGTGATGATGCTAAGGGGTGAAAACTCACGTGAAGTGATAGAGCGTATTCAGGGAAAGGTTGATGAGATGAACCGGATGCTAAAGCCTCAGGTTATTGAAATCGAATCCTTTTACGACCAAACCAATCTTGTACTTCGAACAATCAACACCGTTCAGACCAATCTGATAGAAGGTGGTCTTTTGGTTGTTCTCGTATTGGTTGTTTTCTTGGGTAACTTAAAGGCGGCTTTAATTGTTGCAGCGGTCATTCCATTTTCGATGTTTTTTACCTTTATCGGGATGAACTGGTTAGGTCTCTCTGCTAACCTGATGTCGCTGGGTGCGATTGATTTTGGTATGGTGGTAGATGGCTCTGTGGTGATGATGGAAAATATCGTTCATAAGCTGGAACATCACGAAAATGATGAAATGATTAATACGATCAAAGAAGGTGCTATTGAGGTTGCCCGCCCCATTTTCTTTGGTGTTCTGATTATTCTGATGGTCTATGTACCGATTCTCACCCTTCAGGGAATGGAAGGTAAGCTTTTTGCTCCAATGGCCTATGTGGTCGGATTTGCAATTTTTGGTTCTTTGATCCTTGCTTTGGGCGCAGTACCAGTTCTGGCCAGTTTTGTGTTTAAAGGCCGTGTTACTGAAAAGGAAAACAAACTGATCAAGTTACTAAAACCAAGGTACCAGCAAGTACTTGAATTTATAATGAACCATTGAACCATATCGCTGAGTTTTTCTTTCGGGTTAATGATCATCACTTTTTTGACAATCCCTTTTATGGGTAAGGAATTTTTACCTGAGCTTGATGAAGGCAATTCCCTAATTGAAGCCAAAATGAAACCTTCAACCTTATTATCGGAGAGTATTGAAAAAGGCGAGGCCATTGCCACGATACTCAAGCGATTCCCCGAAGTAAAAACGGTTGTTGCCAAAACCGGCCGTCCCGATATTGCTAACGACTACATGGGCATTCACGAAACAGATATTTTTGTGATTTTAAACCCAATCGATACCTGGACGACGGCTTCAACCAAGCAGGCACTTGAAGACAGCATGCGCAAAGCCATTGAACCGGTTACTTCAACCATGTACATCAATTTTTCACAACCCATTGCCATGAGAGTGAATGAACTGGTGTTAGGCACAAAAGCAGACGTGGCGGTTAAAATATTTGGTGATGATTATGATCAATTAAAATCGTATGCAAACCAAATAGAGTCTATTGCCAACAGCATTGATGGAACAGCCTCTGTTTTGATTGAGCAGGTAGCCGGCCAGCCCTATTTGAATATTCATCTTGATCAGAAAAAAGCAGCCAGGTATGGGTTGCAGGTTTCAGATATTCAAGATGTGATTGAAACAGCTATTGGCGGTAAAGTGGCCACTTCGGTGATTGAAGGTCGTGAGCGTTATGGCGTATTGGTAAGATATGCCCAGCAGGCACGCCAGGATATTGAAATGTTAAAAAATATTCTTGTTCCATTACCTCAGTCGGGTGGCTCGATTCCTTTAGGGCAGATAACCCGGTTTGAAATGATAGAAGGTCCGGCGCAGGTTAGCCATGAAAACAACCAGAGACGACTTGTGGTTGAATGCAATTTATCAAATCGAGATATTGGCAGCTATGTTGAAGAGCTAAGAGATAAGATTGAATCAAAAATTACCGTTCAGCCAGGCTATTGGATTAACTATGGTGGGTAATTTGAGAACCAGGAACGGGCAATGGCAAGGCTGGCGGTTGTGTTACCATTATCGATATTTATCATATTTGTTCTGCTATACCGGATGTTCGGTGAAATCCGCTATGTGGCCCTAATACTCTTTAATTTACCTTTTGCGACCATTGGCGGTGTAGTTGCCTTGCTCATGCATGATCTGCCAATTTCGGTTACAGCTACGATCGGTTTTATTGCTTTATTTGGCGTTGCAGTCTTAAATGGTGTGGTATTAATCTCTTATATCAATGAACAACGAAAGCAAAATCCTTCGCAAGCCCTAAGATCTGTTATCATTAACAGTTGTAATATACGTTTAAGGCCGGTATTGATGACGGCATTAGTGGCAAGTTTAGGATTTATACCCATGGCGATCTCCCAAGGAGCCGGTGCAGAAGTCCAGCGTCCATTGGCAACGGTTGTGATAGGTGGGCTTATATCGTCTATACTTCTTACCCTCTTGATTTTGCCAACAATTTACGAGATCATGGAAGAGAGGGTACTGCGGGTTAAGCAATAGACCGGAGGGTTTAGTGATACTATTACAGGCTGAACAAACCAACAACCCATAATTGTATTCGCTTCTGGGTTCAATACTACTGTTCTATCATGCTTATTAACATTTTCTTGTTATACATTAAAGATGAATGTGGTTAAGCTGTTTTTATTATTCCTCAATTATAGAGATCACCAAATTTTATGAAATCCCTAAAACCGCATTCCCTTTGCTTTTCTTAAAAAATGTTGCTCAAACCGCTGTTGCTTAGTTAGGAGCAAGGTAATTCTTAGCCAATACTAAGCGTGGCGGGTTAAACTTGAGGTGATAGAATTCATAAACATGAAACATCACCTGAGTTATCATGAAAAAGCTTCTGAGAGTTGTACTGTTTGGGTTGATTCTGCTGTCTAAACCCGCATTATGCCAGGATACACTGCATATACCTGATGACAATTTTAGGGCGGCCTTGCTTGAGGCCAAAAACCAAAGCGGGGTAAGCTACAACATAACCGCCTACCAAACCTGGCAGGTGATCGTTCCCGATCCGGATGCGGTAACGTATCTGAACCTTAACCGCAAGAACATCTCGGATGTTACCGGACTGGAGGGCTTTACTAAACTTGAGATCCTGTACTGCTCAAACAACAGTCTCACCGAGCTTGATGTTTCAAACAATTCCCGGCTTTACAACCTTCGTTGCAGCGAGAACAATCTGACACATCTGGATCTTTCGGCCAACGACAGCCTGGAGATCCTGTTTTGCAATCAGAACCAACTGCAAAGTATAAATGTCACCCGGAATGCAAAGTTAAAATGGCTGGTGGCCTACAGCAATAATTTGTCCTGGATCGATATATCGCAAAATGTTAACCTGAAATACTTTTACTGCTATAAAAACAACATCAGCCAACTGGAGCTTGGCCAGAACATATCGCTGGAATGGCTGATCTGCAATAACAACCAGATTGCGGGCCTTGATCTTTCGGCCAACGCCAACCTGAAATTTTTATACTGCCACGAAAATCTCCTGCAACAGCTCGATCTAAGCCTGAACACGCATATTGAAAAACTCAAATGTTACAACAATCCCCTGCACCTGGTTATGTTACCTGAGAATTATTACCTGACCGCACTGGAAAAGGACGAGACAACCATTATCGGCGAGCAGCAAAATACGGTAAGTAACCCTTCGTTTCCTGTTGGCACCACCGGTGTGTTTAAGCTGGGTGAAACCGGCGCAATTGTAAATATATCATCCAATAGCCATTCAGGCACCGGTAGCGGTTCTCTGGAAGCAACAACCGGCACCAACCCCTTTACTTTCGGGTCGTTACCCGCCGAAATCGGATATGTGCTTCCATTTAAGTACTGGACCATTAGCTCAACATTAGATAGTATGACCTACGACCTTGTGCTGGATCTGTCGGACTTTTTTATCCTGGATAACTTCAATAACCTGTTTGTCCTGAAGCGCCAGAGCGCCGAAAGTGCCTGGGTAAATGTGACCGATATTCCTAACGTGAGTCTTGAGCACAGCGAGCCATACATGGTGATCCGTGGTTTGGAGTGTTTTTCTGATTTTGCAATAGCCTCGAGCATCGAGATCCCGTTACCGGTTGAGATCAGTACATTCAAAGGCTCGCAGCGTCCCGACGGCATTGAACTGAGCTGGACGGTCCTTTCAGAAACCAACAACGCCGGGTTTATTCTTACACGCGATAGCGTGCAAATTGCTACATACGCCACAACCCCGGCACTGGAGGGGCGCGGCACCAGTGGCTCAGCCAAAACCTACACCTACAGCGATAAAACGGTTTCCCCGGACTCGGAGTATTTTTACAGGTTAAAAAGTGTCGATTTCAGTGGCGCCAGCCATGAGTATCCGGGTAAAGTGGTGATGCGTTACGACTACAATAACGAAACACCGGGGACGATATATTATTACGCGCTGGAGCAAAACTACCCGAATCCGTTTAACCCATCCACCACCATTCTTTACAATATTGGCAAAAGTTCAATTGTTAAGATGGATTTGTTTGATATTATGGGCCGAAAAGTCGGAACTTTGTTCGACGCCTACCAAAACAAGGGCCAGCACTCGATAACCATAGACGGCTCCAAGCTCTCCAGCGGTATTTATTTTTACCGCCTTAGCACGCCTAATTACCAGAAAAGCAGGCAGATGATCCTGATGAAATAGGCATCAGGCCTCTGCATTCGCACACATGGCCGGGTTTAGGGCCTGGCAAAGCGTTCGTTTTTTTCCAAATGACAAAAAATGGTCTGCTTTTTTATAGCCTATCGTTATATTGCGATAAACAGAGGGTTGAAATGGGCATTACCCGATCAGATTTATTTACAGAAGAGCAAAACAGCATGGCCCTGGCAGCCAAGGCCATGTGCGCATCCGGCACGGATTGCCATCATCCAGCAATTGCTTAAAAGCGACACTTGCATCAACAGCGACCTGGTAAAAGAACTGGGCCTGGCGCAGGCCACGATCAGCCAGCATTTAAGTGAGCTTAAAGAAGTCGGGCTGATACAGGGCACCATAGAAGGCACCCGTCTGAATTATTGCATTAACCCAAAAGGCTGGCAGGAAGTTAAATCCCGGTTCCTGGACTTGTTTGCCCAATACCATGGCACCACAACCGGAACTTGCTGCTAAACTATTTATTTAATATATCGTATTATTGCGATATTGCATTTTTAAAAATCAAACCCTTTACTGTTATGGCTAACTCCGACCAGTTAAAAAAATAGGTGCAAACCCGGTATGCAAAAATTTCTAAAGGCGACATCGTGATTGATCTGGGCTCAGGCGCCGGAAACGACTGCTTTGTGCCCCGCCATGAAATCGGTCCCGAAGGCAAGGTAATAGGCGTGGATTTCACCACCGATATGATCAATAAGGCCCGCACAAACGCCGAAAAACTGGGCTACAACAACGTGGAATTCCGCGAAGGCGATATCAACCAGATGCCGGTTAATGATAACCTGGTCGATGTGGTGATCTGCAATTGTGTTCAAAACCTGGTGCCCGATAAACCCAAAGTGATTGCGGAGATTTTCCGGGTGCTCAAACCTGGCGGCCATTTCAGCATTTCCGACATTGTCCTGTTTGGCGAGCTTCCCGATGCGCTGAAAAAAGATGCCTAAATGTACGCCGGATGCATTGCCGGTGTCATTTAGAAGCAGGATTACCCGGATATGATTGCGCAAACCGGATTTGAAAACATCGTGGTGCAGAGAGAAAAAAACCGAGGTGATCCCGGATGATATTCTCTCCAAGTATCTCCCGGCTGAAAAAGTGTCTCAGTTTAACATTGCCGGCACAGGAATCTTCAGCATTTCGGTTTATGCCGAAAAACCCAGCTCAAAAGAGCAGCAGCCAAACGTATTGCTTAGAGAGTTTCAGCAAGGCTCCTGCGGCTCGGGTTTGGGATGCTGCTCCTGACTTTAAATCCACGCACAATGATGATGAAACTCAGTTTAATGGTGCTTGCCATGTTAAGTATAGCACCTCTGATGTTTGCCCAAGTCTCAACGCCTGAAAATCTTCAGGCATTAACACTTAAAGAGAAGGCCATGCCAAACAGAGCTGATCCCGACTTAATGGTTTACATGAATGATGCCAAAGAAATCGTTGCCAACATTGAGCCAAAACGGCGGCAGCGTCTGGATGATCTGGCAGCCTATCTTCGAGGGGAAATTGCAAAGAGCAAGTCGGTTAAACTTACGTTTATTTGCACGCATAACAGCCGGCGTAGCCATATGAGCCAGATTTGGGCGGCTGCCGCGGCTTATATCCAGACCTTTTCGGGTGGAACCGAGGCCACCTCGTTCAATCCACGGGCGGTTGAAGCCCTCAAGCGAGCTGGTTTCCGGGTTAAAAATCCCGGTGGTGAGAATCCACGGTATGAGGTTCGTTTTTCAGATGATTTATCGGCCCTGGTCTGCTTTTCCAAAAAAATAACGATAAGGCTAATCCCGGCTCAGGGTTTGTGGCGGTCATGACCTGCTCTGACGCCGACGAAAATTGCCCAATCATCCATGGTGCCGATTTTAGGGTATCGCTGCCCTACATCGATTCCAAAGCGATGGACAACACTCCCGGTGAAACAAAGGCTTACGATGAGCGCTGCCAGCAGATTGCCACCGAAATGATCTACCTGATGGGTCGTGTGGGTAAGTCTTAAAAGTTAAACGACTGTTTGATGCCGTCAATCAGCATTTGAACCGAAACAACGGTGAGGATCATGCCCATCAGGCGTTCGATAGCTTTAAGACCTCGTTGCCCCAGGAGGTGGGCCAGTTTATCGGCAAAAACCAGGATGAGGCCAGAGAAAAACCAGGCCAGGGTAAGAGCCAGGATCCAGGTGAGCCACTTTTCGGGGTACTGGGCCATAAAAAGCATGGCGGTGGCAATGGATGCGGGTCCGGCTATAGCCGGGATGGCCAGAGGTACGATCAGGGGCTCACTATCCAGGTTATCTTCAAAAATTTTTTCAAAGCCCGAAAAGATCATCTTGATGGAGATCAGGAATAAGACAATCCCGCCTGCAATGCCCAATGAGGACTGGGTTACCTGGAGCATTTCAAAAATGTAGTGCCCAAACAACATAAACAGCACCAGCACCACAAAACCGATAATCAGCTCGCGCAAGATGATCGAAAAATGCCGACGGGGCTCCACCGACTTGAGGGCGGAGAGAAAAAACGGTACATTGCCCAGCGGATCAATCACCAGAAACAGGATAGCGGTAGCTGAAAAGAGTGTGAGTTCCGGTGCCATGTTCAGGATTTAAGGTTGTCGGGCATTCATGTAGAGATCATCATAAACCTCCTGAAATGTCTCACCTGAATTTACGCGCTCTATTAATACAAACAAACCCCGGGTTCCAACAACTTCAAGCCACTGTTGCACTTCCAGCCGGACGACAATATAGGTGGCTTTTCCCTGGTGCTGGGCGTTGAACCACTCGCGCGTGGTTATAAGCTCGCCGAGTTTCGCAGCAATTCTGCCGCTATCGGTTTGTGCATGCCAGGTCTGAAGTGTGTATCGGTTGTCGCGGCTCAGATGGGTGGCCAGCCCTTCATCAAACCAGGCCGGTAACTGTGTGGGGTTTGGCCAGATAACATCCAAACGGGTTTTAAGCTCGGTATGGCAAAGCTCATGGACGAGGATCGTTGGGTTCAGGCCTCGGGGAGAGAACAAAATTTTCCATTTACCATAGGCTTTAGCCCTGGCACTTATACCGCCAAATGACTGGTAGGTTTCCTGACTAAAGCAACAGATCAGTTCCGGATCGCTTTTTAGCATACCGAAGGTTTCCGAGAGGATGCTCCTGGCCGAGTCGATATCGGCTTTGAGTTGTTGGATGGCTTGTTGCGGCATGGCCGGTTCAACATAGACCTTTGGGGCAATCTGTTGCATGCCAAAGCTTTCGGGAGCAAGCAGCTTGGCTGATCGGGCAATGTTGCATCCCGAAGCCAACAAAAAGACGCTGCTTAAGATGATAGCTTGAAGAAGTTTCATACATCAATCGGTTCAAGTGGTGGCGCCAGGTTGAACATCAGAATTGGCGCTTTTTAGCTTTGCCTTCAATCGCATGTCTGTATCTGTAATTTATAAACAGTTTAAGAAAACTGGTGTCAGATAGTAAAAAACTCAGCTACCGACCAACCTGAAGATGAATAACCTTATTAAAACAGGTGGTGGCATAGCAAAAGTCAACGCCTTTATATAAAAAAAGTCAGCAGGATTCGGTCTTGCATAAGCGACAGTGTGTAGTTTAGAGCCGATTCCAAAAACGCACCTTGCACAGCCATAGAATACCTGGCACCTGATCCATGGCGAATTATAAAAAAAGGGTTGATCCTGAACCCGTGTATCAACCGGCCACTAATACAACGCCCGATTGAAAACCTTGCGATGTTTCAGGGTGATCTCGTTCTCTTCGCCGAGGTACTTAAAAATGGCCAGGCAGGCTTTTCTGGCGCCATCATCGTGGTAATACCGGTCGTTTCGAACCACCTCAATAAACTGTGTAAGCGCGGTATCAAAATCTTGTGTTTTCAGAGCCAGAATAGCATCCAAATACGCGGTTTTTCCTTCTCCCTCCGGCAGTGCATCGGGTGATTCGGCAAGTTGTATCAGACCGGCCATGTTGCGAATGCCTTCGGCCACGTCGTCGAACTCAGAGCCAGGATCGATGTGGGAGACCATCTCTACGGCTTTTGTGATATTCTCATATAAATATGTTTGCGCCATCAAGACTTCGGCACGTGCATTATCGGGTTCAGCTTTCAGCACGTCTTCCAAAAGTGTCTGTGCTTTTTGGATGTCCTGTTCAGATAGGCATTCAGCGGCTTTTTGAACCTGTTCTGCATATTTGCTGGGTAAGGCTTTTTTCAGCCAGGCTTCAATCTGTGGCTCGGGCAGGGCGCCAACAAATTCATCAACCACCTGCCCCTCTACAAAGAGCTTTACAGCCGGTATGGAACTGATGTTGTATTGCCGGGCGGGCTCCTGGTGCACATCGGTGTTTACTTTTGCCAGGCCCCATTTGCCATTGGATCTTTCAGCCATATTCTCTAAAACCGGGCCAAGCATCCGGCAGGGCCCGCACCACTCAGCCCAGAAATCCACAACCACCGGTTGTTGAAAACTGCGATCAATCACGTCCTGCTGAAAATTGGTTATCTCGTAGCTCATCTCAAAACTCCTGTTTTCTCGATTATAAAACTGATTTCTATATAATTACGTAGTTATAATAAAGGTTCGAACTTAAACATTCAAAATGAATTGATTACAAATCGTGGCAACTGACATTTTTAAGGTTGGTATCTGCTAAGGAATGTTTTAAATTCAGGGCAAATTTAGCGATAACAGAAAAAAAGAGAAGTATGCAACTTACATGGGATGAGACCACATTAAAACATGTTCAGGACGAGCTTTCCCATCACTCTGCCATGCCGGAACTGGCCGATCTGGTCTATGCTTCCCGTCTTTTAGGTGAGCAAAAACAACTCGTGATGCATGGTGGCGGGAATACCTCGGTTAAAGCCGAACTTGAGGATATTCTTGGCCAGGTGCAACCGGTGATACTGGTAAAAAAAAGTGGCACAGATCTTCATGGGATCTCAACAGATGGGTTTGTCCCTTTAAAATTACATCCGCTTTTAGCCATTCGGGATCACTTTTTCGCCAATGCTTCAACCGATAGTCTGAACTCGGAGGTTTTCAAATCGGTCTTGATTGAAAATATCTTTTATGGTCAGCATCTGGTACCCGGAAAAATGCCGGTGCCCTCCATAGAAACCCTGTTGCATGCATTTCTGCCTCATAAGTATATTTTGCATACCCATGCTTTCTCCCAGTTAATTTTAAGCAATCAGCCCAATGGCCACGACCTCACAAAATCGGTTTTGGGTGAACAACTCGGGTATGTGCCCTACATTAAACCCGGCTTTGAGCTCGCCATGAAAGCCTACGGAGCTTACCGGCAAAACCCGGATATTGAAGGCCTGGTCTTGTTAAAACATGGATTGGTAACATTTGGCCAGAGCGCCATGGAAGCCTATGAGAAAATGCTGACATTAGTCGATCAGATGGACGACTATATTCATCAATCCACTTCCGGTTCGTTTCCTTCGGTTTCCTTACCGGGTAAGCTGGCAGCTGCAGAAGATGTAGCTACAGTCCTGCGAGGTGCTTCGGCCATTATTGATGATGAAGATACCGGTATTGTGGATACATTTTGTCTGGAATTCAGATCCTCGGAGCGTATTTCAACCTTTGTTAATTATAAAGATGTAAAAGAGCTGAGTGCACGCGGGGCCATGACCCCGGATTTTATCGTACGCACCCGAAATACCCCATTGGTAATCCCTGCACCCAATCTGGAGGATATGGACGCCTTCCGCTCATCAGTTTATGATGCCTTTGAAACATATGCCTGTGAATTTGAAGCTTATGTGGATCGCCAGAGTAAAAAGCTTGGATTAGAGGTTGAACTCCACGATAAGCGCCCGCGTGTGGTTTTGGTGCCCGGCCTGGGTTTGTTTGGTCTGGGTAAGAATACAAAACAAGCCAAAACAAACGCTGATATTGCAGAAGCGTCCATCGATGCCATTCTGAAAGCCGAATCCATCGGTCGTTTTGAGTCCATAACAGAAGATGAAGTGTTTGAAATCGAGTTCTGGGATATGGAACAAGCCAAGGTTTCGCACGATCAGGGGCATGAATTTCTGGGTAAAGTGGTGCTTGTTACGGGTGCGGCAGGTGCGATAGGTCTGGCCACCGCAAAAGCCTTCCAGGCCCGTGGTGCAGAAATTGTAGCCACAGATTTTAATGAAGAAGCCCTTGTGTTTATGCAAGAGCAACTGGGCCCGGATGCCCTGGTATTGCGCTGTGATGTTACCAATGCCAGTGATGTGGTCTGTGTCTTCAGAGAGGCAGTCCTGAAATTCGGCGGTGTGGATATTGTGGTGTCTAATGTTGGGATTGCCCTGCAAGGTCGCATTGGTGAAGTGCCTGATGAAGTGCTTCGAAAAAGTTTTGAAGTGAATTTCTTTTCCCACCAATCGGTGGCTCAGCAGGCGGTTCGGATTATGAAAGCCCAGGGCTACGGAGGTGATCTGTTATTTAATGTGTCCAAGCAGGCGGTGAATCCCGGGCCTGATTTTGGTCCTTACGGTTTGCCAAAAGCCTCTACCCTGTTCCTGGTTCGCCAGTATGCCCTGGATCATGGTCGGGATAAGATACGCGCCAATGGGGTGAATGCCGATCGGATAAGAAGTGGCCTGTTAAATACCGATATGATCAAAGCCCGCTCCAAAGCCCGCGGATTGAGTGAATCAGATTACATGCGTGGCAATTTGCTGAAAATGGAAGTGTTGGCCGAAGATGTGGCCCAGGCCTTTGTTCATCTGGCTCTGGAGAAGAAAACCACCGGTTCTATTACCACTGTAGATGGCGGAAATATTGCAGCCGCGCTGCGTTAAGAGATCGAACATTTAAAAATCAGTCTATCACAATAAACCATAAAATGATATAATCATATGCCAGAGTTTGATCAGGACAAAATTGCAAAAAATTACTATACCGATGTGCCGGTAAACAACCATGGCTTTTTCCTCAAAGGTGCCCACTCACTGGATTGGGGCATGAAAAACCGCCTGTCTCGAATTTTCAGACCCGATACCGGCAGAACCGTTATGTTTGCCATCGACCACGGGTATTTCCAGGGTCCGACCACCGGCCTGGAACGTGTGGACCTGAACATTGTACCGCTCATGGAACACGCTGATGCGATTATGCTAACCCGCGGCATGCTGCGCACTACCGTACCGCCTACCAATACCAAAGCCGTGGTTATGCGCTCCAGCGGTGGCCCGAGCATTCTTAAAGAGCTTTCTGATGAAGAGCTGGCCGTAGATATTGAAGATGCCATTCGCATGAACGTGGCTTGTATTACCCTTCAGGTTTTTATTGGCGGCCAGTACGAAACCCGTTCGATCAAAAACATGACCCGTTTGGTGGATATGGGCCTTAAGTATGGCATCCCTACCATGGCGGTAACCGCTGTGGGTAAAAATATGGTGCGCGATGCCAAGTATTTCCGCCTGGCTTGCAGAATATGCGCTGAGCTTGGCGCGCAGGTTGTAAAAACTTACTATGTGCCTGAAGATTTTGATACCGTTGTTGCCTCCTGCCCGGTACCGATCGTGATGGCCGGTGGTAAGAAAATCCCGGAACTCGATGCCCTGACCATGTCTTACAATGCGGTTCAGGAAGGCGCCTCAGGTGTGGATATGGGACGCAATATTTTCCAGAGCGAAACCCCTGAAGCGATGATGAAGACCATTGGCAAAGTGGTGCATGAAAACTACAAGCCAAACGAAGCCATGGACTTCCTGCAGTCAGTAAAAGCTGAAGAAGTGGCCGGATAGAGGTTTATTTAATAAGGGTGTAAATGAAAAAGGGCCGGTATGTTTAGTACCGACCCTTTTTTTTAAGTTTAATTGAATACAGCTCTTATGCCGGCGATTCTTGCCCATATCCCTCTTTCTTGAGCGTTTCAGCCACGTCTTTTGCCCAGGCAATAATATCATCCCATTTACGGAAGTCGCCAACAGGCACTTTTGCGACTTTGATCATAAACTTGTGCATTAAGCTGATCTTATCTTTATCGATCTTGCCATGAAACACAGCTGTATCGCGCGGAGCAATGCGGTCGGCTATGGGCTGAAGTTTTTTTGGAAAACGCCAGCCTTTGGAGTCTTCTTCAACGGTGCTTTCTCCGAGAGGCCCGCTGGAAAACAGCCAAACTGTTTTTTCCGAAAGTGCTTTCTCATTGGTTTCCAGGAATTTTGAAGCCTCTTCGCACCAGTCGCCTGTAAAGACGGCGCTTCCCAGTATCACCACGTTGTATGAGTCAAGATTTTGCACTTGGTCGACAGGTGTTAATTTGGCGTCCAGACCACACTCAGCAAGCACCTCTCCAATCTTTTGTGCAATTTCTTGGGTTGTACCATACTTGGACTCGTATGTAATTAATATGTTTTGATCCATGTTGGCCTCCTTTAATCATTTAAATAGCTCTTAGGGATGCCCCGGGAATAGAAACGTGATAAACAGGTTCTGTAAGCGATAGTCCTGATATTAAATCGCAATGCGAGAACGCTTGCCTGTTGTGCTAAGTTGATTCCGGGATGAATCCCTTCAAGGTTATCAGAAAACGGATGTACTTATACCCTGAGGGAAAGCAAGATAGTCAGGGACTGTTTAGAATGTAGACAACTTTCCATTCCTCTACAAATTGAGCTTTTTTACCTGAAATTACGGGTGAAAAAAAGCCTCTGTCTATTAACTGGTAAATACAGAGCGTCTCAAGGATTATGGTGTGTCCACTTCAAGGGTAGTCAGCTCGTAATCCAAAGGCTCAAATTGGTCGGGATTGGTCACAAATTCCCTGAGCTGTCCATTTGCCCACATTTTAAGCTGATCACTGTAATGCGGGCTCATGATATCGCAGCTGTTGCCACCCGGCATAATGCTGAGGAATTTGTCCGGTTCAGCCATATCTATTACTCGCCGGGAGCTTGCCCCAACTTCGTGCGAGGCATTAACCAGCGCATCTTTGGAGAAATTAACATGTTTATAGCGGAATTCGCCATTGTTTACAGAGGTGGCATTACCACCGGTTGCTACGGGTTCAAAGTTAAATAGCCTGGTTACGATACTTTCATTTTCAGAGCCACTGGCCTGTCCGAAGACATGGGTAACGGAGAGTTTATGGATGGCTTCCCAGCGCCAGAATTTTTCATCGGAGCCCAAATGGGTGTTTAAAATTGAGATGGCTTCTGAAAAACTTTGTCGCAGGATGTCGTCGCGGGATTCCTGTTCAGGCGTGTTGATATTATCGAACCAGGGATTGGTTCTTACCTGAAACGCCGTGGTACTGTCGGGGAGCATAACTTCGACCATGCTGGTGTCTTCAATCATCTGTTGCATCACCCGGCTGGGAGCGTTGATCAACTCCATGTAGCCCATAAACAGGTTTTCGCCAAGTTCATCGGCGAGGGTGTTATGAAGCAGGCGCATGTAAAACTGGGTATAAATGGTACTTCCAATGGAAGGCTTGTCGAAATTGCAATCCCAGTTTTTTAGATATTCTATTGGGGTTTGATGTTGCGCAAGCGTATCGTTTTCCAGGGCAGCTAATAAATAGGGCAGCAACCGCCGAGATTGTATGGAAACCATATCATATTGAATGGTTTGAAAATCCTTGCTGTCAAACTTGGGTTTTGATGTCAGGTGTTCCTTGATACGTGCTGCCCGGGAATCGGGTTCCCATAGTGAGCTGATATAGTATTTATACGTATCGGGTGTCAGCTGGTTATTGGCCGAGATGATCATACCTTCCGGTGGATTAAATACATAGGGTATTTCGTTGTAAGGCACATATCCCTGCCAATGCGCGCCCGGATCAGATGCGTCACGAAGTGTAAAGCCCTCCTGATTATTTCGGATTGGAATCAGGCCGGTGGCCTGCAACCCGATATTGCCAAGCTTATCCACATAGATAAAGTTTTGCCCGGGTACAGCAATGTGTTTTAAGGCATCCCGAAACTCCCGCCAGTTTTTGGCTTTATTCAACCTTAAAAATGCCTGGGTTTCATCACTGATTTCATGTCCGGTCCATTTCATGGCAATATCCATACTATCGAGCCGGGCTGAAGGGCTATGAATGCGGCTGCGTATTATGGGCGATGGCAATATCACACCAACATTGGATTGGTAGACCAGGAAAGGCTCCGGGTTGGCATCCTTTACGTTAATGATCTCCTCAATAATTTTATAGCCACCTTCTGGCTTTTGGGTGATGGCAAAAAAATCACAATCGTCAATCATGATATTGGTCAACCCCCAGGCAAGGTAGTTGTTTTGGCCGATCACGATGGTCGGAACCCCCGGAAGAGATCCTCCCGAGACATTGATGCCGGCACTTTCGCAATACAACTGCATCTCGTGCCAACGCGAAGGGGTTACAAAACCTAAGTGAGGGTCGTTTGCCAGCATGGCCCCGCCACTTTTGGATTTCTGAGGCCCAACCACCCAACTGTTGCTGCCAACATGTGAGCCTCGGGTTCTGGACCAACTCCGGTATGCCCGGTCTGACTGATAGAAACGAGCCAGTGCTTCCAAGTTGAGATCTTTATCAGCCAAAGCTTGAGTTTTCTCTGATCCGGCAACTGCTTGTTTTGCCAGTAAGTTTTTCGGCATATGATCCGGGCTTAAAATGGTAAGCGAGGGTTTGCGGTTCTCGGGATACAAATCCATGGCCTTTTCCACACCCAGTTTTTTAGTGATTTCGGCCAGGGCAACATCGATATTCCAGGCTGTGTTCATTTCCCAGCCCATCATGCGGATAATAGACAGACAATCCTCCGGTTTCCAGGGTTCAGGTTCAATGCCAAGGGCATCAAATTCCAGGGTAAAATTGTGATCACCATTTTTGGCCTGATCAATAAAGGCATTTACACCGTTTGAATACCATTGCAGGGTTTGGCGCGAGTTATCGCTTAAAACCGGGCCGGCCCAAATAGAGTCGGCAGTGCGATTAATGCCGATGGTGCGCATGTGTTTATCATAACTCAGTGTAGCCGGGCCAAAAATCTCTGAGAGACGTCCCTGAGCTGCGCGGCGCTGGATTTCCATTTGCCACATACGGTCTCTGGCATGGGCATAACCCTGTGCAAAAAACAACTCGGCTTCGGTTTGGGCGATGATATGCGGAGCCCCGAAATCATCGTAATATATCTGAACAGTGTTCGTTATTCCCTTTGTCGGAATATTGGTATGATAGTCGGGAACAGATTTATATAAAATATAATACAGCACGCCGATGGTACTCAGCGCGATAATAATCAGTGATGAGGAAACACCGATCAGAAACTTTTTGGTTTTTAATTCCATGACAGCCCGCAGCTATGATTTTTTTGAGCATTAATAAATCAATTTAAAATAGACTCCGGGATGGATTTATCAAAAAACATGTAAAAAACGCAATTGAAATCTCAGAAATCCAAGGGTGAATGGGCATAGGTATATAATTGACATTAGCTAAATAGTTTTTTATATTAGCCGACCTTTTGCATGTTGTAATCACCGACTGCATTAAAAAACCATAGTGAGTTTAGCTGCATAAAATACCAATGAAAAACAATAAGTTTAGAGTCGTTCTTATCATACTGCTTACAGCATTAGCTGTATTTTCACTTGTACCTACTTTTCAAGACTACCAATACACGAAAACTATCCAGGAGTTTACCAGCTCTGAAGACAGCTTAAAATATATTCAGGATAACCGCCAGGATATTGAAAAAGCCAAAGACAAGCGTTTAAAACTGGGACTTGATCTTCAGGGTGGTATGCATATTGTTTTAGAAGTTGATGTTTTAGGCCTGATTGAAGAGAGTGCTAAAAACCGGGATGAAAAGTTTGATGCCCTGGTAGAAATTATTCGTCAGCGTGCCAAAACTGATAAAACCCCGATTCCTGAGCTTTTAAAAGAAGTATTCCAGGAAGAAGAGATCCGCTTAAGCCGTTATTATTATGATATTCGCGATTCAGATGAAGAGATAGTTGATAAATTAAGAGATGAAGCCAAGGAAGCAGTTGATCGCGCCAGGGAAATTATCCGAAACCGCGTGGATCAATATGGTGTGGCCGAACCGGTGATCCAAACCCAGGGTGGCAGACGGATCATTATCGAGCTGCCGGGTGTCTCAGATAAACAGCGCGTTCGCAAATTGTTGAAAGGAACCGCCAAGCTTGAATTTAAGTTGGTGCGCGACCGTGAAGTGGCTTTTCAGGTTTTGCAGGATATCAATAAATACCTCGCCCTGAAAGAAAAAGAAAAGCTCGACAGCATTGAGGCTGGTTCTGATTTGGAAGCAACATCTGCGCCACAGGTTTCGCAAGCCGATACCTCCGCAGTTCCCGATCTTACCGCCATGGCCGATACCAATTCCCTCGACTTGTTTTCAGAGCAGGCCGATACAGTTAAAAGCGATGAAGCGCTTCGACGTGAAAATCCCCTCTTTGCCATTTTGGGTGTGCTTCAGAACGGGGTAACCTACACCACGGAATTTGAACGAACAAACCTTCAGAATATTCTTTCACGCGAAGACGTGCGCCGTCGTATTCCGGGCGATTTGGATTTTTTAATCTCGGCAAAAGCTTTCTCCACCGCTGAAGATGGCACCGAGCTTTATTATGTCTATCCGTTAAAAAAGCAACCTGAGCTTACTGGTGGTGTGATAACCGAAGCCAAAGCCACATTTAATCCCAACGACATGACCCCTGAAGTTACCATGAAGATGGATGGCGAAGGCACGCGCAAATGGGCGCGAATTACCGGGGCTAATATTGGTAAACAAATCGCAATTGTCCTCGATAATACGGTGTATTCAGCACCCGTTGTGCAGTCGAAGATTCCTAACGGAAGCTCGGTTATTAATGGTATAGACGATCTGGAGGAGGCCCAGGATCTGGAAATTGTTTTGAAAGCCGGTGCGTTGCCCGCCCCGGTCCGGATTATTGAAGAACGCACGGTTGGCCCATCTTTGGGGGCAGATTCAATTCGTGCCGGTATTCAGGCTATTCTTTGGGGTTTCAGCATTGTTGCGATATTTATGATTTTCTATTACCGCAGCGCCGGATTTATCGCCGACTTTGCCTTGGTTTTCAATGTTGTATTTGTAATTGCCGTTCTGGCTGGTTTCAGTGCAGCTCTTACACTTCCGGGTATCGCTGGTTTGGTGCTAACCATCGGTATGGCGGTTGATGCAAACGTGCTCATTTTTGAGCGTGTGCGCGAAGAGTTTTTGCTGGGTAAACGTCTTCGACTCTGTATTGAGACAGGATACGATAAAGCATTTTCGGCAATTCTCGATTCGCACATCACCACATTGGGTGCGGCCTTCCTGCTCTACACATTTGGTATTGGCCCGATCCAGGGTTTTGCAGTAACCTTAATGATCGGTACCATTGCAAGTTTGTTTACAGCCGTTGTAATTACCAAAGTCATTATCGATTGGATGATCGAGAATGAAAAAATCAGTGATAAAAGTTTTGGATAAAGTTTAATTCCATATAACCGATAATGAGAATATTAAAAAACCCATCTTTTGATTTTTTAAGCAAGCGCAAATTTGCCTACGTGTTTTCCGTAACACTTATTCTGGTTGGATTTGCCTCAATGATATTCAAAGGCCTCAACTATGGCATCGATTTTAAGGGAGGAACAGAAATTGAGATCCGTTTTGAACAGTCCATAAAAATAGGCGAGGTTCGAAAGGCTTTAGGTGCAGGTGGTGTCAATGGCTCCATTAAGGAATATGGCTCGGATCGTGAAGTGATCATCCGTACAGATTTCGAAGGTGATTTAAACACCCTCCAAAATCTCATTACCAATGTTCTCAATGATAAAATGGTGGGGAACCCGCATGAGATCCGACGGATTGATGCTGTTGGCCCAAGCATTGCCGACGATCTGAAATGGGCGGCGTTGCAAGCCCTGATCGGGGCATTGATCGCCATTCTGATCTATGTGGGCATTCGTTTTGAAATTAAGTTTGCCACTGCCGGGGTGATCGCCATTTTCCATGATGTGCTGATCGTTTTGGGTTTGTTCAGCCTTCTTGGCGGCGCCTTTAATATGATGCCCCTGGAGGTGGACCAAAGCACGATTGCAGCATTTTTAACCATTGCCGGTTATTCCATTACCGATACCGTTGTGGTCTACGACAGGATTCGTGAAAACCTGGCCTTAAGAAAGAATGAGCCCTATGAAAAAATATTTAACGATAGTTTAAACGAAACCCTGAGCAGAACCATTATAACTTCCGGAACGACCCTTTTAACCGTTTTAGTGCTGTTTATATTTGCAGGACCGGCGATCCGTGGATTTGCTTTTGCCATTTTAATGGGTATACTTATAGGAACTTATTCCTCATTATTTGTCGCCGCTCCCATAGTGCTGGACTGGCAGCTTAAAAGAAAAGGAAAGCTTAAACTTCGTGGCTAATGGAACTTGTTGAACGCACAGTCGATGGGGTGATGATCAT
The DNA here is from genome assembly GCA_964642175.1 of uncultured Chlorobiales bacterium. Taxonomy (GTDB): domain Bacteria; phylum Bacteroidota; class Chlorobiia; order Chlorobiales; family Chloroherpetonaceae; genus JANQGG01. The sequence continues at coordinate 3,996 of CAZXOK010000006.1, read as the reverse complement.
TGAACTGAAGGGTGACGTACTAGGAGGCCCGGATGCCAATAAACTCACCAGCCGCATCCGTGAGATTCTTGCAGATGGTCAAAACCAGATCGTTCTGGACTTAAAAGGGGTCGAGTACATGAATTCTTCCGGTCTGGGAATGCTTACTTCAGCACAGGCCAACGTAAAAAAAGAAGAAGGCCAGGTAAAATTCTCGAATCCTTCCGAGCGGATTGAAAGCCTCCTTAAGATTACCAAGCTCAACACTATTTTTGAAACCTACCCGTCTGTTGAAGATGCGGTTCAAAGTTTTGCATAGCGTTACATCGTAAGCGAACTCATATCTTCCTTAAGTCGGCCCGAATCCATACCATGTCTTCGATCTCAGCCGTCGATTTACAATTTTACCCCTCATTGATCGTATATTTTTAAACTGACATTTCAAAAAACCGGAAAAAGACTCTCTTATGCATAAAGTGGGTGTAATTATCTATTCTGAAGTTAAAGAGCGTTTAAAGCGCAAAGGCTTCTGGATAGCCACGTTGGTGCTTCCTTTGGTTATTCTTGCCCCATTTCTGGTAACCTCGTTATTTGCCCCAAATTCTTCTAAAGAACAAAAACTACTGGTTGTGCAAGATAAAACCGGTCACTTATTAAGTTCGGTAGGCGCACAATTGAGCAAGGATGGAGAGATCAAACCGGTCACTTTTAAGCAATACGACTTTTCCACGCTAGAAAAGATCCGGCAGGAGATTGAGGATGGTGTGTTTTGGGGGCTGCTTGTACTCGACAAGACCCCTGAAAAAGAATTTCAGGCCGATCTATATACCGCAAGTCAGTTGAGTGTTGTTAGTAAAAAAACCCTCGATCTTACCATTCAACTGGCCGTTAAACAAGCCCTTTTGGAGGAGTTTGTGGCAAACAAGGAGGAAAAAATTCGTGCTGCAAACACGCCCATTCAGATCACAAATCAGCCCATAAACCCGGAAGGCTTTCAAAGAGGCGGCATGGCTAAATATGTGGTAAGCTATTTCAGTGGGCTGTTGATGTACATCACGATGCTGATTTACGGTATCCAGGTTATGAACGCTGTGATCATGGAAAAATCATCCCGAATTATGGAAGTACTGATCTCATCAGTTTCTCCACTGATGTTAATGGTTGGGAAAATATGCGGGGTGGGTCTGGTGGCCCTGATCCAATATGCTATCTGGGGCACGAGTTTTGTTCTGATTGGGCTTTCAGGTTCCTGGTTGGATGCATCGCAATCCGGTGATTTGCTTTCCTTGCTCACACCAGAATTAATCCTGAGTATTTTTGGCTTTTTTATCCTGGGATATTTAATGTACGCCAGTATGTATGCGGCCGTTGGTGCATTGGTGGAGCAACACCAGGACGCACAGGCCCTGCATATGCCGGTTACGTTTCTGGTGATCTTACCGGTGCTGATCCTGCCTCAGGTGATCATTGATCCCATGCAGGGCTGGGTTCGGATTCTGGCGCAGGTGCCTTTTTTTTCACCAACCCTGATGGTTACAAGAATAGCCACCGGTTCGGTGATGCTTTGGGAAATTGGTTCAAGCATTCTTTTTTTAATACTGGGCTTTTGGGCAGTGAGTGCACTTGCCGGAAAACTATACCAGGTTGGGGTGCTGAGTTACGGGCAGAAACCTACCCTTCAAACAATATGGGGGTATCTCAGAAGCTGATTATTTAAACGCGACACCGATATTGTATTGGTTGCCCGAAAAGGTGTTGGTGCCCGATACGCGTGAGATGTAGTCGAAATTAACACTAAAACTGCTCGAAAATGAGAATTCAAGACCAAGCGAGTACTGGGTGTAAGCTTCATCTCCAACAAAGATAAGGTTGCGATCGTCGTCCATGCCAATGGGTGTTGTGGCATTATCGGGAGCGGCAATACCACCATAAGACGATTTTACAATTAACTCCCTGGCTACATAAAGATTTAACTCAGCCCGGTAATGAATTTGATTGTCAAATTCTCCGCCCCGAAGCTGATAAGCAAAGTTAGTGTATAGCTTGGCCGGTGAGTTTAACATTCGAAAGTCAAATTGATTCAGAGATCGCAGTTCATAATCAATAAAACCCGTTCCGGTAGGCACGGCTGAAGTTACATCGCCGGTCGGTAACTTCACACCCAGTTGCATGCTCGAGAGCCAGGGCCCCAGCCAGGTTCTGGCTTTTAAAAGACCCAGACGGCCTGAAACCCATAAATCACTGAACGCATCCGACTCGATGGTAACATTTCGTTCAGGGTCGGTTGGACGCACAAACAGATCGCTGTAGGTTAAGGTAAAAGTACGATACCCCAAATCCACGACCAGTGTGAGCCACGATTCCAGGGCTTTCTCATAATGAAAATTTACAGTTGTTTCACTGATCTGAGCATCGGTGACTTCAGCCGCACTGAACAGCTCACGTGTATCTCCCGACGGGGCATACTCGGTGGTGCTCGAGAACAATGTAGCTGAAATGGACAGGTACCCCACTTCTTCAGGATAGGGCAGCACATTGGAAGCAGCCCTGAAACGTGGCGTATCGGCCAGTGCCAGAGATGTATGAAGGATAGCCAGGCTGAAAACCAGGAATAACTTTATAACGCGTGATGCTTGTTGCATAAACAGAATCTCATAAGTTTTGGGCAAAATATACAGAAGCCTTTGTTGGCAGGCAACCCGCAATGTGTCAATAAATCGAAAGCAGGTTTTTTTATAACACTTAGTTTAACCGTTGTTGCTATAGTCTGAAAAATGTGTTTCCGGAGTTGGATGTTGATCTTGCCGAAACACTTACCTGAAATGTTCCCTGAGAGTTCGTTGAGCCTGCCGAAACGCTTGCGAAGGGAATAATATCTTCAAAATCGGTGCTTCGGCTGGCTCAGCGCACACATTTTGGCAAGCTCAATTCCCAAATACTACCCACCGAATGAATAACGTTCTTAATTATAGCAAACAGTGCACTAAATTAATGTAACGGTGGCAAGTATGGTTTTTTTTACATACCAAGAGCGTTAGCCTAAGAGCATAAAAATTATAACCAAGCTAAAAAAGTATGAAGTCCACCGAAACGATAACTATTGTTCATGGTATCCCTGAATCGATGCGCAAAGATGCCGCCGTGCTTTACGACGAGGCCTTTGGAGAAAAGTTTTCAAGGGCGATCTGGTCTCACTCTGAGCGTCTGAAGCTATTTACCCGGTCATTAGAGCTTGGTTGCGCTTTTGCAGCTATCGATGAGGACAGGCTTGTGGGGGTGGCCGGTTATAAAACACATGAGGGTTCATTTACCGGGGGATTAACTGTAAAACAACTCTTTAAAGAATGGAGAGTGTGGCAAGCGATATGGGCCATAATGGTATTTTCTCTCTATGAGCGGACTATAAAACCCGGTGAGCTTTTAATGGATGCCATTGTTGTGTGTCGCTCTGATCGGGGCAAGGGCATTGGGGGTAAGCTCCTGGAGAGGCTGTGTATTTTTGCAAAAGAGCACCATTACCAGTATGTGCGGCTGGATGTGATAGATACAAACCCGGGCGCGAAAAGAATGTACCTGCGCCATGGGTTTGAGCCGGTTAAAACCGAGCGCTTCGAATTCCTGAGAGGGTTTCTGGGATTTGGCGCCTCAACCACGCTTCTTCGGAAGGTGTAAACTTAAGCACTGAGAGCATGAAAGGGTTTTTGGTGAGCCATCTCGGGTTGGCTTCTAGGGTGTAGCGATATGCTAGGGATTAAAAAAAATAACGGTCTCGGCTATGCGTAGTGCGGAATTTCAAGGCACTTCACTGTCCGCCTACCGAAAAGCAACGGCAAGCCGAGATTACTCGGCATACCGACCGTGGCAGATCGTATGCTGCAACAAGCGCTCGTGCAAGCGCTTGAACCATTGTTTGAGCCAGACTTCCTGGCGTTTAGCTACGGATTACGCCCTGGCAAAACCGCTTGATGAGGTCTCTCATGCGTTACTGCTGGAACTGATATACGAAGTGAGAAAGCA
>CAZXOK010000005.1:0-220741 GCA_964642175.1 uncultured Chlorobiales bacterium | reverse complement strand
GGTCTCGAACCGGGATCAAAAACTGATCCGGTTTTCAAAAGACCATGAAGCGGTTAATTTTGATGATCCGATCACGGTTGTGGTTATCGGCTACGACGAAGCCAAACAGCGTGTATCGCTGGGCATGAAACAGCTGACCAAGCACCCCTGGGACAATATCGAAGAGAAATACCCGACCGGTGCCAAAGTTCAGGGCAGCGTGGTTTCAATCACCGATTACGGTGCATTTGTAGAAATTGAAAAAGGCATCGAAGGCCTGGTTCATATTTCCGAAATGAGCTGGACCCAGCATATTAAACATCCGAACCAGTTTGTACAGATGGGTCAGGAAGTGGAATGTATAATCCTGAACATCGATAAAGAAAACATCAAGCTTTCGCTTTCTATGAAACAGATCGAAGCCGATCCTTGGAGCGACTTTGAAGAGGCCTATGCCGTAGGTATTGAAACCAAAGGTAATGTGTCGCAGATCATTGAAAAAGGCGTAATCGTTGAACTGCCTGCCGGTGTGGATGGTTTTGTGCCAGTCTCTCACCTGATGCAGGGTGGTGTGCCGGATATTAACACATCCTTTAACATTGGCGATGAACTGCCACTGAAAGTGATTGAGTTTGACCGCGAAAACAAACGCATTATCCTTTCGGCCTTGGAATACTTTAAAGGCAAAAGCAAGGAAGAATCGGTGAGTACTTATAATGAGAAAAGGCCTCACTTAAGTATAAATATGCATACACCTGATTTTGTGCATAAAAAAACCACTGAGAAACATCTCAGTGGTTCATTTTAATCTTTAATAACCTTTCAACCTATTTTAGGACGACACAGTTTAAAAAAATGAACAAAAAAAAGGCGACCGAAGTCGCCTGATGTAACTAGCAAGTGTCCCCCATCCACTTGCCACACCTCACAGGGCGTGAGATGTTTGTTACGAAATCTATATAAATGAACTTGTAACTAATCATCATTCAATAAAACGATAAGGCGACAGAAGTCGCCTTTCGTGACATGCGTCCCCCACTCCGCATGCCGCATCCCACGGGCGTGAGATGTAAAACTTAACATTAATATAAAATAAGATGTTTTTTTTTCAAAATTTTAAAGAACCCAATCTTGATTTTCAATTTCATCTTGAAAGTTGTAGTATGAAAACTCAATAGGTGTAACTTTCGTTCAAAAAATCTAAAAATTTAAGCTCTTTTTTTGTGCTCAACTTATCACAATTAGAACCGGAACTTAAAAATTTTGCTTTTGAATTATCTGAAAAACAAAAAAGTAAAAAACAGATTGAAAACCACTTGGTTAAGGTTCTGAACAAAAAAACAGATCTGTTTGAGCAATGGAGGAAGGCAACCAGGCAGGATGGTGTTTCAGCTTTACCTTGTCAGGAACCAGCCATTGGTTATAGTGCCCCAGAAAGACCAAGAGAGATATCCTTTTGTGCCTCGGATGGCTCACAAATATTCCCCGAACAACAGATAAATATTTTCATTGCTCTGCTTAATATCAGTAAAGTGTGTTTTCATATCGGTCAAACCAAACCTCCGGTTTTGGACCAGGTTACCCGTCTGTTCAGCCTGGAGACCTTAAACCGGAAACCGGTATTTGAAGGATTAGAATTAGACCCTGAACAAGCCGGGGACTTCATGAATCCACTTCGACAGCTCATGGAACTGGAAGTGCTTTATGATCTGAGCCGGGAACAAAAATCAGGTAATAGGCCACTCCTGGCACTTGCCGATGGGACATTGGTATTCTGGCATTTAAAATCAATACAATCTCAGCCGATTCAGGAGCGCTTTTTTAAAGCCTATCTTCAGGCGCTTGCCGGGTTCAGATCACAAAATATACCCATAAGCAGTTACATCAGTTTTCCAAACGGACGAGATATTGTAAAATCTTTGCAAATTTACCTTAAAGATGATTTCAAAGGTATAAATCTGCAATCCTGGTTGTACGATCGTGATATTTTTTCATTACTTTTAAAACCAGGTGAGCGTTCGGCTGTGTTTGAAAGCTGTTCGGAGGTTATGGACAGATATGAATCACTGGATAACGTGTGTTTCTTTTATCTTCATACCGGGAAAGAAATTGCCAGGGTAGAATTTCCGGCCTGGTGCTTTCGGGATAATCAAGAAACGTTGGATCTGATTCACAGCAGTGTGCTTGATGATCTCCAAAAAGGACAAGGTTACCCGATGATTCTTTCGGAGGCACATGAAAAAGCCGTGATTTCTCAGAAAGATCAGGCCAGTTTCTATAAATACCTGGAAATGCTTTGTCGAAAAGAAGCTTTGGTCTTTCAATATTCAGCAAAATCAATGTCGAAACGATTTCCCATAATATAGTATCGCCTTAAAAAACCAGTTTCATTATGTTTGATTCAATCAAAAAACCTTTTTTACTTGTTCTGTTGGCTTTAATGGGTTTGAGTGGGTGTATTGCCCTGGATGTTCAGGAAAGTCAGGTTGTAGAATACCGCTCGAAAAATACCGCTGTTAATGACACGTTCAATATTGTGTATTTCCCCACTGATTCATTAATGAACAAACAAGAGCCACCCAAAGCCAAACTTGTTTTTAACTTTTGGGAACCACAGTTCTTTGAAAATGATGAGTCGTTCTATAAAACACTTACACTGAAAAATTACAAAGATCAATACTGGTTGGGTCAGGTGGTGGTTCCGGCTGATGCACAGGTGCTTTCTTACAGCATTTTAAACAGGTCGGATTGGCGCAAGAATTATTCAAAAAACTATCTGGTGCTTAATAAGCAAAAAGTCCCTGTTCCAACTTCTCATTACCGGCTTGCTGTAGCCATGCATCGAAACGGTGCCCCGACCGATACCATAATGTATCACATAAAGCAAGAACTTAAGCGCTATCCTAATCATTTCGATGCTTATATTCTTTACTGGACACTCATGTATGAAAAGGGTGGAAAAACTCAGGAAGCGCTGGCTGAACTGGAGAATCAGATAGCCAGGGTACGCCGAAATCGCAGAGATAATTCAGACCTGCTTCAGGCTATTTCACTCACCTATATTCATGCTATTGGTGACCGACGTAAAGCTTATGAGGTGGTTCGGGAAATTCCTGATACATATTTACACAAGCTAAATCTTTACAACAGGTTTCTGGTTGAGCCCGATGAAGAGCTTCGGGAAATGGCCCTGATGACCATGACCGAAAAATACCCTTCCAGCGAGCTGACCGTTCAAATGAACCTGGCCTTGCTGTTAAAATACATATCCAATCCAAATGCCTACCGGGAGCGTTCGGCAATTTTTGCCCAGAATATTCTCAATCAAAGGCTATCATCACTCAGAACTTCAAAAGTTAATACCTATGCTGTAAGGCATTTGTTCGACTACTATGCCAAAATCAACCTGAAAAAAGCTTTGCCGTATGTTCAGGATATTTTACGTATCGACTACGACCGGGTGGTCTACGATGCCATTACACTTGCCGGTTTTGCTGAACGATTTGCAACTTCGCAGGAATACTCAGGGCTGGCTATCGATATTGCAAATAAACTGATCCAAAATCTGGATGTCGGCAATGTATCGTTTAATACCTCGAATGTTGAGCGTGAAATGCCCGATCAGAAAGACGCACTGAATTTGATCAAAGACGATTTAACCGGGCGAGCCTATTATGCCATTGGACAATCTTATTTGACAATTGGCGATCGCCTGGGTGCTTTGGATAATCTCTACCAGGCCCAGTCGCTAAGTTTTTCAAAACAACCCGAGATATTATTTGCCCTGGCACAAAGCCAAAAGACAGCAAATCCAAAAGCGGCTTTAGACTATGCGCTGGAGTCTATTGCTTTAAAATACGATCCACAAAAAGTGACCTGGGTGAAGAATGAGTTTAAAAAATCTACACTGGGGAGTTTAAAATCAACAAAAGGATTCGAATCTAAGTTGAAAAATGTAAAGGCCTCATTGAGCAAACCTGCACCAAATATGTCTTTAACGACAGTTGCAGGTGAGCAGGTTTTTGCTAATGCAACCGATGGCAGTATTAATGTGTATTATTTTTGGTCGTCGCACTCGGAAGTCAGTAAAATGTTTTTTAGCAAACTTCAGTTGCTTTACGCAAAATATCGGGCCAGAGGGGTGAATTTCTATGCTATCACCACAGATAACGATCTGGCACCAATAGTTGAAAATGCCCGGGAATATGCATACAGTTTTCCCTTTGCCAGGGGTACCGATAGCATGATTCGTGAGTATAAGGTGGCCTACCTGCCAACAACGGTTATTGTTAAAGATGGCAATATCCAGTTCAGAGAAGAAAGCTTCATGAACAATTACATTGATCATGTTGAAACAGCCATTCAAAGCTTACTTCGCTCTAATCCACGTATCAGCCGAAGATAAAGAATCACATGGTTGTTGGCGAAAATATCGGGGAAGTGATTGCCTCCAACACCTCCGCCTCACAGGCGGTTGGTACTAAACAGGATCCAATGGAAGACATTGAAGTATGTTTGGGGCAGCTTATCAAGATAAGGACTACCCAGGAGCAAGAGGTGTTTGGTATTGTCTCGTTTATTGAACATGCTGCACTGGATTCTTCGAGGCTGGTGACCCCGCTTGGAAAAAGCCGGGAGGAACTTCAAAAAGAAATGCCCCAGGTTTTTGAACTGATACAAACCATTGTTCATACCATCCATGTTGGTTATAACACGAATAATAGCTTTGTGCAGGGATTGCCGTTACAACCACCCAGGCTGCACGATTTTGTGTATGAAACCACTACCCTGGAACAGCAGCAGTTTTTTGAGTCATCGCCGCAGTTTATTCGATTGATCATCAATGCCAAAAACCCGCACACCGATGAGCTGATTGTAGCCTTTCTTAGACAATACAAAACGTACTTGAAAAAAGACAGCCTGGTGAAAATTGGCAAAGAGCTGTCTTATTTTTTCAGTGATGACCATCGCCGCCTGGAGTCGTTGCTTGAGCGCATTTAGTTTAATGAAATTTAAAGGTTATGTCGGAGTTGTTTAATATTTCGCTGGGCCGGGGATTAACGCTTAGTAATCCGGTTTTACTGGCATCAGGAACCGTATCGTACGGTGAAGAATTGCATCAATTGGGTGCCCTTGATGGCATTGGGGGTATTGTAACCAAAGCCATTTCGCTGGAAGTTCGTGAAGGAAATCTGCCTTCTCGCATGGTTGAAACCTCAGCCGGGGTGCTTAATGCCATTGGTCTGGCTAATGTTGGTATCGATAGGTTTATTAAGGAGAAAATGCCGGTTTTACGGACCATGGGTGTTAAGATCATCGTTAATATTGTCGGAAAATCGGTTGAAGATTATGTTGAAGTGGTTCGCCGTCTGGATGATGTTGAAGGCATCGACGGCTATGAGATCAATCTTTCGTGTCCGAATGTGAAGGGCGAGTGCATTATTTTTGGGGTGAGCTCATCGGCCACACAAGAAATGACCGAGGCTATCCGCAAAGTTACCTCACGCCATGTTATGATCAAATTAACCCCGAATGTTACATCGATCGGTGTTATAGCCAAAGCTGCCGAAGAAGGTGGAGCCGATTCGGTATCGCTTATCAATACGGTGGTGGGCATGGCAGTGGATTATAAATCCCAAAAACCTGTTCTAAAAAATATTACCGGCGGTTTGTCGGGCCCGGCCATAAAACCCATTGCACTGGCCAAGGTCTGGGAATGCTTTCAATCGGTAAAGATACCTATTGTGGGTATGGGTGGTATTTCCAGTTACGAAGATGCCCTTGAGTTTTTGGTGGTTGGCTCGAAGGCCGTGCAAATCGGCACCATGAATTTTGTTCAGCCCAATATCGGCTCAACCATTGCCAGGTCTTTGCAAACGTACTTTAATGATCCTGCCCACCCTGGTTTTAAAGACATGGTAGGCAGTTTAAATGTCTAAGCCATCAATGAACCTGGTAATAGTATGGGTGCCAGGTTATGGGTTTCAAAAGCAAGGCTTCCTCAAGCACGCCCCTGGATTGCTCAATCTGCTCCTGAGTATTGAAATATGGTGACTTTATCAGGTTCAGTTCCGATTGAGCCATAAATCCGCCAATAGCTTTAAGCGGCCAATTCAAAGCCTGGTTAAAAAACTCTCCGCTTCTAAGCTGCTCAAAGAAGCTTCTCTTTTTGGGATATGAGACCACTTTAAACGTGTCTTCCGGTGCAATATCAGATAGCTCTTTAGCTATCTCGAGTGCTTTACTCAACCCTCCAAGTTCATCAACCAGTCCAATCTGTGTTGCCCGCATCCCGGTCCATACACGGCCCTGGGCTATTTGTTCAACCGAATCGATAGGCATTTGACGATGGAAAGCCACTTTTTCTTTAAAGACCCGGTAAAAATTGCCAAGGTAAGCATTGAATTTTTTATCAGCTTCGGGCGAGAGCTTATCAAACGAATTAAATTCATCCGAAAATCGGCCGCGTTTCAAGACCACACGATTCAGGCCAATGTTCTCTTTAAGCTTTTTCAAATAGGGCCTCAGGGAAAAAAACCCGATAGAACCGGTTACGGTGAGTGGGTTGGCAATAATCCTGTTGGCGTTCATGGCTACCCAGTACCCACCCGAAGCAGCCACACCCGACATAGAAGCTACTATTGGCTTTTTTTGCTTGGCAGAATCCAGGGCATTGAGGATCTTATCGGAAGCAATGCCCGATCCGCCCGGGCTATCAATTCGAAGCACAATGGCCTTCACCTGCTCGTTCTTAGCGGCGCGTTCAATGCCTGCAATAACCTGGTTGGTACTGAATCCATCCTGATCTCTGAAGTCTCTCTCGGCATCAATCAGGTTACCCTGAATAGTGATCAGGGCAATTTCATTGTCGTCTGAAATTCCAAAACCTTTTTGCTGTGCCTGTTGATAGGCCTGTGGCGTAATAAATATTTGTTCTTCTTCATCCGGGCCGGCGTAGGTGCGTTTCAGCTTTTTTGTAAGATCGTTCAAATACGCAATGCTATCAATTAAACCCAGCTCAAGGGCTCTATCATCACCAATCAACAGCTCCGAATTGAGTATGGTTGTGTATTGATCTTTAGTAAGTTCTCTCGACCGGCTAACAGAGGCCACATATTCTGAAAACAGATCGTCCAGTAAAGCATTGCGCTGCTCGAGATCGAACCGGCTTGGCTCTTCATTTACAAAGGTTTCAATTGCGCTTTTGTACTTACCTTGTGTCGAGGCCTGAAACTGTATGCCAAGTTTTTCAAGCGGTTCTTTCAAATAGAGTAGTTCGGCTTTCAACCCATCCAAAAACAAAGCCGAATAAGGTTCAAGGTAAATTCTGGATGCAGCACTGGCCAGATAATATTCTTTATCTCCGGCGTAACTGATATGGGCCCAGAGAGGTTTACCCGATTTTCTGAAAGCTACAAGCTCGGAACGCAGTTCCTGGAGTTTGCCAAATCCCTCCATTAATGGGCCAATATTCAACAGGACACCCTGGATGCGTTCATCGGTTCGGGCCTGAACCAAAGTGTGTCTGAGGCTTTGAAGAGAAAGCGGGCCTGGTGAAAAATAACTGCCAAAACTTTGGCTCATGTCGGCTTCGGGCAGAGGCCCCGAGAGGTTCAGCTTTAAAATGCTTTTATCAGAAATGCTCACATCGGGTGTTGAGGCTTTGTAAATCCCCAGACCGATCACGATCACAACAAGGACCACAAGGGTCAGGAATATCTTCCAGAAGTTTTGTTTCGATTTAGGCTTTGGCATATTAAATGAAGTTAGGCGGTTTCTTCATGCAGAGAGACAGTTTTGGGCATGCTGCCTGGGTACAAAATACAACTCACCTCGTGGGCCGGATTATCATCCAGAGGGGCCAGAACAGGCGTTATGGATTTGCACTCGGGTTTGGCTTCAGGGCACCTGGGATGAAAATAACATCCGCTGGGGACATTTACCGGACTGGGCACATCCCCGGTAAGCACAATTCGGTTTGCCTTGAAATTAGGATCAGGAACCGGCACGGCAGAAAGTAAGGCTTTGGTGTAAGGATGTTTAGGATCTTTATAGAGATCTATGGCTGAGGCAATTTCCACAATTTTTCCCAAATACATCACCGCAACCCGGTCTGAGATATGCTCGACCACCGATAAGTCGTGAGCAATAAAGAGGTAGGTGATGCCAAACTCATCCTGGAGATCCTGCAGAAGATTTATGATTTGGGATTGAATAGACACATCCAGTGCCGAAACAGGTTCATCGCAAACAATAAATGCGGGGTCTACGGCCAGAGCCCGGGCAATTCCCAAACGCTGACGCTGACCACCGGAAAACTCATGTGGGTAACGATTGGTGAATGATTTTTGAAGACCAACAATTTCCAGCAGCTCTTTGATGCGAGCTTCGGCCTTTTCTCCTCTGGCAATACCATGTACCGATAAAACTTCGGATAGCATTTGCCCAACGGTAAGCCTTGGATTCAGAGAGCTGTAGGGATCCTGAAAGATGATCTGGAGCTCTTTGCGCATCTGTCGCATGTGCTGCTTATCGAAACTGAGGATATTCTCACCGTTATAGGTGATCTGGCCACCGGTGGGTTCAATCAGGCGCAAAATGGCGCGCCCGGTAGTGGTTTTACCGCAGCCGGATTCGCCAACAAGACCCAGCGTCTCGCTTTTCTTGATCTGGAAAGAGACATCATCAACGGCTTTTACATGGCCGACGGTTTTTGAAAAAAAACCTTTTTTGATCGCAAACCACTTTTGTAGCCCTTTAACGTCTAGTAAAATTTCGGATGTGTTAGGTTTCTCAGGCATGGCTAGCCAATACAGAACTCATAAGTTTATAAATTAGTGGTTCCGGATTTGTACCTAAGCGAAACTTTTCTTCGAAGCCCGCTTATAAACAAAGCGTTAACCACCATATAGCAGCTCCACAATTATAAAATTAAATCAGCGTGTTTCCTAAACTCACCCGGATTTAACCTTTTTAAATTAAACCAGCAACCCATGCATGTTATGAAAAGATCTTTCTTTTTCCTCACCCTTTTGGTTTTCGTGTTCAACCTCCCAAAAGGTTTTGCCCTCTCACCCGATTCAGATCCCCTTACCAACCCCGATGATCCCTTGCTGAAAACCGTTCCATCACTGAGTGATACCTCGTTGAATATCCAAAACAAGGACGATCAAACCCTTTCACCCTATTTCTTTGTGAAAAGCGAGGATCCGGATGTGGATCAACTGCCCTTGCTTTCAACCTCAGCCCGGGTATCTATTGCGGGTGTGATCGCAGATGTTGTGGTGCATCAGGTCTATAAAAATTCCGGCCGGTCGCCTATCGAAGCCTTGTACGTGTTTCCGGCTTCCACGCGTGCGGCGGTATATGCGATGAAAATGACCATCGGTGAGCGCACGATCCAGGCCAGGATAAAGGAGCGTGAGGCTGCCCGAAAGGCCTACGAACAGGCCAAATCGGAGGGTAAAACCGCTTCGCTGCTCGAGCAGCAGCGGCCGAATGTATTCCAGATGAATGTAGCGAATATTATGCCCGGTGATAGTATTGTGGTAGAAATGAAATACACCGAGTTACTGGTGCCAACCGAAGCCATCTATGAATTTGTGTATCCAACTGTTGTGGGTCCAAGGTACTCCAACCAAAAAGCGTCTGAGGCTAAAGATAATAAATGGGTGGCTAATCCGTATTTAAAAGAAGGTGAAAAATCGCAGACCGCCTTCGATATATCTGTAGATATTAACAGCGGCGTGCCTCTACAGGATGTGGCTTGTCTCTCGCACAAAACCTCCATAAACTACGACGGCAAGCGTGATGCCACCATTACCCTGGATAAATCTGAAACCAATGGCGGCAATCGCGACTACATTCTGCGGTATCGCCTGTCCGGCAATAAAATTGAATCAGGCCTGATGCTCTACGAGGGTAAAGAGGAAAATTTCTTCCTGGCTATGGTTCAGCCACCAGGTCGCATTACCCAATCCATGATCCCCAATCGTGAGTATTTGTATGTGATAGATATCTCGGGCTCAATGCGCGGCCAACCATTGGATGTTTCAAAATCCATGATGAGCTCTTTACTCAGTAAGCTTCGTCCAACCGAAACGTTCAATATTTTAATGTTCTCTGGCGGTTCTAAGGTCTTTTCCGAACAACCAATAACAGCCACCAGGGAAAATATTCAAAAAGGACTGGATTTTGTTTCCAATGCACGAGGCGGAGGGGGGACACAGCTTGTGCGAGCCCTGAAGCGTGCCATGGCACTCCCGAAAGCAGAGAAGGGGTCTCGAAGCATTGTGGTGATCACCGATGGGTATGTCAGCTTTGAAAAAGAAACCTTTGATGTAATTCGCCAAAATCTCAACGAAGCCAACTTGTTTTCGGTGGGTATCGGTTCCAGTGTAAACAGATACCTGATTGAAGGTATGGCCAGAGCCGGTTCTGGTGAGCCGCTTGTGATTACCTTGCGCGAGAAAGAGGACATTGAGGCTAAAGCCGAAAAATTCAGAAACCTGATCCAATACCCGGTACTGACACAGATCGAAACCAGGTATAATGGATTCAAGGTCTTCGATGTTGAGCCCTTAAGCCTGCCGGATGTCTTTGCAAACCGACCGATTCTGCTTTATGGCAAGTGGAAAGGCGAGCCAAGAGGCCAGATGGTCTTATCAGGTCTATCCGGAGAAAAACAGTTTAAAAAAGTTCTGGATGTTAAGAACACTAAACCCGATCAGAACAATGCAGCTTTACGTTACCTATGGGCCCGACATAAAATTGCCATGCTCAGTGATTTTAACAAGGTGTTACATACCGATGAGCACAAAAAAGAGATCACAGAGTTGGGCTTGAAATACAATCTTCTGACCAACTACACTTCGTTTGTGGCCATCGATTCTGAAGTGAGAAACACTTCCGATACATCTGTTACGGTAAAACAACCTTTGCCTCTGCCAGAAGGTGTCTCGAACTATGCGGTTGGTGACCCGAGGCGTGCGATGTCCTCAACAAGCGGTACCATGAATAAATCCATGATCGGTGGACTCTCAGGCGGGTATGGAAAAGGCAGTGGCGATATGCTTGGCATTGGTGTAGCACCTGAAGAAGTAAAACAAAGCCCGGTAACAAAAGCAGAAAAAGCATTGCCCAGGCTTGTGCTTGATTCTGTGGTTGTATTAAAAGGGACTGAAAAGCCGGCTATGTTTAAAAAAGTCCTGAAACAACAATTAAGTTCTCTGAGACAATGCTTTAGCGTTTCAAGCAAAGCAACCGAGCTAAAGGGCTATGTTCGGGTGAAATTAGAATTAAACCAGGCCGGCAGGATTATAGGTGTTAAAGTTTTGGATGCCACAATAAAGGAATCCAGGGTTCTCAATTGCCTGAAATCCAAACTTAAACGCTTGCGTTTTGCCCAAACATCCACGAAGGATGAGCCGGGCGAGGTCATGATCAGGTTTTCTGTACAATAAATAACATCAATAAAAGCCCTTGGCCGCATTGCTGAGGGCTTTTATTTTAAATGCGCTACCAACCAGAGATGCAGATCGAGCATACTTAAAAATCCTTCCATGCAAAAATCAACTGCCTTATGGCCTTCAATGGCGCCGTAATTCTGCCCCGAAATAGAACCAAATAAACCATTGTAAAGAAGAAGGTCGCTGTAGGGTGAGTCGGCATTGAAGCCACGAGGTGTTTTCTTGAAATGCTTCTGGCAAAGTTCAATGTTGGGTTTTTGGCTTAACGAATCTAACGTATTTTGTAAGGCTTTTCCATGTTCGGGCTCTGAAACCACCGAGCGATAGAGCTTTAAAAGATCCGGGGGGAACATGTACACACCCACACCAACAAAATAATTGCCGGGTTCAAGATGAAAGTAGAGCCCCGAACATTCCATTTTCTTTCGTGAGCCTTCCCAGAAAAACAGTCCCAGGTGGGTTTTATAGAGCGATTTATCCTTACTGAACCGAACATCGCGATGAAGCCGGAAAATGGATTTATCAATTTTTGGAATGGCGTTAATATTGGGCCTTACAGATTTTAGCTCTGCTCCCAGCAAGGCAACAAACTCCTGGGCCGGATTGAGAATCTCATTGTTGTAACGATCCCTCGAGTCTTCAAACCACTCTTTTGTATTATTATTTTTCAGATCCTTAAAAAAGGATTCTATAGACTTAGGAAAAGGGTCAGGCATGGTATCTTGTTTTTTAATTTTTTTATTTTAACCGAATATTTATATTTGACGCATACGCGAATCCTAACATGAGAACTCCCTGATTTTCATTCTCATTCGTTCTCAGATGTTCTAAGTCTTTTTTGTTTTCCCTGTTTCTTGATCTTACATAGCACATTATTGTTCAAAGGCTTTTTTGATCCATGTTGATCTGAGTGAGCCTCTTGATTTGATTGAGTATCTGTATTTGCCTGGTTTCTGTGAAGCACTATGCATATGACAGTTGATAATTCTATGTATTAACCCTAATACCTATAAAACATGAAACAAAATATACTTCTCTTTTTATTCATTCTGATACCCTTATCGCTAAATGGCCAAACAGCTACACTGCCAAGTGGCAGCGGTACAGAAAATGATCCTTATCTGATAGAAACCATTAATAACCTGTACTGGCTATCCCAGAACTCCACGGAGTGGAACAAGTATTACAGACAAACCCGGGATATTGACGCCAGCGATACCCAGACCTGGGATGATGGCGATGGCGGAGCAGCCGATGGTTTTTCCCCGATTGGTAACAACGGTGCTGCCTTTACAGGATCTTACAACGGAAATGGAAATCTGATTACCGGGTTGTTTATTAATCGCCCCAATTCAGATTTAATCGGACTGTTCGGGTATACTGCGCCATATGCAACCATATTTAAACTTGGCTTGGTTAATGCCTCAGTTACTGGTAATAAAAATGTTGGGATTGTGGTTGGCGCCAATTCAAATTCAACCGTTAGTGAATGTTTTACTTCCGGTGAAGTTATTGGATCGGTAAATGTAGGCGGACTTGTCGGAACCAATAGTGAAGGTGTTCTTAAAAACTCGTATTCTTTAGCAAGAGTAAATGGTATGTTTAATACCGGAGGTGTTTGTGGCCTTAATCAATCCAATTACCTGGAAAACACCTATGCCACAGGACTGGTAACCGGATCGGCCTACATAGGCGGCATTGCCGGAGCAAATTATGGCCTGATTGTAAGTTCATTCTGGAATACCCAAACCTCTGGATTACCAGGTATGCATGATGGTGTTGGTAATCATGACCTCTATCAATCCGGGGTTCATGGAAAAACCACAGCCCAGCTTACCGATTTGGCAACCTTTACCACTGTTTCTTCACCAGGGTTATCTGTAGCCTGGGATTTTTATGGAAACCCAAATTATGATAAACAAACCAAAGACTTTTGGCATATTGATGAGTTCTCAAAAAGTGGTTATCCCTTCTTAACCTGGGAGAACAGCAACACCATAACGGTGTGTGTATGCAATAACAATGTGCAATACTTTCCGAATGCAGGCACATCACTTAAAATTGAATCAATTAACACGTGTGATGTAACTGTATTTCATCTCAAGACAAACAGCACGCCAACTATTCAGGGTCAGCTTCCATCAGGCATTGTAAATGTGTCGCCAAGGTATTGGGTATCAGAACAGACGTGTGGTTGTCCTGAAACACCGAATTTCAGTTATACCTTAACCTTCGATATATCAGGTATTCCAGGTATTGAAGAGTTTGAAACGCTTACCATCTTAACGCGACCCGATTCAAATTCAGCCTGGGAGAATATTCAGGATATTGGCGGGGCTATAGATTACTCATTAGGACCGGATTCGTTAAGAGTGTTTAATTTGAATACATTTAACCACCCGTTGAATGCCGAATACACGGTTGGTGGCGGGGAAGATAATCCACTGCCTGTTGCACTAAGTAACTTTTCAGGATTGAAATCCGGAAATGGAATCAGCTTGAACTGGAGTACAGAAGCCGAGCTCGATAATCTCGGGTTCAACATCTTGCGCAATGGTGAGCAAATTGCGAGTTATAACAGCTCAGACCTGTTAAAAGGCAAAGGCACCACCTCGCAGAAACATCTTTACCAATACACCGATTTTAATGCCGGACCCGGCAAAACATACGTCTATCAGTTGCAAAGTGTGGATGTAAGCGGATTGGTGCATCTCTACGATACCAAAGTAACGGTTCTGGCGGTAAAGGAAGATGAAAGCGAGTTGGCTCAGAACTACCCGAATCCGTTTAATCCCACTACCACGATAAGCTACAACCTATCCCAGGCCGGTCGGGTAAATCTTAAGATTTTTGACATGCTGGGCAAAGTGATTGTTAATGAAACCATCGATGCCACGCGTGGCAACAATGCTTATACTTTTAATGGTGGAGATCTTTCAAGCGGGGTGTATTTTTATCGCTTAACCGCCCAAAACTTTACGGAAACCAAGAAGATGATGCTCCTGAAATAAGAAAGATTTCAGCATCTGAAATTTAAACGGGATATGAACATTTGTGATTGGTTCATATCCTGTTTTTTCTTGCTATAAAAAAAACCGGCTTACAAAGCAATATTTTACCTGAGTGTAACGTTATTTACAAAAGGTTTTTCTGGGGATTGCAGGGCACGGGCATGCTCGCCGGGAAAACCAACCAGCAGAATTAAAATCGGCTCTTCGGTTTCAGGACGATCCAGCATGTCGTTCAGGAAGGCCATGGGTTGTGGTGTATGTGGCAGGGCTACCAGTCCGGCATGGTGGATAGCTGTCAGCAAAATCCCGGTTGCAATACAGACCGATTCGCGGGCATAAAATCGTGGGGCCAGTTTGCCATCTGGTTGCCTGAGCTTGGTTTCGGCAAAAACGGCAATCAATACCGGGGCTTCTTCCAGGAATGGCTTGCTGCCGCTGGTTCCAAAAGGTGAGAAAATATCAAAATTGCTGATTGGGACATACCGGCTAAAATCACTCTCTTCTTCAGTTTCAGCTTTCTCTCTGATTTTCTTCTTTAGCTCCTGGTCTCTGACCGCTACAAAATGCCAGGGTTTGGCATTGGTGCTGCTGGGTGCGGTTAGTGCGGCAGCCAGGCAGGCTTTTAGCACGTCTTCGGGAACCGGTTTGGATGAAAAATCACGAACGGTGTGGCGTTTCGCCATAAAAGCTTCAAACTCCCTTGCACGCCTGAGCATCTCTTCATCTGTGTAAGAGGCAAAGTGCCGGTAGGGTTCAAAGGTCGGTTGTTTTTCAGCCATAAGTCACCATTGTTTCAGAGGTTATGGTATGATCTAACCATTCAAAATACCACCCAGGGCGGCAATAAACGTGTCCATATCAGCTTTGGATCGTTTTTCTGTAACGGCAATCAACAGCTCATGATCCTCTTTTGGATGGAGGTTGATCCCGGCATGAATGCCCTGTTTCATCAATTCTGAAATGATCTTTGATGCGGCAACAGGTGTATGAATAACAAACTCTTTGAAAAACGGACGGGAGTATTTCAGGCGAACCCCCTCAAGTTTCTGCAGCTCATCGGCCAGGTAATGGGCTTTCTGCAGGGAGAGTTCCGCGACTTCTTTTAACCCGGCTTTACCCATTAACGAGAGATATATGCTGGCGCACAAAGCGTTCAGGGCCTGATTGGTGCAAATGTTGGAAGTGGCTTTCTCGCGGCGGATATGTTGCTCGCGGGTCTGGAGCGTTAAGATAAAGCCTTTGTTTCCATCTTTGTCTATGGTCATGCCGGAAAGGCGTCCGGGAATTTTTCTTAATAATGGTTTCTTAACGGCAAACAGCCCAAGGTACGGACCGCCGTAGCTGAGCGTATTTCCAAACACCTGGCCTTCGCCAACCACGATATCAGCGCCGTAATTTCCCGGTGCTTCCAATAAGCCAAGCGACATGGGGTCGCATGAAACCACAAACAAAGCGCCGTTCTTTTCGGCAATTTCCTGCAGTTCATGGACATCTTCCAGGCAGCCGTAAAAGTTAGGTTGCTGAACAATAATTGCAGCAGTATTCTCGCCGGCCATTTCAGCAACGCTGCCGAGGTCGGCCCCGCCATTATCCAGCGCCGAATGCCTGATCACGATTTCTTGCCCGAAAGCATAAGTCTGCATCACCTCGATGGTATTCGGATTGATTTTACTGGCCAAAACCACTTCCTTGCGGTTTTTCTGGGCCACACACAGTAGCATGGCTTCGGCCAGAGCCGTGGCGCCATCATACATCGAGGCATTGGCCACATCCATCCCCGTCAGGTTGCAGATCATGCTTTGAAATTCATAGATCGCCTGCAAGGTGCCCTGGCTCACTTCGGCCTGGTACGGGGTGTAAGCCGTGTAAAATTCGCTGCGAGAGGCTAACGCGCCAACAGCCGACGGGATGAAATGGTCGTAGGCGCCACCACCGATAAAGCTTATGTTGTCTTCGGTACTTTGATTTTTGGCGGCAAGGGCTTTAAGTTTTTTAATGGCATCCATCTCCGAAAGCCGCTCAGGTAAATTCAAAGGCTCTTTAAGCCTGATTTCTTCTGGGATATTTGAGATGAGATCGTCAAAAGATTCTGCGCCAATCTTCTGGAGCATTTCTTTGCGATCCTCGTCTGTATTTGGTATAAAAGGCATGCGATCCTGTTATTCTTTAAGTGTTATTTATTCACCAACATGTGTTTTATAATCAGCGGCATTCATCAAAGCATCCAGTTGGGAAGGATCTGAAATTTTTAACTTAACCATCCATCCCTCTTCGTAAGGGCTTTGGTTTACTTTCTCGGCTTCTGTTTCAAGATCGGTATTCACTTCCAGGATTTCTCCGGCAACAGGTGCATACAAGTCCGATACGGTTTTCACCGCTTCCACGGTTCCAAAAACATCTTCTTGCTGCAACGAGGTTCCAGCATCTTTAAGTTCAACAAAAACAATATCACCCAGCTCGGATTGGGCAAAATCAGTGATTCCAACGGTTACGGTTTCACCATCATCCAATAACTTAACCCATTCATGTTCCTTGGTATATTTGAGATTATCCGGAAAGTTCATGTTAAATGCAGTATTTAAATGTGAAAAAAGTTTGAGTCCTAAATCTAACATTTTTTGGCAGATGGAAAAATCGTGCCCATGAAAACCAGAGCTTTTTTAGGCTGTTGGGATGCCTCAAATTCAGGCACTTTACCCAATAAACATGCTATCGCCATAGCTGAGAAATTTATAGTTTTTTTCAAGAGCCTGTTGGTAAGCACTTTTCAGCAAATCCCACCCTGCAAATGCAGCGGCCAGCATCAGAACCGTAGAGCGCGGGGCATGAAAATTGGTGAGCAGCATGTCTATCACCTGGAACCGATAACCGGGATAAATAAAAATATCGGCTTCATGGATGATATTTTCGGGCGAAGACTCCAGCAGCTGCTTAGCTCCGGCATGCTCCAGGGCTCTTGTAACCGTGGTGCCCAAGGCCAGAATTCTGCCACCCTGCTCTTTGGTCTTCTGGATGAGCTCAACCGTTTGCGTGGGAATATGGTAAAACTCACGATGCATGGTGTGCTCCTCGAGTTTTTTGGCACGTATTGGCATAAATGTGCCCAGACCGACATGCAAGGTTAAATAGCCCACTAGAACACCTTTTTGCCTTAAGCGCTCCAACAGCTCGTCGGTAAAATTTAATGATGCGGTAGGCGCGGCCACGCTGCCCTGTTCTGAGGCAAACACGGTTTGGTATCGCTCTTCATCGGTTTGTTCGGCTTTGCGGTTTAAATAAGGTGGAATGGGCATATTGCCATGCTGATGCAGAATATCCGGCAAGGGTTGCTCTGAAGAGATCCGCGCCAGGCCATTGCCAAGGATCTCTTCGACCATGATCTTTTCCTGATCTACCCATAGCGTTTGCCCGGGCTTAAGTTTCCCGCCATACATCACCACATCCTGCCGGCCGTGGTGCTTTTCAAGCAACAGCAATTCTATCTTGGCTCCGGTTGGCTTTTGCGCGTATATCCGGGCTTTAATGACCTTGGAATTGTTCAGCACAACCAGGTCGCCCGGGTTTAAAAAAAGATCCAGATCCTTGTAGTGCTCATGGGATATCTCCCGGGCAGCCCGATCCAGTTTAATCAGCCGGGTGGTGCCGCGGGTTTGGGGGGGGAATTTGGCGATGGCCTCTTCAGGCAAGTTGTAATCGTACGTATCCAGATCCGGTGTGCCCATCTTTAGCTCGATTTTAAGCGAATGCGAATGGCTTCGGCATGAGCTTCCAGGCCTTCGGAGTCGGCAAAGGTGGCAATATCTTCACCGGTTTTCATGAGCATCTCACGGGTATAGGAAATGAGCGATGAGCGTTTCATGAAATCGCGTGTCGAAAGTGGCGAGAAGAACCGCGCCGTGCCGCTGGTGGGCAGGGTATGGTTCGGGCCGGCGTAATAGTCGCCCACCGGTTCGCTTGAGTAAGCGCCCAAAAAGATGGCTCCGGCGTGTTTTAATTTTGAGACATGGCTCCATGGCTCGGCAGTTTGAACTTCCAGGTGTTCTGGTGCCACCAGGTTGGAAACATGACAGGCCTGGTTGATATCCCTGGTTAGGATAATGGCCGAATTGTTTTTCAATGCCACTTCAATCCAGGATTTACGGGACATTTTTGGCAAGAGATCGGCGATGGCCAGATCAACCTTATCGGCCAACGTCTGAGAAGGTGTTATGAGAATGGCAGAGGCATCCTGGTCGTGCTCGGCCTGTGAAAACAGATCCAGGGCAATGTACTCGGGATTGGCGTCTTCATCGGCGATAATGGCGATCTCGCTTGGCCCGGCAATGCTATCGATGGCCACCTGTCCAAAGACCAGCTTTTTGGCCATAGCCACATATTTATTACCTGGACCGGAAATAATATCCACTTTGGGGACGGATTCGGTGCCGTAGGCAAAGGCGCCAACAGCATGGGCACCACCAAGTTTATAAACATGTTCAACCCCCAGGAGGTGAGCCGCACAAAGGACAACCGGATTGACTTCACCTTCGGCATTGCAGGGGCTTGTCAGGAAAATTTCTTCCACACCGGCCACCTGTGCCGGGATCACATTCATGAGAACAGACGAAGGATACGCCGCCTGACCTCCGGGAATGTAGAGTAACGCCCGATCCATGGGGGTGATTTTCTGGCCGATGATCACGCCATGATCTTGTTCGTAGAAAAAGCTTTTTTCAAGTTCCTGCTCATGAAACCGCCGGATATTGGCCGCCGATCTCTCAAGGATGTTCAACAGCTTGGGATCAATTTTTGAGGAAGCATGTTCAAGGTCTGTCCCCGATACTTTGAAATGCTGGAGCTCAACCTTGTCGAACTTGCGGGCAAAGTCTTTTACAGCCTCATCACCCCTGGTTTGAACATCGTTTAAAATGTCTTTAACGCTTTGCTCAACGCTCTCGTCCAGGGCATTGCGCCTTTTGAGAAAGCTCTGCAGTTGTGTTTGGCTCTCGTTATAGGTAATCCGTTGTAACACGTGGTCTTTTGGTTTAATTAACAGGAACATTCCCAGAATTCATCTTTCAAAAATCATTGGGATTTCTTATATAAAAGTTTGTCCGCTTTTAACCAAAAACTTGATTGTTTTGCATTCAAATTTCACATGAAACCACTGGTTGCGATCATAGGCCGGCCCAATGTGGGCAAATCCACCTTGTTTAACCGGATATTAAACAAGCGTTATGCCATTGTTGAAGATACACCGGGCGTGACCCGTGACCGGAATTTTGGTGAAGCCGAATGGTGCGGGAAGTTTTTCACCCTGATAGACACCGGTGGCTACACCACATCGAAAAACGTGGTTGATTCAGCTATCCTGGAGCAGACGCTCATTGCTCTGGAAGAAGCCGATATTTTGATTTTCATGACCGACTTTCAAACCGGGCTTACTACGGTAGATCTGGAAATTGCCCGTCGGTTGAAGAAAACCCTGAGCCACAAACCCATTATTCATGTCATCAACAAAGTCGATAACATCAAACTCCAGATGGAAGCAGAACGCCAGCGTTCGTTGGGGCTGGGCGAGCCGTTTTTCATCTCGGCAATGGATGGCAGCGGGGTCGCCGAAGTACTCGATCATGTGCTGGAAGTGTTTCCCGAACAAGCCCTGATTGACCAGGAAGAAGAAGAGAGTATAAAGCTGGCCATTATCGGGCGGCCCAACGCGGGAAAATCAAGTTTTGTAAATGCCATCTTAGGCCATAACCGGCAGATCGTTTCCGAAATGCCGGGCACAACCCGCGATGCTGTAGATACGCAGTTTACGCGCAACAAGCAGCTCTACACAATTATTGATACAGCCGGGCTGCGCCGAAAAGCGCGCATTAAAGACAATATTGAACTGTTCAGTACCTTGCGCACTGAAAAAGCCATTGAGCGGGCCGATATTGCCATAATTCTGATAGATGCCGAGCAGGGGATAGAACATCAGGATATGCGGATCATTAACCTGGCGGTTGAAAAAAAGCGTGGTATTGTGTTGGCGGTCAATAAATGGGATTTGATTGAGAAAGATGCCAAAACGGCAAAAACATTTGAGGAAGATCTGCGCGATAACCTGAAAAACCTCTCCTATGTTCCGATCATCTTTATTTCGGCCCTGACCAGGCAGCGCATATACAAAACCATTGACCTGTGTTACGAGATCTGGCAAACCCGCCGGCAGGAAATTTCTACCAGCAAGCTTAATGCAGCACTTCAGGAGGCCATACGCCGCACGCCACCTTCCTCTAAATCCGGTAAAGAAATAAAAATCAAGTACATCACCCAGCTTTCGACCGAACCACCGCTTTTTGGTTTTTTCTGTAATAATCCCCAGTTGTTGCAGGATCATTATAAACGATTCCTAGAGCGGAAATTACGTGAGAGTTTTGGGTTTGTTGGAACGCCTATCGAATTAAAATTTC
Organism: uncultured Chlorobiales bacterium; assembly: GCA_964642175.1. Classification (GTDB taxonomy): domain Bacteria; phylum Bacteroidota; class Chlorobiia; order Chlorobiales; family Chloroherpetonaceae; genus JANQGG01. Next base: position 199,843 of record CAZXOK010000005.1, on the reverse strand, counting down.
GTAAGAAATAACCATATACTTATAAACGGTACTAAGATTGAACGCCACAGGCTGTAAATCGGGTTTAGATTAAACATAGTAAAAACCTAATCCATAGAATGTATTTCTTAAACTGTTAAACCTTTAAACTCATGGAAAAAATAAATCAAGAACGCGTTGTAGAAGCACTGAAACATGTTATTGAACCTGACCTTCAGAAGGATTTGATCACATTGAACATGGTTAAAGATATCAAGATCAGTGATGATAACGAGGTGACTTTTACCGTGGTACTCACCACTCCGGCCTGCCCCTTAAAAGATATGATTGAAAATGCCTGTGTTAATGCCATTAAGCATTTCATACCGGAAGCAAAAGCGGTTAAGGTAAACATGACGGCCAATGTTACAACCAGCCAGGCAACCGGTGCCAGTGCAGAAAACCCATTAGCCAAAGTGAAAAACACTATCGCCATTGCCTCGGGTAAAGGCGGCGTGGGGAAATCAACCGTAGCTTCGAACCTGGCGGTTGCGCTGGCCAATACAGGCGCAAAAGTTGGGTTAATTGATGCCGATATTCATGGCCCTAGCATTCCAACCATGTTTGGCCTGAAAAATGAAAAGCCGGACGTGATGGGCAAAACGCTGATTCCATTGGAAAGACACGGGGTAAAAGTGATGTCGATCGGATTTCTGGTAGACCCGAAAACAGCTGTCGTTTGGCGTGGCCCGATGATCTCAAGCGCACTGCGCCAGTTCATGACCGATGTGGCCTGGAACGAGTTGGATTATTTGTTGTTTGACTTGCCACCCGGCACCGGCGATATTCAGCTTACCTTGGTACAGACCGTTCCCTTAACCGGGTCTATTGTGGTTACAACGCCGCAGGATGTAGCTGTTGCTGATGTGGTAAAAGCCATTGCCATGTTTGAAAATGTAAAAGTACCGGTACTTGGTGTATTAGAAAACATGAGCTACTACCATATGCCAGATGGTTCAAAAGAATATATTTTTGGCGAAGGTGGTGGCGCCAAGCTTGCCGAAGATCACAAAATGCCGTTTTTGGGTGAAATCCCACTGGGAACAGACGTGCGTAAAGGCGGTGATGAAGGTGTACCAGTGGTTATCCGTAATCCCGAATCCGAGCAGGCCAAGTTATTTGTAAGTGCAGCCGAAAAACTCGCTCAGCAAATAGCCATTAAGAATGCCGGAATTAGTTCCGGAAAAGTTGAAATTGAGTTGTAAATCAAATTTGAGGTTTTGATTTAAAGACTCAGTTTTTCTAAATTCAGTCATTATATAATTTTTTTAAATAAAGGAGAGTTTATGTCTGAAAATGTAAGTACATCAAAATCATATATACCCAGAGAAGATCCAATTTACGATAGAGTTACCGAAGCGCTCAACAGTGTGCGTCCTTATCTGCAAGCCGACGGTGGTGATTGTGAATTGGTAGGTATTACCGATGAAAAAGTGGTTGACTTGCGCCTGGTTGGCGCTTGTGGTTCCTGCCCGATGAGCACCATGACCCTGCGTGCCGGTGTGGAACAAGCATTAAAACGCGCTATACCTGAAATAGTACGCGTAGAAGCCGCCCCTTAAAATCGGGATTTTCCTTACGGTATAAATTATAAATCTCAGTTGACTGCAAAGCCAACTGAGATTTTTTTTATGTCAGAATTTTATTAGACGACTTCAGCGAGGGTAATATTGAAAGTAAGGTCTTCACCTGCCAGAGGATGATTGCCATCAATTTGAACGCTATCGTCCATGATCCTTACAATTCTAATTGGGACAGGACCTTGTTCGGTGCTCATTTCAAAGGTTTGTCCAACTTCGAGGGTAATATCTGCAGGGAATTTATCGCGAGGAATAGTGGCGATCATTTCCTGCTTTTTTTCGCCATAGGCATCAACACAAGGAATTTTAACCTGCTTTTTATCACCAACATTCATTTGTTGAACGGCCTGATCAAAACCCGGAATTACCTGTCCTGCTCCAAGCTTGAATTCGAAAGGGGCTTTACCTTCGGAAGAATCTACCACCGATCCATCGTTTAAAGTAAGTGTGTAATGAACTTTAACTACTTTTCCGGGATCTACCATAACTGACTCCTTATATTTTGTTTTAAAGTATTTAGTGACAAGCACCTTGATTTAATGTACTCCCATTATATGGATTCTGCAAAAAACCGCCTCAGGGATATAATCTCAAAGCCTCCCCATATTTTTTTATAAATCTTAAGTGCAGAATTTATTTATTTGATCCCGCCATTAAGTTTAAATTCATCCCTGAGAAATTCGGCCGTGTAGGATTTTTTTGATTTTGCCACATCTTCAGGTGTGCCTTCAGCAACAATATACCCGCCGCCATCGCCGCCTTCGGGCCCCATATCGATGATCCAGTCGCTTTGCTTGATCACATCCATGTTATGCTCAATGATAATCACCGTGTTGCCTTTTTTCACCAATCGTTGCAGTACATCCAGCAAATGCTGAATATCTTGGAAATGAAGGCCCGTGGTTGGTTCATCGAGGATAAACAATGTTTTTCCGGTCTGAACCTTGGAGAGCTCTGTTGAGAGTTTTACACGCTGGGCTTCGCCACCCGAAAGCGTGGTGGAAGATTGTCCGAGGCGCAGGTAACCCAGGCCAACGCTTTGCATGGTTTGTAAAATGCGCTTAATACGCGGGAAATCTTCAAAAAACACGGCAGCTTCTTCGATGGGCATGTTCAGTACATCCGAAATGGTTTTACCTTTGTAATGCACCTGAAGGGTATCGCGGTTGTAACGTTTGCCCTTGCAGGCATCACAGAGCACATACACATCGGGCAGAAAGTTCATCTCGATTTTTTTAAGACCATCACCCTGGCAGACTTCGCACCGGCCGCCCTTTACATTAAAACTGAACCGGCCGGGCTTGTAACCTCGGATCTGCGACTCGGGCAACGAGGCATAAAAGTCGCGGATAAAGGTAAAGACTCCGGTATAGGTGGCAGGATTGGAACGTGGTGTACGGCCAATCGGAGATTGATCTACATCCACCACTTTATCGATATGCTCCAGGCCATTGAGTTTTCCATGGGGCAGGGCAAGCATTTTGGAGCGGTAAAAATGGTTCGACAGGATTGGATACAGCGTTTCATTGATCAGGGAAGATTTTCCCGAGCCACTCACTCCCGTTACGGTTATCAATCGTCCTAAGGGAACTTCCAATCGGACATCTTTCAGGTTGTGGCCCACACAGCTTTCCAGGATCAGGGTTTTACTGTTGCCTTTCCGACGCGATTTCGGAATAGCGATTCGTTTTTGATTTCGGATATACAGCGAGGTAAGAGAGTTGGAATCCAGGTTGTCGGGATGGCCTATGCCTACAATTTCACCGCCATGTTCACCTGCTCCGGGCCCGAGATCAATAACAAAGTCCGATTTTTCCATGGTTTCTTTATCGTGCTCAACCACAATTACCGTGTTACCAATATCGCGAAGCATTTGAAGCGAAGAGATCAACTTGCGGTTGTCGCGTTGATGCAGGCCAATGCTGGGTTCATCCAAAATGTAAAGCACACCCGTTAATTGCGAGCCCAGCTGCGAGGCCAGTCGTATGCGCTGCGCTTCGCCTCCCGATAGGGTGGCCGCTGAGCGCGAAAGGGTCAGGTAATCCAGTCCAACATTTAAAAGAAATTCAATGCGTTTAACAATTTCATTAACGATCGGCTTGGCAATAATCTGCTCCTTGGCCGTAAGCTGCTCCAGAAGAGAGGTAAAAAACGCATAGCACTCACTGATGTGCAGATTGGTGAGCTGGGAAATATTCTGATCCAGTATTTTAACATGCAGACTTTCCTGTCTGAGCCTTGCCCCACCGCATACCGGGCAAGCCTGCTTGAACATAAAACCTTCAGCCCACTCGCGCACATGGCTCGATTGGGTGGCGTTGTAAGTTTGGCGTACATAATCTATGAGCCCGTTAAACGACTGCGGGTAAGCATACTCCTGTCCGGCAAAGCTATAACTGACTTGCAACTGCTCCTTGGTGCCGTTGAGCAGGATATCAATAATCTCTTCACTTAACGTCTCAATCGGATCATCCAACGAAAACCTGTACTTCGATGCCAGGGCATTGATTAGTTGCCAGGTATTGTTTTTGCCTTTTTTTCCAAGCGGTGCCAGGGCACCATCCGAAATTGATAAACTATGATCGGGCAGGATAAGGTCTGATGAGAAATCTTTTGTTTCGCCCAGCCCGTCGCAATTGGGACAGGCACCATATTGGGAGTTAAAGCTGAAATGATTAGGCGCCAATTCCTCCAGGGTGCCACTGCCATCGGAGTAAGCGTATTTTTTACTGAAAAACATATCGCGGGGTTCATCCACAAGAACCTGGCAAATCAAAGAAGACTGGCTTTCGGAGAGTTTTATAGCAAGGCTTATCGCTTCTTCCAGGCGGGGTTTAACATCAGCGTTAATAACCAGCCGGTCGACCACCAGTTCGATATCATGGATTTTATAGCGATCTACTTTCAGGCCTTTTTGCAGTTCCATTGTCTCGCCATCCACACGAACACGGGTAAATCCTTGTTTCTGCAGCGACTCAAAAAGCTCCCGGTAATGGCCTTTTCGCCCCACAACTTGCGGTGAGAAGATCTGGATCCTGGTATTAGCGGGAAGTTTTAAAATGGCTTCTACAATATCCTGCTCGGACTGTTTCTGGAGTTTGTGCCCGGTTTTGGGATCGTAACGGCTGCCAACTTTGGCATACAAGAGCCGCATAAAATCATAAATCTCGGTGATGGTGCCAACCGTAGAGCGCGGGCTTCGCGAGGTTGTTTTTTGTTCTATGGAGATCACGGGCGAGAGGCCATCTATAAAATCTACATCCGGGCGTTCGATATTGCCCACAAACTGGCGGGCGTAGGCCGAAAGGGTTTCCATAAACCGCCGCTGGCCTTCGGCATAGATGGTATCAAAGGCCAGGCTGGATTTGCCCGAACCCGAAAGTCCGGTTATCACAATCAGTTGATAACGGGGTATATCCAGATCAATGTTTTTAAGATTGTGAACTTTAGCGCCACGTATCGTGATATACTCTAATTCTGACATCTTGGCTCAGGTTAATCCAAAAACAAACTAAACACCCAATATACAACTTCCTGAACCATTTGAGTAATTCCTGAAATTGAAATTTAGCTGATAAACAAAAAGGCCGGCAAAAAATGCCGGCCTTAAAACATGTCTTGCGGAGGTATTGGAAGAACTACCCCTACTTATCTTTCTTTGGCCGCTTATTTCATTAAAGCGGCTCTGGCTGAAGCCAGGCGTGCAATTGGCACACGGTAAGGGCTACAGGAAACATAATCCAGCCCGATTTTATGGCAGAATTCAACTGAGCTCGGATCACCGCCATGCTCACCACAAACTCCAAGTTTAAGTTTTTTGTGATTTGCCCGGCCTTCTTCAGCAGAGATCTGTACCAAACGACCCACACCATTCAGATCCAGTGTTTCAAATGGATTGCGTTCGTAGATGTCTAATTTTTGGTACATCGGCAGGTACTGACCCGAGTCGTCGCGGCTCATACCCAGCCCCATTTGGGTTAAATCGTTGGTGCCGTAGCTGAAAAAGTCGGCCACTTCGGCAATCTCGCCGGAAGTAACAGCGGCGCGAGGCACTTCAATCATGGTTCCCACCAGGTACTCAACTTCAGTTTTTTGCTCTGCAAAAACTTTTTTCGCTTCATCATGGATTTCTTTGGCTGTAAGCTCAAGCTCTTTAACATGGCCAACCAATGGAACCATAATTTCCGGAATAACATTAGAGCCTTCCTTCTTTAAGCGGCAAGCGGCTTCAAATACAGCTCTGGCCTGCATACGGATGATCTCAGGATAGTTGATTCCCAAACGGCAACCACGAAGACCCAACATCGGGTTAAACTCGTGCAAGCTTTCAATTCTGTCTTTCACTTGCTCAAAGCTCTCACCAAGTTTGCCGGCCAAATCGCCAATTTCATGATCTTCATGCGGTAAGAACTCGTGAAGTGGTGGATCCAGCAGGCGAATGGTAACCGGGCGATCGCCCATCACTTTTAAAATGCTGTAAAAATCCTCGCGCTGATACGGCAGAAGTTTGCCTAAGGCATGATTTCGGCCATTTTCATCTTCGGCCAGGATCATTTCGCGAACGGCATCGATTCTATCACCCCCGAAGAACATATGCTCGGTACGGCACAATCCGATACCTTCGGCGCCAAAGCTGATGGCGGTTTCACACTGATCGGGCTGATCGGCGTTGGTGCGGATTTTGAGTTTGCGGTATTTATCGGCCCAGGTCATGATCTGCTCATACATCTGGTAAATATCAGAATCTTTCGGATCCAATGTTTTATCCAGAAGGACCTGAAGCACTTCGGAAGGACGGGTGGTAACCTGGCCGGCGATCACTTCACCGGTAGAACCATCAATTGAAATAAAGTCGCCTTCGCGAAGCACAATGTCTTTACCTTCGGCATGCATTTCGCCTTTTTGATAGTCGATATGCAGGGTTCCGCAACCGGCTACGCAGACTTTACCCATCTGGCGGGCAACCAAGGCGGCGTGAGAGGTCATACCGCCGCGAGCGGTCAGAATACCATCGGAAGCGTTCATACCCTGAATATCTTCCGGAGAAGTTTCAATACGAACCAAGATCACATTTTCGCCACGCTGTTTAGCGGCGTCGGCATCTTGGGCGTTGAAATAAATTTTTCCGCAAGCCGCACCCGGTCCGGCGTTTAAACCAGTTGCGATTAAGCGGCCTTCGTTGATCGCTGCTTGTTTCTCTTCCATGTTGAAGATCGGACGGAGCAACTGGTTCAGCTGGTCCGGTTCGATACGCATTAACGCTTCTTTATCGTTGATGAAGCGTTTTTTCTTCATATCCAACGCAATCTTAATGGCCGCAAAAGCGGTTCGCTTACCAACACGGCACTGCAACATGAACAGTTCATCATTTTCAATGGTAAACTCAATATCCATCATGTCGCGGTAGTGCTTCTCGAGTTTTTTGCGGATATCCTCGAGCTGTTTGTACATAAGAGGCTTTTCAGCTTTAAGCTTTTCAATTTTGAGCGGTGTGCGGGTACCTGCTACCACATCTTCGCCCTGGGCATTCATCAGGTACTCACCGTAGAAAATATCTTCACCGGTGGCCGCATCGCGGGTAAAGGCAACGCCGGTACCGGAATTTTCACCCATATTTCCAAAAACCATCGCCTGAACATTACAGGCAGTTCCCCAGGAAGCCGGAATGTTGTTGAGCTTACGGTAAATAATCGCGCGCTCGTTATGCCAGCTGCCGAATACCGCACCAATAGCACCGGCAAGCTGCTCGTAAGGATCTTCAGGGAAATCGTGCCCGGTACGCTCTTTAATGGCTTGTTTAAATCGATCTACAAGGTTGATCAGGTCGTCGGTGTTGAAATCGGTGTCGTTATGGACATTCAATTCACCTTTTTTGGTTTCTATGATTTCTTCAAATGGATCAATGGCTTTTTTATCGGCAGGGCGTAATCCTAAAACAACATCACCATACATCTGTACAAAACGGCGATAACAATCCCAGGCAAATCGTGAGTTGCCGGAGCGCTTGGCCAAACCCCGAACGGTGGTATCGTTTAAGCCCAGGTTTAAAATCGTATCCATCATACCCGGCATGGAGGCACGGGCACCGGAGCGAACTGAAACCAGCAATGGATTTTTAGGATCACCAAACTTTTTGTTCAAAAGTTTTTCCATTTTTTGCATGGATTCCGGGATAGCTTTGTCAAAAAAGCCCTTGGGGTAGGTATTGTTGTTATCGTAATAATAGGTACACACATCAGTTGTGAGGGTAAATCCGGGAGGGACCGGCAAGCCAATGCTGGCCATTTCGGCCAGGTTGGCGCCTTTGCCACCAAGTAAATTTTTCATAGAGGCATCACCATCAGCTTTACCACCGCCGAAATGGTATATAAACTTAGATATTCTTGAGCGGGATGATTTTTTTGTTGTAGCCATGCGTTTAAGGATAGTTTGAATTTTGAAGCAATACTGAGTTATAAACCGAGCCGGTAAAACTTTAAATATAATTTCTCAATAAAAGCACTGGAAGTTAAATAATGTCAGTTGCAAGACAAAGGATGTTAAGCCTTCTAAGGCTTGTTTTTTAAGGAAATCGATCAAAAAAACATACTAAACCGAACCTGAGTCGATCTGATGACCAAAGGAGCCTCACTTTTCAGTGGCCAGTACATGTTTTTTTGCCGCAATTCATACAAAACGAAGTTAATGGCATTGTGCATTAAAACATGCAAAACGGGGAAAAGCATCGCATTGGATGAGATAACAGGATGAAAAACTGCATTGCTAAGTTTATGCAATGCAAACTGAATGAACGATGCCGTAAAGGATTTTGGAAACACGTATGCGGCAAATCTATGATTCTCTTCCAGGCCTAAACCCAGGCTATAGCGAGTCAGAAATTGAAAATCAAGACCGGTACCAACAGACCGGCCAAATTTTACACCGGAAGAAAAACGCTGGTAACCTTCCCGGGCACTATCAGCGTTGATGTCGATCTGGCTCCAGCTATATGAACTTTTCACAAACAACGTGAGGTTGGCGTTTTGAAACCGGTAAGCATATCCATCGCGGGAGCCGAAGCCAACATTCCAAAACGAGGTATTTCCAACTGATGAGTTGGTTCGCGGGGCGAACGATCCAAATAAATAGGGTTCGGCATAATCGGCAATACGCCTTCCGGAATCTTCTGCTGTAAATTTAAGGCGTTTTAAACCGACACTAAGCTTGTAGAGGGCATCTAACTTAAGCTTATCTGCATTATGCAGGTTAAGCTCAGGAAAACCATAGCTTATTTGAACATTAGGCTTTTTATAAGGCAACGCTTGAGCCCAAAGATCATTTTGCAGCAAACCCAAAAGCAGCAGACTAAAAACAATAAATCGATGCATAACCAAGTGTTAGTGGTATTTGTAACATGCTGATACAAAAAAAGCAATCTGGTTATTTTATCAGATTGCTTTTTCAAAAAACTATATCAGCTTACGTTCAGCCATCTTTTTTCATAATCTCAACAAGTTTGGCCAATACTTCATCAGCAACATCATGCGGAACCTGACAGGTACCGGCACCACGATGACCGCCACCGCCAAATTTGGCCATTAAGGCGCCAACATCAGTTTTACTGGTGCGGTTAAAAATGCTATGGCCAACAGCAAAGACGATAAAATCTTTGTTTTTACCATCCATAGCCCGGATGGAAATATTGGTATTGGGATAAAGCGTATAGATCATGAAACGGTTTCCGGATGGGATCTCTTTGTTTCTTACATCGGTAATCACCACGTTGCCGTCTTCCCTGGAATTGCTTTTCAGGACTTTTTTAAAAGCCTCTGTATCGGCCAGGTATCGCTCCACGCGCTCTTTAATATCCGGGAATTCCAGGATCTCTTCAGCTGTGTAGTCGGTAATCCAATCGACCAGTTTCATCATTAATTCACGATTGCTGATCTGGTAATCTTTGGATTTGGCCAGGCCTGTTCTTGGATCCATCAGGTAAGAGAGCAGAATCCAGCCTTTTGGGTCTAAGACGTCTTCGGGATCAAGGTTTGCCGAATCACTTTTATCAACCTCAATCAATAAGCCATCATACTTTGTGAGTCTTTCGCCCTGACCTTTGAGCACATAATAATTGTAAATGACTCGGGCGGTACTTGGAGCCAGTTCGTAACGGCCATTGAAGATCATATCTTCGTTGCGGGCTGATTCGCTGGCATGGTGATCAAACCATAAGCCAACATCAGGTTGGAAGGGTAAATTGGTGATGATATCGTTGCTTGTTATTTCAATTTTTCCATCTTGTATGTCTTTAGGGTGATGAAATTCAACGCTATCAATTTGCTCAACTTCTTTTAGCAGAACAGCACATACCAAACCATCAAAATCAGAGCGAGTCAGGAGGCGCATGTTAGTTCTCCTTTAGATTTTGGTTAAGAAAAAAGAGATTTAATTAGCTACTTAAGACAAGGATATCTTAAGGCGTGGTGATATTGTTTAAGATGTTTTTTCACGATTCTTTGTAAAACAATTTTAAGTTACTTTCTTTTTGTGAAAAAACATGACAATTTTTGCATTCTTCTACCCAATTAAGAAAAAACGAACCATATGGAGTGGCTCTTAAGTCTGGCTTTAATTATCCTGCAAATATTCCGGATTGCCGTGCCATATTTGCTGACTTCTGTGGGAGCTACCTTTTCTGAGCGCGGCGGTGTGATCAACCTTGGCTTGGAAGGTATGATCCTTTTTGGTGCCTTCGGAGCCACTGTTGGTCAGTACCTGACTGGCTCGGCATACCTGGGGCTTTTGTTTGCCATGGTGCTGGGCTTTCTTGCTGCCCTGCTCCATGCCCTGATGTCGGTAACTCTTAAAGCCAACCAAATTCTGAGTGGTGTGGCACTAAACATTTTAGCTATTGGCCTTACCCAGTTTTTCTTATCTGCCATTTTTCAAAGCTCCTCCAACTCAGCACGAATTGAGGGATTTGGCCAGATCAGCATTATCGAAAACCCCATTTTTATTTTCACCCTGCTCTTAGTGCCGTTTGCCCAGGTATTATTATTTCAAACTGCTTTTGGTCTGAGACTGCGGGCCACGGGCGAAAGCGCCGAAACGGTGGATGCCCTGGGTGTAAGCCCGTCAAGAATGCGTTACAGCGGTGTGTTGATCTCCGGGGTATTGGCCGCTCTTGCCGGGGCATACCTGGCCTACGAGCAACATAGTTTCACCGATGGCATGTCGGCCGGCAGAGGTTACATCTCTTTGGCAGCAATGATCATTGGCAAGTGGAACCCATTTGGTGCGGCTTTGGCGAGCCTCTTGTTTGCAGGGGCTGAAACTTTGGAACTCAATCTCCAGTCCGATGCTATTCCAACCCAGTTGGTCCAGGCGCTGCCTTATGTGGTGACACTTTTGGTTTTAGTTGGTTTTATCGGAAAGTCAGAGCCTCCAAAGGAAATCGGGACACCCTACGAAAAATAATGTTTTAAGCGGTTGCGTATAAATTCTCCTGAACGCTCCAAACACAAGAAATGTTAAAGTGCCAACCTGAAACAAGTGTTGATACCTTGGCTAAAGGTTGCGTTTCAGGTGATGTACTATTAATCGACTAAAGGAGTAATTTAATATGCAAGCGATTTTGAAGTCTCTTTCTGATGAAAGTTCAACCCCGTCTCAGCCTTCTTCACCAACCGGACCTGAAGACAACGATGGATCTTTATTAGATGCGTATTCTGAAACAGTGGTTTCTGTGGCTGATGAAGTGAGTCCGGCAGTGGTATCCATAGAAGTGATCCAAAGTGATACCGGACAGCCTGGTGGTAAGGCCTCGGGATTTATTTTTACAGAAGATGGTTACATTATAACAAACAGTCATGCGGTCAGTCGTTATACCAAAATGGATGTTGTGCTGTCGGATGGCCGAAAATACAAGGGTAAGCTTATTGGCGATGATCCCGATACAGATATTGCCATTCTGAAGATCAATTCGATGGACTCATTTCCCAAGGCAAAACTTGGCGATTCGGAATCTGTCAGGGTTGGGCAGATGGCTATTGCAATCGGAAATCCTTATGGATTTCAATGCACGGTAACTACAGGTGTTGTGAGCGCCCTGGGCCGGTCTATCCGCTCACAGAACGGACGATTGATGGACAATGTCCTGCAAACCGATGCGGCGCTGAATCCGGGAAACTCGGGTGGACCTCTTGTTAATTCCAGAGGTGAAGTGATAGGTGTAAATACAGCCCTGATTTTCCCTGCTCAAGGTTTATGCTTTGCAACAGCTATTAATACAGCCAAAGATATTGCCCGGGACCTGATACAAAATGGCAAGGTGAAACGGCCGTATTTGGGCATTCAGGGGCAGGATATTAAAATCCCCAGATTAGCGATCGCAGCTTTGGGATTGCAGTCGAACAGGGGATTGATTGTCCTGGCAGTTGAAGAACACTCACCGGCCAAAAAAGCGGGATTAAAATGGGGCGATGTTATTATTGGATGTAACGATCAAAGAATAAAAGGATTTGATGATCTGCATAAAGCTATCACTAAGGACAGTATCGGCAACCCAGTGAAACTTCAAATCGTAAGAACGCTTAGGAAATTTGATCTGAACATTGTACCTGAAGAAAAAATAAAACCAAAAAAAACCTGATATGAACTACAAATTACTTGGTAAAAGCGGTTTAAGAGTCTCAGAGATTTGCCTTGGCACCATGACATTTGGCCAGGAGTGGGGTTGGGGTGCCGGCAAAGAGGAAAGCCTGAAAATTTACAAGGCATACCGAGATGCCGGAGGTAATTTCCTCGACACAGCTAACTTATACACCAACGGCACCAGCGAGAAGTATCTTGGCGAATTTATATCGCCCGGAGCCGATCGCGAAGAACTGGTACTGGCCACCAAGTATTCATTAACCACACGCAAAGATGATCCAAATGGCTGCGGCAATCACCGAAAGAACATGGTTCAGGCCCTGGAGGCCAGCCTGAAACGCCTGGGCACGGACTATATCGATCTGTACTGGCTGCATGCCTGGGATTATCTGACTCCGGTTGAAGAAGTGATGCGTGCACTGGACGACATGGTACGCGCCGGTAAAGTCCTTTACATCGGGATTTCGGATACGCCCGCATGGATTGTATCCCAGGCCAATACCATTGCTGAACTTCGCGGGTGGACCCAGTTTGTTGGCCTTCAGATTGAGTACAGTCTGGTCGAACGCACACCTGAGCGTGAGCTCCTGCCCATGGCAAGGGCTCTTGATATTGCCATTACGCCCTGGGCACCACTGGGAGCCGGCATACTGACCGGTAAATACACCAAAGATAAGCCTTTACCAACCGGTACCAGGCTTAAGGAATCCAGCCCAAAACTCAATGAACATAATTTGAAAATTGCCTACGAAGTTCAGGCCGTGGCTCACGAAATTGGGTGCACCTCATCTCAAGTTGCACTAGCCTGGTTTAATGCCAAAAAAGGTGTGTTTGTGCCAATTGTTGGAGCAACCAAACGAAGCCAAATTCAGGAAAATCTGGCTTCTGTTGATATTCAGCTCACCCAGGAGCATATCAACAGGCTGGAAGAGGTCAGTAAAATAGAGCTGGGGTTTCCACACGATTTTCTGCAAAAACCCCACATACGCGATATTATCTATGCAGGGACTTACAATAAAATTGTAAATCACCGCACATAACCCTCAGCTGCTTTTTTGCCTTAATCCGAGAGGGGTGTAAGACTCTCTCGGATTACTGGTGATACCTTCAGCAACCACTAAAATATGTGGTGCATTATGATACATCATTCGTGAGGCCGATAAGAGACAAAGTTTCACCCGTCCTTTTTTGGTGGTATAGGTGGATTTAAAATTCCGAACGAATTTCTGCGATAATATCTGTTTTAAAAAGGCCTGTTTCTCTTTCTGATTGTACCAACTGCCCAGTTCATCCGAAGTTTTTCCAATCACTTCGGGCTTTGAGAAAGACAATGCTTTTAACAAGGCCTCATTGGCATCAGCAAATGCACCGGTTGAAAGATTTACAAGACACATGGGGTTCGGACTCAGATTAAACACGGTAGAAAATTTTTCATCCGGCTCAGCCATCTGCGAGGTTGAATTAAAACTTTCGGTGCGAATTTTCCTTGATGTGGTCATATACCCGATATGCCGGCCATGTTCACTCCACATGGGAGAAATGACAAATTCAACCTTGATCTTAGCGCCCGATTTTGCAATAAAATATAGGTAAAGCCTGGTCTCTTCCATGGGTCTGCCATGTTTCAACTGGTCCCTGACAAGCTGGTTGTAAGCCAAAATCACATCAGAATATGAATCTGGTGTAACAAGCGTATTCAGATCCATACGGCTTACTTCTTCGGCTGTATAACCAAATAATTTATAAACCGATGGGCTTACATACTGAATGTTTAACTCCTTATCGAAAGTAGCAATCACATCCGTGGCATTTTCGGCAAGAAGCCGGTAGTTACGTTCACTTTGGCGAAGTTTGTTCTCGATTTCAATTCGCCGGGTAATATCTGTTAGAGCGCCAAATACCCGGTAGGGTTTCTTGTGCTCATCGCACTGTGCTTTACCCCGCACCATAAACAGGCCATAATTGCCGGATTTCAGTTTAAGCTTTAAGCTGAGCTCAAAGGCATCGGTTTGATGGTTAAAGTGGGTATCGATCTGTGCTTTAAACACAGGCCTGTCTTCGGGATGAATCAATTCTTTAAGTGATTTTCGTTTTGTGTCCAGGTCTTTTGGATCATAACCTAACATGTTATAGATGGTTTCACCCAGTCTTACCCTATCATCCTTTAATTGCCATTCCCAGGTGCCGACTCTGCCGGCTTGTTTGGCCAGGTTATAGCGAATCCTGGTGAGATGATTTCGCTCATCCAACCATAAATACAAGCCGGATGCTAAGAAGAGTAAGCCAATGGGTTCTCCAATGTCTTCGATCCATTCCATAACAATGAGGCCATCATTAAAAAGCTCTTCTATCAGGTTGCTCAGGCTGCTTGAAAATAAAAAGGTAAAACCGGCAAAAAGCATCATAAATGTTTTGGTTGTGATCTCTGATCGCCAAACAATAAGCAACGCAGCAAGTTCAAATAGTACAATTACCGATTTAATAAATACATCCTGCGGATCAACAACCGCTATCCCGGGTTCAGATAAGCCGGTCAAGATTATAAACGTGGCAAAACCAATCAGTACAGCAGCAAATAACCATTTTAAATACGATGGTACTTCCTTATTCATCATAAAATATATCAGGAACAATAAGTGTTAAAATATTGAAATTCAGACGGCACAGTTATGTAGCCTTTGTGGTTTTGCAACGGGGATAAGGTATTCTGATTCCAGATCAGAACACGAAAAGGTGATGCGTATTCAGTAACAAGGTGGGATATAATATAAACGAATGGGGTTCAGATTTGGGGGCTAAATCACACCCTGCAACAAAGATCATAGCTTTATCGGTGCTTGTCGATAATTCATCGGATGGTTAATCGAAGAGGGTATTAGTACGGCCCTGAAACAAGGACCGTTCTCAAGATCATTCCTCTTATACACCCAGGCGATTTGCCAGAACGGCCAGGTCGGAATTTACGGTGTTATGCGTGCGGATATCGGAGAAAGGAATAGCATATTCCTGTCCTGAAAGCACGGCAGGCATCATTCTGGACTGGCCGGTTTGCATTAAAAATGCCAGTTTTTTAGCCATACGCTGAGCCAGAGTTATATCTTTGTTGTTTGGTCTTGCGCCTCTTACATCACGGGCAAACGATTCACAAACAATACGGCGGTTCATTTCAAGATTAACCGCCTTTATTTCGTCATAGAAATAGTGGGCCGCACTTAATTTATAGCCTTCGGCTTTTCGTTCATTTACTTTATAACCCTCTGCAACCACAATAACAGTAGAGCGGCGATTCTGAAGAGTTTGAGCAACCCGTTTCATATCGAATTTTGAATCAGGCAGAACAGCCAGATGAGCACCGGCACCCAGGCAGGAGTGCAAGGCATGGTATCCACCCTCGCGACCCATCATTTCAATAATGTAGCTGCGCGAGTGGGTTCGGGCGTCAGCCATATAACAGCTGATTTTTTCAGCTCCAATTTCAACCCCGGTATGTTCTCCAATGCATTCAGTGCCGTAGATATCACTGTCTATGGTAACAGGTACAAAAAAGTATTGTATTTCGGGTGGCAGATATTCGGTCAGGCTTTGCAAACCTTTAAACGTGCCATCGCCACCAATTCCGATAATCGCTTTAACCTGGCGATCCTTTATATGCTGCGCTGCTTTTTTCTGGTTCTCCGGATCTTTAAATTCAGGATAGCGTTCTGATCTGAAATCAGCACCTCTGGCCTCACGAAGAGGCGGGGTAAAGACCACCCCGTGGTAGTCTTCGATCTGACTGTAAAGCGAGCCGCTGTAGGCCAGGCGTCTATAATCCGAGAGTTCACCCTGCACAATAGATTTAAAGCCTTCAGCAGCAGCAAATACCCGGCGGCTGGTTTTTTCAAGATATTCTGTCAGAAAAGCGGTTACGGAGTTATAACCCGGGGCACAGCCACCATCCTGAATTAACAGGACATCAATTTCGCGGTACATTTCTTCCTGATGTCGGCGGCGTGTGGTGAGCAGAAACGCAAATTGCCGGCATAATTTACCATAGGCCCAGGCATGAAATTTCTCATTATTCTGCAGATCCTGAATAGAGACCTGAATGAGATGGGTCGGGGACATGCAACGGACTGTTGAAGTTCTCGGCGAGTTGTTGATCAGCGAGTATTCCCCAAAGCAATCACGTGGATTGAAAAAACGAATAACATGACTGCGTTTTTCCAGGCTTAATTTCCCATCATATACAAAATAGATGGTGTCGCGCGGACTGTCTTTAGCATAAATAACCTCGCCAGCTTCGTACTTGTGAAGTGTGCTGAGTGATTTGAATGTTTCAAATTCATTTTCATCCAGGCATTCAAGCAAAGAAAAACCTTTGAAGAAATCTGAAAAATCGGAAGTGCTTGGATTGAAACTAAGTTCGGTAGGCATTATAAATTATGGGTTAAGGTTCAACAACTTTTAGCCTCAGCAAATATAAAGGATATTTTCCGCAATTTTACAGCCCTGAGTCTTATTAAATCTTTATGATTGGGTTTGATTGTAATACGGACAAAACTTAATGGATGATTTTATGTTTACCATCCAGGATAAATGTTATGGCCCGCTGAAAATCCGACTCTTTGACAACCTTTTCAGCCTCCTGGCGCATTGAGGCGTAAGAAGCCGCAAGAAGTACGGCATTTTGAATATCTCCGCCAGCTGCACCTTCAGAACATTGGGCCAGGGCTGAAAAATCCACCTGTTTATCTAACGGAAGCTGAGGCGGGATGTGGCATTTCCAGATTTTTTCGCGTTCGGCATTGGCCGGCAGTTTAAACTCGATATGAGCCAGCATGCGGCGAAGAAAAGCGGTATCGTAATTTTTAACCAGGTTTGAAGCAAAAATCACAATCCCGTCAAAATTATCCAGCTCGATTAATGTGGTACTTCGGGCAACATTGATGCTATTGTCTGCCGATTGGGAAATATTTGTCAGGCGTTTGCCCAGAATGGAGTCGGCTTCATCGAAAAAGAGCACCGCACCGCATTCGGAAGCCTTTTTAAATGCCGCCTGAATGTTTTTTGGTGTTTCGCCAACATATTTTGATTCCAGTTCGGCATAGCTGATAATGAGCAACTCTTTGCCTAAAATATTAGCGATCGCATCAGCAGCCAGGGTTTTGCCCGTGCCGGGGGGGCCGTAAAAATTCAAGGCCACTCTTCGGCCGGTTCTGGCCACCGATTTAAGCCCCCAGGCATCGTATATCAGATCCTGTGAGATCAGAACATTAATGGCTTCTCGGATGCGTTGCAGGGTTTCAGCCTCTAAAATCAGCTGATCGAGAGAATGCTTGGGTTGCTGCGGTTCAAAATGATCCATGCGTTCATTCTCGGTCTCTTCATCAGGTTTTTCATTTCTACGCCATTGTTTATGAACACTGCCCGGGCTTGCAGACTGGTTTAGGTCGCCCAGAGCGGTTTTAAGCGGATTAAAATCCACCTTAATTTTCGGCTTGGAGAGCTGTCCGGGAAACGACGAGCGTTCCATAAGCTGTTTTAACTTCTTTAGAAATGAATTGGAAGCGGCAGCTTCAATTTCTATGGAGGTATCTTTGCCTTCCCGGAAACAGTCGGAGCAATACAACATAGGCAGCCCTTCTACTTCAATCAGGGGAAAATCATCTATGTGTTTAATTCCCCGGTGCGATAGAACCAACTCGCAACCATGTATCGGGCATTTTTTTTGGTTACCTAACAACGGCATCAGACTCAGTTTTGAATGGTTTTCGTTTCAATTGGGAGAAACAATACAAAAAAGGTTAATTATAAAGTAGTATTCACCCAAAATTATTTGGCATTCTGAATGGCTCTTATGAACTTACCATTAAGATGATATAACAGACTTAAGCATCATGACTGGTTTTACCAACACAAACCCGCGTCTTTTCCTGAAATCAACCTCTTTGAAGATTTTTCTGATCGGCCTGGCATTTTTTAGTTTTATCGGTCTTTCGGCCGGCGAAACCCAGGCGCAGAATTTCAATCAAAAAACCCGTTACCAGACCCTGCCGCCATTCGCTCTGAAGGCCTATTGGTACAAAGCTGAGAACGAACAACAAAACCTGAACATATATCTTAAGGTCAGTAAAAACCTCCTGAGTTTTATCAAGGAAGGTGAAATGTACGTGGGGCGATACTATCTGGCAGCAATGTTATTTGATAAAGATGGTGAAACATTGCTCTCTGATAAAATATGGCGAAAAGAACTGGTGCTTTCGACCTACGAGGAATCGGTCTCCAGGAAAAAACCCTTTCTGGAAATACTGAATCTCAGGGTTGAAACACGAGCATACACTCTCGAAATTAAGCTCACCGATATTGAAACGGGCAGGGAATATAGTGTTAAAACAGCGATCAAGAGTCTGGCATACAATCCGGAAGGCCTGGCCATTTCATCCCTGATGATCCTGGATACCGAAAAGTTCGACTCAACCGGAAAACGATATATTCAACCTCGCATATCTCCGATTTTGAATAATGAGGAGGGGGCAACCTACGATCTTTTTTTTGAACTCTATCAACAAAATCAAACATACGACAGTCTTAAAGTCAGGTATGCATTTTGGCGATTGGGTAACCAGGAGTTTGTGGCCAATAAACGGGTTTCAACAATTATGATGAGGCCAAAAACCACCCATGTGTTCCATCGTATCGATTTAAACCCAATCAACGGGGGGGATTACCGCTTGAATGTTCAGGTTGAAGATTTCACAGGAAAGCTGCTGGCTTCTGCCGAAACCAGTTTCAGGGTACGCATGAGCGGCCTGGCTGCGTTTATCATAGATCTTGATGAAGCTATACAACAATTAAATTATATAGCCGATTACGAGGAAATTGAGCCCATTGAAGAAGCCAAAACTTACGATGAAAAACTTGAGCTGTTTAATGCGTTCTGGAAAAAACGTGATCCTTCGCCCCGTACCGAAGTCAATGAACTGATGGCGGAGTATTACTCGCGCATCAGCTATGCCAATCAACATTTTACGACCTACATTAAAGGCTGGCGTACCGATATGGGTATGATCTACATTAAGTACGGTGCACCGGATTTTGTTGAGCGCCAACCCGGGAATTTCAACAACAAAACCTTTGAAGTCTGGGAGTTTCATCAGCACCGGCGAAGGTTTGTGTTCATAGATGTTAATGGCTTTGGCGACTTTCGTCTTGCCGTACCTGAATGGGATGATCGTAACAGGATGTATTAAGCATGGAGATAGATTTTCCCTGGATACAGGTGGCAGGTGTTCATGACCTTCAGGAAGCCCGCCTGATAGCCACGGCCAATATCCCTTTTTTAGGTCTCCCGCTTCGTTTGCCAGTTCATCAGGAGGATCTGAGTGAACAAGCTGCAAAAAAACTCATTTCAGAGATACAACCCGATTTGAAAGTTGTTGTCATCACGTATCTCAGCCAAGCTTCAGACATTTCGGCCTTTATACGAGAACTGGGAGCCGGGATCGTTCAGCTTCATGGCCAGATCACACGACAAGAATTAGAGACCTTGCGTGGCATGATGCCGGAATTGGTTATCATAAAAAGCCTGGTTATAGGACAAAACTCTCAGGCAGAATTAATCACAGATTTAGAGGATTTGTCTGATGTTGTTGATCTGTTCATTACCGATACATTTGACCCGGATACCGGCGCATGCGGCGCAACCGGAAAAGTCCATGATTGGCGTTTGAGTGCTGAGTTGGTAGAGCGTTCAGAAAAACCGGTTATTTTAGCAGGGGGATTATGTGCCGGAAATGTCTGTGAGGCAGTTGTAAGGGTAAAACCTGCAGGTGTGGATGTACATACAGGTGTGGAAGGTTCGGACGGAAGGAAAGATTTAAAAAAAATGCAAGACTTTATGGCCGAGCTTACAAAAGCTTACAAAAAACTTGGATATATTACCTGCAGATAAAAACCTATACAACGATTTAAATAAATAATCCAAATATGTTAGTCTTAGACAATACAGCATTATGTGTCGTGGATGTGCAAGGCAAGCTTGCCCATTTGATGCATGAAAAAGAAGAGCTGTTTTTAAATGTTGAGCGATTGATCAAGGGGGCTCAAATTCTGGAGATGCCGATTATTCTAACCGAGCAGTATCCTAAAGGTTTAGGGCCTACTCTCTCCCAACTCACTGAGCTCATGCCCGACGTAAAACCCATAGAAAAAATTTCCTTCAGTTGCTGCGCTAATGATGATTTTTCGGAGCAAATCCGTGAACTTGGCCGACGCCAGTTGCTGCTTACCGGCATCGAGACTCATATTTGTATCTATCAAACCAGCCTGGACTTAATCGAGGCAGGCTACGAGGTTAGTTTGGTGGCCGATGCGGTCTCGTCGCGTACCGAATTCAATAAATCTATTGCCCTGGATCGTATAAAAACGGCAGGTGCATTGCTTACCACAACTGAAATGGCCCTCTTTGAACTCTTACATAAAGCCGAAGGGCCTAAATTTAAAGAGATCTCTAAACTCATTAAATAATGACCAGATCCTACACAGTACTTATAAAAAAATGGCTTTTTCCTTTTCTGCTGTTAACTGTTCTGCCTGTTGTATTTCAGGGATGCAAGGCGGCTAAAGAGATACTTAAACAAGGTGGTGTTCAAAAACCATCTGTTGAAGTGATCAATGCAGATATCCAAAATTTTTCAATTCTGTCTGCTGATTTTGTGTTTGATCTGAAAATCACAAATCCCAATGCGGTTGGTGTTGACCTGAGTGGTTTTGATTACAATTTACTGATCAATCAGAAATCCTTTTTGAAAGGTGAGCAAAACACACCCATGACCATTGAACCAAACCAGAGCTCGGTTATTCATCTGCCCCTGACGGTTGATTTTGCTGATATTTTTTCAGTATTTTCTGATTTAGCCACAAAAAGCAAAGCCAGCTATCAACTCACAACCGGTTTCCATTTCGACATCCCACTATTAGGAAAAGTACGGGTGCCGGCTACAAAATCAGGTGAGTTCAAGTTACGGTAAACCGCATGTGAATCGGGTAGCTCATGGATGAACAAAACAAGCAATCGCTTTCCAAAAGCCCGCTATCCCGATCATGGAAACGCTTTAAGACCAATCGTCTGGCTGGTCTGGGTCTTGTGATCATGCTCTTTCTGGTGGGTATGGCTACCCTGGGCCCCACGCTGTTCCGCCTGGATCCTTTTACTCAAATCTACGAGTATGAGTTAAAACCCCCTTTTTTTCGGGGGAATCTCATTTTAAAACAAAGTCCTGCACAGAATCCCGACGAGATCAGTTCAGCCAGGCCAATACCGGTCAGGTTTTTCAATGAAATCCAGGGTGGTGTAGAAGGCAACGATTTTGAAGGCCGGCCATTTTACCTCTCTGAAAATGAATTGTATGGCGAAAGCCAGGATGACTGGCACAAAACCCCGATTTATATAATGGGAACCGATAAATACGGCCGGGATATTTTTGCCCGAGTGGTTTATGGGGCGCGTATCTCACTGTCGGTTGGTTTAATTGCCACCTCCATTGCGTTGGTGATTGGAATTGGCCTTGGCTCTTTTGGCGGGTATTTTCAGCAAAAAACCGATGCCGTGGTGATGTGGCTGATCAATGTATTCTGGTCGTTTCCGGCCTTATTACTTGTTATTGCTATCAGTGTTGCGCTGGGTCGTGGATTCTGGCAGGTGTTTATTGCGGTAGGCTTTACCCTCTGGGTAGATTCGGCCAGAATTGTTCGCGGACAGTTTCTTTCACTTCGTGAAATGGAATATGTAGAAGCAACACGCGCGTTGGGTTACCCAACCTGGCGTATCATTTTTAATCACATTCTTCCAAATTGTATCGGCCCGATTACCGTGGTGGCTACGGCTGATTTTGCTTATGCCATATTGGCAGAAGCCGGCTTAAGTTTTTTGGGCTTTGGGGTGCAGCCGCCTTATCCCTCCTGGGGGGCTATGCTACGTGATGGATATGCTTATATAATTTCGGGTACGGGATGGTGGCTGGCATTATTTCCTGGCATGGGTATTATGCTTGCCGTTCTGGCTATTAATATGATAGGTGATGGTTTGCGTGATGCATTTGATCCCAAGTTACAACAGTAAGAGAATCCAATCTCCGCCATCTCCATCGCCGCCACCGGCATCACCATCGCTAAATGAATCCGTGTCTAACGTGTCGTTATCAGGATGGCTTTCCCGATCCGCTTCCTCATTATTCAGCATGAATGTTTTCATCAGGAAAACAAACAGCATCATGGCAAGAAACGCAATAAATCCAATAGCAGCTGTCAGCATAGTGTTCTAAACATTATCCAAAGAGGTTTAAGCCTCGTTTTTTTCTTTTTCAGGTTCAGGCTGAGAAGCACCATTCCTTGGCTCACCGAGAAAAATGCGCTGACAATCGCGCCGGATACTTTCCTGTTGTTCCAAAATCAATTCCGGCTCAATACTAAAGTGTTGTAACAGGATTGAGAAAATCTGTATGGATGTCTCAAATTTTTCAGTGACCACAACATCAGCCCCGGATTTATAGTGCTGATCAATATCTTCCAGAGACCGGGTACGGACAATGATATAGGCATTTTTATTGACCTTGCGAATAGCCTGGATGCTTTCCTGGATAGCAGCGCTGTCGTTAATAGCCAGAACCACTGCCCTGGCATGATCCACATTGGTACGTTTAAGGGCTTTTACATCGGTGCTGTCGCCATAAAAAATCGGTTCTCCGGCCAGGCTTTTTTTCCTGACAACTTCACGATCAATTTCAAGGATGTTGTGAGAAATATTGGTGGCTTTAAGCACCGAGCTGATATTCTGGCCAATCACCCCATAACCGATAATGGCAGCATGAATTTCACCCGGATGAATGATTGTCTGGTCGGTTTCTGGTGGGGTGAACTGAAAAAGGTGTTTAGAAGGTAACGGGATGAACCGCATGGCCGGCGCCATTTTTTCTGCTACATGTGGCGCATAGGCAATCATGGCCGGGGTAATGATCATGGTAACCACAATAATCACAAGCATGGACTGGAACAACGGTTCATCAATCACTTTATTGTGAAACGCCGTCTCCGACAAAATAAAAGAGAACTCCCCGATTTGAGCCAGAGCCATACCGGCCATAATGCTCACACGAAACGAGTAGCCAAGCACAAATGTAACTATGGTAACAATAGCTCCTTTAACAAGTAATACGCCAACGGCAATAGTTATAAACAAGGGCAGATCGATAACTTCAACATTCAGCAGTAAGCCTACCGAGATAAAGAAAATACTGGTTAAAGCTTCACGAAACGGCTCGATGGTGCGAGCAATTTTATGACTGTCGTCGGTACTGGCTATGATCATACCGGCAACAAAGGCACCCAGGGCCAGTGAAAGTCCGATCATAGAAGCCAGGTAAGCCGAGCCAAAGCACAACACCAGTGCTCCAAGTACCAAAACTTCCTTGGCATGAAGCGAGGAAATAAGCTCCACCACTTTCGGCATGAAAATTCTGAAACCGCTGAAAATTAAAATGCCAAATACCACCAATACACCCAGCTCCAGAAGCACATTTTCTATTGCGGTATCTTTTTCCGGACTTAAAAAATTTACAGCGATCATCAGCGGTACAATCGCAATATCCTGAAAGATCAGAATGCCAAGGGTTACTTTGCCGTACTGCAGATCCAATTCTTCGCGTTCAGCCAGTATTTTCAAACAAATGGCCGTACTACTTACCGAAAAAGCAAATCCCAGAAATACCGCTTCACGAACCGACAAGAGCTGGCTGCCCATGAAGATATTCACCACAAACAGGGTAAAAAGACTTATGACAATCATGGTGAGTGCCATTTGGGCAATACCACCAAATACCACAATTTTTTTCAGCCTGTTGAGTTCCTCAAGCGAAAACTCCAGGCCGATGGTAAACAACAGCAGCACCACACCAAGCTCAGCTAAAACGGTGATCAGTTCGTTATCCTGGATGATTTGAAATCCTGAGGGGCCGAGGATAATACCGGTTACGATAAGACCAATAACCGACGGAATTCTAAACTTCTGGAAAATCAGAATAATCGCAATGGCCAGACTGCCAATCAGAATTAATTCACCTAAAAACTCAAAATTATGCATGCAAACTGGTAATAAAATCTTGTCATTCTTCCTCTAAGAATAATCATTTCTATTCTTTAATCTATAAAGATACATCTGAATAATCGATGAAATAAAAAAATATTAAAACACTTAACCGCATTTTGACGCAGAGCCTTAAACGGTTAGAGTTGGCAAGCCGAGCATTTACACCGGGGTAAAGGTCGGATGTTTTGGGCTGGTTAAAAGTGGGGTTGATTTAGGGATTTATGGAAACAAAGGGGAGAAGCCCATGCGATTAATACATGGGCATATCCGGATCAATATGCTCACCCCAGGCATCAATGCCACCGACGAGGTTCTTAACATTTTTAAACCCTTTTTCACGCAGGAATTCGGCGGCTTGGCCGGAGCGTGCGCCAACTTTGCAGAGGGTAATAATTTCAATATTGCTATCCAACTCCTGGTAACGCAAGGGTAAATCCTGCAAAGAGATCAGGGTAGCCTGTTCAAGATGGCAGATATCATGCTCTTCCTGGTACCGAACGTCCAGGATAAACGGGGTTTGACCTTTGTCCAGGCGATCTTTAAGCTCAAATACAGTGATCTCGTCGGGAGAGCTGGATTGTTTTTCAATGGTCTGATCCACTTCCATTCGATCATGAGAGGGCATGCCACAAAACTGTTCATAATCAATCAATTCAGTGACGGTTGGATGATCGGAACAAACAACACACTCTTTGTTTTTTTTCAGCTTCAACTCTCTGAATTTCATTTTTAAAGCATCAAAAATCACCAGCCTGTTTTTAAGCGGCTCACCAATACCGGTTAAAACTTTAATGGTTTCAATGGCCTGCAAGGAGCCGATAATTCCGGGTAATACACCTAAAACGCCACCTTCGGCACAGGAAGGGACGAGTCCCGGAGGTGGTGGCTCAGGGTAAAGGCAGCGGTAGCAGGCGCAATCTTCATCGAGGTTAAAGACGCTAACCTGGCCTTCGAACCTGAAAATGCTTCCATACACATTTGGAATGCCCAGCATAACGCAGGTATCGTTTACCAGGTACCGGGTTGGGAAATTATCGGTCCCGTCTGCAACCACGTCATAACCTTTGAAGATCTCAAGGGCATTATCTGAGCGAAGCGGTGTATTGTAAAGTTCAACCTCAACAAACGGATTGATTCCCTGGATGGAGGCTTTGGCGGCTTCGCCCTTCAGACGACCCACATCATCGGTGCGGTATAGTAACTGCCGCTGAAGGTTGCTGGTATCAACGGTGTCGTACTCCACAATTCCGATCTTGCCAACACCGGCAGCTGCCAGATACATAGCAAGAGGGGAGCCAAGCCCCCCTGCACCGATCATCAAAACGCTGGAATTTTTAAGTTTCTTCTGGCCGGTTGAGCCAAATTCGGGGATCAATAAATGCCGGCTATAGCGTTTGATTTCATCATTACTCAGAGCGGTATCTTCCAATAAATCGGTCGTATCCGAACCACCTGCAATTGAAGGCACGATAAGCAACTCATCCCCGTCTTTTATGGGTGTGTCCAGGTTTTCGAGATCGCGAATATTTTCATCACCTTTGTAAATGTTGATAAACGAACGTAATGAACCTTGTTCAGAAAAGAGGTTTTTCTTTAAATCCGGATAAGTCTCCGATAATTGTGATAAGGCCCCGGATACATTTTGGGCCGAAACTTCCACAATTTCATGTCCTCCGGCGTACTGGCGAAGAGCGGTAGGAATTAAAATTTTAGTTCCCATAATGTTGTAATGGTTTTGTTAAGAAAAATAGCTGAATGATTTGTTTGATTTTTTCTTCTAAACATCTCTGACGAGTTGAATGTTCATACGTGTGGTGGCAAAAAAACTTTGGTCAGTAATGGTAAAAAGTATAATAGTACCACCGATAAGAGTATAATCAGAAGGGATTTCTCCAACAAATACCCTGAGTGGATTGAGAACCGTTTGCTGCATGCTTATGAGTGCGGCACCAGATACATTTCAAATGGTCCCTATGGAGTTCAAGCTTTTCATTGATTACAGAAAATGCCAGCATAGATTCGCCTATAAACACAGAAGAAAGAACTGAAGCAGTTTATTGCCATATGGCAGAAAAAGTCTATTACATCAAAAGCCTGAAAATCTTGCTGAAATGAAAGCGATTACTGGTAAAAAAAAATGACCCCTCAAAAAAACTCATCAATATCTATACATTTAACCCCATCGATTCCGTCGAAATAATATTTTTTTTCATCAAATTCACTTGATGCATCATAAAATATTGAAGAATATATTTTACCCTCGTGAAAAGAGAAAAACGGATTATTCAACAAGAAACTTCGAACGCCCGATGAATTACGATAAGCCTTAAAAAGAAAGGCAAAATTATCATTTCGGACCAAAACCCCGCCCCATTTTTTTTTATACTGAAAGAGTCCATCCCTTAAAAATGCTCTTGTAAGCCCGATATATAAGGTGTTGAAACCTTTAGAAGACGCATAATCTGCACTAAAATAATATGATGCTGCAATCCCTCCTTTTTTCCACAAAGACAAGTCACCATTTTTCAATCCGTTGCGCCATAAATATGGATCATCCTGATCGTAGCGTAAAAGCGCTCCAGAAATATCACACGTCCCATCATGGACAATCAGCAATTCACATTTAAAGTCTCGCCATTTCTCTTTTTCGTTCTCAATTATCTTTTCCGGATACCTGTTTTTGACAGTCGGAACCCAGAATTCATCAACAAATTCTTCGATATGATTTTCGGAACAGGTAACACGATAAGAAAGATTATTTTTTATGATAGTCCGAACATCACTTTTTGCTGATTCATTAGTTAAGAGAAGAGGCAGGGATATTTTTCTGCCAATCCAAAGCGGAAGTTGAAATTCATTTTTTTTAATTGGAATCGCTCGCTTATACCTATGCTGAAACAGCATCAAATCACATCCAAACATGTTTGAGCGTGCCATTAATAAAAAGAGCCTTTTGGGTAATTTGCCCTGCGAGACAATCTCAAAATCACCATCAAAAGCCATTTTTGTCACATAGACAAATTCAGACACACTGCCCGAAAAGAGTAATTTAATTGGGTGTTTGGACCATTTTTCCTCTCCCTGTATCAATTTCCATCTAACCGTCATAACCATAATCTTTTCCGGTTATTAGTGTTTTCCAAAAGTAGGGAAACTTTCCTTGAACAGGCATTCTTATGCAGATCCTTTGATTAACAAGAGCCTTCGATGGCTTGAAGGCTCCAGCATGGTTATAAGCGAAGCATTCATGGCTGTATCAACTTTATTTCCGGAAGGGGTATTCTTAGAGCGCCTGTCATGAATGTAGTGAGATCAATTTTTAAGATGCCTTCAGCTTGGTTGGATTTAGGTGCTGAAGCATCGAAAATTTCAGGTAGAATTCACATGCTTGGTTTAGCTTTGGTAAAGGTTAAGACACAGATAGTCTGGCCAGTTAACTCAGGACATTGATGGTGATTTCGGTGAAATCTTTACGGTTATTGTTGAGTTTCCAACAGCGCATTTCGGCAAATTCTCCTTTTCGAATGCTAATAATGGGGTACCACCATTCGGTAAAGGGAAAATGAGTGCGATCGTATTCGGATGGGATAGCATCAGCATCGGGGTGCGAGTGATAAAATCCCCATACACCCAGGTTTTCAGATATGGCTATCTTTTCGGCCTTGGCATAATCGAGCGGATTAAGCTCAATGCGATTATGGCGGGAGTCTTCACGGATATTTTTTAAAGGGAGAACTTTAGAAACCACCAGCCGCTCATCGGTGATATTGCCTAAGAGCAAGCCGCCTGTTTCTTCCGCGTAAGCGGTTTTACTTTGACCAATGATCAAATGGTACAGGTCATGTTTAAAAATCATAATTCATGGTATTCTTTAAGCACCACCACCATTGCACGGCCCAGAAGGATCAGATCGGATTCCTGGAAATAGCCATTGATTTCAGTTGTCCCATTCGGAACAAGGAATATGGCTCCCCAGATTGCGTTGCCTCTTAAAATATCATCAACACCCTGGCTCCATTCCGGAAGCAGCAGCAATTTTTTGCCCGAAGCTGTTCGAAGTTTCAGATCTTGAGACATTTCAACCAAAATGGATTTTTCCACAATTCCAGCCTGTGGTTTCATTATTTCGGTTGTTTTAACAAGCTTTGCATCGGTTTCCGGCTCGCCAGATCCAAAATCGAAATCTTTGGGCAGGGTTATTTTAATATTCAGGTTCATAGAGCCAGTCTAAAACATTTTAGTCATTTAAACAAAGGCTCAATTAAGTTATTTCCACATGGGATCCGAGAGATATTTCATCCCGTTGTCGCATAAGATAGTTACAATCACACCCGAACGGCCTTGAGCAGCCAGTTCTTTTCCTACGGTTAACGCAGCATATAAATTGGCAGCAGCCGAGATACCGACAAGCAATCCTTCTTCTTTGGCCATCTGTTGAACGTATTCGTAGGCTAACTCTGTCGAGACTTCTACCACCCGGTCCGGCAGGTTCGGATCGTAAATACCTGGTACCATGGCCGACTCCAGATGCTTGATGCCTTCTATACCATGAACAGCAATATCGGGTTGGGCGGCAATACAGGTGATATCAGGATTGTAGCTTTTTAAGCGACGGGTGGTGCCCATAAAAGTACCACTGGTTCCAATGGCTGCAAGAAAGTGCGTAACGCGGCCGTCTGTTTGTTCAAAGATCTCAATACCGGTAGAATGAAAATGGGCCTGCCAGTTTGCATTGTTATTGTACTGATCTCCATAGAAGTATTTATCGGGTTCAGCCTCGTACATTTCAACGGCTTTTCGTATTGCGCCATCGCTGGATTCCGAGCCCGGGGTTTCTATAAGTTCAGCCCCGTATGCTTTCAGGATAGCTTTGCGTTCCATAGAAGCATTTTCAGGTAAACACAGGCATATTTTGTACCCTTTTACGGCGCATATCATGGCATAAGCGATTCCGGTGTTTCCGCTGGTGGCATCGAGCAGGATACGATCGTGGGTTAATTTGCCTTCTGCTTCAGCTGTTTCAATTATGTTCAGGGCTGCGCGATCTTTAACACTTCCTCCCGGGTTCATCCATTCGGCTTTGCCGTAAATTTCGATGTTATCGGGGATGGACCAGTGTTCGGCAAGTTTTTTTATACGAATCAGCGGCGTGTTGCCAATTAACGAAAATATGTGTTTTTCTACTGACGCTTGATGACTGACAAGCATAATTAATGAATACTAATAATTAAGAGTTGAGTGTGTTTAGCAGTTTTAACCCTTTGTGCATGCCGTTAAGTTCAAAAAAAATCAAACCGGTTTAACATAAATGCGTTCTTCCTGGAATGGCGCTGAAAATGGTTTGAAATAAGCACGGATCTGCAATACCAGGGTTTCCCGAACTGAAAGGATCAGCATGGTATGATTTGGAATGGCATGTTCATAGTCATGGTTGGAAGGCAAGGCTTCTGCATTGGTGTGAGAGTGATAAGCACCAATAATGTTATAACCCATACTTCTGGCTTCAGACTCTACTTC
Organism: uncultured Chlorobiales bacterium; assembly: GCA_964642175.1. Lineage (GTDB taxonomy): Bacteria > Bacteroidota > Chlorobiia > Chlorobiales > Chloroherpetonaceae > JANQGG01. The sequence continues at coordinate 169,975 of CAZXOK010000005.1, read as the reverse complement.
GCTGTATTCGGTTTTGGATATTTCAAATCCCATGTGCCTGTCCCAGCTTAAAACATTTCGGCATGGGGCCACTTCGTAAATCACATTTTCGTAGTGACCATCAAAACTCTGCTCATAACGCCCTGCCAATAACCCGCAACATTCTTCGGGATAGTCTTGCAAGGCATGTTCCTTTATAATATCAAGCTTACGTTGTGAAATTTGCATTTAAAAGTTCTTTAATACTTTTGATTACATGTATCATGTGTAAAACGCGTCTTATGCCACTGCCATGCCGTTTGTATGATGGTTTCCAGGTCGGCAAATTTCGGGCTCCAGCCAAGCACCTCTTTGATTTTCTTTGAACTCCCAACCAACTCTCCCGGATCACCGGGTCGGCGATCGGCATATACGGCCGGGATTTCTTTACCGGTTACCTTACGGGCAACATCTATGACTTCTTTCACGGAAAATCCATTGCCATTGCCCAGGTTAAAATAATCGGTCTCGCCACCGTTTTGCAGGTATTTGAGCGCCAGAACATGAGCATCGGCCAGGTCTGAAACATGAATATAGTCGCGAATGCAAGTGCCATCCGGTGTGTCGTAATCGATGCCAAAGATAGAAATATGTGGTCGGTTATTAATGGCTACATCGAGAATTAATGGAATTAAATGGGTTTCGGGATTATGATCTTCACCAATACCACCCTCGGTATCGGCCCCGGCTGCATTAAAATATCTTAAACGTACCGATTTTATCATATATGCCCGGTCGTAATCTTCCAGAATCTGCTCAACCATCAATTTTGAACGACCGTAGGGATTTATTGGCTCTTGCGGGTGGCGCTCATCTATCGGGATGTGAATCGGCTCGCCATAGCTGGCACAGGTAGAAGAAAAAATAATGTGATTGACATGGTATTTAACCATGGCATCCAGCAGGTTCAATGTACAGCCAACATTGTTATGATAGTACTTTGAAGGATTGCTGACACTTTCTCCTACATAAGCATAAGCAGCAAAATGCACAACGGCTTCTATCTTGTTGGATTGAAACAACCGATCCAGCAACTCAACATCAGCCAGATCACCCTTGAACAATTCATCAGGTTCTACAAATTCTGCATGTCCGTAGATCAGGTTATCCAAAACGAGGGTTTTATATCCCGATTTTTTTAAAGCACGAACGGCATGTGACCCTATATATCCGGCACCTCCGGTAACTAAAACGGTCATGAAAAAATGTTGAGTTTACAATTTGATTTTTTGATCTTCATGTAAGGCAAAATGGTGATTTGAACCTGACATACCAAGATTACGCGAGGCTGTTGATGCAGGAATATACACAGGAAAATCTGAATCGACAAAGCCGAAAATACGGTATTTAAGGTGGTTACAGGTCGCCCACACTGGGTCTTAAAACCAGTTCTTCCATACAAGTTCGCCACGGCATTAAATATGCATCAACAACTGGCACTGAAATATCTTCGGGCAACATCATTTTATTCTGCATCTCAGGCTCAACCTCTCCCCACATGGGTGTATAGACAGCCCCCGGCAATACATTGGTGATCCTGACATTGTGTTTTCGTCCATATAACCGCATAACTTCAACCAGACCTTTCTGACCATATTTAGACATACAATAAATGGCACTTTGCTCAAAAGGTTTTTCGGCAGCAACTGAGGTAATAAAGAAAACATGCCCGGAGCCCTGGTCTTTCATATGATCAAACACGCGTTGAGTCAGGAAGAATGTTCCCTTTAAATTTATAGAGATAGTGGTATCAAAATCTTTTTCACTCATCTCGTTCAACGGCTTAAATTGCCCCACACCTGCATTATTGATCAGTCCATTGATCTGTCCATGGTTTGTAAGGGTCTCCTGAACCATGCGGTGCATATCCTCAATATTGGAAATATCGAGGCAATGCAAGGTGGTGGAGGTGCCAAGCTGATTGCAGGTGTCTGCTAAACTCTCCAGGTCTTGAAGGGTTCGGGAACATAAAACCAGATGAGGATTAAATGCCTCAATGGTGTTAGCCCGTTTAGAAAATTCAATGGCAATGCTGCGACCAATCCCTTTACCTGCTCCGGTTATAATGATGACATTTTGCATATGATTTGTGAAAACTTTGATTTAGATGCGATAACCTGAAAAAAGCAATAAAAACGAAAAAAAAACCCTATCACATTACCAGGTTTCTGAGTGGTTTAAACATCTTTTATGGCGTTAGAAAACGACTACATCGACCATGAGTTTTGCCCTTTTTAGTTGCGTTCCCTGCAATGGACATCTATATTATTGCTAAGGAGTTTTACATCGAGTTGTATTCTCTGCGTTCTATGTTTCCGCAAAAGCACAACAGGCTTTTGTGACAAGTTAAATAATTACTGCAGATCTGTGGTAATTATATTTTTAAATCAGTAAAGGAGTTTATACTTATGGCAAACAGAAGCAACGTAAAATGGTTTGATGGAAAAAAAGGTTACGGTTTTATTGTGAATCCCGAGGGTGGTGAGGACATTTTTGTGCATTACTCAGCCATTCAGTCTGAAAAGAAATACAAAATGCTGGATCAGGGTGTTGAAGTTGAGTTTGAAATGGTCAATACCGGTAAAGGTCTGCAAGCCCAGAATGTAAAAGAAGTAAACATCGGCTACGAAGTCTGAATATAGAATACTTTTTTATCTGAGTTCAGGATATGCTAGAACGTTATTTTAAACCTGAAAAAATTGTGTTTTTTCAGGTTTAAGCCAATCGTTGATTTATATCTTCCTACTCCAACCTTACTCAGCGGTAATATTTGGATCTGCCCTGTAAGCAGAGTCCCGGGGTGGCTTATGCCCCTGGAAAAGTTGCTAACCTGATTTTGATAGGATTACAATCCATTTTTGAATCCCATTCAGTATCATATCAATCGCTAAAGAACCGATCAATAACGATGAAACCCGGCCAACTAAATCAATGTAGCGCTCAATCAGTTTTTCATTTCGGATACTGATGAAGTCATGCAATGCTTTTATTGCTATAATGCTCAGACACACCAGGAATAGTGCTAAGACAATAGCTAAAATTGCTAAGCCATAGTTAATCTGGTTGCCAATAAGGACGGAGGCATTGATTGTTCCGGGCCCAATCATAAACGGCATGGCAACGGCGCCGGTAAGGTGTTCAGGTTTCCCTCTGAGAATCTCAACAGCATCAGGTCCCTGGAATATGAAGCGCAGTCCGATGATCAAAAAAATGACACCGCCAAAAATTAAAAATGATGCAAACCGGATTTGAAAAATATGAGTAAAAACGTAATCCCCGAACACGGCAAAAAATGAGAATACAACAAAGCTTATAAGGCTGGCACGTAGGATAACGAAAGAAAAATGTTTCAGGGGAAGTGTTTTGATCAGGCCAAGAAGATAAATGGCCATTAAAAAAGGGTTTAGTAAAATGAAGATTAAGGTCGAAGACTTAGTGATCTGAAAAAAAATCTCTGGTAACATTTGTATCTGGTAAAGCAATAAGAAAGATCAATCCATTTTAAACGAACTTGAAATTACAGAGAGATTTTAGGATTGTCAAATATTTCTTCACTAAAGCATCCAGTTAGCCTTTTACGGCTGAGATGCCTCCATCAACATGCATAATTTGCCCGGTTATCCAACTGCTTTTTTCAGACAGAAGGAAAGCAGCCATAGCTGCAATATCTTCAGGCCGGCCTATGCGTTTCATGGGGTGGCGGGTGACATTGGATTCAACCTTTTCGGGGGTGCTCAATAGCTTTCCGGCAAGCGGTGTTTGGGTAAGTGATGGCGCAATGGAATTAATGCGCACTGTGGGCGCCAATTCTGCTGCAAGGGCCCTTGTCAGACCTTCCAGGGCACCTTTAGAAGCAGAAACCTGCGTATGAAAATTAAATCCCATCTGAACGGCTACAGTTGAAAACAAGACTACCGAAGCAGAGCCGGAGGCTTTTAAATTGTTAAGCACCGATTGGAGCACCTTGATAGCCCCAACCACCTGAAGCTGGTAATCTTTGGTAAATGTTTCAGGTTTTAGTCTGTGAAATGGCAAGAGGTTAATACTGCCCGGACAATATACCATCCCATGCAACTCCGGGGGTAGAAAGTCTAAGGTTAATGTCTCCTGTAAAACATCCAGTTGATGTACCGATGTATTGGGAGGTGGTGTTTCAATAGGATGAGTGTTATAAGTAGCGTAAACCTGTTGTCCTTCTTGTGCAAGCTGTTTGGAAAGAGCTAAGCCAATACCTGAGGAGGCGCCTACAATTAGAATGTTTTTCATATCAGAGTGTGTTGAGTGGCATTTATTGTTTTTTCAAACAACACGAACATGTTGCATGGCGTTGCAAGTTAGCAATAAAATATGGGATAAATGTGAAACAGGGTAATGTGTAACAGCTTAATCAGATCTAAACGAAACTGGCGGAGAGGGTGGGATTCGAACCCACGGTACGCTAAAAGCGCACAACGGTTTTCGAGACCGCCCCGTTCAACCGCTCCGGCACCTCTCCGTGAGAAAAAACAAAAAAAGCCTCCGGTTAAGAGGCTTTTATGTTTCAACTTGAAATTCTGAGAGCGGGAAACGAGGTTCGAACTCGCGACCTACACCTTGGCAAGGTGTCGCTCTACCAACTGAGCTATTCCCGCAAAAGGACTGATATTATACAACCATGAAGTGAAATTTCCAAGAAAAAATTTATTCAAGAATAAAACAAATTCACATAATCGAACAACTTCATCCTGATGATCATTAATTAATTTAAATTAGTAAGTTAGCGTATGTTTTCCTGCTGTCTTAAAACAGCTATCATGAGCAAAAACCAATGATCGAAAAGTTAAAGCTTCTCTTTAAAGATACCGTTATTTATGGTGTAAGTTCAATTTTGGCACGGGCACTGAACTATATCCTGGTACCCCTGTATGCTAATCTTTTACTGACAGCTGAAAATGGTATTCATGCACTGATTTACGCCAACCTGGCTTTCCTGAATATCCTATTTACATACGGGCAGGAAACAGCTTACATGAAATTTGCCTCAGATGCCGGTAATCAAAAATCAGCAGAGAACCGGTATTTTGGTACGGCGTTTCGGTCATTAACTCTTACCTCAATTGTTTTTTCCGGCCTGATTGCCCTCTATGCCCGGCAGCTGGCCATGTTGTTAGGGTTAAGCATGGATGCCGGGATTTATGTGCAGTATGCGGCCCTGATTTTATTACTCGATACCCTGATTGTAATCCCTTTGGCCAAGCTGCGCCTGCAGCGAAAGGCCACCAAATTTGCGGTGGTAAAACTTACCGGAGTGGGTATTACTGTGATTTCTACCATTGTGTTGATCACGGTTTATGATTATGGCCTGCATGGGGCATTCTGGGGTAATATATTGGGCTCGGCACTGGTTCTGGTTTTATTAGTACCAGAAATCGTGAGGCATTTGAAAAAAGGCTCCTGGACTAACTTTAAGGACATGTTGTGGTTAGGCTTACCTTATGTGCCCAGTGGCTTGATGGGGCTGTTTGTCAGGTTGGTCGACCGCAATGTATTGATGCATGTACCCGATTCCAACTTTGAGCGTTTATATGGCAAAACGCTAAGTAATACAGAAGTAGTGGGTATTTACGGACGTGTGGTGGCATTTGGCATTTTGGTCCAGTTGCTGGTACAGATATTCAGGTATGCCTGGCAGCCATTTTTTCTTCAACATGCTTCCGACAAAGATGCCAAAAAGCTCTTTAGTCAGGTTTTCAGCATAACCAGCGTGGGTATGCTGGTTTTGATTGTAGCAGCTAGTCTGATTATCCCCGATCTGATCCAAATCCATTATTTTAACAGGCTTTACCTTTTGCCGCCGGCTTACTGGATCGGATTGTCGGTTTTACCGATTGTGTTTTTCGGATCTTTATTTGAAATGATGTCGGTGAATTTATCGGCCGGTCTGTTAATAGAAAAACGCACCCAGGTGTTACCCATTGTCTCTTTGTTTGGTGCTTTAACAACCATTGTGCTTTGTATCTGGCTCTCTAATGCCTATGGGATGATCGGGGCAGCATTGGCCGCAACCAGTGGATTAATGATCATGGCCCTGGCTATGGCCTATTTCTCCCAAAAATATTACCCTAATTCATATGATTGGGGTAAGATCCTGAGCCTGGTCGGTATTGGAATCGGGATTTTATTATTTGCTGAAGAAATACAAAGTCCGATTGGCTCAGATATCTTTATCATTCTGGGATATGCGTTGCTGTGTATGCTGTTTTTTAAATCGGATCTGAGATCGGTCTTGAAACAGGTGAAACCTGGCACTAAATAATGGATTTAAGACTCTAAAAAAAGCAACCATCCATAATTTGGAATGGGAGTATCCTTACTTAGTAAAGTTTTTGTGATGTCCGAAACTGTAAATAATAAACCATAATGGAATTCACCCTTACCACCCCTGCGATTCTTTTTTCCGCCATCTCCCTCTTATTGCTTGCTTATACAAACCGATACCTTGCACTGGCTGCACTGGTCAGAAACCTTCATCGGCAATATAAAGCAGAGCAGGATCCCATTATTGCCAATCAAATAGTAAGTCTTCGCAAGCGCATTGAGCTTATTAAAAACATGCAACTGCTCGGAGTTATCAGCTTTTTTCTTTGCACACTGTGCATGTTTTTAATTTTTATGAATGAAATGCTGATCGGGCAAATAACTTTTGGGGTAGCATTGATCATGTTAATGGCCTCGCTGGTTTTATCGGCCATGGAAGTGCAAAAATCCTCTGATGCCTTGCGAATGAGGCTTTCAGACATGGAAAGTCTTAAAGACTCCTCAGATTCAACACAAAGTTGAACCAAACATGCATGTGTGAGTGGGGATAAGATTACTCAAATCTCAGGGCTTCAACCGGGTTCAGCCTGGATGCTTTATAAGCCGGGTATAACCCAAAACCGATACCAATAGCTGAGCAGACCACTAAACCGGTAATGGCCCAATCCCACGGAAAGATCAGCGATGAGTTGAGTTGGGCGGCAAACAGGTTTCCACCTATCACACCAAGAACAATACCGATCAATCCGCCAAGTTCAGACAAAATAACGGCCTCGATTAAAAACTGGGATAAAACGCTGGAGTTTTTGGCTCCCAGCGATTTGCGCACCCCAATTTCCTTGGTTCGCTCAGTAACACTAACCAGCATGATGTTCATGATCCCGATACCAGCCGTCAGAAGAGCTATTACACTGATGATAAACGCACCGATTTGTACGGTATTGGAAACTTCATTGAATGATTCGATCAAAGCTTCGTTTGTTCGTAAGGAGAAATTGTTTTCTTCACCGGGTTCCAGCCCGCGTACGATGCGCATGGAACCTATGGATTGATCCATCACATCCTGGTAGACGGCTTTACTGGACGCTTGAACGGTAAAGCTCATTTGCCTCAGGTTGCCGTAATAATACAGGAACCGCGTAATTGGAATCAAAACAATATCATCCTGGCTTTGCCCGAAAACCGAGCCTTTTTCTTTTAAGACACCAATAATGCGATACTTATTGCCATTAATGGTGATCATCCGGTTCAGAGGATCGATTGCCGGGAAGAGTTTTTCCTGCACACCCGGCCCGATAATGGCCAGATTTCGGGCGTAGATCAGGTCTTCGTTTCTAAAGTTTCTGCCGTAATTGATCTGGTAACTGTTTGCAGTAATGTAGTTTTGATCACCACCGATAATATCTATAACCGGGTTGGTTTCAATGCTGCCAAAAGAGACTTTTTCGGCACGATCCCGGGTTTCCAGGCCGATCTTAGCCGGTGCGTTTTTCATGAGCCTTTTAAACTCTGTAGCTTCCTGGTAAGTAAAATCGGGACGGGTTGATTTTGTTCTGGGGCCCCTGAAAAGCAAGGCAGGATTTTTTGTGATCTCAAACGTGTTGGCACCCAGTTCGGCAAGGCCTTCTTCAATGGAAGACTCCACGGCTTGTAAGGCAGTCATGACCCCAAGCACCGAGAATACCCCAATGGTTATACCAAACATGGTAAGCAAGGAGCGAAGTTTGTTGGCCTTTAAAGACGACAGGGCCATGAGAATTAAATCTTTCAGTAACATCTTTATTCGTATCGCAATGCGGTTGAAGGATCAAGTTTTGCAGCGCTGTAAGCCGGAGCAAAGCCCGAGAGGATACCTGTAACAGTTGAAACAACCATACCAACCAGCACCAATTCAATGGAAAATGTTGCCGGGAAGGACGTGAAAAACACATTGATCAGGAATGTTATGCCAAAAGAGACAAACAAGCCCACAATACCTCCAATCAGGCAAATCGAGGTTGATTCAATTAAGAACTGCATTAAAATGGTACGCTTTTTGGCGCCAAGCGCTTTTCGGGTACCAATTTCTTTGGTGCGTTCTTTAACGCTTACAAACGTGATGTTCATGATGCCAATAGCTCCAACAAAAAGCGAAAGACCGGTTATAAATAAACCCGCAATCGATATGCCGGCTTTAATAGGATCGAGGGTGCTTTTAAAAGCTCTTTGTTCATTAATGGTGAAATTATTCTCTTCGGCATAGTCCAGACCACGCACCTGACGCATCAGGCCATTAACATCATCCTTAGCCTGCTCCAGCCTGTTTTCATCCTTGACTTTAATCCGGATAGTAACATTGCGGCTTTCACCAAAAGCCTTTTTAAAAGCTTGCAACGGGATGACTACCTGGGTATCCAGGCTGAACAAACCCAGAAACTTTCCTTGCTTCTCATACACCCCAATTACTTTATAGGAATATTTGCCAATCTTGATCGTTTGGTTCAGAGGATTGATATTTGGAAAGAGGGCATCAACCAGGTCGGCACCCAGGATGCAGGTTCTGGCGCCGGAACGCGACTCCAGGGTTGTAAAAAAGCGTCCTAAAGCCAGATCTGCCGATGATGTAAGCGGGTATTGATCGGTTGTACCGATAACAAAGACATTTTCAACCACCTGGCCTTCGTAGTTCACCTGACGGGTTTTAGACATTTGCGGAACAGCGGTTACAAGCTCAGACTTTTCATTTTGACGGATCTTACGGTTTATCTGATCAGCATACTCGGTTTTAAGATTTGGGCGATTTCTGTAGACCCAGCGGTCTTCTACCTGTCTCCAGGGCCATTTCTGGATATAAAGCACATCGTAGCCGATGATGGATAAACTTCGATCAAAACCCTTATCAATGCCGTTGATGGCTGTACCCATCAATGTTACGGCCAGAATACCAATAATTACGCCAAGGGCTGTGAGTATGGAACGGAGTTTGTGCGTCAGGATTTCGGCAAAGGCAATTCTTAGGCTTTCCTGGATTTCGTATATCCACTGTCGCATGGCTATGGTGAGCTTATCTCGTCTAAATGGTGAGTGTGCAGGTAATCGCTCTCAACCAGGCCATCATGTAGCCTTACAACCCGATCAGCATGTCTGGAGATATCATCTTCGTGTGTAACCAGAATGATCGTATTGCCCAATTGCTGTAGATCGTCGAAAAGGGCCATAATATCATTGCTGGTTTTACTGTCTAAATTTCCCGTGGGTTCATCGGCCAGGATGATTGACGGATTATTGACTAAAGCCCGGGCAATAGCTACCCTCTGGCGCTGACCGCCCGAGAGTTCATTGGGTTTATGATCCATTCGGTCGGAAAGGCCAACATTGATCAGGGCTTGTGTGGCTTTCTCATGACGATCTTCCGGAGAGAATCCGGCATAGACAAGCGGCAACTCCACATTTTGCAAGCTGGTTGAGCGGGGCAGAAGGTTAAAGGTCTGAAAAACAAATCCAATTTCAAGATTCCGGATCCTGGCCAGTTCATCTTCGTCGAGCAAAGACACATCATTGCCGTTTAAAACATACTTTCCGCTTGTTGGGGTATCGAGACAACCGATTAGGTTCATCAGGGTGGATTTTCCACTACCCGATGCTCCCATTATGGCTACATATTCGTTTTTGGTAATAGATAAATTAATACCTCGTAACGCGCGAACCACTTCTTGACCCATCGCGAAATCTTTCCTGATTTCTGACATTTCTATGACTTTGGTCGCATTATTCATATTCTCTTCGGTCGAGTTGGATTAGTCTTTGCTTGTCTTAACATTTGAGCCATTTTTAAGGTCGCGGCTAATGGCACGGTAGCTTCCCGAAACAACTTCATCACCAGTGCTTAACCCTTCAATAATCTGGATGTGGGTATTGTCGGCGATGCCGGTTTTTACTTCACGAGCCACTGCTTTTTTATCATCCAGAACAAAAACAATCTTTTTTAGGTCGTCATTCTGATTGCGTACCTCAGTTTGCTGGTTTTGATCTTTTTCAGATTGAGGCATTAACTGAGAAGCGCTTCGGACGGTAACACTTTGCAGGGGTACAGCAACTGCATTTTCAACCGTTTCGGTTTCAATATTAGCTGTAGCACTCATGCCGGGTTTTAGCAAACGCTGATGATCCAGAATTCGGATGGTGACATTAAAATTAGTGGCTTCATCCTGCGTGCCAACCATGCTGGTGGTGGCCATATTGGCAATTTCTGTAACGAGTCCTTTAAATTCTTTATCACGGTATGCATCTACCGAAATCCTTGCAGTATCGCCTTGCTGAACGAAAATGATATCATTTTCATTGACTTCAACTTCAATTTCCATGCTGTTCAAATCAGCAATCCGGAGTACTTCTGTTCCCTGGAACTGGCTGGTTGCAACCACACGCTCACCAAGTTTATTATTTAACAGGGTGATGGTGCCGGAAATTGGTGAAAAAACAGTGGATCGAGAGAGTTGCTCCCGACTTTGCTCGAGCAGACTCTGCACTCGAGAAATTTCAAACAAGGAGGCCTGGTAAGTTGCTTTAGCAACTTCTGCATTTGTTTTTGCCGTGGTATAATCCGATTCAGAAATAAGTTGTTTTGAATAAAGTTCCCCGGTTCGCATGAGATCGTCATCAGCCTTTAGTTGCTGAGCTTTGGATTGCAGACTTCTGGCGCGTGCTGCACTAAGCGAGGCTTGCTGCTGATCGACCTGTGAGTTGAGCAATTCGGGATTGATCTTGAAGAGAAGATCTCCCTTGGTAACCGATTGACCCTCTCGGATAGGCAATGCAATAATTTCACCCGAAACATCCGGAGAGATAATTACTTCTGTTTCGGGTTGTATTCTTCCTGTTGCTGAAACGACCTGTGTAATTGTTTTAGTAATTACCGGTGCACTGGATATTAAAACAGGTTTTTCTCGTGTATTTACAAAGTAAAGTATAATACCAAGGCTGAAAATTGCTGCTATCACGCCCCCAACAATGTACTTGACTGCATGTTGAGGCTTTTTCTTGCCAGCATTAGGTTTTTGCGCACCCTGTTTTTCCATTGAACCGCTGTTTTTGGCTTTAGGTTCTGGTTCGGTTTCCACCAACATATTACTTGTGTGTTCTAAATTAGTAAGGTTCTGTCATATATTGTTCAACATCGAGTGTACCCATGAAAAAATCCAGTAACTTCTTCTGGAAAGTGAAATTATACACAGACTGGGCGTATTGCGATTGGGCAGCTACCAGACTGGCTCGGGCACCTGAAAGTTCTACAAATGTTGACCCTCCAACATCATATTGCTGTTGAACCGTTTCAAATGCTTTTTCAGACGACTTTAATCCCTTTTCTGCTGATTCCAGCTGTTTCTGAGCTGCTTTATAATCGCCTATGGATTGGGTAACTTCAGCCGAAATTTGAAGCTTGGTATCTTCGTAAGTTAATTTCCGGTTCAGGTAATCTACCCTGGCCCGTTGATGGTTCAAGTTGGTTAAAAAGCCATCGAAAATGGTCCAGCTCAGGTTCAGTGTAAGTGAGGTATTGGTCTGATCTTCCAACTGTCTGGAGATATCGGGTAAGACAGGTGAAGGAACTTCAATGCCATCGATAGTTTGCTTATCGATTAGAATGCCACTTGAACTTAAATTGAAAATCAGATCCAGACGAGGCAGGTACCCACTGAAGGCCACATTGGTTCCCCAGTCGGATGCTTTGTAGGCAAACTCAGCACTTTTTAGGTCAGTTCGGTTTTTAAACGCCTTGTTTATGATCGAGGTACTGGAATAGACCGATTCATTTATTTTTGATGTATCTAAAGGTGGTATTTCAAATGTGTACTCCTGGGCCGGATTTAATTTTAAACGTTGTAGCAACGCTATCTGACTGTTCCGCAGATTGTTTTCAGACGTGATCACATCCAACTCATTTGTACTGACCACCGACTCTTGTTGGTATAAATCCGAGATTGCTTTAGCACCCACATTAACCTGTTCGCGAATACGAGAAAGCTGATCATTAGCAGCGTTCAGATTTTCTTCAGAAATTTTAAGAAGCTCCTGATTCAGAAGGATTTGCAGATAAGACTGTGCCACATCGAATGCTATCTGCTCTTTGGCCCGTTTTAAGGAGTATTGTGAAGCATTTTCGTTATTTAGTGACTGTTTTAAAGCCGCATAATCTGCGAGCCCGTTGAATATGTTCAGTGTGCTGGAGATATTATAACTGGCCCTTCGGCTTTCTGTGGCAAATAAAGTGGTACTGATAGTACTGAGTGTATCGCCATTGCCAAGTGTTTGTGTAAATGGGACTTGTTCCAAATTGTTATTTCTGGCATAGAAAGTATAACCAGCACCTACAGTTAAACTGGGTAGAAACTGCCCGTAACTTTTCAGAACATCAGCACCCGAGAGGTTTAACTGATTGCGTGCAGATTGGACAACAGTGGCGTTTTTCAGGGCAATGGAAATACAGGTGTCTAATGAAAGTACAGGATTATCTTTTTTTTGGGCTGATAAGTCCTTTGGGAGTGTATGAAGACAAAACAATGTAAAGGTAAATACTACCAGTGGTTTAAAGGTTCGGGCTGACATGAATGTTTTTCAAAATACGTCTCGTTTATTAAAATGTTAGTTTCGTTAGAAACGAGAATGCCTTGGGGTTGTTTCACAAAATATTTTCAGTTGCGGGATTACTGCTCTTCCGACATTTTTTGCTGAATGTCCTCAATAGCTTGTTCATAATCGGTAATGTTATCGGGGTCTTTTTGGATCAAGGCCCGGTAAATATTGATGGCTTTTGTATAAGCTCCCTGAGAATAAAAGATCTTGGCCAGGCTTAAGGTAGGCGTTTTAATGGCTTCATCATCCGAGAAAGGTTGGCGTTGCTCATTTACCGGGGTGGGATCTTCAGTTTCATGCATAGGTTTAAAGCTGGCTTCAGAAAGCGAGGAGGCAATATCTTCTATTGAATCTGAATTCTGATGTTCATTTTGGGCATTTTCAGGCGTATCATCATTTTCCGAATCGCCTAAATTGGACAAGGCTTGTGCCAATTTCTTCTTATCAATTTTAAATTCGAAATCATCGTCATAATCCAAATCATAACCCTGAGACTTAGATGAGCTTTCTGTTTCTGAAAACTCTTCCTTTAAGGTGTCATCAGGTAGTGGCGGCGGAATAAAGTCAGACTCTTCTGATTGAGATTCCGTGGGCATTTCATAGCCAGTCATGGGTGAATCTTCCATAAAGAGATCAGACGCACTTTGCTGGCTTTCAGAATCAGAATCGGGTTGTTCAGTTGAGGCGTCTTCAAACAAACCTTCTGCTGAAGGTGTATCGGTTGTGGTATTGTCTTGCGCTGAAATTGCAGGCAAGTCTTCTAACTCATCTTTTGGGGAAGGATTTGGCTCTTGTTCTTCTTGAGGTGCATCAAAATCCTGAAGTGGATCAAAGCCGATTGGACCCTGTTCTTCTTCAAGTAGGCGAATGGCTTCCCGTTGCAACTGCTCAGCATTGATCGTAGTGGGAAGTAAATCATGCGCGTTGGAGATATCACCCACTTTATCCAGACCAAAGCTTTCATCATCAGGTATGAATAAGTCGTTTATTTCAGTTGGATCATAACTTGAAGGAGAATCGTCCGGTTCAAATATTGATGATGTGGAAGCCGGTTCTTCTTGCGCGGTTTCTGCCTGAGGTGTGTCTGAGGCAAATAAATCGCTGGTATCGGCTTGAGTGGCATTGCTTTCAGTTTCATCAGAAGGTTCAGAAAACTCGGCCTGAGTTTGAGATTGTGTGTCGCTCTCAAAAAGATCATCAACTTGTGAGTCTTCTTTAACAGGCTCGTCATTATCTGGCTGAAGATGGATGTCGGATTCCTCCTGGGGCTCAACCGGCTGGTTGGTTTCAGCAGGGTTTTCAGTTAGAACATCCTCAGAATCAGGGGGCACCGTTTCTTGTGTAGAATCAGCTGGCTCTGCTTCTGATTCAATCAGTTCCTTAGAGGAGTCTTCAGTAAAAAGCGACTCAATATTCTCTTCAGGTGCTTCAATACCTGGATCTTCAACAAATAAATTCGATCCGGTTTCGTTCTGAACTTCTTCAGAGGGGGTATGCTCATCTGTTACTTCGAAAACCTGATCAGGATCAGCAATAATTTCTGTTGGTTCATCAGAAAATAAGACATCGGCTTCTAGTTCTTCATTTTCAGGTTCACTATCATCAGTATCAACATCCTCCAGCGACCCGGCTTGTTCTTCAACCTCAAGCTCATCTTGATTTATGAAAACATCATCGGCTGATAAGTCCCCGGATTCCTCTTGCTCTGGGGTTATTTCAGGTTGTTCTGCAAATAAAGCATCGGCTGTTTGTTCCGGCTCTGAAATCTCTGTTTCCGGGGTTTCTTCAACAAACAACTCATTTTCCTCATGCTGATCTAGGTCTAACAGATTTTTGGGCTCATCAACAAACAGGTCCGATACCTGGGCCTCAGGCTCAGTTTCAGATTCGGCTTGTTGAGAAGGCATATCTGAGTCTTTGCCAAGATCAGTTGTTATGGCTGCAGCGGTTAGTGGAACGGATAACTGATTTTGAAATTCCTCAGAGAAGAGTTCGGCCAGCTCGCGCAGGGCTATTTCGTTTTGCGGAGCCAGTGAGCAGGCGATATCGTAATGGCGCTTGGCATTAGGATAGTCTTTAAGTCGCCTGTAAGTTCTGGCCAGAACCAGGTTGTACCGGTAAGACTGGCTGTAAATATTTTGAACGGCTGTAAGATGCTTTAGCGCTTTATCGTGTTTTCCCTGGCTGTTTAAAAGCTCTGACACATTTATAATAACCGGGGCGGTAGGATTCTCCTGGAGACGTTTCACCAAAGATTTAGCTGATTGTGCCGAAAGCTGTGCGGGATTTGTCGAAAGCATATGCGCTACTGTAAGTTACTTAACCGTTGCTATCTTTAAAATATAAAATCATTCTTAATAAAAGTATAGAGATAAACAACCTAAATGATTAAAAAAACACCATTTCTGTGTGTTTCGTCTTGCATAAACCCATTAAACGGTCTTGATATTGGATTTTTCTTTGTGGCGTTCCACACCCAGTTGCACCAATCGATCTAACAAGTCCGGGTAGCTGATACCGGATTGCTTGAAAAGCTTTGGATACATGCTTATCGAAGTAAACCCTGGAATGGTATTTATTTCATTGATGTAAAGCTTACCGGATGATTTGTCCATCAAGAAATCGGCCCGGGCCATACCCTCACATCCACAAGCCTTGAAAGCTTTTAACGCCAGGTCTTGTATGATTTTGGACAGAGACTTCTGGATTTGAGCCGGAATAAAGAGTTCGGAATTGCCTTTGATGTATTTGGCATCAAAATCATAAAACTCGTTGCAGGGCACAATTTCACCCACAGGCGAAGCTATCGGGTCGTTATTACCCAGAACTGCCACTTCGAACTCACGGGCTTCAACGCCGTTTTCAACAACAATTTTTCGGTCGTATTGAGCGGCAAGCAACAGTGCTTCTTTAAGATTTTCGGTGTTTTTAGCTTTTGAGATACCTACCGAGGAGCCCATGTTGGCTGGTTTTACAAAAACAGGATAAGCTAATGTGGATTCAATTTTTGAAACAATCCCGGTGAGATTTCCGGAGAGTTCATGACGCGAAAATACCAGAAAATCGGTCACGTTCAGCCCGGCATGCCGAAAGCAAATCTTGCTCATGGCTTTATCCATCGTTACCGCCGAAGATAAAACATCGCAACCGACATAAGGCAGGTCGTGCATGTCCAAAAGACCTTGCACTGTCCCATCTTCCCCATAAGGCCCGTGCAGGCAGGGGAACACAGCTTTAATATTTTCATGCTTGAAATCAAACGTAAAGGGATTGTCTTTGGCTAAAATGGAGATTTCTTTCAAGGCTTGGTTGTGATCTTTTTTTAGCCTTGATTTCAGAATAGTGACCATATCGATCTTGAGAATACGCTTGGAGGCGTAGGCATTGATCCATTCTCCCGATTTGGTGATGTAAATGGGGTAGACCCGGTATTTTGATTTATCAATATGCTGGGCAATAGAGCGGGCTGAAATGATGGAAATATCGTGCTCGCCCGAACGGCCTCCAAATATTAATGCCAGTTTAAGTGGTTTCATCAGATCGTGTTTTACGTGTAGAGTTTTTTGAGTATGGACGGATCAACACCAAACATATATAAGGTGACCAGGCCCGTATTTTTAAGCTGTTGCCACAAGTAACCGTTTGATTCAAAACGCCGGGCAGAGGTTTTAACCGAGGCATCTTTAACCAGCATCGGATCGGATTTCAGACGCGCGCGCATTAGAAATTCCAGGTCTTCCATCAACACTATGTCTGGAAATCCACCAACAACCCAAAAAAAGGTACGTGTTGAAAAGATACCACAATCGCCATAATGTAGAAATATGGAATTGATTTTTGTGGCTTCTGCATATAATCGGCTCAGTGGATTTGTGCTATCGAATGCCAGGCAAAAATAACCGTATTGGCTTTTGTCTGTTTTTAAACTTTTTGTTAGTGCCTGGAGTGCATTGGGCGAGAACTCCGAATCGGAATGGAGAAAAAGCAATAAATCGCCGGTGGATTTTTCAGCGCCCAGGTTCATTTGTTTGCTTCTGCCGGGTTTTGAATGAATAACCTTAAGCTTGGTTTCCGGATCTTTAAACCGAAAACGCTCAACCAGAGCCAGACTTTTGTCGGTACTGCCTCCATCGCTTACCAGAATTTCAACCTGCTTAAATCCATGCTGCATCTGGGTGTTGATACTTTGCAAACAGGCCTCAATGCGAGTTTCTTCATTGAGCATGGGAATGATGATGGAGAGAGTCATTACAGAGCAGTGTTTGGTTTAAAATGAGACTTTTTTTTCAAAAATGATTTCAAAATCTCCCTGATCACTAAAGGCAAAATCCACACGGCTGGTCCATTGGAAACCGCCAATAAAAACCAATCCCGCGCCATAACCAAATTTGTAATTTGAAAAAGCAAACCGCGATAACCGATCCTGAGGACCGGGGGAACTTGGATTATACCAGATAGAGGCAGCATCAAGAAAAATCGACATAAACAACCCATATTGAATAATTGATAACTGCTCAATAGGGATAAAATCAAGTTTTAAGGTATTCAGACGAATAATAGGTGCCCGCAATTCCAGAGAATTTAATTGAAGATTATCTCCATTGAATATCTGCCCTGTATATCCTCTGAGTTTAGTGCTATACCCCAGAAATAGGCGTTTATGGTTCGGGACCGGCTGATTGGAGGAGATCACAGAAAATGAGCGCCAGGCCACTGAAAAATTCTCTGACAGAGGTTCGTAAATTCTGAAATCAAGTGCAACTCGCGTAAAATCCAGATGTTGACCCTCACCTGGGATACCAATTTTACTGAGTTTGGCTGAAAAGAAGAAACCCGACAATGGAAACAGGATATAATCCAGGCGCTGGTAGCTGTAATAAGCGCTCAGCGTTATAAAACGCTCAGTCCCATTGGTTGCAATCGTACTGAAAGGGTAGCGTTGCCGGGTTTCTTCTTCAACAGTTATTGAGCTGAATTCGCCATAGAGCCCGATCATATCGAAAGCCGAAAGTCGCTGACTGGCCGAAAAAGCTATGGAGCGGTTGATTTGGTTATACTCAGGAACCACAAAGGTCTCGGAACCTTCGGCTGTGTTGCGCAATTCGCGATATTCAGCAGCAAGACCTAATCCATACCTGTCTGAACCAAAAAAGTACGGGGTTGAATAGGACAGGCCCACAAAAGGATCAAACCCAAGGCCAAAAGAGGCCGAAAGCAAGTCGCCATGCCCGGTGAAGTTTTGATCCTGGAGCATAAGCCCAAAATTAAGGTTCGATAAGCCCGGGTTTCGGATCCACTGGGTGAAACTGGTTCCCCGAAGATCAAAGATCGGGATAGGGACAAAATACCAACGCTCATAAACGGTAACCAGAACAATGGTATAACTTCGGTTGAGCCGGTCGGCGTGTTTCTGGCCGGTGGATAAATAGTCGTTTAAACCTTTGCTTTTTTGAATGCTGTCGTTAGGCCGAAAGCGCCTGGCTGATATTTTAACTTTATTGAACAGCAATAAATTAAAAAGCTCACTTTGGCTTTGTTTGATTTTATTTATCGTTAGGGTATCGGTAGCTTTAAACAAAATTTCCCGGCTCAGAACTTCGTTTCGGGTGACTTTATTGCCCTGAAAAATCACCGTATCAATAACACTGTTCAGTGCCCGGAGGGTATGCTGATTAGAGAAATGGCTAAGGGAATCTTTTTTGGAAAACTTAAAAAAACCATAACCTGAGTGGCAGACCAGAAACAGCCATGGGATTATTAAAAAACAGGATTTAAAAAAAACATGCATGCATCTAGCCCGCCAAGTCTGTTACATGATATAATTTTGATGATCCACAGCAATACAATGGTTTTGAACCACCCACAAACCAGCTTCTCTGGCCTTTTCTGCGGCTTGGTCGTTCGTGATTCCAAGTTGCATCCAGATGGATTTTGCTCCGATGGCAATGGCTTCTTCAATAATTTCGGGTACATCGCCGGGTTTGCGGAATATATTCACAATATCTATTGAAGATCTTACAGGCTCTGGCAAGTCTGTTAGCCGGGGGTAGCATTTCTGGCCAAACACCTCGTCCAGATTGGGATTGATCGGTACAATGGTGTAACCGGCTTGTATCATGTATCTGGTAACAGAGTGGCTGGGTCGGTTAGGTTTGTCGGAAACACCTACTACGGCAATGGTTTTATACGCTTTTAAAATATCAGTAAATTCCATAAATATTAACTTCAATACTTAACAAGATTCTGCCTTTATAAAGAGATTTTTAAGGCAAGGTTGAGAAGATTAAAATAAATGAATTTCCAAGAACCAAAAAAATCATTTCAAGCATTATAAATTGTAAAGAAATGAACAGTAACCTCGAGTGAAAACACAGTCGTTTTGCGATAGTATCATCATTATTCGTACCGGTAAACAAACCGGTCATTGGAATATGTTGTGGGATAAAAGGTGCGCTGAGTGGTTGCGCATAAACCGAAATCCTGAGCATTTTTCAGGTCGTTTTGCCATTTTAAGGTTTTACGAATGGTCGCCATCATGCATTACTTTGGGTTATAATCAAAAAGCCGATCTGGTTGATCTTAATGCCTGTGCTCGCGACGGACTTGATGTAGTAAAGCGGCCAACCGGCGGAAGGGCCGTTCTGCATGCCGATGAGATTACTTACTCGTTTATTTCTCCTGTCCATACTTCAAACCAGGTTTATTACCGGATGATCCATCAGGCCATCGCACATGGTTTAAAGAAATGTGGTATTGAAGGGCAATTCCAGAAAAGTAATCCTGATTTCAAAGCCCGAAATGCCATGTCGGAGAGCCTGGCGTGTTTTACTGCTTCTGCAAAAGAAGAACTGGAAGTATTTGGTAAAAAACTTGTCGGTTCGGCTCAACGACGTTTTGGGGATATTTTATTGCAGCATGGCTCATTACTGCTTTCTGAAAAACATAAATTACTTATAGATTATATTCTCGAAACCGATCCTGATGTTCTTGATCGGATATCCCGGGAACTGGATGAGAAAACCATATCAATTGCTGAAATATTGGGCACTGTTCCTGAGAAAGAGATCTTGATCGGAGACATTATTCAAGGATTTAAGGACATCTGGGGATCTGAGTGCCATGAAATGGATCAGCTTCCGTTTGATTTTACACCGACACATTCAGATCACCTTACCATTTAAAGATAAACATCATGTCTACCCAACTGGATAAGAAAAAGCTTCAGGCCAAGCAAGTCACTACCCGAAAGTTTTATGAGATGAAGCAGCGCAAGGAGAAAATCTCATTACTGACCGCATATGACTACACATTGGCACGCATTTTAGATAATTCAGGTATTGATGCCATCCTGGTGGGCGATTCGGCCAGCAATGTGTTTTCCGGAAACGAAACCACCCTGCCCATAACCGTTGAAGAGATGATCTATCATACCCGTGCCGTTGTTAAAGGGGTGCATGATGCCAAGGGCCGAGCCATGATTATTGTGGATATGCCGTTTATGAGCTACCAGCTTTCAAGCGAAGAAGCACTTCGGAATGCCGGGCGCATTATGAAAGAAACCGGAGCCCATGCCGTAAAACTTGAAGGCGGTAAAGGCAGTATTGATGCAGTGAAGCGAATTACCGATGTGGGGATTCCCGTGATGGGGCATTTGGGACTTACACCTCAGTCCATATATAAATTCGGGAGTTATAAAGTCCGAGCCAAAGGCGATAAGGAATCGCAGCAACTGATGGAAGATGCCAAATTGTTGGAAGAAGCTGGTGCATTTGCCCTGGTGCTGGAAAAGATTCCACACGATTTATCTAAAGAGGTAACCGACTCAATTTCTATTCCTACTATTGGTATTGGTGCCGGAATGGCATGTGATGGCCAGGTTCTGGTTGTTAATGATATGTTAGGCTTTAACACGGATTTCCACCCGAGATTTGTAAGGAAGTATGCTAACCTTGATAACGTGATCAGCACCGCTGTAAAGAATTATATCAATGATGTCAGGCAAGGTGTGTTTCCTAATGAAACAGAGAGTTACTGATCTGTTTGGCGTTGCAGAAGTTTAAAGGCAATATCGGCACCATAACCCTGAATAGCTATGTTTATAAACAAACAGGCCATAGGTTCCAGGTAACGCGCAATTGCGAGATTGCCACAATCGATAGGCTCGAAGCCGATGTCTGAGATCAGTGTTTTTACTTTTTCTTTAGCTAAAGGGTCATCACCGCAGTAAAAGGCCGTGCTGGGTTGGTGGCCAAAACAAGCCCCATTCTTGATAACTTTATCCGAAATCGTATTAAAGGCTTTTACCACGTGTGCTTTGGGATGTTGTTCGGCAATTTCTTCGGCTGCAGACCGATCAAAACCAAGAGAGAGAGATTTCCAGTCTTCGGCCAGGGGATTAATGCAGTCAATCAGGATTTTGCCTTCAAGGTTGCCACATTGGTTTAAAGTGTCTTGTGCAGCATACCATGGAATGGCTAGCAATAAGATTTCAGCAGACTCTGAGGCTTCTTTGTAAGAACCGCCTTGTGAGGCAAAGCCAACACTTTCGGCCAGATCTATGGCTTTTTGCTGTGTTCTTGAGCCAAAACAGACCGTGTGGTTTGCCTTTGCCCATTGTTCCCCCAAATTTCTGGCAATTCGTCCGGTTCCTAAAATTCCAACAATCATGTCCAGGTTTTTTTATATGATGAATCATATGGCAATGCTAAGTTACAAAAAACCTCAGCTAATTGAGTTAGATGTTTCTTGAAGCAGCGTGGATTTATCATCGAAACCACATGGATAAAGGTGGGGTTTTATTGTTTTTAGCTTATTTTACTTATATTTGTTGGATTTTATAAAAAATGTATTCCAACCCAAGCCACTAACGGTTAACAATCGATTTTAAGGCAATTTGCCTCGTTAATACCATAACCTGGAATATGGACATTACCAGACATGCCAATGCTTACCACTGCTTCAAAGCGATAATTGGCATAATTATTTTAATTCATGTGCTTGCATTGGGTTTTAACTCTCCATTGTTGGCTCAAACCAGAGATCTCTCTCCGGGAAGTAAGTGGCTGCTGGATGATAAGATATTTGTGCCCGGTACTTCATCACTGAACCGGAATAATTTAGATGAAGTTAAAATACTGGGTAAGTACTTAGAACAACGTCCCGATCTCAACATCCTGATCCAGGGGCATTGGGATAAGTCGTTAAGCGATGACGAAGCCCTGAAAATATCTGAAGCACGGGCCAATGCCTTAAAAACTTACCTTGTTAAAAGGTATTCAATCGACTCCGAACGTATAAAAACCACCGGGTTTGGATCGTTCAAACCATTGGTTTCTGTAAATGGAACAACTGAATCCATTGGAAACAAACGCCTGGAAATTATCTCCCTGTCTTCCTATACCCGGCAACCTGTAACCCGCGATGGTCTTGCTGTTAATTGTTCAGCCTATTTATCGTTGATAGATGGCTCGGTGCAAGCCAAGGGACCCTGGGATTTGGACTTTAACAGTGCCCGCTATCAGCAACAGATTTATGAAGGGCATAAAATAAATGTGTTTTTTCGCTCCCGCTCAGCCCTGCGACTAAAAGACGGCAGTATAATTCGTCTCTACTCGGATTCAAGAGTCACTTTCAATGGCAGTCAACATGCCGAATCCTATTCCAACCTCTTTATAAATAAGGGAAAAGTAGAAATTGATTTGTTGCCTTCGGTGGCCAGAAAACAGTTTGTGGTTAATCTGCCTAATGGCAATATCACATTAAAAGGGACCAAGGCCGTAATCCAGGTCGAAACCCAAAACGACAGCCTTTATGTGTTGGTATCTCTTCAAAAAGGCCATGCTTCATGCAATATTAATAACACGCCATTTGACCTGAAACAAGGCCAGGGATTTACGGTCTATGGCAGCTCTTCCCAACCTGAAATAACCGCATTGCCTGCCGAACCCAATCCGTTACTGCCACTGGATAATCAAACCGTTTCTTCCGGAATGAATGCCTTTAATTGGCTGGAATCGATTGATTTTACCCTTTTCGAAATTTCTAAAAAACAGGATTTTAAGACCTTTGTTATCCAAAAGCAAACAGACGAGAGCAATATTAAAGTGAATCTTAACCCGGGAACCTATTTTTGGCGGATTCGCCATATTGGCGAAAACGTGCTGGAAAGCTTTACCTCCGAACCACGACGATTGTTCGTTACTTCGGAATACATTTCTCATTCCCTGGTTAAAAAGAATATCAGTTCTGTTTCTGCAAAAGGGGCTATGGCCAAGCTGGATTTGAATGTGAAGGGTGATACTTTGGTAGAGGATAAAATATTCACCATAGAAGGCCGAACCGATCCGGGATCCAAGATTTTTATTGACGACTACCAGGTTAAAACCCAGAACCTGAATGGCTCTTTTGCCCAGCGCATGCAACTTGAAAAGGGAAAAAATGAGATTGAAGTCAGGGTGAGGGCTCAAAATGGGCTTGAGAATTCCAAGAACATTGTCGTTGAGTTCGAGCCGCCTTCGCCGTTCAAATTTTTTATCATGACCGGGCCAGTTCTGCCCTTGTCTTTAAAAAATCATGATTATGGGATAAAGCTTTATGCAGCTACCGATTATATGCTCACACAACAAATGAGCCTGCGCAGCGCGTTTGGGTTTGGCGGTTTAATCGCCCAGCCCGCAGCTTATGGTAATACCGGTGGTTCAAATGGGCTGACTTCAAATATAACAGCCGATCTTGGTTTAGCATTTACCTTTTTTCCTGAAAGCTCTTTTACACCTTACATCGAAAGCATGGCAGGTTTAATGTTTTGGAACCGAAGCACAAAAGTACTTTCAAATGATAATACAGCTATACGTGCTTCATTCACACCCGGGGTTGGTTTAGGCTTTAAAGCCCGGATTGCTGATCAGGCCATTGGACTTGGAGCTTATTATCGCAGTATGCAACACCTGGATGAAAAGTTGGATCTTGGAACCCAAAACAACAGTGATACAATTTTGGAGATCCGACTGGGATTTTGGTTCTAATTCAGTATTATTCTCAGATTTAACGGAAATTGGTGGTACGAAGAGAGAAGTATCAGAAAGGTTTTAGATTAACATGCTACGACGCAATCCGCCTAATGATCAGACCCAGGGCAAAAAGTACGAATTAAGATCAAAAAGACGGATGCCCAAACGCAAATTCACAGTAAGAAAAGTTCAAATACCACGCGTTTCCCCATCTTTTCTACCATCTTCATTTACGGTCATGAACATGACCTGCGGATATATTTCCATAGTGATGTCCGGGCAGGAAAATTTTGTGTTGGCTGGTTGGTTTATCATATTTGCAGCTTTGTTCGATACACTCGATGGGTTTATTGCCCGTCTGGCAAATGCTTCTTCTGAATTTGGCGTTGAACTCGATTCACTCTCCGACCTGGTTTCTTTTGGTGCCGCACCGGCTTTCCTGGTCTATAAATTCGGACTGGAAGACTTTGGCAATGTCTATGGCGTTGGAATAAGTTCGCTGATCATGATCGGAAGCGCATTACGCCTGGCTCGTTTTAATGTGCAATTGGTGGGCTTCGATAAAGAGTTTTTTTCCGGTCTGCCAACCCCTTCACAAGCGATAACTCTCTCGGCTTTTGTGATCTGGGTTCAAACTGATAATTTTTTCTTTGCCGAGCATCTGAATGTAACCTTAGCTGCACTGACCATCATCTTATCTGTGCTAATGGTTACCAAAGTGAAATATGATAAATTTCCGAAACTATCAGCAGAAGAGTTCAAACAATCACCGGTAAAAATGTCGATCTATGCCATTGCATTTCTGCTGATTATTGTTTTTCAGGCAAAAGCCTTTTTCCTGGCTATGTTGATGTACATTTTGTTCGGCCTTATAAAATCGATGTACTTTTTCTTTAGTGAGGAAGATAACCTGGCCTCGCAGTAAAAACTTAACACATACATATAACATGTTGTTTAAAGCAAAAATTAAAATAACCCTGCGCCCGTCAATTTTGGATGTACAGGGTAAAACAGTTATGCAAGCATTGGGAAACCTGGGATTTGAAGGCGTTGATGCGGTTCGAATCGGAAAATATATCGAAATGGAGCTTGAAGAAGCTACCGAGCAAAAAGCCTTTGAAAAAGTAGAAGAAGCATGTAAAAAATTGCTTGCCAATACCGTGATGGAAGATTACAGCATTGAATTGGAAGATCTAAAACGGGAGCAGCATGCAGAAGGTTAAGTTTGGAATTGTTGTATTTCCCGGATCCAATTGTGATCACGATACAGAATATGTCTGTAACACTTTTACGGAGTCAGAAGCGGTGCTGTTGTGGCATAAAGATACCGATCTTCAGAACTGTGATGTGGTGATCCTGCCCGGAGGCTTCTCTTATGGTGATTACCTGCGTGCCGGGGCTATTGCTAAATTTTCCCCTATTATGAACGAAGTGATCGCCTTTGCCGCTAAAGGTTATCCGGTGCTTGGCATCTGTAACGGATTTCAGGTGTTGCTGGAGTGTGGGTTGCTCCAGGGCGCTATGATGCATAACAAAAGCCACCGGTTTATCTGTAAAACCGTAAATTTGAAAACCACCAACACCCAAACCCGGTTTACGTCCGAAATCAACCCAACCGAAGTACTTCGAATACCAATTGCCCATGGTGAAGGCAATTATGTGGCCGACCAGGCCACCATTGAGCATCATATCGAGCATAACAACATCATATTTCAATACTGTGATCTGCAAGGACAGGTTGTGGAATCGGCCAATCCCAACGGTTCCATTCAGAACATCGCTGGTATTTGCAACGATACCAAAAATGTCCTGGGGTTGATGCCTCATCCCGAGCGGGCATGTGATCCGGTATTGGGTTCAACCGATGGAATTAAGATATTTCAATCACTTATTAAAAGTCTAATCGAAGCCAAAGTATCCTGAATCGTGAGAGAGCTTAAGCTACAACCCGCACCGAAATGGTTCTTGACAACAGGGCTTCTTTTCTTTCTGATCGGTTTCATACCTCTGGCTGAAGCCGTTGAAAAATACCCCCCGGTTATAACAGGGTCGCCGGAGGCTTATCAGGAATGCCGGTCGAATTTTAAATCGTTTAAAGAAAAATCCGGGTCGAAGTATCGTATTGAGGTTTTGGACAGTTTGGCCGCAAGTGTTTCAATCCTGGCCAATCCGGTTCAACCTATTCAGCTTAAACCTCAGGTGAAATCAACCGACCAGCTCACGTTAATTCTCGATGGACTGAAACACTTTTTCGTGCAGCACGGCCGGCTGTTTCATATCAATGAAAAAAACGTGGTGCCGGCCTCTATTGAAGACCACGGCGATATTATTGGTGTTGTTTTTGAAAGAGGAAAGTACCTGGGTCGGCCGGCTTGTGGGCAGACCCGCGGTCAAATTGAGTTTCTGGTCGATAAATCCAAAAAACAGGTTTTACTCCTGGCTTCAACTTTAACGCCTCAGGTAAAGTGGCTGCCGGATACGGCCACCTATCCAAAGATCAACATTCGGAAAAAGTTAATGGGCCGTGAAATCAGGTTTAAGCTGAATGATAAAAACATTCGGTTTAAGATTTTTCGCGACGACCTGATCCAATTTACAAAGGTCTGTGTCTATGAAAAGAAATCCTATAAGCAACCCAAAACAAATCAAAACAACCCTGCCATGATGCGCTTAAGATCCTCAACGGTTCATCTGGCTTATGAGGTGGTGATCGCCAACAGTTTTTCCACACCAATTGTAACCTATTATTTTGATGCCATAACCGGGGAAGAACTGGCCCTGGAGCCACCAAAAAAAAACCTTAACTCGCAATAAAGCATGGCAAGTGGCAATGCAATTGAAGAACCGGTAACCCGGGACAACACGGAATATCCGAAAGGAAAAATTTTTGCCTGGACACTTTTCGATTTTGCCAATACCTCCTTTAGCGTGATGATTGTCAC
This sequence comes from uncultured Chlorobiales bacterium, assembly GCA_964642175.1. GTDB lineage: Bacteria > Bacteroidota > Chlorobiia > Chlorobiales > Chloroherpetonaceae > JANQGG01. Next base: position 143,097 of record CAZXOK010000005.1, on the reverse strand, counting down.
GTTCGTTTTTCCACTCTATTTTAAAGATGTTATATGCCGGGGAGAGCCGATTGGCGATGCCTTGTGGGGCAGCAGTGTCAGTATTTCCATGCTTATCGGAGCCATTATTGCCCCGATCTTAGGTGCAGCCTCCGACTTCTCGGGTCGCCGCAAGCGCTACCTGCTCTCCTTTACACTTGTCTCTATTTTATGTACAGTGCTGCTTACAACACTTTCCCCGGGCCTTATTTTTTTTGCAGCAATGTTATTTGTTCTGGCCAATGTTGGGTTTGAAGGCGGCCTGGTCTTTTACGATGCTTATCTGCCCGAAATCACATCCAGGCGCAGTATTGGTCGTGTATCTGGCTACGGCTACGCGATGGGATATCTGGGGGCATTGATGATTTTAGGGGTGTGTTATCCATTTATCATCGGTGGCTTTGAGCCGGAGAATTTGCCGAATATCAAGATCAGTTTTTTAGTTACCGCAGGTTTTTTTGCGTTTTTTTCGGTTCCCCTGTTTGTTTCGCTTCGTGATCAGAAAAAAGAGCTGCCCAAGAAAGTCAATTTTATTAAAGAAGGTATCAGCCGGGTTAAATACACCCTGACCCATATCAGGAAGTATCCGCAGTTGGTGCGGTTTCTTCTGGCATTTTTCTTTTACAACGATGGTATCCTGACCATTATCTCGTTTTCCTCTATCTATGCAGCCAATACACTTGGCTTTACCTTTCAGGAACTGGTGATCTTTTTTATCACCGTACAGACAACCGCTATTCTGGGTTCGGTGGTATTTGGATTTATCACCGATAAAATTGGGCCGAAACGCACGATTTTGATCACGCTTTTGATCTGGATCGGAGTTATAATGCTGACCTTTGTGACCGAAGACAAGCAGATGTTTTACGTGGTAGGCTTACTGGCCGGTATATCCATGGGCTCTTCGCAATCGGCTTCGCGCAGCATGATGGCCCGTCTGACTCCCAAACAACACACGGCTGAGTTTTTTGGTTTTTACGACGGCTCATTTGGCAAAGCCTCGGCCATTGTAGGACCCTGGATTTTCGGGGTGATCTCAACCGTTTCGGGTAGTCAAAGAATTGCCGTTGCATCTTTACTGTTCTTTTTCCTGGCGGGATTATGGTTAATTACCACTGTAAGCACTGAGGAGGATTTTAAACAAGCCCGGGTGAAAAAGACCTAAAAATGTGTATATTTCGCACCACATTATCAGAAGATTGAGCTTATAAGCAATGAGTTATATCGTAATTGCCAGAAAATACAGGCCCCAGAAATTTTCGGATATCTCGGCCCAGGAGCACGTAACCCAAACGCTCAAGAATGCCATTCGTACCCAGCGAATTGCCCATGGGTATATTTTCTCAGGCTCCAGGGGTGTGGGTAAAACCACCGCTGCGCGTCTTCTTGCCAAAGCCCTGAATTGCGAAAAAATTCAAAAGGATCCGGATTACCGTGAAAAGGTAAGTGAACCCTGCGGTGAATGCGAGAGCTGCCGCGATTTTGATGCCGGAACCAGCCTGAATATCTCTGAGTTCGATGCAGCTTCCAACAACAGCGTGGAAGATATTAGAACCCTTCGTGAAAATGTGCGTTATGCCCCGCAAAAAGGACAGTTCAAGGTCTATATTATCGATGAGTTTCACATGCTCTCCAATGCGGCTTTTAATGCATTTTTAAAAACTCTGGAAGAACCTCCCGAACATGTGGTGTTTATTTTTGCCACCACCGAAATGAACAAGGTGCCACAAACCATTTCTTCGCGGTGTCAGAAGTTCAACTTTAAACGCATTGCCCTCACCGAAATCCAGGAGCGTTTAAAAGTCATTTGCAGGGAAGAGAAGATCAACATAGATGATAAATCACTACTTTTGATAGCCCGGAAAGCCGATGGTGCTATGCGTGATGCCCAGAGCCTTCTGGATCAGGTGATCTCGTTTTGCTCCAACGGCACGCAGCAAAGCATTGCCTACGAAAAAGTGGCCGAGCTGCTTAACGACATAGATGATGAACTGTTTTTCTCAGTAACCACGGCTATACAAAATCAGGATGCCCAGGCCATGTTCGAGATCTCTCAGTTTGTTTTTGAGAAAGGTTACGACCCGGTTGATTTTTTTGTCCGTCTTATCGAACATTTCAGAAATTTCCTTATGATGATCAACTTGCGCTCTGCCAAGCTGGTTGAAGGCACCGAGGAAGCAAAAGCACGTTATGAGTCTGAAGCTCAGGCCTTTTCGGCAGCACAACTCCTTGGCTATGTAGATATCATTACAGCTGCTGAAAAAGAGATCAAGCAGTTTCGCGAGCCGCGTCTTCGGTTCGAACTGGCCATGGCCAAACTTGTCAATACAAAGTCCTATGGCGATCTGCCAGGAAAGGTTGAGGCTCTGGAAACAGAAGTCGCCCGACTGCGCGAGGAGTTAAAAAAAAAATAGCGAAAAAAAAGACACCTCACTCAAACTCAGACCGCAAACCCTCTAATAAATCACCTAAATCCTCACATTTACTTCCGGTTCAGAGATCGGAAACACTGCCGGTATTAAGCTTGCAAAAGTGGCACGAGCCGTTTTCTGAGTTTGTGCGCGACACCCGGTACAGGGCAGATCGGGGTTCTAACCAAAAAAACACAGAGCAGCAAGAAATAAGCAAAGAATCCACAGGGTTTCAAGAGCAACATACACCAACGCTCCGGGAAATCCAGGAGCGCTGGGATGAGTTTTTAAAACATCTCGATGAAAAAAACCTGGCCATATTGCATTCGCATCTCACACTTTGTGAATTGGTTAAATTTGAGCACAACAAGCTTAGTTTGCTTTGTAAAAATGCCATGACCTATGAAACCCTCCAGGAAGATTCTCCCAGGCTTAGCCATGAATTAGCCTTGTTTTTCAAGGCCCGGATGGAGGCAATGCCGGTATTTGATAAAGATGTAGCCGAGGCCAACCGGGTAAAAAGCCCGAAAGAACTCTTTGAAGAGCTTGCCAAATCCAATGAAGTGATCCAATACCTCATCAAGGAATTTGGCGCAGAACTGATCCAATAACTATAGCACCGGGCTCAGGTGGCAGATTTTTTTTTGAACATAACCCGAACAAAGAACAAAAATTATAAAACCATGTTATGCTGAGCTTGTTCGAGTAGTTCCAAAACGTCTTTTTATTTAATGCTTCTGATCTGTTGTAGTAAGTCAAAAAAAGTGTACGCGTATCTTAGCAGCGGGCAAAAGTTATTAGATAAAATCTTTAAAAAAACCACTCGTTTTACGATATTATAGGATTGCATTTTCCCAATAAAATGGGATGAAATAAGAGCAGTTTCAGAGGTAACGATGTGAATGAGTGGAATTGAAAACGAATGAGTCTCACGGCTGGTTTTCTGCTACATCTCGCACAATCCTTGATTTTTTCACTTCTAGAAGAACACAATATTATTACCAAATGAATTCCGAATCCAAACCTTTATTAGAGTTGAGTCATAAAAATCCGTTTAGAACCCACTTGTGTGGTGTTATCCGTCCTGATCATATTGGTCAAACCGTGCGACTTTCGGGCTGGGTGCACCGGGTCCGCGACCACGGGGGATTGATCTTTATAGATTTACGCGACCACACCGGTTACACTCAATGCGTGCTTCAGCCCGAAAAAGAAGCCATTTTTGCAAAGGCCGAGCACCTGCACAGCGAGTCGGTGATTACGATCGAGGGCGAAGTGATCAAGCGTTCCGAAGAGACCATCAACACAAATATTCCGACGGGCGAAATAGAAATTGTGGCCGATGAACTGATCATCGACAACCCCTCGGAACCGATTCCGTTTCCGATTGCCGATGAAACCCAGACGTCGGAAGAACTTCGCTTGAAATATCGCTTTCTGGATTTGCGACGCGAGCACCTCAAAGACAATATCCTGTTTCGCAGCAAACTCACCTTTGAAATACGCAAATATTTGATTGACTTAGGGTTTAATGAAATTCAAACTCCGATCCTGACGGTAAGCTCGCCAGAGGGTGCCCGCGACTTTTTGGTTCCCAGCCGCCTGCATCCCGGGAAATTTTATGCCCTGCCCCAGGCGCCGCAGCAGTTTAAGCAGTTGCTGATGATTGCCGGATTTGATAAATACTTCCAGATTGCACCGTGTTTCCGGGATGAAGATGCCCGGGCCGACCGCAGTCCCGGCGAGTTTTACCAGCTCGACATGGAAATGTCGTTCATCACCCAGGACGAATTGTTCGAGGTACTGGAAGGCTTGTTTAAATACCTGACCGATAATCTTTCAACCAAGCGGATCCGACAGTTTCCGTTCCCGCGCATCCCATATCGCGAGGTTATGGATAAATATGGTACCGATAAACCCGATCTGCGCATTCCGCTGGAAATCCAGGATCTTTCCGAGTTTTTCAAAGACTCCGGATTTAAAGTGTTTGCCAGTAACTGCAAGCCAGGCAAGTGTGTCAAGGCGCTTGTGTTAAAGGGCCGTGGCAACGAACCCCGCCTGTTTTACGACAAATCCGAAGACCACGCTAAAAAGCTTGGCTCTCCGGGCCTGGCCTACATTCAGTTTAAAAACGGCGGCCCCAAAGGCCCGATCCTGAAGTTTCTTAAAGAAGGCGAGCTGGAAGCCCTGATGGAAAAACTTGGCCTCGAAGATGGCGATGTGGTATTTTTTGGCGCCGGGCCATGGGAAAAGACCTGCAAAATTATGGGCGGCATGCGCTCGTACTACGCCAATTTATTTGAACTGGATCAGAATGAACTGGCCTTTTGCTGGATCGTTGATTTCCCCATGTACGAGTTCAACGAAACTGAGAAGAAAATTGAGTTTTCGCACAATCCGTTTTCCATGCCTCAGGGCGGCATGAAAGCCCTGGAAGAGCACGATCCATTGCATATCCTGGCCTACCAGTACGATATTGTATGTAATGGAATTGAGCTCTCGAGCGGGGCTATCCGGAATCATAAGCCCGATATTATGTACAAAGCCTTTGAAATTGCCGGTTACAGCAAAGAGGAGGTCGATGCGGAATTTGGGCATATGATTGAAGCGTTTAGACATGGCGCGCCACCTCACGGTGGCATTGCACCGGGACTGGATCGCCTGGTCATGATCTTCCGCGATCAGCAAAACATTCGCGAAGTCATTGCCTTCCCAATGAATCAAAAAGCCCAGGACCTGATGATGGGAGCACCGTCGGAAGTCTCTCCGAAGCATTTGCGCGAATTGGGTCTTTCACTGAATGTGCCAAAAAAAGAAAACTAAATTCTACTTATGGTTAAATCATAAGTTCGATTTTTTTAACTTGATCTGAATTTCTTCATAGGGATACCAGGAGATTGGTTTCCCTTTTTAAGCGACAAAACAAAGACTAATATCCCTAAAACTAGGCTTTATAAACCTGTTGAGTCTTGCCCGGGTTTCTAAGGTCAATAGATTACTAAGCCCATGAAAGTTACGCGATTATTTACACAGGCCGGTCAAAATGTCTATGATCAAATAGAATACACGTATCGCTCCTCGGTGCTTCGGAATCCCGATGGTACCACGGTGTTTGACATGCACAATATCGAAGTGCCGAAAACCTGGTCGCAGGTGGCTACCGACATTCTGGCTCAGAAGTACTTCAGGAAAGCCGGGGTGCCTTTATTTGATCCTGAAGGTAAACCGCAGGTCGATGAAAAGGGCAATCAGCTTATGGGAAGTGAAACCTCCATTAAGCAGGTGGTGCATCGTTTGGCCGGATGCTGGCGTTTCTGGGGCGAGTCGCACGGGTATTTCGAAAGCAAGAGCGACGCCGAGGCATTTTACGACGAAGTGGCTTACATGCTTCTCAACCAAATGGCAGCGCCCAACTCACCGCAATGGTTCAACACCGGGCTGGATTTTGCTTACAAAATTGATGGTCGCTCTCAGGGGCACTATTATGTGGATCCGGAGACGGAGAAGATGTCCAGATCCACCAACGCCTATTCCAGGCCGCAGGCCCATGCCTGTTTTATTCAATCCATTCAGGATGATCTGGTCAACGAAGGGGGTATTTTTGATTTGATCGTACGCGAAGCCCGTGTGTTCAAGTATGGCAGCGGTACGGGTACCAACTTCTCAAACCTGCGTGGCGAAGGTGAAAAACTCTCAGGCGGAGGGACTTCCTCGGGATTGATGAGCTTTTTGAAAATTTTTGATGCCGCTGCCGGAGCCATTAAATCTGGCGGAACAACTCGGCGGGCAGCCAAAATGGTGATTGTAAATATTGATCACCCCGATATTGAGCGGTTTATTGACTGGAAAGTCAACGAAGAGTACAAGGTAGCCGCCATGGTTTCCGGCTCTAAAGTCTCTTCCGTGTTCCTGAAAGCCATTGTGGAAGAAGCCCTCGCAGGTGGATCAGATCGCAAAGAAAATTCTAAGCTCAACGAGTTGATCAAGAAAGCCCTGCATCGGGGTGTACCCTTAAACCTGGTTCTGCATACTCTCTCGTTGGTAGATCAGGGATTCACCACCCTGGATTTTGACTCATACGATACACATTACGAGTCCGAAGCATACCAGACCGTAAATGGGCAGAACTCCAACAATACGGTGCGTGTTTCAAGTGCGTTCATGAAAGCCGTTGAAGCTGATGAAAACTGGGATCTGACCTGGCGAACCAATAAGGAAGTAGCCAAAACTGTTCGCGCACGGGATCTCTGGAAAAAGATTTCTATGGCTGCCTGGAAATGTGCCGATCCCGGCCTGCAATTCGACTCCACCATCAACGAGTGGCATACTTGCCCCAGTGATGGTCGTATTAATGCCAGCAACCCTTGCAGCGAGTACATGTTCCTTGATGATACCGCCTGTAACCTGGCCAGTTTAAACCTGATAAAATATCTCAATCCGGAAACCGGTGATATTGATACCCAAAAACTACGCCATGCCACACGCCTCTGGACAATTGTGCTGGAGATCAGTGTATTGATGGCACAGTTCCCATCGAAACGCATTGCTCAGCTCAGTTATGATTACAGAACCCTGGGGTTGGGTTTTGCCAACATGGGAACCATACTGATGATCAACGGCGTGCCTTACGATTCCAAGCAAGCCGTAACCATCGCCGGGGCAATTTCGGCCATTATTACCGGTCAGGCCTATGCTACTTCGGCTGAACTGGCCAAAGACAAAGGCCCCTTTGCGCGTTACGAAAACAACCGTGAGCCCATGCTTCGCGTGATCCGTAACCATCGCCGGGCGGCTTATAACGCGCCTGTAACCGAGTACGAGGAGCTTACCATTCCACCAACCGGAATCAATCAAACTCTGTGTTCACCTGAACTGTTGCACGCTGCCCACGAAACCTGGGATGAAGCGCTGGCCCTGGGCGAAAAGCATGGCTTTAGAAATGCACAGGTAAGTGTAATTGCACCAACCGGTACTATCGGCCTTGTAATGGACTGCGATACTACCGGTATTGAACCTGATTTTGCCATTGTGAAATTTAAAAAGCTTTCCGGTGGCGGTTACTTTAAGATCGTTAATCAGTCTGTGCATAAATCATTGGTTAATCTTGGTTACTCGTCCGATCAGATTGAAGATATCGAGCAGTACTCTAAGGGGCATGGCACGCTTATCGGTTCGCCGGGCATTACCAGAGAGTCGCTTATTGAAAAAGGTTTTACCGAAGAGAAACTGTCGGTGATTGAAGATCAGCTCGATAATGTGTTTGATATCAAGTTTGCCTTTAACAAATGGTCTCTGGGTGAAGAGTTCTGTCTCTCGCTTGGATTTACTGAAGACGATCTGAATTCACCCGAATTTGATATGCTTTCATCTATGGGCTACAGCCGGCAAGAGATTGAGCTGACCAACGATTATGTATGCGGTACCATGATGATTGAAGGTGCCCCGCACCTGAAAGACGAGCATCTGCCTATTTTTGATTGTGCCAATAAATGCGGCAGAAATGGCAAGCGTTACATTCCTTACATGGCCCATGTGCGCATGATGGCAGCGGTTCAGCCGTTTATTTCAGGCGCGATTTCCAAAACTGTGAATATGCCAATGAATGCCACGGTAGAGGAAGTTGATGAAGTCTACATGCAATCGTGGAAAACCATGATCAAAGCGATTGCGCTTTATCGTGATGCTTCCAAGCTTAGCCAGCCGCTTAACAGCACCTATTTCGACGACCTGGATGAAATTGTAATGCTGGGTGATGAAGATACCCTGGATGAAACTAAGGGACCCAAAGAAGTCCAGGAAGCGATTGCCGAACGTATGGATTATGAGAAAAATCGCCGTCGTTTGCCAAAAAAACGCAAAGGGTACATTCGTGAGGCCTATGTAAACGGGCATAAGGTATTTCTGAGAACCGGCGAGTATGAAGATGGTGCTATTGGTGAGATCTTTATTGATATGTACAAAGAAGGCGCCTCGTTTAAGGGCCTGTTGAACTGTTTTGCTGTGTTGGCCTCCAAAGCATTGCAATACGGTATGCCGCTCGAAGAACTGGTCAATAGTTTTACCTTTACCCGCTTTGAGCCGGCCGGACCTGTAAGGGGGCACGAATCGATTAAAAATGCCACTTCAATTCTGGACTATGTGTTCCGCTCCATTGGTTACGACTACCTGGGCCGGGAGGATTTTGTGCATGTAAAAGCCGTGGATGAAGTAGCCGGTTCAAATAATCATACCCAGGCATCGGATCGGGTTGTGGAGCCAGACCATCGGGAAGTTCAGCCAAAAAGTCCGGCCCTGCCAGAGCTGAAGCATGTGCCAAAAGCATCTTCGCCAATTGTGCAGGACCAGATCAATCACCAGAGTGAAGATCTCTCCCGCATTGCGGAAGCTAAAGTTAAAGGTTACACGGGTGAGCAATGCACCAACTGCGGTTCGATGAACGTAAAACAAAACGGCAGCTGCGTGGTATGTGAAGATTGTGGCATGACGAGCGGGTGCTCTTAATTTTATCGTTCCCTTAAAACAAGCAGGGGCAATCCATGAATTGCCCCTGTAATATTTAATGCTTTAATGTTGTCCTGTAAATAACCTCTTAAGGCAGTGAGAGTTGTTTTGACCCCAGCCATTCTATACGCAATGTTTTTTTAGCCGTATTTCCAATAAAACTCGCGTTCCTGATCCAATCGTATTTTTCGGAAGCCGCGCTAACACTTCCTTTGTAAATACCACTGTTGAAATCGTGGGCGCCTTGCAGGGTTATATTCTGAGGGGGTTTCTCCCTGAGAAAAAAAATCGACATGGTTACCATAGCAGTATTTTGCGCTTCTGTAGCTTTAAATACAACGCGACGTGTTACAGCATAATGGCCGATTTTTTTTTTGCCTTTATAAATCTCCCCACCGGAGTATTGCCATCTGCCTGCATCATCATCCACATTTTTCAGTGTTGTTCGCTTTAAATTAAATACTACAGAGCCTGCTTCCGCAATCTGGCTTCCTAATATCATTAAAACCAAAAACGCTATGGAATAAATGATCTTGTGATTCTTCATAATATCCTCCGTGTGTTTTTGTGATTTGTTTCTAAAAAAAAGTTTTAAGGGTGATTTCTTCTTACTTCTAAAGTGTCTCCTTTCGTTTTAGAGTTAAACATCAGACGAGTTTTTGAAACTAAAGGATTATTAATGTTGAATGTTCATGTTAGACCAATTTCTAATCTGGACTGGCGTGAAATCCTCCTGAGTTTTGGTAAAGCTTATTATAGCTAACTAGAAGAACTGATGTTAAATGCGATTAATTTTGGAGAACAGGGATAATGCACTCAGGGAAACACTCAGTGATAATTTAGATAACTTTGTTAGAGATGTCAAGCAGTTTCCACTCATACTCACACATTTACTCTTGCAAAAATACTCTACATCCTTCATATAGAAAGCCGGGTTATATTGAGGATTTATTTCAATGTATCCGTAACTGTTGCGCTCATGGATGCAGGGAAAGTGACTATAATGATGCGTTTAATTGCTAACAAATCATTTTCTCCCCATGGACATTGTTGGATTACGGTCATAAGCATGCCTACAACTAAAAGAGAGAGCACGTAGATAACAATCACGCGTTTAATGTACTCACCGACGTATTCCTTTAAGTAAAAACGATAGAAGTTTTCATAGACAAAAATTCCGATAAAGAAAAGTGAGATAAATCCTAAGATCAGAACGTTAGTGAAGGGTAATTTTTCGCCAAGTTGCCATGTTTCTTCAGTAAATGCAATGGGGATAGCCAGAATGGAAGAGCCAACCATAATCTGGATCACATCTCGCATTCGAAGTTCAACCATCAGTGGTTTAACAATACGTTCTATAACCCTTCCGGAGCTGTCTAATATTGGAATAATACTATGGAGATAGCCTCCTCGTCCGAGTCGTTTAATTAAGACTTTTGGTTTTTCTTCAGGCATATCCTATTGGGTTGAGTTTTCTAAATCCAGTATGCACAACCTATGTTACTAAAGTTATGTTTCTTAGTCCTTTTTATGATCAAAGGATTTCACGATAAAAATACACATAATAATCCCGCAGCAATTTCATCAAATATTCATAATAAAAAAGCTTAAGGATTTGAAAAAAATATAAGGCGGTTTTACGCCGAGGTTTGGGGTTTCAGGGCAACATCAAAAATTCTTGTGTCTTTGATTTGTAATATTCGCCCGGGGATTTTCTGAACCAGGGAATAGTCGTGCGTAACGGTAAGAACGGTAATGCCACGTTGATTGATCTTTTTTAAAAGCCCCATAATTTCAACAGCTACTTTTGGATCTAGGTTACCGGTGGGCTCATCGGCGATGATTACATAAGGCTCGCGCACAATGGCCCTGGCAATCACCACGCGTTGTTGCTCTCCACCAGAGAGGTGCATGGGCATTTCGTTACGTTTTTGCGACAGGCCTACTTCGCTTAACGCATCGGAGACTTTTTTAGTGATGAGTTTCTTTTTTACCCCGGTCACTTCCAGAACAAAAGCTACATTTTCCTGTACGGTACGGTCTTCAAACAAGCGAAAATCCTGAAAGACGATTCCCAAATGCCGCCTTAAAAGCGGGATTTGATTCTTTTTAATGGTTGTAGACTCAAACTCGCCGATCTTGATATGGCCCTTATCGGGCATGATATCCATATAAAGCAGTTTCAGCAACGAACTTTTTCCGGTTCCGCTGGCGCCAACAATATAGACAAACTCCCCACGCTGGATATTCAGGTTTGCATTCTCAAACAATTGTTTTCTGCCTAATTGCAGCGAGAGGTTGCTTAAGGTGATCATATCAGGACTCCGAGGATTTATGCGTTTTTAGTTTGAGAAGATGCAATATCAATGGCCAGCTTGGTAGCTTCGATAAAGCTTGTAGGATCGGCCTGGTTTTTACCTGCAATATCAAATGCGGTGCCATGATCGGGTGAGGTTCTTACAATCGGCAAACCAAGGGTTACATTTACACCGGTGTTAAAGGCCAAAAGCTTGAACGGGATCAGGCCCTGATCGTGATACATGGCAACCACAGCATCGTAATGCTTGTAGGATTTAGTGCCAAAAAACGCATCGGCTGGAAACGGCCCTTCAATATCAGCCGTTTTTTTACATTTTTTAATTTCAGGGATTAGTATATCAGTTTCTTCAGCACCCAAAATACCGCCATCTGATGCATGGGGATTCAGCCCCAAAACAGCAATTTTAGGTGATTTTATATTGAAATCACATTGAAGCGACTGGATCAGAACTTCCAAATGAGTCGAGAGGCCATGTTGTTTGATCAAAGAAGGGACTTTAACCAGCGGCACATGAATGGTTGCCAGAAGCACCCTTAAATTCAGTTCCCGATCGTTGAACATCATATACGAGTTTGGCTGGTCGCACAGGTAACTGAGGTAATCGGTATGGCCAACAAAGTTATACCCGGCTTTGGCAATGGCTTCTTTATTAATTGGAGCGGTTACCATGGCTGAAGCCCGTTTCATCAAGCAGTAATTGGTAGCGGTTTGAACCGAGAGCATGCTTAGCTCGCCCGAAACCGCACTCACACAGCCGGGATTTATTTTCACAGACGATTGAATATCAATCACCGGTAACTCATGCGGAGCAAAATCGGTGCTTTCAAGGTCGTGAATGTTTTTTAGTTTAACGAGCTTTATTTCCAGGTTGAGTTTTTTGGCGTAATATGACATGGCTTTATATGAGCCAATAACCGCAAACCTTACAGGGTCTTGTTTTAGGGTATGAAAGGCTTTTAAAATGATTTCCGGTCCAACTCCATTCACATCCCCTATGGTCCAGACAATAATCATACTTAAAGCCGTTTATAAGCGTTGGCAATTTTTTCATCACTGGCTATGCCACGACTGCTCAGGTAGAGCAAAACCGGCATTAAAATAATCAGGTAGAATCCAATACCTGGCTGGCTGGTTGTGGGAAATTCACTTAAGCTTTCAGCAATTCGCCATCCAGAGACAGCTCCGATCACAACACTGAGAAAACTGCTCAGAATACCTGATTTTACAAATAGAAGTTGTAAATTACGTTGTCTGAACAAAAAGATTGCGCCAAACGCAAGAAAAAGTGTTGTAACGATCAGCACATTATATCCCCAAAACCACGCAATGGTTGTATTTATGATTTCAGGAGCAGTGAGAGTAAGCAGTTCAATATGCTTGGTTGTCTCCGGGGTGGGTTTAAACTCGAAAATCCAAACCGGAAATACAAAAATGTTCAATACAATAATCAATAGGGTTAAACTTAGGTACAGCGTTTGTATTCTGGCAAGCATTTTGTATAAAGTAGATGAACGAAAATTTTTGTATTAGAAGTTAAGTATTTTTTAGAAAATTTCAGTGACACACTCTGCCAAAATGCACTCGTGTTGATCTAATTATCTAAATATCTAATTTTAGTTTCAAACGATATTCCTTCATCCTATTATTAAAGGTAAGCAGCCATCAAAAGATCACAAGTTAATTTATTCACATGAACGACGAGGCTTTGAAACAAACATTACAGGCTATTCATCGTAATCTCTTTGAAAAGATTTCTGTACAGAATAACACCATAACGATCCAGGATATTGTGCATTTGAAGCATGTGCCTAACCAAATTAAAACATTCCTTCTGGCAGAAATTGAATTCTCGGCCCGAAGTTTCCTTCGTCATATTCGTTCCCCTCGATTTGATCTCGGGCATGCTAGCCTGCAAACTTCCCGAAACCGGTTTGCCAGGGAGTTGTCGTTAACTGCCAAACTCAACCGGGATGAGTTTTCGAAGTATCTTGAAGAAGCCATCCTGCTCAATTATCGCTATCTTTACCAACCCCAGGCCGTGCTCAGCGAATTAATATTTGGCTCCAAAACTGAGCAGGATGCCGAAGAGATCCACGATCGGTTAAAAAATTTTGCCGATTACAAGTACCTGACCGATGTTTTTTTACAATACCTCGAAAAAAAGCAGATCAAATCCATCACGATCGAAAAATTCAAAAAAATTATAGCCGATATCGATCGAAAGATTATTCAGACATACAGAAAGGATGATCTTGTCCATTTGCTGGGGCACATTTACACATTCATCGAGCTGGGACAGCAGGACGAGTTGCCCATAGATCTATTGCTGTGCTTTTTTAACGAAAAACAGCTGATAGAAGTAGAACAAAACATGCTGAAGCTCAAAGAGGAAGGTGTTGAGAAGCTTTCTCTCGGTGATATGTCTTTGATCCTGGAAGGCCAGCTTGATAAGGTATTGGAGCAGGCACGGGACAATGAACCGGTCAGCTATGAGTTACCCAAGCTTGATGTACCCGAAGAAATTGAGCCCGAAACATCAGAGCAGGAAGAAATGCCAACATCACTTGAAAAAGTGATCCTGGAAGAACCGGAAAATGAACCTGCTGAAACCCTACCTGAACCTGAAACAAGCCCGGAACCCCCGGAGCCTGAAGATGGGCAACCCGAATCCGGGGATACAGAACCCGGAGCCACAGCCGATGATGAGCTATCATTGGAAATAGATGATGACGCACTGGCAGCCGAGATCAATGCAGCCCTGGCCGAGTATAAGCCGGAACCAAAATTAACCAAAAATAAACCTCAATCCCAGCCGGATTCGGACAATCTCACCACTCAGGAACAGGATATTTTCCTTGACGATACCAATGTTCCATACGAAAAAAGCCTGCCTGAGAACTTTGAGAATGATCTCAGTTTTCTGGAAAAAGCACCCATAATCCCTGCTGAACCCCCTTCAACAGAGAGAGAATTGCCAAAATTACCCGAGAGCACTCCTGAACCACAGCCAACGCCTGTAACCGACATTTTTGAAACGAACTCAAAGGCTTCTGGTGTGCCAAAAGCTGCTGAAGATCAAAAGCTTCCCGACTTGCGTGCTCTTTTTTCCGACAGCGATCGAAAACGGTTCATAAAAAAGCTGTTCAAGGGAAAAGCCGAGAATTTCGACCAGGCCATTTCTGAGATCAATACCAAAAAAAGCTGGCGAGAAGCTTCTGTTTATATTGATGATGAGATATTTACCCGCTACAAAATTGATGAATATACCCAGGAGGCTGTTTATTTCACAGATTTGGTTTTTGAACGCTATCAGGGCCGAGCCTAAAGTGCCTTATGATCCCACGCCGCCTGCGACTTAAGAATTTCCTGAGTTTCTCCGAGCCCATGCAAGAGCTGGATTTCGATCAGTTCCGCGTGGTGTGCCTGGTTGGGAGCAACGGGGCCGGAAAATCCAGCCTCATTGAAGCCATCAGTTGGTGCTTATGGGGAAAAGGGCGTTCTAAACCAGCCGAGCTGATGCATGAAGGGAGCCTGGAAACCCGCGTGGAATACGAGTTTAACCTCGACCAGGACTTATATAAAGTTATCCGCCTCTTAAAACGTAAGAAAAAAGGCAGCCCTGCCGAATCACTGGAGTTCCAGGTGTTTCAGCCCGATACCCGTGATTTTGTAACCTTAACTGAACAGACCAAAACCGCTACTCAGGAAAAGATCCTTCAGTTCATCGGTCTCTCTTACGAGGTTTTTATGAATTCTGCCTTTATTGTCCAGGGCCGGGCCAGCGAGTTCAGTTTAAAACATCCCAACCAGCGTAAAGATATCCTGATACGCATTCTTCAAATTGATCGCTACAATGCGCTTTCGGAACTGGCTCAAAAAAAAGCGTTGGTATTAACTAAAGAGATCAGCAAAACGCAGGGGAAAATTGAGACCTTAACCGAAGAAGTAGCCCATTTTGATGAGATAACTCGTAATCAGCAAGATATTTCATCCCGGTTAGCTGAAGCCCAAAAAGAACTATCAGCAATCCAAACCAGCTATAATGAAGCTGAACAAAGTTACGAAGCATTCAAACAACTTGGATTTGAGCGAAAACAGACGCTTTCCGACATCCAGGGCTTAGATTTGCGATTAAAAGAACTCAGTGAGCAGGAAACACGCAAAAAAAACCAGCTTCAGGAACTTGAGCGGCTTTTGAAGGATTCGGAGAAGTGGCAGCACGAAAAAACCTTGTATGATAAACTGCAGGCCGAATATGAACAACAAAGCCTTAAGGCAGAGGAGGTTCGCAAGGTTGATGCAGAGATAGAAGCCCAGGAGCGGCAGTTGCTTCAGAATGAACTTGCCCTGGATGCTAAAAAGAACTTGCTGGAGCAAAATATCACCCACGCCGCAGATGAGCTCGCGCGTGAAACAAGCAAAATCGATATCCTTACACAGGACCTGCAAAAGCTAAAGGGATTAAAAGAAAAATTAAATTTATTTCATAACCTGGATGACCAGGTCCGAGAAACCGAACAGGAACAGGATACTCAGAAAGAGGTGCTGGCGGGTCTGAAACATCAGATCAGTTCTATAGAACACGAGATTGAAGAAGTTACCCATAATGGAAAAACCATTAAGGCGCATAACGAGCCCATGTGTCCGTTATGCCACAGCCCTTTAGATGAAACCCATAAAAAGCAGATCCTTCAGGAGTACAGGCAACTCTATACCCAAAAAAATGAGAAAAAACAGTTGCTCAAAGAGCAACTTGCTAAGCAAGAACAGACCATAATGGCTTGCAGAATCAAACGCGCTGAGCTTCAGGCCAAAGCCGAAGAAAAATCCAGGCTTCTGCAAGACATAGCCATTTTTGAGCATCGCCAATCAGAGTTGGATCATCAACGCCTTCAAAAAGAGCGCCTGGAAAAAAACCTCCTGAATACCCGTCAGGAACTGGAGGTTTTGATGTCGGAAAATTCACCATTAAAACAGGCGATTAAAAATTGCGCCAATCAAATCGAAGAATTCAAAACCAAACGCCTTGCTATCGGGTTTAATGCTAAGGCCTTTGAAGAGCTGAATGCCCGGATCAAAGCCCTGAGCCATGTGCCCCAAAAACTCTACGAACTGGCACATGCGAGGGAAAATCAACAGCAGGTTCTTGAGGAACTGGAAGAACTGAGCACCAAAATGGTTGCAGTAAGCTCAGAGAAAAGCGACCAGGAAAAAATTTTGAACAGCCTGGAAGAAAAGTTGAAAGATGAGCAGCAGGCGCAAACCCAGTTCAGTTCTGCCCGTGATACTCTGAATGTGCAACAAGCCCGCACCAGTGAGCTTGAGTTTCAAAAGCGGCAACTGGAAGAAAAAATCCGTGATCTGCAATCCAAGCAAGACAGCCTGTCCTCGCTTAGAAAATCCATAAAAGAGACTTCTGACAAAAGAGATATCTACGACTTTTTGAAAACAGCTTTTGGTGTTACCGGTATCCAGAGTTTAATTATTGAAAATGCCGTGCCCGAGCTGGAAGCCCATGCCAATGAACTTCTGGCCAAATTAACCCAAAATCAGATGTCGTTGGTTTTGCGTACCCAAAAGCAGTTGGCCACGAAAGAAAAGTCGGTCGAAAGCCTGGAAATTGATATCTCAGATGCCACGGGCACTATTCGGGATTACAGCACGTTTTCGGGCGGAGAGCGTTTCAGGATTGATCTGGCCCTGCGTATCGCGCTTTCAAAATTACTGGCGGCGCAGTCGGGCGTGTCGGTTAAAATGCTCATTGTGGATGAAGGATTTGGTACGCAGGACGAAGAAGGCCTGGAAGTGATTATAGATGCTATTGATCGGATCAGCGATGAATTTGAGAAAATCATCATGATAACCCATCTGGAAAAACTCCGTGATGCTTTTGAAGTGAAAATCACTGTGAAAAAAGAACCTGCCGGCGGATCACAGTTTCAAGTGGCAACGGCAAGTTAATACATTATAATAAGTTATGAGTATTCAGGAAGAATTTTTATGGCGCTCCGATGGCGGATTTATCCGCATTCCGGTTTGGGGCCATATCCCCTTAACCAAACCTTTAAAACGCATAATTGCCCATCCGGCCTTTTTCAGGTTAAAAGGCATCAAGCAGCTCTCGTTTGCGCATTATGTGTTTCCCGGTGCCACACACACCCGCTTTGAACATTCGATTGGGGTGTATCACCTGATGAAAATGATCCTGCAACGGGTGCTCAGCAACAATCTGACCAGCTCATTGCAAACAGACGATTTTCAGTTCAATCCCTACACCCAGCGATTACTGTTGGTTTCGAGTTTGCTGCACGATATCGGCCACTATCCCCATGCTCACATTTTAGAGAAGGTCCCCCTGGGTAGCCAGCCGGTCTTTGAGGAGCATGAGCACCTTGTCCATGAGCGATTAATGGATCAGGACAGGGATAAAAACACCCTTGAGTCAATCATTCAAACCGATTGGGATGTGGATCCAAAAGACGTGGTGGCCTTGATCTCGGGAAAAGATCACCCCTATGGAAAACTCATCAGCGGTACGCTGGATCCTGATAAAATGGATTACCTGATGCGCGATGCCCATCATTGCAGCATTCCGTATGGCAGTATTGATATTGAGCGGCTGATTGAGTCGCTGGTGCCGGATGCACAATTGCGGCGTTTTGCAATAACTGAAAAAGGAATTGCCCCACTCGAAAGCCTGATGTTTGCCAAGTACATGATGATGCGAAATGTGTATTGGCATCATACTGTGCGCACGCTCTCGCTGATGCTGCAGCGCCTGATCCAGGATTGTCTGGCTGATTCACTGCTTGGCCGGGAAGATATCCGGAGGTTATTTTATACCAATGCCGATGAGCGCGTACTTTACGATTTGCAGGCAGTATGCCAGGCCCGGCATAATCACCTCCATCCCCTTATCGAAGCCATTATAGACCGCACACCTTATAAGCGAGTCCTGGAATTGAACTACAACCATCCCCGGTTACTGGACTCTGGCGTTCAGGAAAAACTTGAGTGGATCGGCCGGGATCTATCCAGAAAAAAAGCCCTGGAGGAGGAGATTGCCGAAAAACTAAGCCGAAAGCTGGGTATTGAAGTAAAAGGCCATGAAATCCTTATAGATTTACCTGCAAAAAAGCATATTTTTGATTATGATGATTTTTGCCAATTAAGGGTTTATCATAGTCGGCGCAGCCAAGCCGGTTATTACGAATCCTTTAATGAAAGCGGCGAATCGGCGTTTCAATCGGAGTTTATCAAGCGGTTCGAAATGGCGACAAAAAAAATCAGGGTAGTGGCCAGCCCGGTTGTGGCTGAAAGGATTCAGGGAACCGGGGAATTGTTATTAGATTTTATTCTTTGATAGATTACAACCTTAAATGCATGAACCATGGAAAAAGACAAAGAAAGCATCGGATTTGTTAAAGGACTCACAATGGGTGTGTTTTTTGGCGCAGCTGCCGGTACAATTATCGGACTGCTTTTTGCACCAAGAAAAGGCTCCGAAACCCAGCACGCCGTTGCCGATAACATTCAGGATCTTTTGAGCCAGGTGGGCTCGCTTTCAGCGGCAGGCGGCATGACACCAACCCGCATGGGCGATATTGAAAATGATGCCAAAATCCGCTCTCAGGCCATTATTGATAAAGCCCGTAACGAGGCTAAAGAACTGATTGATGAAGCCAACTCCATCCTGAAAGAAATCAAAGAACAAAAACCAAAAGAGGATTCTACCGAGCAATGAAAACATCATTAACCTACAGTGAGCAGCACCCGGCCAAGCATCCAAGGGGCTACGTTTTATTTTTACATGCCTTTCCGCTGTCTTCAAGAATGTGGGACTCACAGCTCGAGGCTGTAGCTGCAGAAGGCTTTTACGCCATTGCTCCGAATGTATTCGGTGTTGAAGGATCTCTGGCCAAAGAGAAGTGGGATTTTAAGGATTATGTTGAAGAACTGATCGCAATCCTGGATCAAAAAGAGATCGAGAAAGTCACCCTTGTAGGACTATCAATGGGCGGCTATCAGTCGTTTGAGTTTATCAAACGCTACAGCGAACGCATCAAGTCCCTCGTTTTATGCGATACCCGTGCCGAAGCCGACACCGAAGAGGCTAAAAAAGGCCGTTTCGAGTTCATCGATGCCTTGGCCAAAAATGGTTCTCCTGAAGCCGGCAAGCGCATGCTTCCAAAATTCTTTGCTAAAGAAACTTTCAACAAAAACAAAGACCTGGTTGCCTATGCCAAATCATTGATTGAAGCAGAAGCACCCGAAGCTATTCAAAACCAGTTGTATGCATTGGCAAACCGCCAGGACAGCACGTCTGTTTTGGGGCATATTGCCAGCCCGACACTCTTTATTGTTGGGGCTGAAGATGCCCTTACCCCACCCGATGTGGCCGAATCCATGCATCATAATGTGCCGGGCTCAGAGCTATGCCGCATAGTCTCAGCCGGGCATATGCCAAACCTGGAACGGCCCGATGCATTCAACGAAGCCCTCCTGACCCATCTGAGCAAGGTCTGGTAAAACAGTTAGTTGAGTTTTATATCGCCGTAAGTCATCAGCCGGCTTTGAGCATCATAAAAACGCAGGCGAAATTGCTTGCCTTTGAGCTCAGCCGGCGAATTGGTTGCCGAAAGCGCACTTAAAGGGATGGTAAAAGTTCTTGTACCAAAGCTGACCGAGGTGGATTGGAACAACTGAACAGGCTGGTTTTTGGTGTTCATGCTAAGCACATAAAAGCCGTTGCTTGGAAATGAGCTAGAAAAATAAAGGCTGAACGTGATCTGTGCAGAAGATGTAGGATTCGGGTACAGGACTTTATCGAATGAAAACTCATTTTTAAAGTAAGACTGAATCCGCCAGTCGTCTTCATCTTCATCCAGAATAATGCCATTCTTATCCGTAGTGGTGAATTTACCATCGGAACTCACCGAAATATCTTCTTCGGAGGATACATTTTCACACCCACCCATTGTTAAGGCCATAAGCAGCATGAGTGTTACAAACCAGATACCGGACTTCATTTCCTGACGTTCATTAATTCTTTGATGATGAGCGGATCGTTTTTTGAAAAGGATTTCGTGATCATTTCACCCAGCAATCCGGTCGAAAAGACCATCATACCCAGGATCATCAGCAACACCCCTAAAAACAAAATCGGACGATTACTGACAGGGATATTGAAAAACAGCTTTTCAAAAGTAATGTAAAAGTTTATGGCAAAACCAATCAGCACAAATACCGTTCCTATAGACCCAAAAAAATGCATCGGCCGTTTTAGGTACTTGGTTAAAAAAATAACCGTTAAGAGATCAAAAAAACCGTTAAAGAACCGGCTGAGCCCAAATTTGGTGGTGCCGTATTTTCTTGGCCTGTGTTTAACAACAATTTCACTCACCCGGTATCCGTTCATCTTTGCCAGTACAGGGATGTAACGGTGCATTTCGCCATAGATATCCAGGGTTTTAACCACTTCCTGGCGGTAAGCTTTTAAACCACAGTTAAAATCGTGAATATGAACGCCGCTCAATAAACCGGTTACCCAGTTGAAGAGTTTGGACGGCAGGGTTTTGGAAATGGGGTCGTATCGCTTTTTTTTCCAGCCGCTCACCAGGTCGTAGCCTTCCAGCAATTTGCGAATTAAGGGTTCAATTTCTTCGGGGTTATCCTGCAGGTCGGCATCCATGGTAATCACATAGGTGCCCCGGCAAAGTTTGAAACCCGTATTCAATCCAGCCGATTTCCCATAATTCTTCAGGAAAGTGACCAGTTTTATTTCTGAATGGCCTTGCTGGTATATCTCTTTGATAACCTGGTCTGAGCCATCGTTACTACCATCATTTATACAAAGAATTTCATAAGTGGTTTGATGGCCGAACAAGTCGTCTAATGAGCTTTCGGATATGGCTGATTTGATTTGAGCTGCCAGTTCGGGCAGAGATTCAGACTCATTGTAAAGAGGGACGATAATGGAGATATCCACCTCGGTGTTTGTAGTGGCTTCGATAAAAAATTCTTGAAAAGACATGGTAAATGGTTATGCATCCAATGGCAGAACTTTCAAAAATGTGTAAAGATATAACCTAATTGACGGGGTTTACAAAACCAAAATCATCAATTCTGAAAAAAAAACCGGTTTAGACCTTGTTTCATTAAATGGTGTGATTGGCTATATTCCCAGCCGGAGGTCATGATAAAAAACTGTGTTTAAGGTGCTGGATTATTATAAAGTAAAGATTCATTTTAAGTGGTGGGGTGCTTTTGTAGCATTACTATTACTAATACAACCGGCCTTTGCCGGGTCAGAAAAAGAATCTAAAGCAGCCATTTCTTTAAGGGTTGCTGTCTGCAAACGAGCCATGGTGTATGAGAAAGAGCTTTACAAAAAGGAGTCTATAAAAATGGCCTTGCTTTGCGATAATATGGATAAAGACTACCAGGACATCCTTCAGAAAGAATTTAATGATGATCTCATTGATATTCAGCCGGTTTTAAAAAAAGAATTTACAGACAATGCCGGCCGGTATGATGTTGTGTATTATGAATGCAGTGAGCATGCCGAGGAATTTTCAGAGCTCTCTAAACAGCATCATCTTTTAAGTGTAACAAATTTAAGGCAGCAGGTAGAAGATGGAATGGCAACGCTTGGTGTTTTTTTTCAGGATGGGAAGATCAGGATTTTAATCAATACCAGTTCTGCAAAAGCTGAAAAAAAAGAGTTTTTTGGCGACATTCTTTCTCTTTCCGAAATGATAGATTAAAACCAAAGAGATTTTAATTTATTCCTCCCCGCATTACTTTTTGTAAAAAAATAGTTAAATTCCCAGTATCGTTTCCCGTTATTCATAAGCCTGATTTGTGATTGTGATACAAAAAACCCACTTCTTTATAAAAATTCTATCCATCGTAAGTTTGGTTCTTGCCTTAAGTGCGCATGAACTGTTGGCTCAGGCTCGTTTATTGGGACAAATTATGGATGAATACGGCAAGCCGGTGGTTGCAGCTATTGTTTCATTAACAGGCAATAACAAAACCGGGGCGGTAATTACCAACAACCAGGGTTATTACACTTTTTTAGGATTACCAGAAGGCAATTATAACATTAAAGCCTTAAAAAGCGGGCTGAGTTCAACCGATAAAAAGGTGTCTTTAAAGGCTAATGTCACCTTGATGTACAACCTGAAAATCCTATCCAAAGCCGCACGGAAAGCTTTAAAAGAGAAAGAAAAAGAACAAAGGCTACTGGCTCTTGCTGAAGAAAAAAAGAGGGATGCCCAAAAAAAATCAACTCAAAAAAAACGCCAGCGCAAGGTTGTAGAGCCAAAATCTAAAAAACAGGCTTCTACTGTGCCATCAGAAAAGCGTATTGCTAAAGCCCTGTCCAAACCAGACAGAAAAAAGCAGTCAACCTCTGAAACTCCTGTTTTACTAGCCGCCGCAGAAACGGCTCCTGAAAAACAAGCCGATTCCCTGGGTCTTGGTTCTGGAAACATTGTCGAAAGCGTTGAAAACGAGTTGATCCGTACAACATTAAATGAAGCCCAGAAAACTCAGGATTTTGCTGACTTAGTCAGTGAAAAAAGTGTTGCCATAAAAGGTGGCATAGAAACCATTTATGATTATCTTGAGTATCCGTTTTCAGCCAGAAATGTCTCGGCGAATGTATTTGTGATCGCACAGGTATTTGTAGATAACAAAGGCCAGTTGCGACGAATAGATATTATCAAGAAAGGGCCTCAGGTATTTAACGAGGAAGTCTACAGGGTGCTCACAGAAAATATTCAGTTTGAACCGGCTGAGTACAACTCCGAACCAATTGCCGGTACCATGACGGTGGTGGTTAATTTTTCACCAAAAAATTAGTTGATCTCATCTTCAGAAAACCATACCATGTCCCAATCAACGTTATCAAATCAGGAAAAAGACAACACATCGCAAAAAGGTTACGGTGAGCTTATTGTCTTTGCCGGATTGTTCATTTTATTTGTTACGGCCATTTTCATTTTCAACATAAATCTTTCCGATAAGAGCCGGGAGCACACTGTGCGTATTTTATGTGCACAGCATCAGCAGCGTGCCTGGCAAAAGTCGTTAAAGATGTTAGAACAGGGCAGGATTGGCATATATACAGGTCAGGATACCGACAGTATATTCTCGGCTTTCAGCGCCTCTATCCGCAAATTTGAGCGTTGCACCATTGCGTTGCACGAGGGGATGATGCTGGAACTTGAAGGTCAGGAAATTTTGGTGAAACCTGCAGAAGATGAAAAAATTTCCAAAATCATCCAGGAAATCTACGATATCTGGGGTTCGGGACAAGCCGGTATGCGGCAACTGATACAGGATATTGATAAAAAGTCTATTGATCCGGCATCGGTAGAAAAAATGCTTGAGTTTGCAGTTCGCAATGATGATCTGATCTTAGATCTCTTCCAGGATTTTATGGTTAAATTAAGCCAGCTTTCCGACGACCAGGTTCGTCAGCTACAAACCTTTCAGTTCAGTGCCCTGATCCTGAGTTTCATAGTTTTTATTGCAATGGTGGGACGCAGTACCATCTCTCTGAAATCTCGCGACAGGGTGATTGCCGATCGAAATAAAGAGTTGCAAAAACAACGCGATACCATTGCCGAAGAAAAAGAAACCATTCAAAATCTCCTTGAAGATCTGCAGAATACCCAAACGCAGTTGATCCAGTCTGAAAAGATGGCCACATTGGGACAGATGGTTGCCGGATTAGTTCATGAGGTGAATACTCCTCTGGGGTTTGTGAAAAGCAATGTAGATCTGTTGAAACGCAATATCGGTTTATTTGAAGAAACCCTGAAGGAAAACCGCGTGCTTGTAGATAAACTAACCGGTGGTGATCTGGACGACCTTGAAAGTCAGCTAAATAAAGTTAATGCCCAGTTTGAGTCCATTACCTCATACAACTTGATTGAAAAAACCAATCAGCGGTTGAAAGATTCTACCATGGGCCTGGATCGGTTAAGTGAGCTGATCATGAATCTGAAAAACTTCTCCCGCCTCGATGAAGCCAAAGCCCAAAAAGTAAATCTTAACGAGTGCCTGGATTCGTCACTTTTAATAGCCAATCATGTTGTTAAAAATCGGGCTAAGGTTGAAAAAAACTACGCCGAAGGAGTGGAAGCCGAGTGTTTTCCTGCCCAACTTAACCAGGTGTTTTTAAACTTAATTACAAATGCCGCTCAGGCAATGCCCGCTGTGCACTCAAAAGAGGCAGAGGCAGAGCCGGAGCTGGGAACCATTTGGCTTAAAACCGAGGAACAAAACGATAATGTCATGATTACCATAGAAGATAATGGTAAAGGAATTGATCCTCAGGAAATGAAGAAAATATTTGAACCGTTTTTTACAACCAAACCTGTGGGTGAAGGCACCGGGCTGGGGTTATCTATTGTTTATAAGATCATAGAAAAACATGCAGGAAAAATAAAAGTTAAAAGCACGGTTGGAAAAGGTACCCGCTTTGAAATATCTTTACCTAAAGTTCTGGCTGGAAAAGAGTCCTTTGATGTAGAATATTCTGATTTGATAACCTAAAAAAGCTTACACGCTGATATGCCTGAGAAACCTCACATTTTAATTGTAGATGATGAACCTCTTGTTCTGGCATCCTTATCCGATTTGCTGGAGTTCGACTACACGGTTCATACAGCCGGCAACCCTCATGAAGCCCTGAGTTTGATTGCCGGCAACTTGTACCCGTTTAAGGTGATCATGAGCGATCAGCGTATGCCCGGTATGTATGGCCACGAATTTCTTCGGGAAGCTAAAAAACTGATGCCAAATACAATCCGGTTATTGCTAACAGGTTACTCCGATCTAGAATCCATAATGTATTCGGTAAATGTTGGTGAGATTTTCCGCTACATTAACAAACCCTGGAAATCTCAGACGATTTTAAATGTGTTCCGCCTCGCTGTAAAGTTACATGATCAAATGGAAGCCCTCGATAAATCCAAATCTAAACCCAAAACTGAGCCAGAGAAGCATCAACCAACAGAAGTCTCGCTACCAACGCAAAAAGAAACGGTGCTGTTTATCGGTTACAGTTCGGGCGTTGTGAATCATTATGCCAATATATTGAGCACTAATTACGAAGTGCATAATGTACAGTCTACCGCGGAAGCCATAGACGACTTAAAACACACCCGAATATCAGTTATTGTAAGCGAAATTAATATTGGTTATGCTTCCACGTTGGATTTTTTAATTAAAATCAAGAAAGATTTTCCGAACGTGGTTACAATCATGCTAACAAAAAGCATTGATGCCAATTTCGCCATACGCGCGATTAACGATTTAAATGTGTTCAGGTATCTAACCCCCCCGGTAGATGATGCGAATTTTAAGTCAATCATTGATCAAGCAGCTAAGCGAAGCGAAGAATACAGAGAAAAGCTCAGGCTGAACGTATTTGAAGAAAAAAACAAGGCACCTGTAAGAACTCAGACCAGTGAGAATGCACCATCTGATTTACGTTCAAACTTAAAAGCCGCTCAGGCCTTATTATCCAGAAAACATAAATAAGTCCGGTTTAGGAACTTACCCTGGCCTAACATCGGAAACATATTGCTCGAAAAAAACCATCATATAACAAAAGTATGGCACGTACTTTATTTGTAGTGGATGATGATCCCGGCTTCCGTATTTTACTTAATACGGTGCTTTCAAAAGAATACCAGGTCGTAACCATCCCCGACGCCGAATCCTGTCTTAAAGAATTAGAAAAAGAAAAACCCGATCTGATCATTACCGATTATGCCATGCCCGAAACCAATGGCATGGAACTGACCATAAAGATCAAGGAAAAGTACCCGGATATGCCGGTAATTGTACTTACCGCTTACGGCAGCATTGAAGCCGCAGTAGAAGTGTTGAAAAAAGGAGCATTCCATTACCTTGAAAAAAACACATCCGGTACGGTGTCTACGGCAAACTTTACAGTGCTCAAAGAACTCATTCGCCGGGCTTTGGAACGAGTGGATCTGCAAGCCGAAACAGCCCGCTATAAATCCGAAGTTGAAAATCTCAAGAAGCAGGTAACCGAGTTTCGGCCAACCACTTTGGTTGGCAACAGCCAGGCCATCAAAACCCTGAAACAAATGCTGGAGCAGGTTGCAACCATAGACTCTACCGTTTTAATTCGGGGTGAAACCGGTACAGGTAAGAACCTGGCTGCAGGGATGATCCATAACCTATCGAAGCGAGATGCCACCGGGCGCTTTGTTGAAGTTAACTGTGCGGCCTTGCCCGAAACACTCCTCGAAGCCGAATTATTCGGACATGAACAAGGTGCCTTTACCGATGCAAAGTCCACCAAAAAAGGCTTGTTCGAAGTGGCCAATCAGGGCACGTTGTTTTTGGATGAAATTGACTCGGCATCTCTCTCGGTTCAATCCAAGTTGCTGTCGGTTTTGGAAAACCGTTCATTCAGGCGTGTGGGTGGTACAAAAACATTCAATGTGGATGTCAGGCTCATTTGTGCTACCAATGCATCTCTGGAGCAGAAAGTCTCTGAAGGCAAGTTCAGGGAAGATCTTTTTTACCGTATCAATGTGGTGAGTATAATTATGCCTCCGTTGAGGGAATTGGGTGAAGATGTTATATCGCTTGCCGAACAATTCATAAAACGCTTTTCTACAGAGATGAACAAACCGATCCTGGGATTGAGTGATGGGGCCAAGTACCAGCTTCGCCAGCATCCCTGGAAAGGCAATGTCAGGGAATTACGTAATGTGATAGAGCGTGCTATTATCTTTACTCCCATTGGCCAACAGGTTACCGAAAACCAAATATCTTTAACTTCTTTACAGGACCAGGCTCCGGTTAATTCTTCAGAACCCCAGTTTAAGGTAGAGTTTGGTAAATCTCTGGAGGATGTTAAGCTTGCCTATATCCAGGCTGTACTGGAAGCCAATCCCAACAGTTATACCGAAGCGGCTAAAATTTTGGGTATCTCTTCAAAGTCACTCTGGGAGATCCGTAAGCGACATAACCTTTGATAACTGCAATATCCCCCTTTTTTCAACCTACTGTTTCTGATCTCTATTTAAGGTTAATTTATAACTGATCTAAACTCACCCTACCATATCGTAGAAAGATCATAAATCCCACATACTAGTAGGTTTATATTTGCTCTTTTACTCACAAGTCGGTAGAAGCTTTCCCTGATTTAATCCCCAAAAATCTATTAATCCCTTTATTCATAGGGCCTTATCAGAAAAAGGCCTGTAGAAATTAATTTATGGCACGCTAATTGATACATATGTATTAGATATTTAGCAGAAAAGAGCGAAATGACTAAATATTTTAAAAAAGTATCAATAAGAACTAAACAAAATAAAAAATGAGAAAAGTAGCTATTTATGGAAAAGGTGGAATTGGAAAATCAACCACAACACAGAATACGGTTGCAGGTTTAGCCGAAATGGGAAAAAAAGTGATGGTAGTTGGATGTGATCCTAAAGCTGATTCAACCCGTCTTTTACTTGGCGGTTTAACCCAGAAGACTGTTTTGGATACACTTCGTGAAGAAGGAGAAGATGTAGAGCTTGAAGATATTATGAAAGACGGTTTCAGTGAATCACGCTGTGTGGAATCGGGTGGTCCTGAGCCAGGTGTAGGTTGTGCCGGTCGTGGTATTATTACTTCGGTTAACCTCCTGGAGCAGCTTGGTGCTTACGATGATGATAAGGATCTGGATTATGTATTCTATGATGTACTTGGTGATGTTGTATGTGGTGGTTTTGCGATGCCGATCCGCGATGGTAAAGCTCAGGAAATCTACATTGTTGTAAGTGGTGAAATGATGGCTATGTATGCGGCCAACAACATCTGTAAAGGTATTCTGAAATTTTCCGATGCCGGTGGTGTTCGCCTGGGTGGTCTGATCTGTAACAGCCGTAAAGTTGATAATGAAAAAGAGATGATTGAAGAGTTAGCTCGTCAGCTGGGTACAGAAATGATCCACTTCGTACCTCGTGATAACATGGTTCAGCGTGCCGAGATCAACCGTAAAACTGTGATTGATTTCGATCCTACTCATGGCCAGGCTGATGAGTATCGTGCGTTGGCTAAGAAGATTGATGAAAATGAAATGTTTGTGGTACCTAATCCACTGACCATTGATGAGCTTGAGAAACTGTTAATTGACTTTGGTATTGCTAACTAAGTTAAACTACAAAAAAGGAGATTTTAAATATGATTATGATTCGTGCCATTATTCGTCCTGAAAAAGTTACAGCAGTATTGGACGGATTGTTAGAAGCCGGGTATCCGGCCGTTACGAAGGTAAATGTTGTTGGTCGTGGTAAACAACGCGGTATTAAAGTTGGTGATGTAACCTATGATGAATTGCCAAAAGAAATGCTTTTGGTTGTTGTGCCTGATCAGGATAAGGAGTTCGCCTTAAAAGCGATTATGGATAATGCCAAGAGCAGCGATAAAGGTTCGTTTGGTGATGGAAAAATCTTCATCTCCAAGGTCTCAGAAGTTTATACCGTAAGCACAGGCAAGGAAGAAACCGATCCGATAAGTGTAGAAGAACTCAAGGAGGTATAATGAAAGAGATTACTGCAATTATACGCATCAATAAGATGAACGATACCAAGAAAGCACTTATTGATGCCGGGATCTCGGCCTTTACCGCCTCAGGGCGCGTGATGGGCCGTGGAAAGGGCCAAGTGCATTACGATATACTAAAAGGTGCCCAGGAAGGCATGCCCGAAGCTATTGAGCAATTGGGTGGTCCGCCACGGTTAATCTCCAAAAGGTACCTGGTAACAGTTGTAAGCGACCATATGGTAAAGCCTGCCGTTGATGCCATTATTAAAGCCAGTCAGACCGGACAGCCCGGTGATGGAAAAATTTTTGTAACCGACATTGACGAAGCCATTCGCGTTCGCACCGGAGAGACCGGCGACGTGATCTTGGACTAAGATGAAAATGTGAAACGTGGAGGAAGAATAAACATGTCAGTAAAAAGATTCATGCCGGATCCAGTCAAATTAAAAGAAGAGATCCTGGAAAAATATCCGACCAAGGTTGCTAAAAAAAGAAGCAAAGGTATCGTGATCAACGATCCCGAGCAACCACTGGAAATCCAAGCTAATATTCGTAGTGTCCCTGGAATCATTACCCAACGCGGTTGCTGTTATGCCGGTTGTAAAGGTGTGGTACTTGGCCCGACACGCGATATCATAAACATTGTTCATGGCCCGATCGGTTGCAGCTACTATGCCTGGCTCACTCGCCGTAACCAAACCAGACCCGAAACCCTTGAGGATGAAAATTTCATCACTTATTGTTTCTCAACCGATATGCAGGAAGATCATATCGTGTTTGGTGGCGAAAAGAAACTGGCTAAAGCTGTTCAGGAAGCCTACGAACTGTTCCATCCAAAAGCCATTGCCATTCACTCTACCTGTCCGGTTGGTTTGATCGGTGATGATATTCATGCTGTAGCCAAGAAAGCCACAGCAGAATTCGGCGATTGTAATGTATTTGCATTCAGTTGTGAAGGCTACAAAGGTGTAAGCCAGTCGGCCGGTCACCACATTGCCAACAACGGATTGTTCAAGCATGTAATTGGCCGCGACAACACCGAGCGTGAAGGTAAGTTTAAAATCAACCTTCTGGGTGAGTACAACATCGGAGGCGACTCGTTTGAGCTGGAGCGTTTGTTTGAAGAGTGTGGTATCACATTGGTTTCAACCTACAGCGGTAACTCAACATACGCCGATTTTGAAAACTCACACATGGTTGATCTGAACCTGGTTATGTGCCACCGTTCTATCAACTACATAGGTGAGATGATGGAAGAAAAATACGGTGTGCCATGGATCAAAGTCAATTTTATTGGCGCGGAATCTACGGCTAAATCACTCCGTAAAATCGCTGAGTATTTTGAAGATGCCGACATGATCAAGAAGGTTGAAGAAGTGTGCGAGCGTGAGCTGTCTAAAGTTAAAGTCAGCCTGGAAGAAGCCATTCCACAAACCGATGGCAAACTGGCCATGTTGTTTGTAGGTGGTTCTCGTGCTCACCATTACCAGGAGCTTTTCAAAGAGCTGGGTATGAAAACGGTAGCTGCCGGTTATGAATTCGCTCACCGCGATGACTACGAAGGCCGCGAAGTTATTCCAAACATTAAAATTGATGCCGATAGCAAAAACATCGAAGAACTCAAAGTACAGCCCGATCCGGAGCTTTATAAAGAGCGTCTCACCGAAGAAGATAAAAAAGAGATGATTGAAAAAGGCGTTGAGTTTGCCGATTACAAAGGCATGATGCCCGATATGGAACATCAGACCTTTGTTGTGGATGATATCACACATTACGAAACCCACAAACTCATTGAAGCTTACAAGCCAGATGTGTTCTGTGCCGGTATTAAAGAAAAATATGTGATTCAAAAAATGGGTGTGCCTTTAAAGCAGCTCCATAGTTACGATTACGGTGGTCCTTATGCCGGATTTGAAGGTGCGGTGAATTTCTACAAAGATATCAGCCGGATGGTTTCCAGTAAATCCTGGAAGTTGATCAAAGCACCCTGGCAGAAAGAAAAAGAATCAACACCAGAAATAACCGCGACCTATGTCGCCTAGAACTGAAAGGAAATGACGAAGATATGTTATTAAGACACACACCGAAAGAGGTAAAAGAAAGAGAGGGGCTGACGATAAATCCTGCAAAAACCTGTCAGCCGATTGGAGCCATGTATGCAGCCCTGGGCATTCACGGGTGTTTGCCACACAGCCACGGTTCGCAAGGCTGTTGCTCATACCATCGCAGTATGCTTACACGTCACTTTAAAGAACCTGTAATGGCAGCTACCAGCTCCTTTACAGAAGGTGCGTCCGTTTTTGGCGGACAGGCCAACCTGCTTCAGGCAGTCAACAACATCTTTACCGTGTATAATCCGGATTTAATTGCCGTGCATTCTACCTGCTTGTCTGAAACCATTGGTGATGATCTCAAGCAGATCTGTACAAAAGCCAATGATGATGGTAAAGTACCTGAAGGTAAAAAAGTGATCTACGCCAGCACACCGAGTTTTGTCGGTTCGCATGTAACCGGATACTCTAATATGGTAGAAGAAATGACCAAACAGTTTGCCGAAAAATCCGATACCGAGCTGGATAGAACCAATATCGTTGCCGGTTGGATGGAGCCTTCAGACATTCGCGAGATCAAGCGTCTGTCTAAAGAACTTGGCGCCAATATCCTGTTGTACCCGGATGTAACCGATGTTCTTGATACACCGCAAACCGGCGTACATGATATGTATCCAAAAGGTGGTGTAACCATGGATGAACTCAGAACCCTGGGCGATTCAAAATCCACTATTTCTCTGGGCAACTTTACAGCCGAAGCTGCGGCAATTGCCCTTGAAAAGAAATGTGGCGTGGATTTTGTCTCCGAAGATGTACCGGTTGGCATTTCAGCCACAGACCGCTTCATTATGGCCCTTTCAAAGGCAGCAGGCGTTGAGATTCCTCAGTCTGTAACAGATGAGCGAGGTCGTTTGGTTGATTTGATCACCGACATGCAGCAGTATTTCCACGGTAAAAAAGTGGCCGTGTTTGGCGATCCCGATTGGATTGTACCACTTTGTGAATTCCTGGTAGAACTTGATATGAAACCGGTTCATGTTCTGAGTGGTACGCCCGGAAAGCGCCTCGATAAGCGTTTGCATAGTGTTCTGGATAGTGAGGTACCAGGTGCCAACATTAAAAATGGTGCCAATGCCGACCTGTTCTTACTTCACCAGTGGATCAAAAATGAGCCTGTTGATCTCCTGATCGGTAACACACATGGCAAATACATTGCCCGTGACGAAGATATTCCATTCGTACGCTTTGGGTTCCCGATCATTGATCGTGTGGGTCATAGCTACTTCCCGAATGTTGGCTATACCGGCGCAATGCGTCTCGTGGAAAAACTCCTGATGGCCATCATGGATCGACAGGATCGTGATGCACCGGAAGAGCGATTTGAATTGGTGATGTAATTATTAAATGAAAGGGCAATTATGAAAACGGAATCGATTGAAATATTAGAAGGACGCAAAAAGCAGATCTTTCAGAAAGAGCAAAATACCGAGAATTTCGAGATGACTTGCGATACCAAAAGTCTCTCGGGCTCGGTGAGCCAGCGGGCTTGTGTTTTCTGTGGATCGCGCGTAGTTCTTTATCCGGTTACCGATGCCCTTCATGTGGTACATGGTCCTATCGGATGTGCTGCTTACACGTGGGACATCCGTGGGGCCGTTTCCTCAGGCCCTGAGCTTCATCGCTTGAGTTTCTCTACGGATTTGAAAGAAATGGATGTGATCTATGGTGGTGAAAAGAAGCTTTATGAATCGCTCAATGAACTTATTGATCAATACCAGCCCAAAGCAGCGTTTATCTACTCAACCTGTATAATCGGGTTAATTGGCGATGATATTGACGCGGTCTGTAGAAAAGTATCTAATGAAAAGGGAATACCGGTTTTGCCGGTTCATTCCGAAGGGTTTAAAGGAACAAAGAAAGACGGCTACGCAGCTGCCTGTAACGCATTGATGAGTCTGGTTGGTACAGGTTCAACTGAAGGGATAAGCCCTTACAGCCTGAATATTTTAGGGGAGTTTAACCTGGCCGGAGAAGCATGGATTATTAAAGATTACTATGAACAGATGGGATTGGAAGTGGTTGCCACCGTTACCGGTGATGGCCGCGTTGATGATATTCGCCGTTGCCACGGCGCTGCACTGAATGTGGTTCAGTGTTCCGGCTCGATGCTTAAGCTGGCTAAGATGATGAAGGAAAAATATGGTATTCCCTTTATCCGGGTGTCCTACTTCGGTATTGAAGATATGTCCAAAGCGCTCTACGATGTGGCCGAACACTTCGATAGCAAACCCGATATGCTGGAAAAAGCCAAGGCACTTGTCAATAAAGAAGTCTCGGAAATGTATCCGAACCTGCAACAATTTAAGACGGCATTGAACGGTAAACGTGCAGCCATTTATGTGGGTGGTGCATTTAAAGCATTCTCCCTGATCAAAGCCCTGCGGTATTTGGGCATGAAAGTGGTCCTGGCCGGATCGCAAACCGGAAATAAAGATGATTACAACTTGCTTAAAGAGTTGTGTGATGAAGGAACTGTAATTGTAGATGACTCTAATCCGGTAGAACTCTCGAAATTTGTTTTGGAAAAAGAAGCCGATCTGATTATCGGCGGGGTGAAAGAACGCCCGATCGCTTATAAACTAGGAATTGGATTTTGTGATCATAACCACGAGCGTAAAATACCGCTCGCCGGATTTGTGGGGATGTTCAATTTTGCGCGGGAAGTATATCAATCTGTGATGAGCCCGGTGTGGCAATTTGCACCGCGAAAAGGAGGATTAAAATGAAGACTGCAAAAGTAGCAACGCAGAACGCGTGTCAGTTATGTACGCCCCTTGGTGCGTGCCTGGCTTATCGCGGCATAGAAAAATGTGTGCCGTTTCTGCACGGCTCACAGGGATGCGCCACCTATATCCGGCGCTATATGATCAGCCACTATAAAGAACCTGTGGATATTGCTTCGTCTAACTTTAGTGAAGATACAGCGGTGTTCGGCGGGAGCCAGAATCTGAAAATCGGGTTACAAAATATTACCAAGCAGTATAAACCCGATGTGGTTGGCCTGGCAACCACATGTTTGTCGGAAACCATTGGTGATGATGTGGGCATGATCCTGAAAGAATACAAAACAGAATTTAAGAATGGCTCACCGATGCCGGTGATGATCCATGCCAGCACACCCAGTTACATGGGCTCGCATATCGATGGGTTTCATGCTGCGGTGCGCTCAACAGTTCAAACACTGGCCGAAAAAGGTGAGACCCTGGATCACATGAATGTGTTCCCGAACATGATCTCACCGGCTGATCTGCGTTATCTCAAGGATATTTTCAGCCGTTTTGAATTACCGGTTGTGATGATGCCGGACTATTCCCAAACCCTGGATGGCGGTCCCTGGGGAGAGTATCATCGTATTCCCAAAGGGGGAACACCTGCAAGCGCCCTGAAGAAAACAGGCCAGGCACAACTAAGCCTTGAGTTCGGTGCCACTTTGCAACGCGATAAATCAGCGGCCGGTTACCTGGAAGATAATTTCAGCGTGAGCGCCTATAAAATGGGGCTGCCTATTGGTATCAAGGCCACCGACGAGTTCTTTGGTGTACTTGAGAATTTAACCAAAAAGCCTATGCCGGAGGTCTTCGAAGATGAACGCCGCCGCCTGGTAGATGCCTATGCCGATGGCCACAAGTATGTGTTTGAAAAACGCGCCGTGCTTTATGGTGAAGAAGATCTCGTGATAGCCATGGCCGGATTTTTACGCGAAATCGGTATTGTGCCGATTCTGTGTGCCTCGGGCGGTAAAAGCGGATTGATGAAAAAACGCATGCAGGAGATCATCCCCGATATGGAAGAGTTGGGTATTATCGTTCGCGATGGCATCGACTTCATGGATATTTCCGATGAGTGCGAGCAACTTCAGCCCGATCTCTTAATCGGAAACAGCAAAGGATTTTCAATATCGCGCAAACAGCGTATTCCGTTGGTGCGTATCGGATTTCCGATTCACGACCGCTTTGGCGGTCAGCGCCTGCATCATTTGGGTTATAAAGGTACCCAGGAACTGTTCGACCGGATTGTGAATACCATTCTGGAGAAACGCCAGTCCGACTCACCGATTGGATATACCTATCAGTAACAATGTTTTTGGAAAGCCTGCATATAGAGGCGCCAAACAAGACGAATAGGTCTGTAAACGGACCGGCCCAGCAAAGAATTTTAACTATGAAAATAAGATTATCATGAACTTAGAAATAGACAAACACCCATGTTTTAATGATCAGTCGCGGCATAAGTACGGGCGCATTCACTTGCCGGTGGCGCCAAAATGTAACATACAATGCAATTTTTGTAACCGAAAGTTCGACTGCCTGAATGAGAACCGGCCGGGTGTAACCAGTAAAGTGCTTTCACCTCAGCAGGCGCTGGTTTATTTAAAAAGCGCCATGGAAATCTCTCCAAACATAGCTGTTGTAGGTATTGCCGGGCCGGGCGATCCGTTTGCTAATCCTGAAGAAACCATGGAAACCCTGCGTTTGGTTCGCAAGGAGTATCCGGAAATGCTGCTATGTGTGGCCACTAACGGATTGAATGTGTTGCCTTATATCGATGAGCTGGCCGAGTTGAAAGTCAGCCATGTAACCATTACGGTGAATGCCGTTGATCCCAAAGTTGGGGCAGAGGTGTATTCGTGGGTGCGTTATCGCAAAAAGATGTACCGCGATGTAAAAGGCGCCGAGGTATTGCTGGAAAACCAATTGGAAGCCATCAAAAAATTAAAAGAAGCCGGTATTACAGCTAAAATCAACTCCATTATTATCCCGGGAGTTAATGATCATCATACCATTGAAGTAGCTGAAAAAGTCTCTGAACTGGGCGCCGATATTCTGAACTGTTTGCCTTATTACCAAAACGAAGGTACCGTGTTTGAGAATATCCCCGAACCAGAGCCACAAGTTGTTAAATCCATCCAGGATAAAGCCCAGGAGTATTTGCCACAGATGAAACACTGCGCGCGTTGCCGTGCCGATGCGATCGGCCTGATCGGCGAGCAGAACCCGGAAGAGATCACCCTGAAACTTCTGGAGGCTTCAACCAAGCCGATCATTCCAGCCGAAGAACGCCCTTATGTTGCCGTGAGCACAATGGAAGGCGTGCTGGTGAATCAACATTTAGGTGAAGCCGATACCTTCAAGATCTATAAGATGGATGAACTGACCGGTACGAGCGAGTTTGTGGAATCCAGGCGGGCACCGGCACCGGGTGGCGGAGATCGTCGTTGGCAGCTTTTAGCCGAGACACTTTCGGATTGCCGCGCTGTGATGGTGAATGGCGCCGGAAACAAACCCACCGATGTGCTCAAGAAAAACGGTATTGAAGTGATGGTAATGGAAGGCGTGATTGATGAAGCCGTTACCGGGTATTTTACAGGAAAAGATCTTAAGCACCTGATCAAGAGTTCCCAGATCCATGCCTGCAAAACCAGTTGCACAGGGACGGGCACGGGGTGCAGTTAATCAGAAATTAAAACAGAAAAAAGGAGAATTATTACATGCAAAAGCCAAAACATCATATGCTTATTTGCGCCAGCTTCAGAAGTGGCGGCACACCGCAAGGGGTATGTTATAAAAAAGAATCCCTGCAATTGATGCAGTACCTCGAAGAAGAACTTTCAGATCGGGGGATGACCGATGTCATGATCTCAACCACCGGTTGTTTAAACATCTGCGACCGCGGCCCGATTATCGTAGTTTATCCCGAAGGCTATTGGTATGGCGAGATCACCGAAGAAGATCAGATCGATGGTATTCTGGATGCCCTGGAAGAAGGCAAGGCTAAGGAAGAGTACTTACTGACCTAAAAATTCATTTTAAAAATAGTTCTTTGATACAGGCGCCTTGTGCGCCTTTTTTTTATGCGAAAATTCTAAAGAGGCATTCAATGGTGTTTTATATCCGATACTGCCTTAGGTATCTAAGTTTTGCATTGAGAAATATTAAACGAAGCAGCGTAAAATCTATATATTAGAAATCAAAACTCAACAAATCGAGATATTTTGGTAATGAAAACTGAGAAGTTGCTTCATAAATTATTCTCAAAATCCAAAAATATCAGTTTTTCAGACTTGGTTTTATGTGCAGAGTGGTATGGTTTTGAACTTGACCGTATAAGTGGAAGTCATCACATTTTTAAACATAAAGATGTGAATGAAGTTCTTAACTTGCAAAATGTAAAAGGAAAAGCTAAACCGTATCAAATAAAACAGTTTTTGAAGTTGATTGAGGTATATAACTTAAAATTTGAAAAAGAATGATAAAGGATTACCACATAAATATTTTTTACAGTGCTGATGATGAAGGATATATTGCAGATATTCCTGATCTAAAAACTTGTTCAGCAT
Source organism: uncultured Chlorobiales bacterium (assembly GCA_964642175.1). Lineage (GTDB taxonomy): Bacteria > Bacteroidota > Chlorobiia > Chlorobiales > Chloroherpetonaceae > JANQGG01. Next base: position 105,804 of record CAZXOK010000005.1, on the reverse strand, counting down.
TCGGTGAAACGCCGAGCGAGGCTTTGTCGGAAGTTCTTTTAGCAAAACAAGCATGGTTGGAGTCTGCAAAAGCAAGTGGAAAACCCGTTCCGGTCCCAAAATACAAGCCTATCATCTATCAAGTTGCTTAAACTAAACCCAATTTCGTAATACAACTAAGATCACCGAAGAGATCACCGAAGAAGATCAGATCGATGGCATTCTGGACGCTCTGGAAGAAGGTAAGGCTAAGGAAGAGTACTTACTGACCTAAAAATTCATTTTAAAAATAGTTCTTTGATACAGGCGCCTTGTGTGCCTTTTTATATGTGCCAATTGCTGCAACGTGGCAATAGAAAACCATCTAAAAACCGACTTTTACATATATTTGCTACATTGGTGTATGAAGCCTGTTCAATGATAAACAAGCACAAGTATCTTATTATCGCTAAAACTGAATTGGACTGCAGGCGAAAACCAGGTTAGATAAGAGATAATTGTATTTAAATCTTAAATATTGAGCAGCCGCCAAATTATAAATAATATTTTCACTAACACCTCATGTTACATTAAGTCTTATGGATGAACCCCAACACAATTCAACGAAATCGGTATTTGTAGATGTGGTGGCCTGGATATCGATTGTCATGAATTCTATGATATTATTAGCTGCTATTGGCCTTGGTAGCTTTTTTTATATGGTATTTTCATCCTTTGATCAGGGGCCTTCTTTAACAGATGTGCCTGACTCAGAACCTGTATTTTCCATTCCCGAGTTTATTTTTGGATATACCGATCTGATTGTTGTTTTCATTCTTCTAATAGCTGCCATCCCGCTTGTTTCATCTATTGGATTACTTTTGCGTAAAAATTGGGCCCGGCTCCTGTTTATTGTGATTTTAGGGCTGAATATGTTAGCCGGCATTTTTAGTCTTATCGCCCAGTTTTTCGTTTATGGGTATGTGCCATTGTTTCCGGGAAATACCACAGGAGCCGATTTTCAATTAGATCTGATGTTAAATACCATAACCCTTTTCTCAACGGTATTTTCGTTATTAATTACAGGATTTTATGGCTGGATCATCTGGAAACTGGCCACACCGCCAATCATCGATGAATTCAGGACACCGTATTAAATTATAGCGTTTGGGGTTTCAGATCTCAGAGTTCGTTTTTTATATTCAACTGCGGTTGAGGCTAAAACCGCAAAAACATTAGAAGTATCAGAAAACAATAAACACAGGAAAACTGTGGAACCTAATTACAAATTTCCGGCCGAAAAAGGCAAACAGTGCCAGGATTGTAAAAGCTTTGAACGCGTCGCTGACCAAAACGGTAAATGTTTTGGTAAAGATGTAAAAGCCGAAGGTGGGTGCAATTTCTTCGCTGCTAAAGACGCTTAATCAAACCTTCACTTTTGATATAATATTGGCAGGCTGGTTTATCCAGACCTGCTTTTTTTATACCCTCACTGTAAAAGCTCATTGAGATTACGCACATATTGGTAGGAATTAGCGTTAATCTACACGAATGTGATATTATGCCGAGAATTCATTAGTTGATCAAAATTTCTGAAGGCCTGTAGAACCTGCAACGACAGGCTTTCGCGCTGAACAGTCAAGAAAAACCCTGGTTGGCATGCAATTTGCCTTACAATAGAAGAAGGATGATAAGGATTGACTTAAACTATCAAGTCGAAGAAGTACAATATAAGAATTAGTTGAACCAATATGTCGGAAGTACTGAGAGATAAAGATCAACCGTGGCATGGTAAAGTGTTAACAGGTATAAACCTGAAAAGTTATTTCAGGGGAGCGTTGGTTGTATATTCATTGCTCATTGGATTGTTTGTATTGAACGGTTGTGGCGCTTCGGAGGAAAAAATCCCGTTAAGGGTGGCAGCCGCAGGAAATATCAGCTTTGTGGCTGATGCCATAAAAAAGGATTTTACGGAAAAATACCCTGAAATCGACCTGGAATTTTCGTTTGCTTCCAGTGGCAAACTTGCTGCCCAAATCATGAACGGTGCACCGTTCGATGTGTTCCTTTCAGCAGATATGGGCTATCCTGAGCGGCTCTACAACGAAGGCTTAACCAAGGGTGAGCCGCAAGTGTACGCTAACGGGAAACTGGTGATGTTTACAGCCGGAAAAATGCCACTCAAGCCCGATATGCGCTTCGTTCTTGAACCGGAGATAAAAATCCTGGCCATTGCCAATCCCAAGCTGGCAACCTATGGCACGGCAGCGGCCGAAGCATTAACGAAATCGGGGGTATATGAACAGGTTAAAACTAAATTTGTGATCGGTGAAAATATTTTTCAAACCGTTCAGTTTACCTTAAGTGCCGCCGATGTGGGATTCATAGCAAAATCGGCTTTATATACACCAACATTATCGCCTTATAAAACCGATAGTGCCAACTGGTGGCCGGTGCCCGACAGTTTGTACCAACCCATCCGCCAGGGAATGGTGCTTTTAGAGAAAAGTGCAGAAAAAAAACCGGCGCAAACCTTTATGAGATACATCAGGTCTGAGTCTGCTAAAAATATATTTAAGGATTACGGATACTATTATGACACATGAATTTTGGCAAAGTCTGGATTTTCAGCCGTTTATACTCTCGATAAGACTTTCTTTGGTAACCACGCTTATTTTACTGGGTGTGTCGTTTCCTTTGGCCTATGTATTGGCTAAACGGCAATTTCGGTTTAAAATGGCGTTGGATTCCCTGGTTACCATGCCGCTGGTGTTACCGCCTTCGGTTCTGGGATTCTATATTTTAATTGCCCTGGCGCCAAATTCCCCGATCGGTCAGTTTTTTCAATCCATGTTCGATACCCGTTTGGTGTTTAGTTTTACAGGTATGGTGATCGCTTCGTGTTTGTTCTCCCTGCCATTGATGGTTCAGCCGCTCAAAAGCGGCCTGGAAAGTACAAACCGCTCGATTTGGGAAGCGGCATACACACTGGGCAAGTCGGAACTGGAAACGCTCTTCAGGGTGGTGATCCCGAATATGAAATCATCCATTATTGGGGCGTGTATAATTACTTTTGCCCATACCATGGGTGAATTTGGCATTATTTTAATGATCGGCGGGAATATCCCCGGCGAAACCCGCGTGGCCTCGGTAGCCATCTACGATAAAGTTGAACAATTGGATTTTATGTCGGCTCATATTTACTCGTTAATCTTAGTGCTGCTTAGTTTTGGGGTGCTCTTTACGGTGAATGTGTTGAACAGAAAACGAAATATGTACCAGGTATTATGATCAAAATTGATGTAACCAAACAGCTACTGACCGCAGAAGGGGCCTTAAGCCTGCAGGTGCAAATGGCGTCGGAACTCAATATTTGCACCGGGATTATGGGTATATCGGGTTCGGGGAAAACCACCCTGCTCAGAATGCTCGCCGGTTTAACCCGGCCCGACTCGGGCTATATTGAAGTCGCCGGCCAGGTTTGGTTCGATAGCCTCCGAAACATCCATGTGCCGGTTCAGGAGCGGCGCATCGGGTTTGTGTTCCAGGACTACTCCTTGTTTCCGAACATGAGCGTTTGGGATAATGTGGCATTTGCCTGTAAAAATCATAAAAAGATTGAAGAACTCCTGGAAATGGTAGGCTTAAGCCGGTTTCGGGATTTCTCGCCTGAAAAGCTCTCAGGCGGTCAAAAACAACGTGTGGCGCTGGTTCGGGCACTGGCACGCGACCCCGAACTCCTGCTTCTGGACGAACCGCTCTCGGCCCTCGATAACGAAGCGCGCGGCAAACTGCAGGACGATCTGCTGGAAATTCAAAACCGCTTTGGCACCACCACGTTTCTGGTTTCGCACGACGAAATGGAGATCCGCAAACTTTGCACCAGCGTTGCAGTGGTGGAGAATGGCAAACTGGCAGCCGTGGCCACTCCCGAAGAACTCTTTACCAGCCGTCCGCAGCGTAACAAGTTTTCTTACGTGGGAAAAATTCACTCGATTAAAAAGCTGGGTGATTGCGCCATGCTGGTGGTGGGCTATGGCAAGAACAAAACCAAGGTAATGCTACGCAAAGAGGATTTAAAAACCATCATGGAAGATCCCAACGAATTCATGCACCTGGACCTCGGCGAAGCCGATGAGGGGTGAAGGTTGCAAATCTGTAACGCCTCACATCACCAGCAGCGAAAAGCAGATCGAGGAACAAGCGGCGCTTTTTGCTGTCCGAGTGCATGTGATTGTTAGAAGCGCTCTACGGTGTAACATAAATTGCTTTTCCTATTACTGTCTGTTCAATGACTGAGATAGCATACAAAAAGCCTGTGTTGTACCCGCCAATAACCGTTGAGCTGTTCTGTCCAGTTGCCTCGATGAGTACTCTATTTGCCCCGATTTTCGCCGCCTGGTTCTTGAGTTCTTCTATTGCATAATCGATTGAATTTTGTTCGGTCAAGCCTGCATCGCTAGATGCTTTAACAATCCCAATTGTTTCGTAGGTATTTGGAGCCTCTAAGTACAATTTTACTTGATCAGGGTTGATAGCTTGCCTGGTTTCCCCGACGACGATTACTGATCCAGTGGCACAACCCGCAAGTAAAATTGCCACTAAGAAACAGAATTGAATTATTTGATAGATTTGCCTCATTACTCTTCCTTTGAATTAGCTTTATCTATAATTAGATAGTTTCTATGTAAGACACATTAGTTTGAATATCGGAATATCACAACCCAATTAATAACCTATCATAAATTATATTATTATAATATCTTAAGCGGGTTTTCATATCCGGAATGCGTTGTTATATGGTTTCTGTATAATCCCCTTACAACCTCAGAAATTGAATACCGATAATAGGCGGTAAATCATGTTTTGGGGTTTGCAAACAAGAAATCTCTCTATAATAAGAATGGATTCAGTTTCTGCGTCCTCTTCCTCTTCCGCCGCCGCACTCAAATGAAGGATCGTATTGATCCCAGAGCCACTCGGCAACGAGTTTGAGTTCTTTTTCGCTGTTCGGCATAGCGGGCATTAAACCAAAGCGTTTGATGGCTCTGGCTTCCACCTTGGATTTTGAGACATCGGGATGTTTCATAAAATCCACCATGTGGGCAATGGCCTTGTCCTTATCGGAGAATGCCTCGCGGTAGTGGGTGGCCAGTCCCAGAATTGGCGGGCCCTGTCCTGCAGGAGGTCTCATGGGGTGGCAGACTTTACAGCTCTTTTCATACACCAACTCAACTTCAGTTTTAGCCACCGGGGTGGTTTTAACAACAGGTTCGGCAGGTTGAGTCTCGGCGGTCGTTTTGGAAGGTTGAGCAATAAAATACATCACCGAAGCCCCAATGATGAGGCCAACAACCACTCCTATGAATACTCGCGGCATAATAACTTGACTTTTCTGTTTAAAAGATTAACGGTTGAACATTATACTGCTATTTATAATAATGAGTAATAGCATCAATAATTTTATGTGAAAGACGCATTACCCACATTATGGCCCTCTCCAAATATTTGAGTGAAAACCATCATCTTAGGGAGACAATTGAGAGAAGTGAGACACTAAAAAGCAAAGAGCAACTTACAAGTTCAAATGGCTCATGATGGTGTTCAGATCCTTATCGCCCCGGCCCGATAAATTCACCAGCATAATATAATCTTTAGCACGTTTTGGCGCCTCGGTAATTGCATAGTGCATGGCATGAGCGGTTTCCAAGGCGCAGATAATGCCTTCGTATTTGGCCAGGGATTGCAGGGCCTGAAGTGCTTCTGTATCTGTTGCCGAGGCATACGTGGCCAGACCGGCAGCTTTAAGGTGGCAATGTTCCGGTCCTACGCCCGGGTAATCCAGGCCGGCCGAAATGGAATGGGCCAGCTCAATCTGGCCGTCGTCGTTTTGTAACACCTGCATCATAGCGCCATGCAGCACGCCTTTACGTCCCTTCGATAGTGAGGCGGCGTGGCGTTTATCCAGGCCTTCTCCGGCGGCTTCAACCCCAACAATTTTCAGTTTGGGTGCTTCATCCAGAAACGGGTAGAACAGGCCAATGGCATTGCTGCCGCCGCCTACGCAGGCCACCAGTTCATCCGGCAGGCGCCCTTCGGCTTCCAGGATCTGCTCTCTGGCTTCCAGGCCGATCACACTTTGAAAATCGCGTACCATCATTGGGTAAGGATGCATGCCCACCACCGAGCCGATAATATAAAACGTGTCTTCCGGGTTGGTGACCCAGTCGCGAATAGCTTCGCTGGTGGCATCTTTCAGCGTTTTGCTGCCGGCACTGACCGGAACCACGGTGGCGCCAAGTAATTTCATACGGGCCACATTCGGTGCTTGCCGTTCTATGTCTTCTTCACCCATATACACAATACACGCTATACCAAACAAGGCGCAAACGGTAGCTGTAGCCACACCATGCTGTCCGGCGCCGGTTTCGGCAATAATACGAGTCTTGCCCATGCGTTTGGCGAGCAATATTTGCCCGATCGCGTTGTTGATCTTATGCGCACCGGTATGGCAGAGATCTTCGCGTTTAAGGTAGATCTTGGCACCACCCAGCTCATGGCTTAACCGGCTGGCATAATACAGCGGCGTAGGACGGCCAACATAGTGCTTGAGAAGCGAGCGGTATTCTTCCCAGAACGCGGGGTCGTTTTTAGCCTTGTTATATTCCAGGGTCAGATCCCGGGCATTTTTTATAAGAGTTTCGGGGATGAACTTCCCGCCATAGTCGCCAAAATATCCCCGGTCGTCGGGTTCATGATATTGCTTTAATTGAAGAGACAAAATGCTCCCCTCAGGTTCAGAAACAGCCATGTATTATTTAATCCTTTATATATTAAAAACTTCTTGTAAAACGGTATCTTACATTTAGAATCATGACGCCAATTCGCTCAAAACATTATGAGTTTTAAAACCATATTTGATAGTATAAAAAATCAAATCCTGAAAAAATATTATTTCGTTATTAAACAACGGTTCTTTTCTGAGAAATTAATAGGGGCTGAGTTTTACAGACTCTTTCCGTATTCAGCTCAGATTCACGGACTTTCAGCGTCATCGTTTTTGGAAGAGTTTCAGAGGATTTCGCGCCAAAACTTCTTTTTTAACCCCGATAACCGCAAAGATTTTTTTCTTCAACTGCTCAGCCAGGCAGATCCCATGCCACAGCCGTTGATGCGTGCCGAAAAAATCCTTCAGAATAAACATACCATTTTCGGCCAGGAGTATTGGTATGGCCAGCAGATGGATTGGTTCCTGGACTTTTCATCCGATCAAAAGTTTCCTTCAAAACCGTTTTACACCAATGTAAAAACCCAAAAATACAATGCCGATATAAAAGTACCCTGGGAGCTTTCGCGGTTTGGATGTGTGTGGATCCTGGGTAAAGCCTATTGGCTGAGTGGCAGAAAAGAGTTCAAAGACAAGTTTTTAGCCCTTTTCAACGATTGGCATAAAACCAATCCGTTTTGCTATGGTATTAACTGGCTTTCGCCCATGGAGGTGGGTCTGCGGGCTATGAACCTCATTGCCGGCATGTATTTTTTTATGGACGATCTGAAAGATGCCGGCGAAACATCCACCGATTGGGTGGAGCTCCTCAAATGCCTCTATCAACATGGTCAATACCTGGAGTCAAATATTGAAACCGGCCCCGATGCCAGTGTTAATGTTATTGCCTCAGCTGCGGCATTGTTTATGCTGGGAATATGTTTTAAGCCCTCATCCTTTTCGGTGTCCTGGATCTCGCAGGCAAAAGCTATCCTGGAGTCGGAGATTCAAAGGCAAACCTATGCCGATGGGATGCATTACGATATGAGCCTGGGCTGCCACAGGTTTTCAGTGGAGATCTTACTGGCCGTTTATTTACTGGCTGAGCGTACCGGCACCAGCTTCTCGGTACGCTTTCGTGAACGCCTGCAACGCATGGCCGCAGTGGTGTTGCAGTATTCCAGGCCCGATGGCAGCTCTCCCGTTTTAGGCGATAGCGACAACGGGCGACTGTTCCGGTTCAATCCTGAAGACGACTACAACAATCACACCCCACTGCTGTGTTTATCGGCAATTGCCTTCGATCGCCGTGAATTTAAACGACCGGGGCAGACCTTTTCTGAAGTGGCCTTGTGGCTGTGCGGGGCCGAAGGGTGGGAGCAGTATCAGAGACAAAAACCCGATACCCAGCCTCTTTTTTCCAAGAAACTCAACGAAAGCCAATTGGTGGCCATGCGCTCCGACTCCATGCACTGCCTGGTGGATTGCGGCGAAATTGGGCGGCGAGGCAAGGGCGGCTATGGCCATAACGACATTTTAAGCTTTGAACTTTGGGCTGATGGGGTCAGTTTCCTGGTTGATAGCGGTACGCTGCGCTACAGCGGGAACAAATCCCTCAGAAATGATTACCGCAGTACCAAGGCCCATAATACTGTGATGGTTGATGGGGTGGAGCAAGCCGACTTTTTGGATGATTTTCACATAAAAGCAGATTACAGCACGCCAAAGATCCTGCAATGGACACCCTCCGAAGACAAGGATGTTTTAATTGCCGAGCATTATGCTTATAAAACCATGCTCACCGATCCGGTAACCCATAACCGCACCCTGATACTTGAAAAAGATCTTCATCGGCTTACGCTCATAGATCATCTTTTTGGAAAAGGCAACCATATTGCCGAGTTGTTTTTTCATTTTAATCCCAACATTCATGTTGAAAAAACATCTTACAACCGAATCTACCTGATGGATACCGAGTCCGGATTAAAAATGGATGTCGACTATGAGCGAAAAGACGAAGAAATACTCCTGGATCAGGGGACGGTGGCACACCGGTACGGACAAGCCCGTCAGGCTAAAGTGCTGCGGCTCAGAAAACGCTTTTCCGGAGAAATGACCTTTAAAATTATGTTTACGCTAACCAATCACACCAATGGGTAAAAACGCGATGCAACGTGGCGTGACTGGTCTTGTTATGCAAAAAAAATTCAACCTAAATGTTTTTTGTATCCTGATCTTGCTTCAGGGTTTCTGGGGATGCTCATCCGTCCGGAACATAACGCCTCAATCATCTATCTCGAAGCAAGCTTCTCAGGGTGATTCACTTGGGTTGGAGTTCAAACAAAACCTGCCCGATCCACTCGCCAAAAGCTTGCCTTTGGATTCTCTCTCCGATAGTTTGTCTCAAAACCCGTTGGCGGTATCCGGCCTGGCCAGCACTTTTTTAGATACTTCACAAACTGCGTTAGATTCATTGCCCAAAAGCGTACTGGATTCCATAAAAACCAGTCAACTCAGAGAGATACGCCAGAACGATCAGTTAGACACCGTGATCATATTTTCGGCCCGCGACTCAGTGATCTACGATATTTCTAACAGCATGATCTACCTGCACGGCCAGGGTAAAATCGACTACCAGGAATTTAAACTCGATGCCCCAGAGATTGCCGTGGATATGCAGCAAAGCACTCTGGAGGCATATTCGGGTTTCGACAGCCTCGAAAACAAACTCTTTACACCACGGTTCAAGGATTCCGGCGGTGATTATGAAGCAGCCCGGATGGCGTATAATTTTAAAACCAAGCGCGGCAAGATCAGCCAGGTCTATACCGAAATTGACCAGGGGTACTACCGGGGTGAAAAAATCAAACGCCGCGAGTCGGGTGAGCTTTTTGTAAAAGGCGGCCGTTACACCACCTGCGATCATGAACACCCGCATTATTGGTTTTATGGCAGTCAGATGAAAATTATTCCGGGTGATCGGGTCATTTCCCGGCCGCTTGTGTTGTATGTGGAAGGCGTACCGATTTTTATTCTCCCGTTTATGTTCTTTCCGACACAATCGGGCAAATCGTCTGGTATCGTGATCCCGAAATACGGGTTTGATAACACTATCGGCTACAACATCTCTCAGGGCGGGTATTACTGGTATATCAACGATTACATGGACTGGCTCAATGAAGGTGATATCAGCCTGAGAGGGAGTTGGCGTCTGAGAAGCCGTTACCGGTACGCCAAGCGGTATGAATTTACCGGTAGCATCGATGGGGAGTTTCAAAGGCAGTTCATCAACGAAGAAGGCGATCCGGATTTCAGAAAGTCGGAAGGCTGGAACCTGAACATCGATCACAACCACGATTTTGATCCTTACACCAAAGCCAAGTTAAATCTGAAATTTGCCAGCCAGAATACCACGGCCTACAATTTAAACTCGTTTGATCCTTACGATATCATCAGCCAGCAGGCCACATCTTACGCCAACTTCTCAAAGACATTTGCCGAAGGCCAGCGCAGTTTAAACATGAGCTATCAACGTACCCAGCGCCTGGATGAAAAAAACCTTTCCCAATCGTTGTCCCTTTCACTCTACCAGGGTCAGTTTTACCCGTTTCGACCCCGAAAAAGCAGCGGCGATGGCTTATTTGAAAATATTGCGGTGCGGCCCAGTGCCAGTGCCAGTGGTTCGTTTAACAGCACCGATGCTTCGGAAACGGCCAATTATACAGCCAATACCAACCTGAGTTTAAGCTTGCAGCAAACATTTGCAACGGGTTACCAGGCCAATTTTTCACAGTCCATAAACACCACGTTTAACTTAAACCACATGGCCCCCGATCAGGATATCTCCGGGTTGCGGCTCACCATGCCGCTTTCGGTGCAATCCACCCTATTTAATTATCTCAATCTCAACACAAGCTTTACGCTCAACAAGTTTTTTGTGGATCGAACCGTTGATAAATTCCTGGATTTGAGCGATACAACGGTGGTAACCACCACAACCAAAGAAACCGAAAGTTTCTACACCTTCTCGCTGAGCACCAGTATGCAAACCCGGCTATACGGGGTTCTGGGCACGGGAATTCTGGATGGTTTGATCGGCCTGAAAGCCTTGCGCCACACGTTTGTTCCAAACCTGAGCTACCGTTACACACCCGATTTTTCCGATCCCAGGTGGGGCTACTACAAAACCTATTTAGATGAAAATGGCGATCCGGTTACCTACAACCGCTTCGAGAGTGCTTTGTTCAGGCCGGGTTCAGGGGAAAGCCAGACACTTGGAATTAACATTTCAAACATTTTCGAAGCCAAAGCCAGCACCTTTGATTCCACGAAAGCCATCGATGATCCCAAGCGGTTTGAACGCACATTTCAGTTTTTAACCCTGAGCATGTCGACCAGTTACAATTTTGCAGCCGACTCACTAAACCTGGCCCCGCTGAGTATTTCGGCTTCAACAACCACCCTGGCGCCGCATTTTTCATTGAATGCCAGCGCCACCTACGATTTTTATGACTTTGATAAAACCACGGGCGCCAAGATCAATAAATTTTATGTGAAGGAAACCGGCAGCTTGCTTCGGTTGGTCAGGGCAAACTTTAATGTGTCTTCCCGGCTGCAAGGCTCACCCAGCACTAATCGTACCCCAACCCCACGCGATACATTGGAAAACGGCTTACAGGAAACCAATCCGTTGATCAATACCGATTTTAACCGGGAACTGGGCCGTGATGTAGACTACAGCATTCCCTGGAATCTATCCTTAAGCCTGAATATGAGTGTAGATAAAAGCAATCCCATAGAGCCAACAGAATTTGATGCCCAACTCTCAACGGCATTGTCCATTTCTCCCACGCCAAACTGGCAACTTCGTACCAGCCTAACCTATAATTTTAGCGATCACCAGTTTAGTTTCCCAACCATATATATTGATAGGGATTTGCATTGCTGGCAAATGAACTTTCAATGGACACCGATTGGTACCTACCGAAGTTACTTTTTTCAAATCGGGATCAAAGCACCTCAACTTCAGGATGTCCGCATAGAAAAACGCGACATTCCTGTGGCTATTTTTGAAGATTAAGTATGCCGGATGAGATGTATACCCACACAGAGCCGAAAAATCCGGTCTGTGTTGAGGTCTGCAATTGGAGATACATCTGTATCATTTGTTGCGAGAAACATTGATGGAAAACGGGGAAATAAGGGTAGAACTTTCAGGGTTTGATCAGAAACACATGATTTCAGATCAAACCCTTATTATTAATGAGTGTGTATAAGTTTTTCCTGGCCCTTAACTGGCGGGCCACAGCGTTTACCGATCTTTCCGGTTAAAGACTGGCTTTAGACGTTTCGGTTTCCGACGCCTTGAGCTGAGCATGGCTGTCGAGGAACTTTGCCAAAGCCTGATTAAAATCGTCGGGTTGATCGTGCTGGCTGCAATGAGCTGCATCTTTTATGATATGAACCGAAGCCTGAGGCAGAAGTTTTTGAAACTCCGGTATTAACTTCATGGCTGGCAGGCCCACATCATGTTCCCCCCAAATAATTAAAGAATGACCCTTAAACTGACTTGGCCGCTCAATATTTTGCAAAAGAAAATCGTGTGGCCTGCGCGAAGGAGACAGGTATGAATTGATGGCGCCTTTATCTTTGAAGGGTTTGGCAAACTGCTCGATAAGTTCTTCAGTTACTTTTTCCTTGTTGTGGTATGTTGGTACCAGGCTTTGTTTGGCCCCAAATGAATTGGCAAAAAAGCTGAACATTACATCGCCAATGATCGGTGTTCCAATTAATTTATAAAGTACCCGCTCAATATCGCCTACATTATCAGCAAAGATCCCCGATGGATCCACAAGGGTTAAAGACGCCAAATGATGCGGATGATGGTGCGAAAACCACATACTGGTTGCACCGCCCATGGAATGCCCCACCAAATGTACTTCCTTAAGATCCATTTGGGTAATAAAATGTTTGATTTGCTCACTCCATAACTTTATAGAATAAGGGGCGTCGGGTTTTTCAGAACCCCCAAAACCAAGCAGATCCATGGCATAGATTTTATGGGTGTCTTCGAAATGGGGAATATTCTGGTCCCAATGTTCCAGCATGGCGCCATAACCATGTATAAATAATATTGGAGGATTTTTGGAATTCTCATTGCCATACTCCTGATACCTTACTTTTGCACGCTTTCCGGGAGCATACGCCCAGCTAATGTAATTGTCTTTCATAATGTATTTGGTTTATCAATTCAGGTTAATGGGTTTATTGTAAGTTATAACCCAGAAAGAAATATTCCTTTAAACAGAGCAAAATCATTAAGGGTTTCCATCTTTTTTTTGTGTTAAAAAGTGGAAAAAAGCTTTTTTTTAAAAACAAGACAACTTTTGTCCGGTTTATGAAACCACGGAAAACACTCTTGCGTTAAAAGCAACAGTTATCATTATTAATTTGGGTAAAACAATCTATATTTTACTATATTCTGAAGTACGACAAAAAAAGTCTGATTAATGTTAAAAATCACCAAGAAATTTGAGTACGGATTAATTGCCATAAGGCATATGGCTTTAATGTCGAATCAAACAGTAACAACAGCCAAAGAGATATCACAACGTGCGAATATCTCATATGAATTGCTTGCAAAGATTTTGCAGCGTTTGGCCAAGTCCGAAGTTATTATGTCGGTTCAGGGAATTAAAGGCGGTTACCGGTTGGCTAAGGATCCATCCGAGATAACATTATCAGATATAGCAGAGTCTATTGAAGGCCCGATAAATTTAACCGACTGCCAGGAGCACGATAGCGAATGCACATGCGATATCTATTCATCCTGCGCAATTAAACGGCCACTAACAAAAATACAGAACCGGTTCAAGAAAATTTTTGATGAATCGACTGTGGAAGAAATTATTTAACGAAGTTGATTATAACCATTAAAATAAACGTGAGAGGTTGATATGGCACTTGATTTAACTAGGCCCATCTACTTGGATTACCAAGCAACAACGCCCATGGATGTTCGGGTCTTGGAAGAAATGATGCCTTACATGACATCAAAGTTTGGCAATGCGGCTTCCAGAAATCATGCCTACGGGTGGGAAGCAGAATACGCTGTTGAAAAGGCACGCGAGCAAGTTGCAAAGGTTATTGGCGCAGATCCGAAAGAGATTGTCTTTACAAGCGGCGCCACCGAAAGTGATAATATCGCTTTAAAAGGTGCGGTACAAATGTACAAGCAGAAAGGTAATCATATTATCACATTGCTCTCAGAGCATAAGGCCGTACTGGATGTTTGCCACAGGCTGGAACGCGACGGACAGGCTACAGTAACATACCTGGCGCCAAAAAGTGACGGCTTAGTTGACCTTGAGGAATTGGAAAACGCCATTACCGATAAAACGATCATGGTTGCCATTATGATGGCTAATAATGAAATAGGTGTTATTCAGCCTATGAAACAAATCGGGGAGCTATGCCGCAAACACAATGTACTGTTTTTTACAGATGCTGTTCAGTCGGTCGGTAAGATCCCGGTTGATGTTAATGACATGAATATTGATGTACTGGCACTTTCCGGACACAAAATTTACGGTCCAAAAGGTGTAGGAGCACTGTATGTTCGTCGTAAAAAGCCGCGCGTAAAACTTTCACCTGTAATTGATGGTGGCGGTCATGAACGCGGAATGCGTAGCGGTACACTCAATGTGCCGGGTATTGTTGGTCTTGGCAAAGCTATGGAGCTGTGTGCAGAAGAAATGGATGAAGAATTCAAACGATTGACATACCTTCGCGACAAACTCAAGGATGGTATTATGTCGCAATTGGACGAGTCTTACATTAACGGATCTTACGAGCATCGTTTGCCTAATAATCTCAACATAAGTTATGCCTATGTTGAAGGTGAAGGATTACTGATGGGAATGAAAGACCTGGCCGTATCCAGTGGTAGTGCCTGCACATCGGCATCATTGGAGCCCAGCCATGTTTTAAAAGCCCTGGGTGTTGGTGAAGAGTTGGCTCACTCATCCATTCGTTACAGTATCGGACGATTCACCACTGAAGAAGAAATTGATTTTGCGATAGATTTAACGGTTAAAGCGGTAAATCGCCTGCGCGAAATGTCGCCATTGTATGAAATGGCCAAAGAAGGTATTGATTTGAAATCAATCCATTGGGAACATCATTAAAATTTTAAATATAGATAAATTAATTACAATCAGGAGGAAATTATGGCATACTCAGATAAAGTATTGGACCATTATAACAATCCCAGAAATGTCGGGAGCATGGATAAAGCCGATGAGCAGGTTGGAACAGGCGTTGTTGGCGCACCGGAATGCGGTGATGTCATGAAATTGCAGATTAAAGTCAATGAGCAAACCGGCGTTATTGAAGACGCAAAATTCAAAACATTTGGTTGCGGATCGGCAATTGCTTCTTCTTCTCTTGCTACTGAAATGCTTAAAGGGAAAACAATCGATGAAGCGCACGAGATCAAGAATACACAACTGGTAAACGAGTTGAGTTTGCCACCGGTTAAAATTCACTGCTCTGTTTTGGCTGAAGATGCCATCAAAGCTGCCATTGATGATTTCAGAAATAAACAAAAGGAAAAACGTGGCCAGGCAAAGCAGGCTGCAGAAAAATCTTAAAAAAGTCACAACTTATCGAAAAGGAGAAATGTCATGATTTCGGTTACAGATAAAGCAGCTGAACAAGTAAAGCGAATAAAAGATCAACAGTCCCTGGACGACTCTTTCGGGTTACGCGTAAGCGTACAGGGTGGAGGCTGTTCGGGCCTGTCTTACGGTCTGGATTTCGACAATGAAGAACACGAAGGCGATCAGATCTTTGAAGATAAAGGCGTTAAAGTGTTCGTCGATATGAAAAGTTTCCTGTATCTGGCAGGTACAACCCTTGATTTCTCAGATGGGTTGAGCGGTAAAGGATTCCATTTTATCAATCCAAATGCCAGTAAAACCTGCGGGTGCGGTGAATCATTCTCTGCCTAAAAGCAGTCATGGCTGAGATTCATACAATTCCTGTTAGAACTGAGCAGGAACTTTGGTTCCTGGAAAAGCAGATCAACGTGTTTGACTTCCTGGAATATTTTCCTGCCTCAGCAGTTGCCAGTCAAAGTCAAAAAGGTGATTTGCTGGAGTTTGAAACAGATCTGGGTTGGTTCTTTAAAACAGATATAGAAGCAAAGACTTTTGCATTGCGACAAAAATCTAAAAATCAGCCAGGAACCGGCAAGTGGGTCAAAGAATCGGGATTGCAACCGGGTGATAATATTTGTATAGAGAAACTTAGTTCTCACAAATTCCGGTTATATAAGTGTTAAAATGATGTCAATTTAAATGTAAGTAATTATGGAAGTTTTATTGTTTTTAAGTGGTTTGGTTCTTGCTGTTGCAATTTTGTTAGGTTTTCCCGGCAAAGTCATAAACAACTCCCTGGAGTCTATGGCAAAACAAAGCAAACAAGTCTCCAGTGATTATATTCGTGCCTATTATCTTGAGCAACTCAGAAAAAGACGCGCAAAAAAATACTAGGTCTTATGCAGCAAAATACAACATATGCCGAGTTAAATATTGAGGGCTTTCTCGAAGGTGGAATTCTAAAAGAGAAACCGTTTAGAGAAAGCCTCGAAAAACACGATTGGGAGCAGTACACCGAAAAGAATGTCCTGATCAAAGGGTGTAGTACTGTTCCCATTCCAACCTGGGCATATATGATTGTAACGGTTTATTTAATGCCTGTGGCCGGTAAAATCATTTACGGAGAGCCTTGCTCGTCTATACCGATTTACCGCAAGAAAAAGGAACATACTCAAACAGTTTAGACCGAGAGTAGAGCTTCTCATCTGATTGACACCTAATACCGATGATAACTTCGAATGGCTTAAATCAACAAATTGAAGTTTTAGGTCAGGTATTTACCCCTCCTGCCGTTGTTGGGCAGATGCTTTCCCTTAAAAGAAACAAAGGTACTCTACTGGAGCCATCTTGTGGAAAAGGCGCATTCCTGAACTTTGTGGAGTCTGGTCTTTTTATTGAAATTGATCAACACATCGCCCCTGAAAATGCGACTGTTCAGGATTTTTTCGATTTGCCTCTCTTACAGAAATTTGATACCATTATTGGCAACCCGCCTTATGTAAGGTATCGTGACATACATCCGCATACCCGCAAAAAATTAAATCACAACTTTTTTGATCAACGCAGCAATCTCTATTTATTTTTTATTGAGAAATGCCTCAGGCACCTGCAACCCGGCGGTGAGTTGATTTTTATTACACCCCGCGATTTTCTCAAAGCCACCTCAGCTATAAAATTAAATGAATTCCTGTATCGGCAGGGCACCATTACAGACCTGATTGAATTAGGGGATCAAAAAGTGTTTTCGAAAGCAAGCCCAAACTGTATTATATGGCGCTTTGAAAAGGATAATTTTACCAGGATCACCAATACAAACCAACGTTTTGTGTGCCATAACGGGCAGCTGTTATTTACACAAAACTATTACCCGATTAAGTTCAGTGAGTTGTTTTTTGTAAAAGTAGGTGCAGTGAGTGGGTTGGATTCGGTGTTTGAGAATCAAAGCCATGGAAACCTGGAGTTTGTATGCAGTTATACGGCCAAAAACGGCAAAACCAGGCGGATGATCTATAATGAAAAAAATGAAGTCTTGAATCCATTTAAACAGGTCTTATTAGAACGAAGGATCAAGACATTTAATGAATCCAACTGGTGGATGTGGGGTCGAAACTATTATCAAAGCCCGGAAAAACGCATCTATGTCAATTGCAAAACACGGTTGCAACAGCCATTCTTTCTGCATCCTGTTAATAACTACGATGGCTCGGTACTGGCCATCTTTCCCCGGGATCAGGAGTTGGATATTAATGCGCTTTGTGATGCCCTGAACCTTGTGGATTGGCAGGAACTGGGATTTGTATGTGACGGCCGATATATTTTTTCTCAAAAAAGTCTTGAGAATTCGCTACTACCGGAGTTTTTTGAATCATTCATTTCTGTGCCACATTGATGTATTATCAAAAGAGTTTCTTTAGTAGAAACATACACTGTTAGAATTTCCTGTGGCAGGTTTGCAAACTGATTTTGGAACCGCTATCTTAAAAGTTTATTGAGTCATTTAAGAGGTTATTATGCGAAGTGCCAGTCCGGTTTCAAAGGTTAAACAAACTCCCTCCAATGGAAAACACCTAAAGAAACAAACTGATATTTTGATCAAAGGGGCCAAAACCCATAATTTGAAAAACCTTGATGTTTCTATCCCCAAGAACAAACTTATTGTTGTAACCGGCGTTAGCGGATCGGGCAAATCCAGCCTGGCTTTTGATACCTTATATGCGGAAGGACACCGTCGGTATGTGGAGTCGATGTCGTCGTATATTCGGCAGTTTTTGGAGCGCATACCAAAACCTGATGTTGAGTATATACAGGGCATTGCCCCTGCTATAGCCATTGAGCAAAAAACAACCTCAAAAAATCCCCGATCCACGGTAGGCACGGTAACTGAAATTTATGACTATCTCAGGCTCCTGTTTGCCCGAATCGGGAAAACTTATTCCAAGGACACCAATGAATTGGTTTTAAAGCATACCCCAGAAGATGTGCTGTTCCAGGTTAAGTTGTTTGATGTCGGGACCAGGTTTTACATCTGTTTTCCATTTCCTCATCATAAAGTCACAAAGAAAAAAGAGCGTACGTTTAAGGAAGAGATCAAAAATCTCAAGCAAAAAGGATTTACTCGTCTTATTCTTGGTGAAGAAGTCTATTCACTCACCGATGTGCAGGATGAAAAGAAACTTTATAAACTGCCCGAAAAGAAGCACTCAGAGTGTATGGTGCTTGTTGATCGTTTAAAGTTCAAAGAAGATGAAGACCTGTATAACCGCGTTACCGAGGCAGTTGAAACAGCTTTTCGTGAGTCCGGAGGCTATGCTGTTGTTCGTGTGCTGGATGGCAGGGATCACCATTTTAGTGATAAACTCGAGCTGAACGGTATTGAATATTCCGAACCTACTCCTCAACTCTTTGCCTTTAATTCACCGGTCGGAGCCTGCCCAACCTGCCAGGGATTCGGTCGAATTCCGGGTTTGGACGAGGATGCCGTAGTTCCTAACAAGGCCCTCTCAATTCGTGACGGTGCCATTGCATGCTGGAACTCAGACAAGCATTCGCGGCATTTGAGAGATCTGATCCGGATTGCACCTCAATACAAAATTTCGTTGGATGAACCATACAGCAAACTCAGCCAGTCGGCCAAGAAAACCATATGGGAAGGCTGCAAGAAAAGCGGGTATGTGGGTGTAAAGGGCTTTTTTAAGGATATCGAAAAAGAGTCGCAATATAAAATGCATTATCGGGTGCTGCTGAGCCGGTATCGTGGCTATAGTGTCTGCCCCGACTGCGAGGGCTCAAGGTTGTGCCAGGATGCATTAATTGTGAAGATCGCAAAGAAAAACCTGGCCGATATTGTTCAACTGACCATAGGCCAGGCCTACGAGTTTTTTAAGACGATTGAAATCTCTCGATTCGATAAAGATGTTGCCCAAACGATCTTAAATGAAATTCAGCGCCGGCTGGGATACCTGGTTGAAGTGGGCCTGGATTATTTAACCTTGAACCGCCCGTCGCAGACTTTAAGTGGTGGAGAGTCGCAGCGAATTAATTTAGCCACCTCGCTTGGCTCCTCACTTGTCGGATCACTTTATATTTTGGATGAACCCAGCATTGGCCTCCATCAGCGCGATTCGGCCCGATTGATTAAAATCCTGCGTAAGCTTCGCGATATTGGCAATACCGTCCTGGTGGTTGAGCACGACAGGGAGATCATCGAAGCAGCTGATATTGTTCTTGATCTTGGGCCGAAAGCAGGCAGGTTGGGCGGCGAAGTGATTTTTCAGGGCACCCCTCAGGCGATTTTATCTGATGAGAAATCTCTTACCGGAAAGTATCTCAATGGCAAAAATGCGATTGCCCTTCCCGAATCGCGTCGAAATATCTCTTTCACCCCTTGTCTGGAAATACAAGGCGCCATGGAGAACAATCTTAAAAACATCGATGTGCAGTTCCCGTTGCATGTTATGACTTGCGTGACCGGGGTGAGTGGCTCGGGTAAATCAACCCTGATCCACGATATTTTGTGTAACGGCATCCTGAAACGCAAAACCGGGACAGCTGAAAAGGTGGGCACCCATAAACAAATCCTGGGAGATCAATATATTGAAAAAGTAGAACTGGTGGATCAGTCGCCGATTGGCCGAACCAGCCGCAGCAATCCGGCCACATACCTGAAAATTTTCGATGATATCAGGTCGCTTTTTTCACAAACCCCTTATGCGAAACTTAAAGGATGGGAGCCCGGTTATTTCTCGTTTAATATTCCAGGCGGTCGTTGCGAAACCTGCACAGGCGAAGGGGTTATACGAATTGAAATGCAATTTCTGGCTGATATTGAAACCGAATGTGAAGAGTGCAAGGGCTTGAGATACAAACCTGATACACTTATGGCCACTTACGATGGTAAAAACATTGCCGATGTACTTGCCCTGACTATAGACGAAGCCTGTGAGTTTTTCGAGGGTCATCGAAATATTTCTCGGCGGTTGAATGTGCTTAAAGATGTCGGTTTGGGTTATTTAAAACTTGGTCAATCGGCCAATACCCTGTCGGGGGGCGAAGCACAACGCTTGAAATTAGCAGCTCATATTGCCAGCCAGGATACCCATAACACCTTGTTTGTGTTCGATGAACCGACAACAGGTTTGCATTTTGATGATATCCAAAAACTCATTGTGTGTTTTAACCGGTTGATCAACCAGGGCAACACTTTGGTTATAATCGAACATAATCTTGATGTAATCAAACAAGCGGATTGGATTATTGATCTTGGCCCGGATGCAGGCTCACGCGGGGGGGAACTGGTTGTTACAGGCACACCTGAAGATGTGTGTAAAAACGCTTCATCTTACACGGCGCGGTATCTGAAAGAGTATTTACTTTAATAACATTCAGCCTTGTGGCGGATCATCTTCTAGTACACCGCCATGCAACCTGATGTGTGGGTTATGGCTATCAGATGTTTTTTCTACCCATATTTCATCATCTTTTTCAGCCAGCTTTTCATTTTTCTGAACATTGATCCTGTTCTTGGCCAGTGCCAGGATTTCATTGGAAAAAGCAAGATTAATTTTATCTTCAGAAGTGGCTGTATCATCCTGAATTTTTGAATTAAGGCTATCCATTTTTTCTATCAGAACCTGTCCTATGATGAGTAAATCATGTTCTGAGAGCGATTTTAATTTTTTTAACATATATAAAGGGTTGATTTGACGAATTTAATATATATTAATCTTTAAAACATAAACTTAAGTGTAATCATTCGCTGAAAGAAATAAAGCGGTTTCGTTTGCCCAACAGTAAAAAATACAGAATCTTTATATAAACTCTGTTTTTAGAAACCGTGATCAGACAGAATTCTATTAGCTGTGATAGTTTTGTGACATTTTTACTTTAGCTTTTTAAGCTTTCCCTCCTTAAGACATTAATAATGTTCATTTATGGCAATGTATCACAAAATTGGCGTTATCCCTAAAGGCACACGTTAGGGATGTCTAAAATTTTTCTAAATGTTGGAAGGGTTTTAGTTTTTTTTAGCAATTGAAAGGAGAATAAATTGTATGGGTAAAAAATACACTTTTGCTGAAATATTTGAGGCAAGAGGGGTGGACAGGCGTGATTTTCTGAAGTTCTGCGGTCTGACATCTGTAGCTCTGGGTCTGAGTCCGGAGATGTTGCCGAAAGTGGTTAAAGCAATGGAAACCAAACCCAGAACCCCTGTGATCTGGTTGCACGGCCAGGAATGTACCTGTTGTACCGAATCATTTATCCGCTCATCACACCCCATTACCAAAGACATCGTTTTGAATATGATCTCATTGGATTATGATGAAACTTTGAGTGCCGCTGCCGGACATCAGCTTGAGGAGAACCGTAAGCGGATAATGGAGGAATATAAAGGACAATACATTGTATGTGTTGAAGGAAACCCATCGCTTAAAGATGATGGCGTTTATTGCATGGTAGGTGGTCATGCTTTTGTGGATGTCATGAAAGAGACCATAGCTGACGCGGCGGCTGTGATTGCCTGGGGCTCATGTGCCTCATTTGGCTGTGTCCAGAATGCCGATCCAAACCCATCGGGTGCTGCACCAGTTCATGAAGTAATTTCCGGAAAGCCGCTTATAAATGTACCGGGTTGCCCGCCAATTGCTGAAGTGATGACAGGTGTAATCACTCATTACCATACTTTTGGGGCATTACCCGAATTAGATAGACTCAATCGACCGAAAGCATTCTACAACACCAGGATTCATGATAAATGCTACCGTAGATCATTCTTCGACGCAGGTATGTTTGTTGAGAGTTTTGATGATGAAGCTGCAGCTAAAGGTTGGTGTCTGTATAAAATGGGTTGTAAGGGACCAACCACCTACAACTCCTGCTCCAAAGTAGAGTGGAATGATAAAACCAGTTTCCCGATTGGTTCAGGCCACCCATGTATTGGCTGCTCAGAACCTAATTTCTGGGACAACGGACCATTCTACACCAAGATGGCAGAAGTGCCGTTCCTGGGATCTGATGTCAATGCCGATACTATTGGTAAAATTGCTGTTGGAGCCGCAGCAGCCGGTGCTGCTGCCCATGCCGTAGGCACCATGATTAAACAGAAAGTTTCATCTTCAAATAATGAGGAAAAGGAGAGTTAAAAGATGTCAAAAAAAATAGTTGTTGATCCTATTCCAAGAATAGAAGGCCATCTTCGAATTGAAGCCGTTCTGGATGAGAGCAATCAGATCCAGGAGGCTTTCAGCAGCGGTACCATGTGGCGCGGTCTGGAATTGATTCTGAAGGGACGTGATCCCAGAGATGCATGGGCTTTTGCACAGCGTATCTGCGGGGTTTGTACCACAGTACATGCTTTAGCATCTGTTCGGTGTGTAGAAGATGCGCTTGGCATACAAGTACCGGATAATGCACGTATTATCCGTAATTTAATGAACGCTACCCAGCAAACTCAGGATCATTTGGTGCATTTTTATCATTTGCATGCCCTGGACTGGGTGGATGTGGTGAGCGCTTTAAAAGCAGATCCAAAAGAAACTTCGCGTATCGCTCAAAGTATATCAAACTGGCCTAAATCGTCGGTCGGTTATTTTAAAGATTTACAACAAACTCTGGTTAAGTTTGTTGAAAGCGGTCAGCTCGGAATTTTTGCAAATGCTTACTGGGGCCATCCGGCCTATCAGTTGCCACCTGAAGTTAACCTCATTGGTGTGGCACATTACCTCGAAGCACTGGAGTTCCAGAAAGAGATAGTAAAAATTCATACCATTTTTGGTGGTAAGAATCCGCATCCAAACTATACCGTAGGCGGTATGGCCTGTGCAATTGATAAGAACTCGGATACAGCAATCAATACTGAGCAACTCAATAAGGTTAAACAGATCATTGAAAATACCATCACTTTCATTGATCAGGTTTATATACCGGATTTAATTGCTATAGCCGGCTTTTATAAAAACTGGTTACATGGAAAAGGCCTTGGAAATTACCTGTGCTACGGTGATTTTCCGGAAAAAAGTCTGGGCGATATTGATTCGCTACTCTGGCCGAGAGGTGCAATTCTAAATGGTGATCTCTCAACAATCTATGATGATGTTGATCCAAACGACTTAACAAATATCACCGAAGAAGTATCTCATAGTTGGTATACATACTCGGGTGGTGATGATAAACCTCTGCATCCATTTGAAGGTGAAACAAATCCTAAATACACAGGACCAAAACCACCTTTTGAATATCTGGATACAGACCAAAAATATAGTTGGTTGAAGTCGCCACGCTGGAAAGGTAATTCTATGGAAGTTGGTCCGTTGGCAAGGGTATTTCTCCAATACGGCAAAAAAGACCCAATGATTACCGATACAGTTAACTATGTTTTGAAAACACTTGATGTTGGCCCTGAAGCCTTATTCTCAACTTTAGGACGAACAGCCGCTCGTGGAATTGAATGTAAGCAGACTGCACAATTTATGTTGCGCTATTACAATCAATTAATTGATAACATTAAACGCGGTGACTACAAAACATTTAACAGTGAATTATGGGATCCAAAACGTTGGCCAAGCGAATGCCAGGGATTTGGATACACCGAAGCACCCCGAGGCGCTTTAGGTCACTGGATTAAAATCAAAGATATGAAGATTGAGGATTACCAGATTGTGGTACCTTCTACATGGAATGCTTCACCTCGTGACAGTAAAGGTCAGGTTGGTGCATATGAAGCATCTTTGATGGGAACACCAATGGCAGATCCTAATCAACCGCTTGAGATTCTAAGAACCGTCCATTCATTTGATCCATGCCTTGCCTGTGCATCACATATCTTCGATATGAATGGCAATGAAATTACAACCGTAAAAATATCTTAGGGGGTAATAATGGGACGACTTATTGAAGAAATCTATGTATGGCGTTGGCCGGTTCGAATATACCATTGGCTTAATGCAATATGCATCGCCGCGTTGTTTATTACCGGTCTGTATATTGCCAGCCCAATTTTCTCACCTCCAATTGGTGAGGCTACATGGTATAAAGAAATGGCTTGGTGGCGATACATACATTTTGCAACAGCCTATATTTTCATCGCTAACTTTTTATTCCGTTTGTATTGGGCGCTGTTTGGAAATGATCCTTATGCTCGTTTCGGCGGCTTTAAGCCTTGGAAACCAAGTTGGTGGGGGAATGACTTTAAAGAACAAATGGCATCTTACATGTTCTTAAGACGTGATGAGCCAAACCATATTGGCCATAATCCGGTAGCAGCCATGGTAAACTTTATATTTATCTTTTTAGGCTCTTGGTTTATGATTTTAACAGGCTTGGCGATGTATGGTGAAAATAATCCCGGTGGTTTTATAGACTCTACCTTTGGCTGGGTTGTTTTACTATTTGGAGGAAGCAGTAATAGTATGCATAATATGCATCACGCCTTAGCATGGATATTTCCGGTTTATTTTGTTTTACATATTTATGCGGTTACTCGTCACGATGTGGTTGACCGGACCAGTGTTACTTCCTCGATCATTACGGGTTACAAACATAAGGTGGAAGGGTCACCAACCAATTAATTTTCGAACCATTAGATTATTAAAAAAAGCCTCTGTTAAAGAGGCTTTTTTTGTCTTAATGCGCTCAAGATTTAAACACAATAATAAGGTACTTATCTTATAGTATAAGTAGGTGTGTGAGGTCCTTATGTCTTTAGTGAGTATAAAGTAAAGGATTTAAGAAGGGAGCGTTCAATTAGTGAGTGAAAGTCGTTAACGATTAATGGTTAAAGTCATTCTAACAGTTGTACCGCTTTCAGAAAAATTGTAATCCACATTGGCAAACTGCTTCATGAGAAATACCCCGCGTCCCGAAGGCTTGAGAAGGTTTTCTTCAGCCAGGGGATTGGGCAGAAGTTCCATATTAAATCCTGAACCCTGATCTGTAACTTCAATCATGAGTAACTCTTTAGCAGAATGTTTTTGAACAGTGCATTTCAGATAAGCAGATTTTGTTTCGTCCTGTTCATTGCCATGAATTACAGCGTTGTTGGTGGCTTCTGTTACCACAAGCATCACATTGTATAAAAAAGTCTCCGGGAATTGATGGACCTCTCCAATATCCTTGATAAATTGTTCAACACGCCGGATCTCTTCAACCTTACTGTCTATCTTTAATTCATAAATATGTACAGACATATGGTATCCTGCGTCAAATTAATTTACGAATTCCAGAAAAAATACGATTAAACTAATAAAAATACTTATTAATAAACACTTAGTATTAATATATTTTGATAACAAATAGCATGCGCTAAAAAACAACAATCATTTTAACATATTTCAAAATTTTCAATCTGGTATTTACAGTATTTATATGCATCCATCTAATAAAGAATCAACGCCGATTAAAATTTTACTAATTGACGACGATCAAGAGATATGTGAGGTATTCAAAGATTTTTAGTGGATGAAGGTTTCGAAGTTCACTCAACTAATCATGGCAAAAAAGCCCTGGATTTATTTGCTCAACATCAGCACCAGATTGTTTTTATAGATATTTTTCTACCCGACATTAATGGATTCGATGTACTAACTGAAATTAAAACTAAAAATGAACTTTCAGAAATCATTCTTTTTTCTGGATTTGGTGATATGGATATGGTCATAAAAGCTATGCGATCAGGAGCTTCAGATTTTCTAAATAAACCTTTTACTGGTAACGAACTTCTAAAATCCTTGAAAAATGCACAATCTCGCTACTTTGAAAAAACCAAGGCCATAGTGTTACATAACCAAACACAGGAGGGTACATATTTTGTTGAGCAACCTCAATTGTCTTCACTAATTTCCATACAAGCATTTGGGAGTTTAACCCTTTATGTTGGAGATAAAACCATAAAAGCTTCAGATTGGCCCGGTCATAAATCCAACTCAGTGATTAGACTATTTTTAATAAATCACAACTCTCCAATCTTGATTGATACGTTCGTTGATAAACTTTGGCCAGAGGCTCAACGCAGAAGCGCAGAAGTTATGTTTTATTCGGCCATTTCAACCATACGATATTTTCTTGAACCTGATTTAAAAAATGCGCGTCATTCAAAGTATTTAAAAACGATAGAAAAGGGCTATATGTTGGACTTAGGGCAACTTGGGGTGAATTACTCTTATGATGTGGAAGAGTTCTAATGCTTTTATAAAATGGCTTTAGATGGAAATGAGTCAGTTGAATACTTTAAAAAAGCCGTAGAGCTTTATAAAGACGATCTATTTCTTAATGAGCTTTATGAAGATTGGACCTTTTATCCAAGGCAAAAGCTTAAAGATGATTACTTACATGCTCTTCAATCTTTATCTTTATATGCATTACACGAGAACAACATTCAGGAATATATAGATTACTCTCGTATGATTTTAGAAGCAGACAACACCTCAATTAAAGGTTATGAATTACTTATTGATGCGTATTTAAAGACTAATCGTATCAGTGAAGCATATAAAGTATATAATAACCGTAAAAAAATATTTGAAAAAGAATACAACCTGCTATTTCCAGAAGAGATACTTAAAAGGTTTCAACCGAGCAAATAACCCATCTTGTTTTCAAGTTTTTATCAAAATTATCAATATATTATCAATATGTTATCAATTGGTTTGCATCATTTTGATAACTAAACAAGATAAAATACCAGCTCTTAATCCATCTAATAAAACTTATGGTTATTAAAATGAAAACACGACTATTTACTTTGCCGGTAATTTTTTTTTTATTTTTTAGCACAAATCTGAGTTTTGATGGGGGTATGAAATGCAAGGTTAACTCAGAGAATTTTAACACCTCTCAAAAACGAAATCAAACATCACAAATGTTTGTTGCTCAATTCGGGCAATTTTCAGATCATTCACTCGTATATGGTTTTTTATCCACAGCACATGCCAAGCCTTTAAAATCCAGTTCTCCCTCATCAAAAGACAATAGTAAGGATGAAAATTTAATTGCATCTTTTCCTGGACATGAGGCCAGTGTATCGACGATTGCATTTAGTCACAATGGGAAATTGTTGGCAAGTGGTGGATGGGATAACGCTGTCAAAGTCTGGGATATTGATAAGAAAAAAATAATATTTGACCTTAAAAAACATACAGGTGGTGTTACTTCTATTGATTTTCATCCAAAAAATCTGTTTTTGGCCAGTACAAGTTTAGACAGTAGCATTAGAGTATGGGGGATAAAAAAAGAAGAAGTATTAAGTCAAAGTAATAATGAAGTATTACAAGGCGATATTTTTGTATCAACTACAGCTAAGTCAGAGTCTTCAAAATCAGCAAATTATACCATATTTCCAGCCTTAACAATCAGTAAGGCACATGAAAACTGGATCAATATCATTACATACAGCCCAAATGGACGTTATCTGGCTTCAGGAGGTTGGGATAATTTGGTTAAAATTTGGGATGCACAAACTGGAAATCTTGTCAAAACATTTAAAGGTCACAAGTCAGCAATTCTAGATATCTACTTTACCAAAGACAGCAAAACCTTAATTACGAGCAGTAAAGATGAAACCATAAAATTCTGGGATATTGCTCGTGGCAACCTCAAAAAAGAAATAACTGGGCACTCAGGGTGGATAATGTCCATAGGGTTGAATTCAGATGAGTCTATACTGGCTAGTGGTGGTTCTGATGAGACGATAAGTCTTTGGGATGTTGCAAGTAAACCGGATACGGCATTAGAAATTAAACGTTTTCTTGGACATAAAGACTATGTCCGTTCACTAGATTTTTCAAATGATGGAAAAATATTAGTCAGCGGAGGAGATGATAATAAAGTAAAATTCTGGAATATTGCTTCAGGTAAAGAAATATTAGAAATTGAAGGGCATACAAGTTGGGTACGTACTGTTAAGTATAGCCCAAATGTTAAAGTTGTGGCATCAGCAGGTGATGATCAAATGATTAATTTATGGAAAGCCGATAAGGCTGTAGAGTTAATGAATAAAAATGCTGAGGTTGTTAAAGCCAAAACAGTTTCAAAAGCTAAAAAAATTGCTTATCGACGCAGAGCATTAATAAAGCGTAAATGTAATCGTTGCCATACCTATAGAGCGGTTGAAGATAAAATTACAACAAGAAATATTACCAGTATGGTAAAACGTATGCAAGAATACCCGAACTCAGGTTTAACGAACGGTGATGTGAGAGAAATTATTCGGTACTTAAAATCTACAATAAAAAGAAGGTATTGATATGCGATAAGAAACGTAGTTTTATAAAGTGTTCAGTTACATAAAAGGCTACCCGAAGGTAGCCTTTTTGGTTTCTAATAAGCCGTTAAAAAAAATTAAACACCTGCAGACGTCAGAGCAAGCAAAAAAGAGTGCGTTTGTGCACTCTTTTGACTAAAATTAGCATTATTTATGATTGATTAGACCCCTGAAAAAAATGAAACGGAGAAGAATTATTTAAAGAATTGTTCCAAAGACATAATATTGCCATTGAATTCAACAGATAATTGATCCGTACTAGGGTTTACAAACACAACCATTTCTCTTACCGTGCATCGTACGCCTCGATTGTCAAAATCAGTAACATAACGCTCTTCATTTGTTTTCAGCGATGATTCCACGTCTACGGCAATATTTGGATTGGTTGTCAGTATTACCAAATTCATTTCACCGCTTTTAAGCAAATCAATAATCTGATTTGTGTTTGTGAGCTGGCCGTATCCGCCGGCAGAAGAAATGGTTAATTTCAGCCGACCATTCTGATCGCGCGCAGTGTTGGTAATAAAGTATTTATCAACCGTGTGAACTGCATTTCCTGTTCGCCAAACCGACATTGTGACTTATGGTTTTAGTTTATGAAAAAGACCTGAAGAGCACCACTTTCAGAGTTTAAGCCAAGTTATAAAACGATTTGTAAATAAAAAAGGGTTGCATGCTAAGCAACCCTTTTTTTATGCGTATTCCTTGCAATTATTACTTATCATCAACAACTTCAAAGTCAGCATTTTTTACTTCGCCATCCTGGTCTTTACCTTTGCCTGGTTCACCCCCGGCATTAGCTTCTGATGCTGTTTGTTGCCCGGCGCCTGGCTGTCCTTGCTCACCGGTTCCGTACATTTTCGTGGCAGCATCATTCCACTCTTTGGTCAGTTCGTCCATTGCCGGTTTAATGGTAGAAACATTACCAGTCTTATGAGCTTCTTTCAAGCGATCCAAAGCACCCTGTACTTTAGATATAGATTCAGCTGGCAATTTATCACCCAATTCTTTAATCTGCTTTTCAGTTGAGAAAATCAATGCATCGGCAGAGTTGCGGACTTCGATCTCTTCTTTCTTTTTCTGATCCTCCTCTGAATGCGCTTTAGCCTCTTCTTTCATTTTCTCAATTTCTGAATCGGTGAGTTTACCACTGGCTTCAATACGAATACTTTGTTCTTTACCTGTGGCTTTATCTTTAGCCGATACATTTAAAATGCCATTGGCATCTATATCAAAGGTAACTTCAACTTGAGGTACACCTCGTGGTGCCGGTGGAATATCAGCCAGGAAGAACTTACCCAGGGTTTTGTTATCACCAGCCATAGGACGCTCGCCCTGCAGTACATGGATTTCTACCGAGGTTTGGTTATCAGCCGCTGTTGAAAACACTTCATTCTTTCGGGTAGGTATTGTCGTGTTCGCTTCGATAAGCTTTGTCATAACTCCGCCTAAGGTTTCAATACCCAATGAAAGTGGTGTTACATCCAGGAGCAACACATCGGTTACATCACCTTTTAATACACCACCCTGAATGGCTGCACCAACAGCAACTACTTCGTCAGGGTTTACAGTTTTGTTCGGCTCTTTACCAAAGAAATCATTAACCAGTGCCTGGATTTTTGGGATACGGGTAGAACCACCCACAAGCACGATTTCATCAATTTCACTGACATTGAGTTTTGAATTTTTCAATGCGCGTTTACATGGTTCTAATACCCGGTCGAAAAGCTCAGAGCATAAACCTTCGAATCGAGCACGCGAAATGTTAACAACAAGATGTTTTGGACCGTCCTGAGTAGCCGTGATGAATGGTAAGTTCACTTCGGTCTCGTTGCGTGACGAAAGTTCCATTTTTGCTTTTTCAGAAGCTTCTTTTAGTCGCTGTAACGCTATAGGATCTTTTCTAAGATCAACGCCTTCTTGTTTCTTGAATTCATCGGCAAGATAGTTAATCAGAACCTGGTCGAAGTTATCTCCACCCAAATGGGTATCACCATCGGTTGAGCGTACTTCAAATACGCCATCGCCGAGTTCCAGGATGGAAATATCAAATGTACCGCCGCCAAGGTCGAACACTGCAACTTTCTCGTTTTCTTTCTTTTTATCCAAACCATAAGCCAAGGCAGCTGCAGTAGGTTCATTGATAATACGTTTTACTTCCAGGCCTGCAATCTTACCTGCATCTTTTGTGGCTTGTCTCTGTGCATCGTTAAAATATGCCGGTACTGTGATAACAGCTTCAGTGACACTTTCACCGAGAAATTCTTCAGCTGTTTCTTTCATTTTCTGAAGCACCATGGCTGAAATTTCCTGTGGCGAGTAACTTTTGTCGTTGATCTTAACCCGAATAGAGTTGTTTTCGGGTTGAACATTATAAGAGACAATCTTGACTTCTTCGGGAACTTCATCCAGAGAACGACCCATAAAACGTTTGATAGAAAATATCGTATTTTGAGCGTTTGTAATTGCCTGACGTTTTGCCGCATTACCCACTAAACGCTCTCCCGATTTACTGAATGCCACCATAGATGGTGTGGTGCGGTACCCTTCCGAGTTGGCTATAACTTCAGGCTCTTTACCTTGCATTACAGCTACACACGAGTTGGTGGTACCCAGGTCTATTCCAATAATTTTACCCATTATATATCCTTCTTTTTATGTTATTGTGAGATTTGTAATAATTTTATGGACTTTGAAACGCAGAAAGTATCAGGAGATAGAAATAAAAAAGTGCTTTCACAGATGAACCATAACTGCGAAAGCACTTAGAAAAAAGGAGAATAACTATGAACTATATTTCTAAACTGGCTTAGCGCTAACAAAGTTCCAAATAAAATTAACTTTTAGTCAAATATTTTAATGATCATGAAAAAAGAGAACCAGTTTTTGGTTCTCTTTTTTTCTTCGGGTTACTTTACCTCAATCTGCTTATGTGTAGTAGGCATTTCCATCTTCGGCAATACGAGTTTCAGAACTCCGTTGTCGTAAGAAGCATCAATATTGTCTTTGTCGATATTGTCGCCTAATCTAAAGCTTCTTGAGAAGTTACCAAAAATACGCTCTACACGATGGTAATTTACTTTCTTTTCTTCGGTTTCCTGCTTACGCTCTGCGCTAATCGTCAGAATATCGTCTTCAAGGTTTAATTTAATTTCTTCTTTTTTTACACCCGGAAGTTCTGCTTCGATGTAAATGGCTTTATCATCCTCAGAGATATCTGATCTGAAAGCACCACTTAACTCGGGCGTAGCAAATACATTTGATGGTGTTTCCGAAGTCCAAACATCATCAAATAAGCGATTGATACGTGTAAAAGGATCACGATTGAATTTTACCAACATATCATTATCCCCCTTTCTATGGCAATGTGATTTATTTGATACGATAAACATATATTTTTCAGTTTAGTGTGAATGAACAAATTTCATTTCACTTATATAATATCAACATCCGTGCCAAAAATATAAGTTGTTGATTTATAATACATTAGAGGAAAAGCGATTTTTATCAATAGATACTTGACAATATGAAAGAACTCATGTCATACTCTGTTTGCAATTTTGGCAGGATAATGTCAATGCGTGTACTGACAAAATGTCATGCTGCAGTTTGACGTATTCATGATAAATCACAAGGATATGAAGTTGTAAGTCAACTACTAGTGTAAGGAGGATATTCTCAAAAAAAATTGAAGAAAATAAATAGCAGCAGACTTTAAGATAAGTTCAAAGCAGAATTCTTATCGGGATGAATTAATCCATTTTAACCGATGCTTCATGTTGTTCTCAATACTGTTTGAAATCAAACCACACACCTTGAACACACTATCATCAGCGAGCCTGTAATAGCATTTTAATCCATCTTTCCGGCGATCAACCAATCCACTTTCGTACATCATAGATAAATGTTTGGAGATATTGGCCTGGCTGGCTTCAGCTTCATCTACGATTTCCTGAACAGTTTTCTCACCATTGCAAATTGCGCGAAGGATCTTTAAGCGCATTGGTTCAGACAAAATCTTAAATCGATAGGCTATCGATACGATCATTTCATCGGGCATATCACTACCGATTAGCTCAGCGTTTTTGTTTTTGTTGCTATCGTCCATGATTAAATAATTAAAAAGACTGATGAACGGATTTGCTTGGAAACCTGATCACTATATAGCTAAACAGTTATAAAATAACAAGTCATCCCGGTGTTTCGTTCTGTTGCCGGGTTTAATGCAATAAGAGAGTTTGAAGATCGGGTGATGCCTGATTTGAAATGGCCGAAAAAGCAATATTGTTTTTTTTCCACAAAACTATATTAGGCTTGTTTTTGATAGTTACCACATGCGAACCCTGATTTTGAATCGACTCCATGATTTTTTTATCCAGGAATTCAGGATGAACATCCTCCAGACAGAATGCAAAAATATTAGCACGTATATCCCGATTTGCATTATGGATATAGGAGATTTTTACAGCCGGCACATTGTTAATATTTAACGCCTGAATAGAAACAATACTGTATTCTTTGAGCTTTGGGAGCGTGTT
Source organism: uncultured Chlorobiales bacterium (assembly GCA_964642175.1). Lineage (GTDB taxonomy): Bacteria > Bacteroidota > Chlorobiia > Chlorobiales > Chloroherpetonaceae > JANQGG01. The sequence goes on along the minus strand of CAZXOK010000005.1, from coordinate 72,630 downwards.
ATCATTATGTAATAAGCTCTCTATTAGCTTTTTAGTTCCGGAACCGGGTTGATTTGTTTTTGTAGTCGGAAGGCCAGTATCAAAAGATGAACCTGTTTGGTTAATAATCTGACCCATTTGAGGGTAGTAGGGTGTATTGAAGATACTTTTTTGAAGGTCCAGTATGCTGATATTTCCACTCTTGACAAAACCTGCAAATACAAGCATAGCCAGAATACATGAACCAAGTATGATGGCAAAAATATGGTTTATTTTACTTCCATATGGTTCTATAAACAACATACGGGAAAGTTTTTCAAGGAAAAGCTTTCCCGTTTTAGCGTTTATAGGGTCAGACTCATGAATCTTGTTAAGCTGTTTTGCGTGAGAATCACAAGATTGATCAACATGTTTGTAAAGTTCATGCGATGTTTGCTTTTTAATTGATTCAATCAATTCAGCCGGTGCTTTTTGCTGGCGAAGTTTTTGTTGCAAGACCTGTTTTACAGATTTTTGCTCTTTATACTCCGCTCTGCATTTATCGCATTCACGAATATGTTGATAAAAATCTTTTTGCTTTGATTCGTCCAACTCACCATCTACTGCGGATGAAATTAAAGAATTTGCTTCATTGCAGTTCACGTAAAATGCTCCGAATTAGTGTTGAAAGATGAATCAGATTTTAAAGAACAGCTTATATAAAATTATGATTCACTATCGACATTGTAACCGTGATCCACGGCGTAATCCATCAATTTATCACGAAGAATCTTTCTGCCACGGTGTAATCTTGAACGGACGGTGCCAATTGGACAATCAACCATGTTGGCGATCTCTTCGTAAGTGAAACCTTCGATATCGCAAAGTTGAACCACTTCTCTGAAGTCTTCAGGCAAGCTGTTCAATGCTCTTGAGACTTTTTCACTCAACAAGCCATCAAACATTTTTTCCTGCATATCAGTAGAATCCAAAGAACTATGCTTAATGGTGTGGTAAAATTCTTTTATATCGTCGTAGTCAACCTTATTGGGTTGTTTGGATTCTTTGCGATAGCGATTAATGTAGCTGTTCTTTAGGATTCGGAACAGCCAGGCTTTGCAGTTCGTTCCTTTTTCGAAAGATTCAAAAAAACGATAAGCTTTCATGAATGTTTCTTGAACAAGGTCGTTGGCATCCTCGCTGTTACCTGTCATGCGTACGGCAAAATTATACAGTGAGTCGATATGGATCATCGCTTCAGACTGGAAATCCATCTGTTTTTCAATCTCATATAAACTAGGTTTTTCAGTAGCTTGATCAACATTATCTATGATCTCTTCGGCTTGTTCCAGTTCATAGTGCTCATCATTGTACATTTCATCTGACTGCTCTTCAGTGATTATGTTACGGATTTTCATATCTTCCTCCATTTGTATGCCATGTTGAGCATAAGTTAAGTGTTGTTCATTTACTTTGTGTCCTGCATTAACCTTAACTGTTTTCATAACTCACTCCTTTGTAAGTGGTGCCTTAAGGGCGTTGGGTTTATAATTAAACTTGATTTATATAATATTAATAATTATTACTATTAAAAACAAAATAAATTTGGAACTTTTTTCATTTTAATCATATGTATGATGCAATCATTATAGGAGCCGGAATTGGCGGTTTAACTACTGCTGCATTGCTTCAGGAAAGTGGATTAAAGACCTTAACCATAGAACAACATTCAAAACCAGGTGGAAGCTGCTCTTATTTCAAAAAAAAGGGATATAAGTTCGATGCCGGTGCATCACTTTTTTATGGTCTGGGAAATAATGAGGACGGTGGTATGCTTAACCTTCATACTCGCTTATTTAACAGACTGGGACTCCAGTTAGAAAGTATACACGATCCTATTCAAATCCACTATCATTTGCCAAATAACTTTAATGTTTGTACTCACTACGAGAAAGAAAAGTTTCTAAATGAATTGATAAATCGTTTCCCTGATGAAAAAAAAGGCATTATTCAATTTTATAAAGAGCTCGATGAAGTCTATCAGGTGATCGGGTCGTTTCCAGCAGGCTCGTTGGAAAATCTCTCGCATCTACTTTGGATCGGTAAACGCCATCCCATTAAAGTGATAAAACTAATTCGCCAAACCTTTAAAAATATGGGCCAAACTGCCCGTACATACATTAAGAATGATGAGTTATTAAAGTTTATCGATATCGAAGCCTATGCATGGGCGGTACGTGATGCACTTTCAACACCATTCGTGAATGCAGGTATTTGTCTGGCCGACCGGCATCATGGTGGGATTCACTACCCGATTGGTGGATCCGGAGCTATTGCACAAACATTGGTGGATGGTATAAAAAAGTTTGGTGGCGAAGTGGCCTTAGGGGTAAAAGTTGAGCAGATTCTGACAGATGGAAAAACTGCCAAAGGGGTCAGGTTAAAGAGTGGTAAAGAAATACATGCAAAAACGGTTATAAGTAATGCAACGGTTTGGGATACATTTGAAACATTGTTACCAACATCAAATTTCAAACCTGAAAAGTACAGGTTCGACCAGGCACCCAGTTGGTTTCAGATTTTTTTAGGTATAGACGATTCTATTGTACCGGAGGATTTTAACGTGCACCACATTATCGTAGATGATTGGGATAAATATCAACAGGAAGGTGGTACGATTTATTTTTCGTGTCCGTCTATACTGGATCCATCCCTGGCTCCTGAAGGCAAACATTTATTGCATGTATTTACCAACAGCCAGTTTTCTGATTGGGATAACGCCAGGCCACATAGCCATGGCTATGAGCAAAAGAAAAAAATGCTCACAGAAGTAATAATATCCAAAATTGAAAAGCTTTTGCCAGGTGTCTCTCAGCATATAGATTTATGTATTACCGCTTCGCCTTCAACTCATGAGCGTTACCTCAATCGCCGGCAGGGAACGTATGGGCCACTATTCAGAAAAGGACAATATGTTCTTGAGAAGCCTCAGAATCATACACCTTTTAAAAACCTTTTTCATGTCGGGGACAGTTGTTTTCCTGGTCAAGGGGTTATTGCTGTTACATATTCCGGGATATCCTGCGCGGATATTGTATTAAAATCGCAAGGGAAAAAATTAAAGTACCTTTAATATTTAAAGGTCTGTAGCCAGAAGCATCTGGACTTCGCGGTAAGACAGACCCGACAGATCTGAAAGTATTTTTTTAGTGAGATAGCCTTTATAACAGTATGTCCCGTTTCTTAAACTGGTGCTTTTCCATAATGCATCGGAAATGTTAGCATACTCTCCCAATTTGGTCAGGATAGGAATTAATGCATTTGTGAGTGCATAAGAAGCTGTGCGGGCAACTGCTGAAGGAATATTGGGCACACAATAATGGGTGATCCCGTGCTTAACATATATAGGACTGGTATGGGTTGTTTTGCAACTGGTTTCAAAACATGCAGTTTGATCAATCGAGACATCCACTATTACAGCGCCTTTGCGCATACCCATAATCACTTCTTCTTTAACCAGTGGTTTCATGATCTTGGCGCGAGGATTTAATGCTCCGATCATCACATCAGCAATTTTTGCAGCCTTGGCGATATAATGATCGTTGGCAATAGCCGTGGTGATGCGTCGATTAAAGATCGTTTCAAATTTGCGAAGGCGGTTAAGCTCTTTATCAATAACCGTTACATGGGCACCTAAACCCAATGCTGCCTGTGCAGCATACTGGCCAACAGTACCGGCTCCAATTATAATAACGTTTGCCGGGGGAACTCCGGCAATGCCACCCAGAAGAATACCCCTGCCGCCATTACCAGTTTCGAGGTATTTAGCAGCGATTTGTATGGCTAAAGCGCCGGCTATTTCGCTTAATGAACGAACAATTGGAAATTCGCCATCCCGGGTTTCAATGAACTCAAAAGCCAGCCCGGTAATGGATCGTTGGAGCAGTATTTCAATTAAATCGTTTCTCACGGAACCTAAATGGAGGGCAGAGATCAGGATTTGGTTGCGTTGGATCAATTCATATTCCTTGGGAAGAGGCGGGGCAACTTTAACAATAACATTAGAGCGTTTGAAGACCTCATCGGAGCTATCAACTATACTGGCACCTGCTTCAGCGTAATCATCATTAGTGAAATTGCAGTGTTTACCGGCATCTTTTTCTACACAAACACTATGGCCTTGCTCAACCATTATTTTTACACCTGACGGGGCTAAAGCAATTCTCATTTCGTCTTTGGTATTCTCGCGTGGAACACCCAAATCGATATGCATGCGTTTTTCAGATTTAATAACAACGCGTTCAAGCGTTTCGATACCGATATCGAAATCAAGATTGCCAAAATCGCTCGTGTAGCTCATAGAGGATCCTAAGTAACTTTTTAATGCACAAAAACTGTGCTTTAAAAATATGCAATTAAACCAATTATTTTCTGGAAAAGCAATTAATACTTTTCACAGACAACTTCCTTTTTCAAAAGAGAAATATGTTTTGTGACATCAATTTCCTTTGGGCAGGCTTGAACGCAGTTAAAGATGGTGTAGCATTTCCAAAGCCCTTTATTGTTATCGAGTATGCTCAATCGCTCGTCACCAGCATGATCGCGTGTATCAAATATGAACCTGTAAGCTTTTAATATTGCAGCCGGGCCAAGATAATCATCATCACCCCATGAAGAAGGACAGGAAAAGGTGCACCCGCCACAAAGGATGCAGCGCGTTGATTCCTCTATGATACCTTGTGATTGCGGGCTTTGATAGCGCTCATTTTCGGGAGCAGGATCGTCGTTTAATAAATATGGCTTGATGATTTTGTACTTATGCCAAAAACCATCCGTATCAACAACCAGATCTTTGATGATTGAGGCTCCGGGCAAGGGCTCAATTTTCAGCTTAGTCCCTTTGATGTCTTTTATCAGTGTTGAGCAAGCCAGCCGGTTTTCGTTATTGATTAAAACAGCATCGCTTCCACAAACACCATGAGCGCATGATTTACGGTAGGTTAAGGTACCATCTTGGTTCCATTTAATGGTGTTTAAAACATCCAATACCCGATCTTTTTCATCAGCTTCAACCTGGTAGGTTTTATATGATGGTTCTGAGTCAGTTTCCGGATTAAAACGCTTGATGGTAACCTCTAATTGCATAAATTGGTTTTTTTAATTTTGTTATCAGGCCCTTTTTACCAACTCAATCGGCAGATTCTGTACCTTTACACCATCTTCAGAATCATTTGTTGAAGAGTCCGATGAACCGGATGTGCCGGAACCTTTAAACATGTTGGAAAGTGAAGATGGCAAGCTCGAAAGCAGTGATTGAAGTGATTTTAACAATGGTTCAAATGAGTGGGATAAACCAAATGTTACTTTGCTTGAAATTTCCTGAAGGTCGTCTTTTCTCTCAGACCAGGCTTCTGAGACATCTGTTGAAGATTGTTCTGTTAAGCGACCATCGGACATGCGCTGAACGGCATTGATCAGCACAAAAGGCATGGCTGCTACGTGTTCAACGGTTTCTATTCCAAGAAAAGCAAAGAGTTCGGCCACTCCGGAAGCTCTGTTGCTGGTATCAGATTCAGGGCCAAATGCCTTGTCGTAAATTGCACGGGCTTTTTCGGGGCGTGTTGTTAAAGTTACAGTGCCTTCTTTCATGACAGTAGCCTGGCAAGCTAAACGATGTCCTTTTTGAATTTTTCGGTCAGGGGTCCAGGCACGTTCTACATCATTTGGTTCTGAAAGATTTTCAGCACCTTCTTCGACAACCACATCACAGGTTTGGCAGAGACCGTTTCCTCCGCAGGCATAACCGATGTGTGCTTTGTGCTTTCTTGCTACAGCAAGTAATGTTTCTTCAACAAACGCTTGCTCTTCTTTTCCATTTACAATCATTTTAGGCATAATTTTTAAAGTAGATAGTTAATTTGATGGTAATTATACACATAATCTAAGAGTTCTGAACACAATGTTTGAACTCAAGGTTTCAATTATCCGTGTTTTGTGTATTCACATCATCTTTTCCTATAGGAATACGATGTACCTGGTTTTGGCCAATATTTCTGTTGGCGCCAGGTTTATTGATTTCAATAAAGTTTGTTACCGCTTCGTTCAACTGATCTAAGAATGGTTTAGAGTTATCGATGATTGGCTCAAGCATTTTACCCAGTTCAGGAATCTCAGGTTTTCGCTCTGCAAGCTTTTCAATGTTATCTTTTAATTGATCCATATCAGGTTTAATATCCTGAGCTTGCTCGCGCCAGGCTTTCAGGGCCTCATAAACCATCTCAGGTTTATAATCTCCTTCAAACATTCTGAACAGGGAATTGGTGACAGCAGCAGGTGTAGTTACTAAATGCGATACCGTTTCTTTGCCAACATACGCAAGCAGATGTTTCAAAGCATCCGGGTTTGGAGTTAATACTTTGTCCTGGCCGGGCTCGTTAAAGGTTTTATTGAAAATATTTAATAAGTGCTGCACTCGAGTTGTTAGGAAGATAGGAACATCCTCACGAATAATCACGGCCTGACACGCAAGCCGGTGGCCATCTAATTGTTTGTCGGGAGTGAGCCAGGCTTTTTCTGTTTCGTTAATTTCTGATAAGGCTTCCATGCCATCAATAACTTCAACTTCGCAGGTTTGGCAAGCCCCATTGCCGCCGCATGTATAGCCGATATGGGCTTTTTCCCGGCGTGCTACATCAAGAAGAGATTCGTTCAATTCGGCTTCAACTTCCAAGCCATTAATTTCAACTTTTATCATAGTTCGACAGGGTTATGAGATTCTTTCATATTGTCCGGTGAAATTAATCAACACATTCAATTTACATAGATTTATCCAAAATCAAGCGTTTAAACCTATACCTGATGATTAATTATTTGTGATCAAAGCAAATGCGTTTTCAATTAAAAATAAAATTTCTTGATTTTTACAGGTATGTACCTGAATTTAAACCCATTATTTTTTAATGACTTAGAAATTAAAAGCGTTATTAGCCGATAAGGTTCAGGAATGATTTTGTGGCAAGTTCAGGATTTTCAGCCTTGCAAATAGATGATACTACTGCCAGGCTATCGGCGCCTGCTCTCAGAACCTCTTGAGCCGTTGACCCGGTAATACCTCCAATGGCCATAATGGGAAGGGAAACAAGTTGTCTGATGGTTTGGATGGCTTCAAGTCCGATGGGTGGATTTTCTTTGTGCTTGGTGGAAGTCTTAAATATATGCCCCAATCCAATGTATGAGGCCCCCTCTTTCTCTGCTGATTGTGCTTCATTAGGATTTGAAACAGACTGTCCGATCAACATGTTTTTCCCAGCCAGCCGGCGCGCCTCTGAAATGGGCATATCAGCCTGACCTAAATGCACGCCATCGGCCTGGCATTTGATGGCAAGTTCAACCCGATCATTAATAATTAACTGGGCTTGATAGTTTTTACAGCAAGCTTTGAGTTCAATGGCGGTGTTCAGGAAATCTTCATCTGAGAGAAGCCTATCGCGAAACTGGATGAGCTTTGCCCCTCCTTTAAGTGCGGCTTGGGTCAATTCAAGATGCGAGTACCTATGCTGGATACAGGTGTCTGTGATGACACACAACGGTGCTATCGTGGGTTTCATTGGGTTTGGATCTGTTTGTTGAACTCATCTGTAACACTTTCAATACTTTGGTTCTTCATAAGGATTCTGATAGCCGCTACGCCGTAAGCACCTGCCTGCAGGCATTCTTTTGCCCGTTCAGGCGTGAGGCCACCTACAGCAAAAACCGGGCAAGTGACTTTGGCGCACAGGTCGCTTAGTTTGTTAAGGCCCTGGGGCAAGCCAAAGGCTCTTTTTGAGGGCGTGTCATATATTGGACCAAACAACACATAGTCGGCGCCTTGTTGGCTGGCCTCTAAGGCTGACGGCAGAGAGTGGGCGCTTTTACCTGCAATTTTTCCTTTCATCAAGCTTTTGATAGCCGGAATGTTTAAACCGGACTCAGGCAGATGCACCCCGTCGGCTTCGGATAACAGGGCAATATCGACCCGGTCGTTAATAAGTAGTTTGGCCCCATAGCTCCTGGTAATTGTTCTTAGTTTTTCGGCTTCTTCCAACAAAAATCTGGCGGGGAGGTCTTTTTCGCGCAATTGAATCAATCTGATACCGGCACGGCATGCTTTTTCAACATGATCACTCAATGGTTCATCACAGGCCTTGCGATCTGTGATGAGCATGAGTTTTGGCAGTGCAATCTCGGGCATGTTTAATCTACTTTTGAGCCGATAATCCCTTCCAACGGAGTGGATGCCGTAGCGTAAAGCTTTTTTGGGATTCGTCCGGCGCTATAGGCCAGTCTGCCAGCCTGGGCCGCATGATGAATAGCCCGGGCCATTTGAACCGGGTGCTCAGCACCAGCAACAGCCGTGTTCAGCAAAATACCATCCACGCCTAATTCAAAAGCCAACGTTACATCCGAGGCGGTACCCACGCCGGCATCCACGATCAGGGGAATATCCACCAGCTCACGGATAATCTGCAGGTTATATGGATTGCGGATCCCCATACCCGAACCTATAGGCGCGCCGAGTGGCATAACGGCAGCGCAACCCATATCGGCGAGTTTTTTACAGGTGATAGGGTCATCGTTGGTGTAAGGCAGGACTACAAATCCGGCGTTTAATAATGTTTCGGCAGCTTTTAAGAGTTCGGGGACATCAGGAAACAGCGTTTCATCGTCGCCAATCACTTCGAGCTTTATCCAGTTGGTGCCCAGGGCCTCACGCGCCAGTTCTGCCGTTAAGACCGCATCTTTGGCCGTATAACAACCGGCCGTGTTGGGTAGTAGTTTGTAGTTTTTTTCTCTAAGTAGTGTTAAAACATTTTCTTCAGAATTGGCTGAAAGATCCACGCGGCGAATGGCCACGGTTACAACCTCGGTCTGGCTGGCTTCAAGCGCTTCCATCATGACCTGGGGATTCGGGTATCGTGAAGAACCTAATATGAGCCGCGAAGAAAAGCTCTCCCCGGCAATTTCTAACTTATCCATTTTTCTGTTGCATTTAAATGATTAACCGCCTTGAACGGCATGAATAATTTCAATTTCATCATCAGGATGAATTTTTGTGGCAGCCCATTGATTTTTAGGGACCACTTGCCCATTGATGGCCACGGCCAGGCCAATCTTTGGAAGATTTTTTTGCTCCATCAGTTTCTGAAGGGTTTTCCCGGATTCAAGAACTTCCTCTTTTCCGTTTAAAATTACCCTAAGACTCATACACCGGCTTTTTGGTTAAACCTGTCTGGTGAAAAGGGCTGCAATATATCAGTGCGTTCACCTTTAAGGTGTTTGGTGATCTCGTAGGCCGTGATGGGCGCCAGTAGGATGCCGTGGCGGTAATGGCCGGTGGCATAGATCAGGTTTTCGATGCCGGACTCACCCAGGATTGGCGCGTGATCGCGGCTGCCGGGTCTGAGGCCTGCAATGAACTCTTCAATTTCCAGTTCGTAGATAGAGGGCACTGCTCGCCAGGCTTCATCTAAAATATCCCGAAACACGCCAATGGTTGGTATGGTATGGAATCCTTTTTCTTCGGTAGAGGCCCCAATGCTTAACCGGCCATTTAGTTTCGGGGCCAGGTAGATACGCGGTGAGCGGATCATGCACTCGAGCGGGCAGCTTTCATCGCGGCGGGCTGTCATAACCTGCCCCTTAACCGGTCGGACAGGTGGACGCAGGTCTTCGGGAATACCCGGAATTTCGCGCGACCAGCTGCCGGCAGCCAGGATTAGTTTTGAGCCTTCAAACTCGCCTTTGGTGGTTTTAACGCCGGTAGCCCGGCCAGCTGAGGTGAGAATCTCCAGAACCTGGCAGTTTTCTTCCAGAGTTCCACCGCAATTCAGGAACGCGGCTTTAAGTGCGGTTAGCAATTCCCGATTTTCGATTTGGCCATCTTTGGGCAACCACATGGCTGAGACCACTTTTGGTGAAAGGGAAGGCTCTTTTTCGCGGGCTTCAGATCCCGACATCCATTCCAAGGGAAATCCAAGATGCTCTCGAAAATCATACAGGCGGCGGAGCCAGAGGGTATCGTCGCGGTCCAGGCCAACGATTAATGTGCCACGCTGATCTAAAACCACTTTGGACTTTGCATCCTGGTTTAATTCATCAATAAACTGAGGGTAAAGGTCAAGGCTGGCATTATCAAGCCTGAGAAGGTCCATGTCTTCAAAGCCGGCTTCGGCATGCGGGGCGATCATCCCGGCCGAAGCCCAACTGGCCGATTTGCCGGCTTCGTCGCGCTCGAGCAGGGTTACAGAAAATCCCAGGCGAAGCAGTTGCCAGCCAATAGACAGGCCGATAATGCCGCCCCCGATAATCAATACGGGTTTATCTGATGCAGTCATAAGAAATTGGAATAAATGGTTAACAAAAAAACCGTTTTCTAAGCGGTGTGGAACCCAGGGCTTAGAAAACGGTTATGAATCACTTGGCTAACCATTTCCCGTTTCCCTTCGCTCGCATAACGCCATAGCGCTTATCGAGATCAGGTTCCAAGAGTATAATCTCAGACTGCTTATAATTCTAAGCAGACACCCCTAACGGAATCTTCTGTGAAGATAAAAAATGAAAAGAAAATTGCAAATATGAGGTGTTGGGGTTTTTACGATTTAGGATTAATATTTTTAATCACCTCCAGAAAACGGGGGACATTTTTTTTAACAATGTTATACACAAGATCATCACTAACAACATCATAACCATGTGCTATTACATTTCTAAATCCAATTATTTGGGCTGCATCAGGGATTAAGCAAAAAAGCTCAGGGAAGTCATCTCTGAATCGCTTGAGAATTTCACCTATGATTTCAAATTCTCGTTCAACCGCACGCCGCACTAAAATATTATTGTTGTAATCTTCAAGGGATAAGCCGTTGATAAAAGTTAAAATTTGATTGCAGCTTTCAATCAAATCAAAAATATAAGTTTGTTTATCTCTTTTCATACAAAAGCACTTTATCAGCATCAAGGCTTTTTTTAAAAAAAGGATTTTTAATAGCGTCGGCTTCAATTAAATCTACTTTACGGTGAAATTCTGTTTCAAAGGCTTGCTTGGCATCCATATACTGATTAAGCGGATTGTCATTTCGATCAAACTCCACAATTAAATCAACATCACTTTTGATATTGGCTTCACCTCTTGCCATAGAACCGGTCAAAAAAAGCGATTTAATGGCATATGTTTTACAGATTTGTTCAATTTGAGCGTTGTTCATATATGCTTTAAAATTTTTTCTATTTGAAAGATATTATTCAATATTTTCAATATCTAAAAAGATATAAACAATCCTTCTCTACCTGATGGTTTGACCCCATTACGAAAACCTATCACATCTCAATGAGTTCCATCCAGAGCTTTTGATCAAACGGGGCTTCGCGTTCGCTGCAATCATTACGGTGGCAAACCTGGCAATTGACATAAGCTTGTTCTTTGGGAAACAAAATGCCTGCCACTGTAACGGAAGGCTCCATCACATAATCGGCAATATGTTGTACACCGATTGTTTCCTTTGTATCGCCAAGGATATGAAATAATTTTTCCAGGTCTTCAATTGGCCAGATATCTTCATCGCTGGCGCCGGGAGTCATGTTGGAAATGGGACCGGGATTACCATATATCTCCTGAAGGTGAACAAGCAGATACCGGTAAGCCGAAGAAAGCAGGGACATTTTTATAACATGAGCCCAGGTGGCTGTGGGGCTCTCTGTAAATGGGCTTAAAAAAGCATCAATCTCTGCTCCGCATGTTGCCACATAAGGGAAAACCGCATCCAAGCCCGAGAGGTTTAAACTCAGCATTCGGCTTTGGAACAACTGTGTGTCGATTTGCACCATGTTTTCATCATGGATGCTCATTTCGGCATATTTATACATGGCCTTGGGGCGGGCAACGGAACTGGCATTATGAATCAACTGCTCAAACTCGTCACGCTCAGTTGCCGACAAGTTTTCCAGTTGGAATTTCTCGATAAGATCATCAGGGTTTAATTCAAATGGAATTGAGTCCAATATGATTGGGGTTGTTTGCGACTTGCTCATACTTAGCTCATTTTGGTCATAAAAAATTGTCATGGGTAATCTAAACAAAACAACACGCATTGCAAATCCGGAGATGTATAACCCTTTATTGAAAGGGGGGGGGTTCTGCAAGCTCAATTTAGCCGGGTTTTCCTTTTAAAACCCCATGGTTTTTTATATTTTGAATGTCTAAGATTATTTCAGAATTCTTCGCAAATCAGCACGTGAGTGGGCAATTCACCGTGTTGGTTTTTTTAATTCGCAGATTTTATTTCAATGGCAGAACACGCTTTGGGACAGCATATTCTTGTAGAGTTTTATGACTGCTCTCCAGAGGAGCTCGATGATGTGGTTCATATCGAGCGGTCGATGGTTCAGGCAGCCGAAGAGGCCAATGCAACCATTATAAACACCAGTTTTCATCATTTTTCACCTTACGGGGTTTCCGGAGTGGTGGTTATCCAGGAAAGTCATCTTTCCATTCACACCTGGCCGGAATACGGCTATGCCTCGGTGGATATTTTTTCATGTGGCGATACAGTTGATCCCTGGGCAGCCTATAAATCGTTAAAAGTGAGCCTGAAAGCCCAGAATGGCTCGACCATGGAATTGCGCCGCGGACAGGAAAATCTTCTGACCAAGCGGCATAAGTTGCCGGTTTTTGGTGAAGAAGATCCCGAACGGGAGTATCAGTACTCCGCTCAATACGCACGCAACATCTGGTTTACCGAAAAAGGCCACAACTTTGCACTTTCGCTGCGCCATACCGGAGATGTCCTTTACCGGCAAAAATCACCCTATCAGCGGGTCGAAGTCTATGAAACATTTGCCTATGGCAGAATGCTGGCTATCGATGGGCTGGTGATGTGCACTGAGCAGGATGAATATGTGTATCATGAAATGATTACGCATGTGCCCATGCTCACCCATCCGAATCCCAAACGCGTGTTGGTAATTGGCGGTGGTGATGGCGGTACGGTAAGGGAATTGCTCAGGCACGACTCGGTTGAAGAAGTGGTAATGGTAGAAATTGATGGCCTGGTTGTTGAAGCCTGCCGGGAGTTTATGCCAACCCTTGCCTGCGAGTTCGAAAATCCCAAGCTTGATCTTAAAATAGAAGATGGCGTGAAATATGTGTTGAACTCACCTGATAAAGCCTTCGACCTGGTAATCGTGGACTCTTCCGATCCGGTTGGCCCCAATGAAGGCTTGTTTACCGAAGAGTTCTACCGACATGTGCATCGTATTTTAAGCGATGACGGGATGATGGTAACCCAAAGTGAATCGCCCCGTATGAATGTCAGGACTTTTCAGGCATTGTTTCAACTTTACAAAAAAATCTTTGGCGAAAGCCAGGTTCATTGTTACCTGGCCTTTATTCCAACCTATACTTCCGGGATGTGGAGCTTTTCCTACAGCTCAAAGGGAAAAGCCCATCCAACAGATGCTTTTGATGAAACTCTTGCCCAGGCATTTGTAGATGAGCATAATCTTAAATATTACAATCCAGGTGTACATAAAGGAGCCTTTGCCTTGCCGAACTTTGTAACCGAATTGCTCCAGGAAAGTGTACCGGTAGAAAACCTCTAAATTTATATGACTATGGCCGATGTTGTAGATTACAAACTTTTTGGGGATGATATGCAGGTGGTTGAAATCGAGCTGGATCCTGATGAAGGGGTTCGGGCTGAGGTTGGGGCCATGCTGTATATGGAAGACGATATCAAAATGCAAACCAACACGGGCGGCGGGTTGTTTTCAGGGTTTAAACGCATGCTTACCGGTGAGAGCTTTTTTATTACCACGTTTTTAAACCAGGGTCAGGACAAGCGCCATGTGGCCTTTGCTGCGCCTTACCCCGGGAAAATCATCCCGATTGACCTTACAAACTACAATGGCACATTTCTCTGTCAAAAAGATAGTTTCTTGTGTGCGGCCAATGGCATTGATATCGAAGTGGCTTTTACCAAGCGCCTTGGCGCGGGGCTTTTCGGTGGTGAAGGATTTATTCTGCAAAAACTGACCGGTTCGGGACTTGCTTTTATTCATGCCGGAGGCACCATTATTAAGCGTGAACTTGCTGCCGGAGAAACCCTGCGCATTGATACGGGTTGTCTGGTTGGCCTGGAGACCTCGGTGCGGTATGATATTGAGTTTGTTGGGGGTTTTAAAAATGCCTTATTTGGCGGAGAAGGCCTCTTTATGGCAACCGTTAAAGGACCGGGCACCATATTTCTTCAAAGCCTGCCATTCTCTCGATTGGTCGATCGGATTGTGGCGGCTGTGCCAACCCAAACCGGAGAAGGAGATTAAGATGAATCCTGAAGACAAATTACAGCAAATCGGGCTTGAACTACCTGTACCGGCCACCCCGTTAGGCCATTACATCCCGGCTTTGAAAGTAGGGGAATGGATTTACACATCGGGACAGCTTCCCTTATCAGAAGGCAAGTTGGTAAAGCCGGGCGGCGAGGGCAAAGCTGATGACTCCAATAAAGACCAGGTGAAACAAGCCGCCAGAGTTGCTACCTTAAATACCCTGGCTGCTATAAAACAAGTGGCTGGTTCATTGGAGAATGTTGAGCAAATTGTGAAAATTTCGGTTTATGTGGCCAGCGCGCCAGGGTTTCATGCCCAACCTTATGTAGCAAATGGCGCCTCGGAACTGATTGGTGAGGTTTTTGGAGAAAAAGGCAAACATACCCGCAGTGCTATCGGGGTGGCAGAGTTACCGATCAATGCCTCAGTTGAGCTGGAAGTGGTGGCAAAATTAAAGGCCTGAGCCAGCTTACTGCAAACTCACTTTATCGCCAACCGAAATGTTGTGAGAAGCAAACCACCCCTGGTTCATCTCAAGGGCATAAGGCACAGGTCTGGATGATTCGTATTGTATGGAGTCTGTTAATGGTTCCATTTGGAGGATGTCTGAGATGATCCAATTTTCATCTATATAGGCGATATCCAGGGGGATATAGGTATTACGCATCCAGAACGATTGGATCTCGGGATTCGGAAAAACAAACAACATGCCCTGATTTTCCGGCAGTTCATCGCGCCACATTAAGCCTTTCCGGCGTTTCTCATCTGTAGCTGCAATTTCTACCCAAATCTCTAAAGTATCAATGGTAAGTTTTCTCAGGCCATTCTTGACTACCGTATTTTCAAAGCCATTACTTTCTTTCGGATTTGTCTCCTGGGTTTTGCAGCCAAAAGCCGAAAGTTGAAGAATAACAAAGCCAATTATGGCAATACGAAACAAGCGAACCATAAGGAATGGAAATAAAGGCTTGAGATTATAGATACGAATCGTCGCTACTATCGAAGGTATGGATAAAATTGGCTAAATCCGCAATGTTATCCAGATCTTCTTTTTCGCGCAGCAACATGGCGTCGTAATTATTGGACGTGAAGCACGAAATCAGATCGTTCATGATATCATGTGAACGCCAGGGTAGTTTTTCAAGTGGGATATTAGCGCCCATGATGTTTCTGGGCAAACCGACCAGGTAGATACCTCCATCTTTTGCCGGGCCAAACACCACTGAGGAGTCGGTGATATATCTGAAGGATTTGATAAAATCGTTATTGGACAGAAGCGGGCAGTCGTTACCCACCAGGGTGATCTTTTCATAACCCAGTAAAAAGCCGTCTTTCAGGGCATTGCCGATGCGTTGCATAAATGTGCGTCCCCGGTGTAATAAAAAGCGACCTTTGAACCGTGTAGCCAGGTTGGTGTTAAAGCCGTTATCACTGACGATAATCAAGTCGAAATCGTCACTTTGGGAAAATTCATGAAGCTTAGTTAAGGCCTGAAGCAGAAGATTTGCTGCAATTTCCTGGTTGGCTTCTTTTGGGAGCAGTGGTGAAAAGCGTTTTTGCTCTTTTGATGGCGAGCATGTAAATAATATCGCTGCATTACGTCCGTTTGGAGGCATGGCCTTAATCCTGGTTCGTTGCTTGGTGCCGCTGGCACGTTGACTTACAGAAGACTCATCAGACTTGTTAAATGATCGCGCCTCATCAAATCGATATTCATCACTGTTATTTGGGACTTTTCTCATAGAAAAATGGGATAGCTAAACATACAACCCAGGTTTAGCTTATAAATGTTTATATTTTTCAATACCCTATTCAGGTAATGTAAAAAAGTACCTGGAAAAAACCAGTTAAGAAATTGTAAAACCTCAGGTATTTATATATTTCTCTAAGTTTAAGATTTGGTATATAAATACGTTATTGACATGTTTTTTCATTCCAATTCTTTACATTTCCACTTTAAAAAACAAAATCATAGATTGTTTATGAGTGAGAGTAAAATCAGAATTGAAACCGACAGTATGGGCGAACTGGCCGTGCCGGTAGAGGCGTTATATGCGGCTCAAACCCAACGGGCTGTTCAAAATTTCCCGGTAAGCGGGCTTCGTATGCCGCAATCCTTTATTAAAGCCGTTGGATTGATCAAAAAAGCAGCTGCCAAAGTAAATATGCAGATTGCCGATCTCGATCCGGTTATCGGTGAGGCGATTATGAACGCCTGCGATGAAGTGATTGACGGCCAGCATGAAACCCAGTTCCCGGTAGATGTATTTCAGACCGGTTCAGGTACCAGTACCAATATGAACACCAATGAAGTGTTGGCTACACTGGCCTCAAAGATTTCGGGCCAGAAAGTCAGCCCCAACGATCATGTGAATATGGGTCAAAGCAGTAACGATGTAATCCCGACAGCGATCCATCTGAGTGCGGCCATCCAGTTAAAGGAAGAATTATTGCCATCGTTAAGCTACCTGGTTGAAGTTATTGAGAAGAAAGCCGGAGAAGTTGATCAATACACCAAAACCGGCCGAACCCATTTAATGGATGCCATGCCGGTTCGTATGAGCCAGGAGCTTCATGGCTGGGCGGCCCAGCTTAAAAGCGGGATCGCGCGCCTGGAATCAACCCAAAACCGCCTGCATAAACTGGCCCAGGGAGGCACCGCTGTTGGAACAGGCATTAACGCCCATCCCGATTTTGCCGGACTTTTTGCCAAAGAGCTTAGTGGTTTTACCGGGCTGGACCTGGTGCCCAATGAAAATTTCTTTGAAGGTATCAGCTCGCAGGATACATCTGTTGAGCTTTCGGGCCAGTTAAAAGTTGTAGCGGTAAGCATTATGAAAATTGCCAACGACTTGCGCTGGATGAACAGCGGCCCGCTGGCCGGCTTAGGCGAAATTGAGTTGCAGGCGCTTCAGCCCGGAAGCAGCATTATGCCCGGTAAGGTGAATCCGGTGATCCCGGAAGCGGCAGCCATGGTTGTTGCCCAGGTTATCGGTAACGATACCACCATAACGGTAGGTGGCCAGGCCGGTAATTTCCAGTTGAATGTGATGCTGCCGGTAATCGGTTACAACCTGCTGCAAAGCATCGAAATTCTGGGTAATATTGCCGGACTTTTAGCAGATAAAGCCATCGCTACTTTTACTGTGCGTGAGGATAATATTGAAGAACCCCTTTCAAAGAACCCGATTTTGGTGACTGCACTCAATCCGATTATCGGGTATCTGAAAGCGGCTGATATTGCCAAGAAAGCCTACAAAGAAAGCCGTCCGGTTCTGGATGTAGCCGAAGAGGAAACCGATCTTTCAAGAGAAGAACTTGAAAAGCTTCTGGAACCGAGAAAACTGACCGAAGGCGGTATTCAGAAATAAACTCTTGAGGTACAATTATTTAAAAAAGCCGTCTCACTTTAAGAGGCAGCTTTTTTATTGTGTTTTCCGGTAAAAGATTACGCTGAGTTGGGAGTATGAACCACGCTACCATTGGAATATTCGGATCGTTTCAGGTAACAGAAGGCCCGGCTTTTCTTTTTCGGTATCCCCTATACTTAAAAGCTTTTTAGTGCATTCGTTGTCGAATTTATAGTCGTTGTACTCAACAAACGCAGGAAACGCGGTGTCTGAATAAGTGACCGCTATGTTACCAATTCGGGTTTTTTCTGAAGAATAGATCTGGTAAATATGACTTTTAATGGCTCGAGTGAGGGATGCTCTGCCATTTTTAGTGTGCAGTTTATTTCCCGCCATAATTTCCAGGCGTTTAAACAAGCCTTCTTTCAATAAATAGATCTCCTCGTACTCGTCAACAAAAACACTTCTGTCGATAATGTAAGCATCAATTTTTGGATCAGGATCCATGGTGATCTCAATGTCTTTGACCGTAACCTTTAAATCCCATAAATCGTCTTGTTTTGGACTTTTTTGAGGCAAGATGTCTTTTTTGGGATCCCAATTCAGCGAATAATGATAGCGGTTTGAAGCATAGAGTAAAATGCGACCTTTTCCCTGAAAAACCAGCCAGTCGTGATTTGGGCATACTTCAACAATGGTTGATAAATCTGAATATGAAACACCGAGTTTAGTTTCAGATTCAAGCTTTGAGGAAAATTCAAATTTTGTTGCCACAACTGTTTCCTTGAAGCTGTAACCAAAAAAGAAGGCTAAACCGGCAATTAAGCATCCGAGCAGCAAACCGGCAATAAGTTTTCCCATATCAGGTCTTGTGTGTTTATGATTGAGAAAGTGAGTCCTGTGTCTCATGAACAACATATTGCATTCACAAGATAGCATTTTTCAGTTTTTAACGTGAATTGATAATGATGGGGATAAGAACGACTTAAAAAAACCGCCTTACTGAAAAAAGGCGGTTTTAAGCTATAATCCTAAGAAGATGAAATGCACTTTTTTTAAGTATTAATCCGGTGGGCATTGTTTAGGAATCCGAATCGTTAAAGTGTTTTAAAAATCGGTCATTGAGCTTGCCGAAATCGGTCATTGAGCTTGCCGAAATGCCGATTTTAGCGATTATTTTCCTTTCGTTGTTGTTTCGGTTGTACTTCGGCAAGCTCAGCAAACTCTCAACAACCAACTCTAGAAAACACTGTTTTTGAAATATGTAACAAATTATAATACAATTATCATAGCACCGGGTTAATAAATGCATTTTCTACCACAATTTCCTTAAGCGGTAACTGTCCGGGTTTTGGCCAGGCTTCTTTGATGCTCTTCCCGACAGCCACCATGGGCCCCATCACATGATCCTCAGGAAGGTGGATCAGTTCAGCCACTTTATCAAGATCAAAACCGATCATCGGGCACGACTGGTATCCCATGTTCTCAGCCGCCAGCATCAGGGTTTGCATGGCCATACCAATTGAGCGCTGGGCTTCATCGCGTTGCAGCCACTCCCGGCCTTCATGGAAGGGGTAGATCCACTGCACCAGAATATCCTTAATCTCTTCAGGGGCATGCTGCCAGTAGCGTTCAGGATTTTTCTTCCAGGCCATTACATCGGCGGTAAATAAGACCAGGAGCGAGGCATCTGTAAGTTGAGCCTGATCATTGCCATACTCTTTTCTGATCTTACTGCGCAGGTCGGGATCATTTAAAAGCACCAGACGCCAATGCTGGATATTAAAACTGGTGGGTGACTGGATGGTGGCTTCTAAGAGGGTATTGATCTCCTCTTTACTCATGGTGTGATCCGGATCGAAATGTTTGATAGCCCTGCGTTTGTAAATGGCTTGAAGGGTATCCATATGCTTAGGTGTTTTTAATAGTTAAATACGAGAGTGTAATCCGATTTTATTGCCTTCGGTATCCTGGATAAATCCAATAAAACCATACTCGCCGATGCGGGTTTTTGGTGTTAGAATTTTACCGCCTTTTTCTTCAGCTCGTTTCAAGGTTGCTTCTAAGTCGGGGGCTGTAAAATAGATTTGGATTCCGGTTAATGACGGCGTAAAACCCTGGCTTTTCACAGGCTGCCAGAGCTGCCAATGCCATTTTCTTTCATGGGGAACATGGCCATTTGGTCTTGTTCCATGGTAATCTCTTCAAACGTAACATTCAGCAAATGCTCATAAAAAGCTTTTGCTCTTGGTATATCCACAACCGGGATTTCGAACCAACCGACAGGATTCATTTCTTTTTCCATCAGGCTTATTGTTTTGGTTTAGGTAAAGTGTTGAATTGAAAGCACGTTTAAAAAAGCTACAATTAAAAACATTAAAACGGGTAAAAAAGATTCGGGTATAAATTGGAAAAAAGCTGTCTTTTTATTATACATACATGTATGTATGTGATAACTTTAACTGGTATATGAGAGTTACAAAGGAGCAGGCAGCTGAAACCCGAAAAGCGTTAATAGTCGCAGGTCTGAACGTATTCAGTGAAAAAGGTTTTGCGGCTACCCGCCTTGAAGACATTGTGCAAGTTGCCGGGCTTTCTCGAGGTGCATTTTACTGGCACTTTAAAAACAAGCTTGAGCTGTATTGTGAGGTGTATAAAGAAGGTATGATGTATCTGAACTCCCGACTCCAAAGAGCCATCGATACAAGCAAACCGGCCCTTGAGAATATTAAAATGTCGTTGAAATTTATTGCGTCGGATATCAGCGGTGATGAATATGTAGGTAAGATGAGCAAGTTGCAATACACCATTGAATGGACACCTGATGTTCGTGATAAAATTGAATTGATGGAACATGAAACGATATTGCCATTCAGAACGCTGTTTTACGATTTAATTGAACAGGGCAAAGCTTCAGGACATATTAAAAAGCAACTGGATACCGATGTGATCTTTAAATATATGTTGTCGCTGTTGATAGGCATTTCTACATTACGCCATGAAAAAAACATCCCCTTGGAAGCAGAAAACATCGAACCGATGATCTGTATTTTTATTGAGGGTATTAAAAGTTAAAACGCCATTTTTTTTAAACATACATTCACAAATGTATAAAATATTGCAAGTCAAATGAATAATATTGGGCCCCTTATTGGCAGTCTCATTTTTATCCTGATCTTCGCAGGTTGTGATAATCAGGAGCAGGCTGACAAAAATCTTGAAGAGCTCTATGCCGAAAATGGTGTGCCGGTAAAAGTAACAACCCTTAAGCCAGCAAACTTTTCGGTAAATGAACATTTTTTTGCAACCCTTACCGGTATTGAAGAGACAACCGAGTATGCCCCGATCACCGATAAAGTAGAGCAGGTATTGATCAGGGTAGGGCAGCGTGTTGGCAAAGGACAGGTTGTGCTCACATTTCCGCAAGACAATCCCGGAGCCCAGTACCTGCAGGTTAAGGAAAACTATCTGAATGCTAAAGCTACTTACGAACGCATGAAAATGGTATTTGAAAAGGGCGGCATTTCGAGGCAGGATTATGATAATGTCAAAACCAGGTACGAAGTTGCCAAAGCCAATTGGAATGCGATGAGTCAGTCTGTGAAAGTGCAGTCGCCAATCTCTGGTATTATTACAAAGATTGATGTTCAGCCATCTGATAATGTAGAACAAGACGACCCGCTTTTTACGGTTTCAAAAACCAACAAACTCAAGGCCTCGGTTTGGGTACCTGAAAAAGATATCAGCAACTTTAAAGTTGGCCAGAAAGCGGTAGCAAAATGGAATGGCTTGCAGTTAGAAGGAAACGTAACACGCGTTAATAGAAGTATGCATCCACATAAGCAAGCCTTTGAAATGGGAATTGAGTTTAATAATCCAGGCCTTCTGGAACAAACGGGTGTTACCGCAGAGATCATTATTGAAACCTACAACAATCCCGAAGCTTATGCCATAAATCGGCGGTTTTTGATTGAGCGAGACAGCCGGCAATGGGTGTATCTGGCCCGGGGCGATTCGGCCGTGTTAAAACCGGTTGAAACAGGCGGATCAAATGGCATCGATATTGAAATCAAAGATGGTCTGAAGTCTGGAGATAAACTGATAACCGAAGGCCTGTTATTGATCACAGACGGTAAGAAAATCAATATTCGCAACTAATGGCCCTATCATTTTTAAAGTTTAACCAAGTTTAGTATGTCTATAGCCGATCTGTCGATTAAGCGTCCGATAATGATGAGCATGTTTTTGCTTGTCTTTGCGCTCTTTGGATCAATCTCATACTTTGGAATGTCGCTGGATTTGTTCCCTACCATTAATATTCCATTTGTAACAGTTCAAACCACTTATCCGGGAGCCGGGCCAAAAGAAATTGAGACCCAGGTAACCAAGAAAATAGAAGACGAGGTTTCCTCTGTCAGCCAGATAGATAAAATGATATCCTATTCTATGGATGGTGTGTCAATCATTTTAATCCAGTTTGAGTTGAGTAAAGATGGTGACCAGGCCAACCAGGAAGTAAAAGACAAGGTGGATTTGATCGTGAACTCACTTCCGGACGGGGCCGATATACCGGTGGTTCAAAAGTTGAATGCCAACGAAGAACCCATTGTTGAAGTTGTGCTCTCGGGTAACCTGAACAAAACAGAATTGTTTGAATTAGCCGATAAACGTCTTAAAGACCGCTTTGCCCAGATTGCCGGGGTGGGTCGGGTAAACGTGATTGGCGGACAGGAGCGCGAAGTGCAGGTGATCATGGAAAACCGTACCGTCTTCCAGAATACCATAGATATTAACCAGCTCTCCCAGGTGCTAACGGCCCAGAACATGGACATTCCGGCGGGTAATTTTCAAAAGGGAACCGAGGAGTATACGGTAAGATTAAGTGGTGAATTTCAGGACACCAAATCCATTGAAGAACTTGAAGTGCCAACAAAGAACGGGCCAAAACGCCTCAAGGATATTGCCCGGATCGTTGATACCGGTGAAGAAGTTCGCCAGCGTGTCAGCTTTTATAATTATAAAGAAAACCGTGGTAGCCCCGATGCCGTGCTGTTAAGTCTCATCAAGAGCACGGAAGGTAATTCTGTGGAAATTGCCAGCGATGTAAAAAATATTCTCCCGGAACTCGAAAAGACCTTACCACCAGGCGTTAATCTTGAAATTGTAACAAACCGGGCAACATTTATTGAAAGTTCGGTCGAAGATACCCTGCTTAATATTCTTCTCGGTGTAGTCTTAACCAGCCTGGTATTGCTTTTCTTTTTGCACGATATACGCTCAACAACCATTGTGGCGATATCCATGCCAGTATCAATCATATCGTCCTTTATGTTGATGCAACTTTCGGGTTTCACGCTCAATATGATGAGCCTGATGGGACTTTCTACCGCTGTAGGTGTTCTGGTAACCAACTCTGTGGTGGTCCTGGAAAATATTTTCCGGCATAAAGAAATGGGCAATAACAGGATAGAGGCGTCTTCCAAAGGGGCTAATGAAGTGGCAATTGCCGTTATTGCATCAGCGCTTACCAATATCGCTGTATTTTTACCAATCGCTCAAATGTCGAGCCTGGTGGGGCAGTTTTTCCGTGAGTTTGCATTAACTGTAACGTTTGCCACCATATTTTCATTAACCATTTCCTTTACACTCACTCCCATGCTGGCATCTTTGATCTTACCCGAAGAGGATAAAAAAAAGCATCCGTTGGGCCAGAAACTGGAAGGCATGTTTCATTACTGGGAATCGCTTTATAAGCGTTCTCTGGAGTATATCCTGCAAACAAAGTGGCGTGCAGGCAGCGTTTTAATAGCCGCTACGCTACTGTTTATTCTAAGCTTGCCCATGGCCGGCAGTATTGGGTTTGAATTTGTGCCATTAACCGATGAGGGTGATATTGAAGTGCAATTTGAACTGTCCGAAGGTGCTAATCTGCAAAAAACCGCAGAACTGTTTAATACCATTGAGAAAGAGTTGAAGACGATGCCCGAGTTAAAACACATGCTGGTGAGCTTAGGCCAGATCAATGAGTTCAATACTGGTACTAATGTGGCATTGGTGAAGGTAAAACTGGTGGGGTCTGCCGAACGCACTCAAAGCTCCGAGTATTACGCCACCCAGATCATAAACAAGCTTTCTCAGGTGCCGGACGCCAGAATTCGTGTCAGGGCCGTTTCTTCTCTGGGTGGTGGTGAACAGGCACCGATCCTGTTTTATTTGATGGGGCAGGACAACGACAAGGTGGAGTTATACAAGGATCAAATACTGGCGAAAATCTCTGATATTCCCGGTTTGGTTAATCTAAACACCAGTTCACGAACAGGTAAGCCTGAGATTAAACTAATCCCGGATCGTAAAAAGCTTTCGGATGCAGGATTGAGTATTTATGATCTGGCCATGAATGTGCGCGGTGCGGTTAATGGTCTGGTTGCTACCCAGTTCAAAGAAGAGGGTGAAGAATATGATATCCGTGTCATGATGAATGATGCCTCAGTAGATAGTCCTCAAGAGATTAAAAACATCACGTTAAGTACGCCAAATGGCACATTCCGCCTGAGTCAGCTTTGTGAGATCAGGTTTGTTGAAGGATTCAGCAAGATCATGCACAAGGATAAGTTCAAAGCGGTCGAGTTTTCGGCCTCCGCCGCTCCAGGTGTTCCTATGGGTGATGTGGTTGCCGAGATCACCAATCGGGTAGAGACTCTGGATCTGCCATCCGGTTACCAGGTTACCTGGAGTGGTGATGCAGAGTTGATGCAGGAAGCCGCCATCGATATGCTTCAAACCTTTATCATTGCTATTGTGCTCACATACATGCTGCTTGCAGCCATTCTGGAGAGTTTAACCCAGCCGTTAATGATCCTGGGTACGGTTCCGCTGGCTTTGATCGGCGTGTTTGCCGGTATGTTTATTACAGGAAAAAGCATGAACATTATTTCGATGCTCTCGATTGTGATGCTGCTTGGAATTGTGGTCAATAACGCTATTTTGATGCTCAGTTATACCAACGAGCTTCGTCAGAAAGGACATAGTGTCTTTGAAGCATTAACACAAGCATGCCCTACAAAACTTAAGCCCATATTAATGTCGACCATTGCAATTATTTTAGGCATGTTGCCGATGGCATTGGGTCTGGGCGATGCCGGTCGGGAGATTCGTGAGCCGATGGGTATAGTCGCAATTGGCGGATTGGTAGTCTCTACCTTTTTAGCGTTATTTGTAATCCCGGCAATTTACGATATCACATCCCGCGAAAAACGGGTTCAATCTTAGCGCATATTTTAACCACATGTATCTGGTCATGAAACAAATCATCCTTTTTGTCATCCTGGTTTTCGGGATCGCACATGAGGCCCAATCGGCCACTTTAACACTCAAAGAGTATTTGGCAAAAGTAAAAACATCCAGTAAAGATATCAAGTTGGCCGAGCAGGAGCTTGAAGTTGCCAAAGCTAATAATCAGCAAGCCTGGTCTTTAGCCCTGCCAAAAATATCGGTTGAAGGTACCTACAACCGAAACCTGAAAGATAATTTTTTGTATGCCGATTTTTCGGCGATGGGAGGCGGCAGCGGCACACAAAAATTTAAAATTAATCGTAATAACGAGTTCGGGTTA
Source organism: uncultured Chlorobiales bacterium (assembly GCA_964642175.1). Lineage (GTDB taxonomy): Bacteria > Bacteroidota > Chlorobiia > Chlorobiales > Chloroherpetonaceae > JANQGG01. Next base: position 47,346 of record CAZXOK010000005.1, on the reverse strand, counting down.
AGAGCCGGCCTTTCTCAAACCTTGTTCAGTCTGGAAGTAGGCAGTGCATTGAGAGCAGCCTCTGAATATGAGAAAATGACAAAGTTTATTTACGAGTCCAGCGAACAGCAAATTCTGACCGTTGCCAAAAAGCTCTTTTACCAGACCCTGCTCTTGAAAAAAGTATGGGAAGTGAGTGGCGCTGCTGAAGAAAATGCTTATAAGAATTACCTGAACATCAAGAAAAAATTCGATAACGGCGTGGTTTCTGAATTTGAATTGTTGCAGGCTGAAGTGCGCTGGAAAGATCAGATCCCTCAGACAGCCGAAGCCAAGCGAAACATGGATATTGCCATGATCAGCCTGAAAAACCTTGCCAGTATTGATATTAAGGAGCAAATACAGCTTTCCGGAGATTTTGAAACATATCCATCAATGCCCGGCGAAATGGCATTTGAAACCGTCTTAAGCAAAAGACCCGATTATAACGCCCTGGTATGGGAAGAAAAACTGCGCTCAACCAATGTAAGTGCCGAACGATCAAACTTTTTCCCAAACCTTAAAGCTAGTTTTGCTTATAACTATTCGTCACAATCCGATGACTTTAAGCTTGAAGAAGAAAACCATGCCCTGGTTGCCGGTTTAACTCTTTCAGTACCCATTTATACGGGTGGATTTGTTGGATCCCAGGTTGAAAAAGCCATTATTGATCGCAACAAAACCAAGCTGAAACTACAAAAAACAACCGACGATATATACCAGGAAGTCTCCCAGATATGGCTCAGACTCGACGAAGCCAAACAGCGTATAGAATCCTCTCAATCTACGCGGCAAACGGCTAAAAAAGCATTTGAGATCGCTGAAATTTCAAATCAGCAAGGGCTGGCGACCCAGTTGGAGCTCAAAGACTCCCGCGTGGCGTTCGACCAGGCTAAGCTCACCTATTATTCTGCCGTGTTCGATTACCTTTCAGCCTTTTTCGATTGGCAGCAGGCCACGGGTAATGTTAGGGTTAAAGATTAAAAACAAGATGGTACATTAAAAAAGCCGGCTGATATGTCGGCTTTTTTATTTTAAACGGTCTGAAGCGTTAATGAATGTACGGGGTAACGATATCCCATAATGATTCATTCAGGGGCAACACCAAAAGCCAGTGCTCCACCAGGGCCAGTAAGGCCATCATACCAACCAATATATAACCGATACGCCGCCAGTCGGATTCTGCCGGGTTCCCTGCATTTTTAAGAAATTTATAAGCAAAGAGGGTATTGAGTGTAATAGAAAACGGGAACAACCAGTTCATGTTGGATACGGTCATGTAAGGGGCCATATCCGATACAGTGTACGGAATAAATTCCTGGCCGATATTGCTGACACCAAAAAAGACATTCAGTTTGCAGGATTGATGGGCAAACCAAAGAATAAAAAAGGTGATGAGCCCAAATTTGTTTTTGGCTTTCCGGAATATAACCAGTCCAGCCACACCAAGGGTCATGATCATCATTTCATGGTAAATACTTCGGTGAACAGCCAGATGGAAGGCTTCCCATGAGGGACTGATAGTAAATAATGGCCTTACAGGCGGCCCAACAATATAGCCGGTATAAAAACTCACTTCAACAAACCCCCAGATAAACAAAGCCCCGGTAAAACTGATATAGGCGCCTTTTATGGTATCATCGTTGCGGTGTTTCACCCACAGATAACCCCAGGTTATGGCCAGGGTAAGCGAGGTAAGAAAAAAGTAGAATCTTACAACAGGTTGAAAATTAAAATAGATGATAATGGCTGTAGATATCCACCAAGTGGCCAGTGAGTAAAACCCGGCCAGGAACAGTTGCGAGGTTATGGATTTTTTTGTGGTAAGTTCATTGGTATCCAATAAATCTTTAATGCGTTGAGAGGTTTCATTAGGGCTGGGTGCATTGAGCTCCGAAACATTTTCATGTTGGCTCAATTCAGTAGCAGACATAGACTTTTCTCCTTTCATGAACATCAAAATTTTATCGCATTAAATAATGTAAATTAAACGATTCTCTCCTGCAAATCTATTGCACTTAAAAACCGGGTTCAGGAAATATTGGCAATGGCAAGGGCTGAAACCAGCATGCCGGCTACCAGGAAATTCTGGGCCAGGCCATTATACCAAACATCCCGCGTACAAGGCGACTGTATAAATCGTATTTGAAGAAATATTTGCGGAATAATAAATCCTATAATAATAAAAGCATTAATTGGCTCATGGATATAAAACATGAACAATGCAGCAAAAATCTGTCCAATATCTATCATAACAGCAGCAATAATGGCGGCCTTTTTTTCGCCATATACTACCGGCAGGGTACGGATACCCACGCGTGTATCGCCTTGCATGGATTTAAAGTCATTTACCGTCATGGTGCCCGTGCTGGCAAAGGCATACAAGAGTGCAATAATGAGCGAGGCCGATGTGATTTCACCACGAAAAGCGATTTCACCGGCTATCCATGGAAATACCAGGTAAGAAAACGCTACAATAATGTTCCCGGCCCAAAGCCGTTTTTTTAGTTTGATCGGATTGGCACTATAGAGATGGGCATTTACAATACCTAACACCACATACCCGGCAACAAGGGGGTGGATTAAAAATGCAACGAGAACCGATAAAGCCGACCATATGATGATCAGAATAGTGGCACCTTTAAGCGAAATATCACCGGCCGGAATAGGCCTTGATGGCTCGTTGAGGATATCAAGATCGCGATCGAAATAATCGTTGAGCATTTGGCAGGTGCCTGAAACCAGGGGGCCGGTCAGAAGCACGCCGAGCCAAAAAGTTGAACCCATCAGGTCGCCCCAGGTGAACTGGCCGCTGGCAACAGCTCCGCAAATAAAGCTCCATATAACCGGAATCCAGGTAATGGGTTTTAAAAATTTTATAATTAACTCTACCTTACCCACCTTTGTATATTCAACACCGCCAACACCTTTACGGATACCGGAGGTATTGAAGAGATGTTTGGCTATATGTTTTTGACGATCCAGGTCGTCTAACCGGGCTTTTTCATCCAGACGATCATTATAATCAGGGGGGGAAGGCTCATCTGAATGGCTTGTTTTTCGGGATACATCTTTCATGAATAGTACTTTAATACAAATTGTATGGATAAGGGTATGAACTTACAAGCTTTTTATAACTTAGGCAATACTAAAGCAAAAAATCCCTCATGTAACAGCAAGCAATATAATAAAACTCAGGCTGGAGGCTGGAAAGAAATGGACATTGTATATCCATGACCAACAAACCGACCAACATAGATCAAAACTTATCTTTAAAACCAGTTTTAAAATGGTGGTGGCCGCGCTTTATCGGTGTTGTACTTCTGATCTACTCTATAATGACCATTGTTGAGTGGCTTGTTGAACTGATGGCCAAAGGCTTTCCTTCACTTTCTGATGAAGGGTTGATGGGCCTGAGAATACTCTTGGTTATTATTCTGCTACATGCCGGATACACCTTTTACATTCGTTGGACAGAATCACGCCCCTGTTATGAATTTAATCCAAACTTTCTGGTATCAGAGCTCTCGATTGGCATCGGGGTAGGTTTTGGGCTAATCAGCCTGGTGGTCCTGATTCTAATGGCTATAGATGCTTACCAGGTTGAAGCCATGAACAATTGGTGGGTGATGTTTTCGGCTATCCATCTTCAAAGTGCGGTCTATGCCGGATATGTTGAGGAATTGCTGTTTAGAGGTGTTCTGTTTCGAATGACCGAAGAAAAACTTGGCACCTGGCTGGCTCTGGCTATTCAGGCGTTGTTGTTTGGTTTGCTGCATGGGGCAAATCCCAATGCAACATTTTTAAGTCTTATGGCTATTGCCCTCGAGGCTGGTATTTTACTTGGGGTATTTTATGTTTTGACCAAGCGGTTATGGATGTCGATTGGTGTACATGCTGGCTGGAATTTCTCTGAAGGCGCTATTTATGGTAGTCCGGTTTCCGGATTTCAGATGCAGGGATGGATCATCTCTTCCCGTCATGGTTCAGACTGGCTTACCGGTGGAACTTTTGGTTTAGAGGCATCTCTTGTAACATTTCTGATTTGTACATCTCTTGGATTGGGTTTATTGGTATGGGCACATAAATCAGGAAAAAATCAACCTCTAAAACTAAAACCATTATCCAAAACATCGTTAAACGCTTAAAAATTTGTCTTGGTGGGGTGTATTTGGAATTAACGTTAATAATGGGATATATTAGCGCCAATTCTTGCATAAATCTTTGGCTGAGAGAACAAAGAGAGTAACACAGGACAAGACACAATATTACTGGCCTTATGTTTGTGGATACATTAAGGTAAGCAGAGATAAATATTTACTTGTAGTATCTTCGCAGTAAATTATTAGTCTTAATACCCGGATTTGATCACAACCCTATCAAGTAAATCCCCTTTAAAGTTTTTGTCTATTGCATTTGAATAGTTAAGAATGCAACGGGCTTAATGCATCTTTTTTGAATCAATTGAATTGTTGTTATGAGACTACGAAGTGGAATAACTATAAATTCTGCCGAAAAAAGTGAGTTGGATTTTGAGTTAAACCAGCTTGTGGAAAAAGCCCCGGCAAAATTCATATTGCTGACTGATGTTAGCGGACAGGTAATCACATCATGCGGGGTACAAAATCAGCTTGACCTGATTCCTCTGGGTTCGATTTTAGCCGGAGGGTTATCGGCCTCTCAGGAAGTCGCCCGAATGCTTGGAGATGACCAGGAATACCAGGTTATACTTCATGAGGGCGCTAATGCAAATACCTTTATGAGTAATGCAGGTCCGGATTTTGCTTTTTTGGTGCAGCTCGATACCTCAGTTCCACTGGGTTGGGCGCGAGTTCTGATTTTGGAAACAGCAAAAAAAATCGGGCAAATGCACCTGAATCATATGGAGCATGAGAGTGATTCTGAGACTGATAAGGAAAATAAAGATCTATCTGATTTTAAAAACACAGACAATTTATCTGATCAAATCGGAGACTCCTTAGACAGTCTCTGGAATGGTTAAATCTTAAGAAGAATGCAAATAAACTGGGAAAAAAAAGAACTTAATCTGAAGATCGTCTACTATGGGCCGGCACTGAGTGGAAAAACATCCAACATTGAACAGATTCATGCAGGAATTAAGAAAAACGATAAGAGCAAGTTACTTTCACTAAAAAATCGCGAAGACCGTACGCTATACTTCGACTTTTTTCAGGTTGAACTTGGCAAAATTGGCGGACTGACACCGAAGCTGAACTTATACACAGTACCCGGGCAATCCTATTACGAATCCACCCGCAAAATGGTGCTCAGGCGAGCCGACGGGGTGGTGTTTGTTGCTGATTCAAACCCCACACGGATTGAAGAGAATAAGAAAGCCTGGCAAAACATGAAAAAACAACTCACCGAGTTGAACCTTTACGATAAAGAATTCCCCATAGTTGTACAATTAAATAAACGCGATCTGCCTTTGGTGGTTCCTTCAAACCTGATGATTCGACAACTCAGTATCAACGGGTATCATGTTCTGGAAGCCTCTGCGGTTCAGCGAAAAGGGGTTTTTGAAACACTCAAAGCCATTACACAGATCGTTATTTCACGTGTTCAAAAAGAATTACTTTAGAAAGGAATAAACACGAATGACTAATAAAACTCAAGTAAAGCTAAGCTCGGCTGAAATATCCCGTCTTCTTGACCAATTAAATCAGTCGGGAGGCTTTTCCATGTCGGTCCTGACAGGTAATCAGGGGTTCCCGATTGCTTCTTCATCAACTAATGGCCAGGACCCGGATCGTCAGGCAGCCGTGATTGCCAAGGTACAAAATACATTGCAGCAGGTGAGTGCTCATATTGGAATGGGTCAAACCGATGAGCTTTGCATTTTCGATACAGACGGACATAAAATGGTCTCACGGAACTTTGCTGTGAAAAATCATGAACTGATTTTAGCTGTGCAGATCCCGGACCGTAAAAAAACTCACCGGGGTTTGATGAATAAGCTGATCAGACACATTCAAAAAAACTGGATGATCTAAACCCAAAAAAACCATAAAGTTATGCAAGGAGAACTAAAACACATGGCCGTTGCCGACTTGATTCAGCATAATTGTGAAGATAGAAAAACAGCTCGCATAGTTGTTAAAAACGATCTGGATGAAGCAGCCATTTTTTTAGAACAAGGTACAGTGGTTCATGCTTCTTGTGGCGAATTGACTGGAGAGGATGTCATTTATAAAGTGTTAGGGTGGAATGAAGGGACATTTATCCTGGATATGGATATTCCTGCCCCAGTAAAAACCATTGAGCGATCCTGTAATGGGTTGCTTTTAAAAGGTGCACAACTTCTGGATGAAAATAAAGTGCCAAATGAAGAGCCTGTTAAAAAACCGGAGAAAAAGAAGAAAAAAGGTGAACTGATCGCTGAAACTCTTGAAAAACTCCTGAAGGAGTCAATGGATGTGCAGGGTGCTGCAATTGTTGGAAATGATGGTTTGGTCTATTCGGCAAATGTTCCGGATAAAGAACTTGATGAAAACATAGTAGGTGCTGCTTCAGCTGCCATAATAGGGTTAAGTCGCAGAAGTGCTTCTCAGTTAAGACGAGGGAATTTTACCCAAACTTTAATCCAGGGGGATAATGGAAATATTATTGTAACCGGATTGAGCGATCAAACCTTATTTGTTGGTCTCACCCCCAAAGATGTTAACCTGGGAATGGCATTTGCCGAAGTAAGAGATTTTGCAAGCAAGTTGAGTGGAATAGTCTAAACCTAATAATTCAAATATCTGATGGATAACAAAGAAACCAATACAAATCTTATAAATCAATTACGACTTTCGAATCTTGCATTATCCAGCCTGGCTTCGGCAGTTTGGGAAACCATGGGCGAGTCTTCATTTTCGTTCAGCGGATTAATGGGTGATGAAACCCTGAAGATCATGGAAAAAGAAATGGGACTGGTTATTTCCGGAAAGAGCCCAAAGGAAGTAATCAAGGAGATCACACGAATCTTTGTAGATGAGTTTGGCTATGCTTCAGATATCGAAGTGCTTGGCGATGAGGAAGGGGTGATTACTTTGAAAGTTCACCAATGCGCTAACCGGCATTTTACAGATAAATTGTTAGAAGCAGGAGTTGAAAAACCATTTATTTGCCCGATCATGACATCGTGTCAGGCCGGACTTCGTCGTATGGGTTTTAAAATGCATGAGAATGTTGAAAAATGGCATGAAGGTGGCGGATCAATTATCACATTCGAACGCATCATGTGATCCATTCAATACGGAATTTCATCCCCCTTTTCTGAAGAAAAAAGATAACATCCTTCTCTACGAGCCAATTGCCCGGAGCAACTAAAATGAGCCCCGGTCAGGTTTGGATTTGCCTATCGGGTGTACAGACCGCATCACTGCCAAAACAGTCTCCCGGCCGGATTTTACGAGAAAATACCAATGATCAATGGCTTACCGAATTATGATAAAGAGCGGGCTTAAAACCCTCTTTAAAACACAATAATGCAAATGATTTCCAAAAACTTAGGGGTTCTCCTTGAAATGCGAGAGGGAATTAATTATATTACTGTATAGTTATCCAGTTTAAGTGCTGATTAACTCCAACGATACTGGAACTAGAAATGATATTTCAACGATTTTACCTCAACTGTCTGGCTCATGCTTCATACATTATTGCTGATGAAGACTCAAAAGAGGCGGTTATTATTGATCCTCAGCGCGATACGGCGCAATACCTGGAGTTCTTTGAAAAGCATAAGTTAACCTCGAGCTATATCCTGGAAACTCATCTGCATGCCGACTTTGTTTCTGGCCATCATGAACTGGCCCGTAAAACATCGGCAAGAATTGTGTTCAGCCGGGAGGCCAGGGCAAAAATGCCTCACCTTGCGGTTAAGGATCAGGATAAGCTAACTTTAGGGCATAACATCCAGATTACGGTTATGGCAACACCAGGCCATACACCCGAAAGTGTTTGCTACCTGGTTGAGGATAAGAAAAATCCTTCTGAGCCCAAACGTTTGTTTTCCGGTGATACATTGTTCGTAGGCGATGTGGGCAGGCCGGATCTAATGGGTGCTAATATGCCGGCCAGTGTTCTGGCCGAAATGCTGTATCATACCGTTCAGACAAAGCTGAAACCACTTCCCGATGATACAAGAGTATATCCGACGCATGGGGCAGGATCATCATGTGGAAAACAACTGGGCGACGCCGAATTTACGACCATTGGTCAGGAGAAGCTAACCAATTATGCTTTTGAGGATCTCAGTCTGGATGAATTTGTAGAGAAAGTGACCGAGGATCAGCCCGAAGCCCCAAAATACTTCAAAGAAGATGCCGCTATTAATCGGGAAGGTGCTGAAATATTAGAGGAGCTTTTAAACCGGTTAAAACCGTTAAATGCCCCGCAGTTCAAGACTCTCATAGTGCAAGGGGCTGTAGTTCTGGACTCCAGGACACCAGAAGTGGCTGCAATGGGGGCCATTCCGGGCTCTTATTGTATAGGAAGTGAAGGTCAAATGGCCGGATGGATTGGTACATTGATCCCCAATCACAAACAGATTATTATTGTAGCTGAACCAGGTGCCGAGTATGAAACTGCTATGAGGTGTGCGAGAATTGGATACGACCAGGTTTATGGATTTTTGGAAGGCGGATTTGAAAGTTGGCAAAATAGCCATTACCCTATTCAGCAATATGATCATCTCGAGCCAACACAGGCCCATTTAAAACACCAAGAGGGATGGGTAATACTGGATATCCGGCGTAAGCAGGAAAGAAAAACGAAAGATATACCCGGTTCAGTTTTTATAACTTTATCTGAACTGGAAAAGCATTGGCAAGAGTTACCCGAAAACAAACCGATCATTGTTCAGTGCGCCAGCGGGTATCGTTCTTCTATTGCCTCACATTTACTTAAAAGTAAAGGTTTTAAGCACATTTATAACATGACGGGAGGAATTAATCAGTGGGAAGCGCTTTCTCTCCCTTTGGAAACACACACTTGCAATCAATAAAAAAACAACACACTCTATGAAACACATGAACAAAACCATTCTAACCGCTATATGCCTCTTGTTAATAACAAGTGCATGCAACCCTGATAAAAAACAGGCCGACCAACAAGACAAAGACGCAGCTACTCAAACCAAACAGTTAACAGCTGAAGACAGTGCAATGTATATGGCCAAATCAAAAGAAATGATCCAGATGACCATGAAAACCCTTGGTGGTAATTTAATGGCAGCACTAAATGAAAAAGGGGTCGCTTATGCAGCTAATTTCTGTAAACTACAGGCCGATCCATTGGTGGATTCACTTCAAAATGCCAGTAATGTTCAAATAAGACGCGCCACATTAAAACCCCGTAATCCTCAGAATATGGCAGACTCTCTTGAAGAATCTATCCTGATGGCTTATATGGAACAAATGAAAGCCGGCCAGTCGGAATTAAAACCAAAATTGATTCAAACAGCTGAGGGTGATGTGCATTTTTATGCGCCAATAAAAATTCCGGCAGAAATGTGTTTGAAATGTCATGGAACAATTGGCCAAACCATTCAAACCGAAGATTATAACACCATTAAGGAGTTATACCCTGAAGATAAAGCAGTCGGTTATAAAACTGGAGATCTGAGAGGTCTTTGGAAAATTGGTTTTTCACCAAAAGCGAACCATTAACAAACAGATACAGTTATGAAAGCTTCAGTTGCCTATAAAGGCAGTATGCCTTTTACCGGAAAAAGTGAAAAAGGACACATCACTTATTTTGATACAAGCACCAAGCACGGTGGAAAAGGGCAGCATGCATCTCCAATGGATGTTCTGCTTGAATCCGTAGGCGCCTGTTCAATCTTTGATATCACCGGTATATTGACCAAAAAACGCAAAACGGTTGAAGCCATTGATATTGATATCCAGAGTGAGCGCGCTGAAAACTTTCCAAAAGTTTTCACGAAAATTCACTTGAATTATGTTGTAAAAACTCCCGACGCAAGTCTGGATGATGTAAATAAAGCCATAGATCTTTCCATGACAACGTATTGTAGTGTCTCAGCTACCTTGAAGCGAAGTGGGTGCGAAGTGACATGGTCGGCAGAAGTTGAACGCTAACCTAATCAATAACTTAAACGGAGAAGTAAATGAGTACAGAAACACTTGCACAATCATTTGAGGAGCTAATTGAAAACAGTAAAATTCCTGTTTTTGTCGACTTTTGGGCCGAATGGTGTGGGCCTTGTCGTGTAATTGCCCCATCAATCAAACAGCTGGCCGAGGAATTGAGCGGCAAAGTAGCTGTGATAAAAGTAAATGTGGATGAAAAGCCACATATTGCTCAAGCCTATAAAGTACAAGGTATACCAACCCTGGCTATGTTTTATAAAGGCAAAGAAATCTGGCGTGCTGTTGGTGCTTTGCCTTATGAGAATATGAAACAACAGGTGTTGTCCAACCTGCCCGACTAAATCAGGCTTCCTGATTCTTGTTTTTTTCGAAGAACCGTAAGGGAAATTAATTGTTCTCTTACGGTTCTTTTTATTAAAATAGGTTATATTTTTTCTGTAGCCTGAAATTGCCAAAAAAACCTATGCTGGTAACATTATGATTACTATCCAAAAAATTCTCTGCCCCACAGATTTTTCTGATGCCTCTAAAAATGCTATTCGATATACCAATGAGTTTGCCAGAACCATGAACGCAGATGTTGTATTTGTTCACGTGGTGGAACCCCGGCCCATTACAACAGATATGTCTGTGGCATATTTACCAATAGAAACAGATTTGGAAAAAGCAGCTGAAGACGATCTTAAGGAATTACTATCCGAAGAGAAAGATAAAGGGATAAATGCCAGGAAAGTTGTGGTGGTCGGACAGCCGGCTGAAACCATTATTGAGCAAGCCAAAACCCACGATGTGGATCTTATTATCATAGGCTCTCATGGTCGCGCTGGTTTAACTCGGCTCTTGATGGGAAGTGTAGCCGAAGCAGTGCTTAGAAAAGCACCTTGCCCGGTATTGATAATAAAAGCAGAAGAAAAAGAATTTATTAAGGATGATTAATGCCGTCTTAATAATTTATTTCTTTGTAGATAATCGTAATTCTTGAAAAGTAAGACTCTAGATCCGGTATGAGCTCATCAATGGATTTAGAGTCTTTTTCTTTGGCTGCCATGTTAAGCTTATGGCCGATATCGCTGATTTCATCAAATCCATAGCCTCCACCTGTACCCATAAGATTATGGCCGATCACTCTTAAAGCATCATAATCTTCGGCTTTTAAATAATCTTTAATTTCCAGGATGTTCTGATTAAATGCCTCAATGAACTCCGGTACAATTTCTTTAAAGTCCTGGTCGATGTAGACAATCTTTTTTTTAGAAGACATAAATACCTAAAATGCTTTAATTAACCGAGGTTAGTTTTACTTCCTGCTTAATTTCGGCTGAGTTGTAAATAGCTTCCACAAGCTTCATTCGATAGAGGGATTCATGTCCTGAGGCCATTAAGGGATAATGACCTTTAATGGCACCAACAAAATGTTTGATCTCGTTATAATAGGATCGCTTGGTGATATCTTCCATGGTGCCAATCTGCTCCGGGGTAACATTAACCAGGCTTCCATGGATTTTTTTATTGAACTTCAACGGATTAAAACGCGCCAATCCTTCTTTTCCATATACATTGCAATACAAGAGGTCTTTATCAACCTCAAAATTCCAGCCACTTTCAATGGTAATGGCTTGTCCGGTTTCCAACTGGAGTACCACTGTTGAAAAATCTTCCACACCAGAATGGGATTTATCAAAATTTATAGCCAAAACGCTGCTCACTATAGGATAGTCTAATAACCAGAGCGATAAATCCAGAAGCATAATACCCAGGTCTAAAAACACACCGCCACCAGAGAGCGCTTTGCTTGAGCGCCAGTTGGAGTCGGCCATTTGCTTTTGCAGCCAACCTGATTTAATAAAAAAGATATCGCCAATTTCACCACCGGCAATAAAACTTTTCAAAATAATAGCATCCGGTCGGAATCGTTGATTTAAACCGACCATGAGTTTTAAATTGGTTTTATCCAGTTCATCAAGTATCTGCTGCACTTCTTCAGCATTCCTGGCAAGGGGTTTTTCAACCAGGCAGTGTTTGCCGGCTTTAATTGCAGCTATGGCAATCTCAAAATGCATATGGGTTGGGGTGGCAATGATCACTGCATCAATGTCGGGACGGGCCAGAAGGTCGTTATAATTTGCATAAACATGCCTGATCTCGTATTTCCGGGCGATAAATCCGGCTTTTTTATATTCTGAGTCGCATATGGCAACCAGATCGATCTCGTCGATCTTTTTCAGGTTAGGCAGGTGCATCAATTGGGAGATCATCCCAAGTCCGATAATACCGAAACGTATATTTTCCATAATGTCAGGATTGGATAATGTATATCAGTGAATTTAACACCGATCTGAAACCAATCTTAAATGTAATGAAGTTTTTTGTTTTTTTAGACCGTTAATCGTATCTGGTGCCACCCACGCTGCTCATAATTTTTCCGATCATATCGGAATAGGCCCTCGATGAGTCGAGCAGGTCTTTACCCAGGATAGAATTCTGATGCAGTCCCTCCAGGATAAATTCCATGGCAGTTGCCTGTTGAGCATCATTACCTGGTTTAAGGTATTTGGTTGTCACGGATTTCAATCCATCAATTCCTGAGAGCGATTTCAGGTAATCGTCAAATTTCATATCGTCGTAGATCTCCACCTGGTTTCCCTTGGAGAACCATGTCATGATATTGGCATAAGGATTATCGCCTTCGGACTTGCGGTTCGGATGCGGGCACATCGATTTGAAAACCTCGTTGATGGCTTTTCCGATCAGGGCATGGGCCACGCTTAAAGCGCCTTCCTGCTCACCTTCATAAACCAACTCAATTTTGCCGGTAATGGATGGTATAGTGCAGAACACATCAGAGATGCGTACGGTGGTTTCTGACTCGTGGTTTAATATGGCTCGTCGCTCTGCGCTACTGATCAGGTTATCCATAGCCGATATGGTAAGCCGCGCCGATACACCGGACTTCTGGTCAATAAATTCACTCTTGCGCGCTTCAAACGAAATATGTTCAATAATGTCTTTGATGTAATCCGGCACATGCACTTTAACCTTGGAGCCTCGCTCATTCCAGGCTTCCTGCGAAGTGATGGTTTTTCCAACTTCAATGGACTTCGGATAATGAGTGATAATCTGCGAGTCGATTCTATCCTTGAGCGGGGTGATTATGTTTCCCCGGTTGGTGTAATCTTCCGGATTGGCGGTATAGACAATAAAGACATCCAAAGGAATGCGAACCTGAAAACCACGGATCTGGATATCTTTTTCCTGCATAATGTTCAGCAAACCAACCTGGATACGGGGCTGGAGATCTGGCAATTCGTTGATGGCAAAAATGCCACGGTTCGATCTTGGGATCAGGCCGAAATGGATGATATTCTCATCGGCGTATGTCAAGCGCCTGGTGGCAGCTTTAATGGGATCAATATCCCCGATCAGATCAGCAATGGTTACATCGGGTGTGGCCAGTTTTTCGCTATAACGGTCGTCGCGATGAACCCACTCAATGTCGGTATTATCTCCTTCATGAAGCACTTTTTCACGACCGTACTTGGAAAGGGGATTGAACGGATCGTCCTTGATCTCCGAGCCTTTAATGATGGGGATATATTCGTCCAAAAGCTGACCCATCAGGCGGATAAGTTTTGTTTTACCCTGGCCGCGAAGACCCAGCAGGATGAGATCGTGCTTGGAGAGCAAGGCATGCTGCAACTGTGGAATAACCGTTCGTTCGTAGCCAACAATACCTGGAAATAAGGGCTCTGAACTGTTAAGTTTATTGATCAGATTCTCGCGAAGTTCATCTTTCACCGAACGTGTTTGGTAACCCATTTCTTTCAGATCGCCCAGTGTCTTAGCATGTAAAAGATCTTGTGTCATAAGTATTAAGTGTGATTAATGAGCCAAAAAAACTAACGAACGGTTTTTTTTCTGTTTCTGACATAGTCCATCAAAATAAATTCACCGAGGTTTTTGAGCCCGCTGAAATAAGCGCGTCCCTGGTTGGCTTCGGTCAGTTCCTGGACAAATCCCTGAAGGTAAGGATCGGATGTTACCATAAAGGTGGTGATCAGGATCTTTTCTTTTCGGCAGGTCATGGCTTCATCCAGGGTTTTATTAACGATCTTACGATCCAGGCCAAACGAGTTTTTATAAATTTTTATTCCTTCATGAATAGCCGAAGGCTTACCATCGGTGATCATGAAAATCTGTTTGTTGTTGGATTTTTTCCGTTTCAGGATATTTCTGGCCAGTTGCAGACCGGCTTTTGTGTTGGTGTGGTATGGACCGACGCCGATAAAGGGAAGTTCCTGCAAAGAAATCTCCCAGGCTTCATCTCCAAATAAGATCAGGTTCAGGTCGTCTTTCGGGTATCGTGTGGAGATCAATTCAGCCAGGGCCATGGCAACCGACTTGGCCGGTGTGATGCGGTCTTCACCATACAAGATCATGGAGTGGGATATGTCTATCATCAGGACGGTTGAGCATGCGGTTTGGTGCTCGTTGCCATAAACTTCGATATCATCTTCATGCAGATTGAAATCGTCCAGACCGCCCCTTATCATGGCATTGTGCAGTGTTGAGGTATGATTCATATGCTGCAGGTTTTCGCCAAACGACCATTTCTTGGTTTCCGATAAATATTCCTGTGATCTTCCGGGTGAAGGGAGTTTATGATCACCAAGAATGCTGTCTTTTTTCAGGGCAGAGAAAATTTCATCCAAAGCATCCTGGCGAATTTTTTTGGTGAGTTTTCCGGAGGCATGAAATTTTCCTAATTTGGTGGGTTCCTGCAAGTAGCCTTCTTTTTTAAGCCATTCTATAAAATCACCCAGGCCGTTTTCATTATCCTCATTGAAATTATGCTCTTTATCCAGCTCTGTCATCCAGGATAGAGCTTCACCAACATCACCCTTGGTATGCATTAATAGTTGATTGAAAAGCTTCAGGAGTTCTTCGAATGAAGTGCCTCCCTGACCGGATTGATTTTGACGCCATTCATTAAATCGATAATCCATACCTCAATACCCCAAAAATTGTGTGTAGTGAAGTTGTTAACCGAACTCATGTAAAAATAATTTACCAGTCAGGAGCTTTTATAAAGGCTTTATGGTGTTGCAATAAAAAAAGTAATTGCGTAAATTTCAAGTCTTTTATGATTAGGGTGAGGTAGCTCAGTTGGTCAGAGCACAGGATTCATAACCCTGAGGTCGTGGGTTCAAATCCCACTCTCACCACCCTCTTTTTTTTATCTCCTAAGCTGCTTAAACGAATTAATTCAGCTAAAATGTTACTAAGATTAGACACTTATAATTTTAATGATCTTGGTTATGGAGCATTTTCTGGCAAAAGAGCGCGGGCTGACTCAAACCGACTGGTTAAAAAGTCGTCATTCATTCTCATTTAACGGTTACCGACATCCCCGTCACCGTAATTTCGGGCCATTACTGGTATTAAACGATGATATGGTAGCGCCGAATTCCGGGTTTGGCATGCATCCTCACAGGGATATGGAAATTATCACCTATATGCTTAAGGGCGAGCTCAAACACCAGGACAGCACCGGAGCCACAGGCACACTAAAAGAAGGAAAGCTCCAGTACATGTCGGCCGGATCTGGTATTATGCATTCTGAGATCAATCCTTCAGATCATGTCTGGGCCCATTTACTGCAAATATGGATGCAGCCCGATAAACCGGGTTTATCACCGGATTACCAAGAACTGGAAGTGAGTGCAAAGTGTCTTAAAAATAAATGGAACCAGGTGATCTCTCATCAGAAAAAACCGGGTACATTAGCTATCAACCAGGATGTGAATATGTACATTGCTGATTTTGAAACCGGTCAGCAGCTCACAATTGAAAACAGCACCGGACGTGGCAAGTATGTATATGTGGTAAGCGGGCAATTAAAATCACCTGAACGAACCGTTTATTCGGGTGATTCACTAACCATTTCTGACGCATCAACTTATAAGTTGCTGGCTGCTGAGGATAGCCATATGGTTATGTTTGATGTATCATTGCCCTGAAGGTGAATTTGGAAAACTACAGGTCCTGAAATACATTTGATGTGATGCGGGCGTAACTCAGTTGGTAGAGTGTTTGCTTCCCAAGCAAAATGTCGCGAGTTCGAGTCTCGTCGCCCGCTCAAAGCCCTGATGTATTCTTTCAAGCGTATGGTATATTTATCTCTACAGCGTATATTTCCTCACTATTTTTATTGCATAAGTTCCTTAATAGCTAAAATTAATGGTTGTTTTAGCATGCAGATGCAAGACATGTAAATCCATTTGGAGTAATTCTTGAATTTTAATGTACCAAAAGCCTGGTTGTATATTTCAGCCGGGGTCATGTGGTGTCTGATAGGTTTGTTTTTATGCCGTTTGGCTTTAAGCTGGCTGATCTATGTTGATCTAACATCCGGGTTATTATTTGGGGGTTCAGGTTTATTAATTGCCTGGCTGGCCTATAAAAACGGCCTCTTAAAACTTGCCGAAAAGAATAAATTACGAATTGATGCCTATCAGGAACAGGCACCTTTTTATGCGTTTATGCCGCTTAAAAGCTACCTGATTATTGCCATCATGGTTCCACTCGGTTATATACTCAGGCATTCGGTGATACCTAAACCGATTTTGTCGGTCATGTATCTGGGTATGGGAGGTTCGCTGTTTTTTGCAAGCCTGCACTATTTTGCCTGGTACCGATTGATGAAAAATCCTTGAAAAAAGAGCTAAGTGCCAGGCTTTTTTAATAGTAGTATCCGTTATTAATTAAAAAATTCTTACATTATCGACAGTTTGTCGGTTGGTACTGGAGTTCATTTCTAAACAAAAAAATCTCTGGAGGGGCTATGTCGGCAAAACCAACCCGTGTTTTTGACATTCTACAGCATCAACTCACGCATTATCCACAACCCGATGCTTTGGCCTTTAAACACGACGGGGTCTGGAATAAAATTTCAACCGAAAGATTTAACGATCATGTGACTTTTCTTGCTCTGGGCTTGCATAAATTCGGTATTAAAAAAGGTGATAAAATTGCCAATATCACCAATCGAAATCGCCCGGAATGGAATTTTATTGACATGGCAACCCTGAGCCTTGGCGCTGTTCATGTTCCCATTTATGCCAATCTTACCCTGGACGATTACACTTATATTCTTAACGATGCTTCCGTTAAGCTTGTATTCGTATCCAATCAGGAACTGTACGAAAAAATCCAGTCTATTGCTCCTCAGGTTCCCGGGTTAGAAGGTGTTTTTACCTACGAAGAGTACGAAAATATCAAAAGCTGGAAAGAAATTGAAGCCGCAGGTAAAGAACACTCACCCAATACTTTAGAGCCTATCAAAGCCGATGTTGCCGAAGATGATCTGTGCATGCTCATTTACACCTCTGGTACAACCGGCGTGCCAAAAGGTGTCTGTCTGACTCATAAAAACCTGATGCACAACTGCATCAACGGGGCAAAGCGAACTGGAAGTGGTCCACATGAAAAAGCCCTCTCATTTTTACCCTTATGCCATACCTTTGAGCGGGTCATCGATTGCATGTACATGTATTATGGCTGCTCAATTTACTATGCCGAAAATATCACCACCGTAGCCGACGATCTGAAAGAGGTAAAACCCGAGCTCTTTGCCACGGTTCCCCGTATGTTGGAGAAGGTTTATGATAAGTTGTTAGCAAAAGGTAACGAATTAACAGGGTTGAAATATCTTTTATTCAAATGGTCTCTGGCTGTAGGATTTGTTTATGATCCCGACCAGCCTCAGTCTTTGTGGTACAAATTCCAGTATAACCTGTTAAAGAAGCTGGTTTTTCCAAAATGGAAAGAAGCATTTGGTGGCAATGTGCGTGCGGCTGTATGCGGTGGTGCATCATTGCAGCCTCGTCTGGGGCGCTTGTTCTGGGCAGCCGGTATTCCAATTTTGGAAGGCTACGGCCTGACAGAAACCTCGCCGGTTATCACAGTGAATTACCCTCAAAAGGGATGTTATAAAATCGGATCGGTTGGTACTGTAATTGAAGAAGGGCAAGTTAAGATAGCACCGGATGGTGAAATTTTATACAAAGGTCCCAATGTGATGACGGGTTATCACAATCAACCCGAGCTAACCCGGGAAGTATTTGATGAAGAAGGCTGGCTGAAAACAGGGGATATCGGACATTTTGAAGGAGAGTTCCTGTTTATTACCGACCGAAAAAAAGAGATGTTTAAAACCTCCGGTGGAAAGTATGTAGCCCCGCAGGTGATTGAGAATAAAATGAAAGAATCGCGCTTTATTGAGCAGATTATGGTAATTGGTGAGAACCGCAATTTCCCTTCAGCAGTTATTGTGCCCAATTTCCTCTATTTAGAATCCTATTGCGAGCACAAAGGTATTGCTTACACAAACAATGAAGAAATGGTGCGACATGAACTGATCATGAGAAAGTTTGATGAGCATGTCGAGAAATACAATCAGAATTTTGCACGACATGAGCAAATTAAGAAGTTTATTGTGCTGGATCACGAATGGACGGCAGAAACGGGTGAGCTTTCACCAAAACTCAGCCTGAAGCGAAAAGTGATCTTCAATCGTTATAAAGACCGGATAGATGCATTGTATCAGGAAAGCTCGGTCAATCAGAAGATAGGGGCTTAACATGGCTGGTTCAACCTTGCCATCTAAAGAAATTTGGTTCAGGCATACCGAGCCGGAAGAGCTCAACGCCCTACTCAGGAAAACCAACTGCATGGGCTATAACCTCGGTATTGAATTTACCGGGATCACGGAAAAAGGGGTAAAAGCACGGATGCCTGTACAAGACAACACCAGGCAGCCGTTTGGTATGCTCCATGGCGGGGCTTCAGTGGCGCTTGCCGAAAGTGTTGGAAGCGCAGCGGCCTACCTGACACTAAAAGATGAGTCGAAACTGGCTGTGGGTTTAAGTATTTCAGCTAATCATGTGCGGCCGGTATCCGAGGGATGGGTGTTTGCGACGGCCACGCCGTTACATCTCGGATCCAAAACGCAGGTTTGGGATATTCAAATTACGGACGACCAATCGCGTTTGATATCTGCAAGCCGGTTAACCGTTGCTATTATTGATCGCGCTTGATTTTGGAGATTGAATAAAATAGTAGTTTATTGGACACTTACTGTAAACAGGTGTCCGATCTGAATGTAGAATATGCTGTCTTATTATGCAGATGGCCGTTGATTTAATTGAAGGAGTAATCAGTAACTTTTTTTGCGACAGATATGGTAAATAATTGTGATTGCCAGGTAAATTCAACAAATGGCATCCATGAGCAAGTTGAATCATTGGAAGAGCTGGCTTCTAAGCAAACCCACCGAAAAAAATGGTTGGTAATCCAACCTAAAAGTCTAACCAATCTCCGAGCCGACTCCGGTCATGTGAGTATCCCACTCAATCTTATGATGGTTTCCACATTGGCCAGTACTTTATTTGATGTTGAGTTCATAGATGAGCGCATCGGCGATCCGGTCCCGGAAGATTTTTCCGGATACGATGTAATTGCGATCACGGCCCGCACTTTAAATGTTAAAAAAGCCTATAAAATTGGTGATCTGGCCAAATCGCACGGCGCAAAAGTGATTTTTGGCGGTGTGCATCCGACTATGGTCCCCGATGAGGCCGGCCAGCATTGCACCTCTGTGATTTATGGTGAACTCGAATCCGTTTGGGAAGAACTGGCACGCGATGTTCTGAACGACCAGATGAAACCATTTTATAAATCAGGTGAGCTCAGGCAGATGGATCATATGCACCGACCCGATTTTACTTTTGCCGAACAATCCAAAAACTTTAAAAAATACAGCAACCTGGTTCCAATTCTGGCTACTAAAGGTTGCCCGGTTGGATGTAATTTTTGTACTACACCTACCATTTACGGTAAAAGTTTCCGCATGCGCGATGTGGATCTGGTGATTGAAGAAATCAAATACCATCAAAATCGCCTGGGTAAGCAAAATGTCAATTTTTCCTTCATGGACGATAACATATGCTTTAAACCTAAATTTTTTAATGATTTAATGGAGTCCATGACTGATCTGGGTGTTCGCTGGAATGCCAATATCTCCATGAATTTCCTTGAGCGACCCGGTGTGCCTGAGCTGGCTGCCCAATCGGGATGTGATATGCTTAGTATTGGTTTTGAATCACTTGATCCGGATACCATTAAGCAGGTACATAAAGGCTCAAACTTTCACTCGCATTACGATAAAGTGATTAAAAATGTCCAGGACAATAACATAGCTATACAAGGCTATTTTATGTTTGGCTTCGATACAGATAAGGAAACCAGTTTTCAGGCCACTTACGACTTTATCATGGAAAACCATATTGAGTTTCCCGTATTTGCCCTGGCCACCCCGTTTCCCGGTACGCCCTGGTACGACGAAATGAACCCCCGCATCCGGCATTTCGACTGGGACCGTTACGACACCTTCCATTACATGTATGAACCCAAAAAAATCAGTGGGGATACACTTGTAGATAATTTTATTAAGATTCACCAGGAAGTGTATTCGTGGAAATCTATTTATCACCGCATGAGAGGCAAACCGCTGAACTGGGTGTGGATGGTAAATGTGGCCATGCATTTCTTCAGCAAACGCATGAAACCCGAGATGTTTGCTTAGTAAAGGATATAAAAAAAGCCGGCTTTTAGCCGGCTTTTTTTATACATGCACATTCTGAAATTTAAAGATGAAGGGTTGCGCCTAAAGTAAACCGGAAGCTTTTCTGAGTAAACTCTGACGTATCACTGCTGCTGCCAATATCATAAGTTTGATTACCACCTTCGATAGTTGCATTTATGTTGAGATTGCCAATCAACAAGCCACTACCCAGAGTGATAACATTTTCCAGCACCTGATAGCCATTAGCATCTTCGGCAGCTTGTGGAAATGAATAAAAGCCTGCCCGAAGGGGAATAATTAAATCGCCAATAAATAACAAGTACTCGGCACCAAGATGAAATGAATTATAGTTAAAACTGAATTCATCAATCTTATCTCCATCATAAGTCAGTTCGGCACCTTCGTATGGGCGTGCCTGGTAGTCGACTGTAAGGATCAGGTTGTCGGAAGCACGAAAGGCGGCACCGATTGAATAGGTTACCGGGAACTCGTAAGTGAATGTTTCGCTGTTTAAGGGCTGTAAATCAAAACCATCTTCAACATACTCATTAAATTCATATTCTAAACTATAAGGCAGGGTGATCTTAGCGCCTAAAGTAAATTGTGGAGAGACCTTGGCCAGGACACCTACATCAATGTTGTATCCTTTGAAATCAACATCTTGCATGACTTGATTATTAAACAAAGCATCATCGTAGTCGTACTTTTGATTACCACCAAGTAAATTTATGGTGGCGCCTACAGAAAAAACATGATTAAGTTTAAGTCCAATCGATGGTGAAATTGCATTAATACCACCTTCTGAAACTTCTTTTATTTGGTCGGTTTCACTGAATTTGATCGTGGTTTCCTGGGCCAGATCAAAGTATCGTCTGAAAGCAATACCGGCTACCAGGTCCAGGTTTTCCAGGTTCAGGGGCAATACGAAACTCACAAAATTCAATTGAAACTGTGATTCTGATTCAGCATCAACATTTTCCAGGTCGATGGTTTGAAGACTATATCGGCCATAGACACTGGCTTCCATTTTTTTAGCCGGGTAAGGCCTGCAGGATGCCACGATATGGCCGTGGCATCATCAGCAAGTGCTGTAAAGGCATTACCCATGGCAACTGCGCGTGCCCCGTTACCTGTGATAGTAAAATTATGACCGCGTTGTGCAAAGGCACTGGATGATATCAATCCCAAGGTTAGAAAAAGAAGGCATAGCTTTTTTAACATGTTGTGGCTCCTGTTTAATGGTTGACTATTATTTAGTCAGGAATTTATTTCCAACAACAATGGGATTAGCTGTTTCTTTGATGATGCTTGCCGTTGAAAATTTTTGAAAAGTATCCGTTATCAAAACTTCGCCAACAATGGTGGTTTCTTTACCCATCACTTCACCGGTAATCGGGTGCTTAACTTCTTCACCTTCGCTGTAAATAATGCACTTCATACCTTTTGACAATCCATAATTTCGGCCTGTATCCAGCATGATGCTCAGAGTGTTGTTGGCCCGGATTATATAACCTTCAACCAGCGGAATGCTTTTTTCGAACTTAACCACCAGGTTATCAACGGCTGCCTTAACACTTTGGGCATCTGAGCGGCTGGTGTATGCATCGTGGGCTACAATAATGGTGGCTGATTCGGTATCGATGGCCCGGGCATCCAAACTCACCGAACTGCCATCTGTTCCCAGGGCTACGCTGCCCAGAACAATGGCATCCACCCCAATACCTTTACCAACTTCGGCAGCTGTGGAAGCGTCTATAATACCGCTTAATCCCAGCTTTTGTTCAGCCAGAATTCTCTCTAACTGAGAGCGTTCAATTACTTTGAACCGTTCAAGGTTGAATAATGCGGTAATAAACTTATCCAGAACAATTTCACCCAGATTTTTGCTGGCGCCTTTATTTAAGAATGGAAAAACAGCGATACTCATGCGCTCACCAACCAGTTTAATGCCGGGTTCGCCTACCGATTTTTTTGCAGCATCAATTTCGCGTTTCTTTTTTGACCCTACGGGCCCTAAAATTCCTATAGAAGGTACAGCAGGTGAAACTGAAGGGCTTGGTGTTGAGGACTTTGCAAGACTTGCTTTGGCCGGTGTTTCCAGAGGATCGGATGCCAGGATGTTTTTATCAATCTTTTTCGGGAATTTCTTGGCTCGCTCAGAAGGTTGTTGCGACATGGACACATTCAGATATTCTTCAGCGCCTTCTGTATCTCCCAAAAAGTAAAGACAGATACCCAGTTCCCGATTGGGATAGTATTCAATAAAATGCATTCCATAAGTTCGGATGCGATCGGTATCTTTGGCTTTTTTGGATAAAGACGACTGGAATTTCCTGGTTGCTGTACGATGATCACCAACCTTCAGGAGTTCAACGCCTTCCTGATAATCCTCATACCACTCATCAGCTAAAGCAGCCACGCTAAAAAATGATGATACTTTTTTTCATAACTCGAACGCTCTGATAAATGTTGTGTCTGTGGTATGTGAGGGGCCTTGTTAATAGGACATGTTTAGAGATTAAATGAAAACCAGCCTAAAAACCAGAATTAAAATTGAAGCTAATATATAAAAGAAATAAAAATAAATGTATGCAATAATGGTTAAGCTTTGTTGAAGCTTAAAAAAACGATGCGCTTAAAAGACTTTAAATTGTACGATAAAAAAAGCCCCTGCATGTTACAGGGGCTGATAATTTAAGCAATGTTGTTGTAGTACATTTTTTCCGAGCGTTCTGCCCATCCGTTCATGGTTTTCTTGAATTTACTGAACGAAGTATAGACCTTTTTACTCAGTGCGTCCTCGGTAATCACTTCGTTGAGCACCTCCTCGGAGTATTGTTTTAAGGTATCGAGCACCTGTTTTGGAAATGGGGTCAGTTTCACATTGTGCTCATTGATGAGCTTTTGCAGATGCTCGTGGTTTTTAGATTCAAACTCAGAAAGCATCCAGACGTTGGCTCTGTAGGCAGCTGTTTTCAGGATAACCTGCAGATCTGTTGGCAGACTGTTGAATTTGGCTTTATTAATAAACATTTCAAGCACTGTGCCGGGTTCGTGCCAGCCCGGGTAATAGTAATACTTGGCCACTTTGTAAAAGCCCATGAGGTAATCGTGGTAAGGGCCTACCCATTCGGTGGCATCAATAACCCCACGCTCAAGATTGGTGTAAATTTCACCTCCGGCAGAAAGTGTGGCAGCCCCGCCTGCTTTGGTAAGAACCTTACCTCCCAGGCCCGGGATTCTCATTTTTAGTCCTTTAAAATCAGAAATGGAATTGATTTCTTTGTTGAACCAACCACCCATTTGAAATCCAGTGTTTCCGGCCGGCATTGATATCAGGTTGAACGGTTCATAGACCTCATCCCATAGCTCCTGGCCACCGCCGCTATAGATCCAGGCATTCATTTGCTGGGCATTCATACCAAAGGGAACCGCGGCAAAGAATTGAGCAGCAGGCGATTTTCCTGACCAGTAATATGCCGCCCCATGACCCATCTCGGCAACTCCCTGGCTAACAGCACCAAAGGCTTCCAGTGAGGGTACCAGTTCACCTCCGCCATAAACCTGTATTTTTAAACGACCTCCCGACATTTCTTCGGCCCATTTTGCAATCAATTTTGCACCATCCTGCATAATTGGTAATGTGGGTGGCCAGGTGGTTACCATTTTCCATTTGTAGGTTTTATTGGTATTGATAGCCGGGCCCTGGGCAGTGTTTTTTTCATTACTGCAACCACTCAGTAATGATGTGCTGCCGGCTAATGTGGCTGCTGAAAGGACAGCTGAGTTTTTCAGAAAGTCTCTTCTGCTGGAATTGCCAGTCATAGATGCCTCCTTGATTTAGGTTTATGATATGGATGGTTAAAATAAATACCAGAATAAAGATAAGAAAGATTCTGCTAAGCCGGAGTTGAGCCATATAAAGATTTGCTGATAGGGTTTGCAAATTTGACTCCCAGCATATTTATTGAAGCATTTTAGAACTAAATCTAAATGACATGAATGTTGCTGTTTGTTTAAAACAAGTTCCCGACACGGCAGCCCGATTAAAACTCAATTCGGATAGTACCGATATAGACCGGGAGCATCTCAATGAAGTGATCAACCCCTATGATGAGTATGCGTTGGAAGAAGCCATTAAGCTTAAAGATAACAACCCCGGAACTCGGGTAGTGGTTTTCTCAATGGCCAACGATACCATACAGTCTAATTTACGTAAAGCCCTCGCGATGGGTGCTGATGAAACTGTTCAGATCATTGCGGAAGCAAAAGATGCTTATGGCACTGCGCTGGTATTAACAAAAGCGATAAATGAGGTATTCAACGGTAAGCCCGATCTGGTTTGTATGGGTAAAGAAGCAACCGATACCAACCGGGGTGAAACTGGTGTGATGATGGCTGAACTCATGTCCATACCCTGTTTTAACAGTGTGGTTTCGTTTGAAAAATCTTCTGATACCTATCTGCTGGAGAGTGAACTTCTTGGTGGTCTGGAGCAGATAGAAGCCAAGCTCCCATTTGTATTTACAGCGCAAAAAGGTCTCAATCAGCCTCGTGTTCCCAACATGAAATCAGTTATGATGGCCCGCAAAAAGACCATCAACACCATGGAAGTAAGTCTGGATCAAGAGGCCCTGGTGCAATCGGTTTCCCTCGAAGCTCCAACTGAAAAGAAAACCTGCCAGCAACTCGGGAGTGTCGGGGAGCTGTTAAGTATTCTGAAAAATGAAATCAAGATTATTTAGAATTAATTACTATGTCAAATATTGTCGTTTATATAGAAATCCAAGAAGGTGAGATTCGTAAAAGCAGTCTGGAAGCGCTTGAATTCTGCAAACAGCATGCGTTGCCAAACCAGCAGATTATTGGTGTGGTTATTGGCCAGATCTCTGAAAAGCTGAACAAATTAGGGGCGTTTGGACTAAAAAAAATCATCACCTTTTCGGAACATTCACCAAATAGTTTAGCGCCGGAACCTAAGACCGATATTCTGGCCCGGCTTATAGAGTCTGAAGATATTTCACTTTGCCTCTTTGGCGCAACACCTATGGCCAGACAGCTCTCATCAAGACTTTCGGCCAGGTTAAAAGGGGGATTGATATCGGATTGCGTTGGATTTTCCAATTCAGAAGAAGGTCCTGACGGCATCAGGTGGGCGCACTCCGGCAAGTTTCTGAGCCATGTTAAAATTTCAACATCCCTCTCTATTGTCACTTGCAAGCCCGGCACATTGGATGTTCCGGATTACCCCGATACGGCAGTTGAGTTTCAGGAAGGCAGTGAAGATCATATTAAGCTATCTCTGCCAAATTATATCAGCACATTCAAAAGTGAGTTAAAAAGACTCGATGTTGAAGAAGCCGATGTGGTGGTTTGCGGAGGGCGAGGCATGCAGGCCCCGGAAAACTTCGCATTGCTGGAGCAGCTTGCCGATGCCCTGGGTGGGGCAGTTGGCGCCACTCGAGCAGTGGTTGATTCGGGTTGGCGACCTCACAGCGAGCAAATCGGTCAGACCGGTAAGCGCGTAACCCCAAAATTATACATTGCATGCGGTCTCTCGGGTGCGATTCAGCACCTGGCCGGGATGAGCGGTGCCAAAACCATTGTAGCGATCAATACTGATGAAGATGCGCCAATTTTTTCTGTAGCTGATTATGCTATTGTACAGGATGCCCTGGTGTTTATTCCTCAACTTTTGGAAAGCCTTAAGTCAGAAACTTCATCATAACACTTAAAAAACTTATTGTCCTGTGAATAATTTTCAAATCTCAGGAATGGACTTTTGTTTTAATGGTGTTTCATTTATTTTAATACCTTAGTCTTCGTATAAACTCTGAGAAGAGCAAATACCTTTAAAACCAGGTTATGAAAAAAGTTCAAGTTGAAATTCTAGGTTTATCAACAAGCCCGCACAACAATGGTGCCTATGCTCTAATTTTATTTGAAGTTGGAGGGAAACGCAAGTTACCGATTATAATTGGTGGAAACGAAGCCCAGGCTATTGCCCTTAAGCTTGAAAATATAAAAGCACCCCGTCCGTTTACTCACGACCTGGTTCGCAGCATTATTGATACTTTCAGCATCTCTGTTTCTGAAGTGATGATTGACGAGCTTAAAAACGAGACATTTTATGCTAAAGTTGTTTGTGAAATGAACGGCGAAACTCATGAAATCGATGCCCGACCCAGTGATGCCATTGCAGTTGCTGTGCGTTGCGAGTCGCCGATATTTGTTTC
This sequence comes from uncultured Chlorobiales bacterium, assembly GCA_964642175.1. Taxonomy (GTDB): domain Bacteria; phylum Bacteroidota; class Chlorobiia; order Chlorobiales; family Chloroherpetonaceae; genus JANQGG01. Next base: position 20,332 of record CAZXOK010000005.1, on the reverse strand, counting down.
AGAAGAGGTAATGAATGAAGCCGGCATTACCGATGAAAAGCTTGAAGAACAAGAAGGTGTTGAAACGCAGGCTGCCCCGGAGCAGAAAGAACCCGAAGCGCCGGCTGCGACACCGGAAGCCCGAATCGCTCAGTTAAAATCTCAACTCGACGACGCTATTAAACAAGAAGAGTACGAGAAAGCTGCAAAAATACGCGATGAAATTGATCGCTTAACCAGTAACTCCTGAGGTTAATCGCCCCCTTTAAATTCCTCGTCAATTCTTGAAATATCCCTGAGGTGTTGATCTGCACTTTTATTATGCTCTTTTAAGACATCTAAAAGAGTTATGGGTTTATTGTTCTCTGCCAACCCTTGTTTTTCGTGCAGGCTATCCGGTATAATTTTAAGGATCTCATACATGTATTTTCTGTATGATTTTAAGGTTTGAATGGCCAGAAGTTCATCCTGATCATTATACTCAAAGCGGCTGGCCAGCATGGTGGTATCGAAAAATAGTAATTTTGGAGGCGAGGATTCCGGTGAAGCAATAATGGCATTCATATTTGCCAAAGCCAAAGATTCCAGATCAACCAGGTGACAGATAAGTTCGCGAATGGAAAACTGCTTTGGATTTGGTTTCCATCTCAATTTAGAGCCACTGATGCCTTCTAAGGCAAACTCCAAATTTGAAGGAAATTTTTTAAATTTTTCAATTTCAGATTTAAACGGTGAATGTGATTTGCCACCAAATAAAGCTTCCAGGTCCTGGTTCGACATAGAGTTATGGTTAGGTTTTGAAAGTTAAAAAAAAAGATACATCAGGTTTCAAGATTAACAAAACCGCTTGGGTGCTATTTGCCCGTTTAACTCAATCCAACTTTAATGAATTTTATATGGACGCCAGCTCACCTCATCTTAGCAAGTCGTTATTTCTAAGCGGACTTCAATGTAAAAAACGCCTCTGGAATCAGTACCATCAACCCGATACACTTGCCGAATTGTCAGGTTCTGATGAACGGATGATGGAACAGGGTGCCGAGGTTGGCCGTTATGCGCGTTTATGTTTCCCGCATGGCGTTCTTATCGACTCCCATGGGGCATCGGCTATCGTGGATACTCGGCGAGCGATAAAGGAAAACAAACCTGTGATTTTTGAAGCATCCTTTCAGGCTCAGGATGTCACCATCAGGTGCGATATTCTCGAGCAAGCCGATTCTTCTGAGAGCTGGCAGTTGATCGAGGTGAAATCAACAACTTCATTTGACCCTGAGCTGCACATACCCGATCTGGCCATACAATGGGCAGTGGCAGACCTGTGTGGGGTGGCAATTGAATCGGCTCACTTGATGTACATAAACAGTAAAGATTGCCGCTACCCTGATTTATCCAATCTGTTCAACATAGACGATGTAACGGCCGAAGTGCAAACCTATAAATCGGGTGTTTTGGACCGGCTTAATGAATTTAAATCGCTTTTAATTCAACCCGAACCTCACTTGCCGATTGGTAAGCATTGTCATAAACCTCACCTTTGTCCTTTAAAAGATCAATGCTGGTCGCATGTACCTGAAAAGTCTATTTTTACGATACCGCGTTTAAATCAGGCCAAAACCGACACCCTGATTGCCAGCAACTGCCTGGCAATTGAAGATCTTCCGGATGACTTCCCACTTAGCCAGATCCAGAAGAATTATGTACAGAGTGTTAAAACTCGCCAGGTTTTTATTGATAAAGATGCAATTCGGGCAGAGTTGGACCAATTGGACTACCCCTTGTATTTTTTCGACTTTGAAACCCTCAATCCGGCACTTCCAAGATTTGATGGCATGAGACCTTATGAGCAGTTTCCCTTCCAGTACAGTTGTCATATCATGCAAGAAGATGGATCAGTAACCCACCACGATTATTTGCATGAAGATGAAACGGATCCAAGAATACCACTAATCAATTCGCTTATAGCGCATTTTGGATCAGTTGGTCATATTGTGGCTTATAATGCCGCTTTTGAAAAGCGGATATTAAAACAACTTTCTGAGTATTTCCCTGATCACACAGATTTTTTAAATCAAATGATCTCGCGTTTGTGGGATCAAATGCTCATTTTTAAAGGTCATTACAGGCATCCGGAATTTTTAGGTTCGTTCTCCATTAAAAACGTCTTGCCTGTATTGGTACCGGGATTATCCTATAGCGATCTGGACGTTCAAAAGGGGGACCAGGCCCAGGCCGAGTGGGAGCTTATGATCCGTGAGCCGGTTACGGAAATAAAACAAAAGAAAATTAAGGCGTTAAAAGCCTATTGCAAGCTGGATACACTGGCTATGGTAGAATTGCACAGGGTACTCAGAAGTGTTTAAAATCGAGTATAAAAACAAATTTTATAGTATGAAAAAGCGAATCGTCATTTTTAGCGGGGCCGGACTTTCGGCAGAAAGCGGGGTGCCTACTTTTCGTGAGTCGGGCGGACTTTGGGAGAACCATCGCATCGAGGATGTGGCTTCCCCGCAAGGATGGGCCAGTAATTCACAAATGGTACTTGATTTCTATGCCAAACGATTTTTAAAAATGCGAACCTGCCAGCCTAATCCGGCTCATCTGGCAATTGCAGAACTGGCCAGGTATCATAACGTGGTATGCATTACCCAAAACATTGATGATCTGCTCGAGCGTGCCGGAGTATCAAAGGTGTGGCATTTACATGGACGAATCGATTGGAAAAAGTGTGAGTTTCATGAAGATATCCCTGCCTATCCTGATGATCTGTATTGTTGTTCATACAAAGATACCCTTCATGAACCTATCAACCCGGGTGATAAATGTCCGCAATGTGGCGCTCAACTGCGTCCGGATGTGGTTTGGTTTGGAGAAGCTGTAAATATGAGACAGGATTACCTGCAAGATCTTGTGGAAACAACAGATATTTTTATCGGAGTGGGTACCTCGGCAAAAGTATACCCGGCAGCCGGATTACTCGACATTTTTAAAAACACCCCCGAAAAAGTGTTTATAGATCCAAAACCGGCTCATGAGGTATTAAGCGGATTTAAAGTGATGGCAAAAAAAGCATCTGAAGCCATGCCGGGATATGTAAAAAACTTATTACCTGCTTAGCTTACTGGGCAAACTGGCCAAATACGAATTGGAAATTCCATCCCTGGTTTTCCCGATTTGGGAATTCAGGAATCGGATCAAATCCATACCCGTAGTCCAGGCCAATCAAACCAATGATGGGTAAAAAGACCCGAATGCCAAAGCCGACAGAGCGTTTCAGGTTATTGAAATTGACGTTTGCCGGCTTATCCCACAAATTACCTGCTTCGGCAAAGGCCAATGCATAGACAGTTGCCGAGGGGTTCAGCGTGAGCGGGTAGCGCAATTCAGTTCCAAATTTAGTGTAGATACGTCCAGTATAAAGGTCTGTCGAAGGCTCAAGGACACCAATACTCCGGTCATCATATCCACGCATCTGGACGGTAGGCAGTGATGAAATGCCGCTTCCACCCATATAAAAGAAATTAATATACGGGATATAGTCAGTATCGTCGAAACGGGCAATGTAGCCATAGTCGTTGGATGTTCGAAGCACAAGGTCGCCGGCTATAGGCGTATGCCAGGCATTTTGTCCGGTAAATTTGTAGAAATTAACCGATCCGGGCAGCGGACCGCCGGAGATCTGAGATGTCAATGAAAAGTTACTACCGCGTCGTGGGTAGATCGGGTTGTCGTAACTGTTTCGCCGGATGGTTTGGGACAGTGAAACCTCGGTGGCATCGTCAGGCTCATCATCAGCCGAGATAAAGTTTACAAACCCACCAATATTTCTTTGGTAACGAACGGTCCAACTGATGCTGAAATAATCATCAGGCCAGGTCAGACGGCGGCCTACGGTTAAAGAAATACCGGTTTGCTGGATCTTTGTGCCGTAATCCTGGGTAATATCATAAATATTGACACCAACAGAAGTGGGTGTTCCAAATGCCCAGGGTTCGGTAAATCCTATCGAGAGATTGCGGTAATTAAAGTTACCAAACTGCCAGTTAAAGGTCAGGGTTTGGCCATCGCCATGTGGAATAGGCGACCACGCATTGCCTTTAAAGACATCCTGAATAGAGAAGTTATTGAAAGTCAGGCCTAAAGACCCCGTCATGCCAATTGCAGCGCTGTATCCGGCAGAGGCATTGAATGTGTCGGTTTGTTTTTCTATCAACTCGTAAGTCAGATCAACTTCGCTGGTTTTTGGGTTGGGTTTTACATCAGGATTGATGCGTTCCTGATCGAAATAATTTAACTGGGCCAGTTCACGAACACTTCTCACAATGCGCTCGCGGCTAAACAGATCGCCGGGTCGTGTGTAGAGTTCGCGTCGAATAACATGATCTTTGGTTTTGGTATTACCGGCAATATTTACACGGCGGATTGTAAATTGATCACCTTCGTTGAGGTAAATCCGAAGATCAACCGAGTCTCCTGCCACCACACTTTCTTCCATGAACGGTCGGAATCCCAGGTAACCTTTATCAAGGTACAAAGAGCTGATATCATCACCGTCCTGTGAGAAGTTCAGGCGTTCTTCCAAACGCTTTTTATTATAAACATCTCCTTTTTTGAACCCAAAGCGATCTTCAAGTTCTTCCAGGGTTGCAAACGGTTTTGTATTGCCTTCCCAGGCTATATTGCGGATGACATATTTTGGCCCTTCTGAAATAAAGATATCCAGATATAGTGCTTCCTTATTCTTAGAATAAGAAACCGAATCGCGGATAAACTGGGCATCACGATACCCGTTTTCCCGATAATAATCAACCAGCAGATCCACATCTTTCTCGAATTTCTGACGATCTAAAACCGGCCGACCGAAAATGGTACGCCAGAAGTTGTTTTGTTTGGTTTCATCCAAGACTCCGCGCAACTCGTCATCATCAAAAGCAGTGTTGCCATGAAAAGTGATTTTTTCTATGATAACCCTTGAGAATTCGGTGATGTAAAAGTATGCCGTGGCATAATTCTTGGCATCAATCTTTATATCTGTTTCAATATTTGCCCGCAAATAGCCTTCCTGTTCATAAAAGTTTTTCAGGTTTTGCCTGGCAGCTTCAATGGACTGCGGCGTTGCGGGTGAGCCTTTTATTAGAGAAATTTTAGCATCCAGGTCTTCGGCGTCGTATTCGTCGTTTCCTTCATAAACAACTTCAGTTAAAATGGGGTATTCTTTCAGGATCAGACGAAGGGAAATGCCATCGGCCGTTTGGTTTTCAATTTCAACCTGGATATCGCTGAAGAGATTCTGTTTCCAGAGCCGTTTAATGGCATCGGCAACTTCGGTGCCGCCGGGCAGACGAATTATATCGCCTATTTTTATTGAAAAACGGTTTAAAATATCTTTTTCACTAATGGTGCTTAATCCATCAACTTCAATACCAAGCACGGTAATTTTATCAGGTTCGGAAGATGTGGAGGGCATTAATTGAGCTGAAACTGACGTAAGGGGCAAACAGAGGCTTGCTCCAAGAATAAGGAAAAAGAAAACCAGGATAGGTTTACGAAAACTATGTGTAATCATTAAGTGTGCTTAACCAAATTTATCTGTGGAAAATAAAGAGGGGCGTCCTCGTAACGGATATTGTTTAAGTGCCGGTTTTAATTGATTGATTTGCTCGCTTGTAAGCCCGTATCTGCGTTCACGGCACTGAAAGTCGCGCAGGGCATCATAGTATTTCAATCTGTCGAAATCCGGCCAGTAACACTCGCTGATGTGGATTTCGCTATATGCCAATTGCCAGAGTAAAAAATTACTTAACCGCATCTCACCGCTTGTGCGTATCATGAGTTCGGGATCAGGCAGATCGTATGTCGAGAGTGCATTTTCAAAAACAGTTTCATCAATAGCCTCAGGATCTATTTCACCATCGCGTACAGCTTTAGCCAATTTCTTGGCTGCTTCCATAATTTCCCACCTGCCGCTGTAGCTCAGGGCCAGTGAGAGTACCATTTGGGTATTGTTTTTGGTCAACTCAACAGCTTCAAGCAGTGTTTTTTGAACTTTTTCCGGAAGATCTTCAGATCTGCCGATGAAATTTATCCGAATATTATTTTTGTGAAGCTCTTCAGTATCTTCGTGCAATGCAGATACAAGAATGTTCATCAAAGCCGAAATTTCATGCTTTGGTCGTTTCCAATTCTCTTTGGAAAATGTGTAAAGCGTTAAGTATTGAATGCCTAACTGTCGGCTGGCTTCCACAATATCGCGAACTGATTTTACGCCGGCTTTATGCCCCATTACTCTTATTTTACCGCGTTCTTTTGCCCAACGGCCATTGCCATCCATGATAATGGCAACATGCTTGGGTAAAGTCCCCTCGGATTTCAACGATTTTTGCAATTCAAGATCGTATGGATCCTGGGTCGAAACTTTATTTAGCTCCTGGGGTTTAGTGATGGTTTTAAGTAATGTTTGCAATTTATTTGTCCTTTTCTTGGAAGCCCTTTTTGTTCAGTGGGCATAATTTATTTTTCAAAGATTTAAAAAACAACCTTAAAATCTTCCCTGAACATCAATAGGACTGAAAAATGAACTCACGCTGGTCTTGCTAAAATTATGCTATGGAAAAAAGAGCAACCTTTCTTATCTTCAGCATTTAAAATACAAAATATTTGATATTTAGTGAGTGTGAATCTTCAGAAAACCTCAGTGATTGATCTTCAAGAAATCTTAACGATGATTCTCACCAGTAAATTAACAATGCACACCTAATTTTTGGATAAGTGCATTTAGAGCCATATTCGTCAAACCTAAGAGTTATAACCCGTGCCTGATTATTCATTTTCATCTTACTCTGAATTAAGACAAGGCCTAGAGTCTAAATCAATAGGGGTATCCGAAGTTGTTTCCCATTACCTCAATCAAATAGATGAGCAGCAATCCATTAACGCGTTCATCAATGTTTTTAAAGATAAGGCATTAGCACGAGCCAAAGAACTGGAGCAGAAATTAAGCCGTAATGAGCCATTAGGCAAGCTTTTTGGTATGCCTGTGGCCATAAAAGACAATATTGCCATCAAGGGTGAAAAACTGACCTGCGCGTCTAAAATTCTAAGTAACTTTGAAAGCATATACGACGCCACGGTTATAGAGCGATTAATGGCTGAAGATGCCATTATTCTTGGCAAGCTGAACATGGATGAGTTCGCCATGGGCAGTTCAAACGAAAATTCAAATTTTGGTCCCGTTAGAAATCCGGTGGATCAAACCAAAGTGCCCGGAGGAAGCTCGGGTGGCTCAGCGGCCGCTGTTTCAGCAGGTTGTGCCATGGTGGCCCTTGGCTCCGACACCGGCGGCTCGGTTCGCCAGCCCGCTTCATTTTGTAACGTGATTGGTCTGAAGCCGACTTATGGACGCGTTTCCAGGTATGGCCTGGTGGCCTTTGCATCTTCGTTTGATCAGATTGGGGTGTTGGCCAAAGATGCCGGCGATGCCGCATTGGTTCTCCAAGTTATCGCCGGAGAAGACCCTAAAGACTCTACTTCAAGTGATCATGAAGTTACCGATTACCCTTCAGTTGTGTCGGGTTTTTCTCTTAAAGGCTTAAAAGTAGGCGTGCCCGGGGAGTTTTTCACAGATGCATTGGATGAGGGCATTAAAGCAATAATTGATCAAAAACTTGAGTTTCTGAAAGAGAACGGTGCAGAGTTGATTGATATTTCTTTACCTAACTCTGAGTATGCCCTGGCTACATATTATATATTAGCAACGGCTGAAGCTTCATCAAACCTGTCGAGATATGATGGCGCCCGCTATGGTTATCGCTCCGACAAACAGGTCGACCTGGAAGACATGTATGTCAATTCCCGAAGTGAGGGCTTTGGCGATGAAGTCAAACGCCGCATTATGCTCGGCACTTACGTGCTTTCTGCAGGCTATTATGATGCCTATTACAAAAAAGCCCAGCAGGTCAGGCGCCTGATCCGGGACGATTATACCGAGGCTTTTAAAACTGTTGATGTTATTGCCGGGCCAACTTCACCCATTCCACCTTTTGCACTGGGCGAAAAAATGGAAGATCCCCTTGCGATGTACCTGGCCGATATTTATACAGTTACCGCTAATCTTAGCGGTATGCCGGCTATCAGCGTGCCGGGAGGATTAACAGCCGACAACATGCCGGCCGGGTTGCAGCTTATCGGCAAACCTTATGATGAGGCAACGATCCTTGGCGTGTCTCAGCAAGTTCAGAAAACCTAAATTGTAATTTAATCCATCAAACCTTTTTGAAGGGATTTTTGAGAATCTTATCAAAAGGGTTTTTTAATTCTAAACAAAAAACCTAATCAACATGAGTGTATTAGTCAATAAAGACACGCGCTTGATTGTTCAGGGTATAACCGGTGGTGAAGGGACCTTTCATACTTCCCAGATGCTGGAGTACGGCACCAATGTGGTTGCCGGTGTAACCCCTGGAAAAGGCGGTCTGATGTATGAAGGCAACGAGAAAGATTCATTCAACCGAAAAGTACCGATCTACAACACTGTAAAAGAAGCGGTTAAAGAACAGCAAGCCAATGCAACCGTGATTTTTGTGCCGGCTGCTTTTGCCGGTGATGCAATCATCGAAGCTGCCGATGCCGATCTTAAAGTGATCATTTGTATCACGGAAGGTATTCCGGTTAACGACATGATGAAAGCCTATGTCTATGTCAAGGAAAAAGGCGCTGTTCTGGTTGGCCCAAACTGCCCCGGTGTGATCACACCCGGAGAAGCAAAAGTGGGTATCATGCCCGGGTTCATCCATAAAAAAGGAACCATTGGCGTGATTTCCAGAAGTGGTACTCTGACTTATGAAGCTGTAAACCAGTTAACCGAAGTTGGTCTCGGCCAGTCGACCTGTATTGGTATTGGCGGCGATCCGATTATCGGAACCAAATTTATTGATGCCATTAAGCTTTTTGCCAAAGATCCTGAAACCGAAGGATTGGTTGTGATTGGAGAAATTGGTGGCAATGCCGAAGAAGAAGCTGCCGCATACATCAAACGCAACTTTAAAAAACCGGTTGTTGGATTTATTGCAGGCAGAACTGCGCCTCCGGGCCGCCGAATGGGACATGCCGGGGCTATTGTATCGGGAGGTAAAGGTACCGCTGATGATAAACTGGCTGCCATGCGCAGCGCCGGTATTCATGTGGTAGATAATCCTGCTGATATTGGTGAAACCATGCTGAAAGCTTTAGGTAAGTAATTATACTTACAGCTATTGATCATCTTCTTTTTAAAAGACGCGCTTTGACGCGTCTTTTTTTTTCGAAATAATCTTCGGGATCGCTTATTGAACATGCCAAAATAAGCGAACATGTGACAAAGTTCCCTTCGGCAGCGTTTCGGCAGGCGCAACGAACTCTCAGGGAACACCTTCGATACATGCATCGGCAGGTTCAGCCTGCACTCAGGGATCGCCTATATTGATTATAAAGGAATGTATTCATGCTCCAACCAGCCAGTGTTTAAATGCCAAGGGATACCAGGTCGTGCAGGTGAACGATACCAATTGGTTTTTGTTGATCATCGCAGATGATCATTTGTGTAATACGATAGGCTTCCATGTTTTCCAAACAGGATTTAGCCAGCATTTCTTTTGTAGCTGTTTTAGGATTGGGTGTCATTAAATCTCTGGCAGTTTGGCTTTGCAGGTTTGAATGAGTTTGCACCACTCGTCGCAGATCGCCATCTGTGAATATACCCATAAGCTTTCCGGTTTCATCCACGATGGTAGTGGCGCCAAAGCGTTTGGAGGTCATTTCCAGCATCATGTCGGCAAATGAGGCGGTTTCCAGCACTTTTGGGACATGGTTTTCGGAAGACATTATATCTTCGATACGCATGGTCAGACGCATGCCCAATGCACCCCTTGGATGGGTTTGGGCAAAATCTTTTTCTGAAAAAGATTTGGCATGCATCAGGGCAATGGCAAGCGCGTCGCCCATAGCCAGCATGGCCGTGGTCGAGGAAGTTGGAGCCAGGTCGAACGGGCAGGCCTCCTTGGAAACACCAACATCCAGACATACATCGGAGTAGCTGGCCAATTGCGAGCGTTTGTTCCCCGTCATGGCAATGATCGGAACATGAAGCTGTTGAAGGTAAGGCAAAATAAAGTTCAGTTCCTCTGTTGTGCCGCTTTTAGACAGGCCGATCAGAACATCACCGTTGGAAACCATGCCCAGATCGCCATGAGCGGCTTCAGCCGGATGCATAAAAACTGCCGTGGTACCTGTTGAAGAAAAGGTAGCTGCAATTTTCTGGGCAATCAGCCCCGATTTTCCCATACCCGACACAATCACTTTCCCAGAACCCTCTAAGATCAGCTCAATGGCTTTTTCAAAGTTTTCATCCAGGCGATTGGCCATGTCTTCAATGGCATGGGCTTCAAGGGATAATGAGGATTTTCCTAATTCGACTAAAGATCCGGTTTTATTTATGCTGGCCTTGGTGGTACTCATGGTTAGTTTTAAAGTGATAAATTAATTTTGGTTAAGTTAAGATATCATTTTTTAGTGTCTGATACGGCCATGAGAGAACAATTAAATCGGTAATTACAGAACTGTGCGTGTATGAAAAAAAGTGCTTATACTGGTAAGAGGGAATAAGGATTTTTAGAAAACTTTAATAAATTATGCCATGATGGATTCAAGCTGCTATTAAATGAGTTTTTTTCACTATTAACAGAGAACGATATGCATTGGAATATATTTTTCGCATTGGCTATCCCGATTTTTTTCATCCTGGTCTTTTTGTTCTTCAAATTTACAGCCTACAAGCTAGAGAATGACAATATTGAAATTGAATCACTTGCTGAACTTGTGAGCGATAACCCGGTAGGTTTATCGGAACAGGAGCTTGAAAAGTTGAAAGAAAAGCAAAAAGTTGCCCAGAAACAGCTCAAGGAAGTGATTGATAAAATTCCTGTGGAAATGGTTAATGGCAAGTTTGTACCAAGGCCCGATAAACTTCAGGAAGAATTAAACAAAGCTCAAAAAAATGGTGAAGCATTAAATGGTAAAGATGCGTGATTAATTCAATCACTCTGATTACCCAATGTTTGAACTTTTTTTGAATGAGTAATTCTGAACCAATCCCGCAACTGTATTGCTCTAAAGGCTATACCATTGAAGAGTTGCTAAAGATTTATGAAAAATATTGTCACGATCTTAACGATCCCGAAGAGATTTGGATCGAAGGCTACGATGAGTTTCTCGAGTACAGAAGTGATCTTGAGATCCGCAAAGACGAGTGGAGTGAGTCTCAGGCAGGCAGAGTAAGGGTTTGTGACGAAGTAGTCCTGAAAAATGGATATGCCTACATACAGCTCTATGGTGAAGGGTTATATGATGATATCTACCGCGAAAAACGATATCCCCTATCGCATTGGTGGTGGTACTTGGATCGGGTTAAGCAGGGTACATTGGATAAGCCGTTTTAGAAGTAATTCTAAGATGGTATTTATCTTCTCATCACATTTAAACATTTCTTAATTTCATTTAAGCGTTTAAAAATATCGAAAGTATTTAATTAGGTGTCCCTTTAGAGTTGAATTCATGGGATGATTATTTAAAGGACTTGCTGTTTTTTGGAACGAAAGAAAGTTATTAAGCTTGCTCAGAAGTGCGTTGGAGAATACATAAAAGCGTTTTTTCCGTGGTTCAGGAAAAAAGCGACTTTAACAAATATACATAAATAAAAAAACTATGGGTTTTGACGAATCTCAACAAGGCAGTGCAATTGTTATAACTTTTAAAGGTCAGCTGCTCGGAGGCGAAACGGCTCAGGATTTTAAAGCCAGGATTAAAGATCTTGTGAAAGAAGGTCGGAAAGAAATAGTTCTGGATCTGACTAAAGTTACTTATATCAATAGTTCGGGTATTGGCATGCTGGTTGCAGGACTTGCAACGGTTTCTCAATCCGGTGGAAAACTGAAATTGGCGGGTATTGAGGAAAATATTCACAATGTTTTTGCGATCACTAACCTGGTCAGCGTTTTCGACTGCTATAAAACAGTGGATGAAGCCATCAGTGCATATTCTTAAGGTTTTGTCCAGCTATAAACCCGGAGTTGTTCTGATTCTTAAAACAGGCACTTGATTCTAAAACCATAGTCTCAGTGCTGGTTGCTGAGCTTGCCGAAGCACCAGCCGAAGGGAACTTTACTTTTTCTTAAATCGCTCATTTCGGCAAGCTCAATGACCGATTTCGGCAAGCTCAATGACCGATTTCGGCAAGCTCAATGACCGATTTCGGCAAGCTCAATGATAGATTTTGAAATGGAAAATGTCCGATTTCGAAAGGCTCATTGAACCATGTCTTAGAGTTCAATCACAGAATTTCAACTCTTGAACTAATCGAATAAAAAAAGCCAGCTCCTGAAGCTGGCTTTTAAAGTTTATGAATAAGTGTATGCTTATTTCACGAGGATCATGCGTTTCATAGCGCTGCTGAATCCATTAGCTGTCATTTGATAGAAATACATGCCACTGGTCAGGCTTGACCCATCAAAATTCACCACATTGGCTCCTTTTTGAGCATTAACCGTTAAGGTTTTAACAGAACGGCCAAGTAAATCATACACAACAATTGAGGCTGAGCCCGCTTCTTTCATGGTAAATGATATGTTGGTAGTTGGGTTGAACGGATTCGGGTAGTTTTGGTCCAGGGCATAGCTAGGTTCAACGCTTACCCCACCATCCAGTTCTGTAACTTCTATAGTTACAGACATGGTGTAATCGTGGAGAAGACCGGAATAATCTTCACTGCGCAAAGTGTAGGCGTAAGAGCCTAAAGTAGCTGATTGATCCAGGTAGTTGTATTTTGTGTGGCCGGATGTGGTGCCTTGCCCTTTTAAGGCATTGGTGTTGTTGAAACTGGCCACTTCCACGCCATTTCTAAGAAGAATAAACCCGGCATTGTCGGTTTCTGAAGCAGTTGTCCAGTTCAGCTGAACGCCTGAAGCGGTAGCCCGGCCGGAGAATGCGGTAAGTTCAACCGGGAGCTGGGAGTCGCTGCCTAATGTACCTGGCGTACCAAAATCTCCATCACCATAAGCCTCGGTTGAAGTGCCCCAATTTGCGCCTACATTATTATCTAATGTCAAATTAGTTAAAACCATGGAAGCGCCAGTTGGATTTGGCCAATTGCCATCGTATTCAACACGATCCACTTCAATGCTGTCTGACATAATGAGTATAATTTCATCATCTGAATTACCAAGGGTAAAACTGCTGCCATACTCATAATCAACAGTTACATTGCCATTCATGGTTGTATCACTGTTTCTGGCCAGAACCATATAACCACCCGGAGGGATAATCAATGGGACACTATTATTAATTATATGGCTGTTTGAGCCATTATCTGATATTTTCCAGCCATTGATATCAACTTCGGAACCTGAGGCATTAAAGAGTTCAAACCACTCACCATTGCTATCGCTAACCTGGTCAGGATTTAGCATGATTTCGGTGATCACGATAGCCGGCACATCCGGGGCATCATTATCGGTAATTGTAAGAGTAAAGGTGTCCGGCAATCCGGCGCCGGCACTGTTGCCGCCTGAAACATTTTCGATACTAAATGTTAGTGTTTCATTGCCTTCATAAAAGGTGTCGTCTGTAATTGTTAGTTCAATGGTGATGCTATCGCTACTGCCGGCGGGGAAAGTGACATTTTGGGTGGCAAAATTATCAATATCCTGCGAATCTCCACTGATCAGAGCTACCTGGCAGCTTGTTGCCTGGGCGGCATCCGGGTTTAGAATTTTCAAAACCAACATGTAAGTGCCAGCGCCTTCTGAAACAGATCCACTGCCGGAAGCAAATTGAACCGAGGTCTGCAATGAGCCTGACTGAAACGTTTGAGATGTGTTAATACTATCTCTTGTATGGGCAGATGGGGCTTGCCAGGTAAAGTCTTCATAAGTTGTCCCGGTACCGGATAGTTGCAAAGACTGGCCAACTTCGCCGGGTTCCGAAACACCAATATCCTGGCTGGTGATGCTATTGGCCGGGCCACCAATGGCTGTAAAGCTGCCTTCATAACTCAAAAATTGAATAACAGTTGAGATGTCATCAACCAGGGCCAGTCCATCGGGTGAGCCATTCTGGATGCCGGTCTCTGGAAACCATAAAGCGCCATAGCCAGCATCAAGATCGGGAATCGTACCCGATAAGTTAATCGTGCCATAGGATGAGCCATTATTGCCATTGTACAAAACAACACGCCATCCGGATAAATTCGTACCGGCCGGACCGGCAATTTCAACGCCTTCATCCTGGTCGCTGCCAGTATTGTCGTAGTGGATTTCGTTGATGAAAACCGGGGTGGTTTGTGCAGAGAGTAAAGTGGCATAACACAATATGCCAATAAAAAACAGTAGTACCTGTTTCATAGATACCTCCAGGGGTTTGGGGTTTTTGGGGTTATGGGAATATGTCTTGTTTAAATCACGTTTAAAATTACGTCTTTTTTTTATTATTGCCACACTGAGCCTTCAAATTTTCAATAAAAAAGCCACCGTTTTAAGGTGGCTTTTTTTAGTCTTAATGTGGGGTGCATGACTATTTCACGAGGATCATGCGTTTCATAGAACTGCTGAATCCATTAGCTGTCATTTGATAGAAATACATACCACTGGTCAGGCTTGACCCATCAAAATTCACCACATTGGCCCCTTTTTGAGCATTAACCGTTAAGGTTTGAACCGAACGACCCAAGACATCAAATACACGAATTGAGGCTGAGCCCGATTCTTTCATGGTGAAAGAAATATTCGTAGTAGGGTTGAATGGATTCGGGTAGTTTTGATCCAGGGCATATGACGGTTCAACAGCGGCTCCGCCATCCAGTTCTGTAACTTCTATAGTTACAGACATGGTGTAATCGTGGAGAAGACCGGAATAATCTTCACTGCGCAAAGTGTAGGCGTAAGAGCCTAAAGTAGCTGATTGATCCAGGTAGTTGTATTTTGTGTGGCCGGATGTGGTGCCTTGCCCTTTTAAGGCATTGGTGTTGTTGAAACTGGCCACTTCCACGCCATTTCTAAGAAGAATAAACCCGGCATTGTCGGTTTCTGAAGCAGTTGTCCAGTTCAGCTGAACGCCTGAAGCGGTAGCCCGGCCGGAGAATGCGGTAAGTTCAACCGGGAGCTGGGAGTCGCTGCCTAATGTACCTGGCGTACCAAAATCTCCATCACCATAAGCCTCGGTTGAAGTGCCCCAATTTGCGCCTACATTATTATCTAAAGTCAAATTGGTTAAAACCATGCTGGCACCAGTAGGATTTGGGAAAGTAGCATTGTATTGAACTTCATCGATAAGTGAAAAAGTTGGTGTGTAAAGATAGATCTCATCTACAGTATTATTTAATGTGAAACTTGAATATTCATAATCAATAGTCACACCTCCATTTGTTCCAACATCAGCGTTTGAACCTAGAACTAAAAAATCTCCGGCAGGAACTAGTAAAGGACCTCCATTATTGATTTGATGCAAATCAAAACTATCGTCAAAAATGACCCATGTATTAATATCTACGTCAGTGCCGGTTGGGTTATAAAGTTCAAACCACTCACCGTTTGCATCACTAACAGCATCGGGATTCAGCATAATTTCTGTAATAACGATCTGGGCTTTAAGTGAGGTTGTTATGACTGACATAAAGACGATAAGCACAGTGCTCACCAATAAAGTGCGGATTTTTAATAACGTTTTATTCATGTACCCTCCAAAGGATAATATTGTTAGTATAATTATTAACAGTAGGGGGGTGATTATTTATCTCTATTCTCAGAACCAGATGCGCCTAAGCCCAGTATAACGTTTTCGTTGAATATTCGATAGAAATTTGACAAAGAAATTGCATTTTAACAATTTATAAATGTTGACAAACATAATTTGACTTATTATCCTATCATAAGCCACTCAAGGATAATTTAGTGGGATAGCCTGATCTTTAATTGGTTTTAAATGCAATTTCTTAATGAATTGTTCATAACAAAAAAAAATATATTGCATTGGTTTTTAAAAATCTTCGGTTTATCTTAGCAAGGTATAAAGATGAATAGTGTGTTTTATTCGATAAAAAAGTTTTTTAGTAGTGCATAATTCTGTGAGTGTGTGATATGTAACACTAACTAACTTGAATTCTTTTTCTAGAATAAGCACAACAACTATGTTATGGCTTCAGGGTTCTATTAATAGAACTCGATTCAACAAAAACAAAAGATCCCTAAAGTTTTCTTGTTAGAATAGAAAAATAAATTTAATCCTTAAAAAACTCATAAGCCCTTCATGATTGCCATGAAACACATAAACAACCGATCTGCTGGTAAATCTGCTATCTATTTAAGAATATTTATCCTGAGCCTTTTATTATTAGGCTTTTCCTCAACTATATACGCTGCCAATTTTACATGGACCGGTTCAGGTGATGGCACCACATGGACTAATTCCGGAAACTGGAATCTAACCTCAGGAACTGATGATGGTTCTAACGGATATCCGGATGGTGAAGACAATGCAACAATCAATGCAACCATTACTTTAACGGGTACAATTGGTTGTACTGATTTGACAGTATCAGGTGGAACGGTAACGCTTGGTGCTAATGGCTCATTTCAAAATGATATTAATTTGTCTGGTGGTACTATAAATACGAATGGAAATAACTTGATTGTCAGTCAAACAATTAATGTAAGTGGAGGAACATTGATACTAAGCACAGGAGCGCATATATTTACCACATTGTCATTATCCTCAGGTACTGTAAATGCTAATTCTTCTGAAGTTCTAATTGGTTCAGATATATCTTATAGCGGGGGCACATTTAATCCGGGTACATCAACCTTCAACTTTAACAATAATTCCGGGAATCTGACCATTGCCTCAACAAATGGTGATATCGCTTTCTATAATTTATCAAGAAATCCTTCTTTTTTAAGTGGTGGACTAACAATTGATATTACTGGTGGCAGTAACCAAAGGGTTATTATTAATTCTGGCGGCACATTCACTGCTAAAGGAAAATACAGTGGTATGACCTTAACAAATGGCTCGTTTATATACCAAAGTAATACAACCCTTAGCTACGAAGTTGGTGCTGATGTGAGTGTGTCTAATGAATGGCCAACTTCAAACCGGCCTCATAATGTTATAATTAACACTCCAAACAGTTCAACAGAAATTGAATTAACCTCAACCCGGTCAATTGATGATGATTTAACCATTTCTTCTGGTGTGCTTACAACCAGTGGTACATTTAATATTAGTCTTGGTGGAGCTTTATCAACAGGGACACTTACCACTACAGGTAGTTTTACTAATACCTCAGGAACTTCTTACATTGTGATGACAGGAGGCGAAAACCAAACTATAACAGGTGGTGCAGGTGTTAATTCAATAGAAAATTTAAGAATTGATAAAGATGCTTCTAATGATGTAGTGACTTTAAGTACCGGAATTTTAAAAATTGCCAATTCTCTGGATGTTCAAACAGGTATACTGGAATTAAGCACAAGTGCTAACCAGTTGGATATACAAGGAGCTGATTTTGAGATAAATGCAAATGGAGAATTCAGGTCAGGTGGTAAGACAATTGTCACCAATGGCTCTACAACATATAATTTTGCTAACTCTAGTACTTTCGTATATAATGGTTCAACTACAGAAACTACAATAGAAGATGCTCAATATGGTAACCTTACTGTTAATAATTCAAATGGATTAAATATTTCTGGTGATGTTTCAATTAATGGAACACTCACATTTAGTACAAACGCATTGATAGATGTAACTGGTTCTAACACACTTACACTGGCAAGTGGTGCAAGTGTATCAGGACAAAGTGCTAATCGTTATGTGGATGGTCCGCTTCGCAGGATTATTGGAAATACAACGGCAACATCATTCCCAATTGGTACCTCATCAGCATACCGTCCGGCAGTTTTTCAGTATGATAGTGCTCCAGGTTCTCCTCAGACCATTGAGATGGAATATGATGCTAGCAATCCTGGCGGTAATTTACCAACCGGAATAAGCCAGATAGCTACGGGCGGTCATTATTTACTCCAAAATATTACTGGAACATCTACGCCAAATTATGGCCTGACTCTAAGATATACCGATGCAGGTATCTCACCTGAAAATAGAACTCGTATTTTAGTTCAAAATGGTTCAGGACCAGATTACTCAGTGCCTTCAGGTCAAACTCATGATACTGGAAACGACAATGTAACTGCAACAGGCATTACGGCACTTCCTACAGATGATTTTTATCTGGCATTTGGCCAAGGTGGGGCAACAACAACCTGGCTTGCTGCTGCTTCAACTTCAGATTGGGCGACAGCTGGTAACTGGGATAATGGTGTGCCAACTTCTGTAGATGATGCTGTTATTCAAAGCTCAAGTCACAATCCGGAAATCGGATCGGGAGATGCCGCAACAGTAAATACATTAAATATCCAATCTGGTGCTTCACTAACCTTTTCGGATGGCTCAGATATTGAAGTTACCTCAACAGGATCCGGTGCTTTAACCGTGGCCGGTACATTTACAATCAATACAAATGCTAAAGTTGATTTTAACAATTCTGGTTATAACACAACTGCTACAACTTTAACAGGAACAGTCATTTATGGTGCAAGTTCATCAGTTCAACCAGATACTTATGCTAACCTTCAGGTTAATGGCGGTTCCGGTAATGCTTCAGGTACAACTACTGTAACTGGAAATTATACAAACACTTCAGGATCACCTTCATTTAACAATTTGGATATTGCGGGTGATATGATTCTCACAGCCGGTTCGCCTTCAGGAACAATTGAGGTAGAAGGCGATATATCATCTTCAGGCGGAAATGTTGGTGGCACAGTGACTATGAATGGTACAAGTGCTCAGACTATTTCAGGTAATTTCACTTTTAATAACTTAACCATTAATAATTCAAGTGGTGTTGCATTAAGTAGTGGTGCTTCTCCTACAATTAATGGTGCTCTTACCCTTACAAGTGGTGTCTTGGATGCATCCACAGGTACATCTCTAACTTTATTAAATTCGACTAGTGGAGGCGATAACAATTCTTATATCAATGGTTTGGTTACGATTCAGATGTCAGGTACGACCAACCCATACGCTATTGCCACTGGAGATAATGAACTTCAAAGAACAATAGCCATTATTCCTGCCGATATAAATTCTACAGAATATGAAGTTGAGTTTTTTGAAGGAGATTTAGTTGAACCGGATGTCTTGCAGGATCCTCCATTACAAGCTGTATCAGATCTTTATCATTGGTCGGTAGAACGCACTTCTGGAGGCACCAATGCTCAGATTACATTATATTATGATAAGAGTAATGATGGTATCTCTTCTGATGCCAGTATTAGAGTAGCACGTTATGAATCATCTGGTTCAGCAGGATGGTTTGATCAAGGTCCTACAACCAATGGTGCAGCTACATCTGTAACATCTAACTCTTTAACCGTCTATGCTCAAAGATATTATACTGTAGGTACTTCAAATGCATCTGACAACCCACTTCCGGTTGAGTTAATGAGCTTCGAAGGCACTTCAACTCAAAATGGTATTGCGCTGAACTGGGAAACAGCATCCGAAAAAGATTCCCGTGGGTTTATTCTTTCTCGTCGCTCTTCAAGTCAGGATACCTGGCAGGTGGTTTCTACCTATGCAGGTAACAGCGCATTGGAAGCTACAAACAGCCTTTCAGGAGCTTCTTACAGCTACTTGGACAACATAGAGTTGCAGGCCGGCCAATCTGTAGAGTATCAATTAGAGGAAGAAGATATTGCTGGTATCCGGGTGGTTCTTGAATCTATTACCGTGGAATCTCAATACAATACTCAGATCCAGGGTTACAGTTTAACTCAAAATTATCCGAATCCTTTCAACCCAAGCACAACCATTGGCTACGAGTTGAAAGATAACGCCAAGGTTAATATTGTAGTGTATAATGCACTTGGTCAGGCAGTACAAACACTGGTTAATGAAAACCAAAGTCGCGGTAAATACAATGTTCAGTTTAATGCCGGCGACCTTTCAAGTGGTATTTATTTCTACCGCATGATCGTAAGTGGTGCAAATCAAAACTTCACTGATGTCAGAAAAATGATGTTGGTGAAATAAAATCAAATATCAATTGTAGGGGCAATTTATGAATTGCCCCATATCATTAATTCTATTTAAAGCTGCCATTTTTGGCAGCTTTTTTTTCTGCCATTATACTAGCATAAATCTTCGGAATTGGTTTGCTTCGGCAAGCTCAGCAACCGCTCAGGGAACAAACCTTAGGCTGGTGCTTCGG